>NZ_FNIJ01000012.1 GCF_900103845.1 Pseudomonas jinjuensis
AACTCACAAGCACCCACACGAATTGCTTGATTCGACTTGTTAAAGAGCAGTTGGTTGAGGCCTTCGCTTCAACCGAGGCGCGCATTCTACGCTAACCTCTCTTTCCGTCAAGCGTTATTTTCGAAATTTTCGTTTCTACTCAATCGCTTGCGCTTCCGTGAAGGTCGAGACCTTCGCATCAGCGGGAGGCGCATTCTACAGCGATCAGTTTCGCTGTCAAGCACCTCGATGATCGTCGCCAACCACCACTCCAACCACCTCACCACGCTTAAGTGCTTGATTTTCAAGAACTTCGTCGGCGTCGTCGACTGGAGTGGGGCGCATTATAGGGACCTGGAAATTCCCGTCAACGACTTTCTGAAAGAATTTTCAGCGCTTCGCCGATGACGTGCGCCACAGACTGAAGGCCATGCCTGCCAGCAGGCCTACACCCAGCAGCAGCACACCCCACAAGCCAATCCGCTTCCAGTCGATTCCTGCAGTCAGCGCGGCCTGGCTTTGCAAGGTGCCATCCAGGCGCGCCGTGCCCATGGTTTCCAGTTTGCCTTCGTCGAAACCCGGCACCAGGACGGTGAGCGGCAGGCTGGAGTTCCGCGCCCCGGCATTTCCCAGCGCCAGTCGATAGGGCGCGCTGCCGCGGGCGAGGAAGATCACCTCGGTGGCGCGCAGTGCCACGCGCATTTGTGGCGCCTCACCGCCCAGACCGCCGCCGCGCGCGTCCACCTGCAGGCGCAACTGGCTCACCGGCCAGCCCGGCAGGGTGATTTCCTCCTGGCGCACTTCGCGACCGCCCTGCGGCAGACGATAAAGCACGCCGCGCGCCAGCGGACTCCATTGCACCTTGCCGTCCCGGCGTCCCTGGAGCGTTACCGGCGCCAGGGTATTGGGCTGGCCGAGGGGAATCCGCACGCGCTCCAGCGGTAGAGCCTGCGGCAGGTCCCAGGTGAACTCGCCGTTCTGGCCGGCGCGACCCGGCAAGGGATCGGACCATACCAGCGGCGCCGGCTCGGCACTGCTGCGCGTCCCGCCCACGCGCGCTCCACTCAGGGTTGCCGCTTCTTCCGGAGCGATCCACAGCAGACGGAGGTAACGCGCCCGCACACCCGGCAGCTGGACATCATTGTTGTCGATCCGCTCGCCATTGAAGCTCAGCCGGGCGACCTGCCCCTCGCCAACGGAACGCCAGTGGCTCAGGTCATCGCTGGCCTCGATGCGGAAACGCTGGAAACCCTCGGCCGGCGCACTCCAGTCGAGACTCAGCCGATCCAGCGGAAAGTCACTGGCGCTGGCGTCGATCAGCCAGCCGCGCAGAATCTCGCGACCACCGTCCGGCACGGCCGCCGGCGGAATCTCGACAATGGTGCCGGCGGTGTTGCGGATCACCTTCAGGCTCTCCGACGCCGCACCGCCCGCCGGCCCGCGCAGCGGAAACACCCGTCCCGCAGCCTCCAGCCGCGTCTCGGCCTGCCGCGCGCTGCCGAGGCGCAGGCTGTACGGCAGCGCTCCGCCCTCCGCATTGAACACCCGTAGGTCGCGCAGATCGGCATGGCGGGCAGCGAACTGCGCAGCGACCGGCAATTGCAGGCGATACCAGGGCCCGTTCCCGGACACCGCCAAAGGCACCTGGCTGGCGAAATCGCTCGGGTTCTCCGCCGCCACGCCAGCGGACAGGGCCCCGGCGAACAGCAGGGCAACACAGCTTCGTATCAGGGTGATCATGCGGAAGGTTGCTCCTGCTCCGGTTCCGCGCGACGCGGCGGCAAGGGGGCGAAGTAGCCGACGATCAGCAGCAGCACGCCGACGCCGATGAAAGAGACGATGCGCGCCAGGCTGCCGCTGTTGCCCAGCTCGACGAAGAACAGCTTGATCACCACCACGCCGATCAGCGCCGCGCCGACCATCCATAGCTCGCGGCGTGCACGCAGATGGCCGAAGACCATCAGACCGAGGGCGATCAGGGTCCAGACGATCGACAGCCCGGCCTGCACCACCATCGACTCGCGCAGGGCGAACGGCTCGAACGGCACGCCCGCCCAGTGATGCGCAGCGCGACACACCGCCATGGTCGCCAGACCGAACAGCGAAGCGCCGATCACTACCTGCAGCACGCGCGTCTGCGCACCGAGCAGCGGCAGCCCGGCCAGCGCCCAGCGATGGATCGCCGCCAGCACGATCAGCATGCCCAGCTCCAGCGGGTTGAGCAGCGGCAGGTAAGGCAGCGGCTCGGCCGCCCCGTCGCTGAGCAGGTTGACCAGCCAGAACCAGGCGAACAACAGCAGCGCCACCGGCAGCGCGGCGATGGCGCGGTACTCGCGGGGATAGACCGCCACCGGCCACGGCAACTGTCGCGGCAGCCCCATGAGAACCAGGAACAGGCTCGGCACCAGCGCCCAGCCCAGCCAGCGCCAGGCGTTGTAATGCTCGGCCAGTGAATAGAAGAGGAAGCGCAGCTCCAGCGCCAGCACGCCGAGGATCAACCAGCAGCCGAGCACATGGATGGCGCCGGCCGCCCGTTTCGGCAGCAACTCGTCCAGCCGCCGCAGCGACAGCAGATGGACCAGCAGGAAGGCCAGCCAGCCGAGCCAGCCAAGGTTCGCCAGCGGGTGATACTCCAGCCGCCAGGCGCTCGCCAGTGCCAGGCAGGCCAGCGGCGCGAGAGTCAGGCAGAGCGCCGCCAGGGCGCGCCACCCTTCGCGCAGCGCCAGCAGGGTCCACATCGCGACGCTCAGTGCCGCCACCAGCAACGCCACATGCTCGCGCATGGCATCGGGCACGAAGCGGACGATCTCGCCCAGCGCGGCCAGCGCCCACCAACCGGCCCCCCAGGCCAGCAGCAATTGCGACAGGCGTTCGAGATCGAGCGCGCCCAGGCTCAGCTCCTGTTCAGCTGAACGATGCAGCCACCAGGCGCCTGCCAACGCCGCCAGCGCCAGCACCGTCGGCGCCCAGAAGCCGAGATGGGCGAGCGGCTTCAGCCCTTCGCCGGACCAGCCCCAGTACAACGCCGGTCCCGCCAGCAGCAACAGCGCGCCACCGAGCAGCTGCACGACCAGGCCGCAGGCAAGGAAGCTGCGCGAACGCAGCCGCAATCCGGCGACCAGTGCCGCCAGCCCGGCCAGCGCCCAGGCGATCGTCGTGGTCTCGGCGGCAAAGCACAGCGGGGCGACCAGATAAAGGAAGGCCAGCCCGGCGCAGGCCAGTACCGGCCGGCAATTCGATTCCCAGGCCGACAGATGCTCACCGGATTCGCTACGCAGCCGCCAGAAGCTGAACAGCAATGCGGCACCGAGCATCAACGCGCCCAGCGGAGCACCCTCCAGCAGCGTATCGACACCGCCGCGCAGGTCGCCGAGGAACGCCAGCGCCGCACCGATCTGCAGCAACAGCGCGAACATCCGCGCCGGCAGCCGCCGCTGGCGCAGTCCCAGCCAGTAGATGCCCGCCCCTTCCACCGCCCAGGCGGCGGAGGTCCAGCGCGCATCCAGCCCCAGCGGAATGGCCAGGCTGCCGAACACCACGCCGAGCGCCAGGCAGATCTCCACCAGCAACTGCACCCCGCGCCGGGCCAGCAGACGCGCCAGCGCCATGTAGAACAGCCCCAGCACCAGCGCGCTGAACGCCGCGCCGAACTCGACATGCCGCACCAGCGCGTACTGCAGGCCGAAGCCGACCAGCGGCGGGCCGAACAGCACGGTGGCGTCCACGTAATCGCTTCGCCGCAGCGCGAGATGCTCCTGTTCGTGCAACCGGCGACGGGCGAACAGCAGGCCGATGGCGACGTACATCAGGAAGAACAGCAGCAGGAATGGCTCGGTACTGGCGAACAGCTCCGGCGTGTAGGAACGCAGCCCCCAGGCGAAGCCGATACCGAAGGTGCCGACGAAGCCGATCAGGTTGAGCGGACGCCAGGCCTTGAACCAGGCGATGGCGAGGATGCCGGCGTTGAGCAGGGCGAAGTAGCTGAACAGCGCGACATGGCTGCCACCGCCGGTGGACGCCAGGATCGGCGCGGCGAAGCCGCCCAGCGCCGCGGCCGCGGCGAGGCCGAGGGCATCCTGCAGCACGGCGAGCACGCCCGAGCAGAGCGTCACCAGCACCAGCAGGACGAAACCGGCGCCGGGCTCGATCAGCACCTCGCCGCCATTCATCTCCGGGTACAGCCTGATCGCCGCGAACACCGTCAGGTACAGCACCGCCACGCCGGCCCCCTGCAGCAGCAGTGCGTAGGCCGGCCGGCGCAGGCGCAGCCACCAGCCCAGGCCGAGCAGCGCCAGCGCCGCGGCGGCGACGCCGATATAGGGCGCCTGGGGCGGCATGCTCATGCCTTCGGTGGCATAGCGCAGGAGGAAGGCCAGACCGAGGAACAGCAGCACCACGCCGACCCGCAGCACGGTATTGCCGCCCAGCAGCCAGTCGCGGGCGGCGGCGAAGGCGCGCTCGATGGGCGAAGGCTCCCGCGGTTCGCTGGATTCCTCCCAGGGCGATTCCATCGGCCGGGCAGTTTCGCGGACTGTCGGCGGCCACTCGGGAACGGCGCTTTCCACTGCCGTCGCGGCAGGCTCGGGGGGCGGCAGCTCGATATCCCAGGTCAGCTCCGCTTCTTCGATGGGAGCCGCCGGTGCCGCTGGCAGCGGATATTCGGCGATCTCCTCCGGCGTCTCTTCCGGAGACGGCTGCTCGACCTTCAGCAGACGCTGATGGATAGCCTCGGTGGCCGCCTCGAAGCGCTCGACGAACTGCGCCAGCTCCCCTTGCAGCGCGGCGTTCCGGCGTTGCAGATCGTGCAGGCCGATAGCCTGCCCCACCGCCAGCCCCAGTAGCGCGCCGAGGAGGCCGCCGGTCAACGACTCCCCGGCCGCCACCCCGACGACCAGGCCTACCAGCATGAAAATCCATTGCATGCGTGCGAATCCCTCCAACCCGATGCCTGCGAGTATATCGGCGCCCTGCCGCGGCGCTCGTGCGCCATCTCAAGCCGCCAACCCGGTCACTCGCTGCGCAGCGCATCCACCGGATGCAGTCGCGACGCCGCACGGGCCGGGGCGATGCCGGCGAGAATGCCGATGACGCCGGACAGCAGCAGCGCCAGCAGAAGGAAGCCCGGACGCAACGCCAGCGGCAGTCCCGGCAGCGCCAGATGCAGGACCAGCAGCAGCGCCCCCATCAGCAGCAGGCCGAGCAGCCCGCCGGCCAGGGACAGCAGCGTCGCCTCGGCGAGGAACAGCCCGAGCACCTGCCGCTGGCTGGCGCCGATGGCGCGCAGCAGGCCGATCTCGGCGGTGCGCTCGCCCACCGTGGTGGTCATGATGGTGAGGATGCCCACCGCGCCGACCAGCAGCGAGATGCCGCCCAGTGCGCCAACGGAAGCGCTGAGCACGGCGAGGATGCGATCCAGGCTGGCGAGCATGTCGTCCTGGGTGATCAGGCTGAAGTCCTCCGCGCCGTGACGCTCCACCAGCGCCTTGCGGATGCGCTCGCCGATCAGCGCCGAACTGCTGCCGGCGCCGAACACCACGTCGATCTCCATCAGCCCCTCGCGGTTGAACATGCTCTGCGCCCAGTCCACCGGGATGTAGGCGATGTCGTCGAGGTCGAAGCCGAGCAGCTGCCCCTTCCTTTCCATCACGCCGATCACCCGGAAGCGCGTGCCGCCGATGCGCACCAGCTCGCCCAGTGGATTGGCCGCGCCGAACAGTTCCTCGCGCAGCTTGTGGCCGAGCACCGCGTAGGGCGGCGAGCGGCCGTCGCGCGCCTCGGGGAGGAACTGCCCCAGCGCCAGCCTGAATTTCCAGGCCTCGGCGAGCTGGTGGCCGCCGCCGATCACGTCGCTGTTGCGGGTCTTCTCGCCGTAGCGCACATCGCCGCTGCCCTGGATCACCGGCACCACCGCCTCGATGTGCGGCAGGCGGCGCAGCGCCTCGGCGTCGTCCAGGGTCAGCGGGCGCACGCTGCTGAGCAGGCCGCCGAAGCCGCCGGTCTGGGTGCGGCCGGGCTGCACCGCGATCAGCCGCGTACCGAACTGCGAGAAGCTGTCGATCACGTAGCCGCGCAGCCCCTCGCCGATGGCGGTGAGCAGCGCCACCGCGGCGATGCCGATGGCCACGCCGAGCAGGGTCAGCAGGCTGCGCAGCGGCCGGCTGGTGAGCGCCGCGGTAGTCAGCGCGACGCCATCGGCCAGGCGCATCATCCCCGTGCTCCGGGCGGCCGCAGGGCATCCACCGGCTCCATGGCGGCGGCGCGGCTGGCCGGCAGCCAGGCGAACAGCAGCGCCGTGGCCAGCGCCAGCAGCAGCGCGCTGAGCCGCGCCCAGAGCGGCGCCTGCAGCGGGAAGTCCCAGAGTTGGCGGCCGAGCCAGAGCAGCGCCTCGCCCAGCGCCAGCCCGCCCAGCGCGCCGGCCAGCGTCAGCAGCACCGCCTCACCGAGGAACAGCAGGCGCACCTGGGTCGCGCTGGCGCCGATGGCCTTGAGCAGGCCGATCTCGGCGGTGCGCTGGCTGACCGAGATCCAGGTGACGTTCATGATCAGGATGCCGGCGACCAGCAGGCTGACGGCGGCGATGCCGGCCAGCGCCAGGGTGAGTGCGGCGAGGATGTCGTCGAAGGCGGCGAGCATGGAGTCCTGGCCGATCAGGGTGACGTCGTCCTTGCCGTCATGGCGCGCCGCGATGGTGGCGATGATCTGTCTGCGGGCGCCGTCCAGCAGGGTCGGCCCGCGCACCTCGGCGAACACGCGGAACAACCCCTCGCGGTTGAACAGCGCCTGGGCGCTGGCCACCGGGATGATCAGCATCTCGCCGATGTCCATGCCCAGCGACTCGCCGCGCTCGGCGAGGATGCCGATCACCCGGAAGCGCCGGTCGCCGGCGCGCAGCCATTCGCCCAGCGCCGGCCGGGTGCCGAACAGCTCGCGGCGCAGGGTGGCGCCGATCACGCAGACCGCCTGCGCCTGGCGGAAATCCAGCACCGGCAGCGGCTGGCCCTGGCTCACCGCAAGCTGGCGGATGGCGAAGAACTCGTGGCTGGTGCCGAGGGTGAAGGCCTCGCGGTTGCGGTTGCCGACGCTGACCTCCAGCTGCCCGGCCTGCAGCGGCGCGACGCGCAGCACCGGCGGCAGGCGGGCGATGGCCTGGGCGTCCTGCAGGGTCAGGTCGTGCGGGGCGAGGCCGGTGATCGGCGGCATGCCGCCGACGGTCTCCTTGCGGCCGGGGAGGATGATCAGGGTGTTGCGGCCGAGCTGGGAGAATTCGCCGAGCACATAGCTGCGCGCGCCCTCGCCCAGGCCGGTGAGCAGGCTGACCGCGACCACGCCGATGGCCACCGCCAGCAGCAGCATCAGGCTGCGCGAACGGTGTCCGCGCAGGGCGCCGAGGCAGAAGGCGGCGGCATCCACGGCGCGCATCAGGGCTGCCTCTGGCGCTGCGCGACGATGCGTCCGTCGCACATCTCCAGCTGCCGGCGGGAGCGCGCGGAAAGGTGCTGGTCGTGGGTCACCACCACCAGCGTCAGTCCCTCGTGGTTCAGCTCCTCCAGCAGCGCCACCACTTCCGCGCCGGACTGGCTGTCGAGGTTGCCGGTGGGCTCGTCGGCCAGCAGCAGTTTCGGCCGCATGCAGATGGCGCGGGCGATGGCGACGCGCTGGCGCTGCCCGCCGGAAAGCTCGCCGGGGCGATGGGCAAGGCGGTCGCCCAGCCCCAGGCGCTCGGCCAGCATGGCGCTGCGTTGCTGCCGCTCGGCCGGGGCGAGACCGGCGAGAATCATCGGCAGCTCGATGTTCTCCCGCGCGGTCATGCGCGGGATCAGGTGGTAGGACTGGAAGACGAAGCCGATCCAGCGGCTGCGCAGCTCGGCCCGGCGTTGCTCGTCGAGGCCGGCGGTGGCTTCGCCGAGCAGCCAGTACTCGCCGGCATCCGGCGCGTCGAGCAGGCCGAGGATGTTGAGCAGGGTCGACTTGCCCGAACCGGACGGGCCGCTGACCGCGACGTAGTCGCCGGCCTCAATCTCCAGGTCCACCGCGTCCAGGCCCATGACTTCCTGGTCGCCGAGGCGGAAACGCCGGGTCACCCCGCGCAGGCGGATCATCGAGCCGGCTCCGCAGCCTCCGGCCGCACCTTCAGGCCGTCGGCCAGGCCTTCCACGTCCAGGCCGGCGAGGATGCGCTGGCCCGGCTGCAGTCCGGAGAGCACCTCGGTCCAGCGCCAGTTGCCGAGCCCGGTCTCGATGCGCGTCTCGCGCAGCACGCCGTCATCTTCGTCATAGAGATAGACCTGCTTCCCCTCGGCCAGCGCCTCGGTGGGAATGCGCAGGGCAGCGGCCTTCTGCTCCAGGAGGATTTCCACGTCGGCGCTGTAGCCGGTGAGCAGCGCCACGTCGGCGGGCACGCTGTCGAAGCGCACCTCGACGTCCACGGTGCGCGCCTGCTTCTCCAGGTCACGGACGAAGGGCGCGATGCGGCTGACCTTGCCGGCGAAGTGGCGCTCGCGGAAGGCGTCCAGGCTGATGCGCACCGGCATGCCGAGGCGCACGCGGGCGGCGTCGACCTCGTCGATCGGCGCCTCGACGTACAGGCAGCTGTCGTCGATCAGGTCCACCGCCGGCGGCGTGGGAATGCCCGGCGGCGACGGCGTGACGTACTCGCCCAGCTCGCCGTTGATCTGCGCCACCACGCCGGCGAAGGGCGCGCGCAAGGTCGCCTGGTCGAGCTGCGAGCGTTGCAGGGCGAGATTGGCCTCGGTTTCCTCGATCTGCGCCGAGCTGGCATCGCAGGCCAGTTGCGCCAGGCGCGCGCGGGTCTCGGACTGGTCCAGCAGGTCGGCGGCGGCCAGCCGGCGCTCGGCCAGATGGCGCAGGCGTTCGAGGTCGCGGCGATCCAGTTTCGCCTGGGCGCAGCGCTGCTCGCGGGCCTTGCGCTGCCCGGCGAGACGCGCCTCGGCTTCCGCGACCCGCGCCTGGCGGTCGTCCTGGCGCAGGCGCATCAGCACCTCGCCGGCCTTCACCCGCTGGCCCTCGTCGATCAGCAGTTCGGTGACCTGGCCACCGAGATTGAACGACAGCCGCGAGCGCCGGCAGGATTTCAGGGTGCCGGCGCGGGTGTTGGCGACCAGGGATTCCACCTGTCCCCGCCCCACTTCCACCAGCCGCACCGGTTGCGGCTGCGGCCGGCTCCACCACCAGAACAGCAGGCCCAGGCCGACGACAACCAAGGCCAGGATCAGCAGCTTGCGCATGCACGGGTTCCTCTGCTTTCGGCTTCATCAGCCTAGCAGGCGGCAACCGCTCCCCCGGAAACGCGAAAGCCGGGCAAATGCCCGGCTCTCGCTGTTCCGCTGGAACGGATCAGACCTTGGCGCGTTCGTAGCGCTTGCGGTCGTTCTCGTTCAGCAGCTTCTTGCGCAGACGGATCGACTTCGGCGTCACTTCCACCAGCTCGTCGTCGGCGATGAATTCCAGCGCCTGCTCCAGGGTGAAGCGGATCGGCGGAACCAGGGCGATGACTTCGTCCTTGCCGGAAGCACGCATGTTGTCGAGCTTCTTGCCCTTGGTGGGGTTGATCACCAGGTCGTTGTCGCGGCTGTTGATGCCGGCCAGCTGGCCTTCGTAGATCTCGTCGCCTGGGCCGAGGAACAGCTTGCCGCGGCTTTGCAGGGTTTCCAGCGAGTAGGTCAGCGCGGTGCCGGTGGCCATGGAGACCAGTACGCCGTTCTGACGGTTGCTGACTTCGCCGGCCTTGATCGGGCCGTAGTGGCTGAAGGTCGAGGTCAGGATGCCGGTGCCCGAGGTCAGGGTCAGGAAGTTGTTGCGGAAGCCGATCAGGCCACGCGCCGGGATGGTGTATTCCAGGCGCACGCGGCCCTTGCCGTCGGGGATCATGTTGCTCAGATCGCCCTTGCGCAGGCCCATCTGTTCCATCACCGAGCCCTGGTGCTGCTCTTCGATGTCGATGCTGACGTTCTCGTACGGCTCCTGCTTCTCGCCCTCGGCGGTCTCGATGATCACCACTTCCGGACGGCCGACGGCCATCTCGAAGCCTTCACGGCGCATGGTTTCGATCAGAACCGAGAGGTGCAGTTCGCCACGACCGGAGACCTTGAACTTCTCCGGGCTCTCGCCTTGCTCGACGCGCAGGGCCACGTTGTGCAGCAGTTCCTTCTCCAGACGCTCCTTGATGTTGCGGCTGGTGACGAACTTGCCTTCCTTGCCGGCGAACGGCGAGTCGTTGACCTGGAAGGTCATGCTCACGGTCGGCTGGTCGACGGTCAGCGGCGGACGGGCTTCGACGTTGGCCGGGTCGCACAGGGTGTCGGAGATGAACAGCTCTTCCATGCCGCTGACACAGACGATGTCGCCGGCTTCGGCTTCGGCGACTTCGACGCGCTGCAGACCGGAGTGACCCATGATCTTCAGGATGCGGCCGTTGCGCTTGGTGCCGTCGTCGCTGATGGCGACCACCGGAGTGTTGGACTTGATCTTGCCGCGGGCGATACGGCCGATGCCGATCACGCCGAGGAAGCTGTTGTAGTCCAGCTGGGAGATCTGCATCTGGAACGGACCGTCGACATCCACTTCCGGAGCCGGGACGTGGTCGATGATCGCCTGGAACAGCGCATCCATGTTGTCGTCCATCTTCTCGTGGTCCATGCCGGCGATGCCGTTCAGGGCGCTGGCGTAGACGATCGGGAAGTCGAGCTGCTCGTCGGTGGCGCCGAGGTTGTCGAACAGGTCGAAGATCTGGTCGATGACCCAGTCAGGACGCGCGCCCGGACGGTCGATCTTGTTCACCACGACGATCGGACGCAGGCCGGCCTTGAACGCCTTCTGGGTCACGAAGCGGGTCTGCGGCATGGGGCCGTCCTGGGCGTCGACCACCAGCAGCACGGAGTCGACCATCGACATCACGCGCTCTACCTCACCGCCGAAGTCGGCGTGGCCGGGGGTGTCGACGATGTTGATGTTGTAGCCGTTCCACTTGATGGCGGTGTTCTTGGCCAGGATGGTGATGCCGCGTTCCTTTTCCTGGTCGTTGGAGTCCATCACGCGCTCGTTCTCGGCTTCCTTGCGGTCCAGGGTGCCGGAGAGCTTCAGCAGCTTGTCGACGAGGGTGGTCTTGCCATGGTCGACGTGGGCGATGATGGCGATGTTGCGGAGTTTTTCGATCACGATGGATTCTCGATTGTTGGCTTCGAACATCGGCTCGAAGCTGGAATTAATGATGTTGCCGGTGATTCTGCACGCTCAGTGTGACCGGGCTGCGTCGGGCGGGTGATGGCGACCGGCGCTGGCGAACAGCCCGGGCCGCTCAGCGGGGACGATAAACACGGACATTCGTGTGCCCCTCGTTGACCAGATGATGGGCATGCAGACGGCTCATCACGCCCTTGTCGCAATAAAGGAGGTACTGGCGGTTCGGGTCCAGTTCCTTGAACTTGCTGTTGATCGCATAGAACGGCAGCGGCAGCACTTCGATCTCGCCGAGCTCCAGCGGTTCGTCTTCCCGGGCATCGGGGTGACGGATGTCGACAACGATCTGTCCCGGCAGCACTTCCTCGACCATTTCCACCGGCAGGTCCTTGCCCAGCTCGTCGATCACGCGATCGACGGTCATCTGGGTGGCGCGCTCCAGGGCGCGGTCCAGCACGGCCATGTCGAACTTGGTCTCTTCGTGCTCGACGCGGTACGGCTTGGCCTGGGTGGTCGGGTTCACCGAGATCACGCCGCAGTATTCCGGCATGTGCTTGGCGAACTCGGCGGTGCCGATCTTCGTCGCGGTGTCGATGATGTCCTGCTTGTGGCTGACGATCAGCGGGCGCAGCACCAGGGTGTCGGTCACCCGGTCGATCACCGAGAGGTTCGGCAGGGTCTGGCTGGACACCTGGGAGATCGCCTCGCCGGTGACCAGCGCGTCCAGCTGCAGGCGCTCGGCCACGCGGCTGGCGGCGCGCAGCATCATGCGCTTGAGGGTCACGCCCATGTAGCTGTCGTCGACCTTGGTGAGAATCTCGCCGACCACTTCCTCGAAGGGCACGCTGACGAACAGCACGCGTTGGGAACGACCGAACTTCTCCCATAGATAGTGGGCGACTTCCATCACGCCCAGTTCGTGTGCACGACCGCCGAGGTTGAAGAACACGAAGTGGCTGATCATGCCGCGGCGCATCATCTGGTAGGCCGCGACGGTGGAGTCGAAGCCGCCGGACATCAGCACCAGCACCTGCTCCAGCGCGCCCAGCGGGTAGCCGCCGAGGCCGTTGTGCTGGGCGTGGATGACGTAGAGGCGGTCATGGCGGATTTCCACGCGCACTTCCACTTCCGGGTTCTTCAGCGAAACCCCGGCCGCACCGCAGTGCTGGCGCAGGCCACCGCCGACGTAGCGCTCCACATCGATGGAGGTGAACGGGTGCTTGCCGGCGCGCTTGCAGCGCATGGAGAAGATCCTGCCCGGCAGCTTGTCGCCGAAGTGCTGCTTGCACTTCTCGAGGATGTCGTCGAAGTCGCCCAGCGGGTATTCGTGGACCTCGAGGAAGTGGCCGATGCCCGGGGTGCAGGTCAGGCGCTCGATCATCTCGCGCAGCACCTTGGGATCGGTCACCTTCGTCTCGACGTCGAGGTTGTCCCACTCGCCTTCCACCAGCAGCTCGGGATCGAGGTCGCGCAGCACCGTGCGAATGTTCTTCGCCAGTTGCCGGATGAAGCGCTTGCGCACCGGCCGGCTCTTGATGGTGATTTCCTGGAAGACCTTGACGATGAGTTTCATGCAGTGGAGACCGCTCGGGCCGGGTCGCTAAAAAAAGGGGCGAGATTATATCCGAAATTGCTCAAGACTTGAGCAGAAAGAGATGACTTTCTTTTCCATGCACCAAAATGGACTTGCGCACCACAACGGAGCACCAGAATGGTGCGCCAATCGGCCGGAATTGGCGCATGGCGCGGGCGGGAGGCCTTATTCTGCGCGCTCCTGCCCGAATGCGGGCACTGGCACGCAACTTGCTCTCTTGTGAGGCAGGTTGCCCAGGCGGATATTCCGGCCCGGCATCACCCGATCTGGAGCATGAGCTCCACGCTTTTACACCTCCCGGAGGACAGCATGTCGTACAAGTCGCAGCAACTGATCAAAGACCATGACGTGAAGTGGGTAGACCTGCGCTTCACCGATACCAAAGGCAAGCAGCAGCACGTCACCATGCCGGCCCGCGACGCGCTGGACGATGACTTCTTCGAAGCCGGCAAGATGTTCGACGGCTCCTCCATCGAAGGCTGGAAGGGCATCGAAGCCTCCGACATGATCCTGCTCCCGGACGACAGCACCGCCGTGCTCGACCCGTTCACCGAAGAGCCGACCCTGATCCTGGTCTGCGACATCATCGAGCCGAGCACCATGCAGGGCTACGAGCGCGACCCGCGCAACATCGCCAAGCGCGCCGAGGAATACCTGAAGTCCACCGGTATCGGTGACACCGTATTCGTCGGCCCGGAGCCGGAGTTCTTCATCTTCGACGAAGTGAAGTTCAAGTCCGACATCTCCGGCTCGATGTTCAAGATCTACTCCGAGCAGGCTTCCTGGAACACCGACGCCGACATCGAAAGCGGCAACAAGGGCCACCGTCCGGGCGTGAAGGGCGGCTACTTCCCGGTGCCGCCGGTCGACCACGACCATGAAATCCGTACCGCCATGTGCAACGCCATGGAAGAAATGGGCCTGGTCATCGAAGTTCACCACCACGAAGTGGCGACTGCCGGCCAGAACGAAATCGGCGTGCAGTTCAACACCCTGGTGAAGAAGGCCGACGAAGTCCAGACCCTGAAGTACTGCATCCACAACGTCGCCGACGCCTACGGCAAGACCGTGACCTTCATGCCGAAGCCGCTGTACGGCGACAACGGCTCGGGCATGCACGTGCACATGTCCATCTCGAAAGACGGCAAGAACACCTTCGCCGGTGAAGGCTATGCCGGCCTGTCCGAGACCGCCCTGTACTTCATCGGCGGCATCATCAAGCACGGCAAGGCGCTGAACGGCTTCACCAACCCGGCCACCAACTCCTACAAGCGTCTGGTTCCGGGCTTCGAAGCCCCGGTCATGCTGGCCTACTCCGCCCGCAACCGTTCCGCCTCGATCCGTATTCCGTACGTTTCCAGCCCGAAAGCCCGCCGCATCGAAGCGCGCTTCCCGGACCCGGCTGCCAACCCGTACCTGTGCTTCGCCGCCCTGCTGATGGCCGGCCTCGACGGTATCCAGAACAAGATTCACCCCGGCGATGCCGCCGACAAGAACCTGTACGACCTGCCGCCGGAAGAGGCGAAGGAAATCCCGCAGGTTTGCGGCAGCCTGAAAGAGGCGCTGGAAGAACTCGACAAGGGCCGTGCGTTCCTGACCAAGGGCGGCGTGTTCACCGACGAGTTCATCGATGCCTACATCGAGCTGAAGTCGGAAGAAGAGATCAAGGTGCGCACCTTCGTGCACCCGCTGGAATACGACCTGTACTACAGCGTCTGATTTCGACGAATACCTACCATAAGTAGCGTCAACATTGAGGCCTCCTTCGGGAGGCCTTTTTTATGCGCGTGAAACAGCGGAGGCGCCGGTATCCTACGAAAAACCGTTTCATCGTTCCCACGCTCCCGCGTGGGAACGCATCCGAGGACGCTCCGCGTCCGGGGCGAGGGCTATCGCTGCGCTCAAACGCTCGCCGAAACGCCATGTCCTGCAGGAGCCAGCTTGCTGGCGAATTCGGAGTTACCGGCAACCGAGAAGTCGCCGGCCAATCTGATCGCCAGCAAGCTGGCTCCTACGCAAAGCGCACTGCGCCGTTCGGATGCGGGTGTATGGGAACGATGAAGACCACCGCACAGCAGCCCCGCCGCCGCTGGCCGACAATACCCCGCTTGCCAGCCGCCACCGGCAATGCAAGGCTTGTATGAACCATCGGAGATCGCCCATGCGCCCGTTCATCGCCCTTATCGCGCTTGCCCTGACGCTGCCGGCCAGCGCCGCGACGATCTACAAGTACACCGACGCCAACGGCAACACCGTGTTCACCAGCCATCCCCCGGAAGGCGTGAACGCGACGGAGATGGAGGCGCCGCCGGCACCGGTAGTGGGCACCCGGCTGCCCGCCGGCATGCCGTCGACAGCGGAGCCCGCCAGCGAGGCGCACTACCGGGTGCTGGCGCTGACCAACCTGCCCAGCGAGGAAGCCCTGCGCGCCAACAACGGCACCTTCAGCGTGGAGGTGGCCCTGCAGCCGCGCCTGGCGCCCGGCCATCGCCTGCAGATGCTGCTGGACGGCCGGCCCTACGGCTCGCCGAGCAACGAAACCCTCTTCACCCTGACCAACATCGACCGCGGCGACCACACCCTGGCCGTGCAGGTCCTCAGCGGCAGCCAGGTGGTGCAGAGCAGCGCGGCGGTCGCCCTGACGGTGCAGCGCACCAGCACCAACAGCCCGACGCGGCGCCCGGCCCCGCCTCCGCCGCCGAAACCACCGGCACCGGCGCCGGCCCCCAAACCGGCACCACCGTCCGGCGGCATCCGCTGAGCATGCTCAGACTGCTGCCCTGCCTGCTCCTGCTGGCCAGCCTGCCGGCCGCCGCCGAGGTCTATACCTACCTCGACCAGGACGGCAATCGCGTGTTCACCGACCAGCCCAGGCGCGGCAATGCCCAGCGCATCGAACTGGCGCCGTCCAACGCGATGCCGCCGGCGCCGGCCGCCTACTACAACCCCTATGCGCCCTCCCCGCCGCCGAGTCCGCCGCAGTACCAGTTGCTGCGCATCATAGTGCCGGAGCCGGACGCCACCGTCCGCGCCAATGACGGCGAGCTGATCGTCAGCGTCTCCAGCGACCCCGGCCTGCTGCCCGGGCATTCCTTCCGCCTGCTGCTGGACGGCAAGAGCGTCGGCAAGCCCGGCCGCAGCCCGGTATTCCCGCTGCGCAACGTCGATCGCGGCACCCACCAGCTGTCGGTGGAGATCATCGACAGCCAGGGCCGCACGCTGGAGCAGACCCCCAACCAGCCGTTCCACATGAAGCGCGTGGCGGTGGCCGGCAGCAAGCAACCGCCGCGGCCGGTGGCCATTTCGCGCTGAGCGACACATCGCACCATAATGGTGCATATGCCCGCACCAATTTCTATACTCTCCCTGTTTCAGGGCATTTTGTGCCGCGCCGGCCGCTGCCTGCACACCTAGAAGCGCCGAACGACGCGCCTTTTCAGGGCCTGGTTTGTTTCTTGCATTTTCCTGCCCAACCTTGGGACGTCCTTGCGCCATGCCTACAGAAACCCAGCTCCGACTCCTGCTCGACAACCTCACCACGGCGGTGATCCTGCTCAACGCCGAGCTGCGCCTGGAATACATGAACCCGGCGGCGGAAATGCTTCTCGCCGTCAGCGGCCAGCGCAGCCACGGGCAGTTCATCAGCGAACTCTTCACCGAATCGCCGGAAGCGCTGCAGTCGCTGCGCCAGGCGGTGGAAGAGGCGCACCCCTTCACCAAGCGGGAAGCTACGCTGACCTCGCTTACCGGCCAGTCGATCACCGTCGACTACGCGGTGACGCCGATCCTCAGCCGCCGCGAAACCCTGCTGCTGCTGGAAGTCCATCCGCGCGACCGGCTGATGCGCATCACCAAGGAAGAGGCGCAGCTGTCCAAGCAGGAAACCACCAAGCTGCTGGTGCGCGGCCTCGCCCACGAGATCAAGAACCCGCTGGGCGGCATCCGTGGCGCCGCGCAGCTGCTGTCCCGCGAGCTGCCGGACGATTCGCTGAAGGACTACACCAACGTCATCATCGAGGAGGCCGACCGCCTGCGGAACCTGGTCGACCGCATGCTCGGCTCGAACAAGCTGCCGCAGCTGTCGGTCACCAACATCCACGAAGTGCTGGAGCGCGTCTGCAGCCTGGTGGAGGCGGAAACCCAGGGCAGCATCACCCTGGTCCGCGACTACGACCCGAGCATCCCCGACCTGCTGCTCGACCGCGAGCAGATGATCCAGGCCGTGCTCAACATCGTGCGCAACGCCATGCAGGCGGTGGCTTCGCAGAACGAGCTGCGCCTCGGCCGCATCACCCTGCGCTCGCGTACAGTCCGCCAGTTCACCATCGGCCACACCCGCCACCGCCTGGTGTGCAAGGTGGAGATCATCGACAACGGGCCGGGCATCCCGCCGGAACTGCAGGACACCATCTTCTACCCCATGGTCAGCGGCCGCCCGGACGGCACCGGGCTGGGCCTGGCCATCGCCCAGAACATCATCAGCCAGCACCAGGGCTTGATCGAATGCGAGAGCCACCCCGGGCATACCGTGTTCAGTCTGTTCCTGCCCCTGGAACAAGGAGTGCATTGATACATGAGCCGTTCAGAGACCGTCTGGATCGTCGACGACGACCGCTCCATCCGCTGGGTACTGGAGAAAGCGCTGCAACAGGAAGGCATGACCACGCTCAGCTTCGACAACGCCGACAGCGTGCTCGGCCGCCTCGGCCGCCAGCAGCCGGACGTGATCATCTCCGACATCCGCATGCCCGGCACCAGCGGCCTCGACCTGCTGGCGCAGATCCGCGAGATGCACCCGCGCCTGCCGGTGATCATCATGACCGCGCATTCCGACCTGGACAGCGCGGTGGCGTCCTACCAGGGCGGCGCCTTCGAATACCTGCCCAAGCCGTTCGACGTCGACGAGGCGGTCTCCCTGGTCAAGCGCGCCAACCAGCACGCCCAGGAACAGCAGGCCCTGGAAGCGCCGGCCGCACTGGCGCGCACCCCGGAGATCATCGGCGAGGCGCCGGCCATGCAGGAGGTGTTCCGCGCCATCGGCCGCCTCAGCCATTCCAACATCACCGTGCTGATCAACGGCGAATCCGGCACCGGCAAGGAACTGGTCGCCCACGCCCTGCACCGCCACAGCCCGCGCGCGGCCGAGCCGTTCATCGCGCTGAACATGGCGGCGATTCCCAAGGACCTGATGGAATCCGAACTGTTCGGCCACGAGAAGGGCGCCTTCACCGGTGCCGCCGCGCAGCGCCGCGGACGCTTCGAGCAGGCCGACGGCGGCACCCTGTTCCTCGACGAGATCGGCGACATGCCGGCCGACACCCAGACCCGCCTGCTGCGCGTGCTGGCCGACGGCGAGTTCTACCGGGTCGGCGGGCACACGCCGGTGAAGGTCGACGTGCGGATCATCGCCGCCACCCACCAGAACCTGGAAAACCTGGTGCGCGAGGGCAAATTCCGCGAGGACCTGTTCCATCGCCTGAACGTCATCCGCATCCACATCCCGCGCCTGGCCGACCGCCGCGAGGACATCCCGACGCTGGCCCGGCACTTCCTCTCCCGCGCCGCCCAGGAACTGGCGGTGGAGCCGAAGCTGCTCAAGCCGGAAACCGAGGACTACATGAAAGGCCTCGGCTGGCCGGGCAACGTGCGCCAGCTGGAGAACACCTGCCGCTGGATCACCGTGATGGCCTCCGGCCGCGAGGTGCTGATCGACGACCTGCCGCCGGAACTGCTGACCCAGCCGCAGGACAGCCAGCCCGCCGCCAACTGGGAACAGGGGCTGCGCCAGTGGGCCGACCAGGCCCTCGGCCGCGGCCAGTCCGGCCTGCTGGACATCGCCGTGCCGGCGTTCGAGCGGATCATGATCGAAACCGCCCTCAAGCACACCGCCGGTCGCCGCCGCGACGCCGCCGTGCTGCTGGGCTGGGGAAGGAATACCTTGACGCGCAAGATCAAGGAACTGGGCATGAAAGTCGAAGGCCCGGACGACGAAGGCGACGACTGAAGCGCCACTGGAGCGATCGAAGGGGCCTCATGGCCCCTTTTTTATGATTCGGCGCGGATTGCAGGGGAAAACCCGTAGGGTGGATCACGCTCCATCGATCCACCATGGCCGCGCACGCGGCCCCGCAATGGTGGATGCAAAAAGCCTCATCCACCCTACGCTACGTATCGCCCACAGTTCGTAGGGCGAATAACGCCACAGCGTTATCCGCCATCCGGCCTCACTCCATGGCGAACCCCAGTTGCCGCCACGCCTCGTACACCGTCACCGCCACGGTATTCGACAGGTTCAGGCTGCGGCAGCCCGGCCGCATCAGCAGGCGCAGGCGCTGTTCCGGCGGCAGGGCGTTGCGCACCTCATCCGGCAAACCACGGCTTTCCGGGCCGAACAGGAAGGCGTCGCCGCGCTGGTATGCGACCTCGTGGAAGGCGTGCGAGCCCTTGGTGGTGAAGGCGAACAGGCGCGGCTGGCCGAGGCTTGCCAGGCATTCATCGAGGCTGGCGTAGCGCTTCACGCTGGCGTACTCGTGATAGTCCAGGCCGGCGCGGCGCAGGCGCTTGTCGTCCAGCTCGAAGCCCAGCGGCTCGATCAGGTGCAGGCTGCAGCCCGCGTTGGCGCACAGCCTGATAATGTTGCCGGTATTCGGTGGGATTTCCGGTTGGAAGAGGATGACGTGGAACATGCAGCGCTCCGGGCCTGAGGACGGCCGGCATTCTACTCCCACGCGCGATGATGTGCGGCCCCGGCCGTGGCTGCGGGTGTTCCTGTCGCTGGCGGTGTTCGGTCTACTGGTCGGGCTGATGCTCGGCCGCCTGTTCGCACCGGAACCGCAACCGCCCCGCCTGCTGGCGGTGGAGATGCAGGGCAACTCCCTGCAATTGCGCTTCGACCGGGAAATCCGGGTGCATGCCGCCCGGCTCGACGGCGCGCTGGCGCTGATGCTGGATGCGCAGGGGGAAGCCCGGCAGGGCCAGGGTCGGCTGGGAGATTTGCCGCTGCGCTGGCGCATCCAGCCGCGGGACGGCGGGTTGCTGCTGAGCCTGATCTCGACCCGACCGCTGCACGGCAGCTGGAGCGAATCCAGCCGCGACGGCGAGTGGCTGCTGACCGTCGATCCCCAGCCGGAATAAAAGAGGGGATTCCCCAGCCTGCCTGAACCGAGGACCCCTTAACGGGCATGGAGGGCGCGCCGCGCTCCTCCGGGAATAAAAGGGGGGCTTCCCCGGCCTGCCTGTACCAGGACCCCCAAACCTTGTCTGACAGGGTCTTTGCAGGGGGTGTGCCAACTTCGCGGAATGGGTCGGACAGGCGCTGATGGATTGGCGCGAGGCCGCATACTCCGGGGGATTCGGGGGGGTCGCCAGGGGGCTGGAACGAACCCGGAAGGCGTTGACCGGCCGGCCTGGCGCCTCGCTCCCGCTGCGCACTGCCAGTGCGAGGCGCACCAATGTGGCGCTCCTACGGAAGCCCCCTACGCCCCGCCCCCAAAGGCCACGCATGCGGCGCTGCAATGGTGGATGAAAAAAACCTCATCCACGTTTCTGCAGGCAACAAAAAAGGCGCCCTCAGGCGCCTTTCCGGTCGGACCGTCCGGTCCTCACTGCACGCTCGGCGCTTCGCCGGCGGCCTGCATGCGCGCCATTTCCTGGGCGTACAGGGCGTCGAAGTTCACCGGCGACAGCATCAGCGCCGGGAACGAGCCGCGCACCACCAGGCTGTCCAGGGTCTCGCGGGCATAGGGGAAGAGGATGTTCGGGCAGAAGGCGCCGAGGGTGTGGCTCATGCTGGCCGCGTCGAGGTTGCGGATCAGGAAGATGCCGGCCTGCTGCACTTCGACGATGAAGGCGGTCTCTTCCTTGTTCTTCACGGTCACCGAAACGGTCAGCACCACTTCGTGGAAGTCGCCCTCGAGCTGCTTCTGGCGGGTGTTGAGGTCCATGGCGATGCTCGGCTGCCAATCCTGACGGAAGATCTCCGGCGCCTTGGGAGCCTCGAAGGAGAGGTCGCGCACATAGATGCGCTGCAGGGAGAACTGCGGGTTGTTGTCTTGCTCGGCGGCGCCGGTAGTAGCTTGCTCAGTCATTTCAGAACCTTCTTGTGCTTCGTTTGCAGTGAGGATCACGCCGACAGCAGCGCATCCAGCTTACCCGCGCGTTCCAGCGCGTAGAGGTCGTCGCAGCCGCCGACATGGTTTTCGCCGATCCAGATCTGCGGCACCGAGGTGCGGCCGGCCTTGCGGGCCATCTCGGCGCGCAGGTCGGGCTTGCCGTCGACCGGGACTTCCTCGTAGGCCACGCCCTTCTGCTCCAGCAGCATCTTGGCGCGGATGCAGTAGGGACACCATTGGGTGGTGTAGATCAGGACAGAGGACATCTCACTTCACCAGCGGCAGGTTATCGCCACGCCAGCTGCCGATGCCACCGGAAAGTTTGGCGGCCGTGTAGCCGGCCTTGCGCAGGACGCCGCACCAGGTGCCGGCGTGCTGGCCCATGCCGTCGACCACGATGATGGTCTTGGCCTTGTGTTTGTCCAGCTCGCTCATGCGCGCGTTCAGTTTGTCCGCCGGAATGTTCAGCGCGTCGACGATATGCCCGGCGGAGAATTCCTTGGCCGGGCGGATGTCCAGCACCACCGCCTGCTCGGCGTTGACCAGCGCGGTCAGCTCGCGGCTCGACAGGCTGCGCCCGCCGCGGCGGATCTCGTGCAGCGCCAGCAACACCAGCAGGACGACCAGCGCCGCGACCAGCAGGTAGTGGTTGGTGGCGAATTCGATCAGACGGGGAAGAAACGATTGCATGGCGCAAAGTATCCAGATGGAAAAATGCCGGCCAGTATACACAGCCCCATCTGACGGCTGAACCCTGTGAATCATGGCGCCTGTCGGCCCCAGGCGGTAAAATGCCGCTCCTTTTTCTGACCCCGTTTAGGAAAGAGCCGTACATGCCTGCATCGCCCAAACCCCTGGTCCTGATCATCCTGGACGGCTTCGGCCATAGCGATTCCCCCGAATACAACGCCATCCACGCCGCCAACAAGCCGAACTGGGACCGCCTGCTGGCTACCCAGCCGCACGGCCTGATTTCCGGCAGCGGCATGGACGTCGGCCTGCCCGACGGCCAGATGGGCAACTCCGAGGTCGGCCACATGAACCTCGGCGCCGGCCGCGTCGTCTACCAGGACTTCACCCGCGTGACCAAGGCGATCCGCGACGGCGAGTTCTTCAGCAATCCGGAAATCACCGCGGCGGTCGACAAGGCCGTGGCCGCCGGCAAGGCCGTGCACTTCATGGGCCTGCTCTCCGACGGCGGCGTGCACAGCCACCAGGACCACCTGGTCGCCATGGCCGAGCTGGCCGCCCAGCGCGGCGCCGGGAATATCTACCTGCACGCCTTCCTCGACGGCCGCGATACCCCACCGAAGAGCGCCGAGTCCTCCATCAGGCTGATGGACGAGACCTTCGCCCGCCTCGGCAAGGGCCGCACCGCCAGCCTGATCGGCCGCTACTTCGCCATGGACCGCGACAACCGCTGGGACCGCGTCGAAGCCGCCTACAACCTGATCACCGAAGGCCAGGCCGAATTCACCGCCGCCAGCGCCGTCGAAGGCCTGGCCGCCGCCTACGAGCGCGGCGAGAGCGACGAGTTCGTCAAGGCGACCCGCATCGGCGAGCCGGTGAAGGTGGAAGACGGCGACGCGGTGATCTTCATGAACTTCCGCGCCGACCGCGCCCGCGAGCTGTCGCGCGCCTTCGTCGAGCCGGGCTTCAAGGAATTCCAGCGCCAGCGCGAGCTGAACATGGCCGGCTTCGTCATGCTGACCCAGTACGCCGCGAGCATCCCGGCGCCCAGCGCGTTCAAGCCGGAATCCCTGGACAACGTCCTCGGCGAATACCTGGCGAAGAACGGCAAGACCCAGCTGCGCATCGCCGAGACCGAGAAGTACGCCCACGTCACCTTCTTCTTCTCCGGCGGCCGCGAAGAGCCGTTCGAGGGCGAGGAACGCATCCTCATCCCGTCGCCGAAGGTCGCCACCTACGACCTGCAGCCGGAAATGAGCGCGCCGGAAGTCACCGACCGGATCGTCGAGGCCATCGAGAACCAGCGTTTCGACGTGATCATCGTCAACTACGCCAACGGCGACATGGTCGGCCACACCGGCGTGTTCGAGGCCGCGGTGAAGGCCGTGGAAGCGCTGGACACCTGCGTCGGCCGCATCGTCGAGGCGCTGGACAAGGTCGGCGGCGAAGCGCTGATCACCGCCGACCACGGCAACGTCGAGCAGATGGAAGACGTGATGACCGGCCAGGCGCACACCGCGCACACCTGCGAGCCGGTGCCGTTCGTCTATGTCGGCAAGCGCAAGCTGAGCATCCGCGAAGGCGGCGTGCTGGCCGACGTGGCGCCGACCATGCTGACCCTGATGGGCCTGCCGGTGCCGGCGGAAATGACCGGCACCTCGATCGTCCGCCCGGACTGATCCACAGGCAGCGCCACAACCGGGAAACGCCCCATGCCACGCGGCCTGGGGCGTTTCTTTTTGGCCGCCGGGGCGGGCATACTAGTCCGGTCCCGAATCCAGGTGCCCGCCACCCCATGCATCGTGCCCTCTCCTCCCTGCTGCTGATCTGCCTGCTGAGCCCGTTCGCCGCCGTCGCCGACGAACGTAGCGACACCCAGCGCCAACTCGAACAGACCAAGAAGGACGTCGCCGAGCTGAAGAAGACGCTCAGCGCCATCCAGGAAGAGAAGTCCGGGGTACAGAAGCAGCTCAAGTCCACCGAGACGCAGATGGGCGATCTGGAGAAGCAGATCAAGGCCCTGCAGGAGCAGCTCAAGCAGAGCGAAGAGGAGCTGCAGCGGCTCGACGGGGAGAAAAAAAAACTCCAGGGCGCGCGCCTTGAGCAGCAGCGCCTGATCGCCATCCAGGCGCGCGCGGCCTACCAGAGCGGCCGCGAGGAATACCTCAAGCTGCTGCTCAACCAGGAACATCCGGAAAAGTTCAGCCGCACCCTCACCTACTACGACTACCTCAACCGCGCCCGCCTCGAACAGATTTCCGCCTACAACGAGACCCTGCGCCAGCTGGGCAACGTCGAGCAGGAAATCGCCGCGCAGAACAGCCAGCAGCTCGAACAGCAGAACAGCCTCGAAGCGCGCCGCGCGGAACTCGCCGAGGTGCGCCAGAAGCATCAGGAAGCGCTGGCCAAGCTCAACAGCGAATACGGCGACGGCAACAGGAAGCTCCAGGCCCGCCAGCAGGACCAGGCGGAACTGGCCAAGGTACTCAGGACCATCGAGGAAACCCTCGCGCGCCAGGCCCGCGAAGCCGAGGAAGCGCGCCAGCGCGCCCTGGCCGCGGAGCGCGAACGCGCGCGCCGCGACCGCGAGCTGGCCAGCAGCTCATCGGCGGCGAAGAAACCTCGCGCCGACTACAGCGGTCCATTGGTTTCCAGCGCCGGCACGAGCTTCGGCGGGGCCTTCGGCGCCGCCCGCGGCAAGCTGCCCTGGCCGGTCGACGGCCGCGTGCTGGCGCGCTTCGGCAGCCCGCGCGGCGACGATCCCCGCGCCACCTGGGACGGCGTACTGATCGGCGCAGCCGCCGGCAGCACGGTGCGCGCCGTGCATGGCGGCCGCGTGGTGTTCGCCGACTGGCTGCGCGGCGCCGGGCTGCTGGTGATCCTCGACCACGGCGGCGGCTACCTCAGCCTCTACGGTCACAATCAGAGCCTGCTGAAGGACGCCGGCGACACGGTGAAGGCCGGCGAGCCCATCGCCACGGTTGGCGCCAGCGGCGGACAGAGCTCCCCGGCGGTATACTTTGCCATTCGCCACCAGGGTCGCCCGGCGGACCCCACTACCTGGTGCCGCACGCAGGGATAAGCGGCGGACACGCCTTAGGAGCCAAACATGTCGCATTGCTTCCGTCTCACCACCCTGGCCCTGGCGTTGCTGCTGGGTAGCGGCTCCCTGCTCGCCGCTCCGGCCGCGCAATCCGCCGCGCCCGCCGGCGATGGCCGCGAGGCGCCGCTGCCGCTGGACGAGCTGCGCACCTTCGCCGAAGTCCTCGACCGGGTGAAGGCCGCCTACGTCGAACCGGTGGACGACAAGACCCTGCTGGAAAACGCCATCAAGGGCATGCTCAGCAACCTCGACCCGCACTCGGCCTATCTCGACCCGGAGGAATTCGCCGAGCTGCAGGAAAGCACCAGCGGCGAGTTCGGCGGCCTGGGCGTGGAAGTCGGCACCGAGGACGGCTTCATCAAGGTGGTCTCGCCCATCGACGATACCCCGGCGGCCAGGGCCGGCATCCAGCCCGGCGACCTGATCATCAAGATCGACGGCAAGCCGACCAAGGACCAGTCGATGAACGAGGCGGTGGACAGCATGCGCGGCAAGCCCGGCTCGCCGATCACCCTGACCATCGTGCGCGGCGGCGGACGGCCGTTCGACGTCGAGCTCAAGCGCGCGATCATCAAGGTCCGGAGCGTCAGGAGCCAGATCCTCGAACCGAACTACGGCTACCTGCGCATCACCCAGTTCCAGGTCAACAGCGGCGAGGAAGTGGTCAAGGCGCTGGGCAAGCTGCGCAAGGACAACAACGGCAAGCTCAAGGGCATGGTCCTCGACCTGCGCAACAACCCGGGCGGCGTGCTGCAGTCCGCGGTGGAAGTGGCCGACTCCTTCCTCACCAAGGGGCTGATCGTCTACACCAAGGGTCGCATCGCCAACTCCGAGCTGCGCTTCTCCGCCGACCCGTCCGACCCCAGCGAAGGCGTGCCGGTGGTGGTGCTGATCAACGGCGGCAGCGCCTCGGCGGCGGAAATCGTCGCCGGCGCCCTGCAGGACCAGAAGCGCGCGATCGTCATGGGCACCGACAGCTTCGGCAAGGGCTCGGTGCAGACCGTGCTGCCGCTGAACAACGACCGCGCCCTGAAGCTCACCACCGCGCTCTACTACACGCCCAACGGCCGCTCGATCCAGGCCCAGGGCATCGTCCCGGACATCGAGGTGGAACGCGCCAAGCTCACCCGCGAGCAGAGCGATTTCGAAGGCTTCAAGGAAGCCGACCTGCAGGGCCACCTGTCCAACGGCAACGGCGGCGCGGATCGCCCGACCACCGCCGGCAAGGCCGGCGACCAGCCGCGTCCGCAGGACAGCGACTACCAGTTGAGCCAGGCTCTCAGCCTGCTGAAGGGACTCAGCGTCAGCCGCGGCAACAACTGACCGATGCGCCTGGCGCGGCTGCTGTTCGGCCTGTGCCTGGGCGCGCTGTCCTGCCAGGCGCCGGCCGCCCCGGCGCCCAGCCATCCGCCCCTGCTCGCCATCGTCATCGACGACATGGGGCAGAACCTCGAACGCGACCGCCGCGTCCTCCAGCTGTCGCCCCGCATCGCCACCGCCATCCTGCCGGACACTCCGCACGCCGCGACGGTAGCGCACGAGGCGCACCAGCGCGGGCACACGGTGCTGCTGCACATGCCCATGGACCCGGCCGGCGGCGCCTTCGCCTGGCGTCCCGGACTGCCCCGCGAGGAACTGCTGCGCCGGCTCGACGCTGCGCTAACCGCCGTGCCTTTCGTGCAGGGCGTGAACAATCACGAAGGCAGCCGCATGACCGCCGAGCGCCCGGCGATGGACTGGCTGATGCAGACCCTGCAGCAGCGCCACCTGTTCTTCCTCGACAGCCGCACCAGCGCCGCCACCGTGGCCGCCGCCGAGGCGCAGAAGGACGGGCTGGCGAGCCTGTCGCGGGATGTGTTCCTGGACGACGACCCGAGCGAGGAAGCCGTGGCGCGTCAGCTGCAACTGGGCATCGCGCTGGCGCGGCGGCAGGGCTCGGCAGTGCTGATCGGCCATCCGCGCCCCGCCACCCTCGCCGTGCTGGAGCGCGAGGTGCCGAAGCTGAAGGCGCTGGGCATCGAACTGATCGACCCGCTGCCGCTGATCGCCGAACGCGGCAACCGGGCGATGGCGGCGCATGGCAAGGATGGGGTTTATCGATGAGACGGCACTGCTGGGTGGACGTCGCTTTTCCTGTCCACCGCCTCGGCCGTAATGGTGGAAATCGCTTCGCGGATTTCCACCCTACGCCTGGACTGGCAGGAACCTGTAGGAGCCAGCTTGCTGGCGATCCCGGATTCACCGGCAACCGACAAGCCGCCGGCAGACACGGCTGATCGCCAGCAAGCTGGGCTCCTACAGGATCGGCATCGCCGGTGGGCGCAGGAGCGTGCGTAGTGTGTAGGGCGGGCGCAACCCGCCATTGGGCCCCGGCGGGTTTCACGCGCCCTGCATCGGTCTGTAGCCGGGCGCTTTCCGGCCTCAGAGATAGCTGTTCAGCACATCGTCGACGAAGCCTTCGCCGCGCATCTGGTCGAGGGTGTCCTGCAGCTTCTTCACCACCTCGTCCGGAGTCTCGCGGTTCAGCGCCAGGAAGAGCTGGTCGCTGTTGAAGCGCAGCACGGTCTTCAGGCCGGTCACGCCTTCCTGCCTGGCCAGGTAGCGGCCGGCCGGGTCGCCGCTGGCCCAGAGGTCGATCTGGCCCTTGTCCAGCTTGCTGGCGTTTTCCTGGTCGCGCAGCGCCAGCACCGGATCGAAGCCGCGCTTGCCCAGGTATTCGGCGATGGCATCGCCCTTGTAGGCGCCGATCCTGTACTGCTTGGCCTCGTCCAGGCTCCCCACGCTGATGGTGCTGTCGCCCTTGGCCAGCAGCACCCAGTCGTCCGGACCGATCGGGCCGACCCATTTGAACGACGCCTCGCGCTCGGGCAGCCGGGCGGTGACGAACACGCCGTAGCCGGGCTTCTCCAGCGCCAGCTTGTAGATGCGATCCCAGGGGAAGCGCAGGGTCAGGCTGTACTTGATCCCGGCGCGCCTGAACATTTCCCGCACGATATCCACGGCGATGCCGTCGATATTGTCTTCCTGGGCGAAGTTCTTCCCGTTGATCGCCATGTTGTAGGGCGGGAAGTTTTCGGTCAGCAGGACCATGCTGTAGTCGGGAGAGATTTCGGCTCGCGCCCCGGCGGACAGCAACAAGGTACAACTCACGCACGCAAGCAGAATGCGTTTCAGCATTGGCATCTTCCTGGTTTCCTGGATTTCGGGATCGCGCGGAGTGACGCAAGTTTGACGCCAGAAAAACCCCGCACACAGCGCAGCAGAGTAGCCGATTGCCACCCACTCCGCTGTGCAGAAAATGCCAGAATCGTGCGTGAGCCCGTCATGCCGACGGGCAGCAGGCGCTCGACGCAGTTATGCCGACGCGCAGCAGATCATGCTCAGCGCACGACGATGCCGCGGCTGGCCATATAGGCCTTGGCTTCGGGGATGCTGTACTCGCCGAAGTGGAAGATGCTCGCCGCCAGTACCGCGTCGGCCTTGCCCTCGATGATGCCGTCGGCCAGGTGCTGCAGGTTGCCGACGCCGCCGGAAGCGATCACCGGAATGCCCACCGCCTCGCTGATGGCGCGGGTCACGCCGAGGTCGTAGCCGCTCTTCACGCCGTCCTGGTCCATGCTGGTGAGGAGGATTTCACCGGCGCCCAGGCCTTCCATCTTCTTCGCCCATTCCACTGCGTCGAGCCCGGTGGGCTTGCGGCCGCCGTGGGTGAAGATTTCCCAGCGCGGGGTTTCGCCCGGCGCGGAGACCTTCTTGGCGTCGATGGCGACGACGATGCACTGCGAGCCGAAGCGCGCGGCAGCCTCGCCGACGAATTCCGGGGTGAACACCGCGGCGGTGTTGATCGACACCTTGTCCGCGCCGGCATTCAGCAGGTTGCGGATGTCCTGCACGGTGCGCACGCCGCCGCCCACGGTCAGCGGAATGAACACCTGGCTGGCCATGCGCTCGACGGTATGCAGGGTGGTGTCGCGGCCATCGACGCTGGCGGTGATGTCGAGGAAGGTGATCTCGTCGGCGCCCTGCTCATCGTAGCGGCGGGCGATTTCCACCGGGTCGCCGGCGTCGCGGATGTTCTCGAACTTGACGCCCTTCACCACGCGGCCGTTGTCCACGTCGAGGCAGGGGATGATGCGTTTTGCCAGTGCCATGTCTTTGCTTCCGTAGGATGGGTGGAGCGCAGCGATACCCATGCTGACTCGCCACCCGATACCCTCATCGGTGGGTTACGCCGCTGCGCGGATAACCCACCCTACGTTCGAATCAGCCCTTGAAGCTGTCGCACAGCGCCTGGGCCTCGGCGACGTCCAGCGTGCCTTCATAGATCGCCCGGCCGGTGATGGCGCCGACGATGCCCGGCTCCTTCGCATCCAGCAGTTTCTGGATGTCGCCGAGGTTGTGGATGCCGCCGGAAGCGATCACCGGGATGCGCGTGGCGCGGGCCAGGGCGGCGGTGGCTTCGACGTTGCAGCCCTGCATCATGCCGTCCTTGGAGATGTCGGTGTAGACGATCGCCGAGACGCCATCGGCCTCGAAGCGCCTGGCCAGGTCGATCACCTGCACTTCGCTGACTTCGGCCCAGCCGTCGGTGGCGACGAAGCCGTCCTTCGCGTCGAGACCGACGATCACCTTGCCCGGGAAGGCGCGGCAGGCTTCGCCGACGAATTCCGGCTGCTTGACCGCCTTGGTGCCGATGATCACGTAGCTGACGCCGGCGCGGACGTAGTGCTCGATGGTTTCCAGCGAGCGGATGCCGCCGCCGATCTGGATCGGCAGGTCCGGGTAGCGCCTGGCGATGGCGGTGACCACCTCGCCATTGACCGGCTTGCCTTCGAAGGCGCCGTTCAGGTCAACCAGGTGCAGGCGGCGGCAACCGCCCTCCACCCACTTGGCGGCCATGGCCACCGGGTCGTCGGAGAAGACGGTGGCATCTTCCATCAGGCCCTGGCGCAGGCGCACGCAGGCGCCGTCTTTCAGATCGATAGCGGGAATGATCAGCATCGGTTGAACCTGCTCACGTCATTGAAATCGGGAGGGTCAGCTCTTTTCGAGCGCCCACAAGTCGCTCTCGATGCTTTCGAACCTGTCCTTCAGGTGCGTCTGCACGTCGAGGATCGCCTTGTTGTAGAACAGCGGGCCGAACTCGCGCATGAAGAAATCCAGCGCCTCTTCGGCCTCGAAGGAGCCGACATCCAGCTCGAACCGATCTTCGAGGAAGCGCTGGATGGCCCGCGCCGCGCTCTGGCGCTGGGCGCCGTCGAGTTCGAGGATGGCCGGCTTGTCCTTCTGGCGCGCCATGGCTTACCAGCGCCCGTCCCAGGCGGCGAAGTTCTGCAGCAGCTGCAGGCCGTGGGTGTGGCTCTTTTCCGGGTGGAACTGCACGGCGAAGCGCGAGCCCTCGGCCAGCGCGGCGGCGAAGTCGACGCCATAGTGGCCGCGACCGGCGACCTGGCGCGGATTGCCCGCCTCGATGTAGTAGCTGTGCACGAAGTAGAAGCGCGCGTTGTCCGGGATGTCGTGCCAGAGCGGGTGCGCCACGCTCTGCGAGACCTGGTTCCAGCCCATGTGCGGGACCTTCAGGTGTTCGCCGTCCTCGTGCAGATCCTTGCCGAAGAAGCGCACCTGGCCGGGGAACAGGCCGATGCAGTCGACCCCGTCGTTCTCCTCGCTGTGCTCCAGCAGCGCCTGCATGCCGACGCAGATGCCGAGGAACGGGCGGTCCTGGCTGACTTCACGCACCAGCGTGTCGAAACCCAGGCGCTTGATCTCGGCCATGCAGTCGCGGATCGCACCGACGCCGGGGAACACCACGCGGTCGGCCTCGCGGATCACCGCAGCGTCGCTGGTCACCAGCACCCGGCCGGCGCCCACGTGCTCCAGCGCCTTGGACACCGAGTGCAGGTTGCCCATGCCATAGTCGATGACGGCTACCGTCTGCATCACAGACACCCTTTGGTCGACGGCATCTGCCCGGCCATGCGTTCGTCCAGCTCGATGGCCATGCGCAGCGCGCGGCCGAAGGCCTTGAACACGGTCTCGATCTGGTGGTGGGTGTTGTGCCCGCGCAGGTTGTCGATGTGCAGGGTCACGTTGGCGTGGTTGACGAAGCCCTGGAAGAACTCCATGAACAGGTCGACATCGAAGCCGCCGACGCTGGCGCGGGTGAACGGCACGTGCATCTGCAGGCCGGGGCGGCCGGAGAAATCGATCACCACGCGCGACAGCGCCTCGTCCAGCGGCACGTAGGCATGGCCGTAGCGGCGGATGCCCTTCTTGTCGCCGATGGCCTTGGCGAAGGCCTGGCCGAGGGTGATGCCGATATCCTCGACGGTATGGTGGTCGTCGATATGCAGGTCGCCCTTGCACTCGATGTCCAGGTCGATCAGGCCGTGGCGGGCGATCTGGTCCATCATGTGCTCGAGGAAGGGAACCCCGGTATCGAAGCGGGCCTTGCCCGTTCCATCCAGGTCGATGGAAACCTTGATCTGGGTTTCCAGGGTGTCGCGCGCGACGGATGCCTTGCGTTCGGCCATCACCAGCTCCACAGCTAACACTGCACGTAATTATAAGAAAAGGGCCGGCATTATAGGCGCGACGGGCCTTCTGCGGCTACGGGCGACGGTCGGCCGGCTGGCCTCGACGCCCTCGCCTTACTTACACTTGCCGGCCCACGCCGAGGAAGCCGCCATGCCCGTGATCGTCGAAACGCTCGTCCAGCCCACCGAACAGGACCGCCAGGACCTGCTGAAGATCTACGCCGACGCCCCGGACTGGCTGCTCGCACCGCATGCCGACGCGCCCGCGCTGGTGGAGGCCGGGCTGCGCGAAGGCCGGCTGCTCGGCGGACGCTTCAACGACCGCCTGCTCGGTGCCGCCTGGCTGGAACTCGACGACGACGCCTGGCGCCTGTCGCGCCTGTGCGTGCGCAAGGTCACCCGCGGGCGCGGCGTCGGCCAGCGTCTGCTCGACGAGAGCAGGCGCCTCGCCAGCGAAGCCGGCAAACCCTTGCTGCTGCGCGCGCCATCCGGCCATCTGGAAGCCCAGGCGCTGGCCGCCCGGGCGCACCTGCAACTGGAGCAGGACTGAGGAATGGACGGCGTAGACCTGCTGATCGTCGGCGCCGGCGCGCTCGGCCTGGCCTGCGCCGCGCGCCTGGCCGATCCCGCTCGCAGCGTGCTGGTGGTCGAACAGGAACGCCTGATCGGCAGCCACACATCCAGTCGCAATTCCGAAGTCATCCACGCCGGCCTCTATTACACGCCCGGCTCGCTGAAGGCCGAACTCTGCCTGGAAGGCCGCGAACGCCTGTACGCCTGGTGCGCCGCCCACGACGTGCCGCACCAACGCATCGGCAAGCTGCTGGTGGCGGTGGAGGACGCCGAGCGCGCCAAGCTGGACAGCCTCGCCGTCAACGCCGCGGCCTGTGGTGTGCATGACCTGCAGGAAATCGATGCCGCCCGCCTGCATTCCCTGGAGCCGGCCGTACGGGGCGTCGCCGCCCTGCTCTCGCCAAGCACCGGCATCGTCGACAGCCACGCCTACCTGCAATCGCTGCTCGGCGAAGCCGAAAGGAAAGGCGCGCAACTGGTCCTGGATACCCGCATCGACCGCCTGCAACACACGGCGGATGGCTGGATCGCCGAAGGCTCCAGCGTTGGCGAGCCCTTCACGCTGAAGGCCGAACGGGTAATCAATGCCGGCGGCCTGTTCGCCCAACAACTGGCCGGAGCGACCGCCGGACTGGCCGGCGCGCCGCCTCTGCACCTGTGCCAGGGCCGCTACTTCACCTACGCCGGGCGCTCGCCGTTCCACCACCTGATCTACCCGATGCCGGAAGCCAACACCGCCGGTCTCGGCATCCACGCCACCCTCGACCTCGCCGGGCAGCTGCGCTTCGGGCCCGACGTGCGCTATCTAGACGCCATCGACTATCGCGTCGACGAACAGCTGCGGGACGCCTTCGCCACGGCCATCGCCCGCTATTTCCCGGGCCTCGACGCCGCCCGCCTGCAGCCCGGCTACAGTGGCATCCGGCCCAAACTGGCCGGCCCCGGGGAACCCGCGGCCGACTTCCTCATCCAAACCCCGGAAGACCATGGCCTGCCAGGCCTGGTCAACCTGTTCGGCATCGAGTCACCGGGGCTGACCGCCAGCCTGGCGATCGCCGAGCGTGTCGCCGCGGCCTGTTGACGGCCATCACATTGATATACTTCCCGGCTATCTCATTCGCCGTCTGAACAAGGATCCGTCCATGAAAGCGTTCGGCAAAATCCTGGGCATCGTGCTGCTCGTCCTGCTTCTGGCAGTCGTCGCAGGGGGCTTCATCCTCACCCACTTCTTCGACCCGAACGACTACAAGGACGAAATCCGCCAGCTCGCCCGCGACAAGGCCAACGTCGAACTGAACCTACGCGGCGACATCGGCTGGAGCCTGTTCCCCTGGCTCGGCCTGGAACTGCACGACACCAGCGTCGCCACCCTGCAGGCGCCGGACCAGCCGTTCGCCGACGCCCAGCTGCTCGGCTTCTCGGTCCGCGTGCTGCCGCTGCTGCGCAGGCAGGTGCAGATGAGCGACATCCGCGTCGACGGCCTGACCCTCACACTGACCCGCGACAGGAACGGCGCCGGCAACTGGGAAAACATCGGCAAGCCGGCGCAACCGGCCGACGGCGCCCCGGCACCGGCGCCAGCGCCGCAACCCGGCAGCAGCGAGACGCCCCCACCGCCCCCCGGCGACCCCCGCGAGGCGCTGGCCCTGGACATCGACAGCCTGAGCGTGAAGAACTCGCGCATCGACTACACCGACGAGCAGAGCGGCAAGCGCTACAGCGTCGAAGGTATCGACCTCTCCACCGGGCGCATCCGCGAGGGCCGCAGCATACCGCTCAAGCTCAGCGCCTACCTCGGCACCAACCAGCCGGTGGTGCGCGCGCGCACCGAGCTGACCGGCAACCTGCGCTTCGACCGCGCGCTCAAGCGCTACCAGCTGGAGGACGCCAAGCTCTCCGGCGAGGCCTCCGGCGACCAGTTGCAGGGCAAGACCGCGACTTTCGCCGCCCAGGGCCAGCTGCTGGTCGACCAGGCCGCGCAGATCGCCGAATGGCACGGCCTGAAGCTGTCGATCAACCAGCTGCGCGCCATCGGCGAACTGAAGGCGCGCGAACTGGACAAGCAGCCGAAGTTCGACGGCGGCCTGTCCATCGCCCAGTTCAACCTGCGCGAATTCCTCGAAGGCCTCGGCCAGACGCTGCCGGCCATGGCCGACAACAGCACCCTCGGCAAGGTCGAGCTGTCCACCCGCCTGGGCGGCACGCGCAACAGCATCGAGCTGGGCGACCTCAAGCTGAAGCTCGACGACAGCACCTTCAGCGGCAACCTGGCGATCACCGACATCGCCAGGCAGGCCCTGCGCGTGCAGCTCAACGGCGACCGCCTGAACCTCGACCGCTACCTGCCAGCGAAGGCAGTGAAGGCCCAGGAAGCCACCAGCATCAACCGCAAGGCCGAAGTCGACGCCACCGTCGCCAGCGCCACCCAGGGCAACACCCCGCTGCCCAACGCGCCGACCCAGCAGGCCTGGAGCGACGCGGCGGTCCTGCCCATCGCCCGCCTGCGCGCGCTGGACCTGGACGTCGCCCTGAACATCGGCCAGCTGACCCTCGACAAGCTGCCGATCACCGACGCCAGCCTCAAGCTGCAGGGCCGCGGCGGCCAGCTGGAGCTGCAGGACATGCGCGGCGACCTCTACGACGGCCGCTTCAACGCCAAGGCCAGCCTCGACGTGCGCCAGGACGTGGCGCTGCTCAGCGCGCAGAAACACATCGACAACGTGCCGGTGGAGCGCCTCCTCGAATCCCAGGGACAGAAGCCGCCGCTCACCGGCCTGCTCGACCTGGACAGCAACATCACCACCCAGGGCAACAGCCAGAAAGCCTGGATCGACAATCTCAACGGCACCGCCCGCTTCGTCCTGAACAAGGGCGTGCTGCTCAACGCCAACCTGGAGCAGCAGCTCTGCCAGGGTATCGCCACCCTCAACCGCAAGTCCCTGAGCGCGCCCCACGGCGGCAAGGACACGCCGTTCCGCGAGCTCAAGGGCAATCTCACCTTCCGCAACGGCGTCGCCAGCAACCCCGACCTCAAGGCCAGCATCCCCGGCCTGACGGTCAACGCCGACGGCGACATCGACCTGCGCGTGCTCGGCATGGACTACCGCGTCGGCGTGATCATCGAAGGCGACAAGAGCGACATGCCCGACCCGGCCTGCCAGGTGAACCCGCGCTACGTCGGCATCTCCTGGCCGCTGCGCTGCCGCGGCCCGCTGGAACTCGGCGCCAAGGCCTGCCGCCTGGACCAGGACGGCCTCGGCAAGATCGCCGCGCAGCTGGCCGGCCAGAAGCTGAACCAGAAGATCGAAGAGAAGCTCGGCGACAAGGTCAGTCCGGAGCTCAAAGACGCACTCAAAGGGCTGTTCAAGAAAGAATGACGCCGGAACGCTTCCACACCGCCGTGCTCGACTGGTTCGACCGCCACGGCCGCCATGACCTCCCCTGGCAACGGGACATCAACCCGTACCGCGTATGGGTCTCGGAAATCATGCTGCAGCAGACCCAGGTCGGCACCGTGATGGGCTATTACGACCGCTTCATGGACGCGCTGCCCAGCGTGCGCGACCTGGCCGCCGCGCCGGAGGACGAGGTCCTGCACCTGTGGACCGGGCTCGGCTACTACAGCCGCGCGCGCAACCTGCACAAGACCGCGAAGCGGGTGGTCGAGCAGCACGGCGGCGAATTCCCCCGCGACGTCGAGCAGCTCGCCGAACTCCCCGGCATCGGCCGCTCCACCGCCGGCGCCATCGCCAGCATCTCCATGGGCCTGCGCGCACCGATCCTCGACGGCAACGTCAAGCGCGTGCTGGCCCGCTATCTGGCCGCCGACGGCTATCCGGGCGAACCGAAGGTGGCGAAGCAGCTATGGGACGCCGCCGAACGCTTCACCCCGCACGCGCGGGTCAACCACTACACCCAGGCGATGATGGACCTCGGCGCCACCCTCTGCACCCGCACCCGGCCGAGCTGCCTGCTCTGCCCGCTGCGCGAGGGCTGCCGCGCCCACCTGCTCGGCCGCGAGAGCGACTTCCCGGTGCCCAAGCCGCGCAAGGCCCTGCCGCAGAAGCAGACGCTGATGCCGATCCTGGCCAACCGCGACGGCGCCATCCTGCTCTATCGCCGGCCATCCACCGGCCTCTGGGGCGGACTGTGGAGCCTGCCGGAAATGGACGACCTGGCCGATCTCGCCCCCTTCGCCGAACGCCATTCCCTCGACCTCGGCGAACGCCACGAACTACCCGGCCTGACCCACACCTTCAGCCACTTCCAGCTGGCCATCCGGCCCTGGCTGGTGCGCGTGGAAAGCGCCGCCCCCGCCGTGGCCGAGGCCGACTGGCTCTGGTATAACCTCGCCACCCCACCGCGACTCGGCCTCGCCGCTCCGGTGAAAAAGCTGCTCAAACGGGCAGCCGACGCGTTGAAAGCAGGAGAAATGCCATGACCCGACTGGTGATGTGCCGCAAGTACAAAGAAGAACTGCCCGGCCTCGACCGCCCGCCCTACCCCGGCCCCAAGGGCGAGGACATCTACAACAACGTCTCGAAGAAAGCCTGGGACGAGTGGCAGAAGCACCAGACCATGCTGATCAACGAACGCCGGCTGAACATGATGAACGCCGACGACCGCAAGTTCCTCCAGGCCGAGATGGACAAGTTCCTCTCCGGCGAGGAGTACGCCAAGGCCGAGGGCTACGTTCCGCCGAGCGAGTGAAGGAACCCTCACTCGTCGAAACCGGACCTAAGTTTCGGTATTAACTGAAAAATTTTTTCACGGCGCGCTTGACACCCCCCTGCAAAACCCTTTTAATGCGCCCCGTCGCCCAGGTAGCTCAGTTGGTAGAGCAGGGGATTGAAAATCCCCGTGTCGGCGGTTCGATTCCGTCCCTGGGCACCACCTTCAACTTTCAGGTGGTGCCAAAACCACCCGAAAGTCTCAAGAAACCCGCCTAGTGCGGGTTTTTTGTTGTCTGGATTTTTTCCGGCATCTGTCAGTTCAGGGCATTTTGAGGGTACCGCCAGTTCGGCCATCGAAAAGTCCCTGCACCAGCCCAGGGCGCCAGCGCGGCAGGATCGGTCAATACCTCCATTGGCCCGCCCGCAAGCCGACAAGCATTGACAGAAGTCAATCTTCCTCCCGAGGCCATCGCTAAATTCCACAACATCTTGTTGGAATAACATCCAACAAACACATCATGTTGTGTAAGGACGCCAGATGACCACCTCCCATCCCCTTCCCATATCCCTGCGCAAACGCAATGGCCTCGAGGTCGCATTCGATCCCGGCAAGATCCGGCGCGCCATCGCTGCAGCCGGGCAAGCCAGCGGCGAGTTCGGCGAGCGGCACGCGCAGGACCTGGCCGGCACCGTGCTGGAGCGCCTGCCAGCACAAGCGAGCCTGGATATCGAGCAGGTGCAGGACGTCGTCGAACGGGTGCTGATGGAGGCCGGGCACTACCCCACCGCACGCGCCTACATCGTCTACCGCGAACGCCACGGCCGCCTTCGCCGCGAGCGCAAGACGCTGGTGGACGTCGCCGCGTCGATGAACGAGTACCTGTCGCGGGAAGACTGGCGGGTGCGCGCCAACGCCAACCAGGGCTATTCCCTCGGCGGGCTGATCCTCAACGTGTCGGGCAAGGTCACCGCCAACTACTGGCTGGACGAGGTGTACAGCCAGGGCATCGCCATCGCCCACCGCGAGGCCGACCTGCACATCCACGACCTCGACATGCTCGCCGGCTACTGTGCCGGCTGGTCGCTACGCACCCTGCTCAACGAGGGCCTGAACGGTGTGCCGGGGCGGGTCGAGGCCGGGCCGCCGAGGCACCTGTCCAGCGCCCTGGGGCAGATGGTCAACTTCCTCGGCACCCTGCAGAACGAATGGGCCGGCGCCCAGGCCTTCAGCTCCTTCGATACCTACCTCGCGCCCTACGTGCGCAAGGACAACCTCGGTTATGACGAGGTGCGCCAGGCGATCCAGGAGTTCATCTACAACCTCAACGTGCCGTCGCGCTGGGGCACCCAGACGCCCTTCACCAACCTGACCTTCGACTGGGTCTGCCCGGAGGACCTGCGCGAGCAGATTCCCTACGTCGGCGGCGAGGAGATGCCCTTCGCCTATGGCGAGCTGCAGGCCGAGATGGACCTGATCAACCGCGCCTACATCGAGGTGATGCAGGCCGGCGACGCCCACGGCCGGGTATTCACCTTCCCGATCCCGACCTACAACATCACCCACGACTTCCCCTGGGACAGCGACAACGCCACGCGCCTCTTCGAAATGACCGCGCGCTACGGCCTGCCCTACTTCCAGAACTTCCTCAACTCGGACATGCAGCCCAACCAGGTGCGCTCCATGTGCTGCCGCCTGCAGCTGGACGTGCGCGAATTGCTCAAGCGCGGCAACGGCCTGTTCGGCTCGGCGGAACAGACCGGCTCGCTGGGCGTGGTGACCATCAACTGCGCGCGCCTGGGCTACCGCCATCGCGGCGATCTCGCTGGCCTCCATCGCCAGTTGGACCATCTGCTGGAGCTCGCCTTCGACAGCCTGGAGGTGAAGCGCAAGGTGATCCAGCAGCACATGGACGCCGGCCTCTATCCCTACACCAGGCGCTACCTGGGCACCCTGCGCAATCACTTCTCCACCATCGGCGTGAACGGCCTGCACGAGATGCTGCGCAACTTCACCGACGACCGCGAAGGCCTGCATACCGAGGCCGGGCGGCGGATGGCGCTGGAGCTGCTGGACCATGTGCGCGCGCGGCTGGTGGGCTTCCAGGAAGACAGCGGACACCTCTACAACCTCGAAGCCACGCCCGCCGAAGGCACCACCTACCGCTTCGCCCGCGAGGACCGCAAGCGCCACCCGGACATTCTCCAGGCCGGCACGCCGGACGCGCCCTACTACACCAACTCCTCGCAGTTGCCGGTGGGCTTCACCGACGACCCGTTCGAGGCGCTGGAGCTGCAGGACGCCCTGCAGTGCAAGTACACCGGCGGCACCGTGCTGCACCTGTACATGGCCGAGCGCATATCCAGCGCCGAGGCCTGCAAGACGCTGGTGCGCACCGCCCTCGGACGCTTCCGCCTGCCCTATCTGACGGTGACCCCGACCTTCTCCATCTGCCCGGTGCACGGCTACCTGGCCGGCGAGCACGAGTTCTGCCCCAGGTGCGACGAGGCCGCGCTGCAGAAAGCCGCCAGCAGGAGCTGCTGCGGCGGTTGTGGCGGCTGACCCTTCTTCACTTTCATCCACGCAAAAGGAGCACTACCGATGACCGCGAACCAACTGCCCGAAAGCCAGCGCCAGCGCTGCGAAGTCTGGACCCGCGTGATGGGCTATCACCGCCCGGTGTCCGCCTTCAACGCCGGCAAGCAGTCCGAGCACCGCGAACGTCGCCACTTCCGCGAGACGCGATGAGCGCCATGCTCAGGGTCGGGGGCCTGGTGCCCCTGACCACCCTCGACTACCCGGGGCTGCTGGCCTGCGTACTGTTCTGCCAGGGCTGCGCCTGGCGTTGCCGCTACTGCCACAACCCGCAGCTGATCCCCGCCCGGGGCGCCGGGGAAATCGCCTGGCCGGAGGTGCTCGCATTCCTCCAGCGCCGCCGCGGCCTGCTGCAGGCCGTGGTCTTCAGCGGCGGCGAGGCGACGCTCCAGGCCGCACTTCCCGGCGCCATGGACAGGGTGCGCGAACTGGGCTTCCGCGTCGGCCTGCACAGCGCGGGAATCAATCCGCGAGCGCTGGCCCAGGCACTGCCGCGGACGGACTGGGTCGGCTTCGACGTCAAGGCGCTGGCGGGGGACGTCGCATCGATCACCGGCGTGAAAGGCAGCGGCGCAGCCAACTGGCGCAGCCTGGAACTGCTGCTGGAGAGCGGCGTGGCGCACGAGTGCCGGACCACCGTCCATTGGCAGCTATTCGATGTGGAGCGTCTCTGGCGCCTGGCCCGACGCCTGCGGGAAATGGGCGTGGAGCGTTTCGCGGTGCAGCTGGCGCGTGCGACCCACCAGCTCGATCCCGACCTCGAGCTTGCCCCGACGCCGGATGAAGCTCCAGCCCTTTGGCGCAGCCTGGAGCGCCTGTTCCCCAACTTCGAGTTGCGCGATGCATGAGCGGAACTGCGGCCGTCCGAATTAGCCGAGTTTGAGATACGGAAAGCTCTGAATTCCAAATAAACTCTTCTTCATTTCTGCAGCATGCCCTGTAGTACGGGACCTCCAGATTCTATTTTCTAAATAACGAAATCTGGATTTCGAGATAATCCGACATGCCATCCTTCAAGTATCACGACCTGGCACTGCTGACCCCCTCCTTCGACTCGCTCCTGGTGGACCAGTACACGCTGGGGCTCAGCCAGAGCTACCTGCTTCGCGGAGTCGTTCAGGCATTGGCGGGAGCAGGTTTCATTTCTGATCCCATTGCGTAGCCGAGTTTCACCCCTGCACCAGCCAATACCCCACCCCACCCACAACCACCACCGCCCACGCCGGCAACCGTCCACTGAGCAGCGCGGCCAGCGCCAGCAGGACGAAGAGAAAGTCGCCCACACCGAACACCGCGCTGGTCCACACCGGGCGGTACAGCGCCGCCAGCAGCAGACCCACCACCGCCGCATTCACTCCGGCCAGCGCCGCCTGGGCGGAGGGGTTGGTGCGCAGGCGGCTCCACAGCGGGAGCGCGCCGGCAAGCAGGAGGAAGGCCGGCAGGAAGATCGCCACAAGACACAGCAGCCCGCCGCTCCAGCCGCCGGCGTCGTTCTGCAGGGCGGTGCCGACGTAGGCGGAGAAGGCGAACAGCGGCCCCGGCAGCGCCTGCACCACGCCGTAGCCGGAGAGGAAGATGTCCCTGTCCAGCCAGCCGCGGCCGACCACTTCCGCCTGCAGCAACGGCAGCATCACATGGCCGCCGCCGAAGACCAGCGAGCCGGTGCGGTAGAAGGCGTCGAAGGCGGCCAGTTCCGGCTGCGGCCACAGGCGCGCGGCCAGCGGCAGGGCGGCCAGCAGGAGGAAGAACAGGCCGAGGAAACACCGCCCCGCCTTGCGTCCGCGGCCGATCGCCAGGGAGTCGCCGGACGTCACGCCGGGGCTCTGCAACCAGCGCCAGCCGATCAGCCCGGCGGCGGCCATCACCAGCAACTGGCTCAGCGGGAAGGGCCAGAGCAGCAGGACCAGCGCCGATCCCGCCATCAGCGCCAGGCGCTGCCAGCCCCGGCACAGGCTGCGCGCCATCGCCCAGACCGCCTGGGCGACCACCGCGACGGTGACCAGCTTCAGGCCGTGCACCAGTCCATCGGGCAGCGCCTGCCCCGCCGCCGCCACGCCGAGGGCGAGGCAGATCAGCAGCACGGCCGGCGGCAGGGTGAATCCCGCCCACGCCGCCAGCGCGCCCCTGTATCCCCTGCGCGACATACCCAGCGCCATGCCCACCTGGCTGCTGGCCGGGCCGGGGAGGAACTGGCAGAGCGCGACCAGTTCGACGTAATCGCGCTCGCCCAGCCATCCTCGCCGACGCACGAACTCGTCGCGGAACAACGCGAGATGGGCGACCGGCCCGCCGAACGAAATGCAGCCCAGGCGCAGGAAGATGAGGAAGACCTGCCAGGCACTGGCGGGCGGGTGATCGTCGTCGAAGGACATGGCGATGGGGAGTCTCCTGGAACGCAGTCGAGCGCGCGGCGCCCCATCCTGGAGCATCCGCGTGACCGCTGCGCTACGCTCCAGCCGGGGCGCCTGGACGGCAAGGGCACGCTCAGCTCATCTGCAGCCAGTTCGGCAGCGCCAGCGAGAGCCACGGCACATAGGTGACCAGGACCAGGAACAGCAGCAGGATCAGCAGCCAGGGCATGGCGGCGCGGATGGTCGCCGCGAGCGGCATGCCGGTGATCGCCGAGGAGACGAACAGGTTCAGGCCCACCGGCGGCGTGACCAGGCCGATTTCCATGTTCACCACCATGATGATGCCCAGATGGATCGGGTCGATCCCCAGTTTCGTGGCGATGGGGAACAGGATCGGCGCGAGGATCAGGATGATCGCCGACGGCTCCATGAAGGCGCCGGCGATCAGCAGCACGATGTTCACCATCAGCAGGAAGGCCACCGGCGTGAGACCGGCCTCGATCACCCAGGCGGTGATGGCCTGGGGAATCTGCTCGGTGGTCAGCACATGGGCGAACAGCATGGCGTTGGCGATGATGAACATCAGCACGATGCTCAGCCGCGCCGAATCCAGCAGCACCCTCGGCGCCTCGCGCAGGCTCATGTCCTTGTAGACGAACAGCGCGATGAAGGCCGAATAGACCGCCGCGACGGCCGCCGCCTCGGTCGGCGTGAACATGCCGGAGTAGATGCCGCCGAGGATGATCACCATCAGCAGCAGCCCCCACAGGGCCTTGCGCCCGGAGTCCAGCAGTTCGCGCAGGGAGGCTCGCGGCATGGCCGGCAGCTGCTTCTTCACCGCCACCAGGTAGATGGCGACCATCAGCACCACGCCGAGTACCAGCCCCGGCACCACGCCGGCGATGAACAGCCGGCCCACCGAGGTCTCGGTGGCGGCGGCGTAGACCACCATGACGATCGACGGCGGGATGAGGATGCCGAGGGTGCCGGCGTTGCAGATGATGCCGGCGCCGAACGCCTGTGGATAACCGGAACGCACCATTCCCGCGATGGCGATGGAGCCCACCGCCGCCACCGTGGCCGGCGACGAGCCGGAGAGCGCGGCGAACAGCATGCAGGCCAGCACCGCGGCGATGGCCAGGCCGCCGCGGATATGCCCGACGCAGGCATTGGCGAAGTCGATCAGGCGCCGCGCCACGCCGCCGGTGGTCATGAAGGCCCCGGCCAGCAGGAAGAACGGGATCGCCAGCAGGGTGTAGTGCTCGGACGTCTCGAACAGCTTGATCGCCAGCGAGCGCACCGAGTCGGGACTGAACAGCATGATCGTCAGCGCGCCGGACAGCCCGAGGGAAATGGCGATGGGTACGCCCATGAACATGAGCAGGAACAGCAGGAGGAAGAGGAAGGCGATGGTCATTTCCGTTCCTCCGTTTCCCTGGCGAGCTCCAGCGCTTCGGCTGCCTCGTCGGCAAGGCCGAGGCCGGTCTGGCGGTTGCGCAGGATGCGCACCAGTATCTCGGCGAAACGAATGAACATCAGGGCGAAGCCCAGCGGGACGATCAGCCCGATGTGCCACTGCTGGACACCGAAGTGCCCGAGATCCTCGGCGCCGATGGCGGCGACGAACAGGGTCTGCATCCACTCGAAGCTGGCGACGCAGAGCAGGCCGGCATAGCCCAGGCAGAGCAGGCAGGCGATCACGCCGATGATCTTCTGCAACGGCCGCCCGAAGAGCCGGACCAGCACGTCCATGCCGATATGCGCACCGACCCGCACGCCGTAGGACAGGCCGAAGAAGATCAGCCAGGCGAACAGGGCCCTGGTCAGCGCGTTGCTCCAGGTCATCGCCTGGGCCATGGCGAGGATCGCGTCACCGATGGCCAGGAACGTCTCGCTGGCGCCTTCCCAGTGGTCGGCCAGGCTGTAGAACACGCTGTAGAGGTTGTTGAGGACGACGTAGACGAAGGTCACCAGCGTCATCGCCGCCAGGAGGAAGGCGATGAAGCCTTCCTCGAAGTGCTCCCAGACGCGCCGCAATGCGCTCATCGTTGGCATCTCCCGGATAGGGGCCGCGGCCGGCTCCAGCCGGGGCCGGCCGCCGGCGGATCACATCGCCTTGTTGGACGCTTCGGCGGCCTTGATCAGGTCGGCGCCGATCTCCCCTTCGAACTTCTTCCATACCGGCTTCATGGCGTCGCGCCACATGGCCCGCTGCTCGGGAGTGAGTTCGATGATCTCGCTGGTCCTGGCCTCGATGATGCGCTGCTTGTCCCCCTGGTTGAGGGCATCGGCCTGCCGGTTCACCTCCACGGTGACCTCCTCCATGATCTTCGTCAGCTCCGTGCGCACGTCGTCCGGCAGGCCGTTCCAGAACTTGGTGTTGGTGATGACCATGTAGTCGAGCAGGCCGTGGTTGGACTCGGTGATGTACTTCTGCACCTCGTGCATCTTCTGCGAATAGATGTTCGACCAGGGGTTCTCGGCGCCATTGACCACGCCGGTCTGCAGCCCCTGGTAGACCTCGGCGAAGCTCATCTTGCGCGGATTGGCGCGTACCGCCTTGAACTGCTCCTCGAGCACCGCCGAAGCCTGCACGCGGAACTTCAGGCCGCGGGCGTCCTTGGGCTCGCGCAGCGGCTTGTTCGCCGAGAGCTGCTTCATGCCGTTGTGCCAATAGTCCAGACCGGTGATGCCCTTGTCCTGCATCGAAGTGAGCAGGGCGCGGCCTTCGGCGCTCTTCTGGAAGCGGTCCACGGCCGCCAGGTCATCGAACAGGAACGGCAGGTCGAACAGCTGCAGCTTCTTCGTGTACTGCTCGAACTTGGCCAGCGACGGGGCGATGATCTGCACGTCGCCGAGCAGCAGCGCCTCCATCTCCTTGCCGTCGCCGAACAGCGACGAGTTGGGATACACCTCCACCCGCACCTTGCCGGGCAGGCGTTCCTCCGCAAGCTTCTTGAACAACAGCGCTCCCTGGCCCTTCGGCGTGTGCTCGGCCACGACGTGGGAGAACTTGATCACGATGGGATCGGCTGCCTGCGCCAGGCCGGCCAGGCTCATCAGCAGGGCACAGCCCAGCCCCTTGAGAAATGCTTTCGACATTGGTGGGTCCTCTTCTTGTTATCGCTGGCCGCCCACGTCGCACTCCTGACGGGCCGGCACCGCTCGTCGCTGGTTGCAGAGACAGGAGCAAGTCTAGGCGCTCGGGGAGATTCCGTTCCCAAAAGGAAATGCATGCATTCTCAAATGCGAGTCCTTATTATTTCGCACGCCGCTCCCGCCAGAGGTCCGCATCGTGTCCGCTCCGCCCGCCTCCCCGCTCGCCGCGCTCTACCGCAGCCACCACGGCTGGCTGTTCGGCTGGCTGCGCAAGAAGCTCGGCTGCCCGGACAACGCGGCGGACGCCGCCCACGACACCTTCGCCAGGCTGCTCGGCAAGGATGACCTGGCGCAGCTGCAGGAACCGCGCGCCTACCTGCTGGTGGCGGCCAACCGCCTGCTGATCAACCACTACCACCGGCGCCGCGTGGAGGAGGAAACCCTGCGCAGCATGGCGCTGCTGATGGAGCAGCAGGACGAGCGGAGTCCCGAACGCATCGCCGCCCAGCACCATCTGCTCGGCAAGGTGCTGCTGCTCCTGCTGGAGGAACTGGAGCCCAAGCCGCGCACGGCCTTCCTGATGGCGCGGCTGGAGGGCTGTTCCTACGCCGAGATCGCCCGCCATCTGCAGGTTTCCGAAAGCAGTGTGAAGCAGTACCTGGCGAAGACCCTGGCACACCTGCACGGCCGCCTCTACGACGCTCTGGCCGAGGGGGATGGCGCATGAGCGGGCACTCTCCAGCCGGCCACCTTCCATCCGAGCTTGGCCGCATCCGCGAAGAGGCCGCCGACTGGCTGCTGCGCCTGGAGGATTCCTCGGCGCAGACCCTCGCCGAATTCGAAGCCTGGCGCGGCGCCGATCCACGCCACGCGCAGGTGTTCGAGCAGATCCAGCGCCTCTGGCAGGCCCTGCAGCCGGCGCCGAAACGCCGGCCGCCGCGCGCCGTGGCGCTCGCCCTGGCGCTGGCGATTCCCGCGTTGCTGCTGCTCGGCCAGGCGCCGGCGGTGCGTCCGTGGCTGGCCGACCAGCGCAGCGGCAGCGGCGAAATCCGCCGGATCGAACTGGAAGACGGCAGCTACCTCATGCTGAACAGCAATTCCGCGGTGAACATCCGTTACGACGGCCGGCAGCGGCGCATCGAACTGGTTGCCGGCGAGGTGCTGGCCGAGGTGCGCCGCGATCCGCTCGGCCGGCCGTTCCTGATCAGCGACCGCGACGGCGAAGTGCGCGCGCTCGGCACCCGCTATCTGGTGCGCCAGGACGACGACGGCAGCCGCGCGGCGGTGCTCGAATCGAAGGTCAGCGTCAGCAGCGCCGACGCCGTGCAGACGCTGAATGCCGGCGAGCAGGCGCGCTTCGACGCCGGACGTATCGGCCCGGTGGAAGCGGTGACGGCGGAAACCGCGGCCTGGTCGCGCAACCAGCTGGTGTTCCACGACCGGCCGCTGGGCGAGGTGCTGGCGGAACTGCAGCGGCATCGGCATGGGCTGATCTGGTCGTCCGGCGACGCGCTGGAAAGCCTGCGCTTCACCGGCGTGCTGCCGCTTGCCGACAGCGATGCGGCGCTGCGCCTGCTGGAGGCGAGCCTGCCGATCCGCCTGGAGCGGCACAGCGCTTATCTGGTGCGGGTGGTGCCGCGCTGAGGTGTGGGTATCGGCGGATAACGTGGAACGTTATCCGCCCTACGAAAGCCGACAGCCCCTGTAGGAGCGGGCTTGCTCGCGAAGCTCTTTCCCGTCGCCGGCCAGCAAGCTCGCTCCTACAGCGGCGCCCATACGCGTGCAAACGGAAAAATTTCCCATGGGCACTGCCCGATTTCCTTCGAGCCCGGTCATTGAAGGCAAAACACGGAATTCCCTTGGGGGGAACAATGACCGCACCGAACCTTTCCCTGTTCCGCGCCAGCGCCCTGGCGCTGGCCCTTGGCTGCAGCATGCCGGCGCTGGCCGTCGCGGCGGAGCCGACGTACCGCTTCGAGCAGGCCAACCAGCCGCTGGATCGCGCCCTCACCGAGCTGGCGGCGAAGACCGGCCTGTCCATCGGCGCCGACGCCGCGCTGCTCTCCGGCAAGCAGGCCCCGGCGCTGCATGGCGAATACAGCGCGGCGCAGGCGCTGGACCGCCTGCTGCAGGGCAGCGGGCTGGAATGGCGCCTCGACGGCGAACGCAGCGTGACGCTGTATCGGGCCCCCGCAACTGCCGGCGAGCCGCTGTCGCTGGGCGATACGGTGATCTCCGCCAGCCGCAGCGACGCCAGCATCGCCTCGATCCCCGGCACGGTGCAGGTGATCGAGGCGCAGCAGATCGCCGAGCAGAACGCCGCGGGACGCAAGATCGCCGACATCCTCGGCACCCTGGTCCCGGGCCTGGCGCCCTCCTCCGGGACCATGAGCAACTTCGGCCAGACCATCCGCGGGCGCAACGTGCAGGTGCTGATCGACGGCGTCTCGCAGAACGCCAGCCGCGACGTGTCGCGCCAGCTGAACAGCATCGCGCCGTCGAGCATCGAGCGCGTCGAGGTGATTTCCGGCGCCAGCAGTCTCTACGGCGCCGGCGCGTCCGGCGGGATCATCAACATCATCACCAAGCGCAACCAGGGCGAGGAGCTGGCCTTCAGCAGCCGCGCCGGCCTCAGCAGCTACGACAACTTCAATCCCAAGGGCTTCGCCTACGAGGCGTTCCAGAGCGCCACCGGCCGCCAGGGCGCGCTGGACTGGTACCTCTCCGCCGACTGGCTGCAGCGCAACGACCAGTTCGACGGCGACAACGAGCGCATCCCGCCGGAACCGCTGCAGGGCAGCGAGATGGATACCGAAGGCCATGACCTGCACGCCAGGCTGGGCCTGGAGCTGGACGCCGAGCGCCGCTTCGACCTGTCGCTGCAGGACTACCGCGACAGGCAGGACACCGGCTACGCCGCCGGCGTGCGCGATGGCGAGGCCGTGGCGATCCAGGGCCTGCAGCTGAGCGACCAGCCGTTCACCCACAACCAGGCGGTGAACCTCAACTACAGCGACCACGACCTGCTCGGCCAGCGCCTGCAGGTGGAAAGCTACTGGCGCAAGCAGGAGGCGCGCTTCTTCCCGTTCAACTGGGGCGCCAACGCCGGAGTGGTCGCCTCGGAGAGCGAGGCCGAGGTCTACGGCCTGCGCGCCGCGGTGGACAGCGCCCTGCCGGATATCGGCGAGGCCCGTGGCAACCTGGTCTGGGGTGCGGACTTCGAGAACGAGAAGGTCAGCCAGTCCGGCGACCGCTACAGCGTCGACGGCCTGAGCTACAGCAAGACCGGCCAGCGCTACGACTTCGGCCCGGACATCGAGACCCTGAGCAGCGCGCTGTTCGCCCAGACCAGCTGGGACATCGGCGACTGGACCCTGCGCGGCGGCGCGCGCCACCAGTGGATCCACAGCGACGTGGCGGACAGCACCTCGTTCGGCGGCATCTGGCAGGCCGGGGTGGTCGAGCAGCTGGACGGCGGCACCCTGCGCTACGAGGACACCCTCTACAACCTCGGCGTGGTCTACCACATCAGCGACTACCAGGACGTCTTCGCCAACTTCAGCCAGGGCTTCTCGCTGCCCGACATGCAGCGCTTCCTGCGCGACGTGCGCGGCGGCTACGACATCCGGCAGCTGAACGCCCAGGCGATCAAGGTCGACAGCTACGAGCTGGGTTGGCGCGGCGACTGGCAGGGCGTGCAGGCCAACGTGACGCTGTTCGAGAACCGCTCGGACGTGACCCAGTTCTTCGATTCGATCAACCGCGCGTTGCGCCTGATCGACCAGGAGGAGCGGGTGCGCGGGGTGGAAAGCAGCCTGACCTGGCATCTCGACGACAACTGGTCGGTGGGCGGCAGCTACGCCTGGACCAAGGGCGAGACGCACCAGAACGGCAAGTGGATCGACCTGCCGGCCACCCGCGTGTCGCCGGCGAAGACCACCGCGTTCGTCGGCTTCGAGGAGGACGGCTACAACCTGCGCCTGCAGGCCATGCGCCTGGAGAGCTACGACGATGCGTTCAAGGACAGCAACGGGCGCAAGATCGAGGGCTACACCACCCTCGACCTGCTCGGCGCCGTGGCGCTGCCGGTGGGCAAGCTGGAGGCGGGTGTCTACAACCTGACCGACCGCACCTACGAGACCCTGTTCGTCCAGGCCAACGCCGCCGCGCCCTTCCCCCATGCCGAGGGCCGCCGGCTGGCGCTGAGCTATTCCGTGGACTGGTGACGCCGAGCGCCTCCGGGGCCTGGCCGCAGGCCCCGGAGGCGCGGCAATGCGCGGATACAAACGAATCGCCGCAGAAAGATCGAATAATCCGGCGGCAGCACTGTCTACTAGCATGTATCACGGCGATATTTCAGAATCGTGAAATTCCGGACGATTTCTGCCCAATGGCGAATTTCGTCCGGTTTCCCAGTTTCGTCCTGACGGAGCATCTGTGCGCCCTCTTACTCGCTGGTGGCATACCCGCGGCAACCTCGCCACCCTCGCCGCCCTGTTCCTTGCAATCCCCGTCGCCAGCCGCTACTGGCTGGGCTGGGGAACGCCGCTCGGCTATCTGTCCGACCTGTTCACCGGCAGCCTGCTGGTGGTGCTGCTGCACAACCGCCGGCTGTTCGTCGCCCTGCCGGTGATGCTGCTGTGGAGCCTGATCACCATCGGCAGCGTCGAGCTGGTCAGCGCCGTCGGCCGCATGCCGGACCTGGCCGACATCAAGTACGCGCTCGACCCGCAGTTCGTCGGCAACTCCACCGAAGGCGGCCGGCTCGCCCAGCCGTGGCTGGTGGCCGCGCTGGCCGCCGGCGTGGCGCTCTGCGCGCTGCTCTGGCGGCGCGAGGAGAAGCCCCTGCCGCGCTACGCCTATGCCGTGCCGCTGGGCCTGCTGGCCGGGCACTTCGGCATGCAGTACTACGTGCCCAGCGACGCCTGGGAATGGAAGCAGTTCAACCTGCCGCACAAGCTGCTCGCCGGGCAGATCAGCCGCGCCGAGCTGGCCATCGAGAACTGGCAGGACCGCAACCAGCCGGAAATCCCCGTCGACGCCAGCGGCCTGACCCGCCAGGACCTGAACGGCACCCCGCTGCTGGCCGGCAACGGCCAGGCGCGCAACGTGCTGATCATCGCGATGGAAGGCATCCCGGGCGGCTACATCGCCACCAACCGCGCGGCGCTGAGCAGCAGCTACGGCGAGTCGATGATGCCCCGGCTCAGCGCCTGGGCCACGCGCGCCATGACCACGCCGGACTACGCGGTGCACAGCCACCAGACCATCCGCGGCATGTACGCGCTGCTCTGCGGGGACTACAGCAAGCTGGACAACGGCACGCCGAAGGGCGTGGAACTGCTCGGCAATCCCGCCCGCGGCAACGACTGCCTGCCGGGGCAACTGCGCCGGCACGGCTTCAGCACCCACTTCCTGCAGGGCGCCGGGCTGCGCTTCATGGCCAAGGACAAGGTCATGCCGGCCATGGGCTTCGACAAGACCCTCGGCCGCGACTGGTTCCGCAACAAGCCGTACCTGGAATTCGCCTGGGGCATGGACGACAAGGCGTTCTTCGAAGGCGCGCTGGACTACGTCGGCCAGCTGCGCAGGAAGGACAAGCCGTGGATGCTCACCCTGCTCACCGTCGGCACCCACCAGCCCTATTCCGCCACGCCCGAGTACCTGGCGAAGTACCCCACCGCGCGCCAGGCCGCCGTCGCCTACCTGGACGACGCCATGGACGCCTTCCTCAAGGGCCTGGAGAAGCAGGGCGTGCTGAAGGACACCCTGGTGATCGTCACCTCCGACGAATCCCACGGCATCGACGGCGTCCGCCTCGCCTCCTCCTGGGGCCTGAACCTGGTCTTCGCCCCGGAACAGGCCGCGCTGCCGCCGGTGAAGAGCGGCGTCTACGGCCACGTCGACCTGGAGGCCTCGGTGCTCGATTACTTCGGCCTGCCGCTGCCGCAGAGCATCTACGGCCGCTCGCTGTTCCGCGAGTACGACAGCGGCCGCGAGATGATCTCCTTCACCAACGGCCTGCTGCGCTTCCACGACGGCAAGGGCCATTTCACCGAGTGCGACTTCCAGCAGGTCTGCCGCACGTACGACAGCGAAGGCTTCATCGCCGACAGCGCGCACTTCGCCGGCCGCTTCGGCGGGCGCAAGGCGCGGATGATCGCCGCCGAGGCCGCCTTCCTCGACCATTCGGTGATCGCCAATCCGATGGACCGCGAATACCAGTTCGCCACCCACGAGCGGATTCGCCTGAAGCCGAACGCCACCAACGACTATACGGACAACCTGATCGGCGCGCAGTACCTGGAATTCCCGCCGGACAGCCTCACCACCGTGCAGCTGAAGATCCGCGCGATCCGCATGGGCAAGGAAGGCGCGCGGGTGCAGCTGAAGACCAAGGAGTTCGAGAAGAACGTGCATGTGCCGATGCCGGAATTCCCGCTGATCACCCGCAACCAGCCGCTCGACGTCAGCTTCAGCTTCGACAACGAGAAGGCGCGCAAGGCGTTCTCCTTCCACCTGCTGGTGGAAGGCCGCGGAGTCATCGAGATCACCGACTTCCACGTCAGCACCCAGCCGCGAAAATCCAGCATCGACGCCCGCGAACCGGACTCCCGGCGCATGGCTGACGGCACGTCCCCCAGCGGCCCGCGCATCGGCGGCCATCCGATCCTGATGGCCCGCCAGCTCGACCAGCTGGAGAAGGAAGCGGACGGCACCAAGCTGTCCGCCACACCCGATCCGGAACTGCGCCAGTTGATGCAGTGACCCGGCCGGACGCCCCGGCGGCAGTGCCTGCCGCCGGGCTTTTCCCGTCCGGCGAAAGCTGGCAGTATCCGCGCCCCTCGCATTGCCCCCCGCACACGCTACTCTTTGTGAACGCAGCCGCGACGCTGATAGCGCCATGCCAGCAGCCGCTTGTTCACCCCTGGCGACAAGACACTGCGGCAATGCGACAACTTGCCAGCATCGCACCGGCCTGCGGCTGGGCTCCCCCGGGAGCGCGTGTTAGCTTCGCATCGCCAGGAAGGCCCCAAACTTGCAGTGGCAAGCGTCAAAAGCGTTCGAAGAATAATAGAGGAGCCCCCCATGGCCGAGGCTGTACCCGCCCTGGAAATCCGCAATCTGCACAAGCGTTATGGCGACCTGGAAGTGCTCAAGGGCATTTCCCTCACCGCCCGTGACGGCGACGTCATCTCCATTCTCGGCTCCTCCGGTTCCGGCAAGTCCACGTTCCTGCGCTGCATCAACCTGCTGGAGAACCCGCACGAGGGCCAGATCCTCGTCGCCGGCGAAGAACTCAAGCTGAAGAAGAGCAAGAACGGCGACCTGATCGCTGCCGACAGCAGGCAGATAAACCGCCTGCGCAGCGAGCTCGGCTTCGTCTTCCAGAACTTCAACCTGTGGCCGCACATGACCATCCTCGACAACATCATCGAGGCGCCGCGCCGCGTGCTGGGCAAGAGCAAGGCCGAGGCCATCGAGATCGCCGAGGCCCTGCTGGCCAAGGTCGGCATCTCCGACAAGCGCCACAGCTTCCCCGCCCAGCTTTCCGGCGGCCAGCAGCAGCGCGCCGCCATCGCCCGCACCCTGGCGATGCAGCCGAAGGTGATCCTGTTCGACGAACCCACCTCGGCGCTCGACCCGGAAATGGTCCAGGAAGTGCTCAACGTGATCCGCGCGCTGGCCGAGGAAGGCCGCACCATGCTGCTGGTCACCCACGAGATGAATTTCGCCCGCCAGGTTTCCAGCGAGGTGGTGTTCCTCCACCAGGGCGTGGTGGAAGAGAAGGGCCCGCCGGACCAGGTATTTGACAACCCCACGTCGGCACGCTGTAAACAGTTCATGTCTAGCCACCGCTAACGGAGCAACACCGCATGAAAAACTACAAGAAGCTTCTTCTGGCCGCAGCAGCCACCCTGGCCTTCGGCGTCCACGCCGTCGCCGCCGACAAGCTGCGCATCGGCACCGAAGGCGCATACCCTCCCTTCAACGGCATCGATGCCAGCGGCCAGGTGGTCGGCTTCGACCTCGACATCGCCAAGGCGCTGTGCGCCAAGATGAAGACCGAGTGCGAAGTCGTCACCTCCGACTGGGACGGCATCATTCCGGCGCTGAACGCCAAGAAGTTCGACTTCATCGTCGCCTCCATGTCGATCACCGACGAGCGCAAGCAGGCCGTCGACTTCACCAACCCCTACTACACCAACAAGCTGCAGTTCGTGGCGCCCAAGTCGGTGGACTTCAAGACCGACAAGGGCTACCTGAAGGACAAGGTGATCGGTGCGCAGCGCGCCACCATCGCCGGCACCTGGCTGGAAGACAACCTGGCCGACGTGGTCACCATCAAGCTCTACGACACCCAGGAAAACGCCTACCTCGACCTGTCCTCGGGCCGCCTGGACGGCGTGCTGGCCGACAAGTTCGTGCAGTACGACTGGCTGAAGAGCAACGCCGGCAAGGACTTCGAGTTCAAGGGCGAGCCCGTGTTCGACAACGACAAGATCGGTATCGCCGTACGCAAGGGCGACCCGCTGCGCGAGAAGCTGAACGCCGCGCTGCAGGAAATCGTCGAAGACGGCACCTACAAGAAGATCAACGACAAGTACTTCCCCTTCAGCATCTATTGATGCCGACCCCGCAACGCCGGCCCTGCGGGGCCGGCGTGTGCCTTCAGGCGTGACACTCCATGATTTTCGACCTGCACGGCTTTGGCGATCAGCTGATCGCCGGCACCTGGATGACGCTGAAGCTCTCGCTCGCCGCGGTCTGCGTGGGACTGCTGCTGGGCCTGCTCGGCGCCATCGCCAAGACCTCGAACAACCGCTTCCTGCAATTCCTCGGCGGCAGCTACACCACCATCGTCCGCGGCGTGCCGGAAACCCTCTGGGTGCTGATGATCTACTTCGGCACGGTGACCGGCCTGAACGCCATCGGCAGCCTGTTCGGCAAGCCGGAGTTCGCCCTCACGCCCTTCGCCGCCGGCACCTGCGCGCTGGGCCTGTGCTTCGGCGCCTACGCCACCGAGGTGTTCCGCGGCGCGCTGCTGGCGATCCCCAAGGGGCACCGCGAAGCCGGCCAGGCACTCGGTCTTTCCGCCCCGCGGATCTTCTGGCGGATCATCCTGCCGCAGGTCTGGCGCGTGGCGCTGCCCGGCCTGGGCAACCTGTACCTGATCCTGCTGAAGGACACCGCCCTGGTCTCGCTGATCACCCTCGAGGAAATCATGCGCAAGGCGCAGGTGGCCTCCAACGCGACCAAGGAACCCTTCACCTTCTACATGACTGCAGCCCTGATCTACCTGGGCCTGACGGTCTTCATCATGGCGGCCCTGCATTACCTTGAACGCCGCGCCGGCCGCGGTTTCGTGAGGACCGAGCTATGACCGACCTGGAACTGATCATCAAGTGGCTGCCGCGCATGCTGCAGGGCGTCGGCCTGACCCTGGAGCTGCTGGCCATCGCCGTGGTCGCCGGCCTCGCCCTGGCGCTGCCGCTGGGCATCGCCCGCGCCTCGCGGCACTGGTACGTGCGCGCGCTGCCGTATGCCTACATCTTCTTCTTCCGCGGCACCCCGCTGCTGCTGCAGCTGTTCATCGTCTACTACGGACTGGCGCAGTTCGAGGCGGTGCGCAAGAGCATGTTCTGGGCGTACCTGCGCGATCCGTACTGGTGCGCGCTGGTCACCATGACCATGCACACCGCCGCCTACATCGCCGAGATCCTCCGCGGCGCCATCGGCGCCATCCCGGTCGGCGAGGTGGAAGCGGCCCGCGCGCTGGGCATGTCGCGGCGGCAGGCGCTGTTCCACATCATCCTGCCGCGCGCCGCGCGCATCGCCCTGCCGGCCTACAGCAACGAGGTGATCCTGATGCTCAAGGCCAGCGCCGTGGTCTACACCGTGACGCTGTTCGACATCATGGGCATGACCCGCACCATCATCGCCCGCACCTACGAGTCGATGCTGTTCTTCGCCCTGGCCGGACTCTTCTACCTGCTGATCACCCTGGTGCTGACCCGCGTGTTCCGTCTGCTGGAACGCTGGCTGCGGGTGGATGCGATGCAGGGGCGCTGAAGGGAGCCGCACGGACCTGTAGGAGCCAGCTTGCTGGCGATCGGCGCGGCTGAATTTCGCGAGCAAGCTCGCTCCTACACAAGAGCCCAGTGGGCCTGCCCTGTAGGAACGGGCCATGCCCGCGACCGAATGGAAACGGGTCGCGCGCGTGGCGCGCTCCTACGACTGGCGCCGAACTCTGGGCGTAGGGCGGATGAAGCGGAACGCTTCATCCGCCATTGCAACATGTGCCGGCGACATGGCGCCCCTTCGACCAAACGACACGCCATTCCCCCGCACTGCCGCTATAATCCCCGCCCCTCCGCGTTCCCCCGCTGCCCACCGTGAACCACCCGACCGCCCCCATCCTGACCGGCGATGCCCTGATCCAGCGCTTCCAGGCCCTGGACGCCTTCCTGCTCGCCCATCAGGCACTGTGGCGGCCGAAGCCGTTCACCCTGCTCGAACTGCCGTGGGAAGCCGAGTACCCGGAGCTGGCCCGCTGGCTGCGCGAGCGCACCCTGGAGCAGGCCGACGCGGCGCACAACCAGCCGCATGAACTGCCAGCACCGGCGCCCTTTCCCGCCCTGGCCGCGCAATCCGCCGCGCTGTGCGCCGTCGGCGACCTGCCGGCCCGGGAGCTGCCGCAGCTGCCGGCCAGCTTCAGCGTCGACGTGCCCGGGCGCAAATGGCAGCAGATCGAAGCCTTCGCCAGCCGCCTGGATTTCACCGAGGCACCTGCGCGCTGGCTGGACTGGTGCGCCGGCAAAGGGCATCTCGGCCGCCTGCTGGCCCATGCCGGCGAGCCGCTGGTGAGCCTGGAGTACCAGGCGGCGCTGGTGGAGGACGGCCAGCGCCTGAGCGACCGCCTGCACCTCAACGCCCGCCACCGCCAGCAGGATGTCCTCGAGGATTCCGCAGGCGAACACCTGCGCGCCGCGCAGACCGCCGTCGCCCTGCACGCCTGCGGCGACCTGCACGTCCGCCTGCTGCGCCTCGGCGCCGCCCACGGCTGTCGGCAACTGGCGGTCGCGCCCTGCTGCTACAACCGCATCGACACGCCGGAATACTCGCCGCTGTCCGCCACCGCACAGCGCTCGTCGCTGCGCCTGAGCCACGACGACCTGCGCCTGCCGCTGACCGAAACCGTCACTGCCGGCGCGCGCGTGCGCCGCCAGCGCGACGCCTCCATGGCCCGGCGCCTGGCCTTCGACCTGCTGCAGCGGGAACTGCGCGGCGAGGACAGCTACCTGCCGGTACCACCCGTGCCGCCCGCCTGGCTGGACAAGCCCTTCGCCGACTACTGCCGCGACCTGGCCGCGCTCAAGGACCTGCCGGCTCCCGTCGAACGCGCCTGGCAGCAGCTGGAAGCCAGCGGCTACCGGCGCCTGGCCACGGTGCGCAACCTGGAACTGTTGCGCGGATTGTTCCGCCGGCCGCTGGAGCTCTGGCTGCTGCTCGACCGCGCCTTATTCCTTCAGGAACAGTCGTACCAGGTCCGCCTCGGCCGCTTCTGCCCCATGCATCTGACCCCTCGCAATCTGCTGCTCCTGGCCGAACGCGCCTAACTCGGGCACCTCCGCCATCCGCCCACAGAAGCTGTGGATAACTCTGTGCGAAACGGCTGAAAAACAGTCGGAAAGGGCTATCTACAGTGCCGCATGGCAGACTGGTCAATCTTCGATCAACGGAAATAAATATCAATAAAAACATATAGTTATAAATTAACCCCAGTCATCGAAACGCCCTTGGACGATTTGCTTCTAACCCGATCCCCACTTGTGAATAAGACAATCGACCGATCATGGGCAAACGGGCATCTCTGTCCCACATGACGGTTTAATGACGGAACCGAGAACTTATTGTTCCATGAGAAAAACAATTGACTCTTGTCAATCACTGCCTGGGCAGTATTATTGAGCGACATTTCCTGCCTAGGCAGTTACTGACCTGTCATGAAACATTACACCACCGCCGATTTCCCCTTCAGGAAATCCATCGCCCATCACCTGGCAGCGGCCAACCAGTTGAAGGACCGCATGCTGGACAAGTACCTCGGGCACCTCGACATCACCGCCGCCCAATTCAAGGTGCTGTTCTTCATCGGTCATAACCGCGCCAACACTCCGGCCGAGCTGTGCCGCGAGCTCTCCCTCGACAGCGGCTCGATGACCCGCATGCTCGATCGCCTGGAGAAGAAGGAACTGCTGCTGCGCCATCCGTGCCCCAACGACCGTCGCAGCATCCGCCTGAAGCTCAGCCCCGCGGGCGAGGCGATCAACGCCCAGGCTCCGGAAATCGCCACCTCGGCGATGAACGACCTGGTCGAATGCCTTTCCGCCGAGGAATTGCAGACTCTCGTCGGCCTGCTCGACAAGGTCCTCAGCGCCCATGGCGCCAGCGTCCAGCCGGCCGAGGAGAACTGATCCCATGCCCCCATTCGCAGGGACACGCACCGCGACGCTGCTGCTGGCCGCGGGCATCGCCCTCGGCGGCTGCGTCAGTCCGGCCGGGCTGGAGCCCAGCGGCAGGCAGCTCGACCCTGCCTCCTTGCAGGCCGGCCGTACCCTCGACGGGACGCCGCTGTCCGATGCCGCCTGGCCGCGGCAGAACTGGTGGAACGTCTTCGGCGACCCGCAACTGGACGCGCTGATCGGCGAGGCGCTGAAAGGCAGCCCGGACCTGCAGATCGCCGAGGCCCGCGCCCGCCAGGCCGCCGCCGCGGCCCAGGTGCAGGACGCCGCGCGCATGCCCAGCGTCAACGCATCGGCCGGCTATTCCGGCCTCCGCGCTCCGGAAAGCGTCGCCCCCGCACCGCTGGGTGGCCGCTATTCGGCGATCAAGTACCTGTCGCTGGGCTTCGCCTACGACTTCGACCTCTGGGGCGGACAGCGCGCCGCCTGGGAAGCCGCGCTCGGCCGGGCGAATGCCGCCGAGGTGGATCGTCAGGCCGCCGCCATCGACCTATCGGCCAACGTCGCCCGCGCCTACAGCGAACTCGCCCACGCCTACGTCGCCCACGACCTGGCCAGCGACGAACTGGAGCGCTCCGAGCGCCTCTACAACCTCAGCCGCAAGCGCATGGACGCCGGCCTCGACAGCAAGGTGCAGCTGCAGCAGACCCAGGCCCAGGTTTCTCTCGCCCGGCAGCAGCTGACCGCCGCGCAGGAACGCATCGACAGCGACCGCATCGCCCTCGCCATCCTGCTCGGCCAGGGTCCGGACCGCGGCCAGGACATCCAGCGCCCGCGCGAACTGCAGCCAGGCGTCCTCGCCCTGCCCTCCAGCCTGCCCGCGGAACTGCTCGGCCGCCGCCCGGACATCGTCGCCGCACGCTGGCGCATCGAGGCGGCGAGCAAGGACATCGAGGCGACCCGGACGCGCTTCTATCCGAACCTCAACCTGAACGCGATGCTCGGCCTGGCGGCGATCCACGGCAGCGACCTGCTCTCGGCGCCGAGCCGCTTCTACCAGGTGGCGCCGGCGATTTCCCTGCCGATCTTCGACGGCGGCCGCCTGCGCGCCGACCTCGCCGGCAGCGACGCCGACTACGACCTGGCGGTGGCGCAGTACAACAAGACGCTGGTCGGCGCCCTCGGTGAAGTCAGCGACGACCTCGGCCGGCTGCGCTCGCTGGAGCAGCAACTGGAGGACCAGCACGAGGCCCGCGACATCGCCCGCTCCAACTTCGAACTGGCCATGCGCCGCTACGGCGAAGGCGTCGGCAACTACCTCGACGCCCTCAGCGTGCAGCAGCAGCTGCTGCTCGCCGAACGCCAGCTGGCCGAACTGGAAGCGCGGCGGATCGACCTTTCCGTGCAACTGATACGAGCCCTGGGGGGCGGTTTCGAGCCCGACGCCGCAGCCGTCGCCCAGGCCAGCGCGACTGGCGCGCATTGAACGAGGCAATCGACATGACCACCGACAAGCAAGAAATCGCCAACAGCATGTCGCAGCGCAAGCGCTGGCTGCTGATCCTGCTCGCCGTCGTGCTGATCGCCGGCGCCGCGAGCGCGAGCTGGGAATACCTCGTCGGCCGCTGGCACGAGCACACCGAGGACGCCTACGTGAACGGCAACGTGGTGCAGATCACTCCGCAGATCACCGGCACCGTGGTGAGCATCGGCGCCGACGACGGCGACCTGGTGCACAAGGGCCAGGTGCTGGTGCGCTTCGATCCGAGCGACGCCGACATCGCCCTGCAGCAGGCCGAGGCCAACCTGGCGCGCAGCGTGCGCCAGGTGCGCGGGCTGTTCAGCAACGTCAAAGGCAACAAGGCGGACGTGGCGGCGAAGAAGGTCGCCCTGACCAAGGCCGAAGCCGACTACAAGCGCCGCAAGAACCTCGCCGACGATGGCGCCATCTCCCAGGAGGAACTGGCCCACGCCCGCGACGCCCTGGACACCGCACGCAACGCCCTGACCACCTCCGAGCAGCGGCTCGACACCACCCGCGCCCTGGTCGACGACACCGACATCATGTCCCACCCCGATGTGAAGGCGGCCGCGGCCAAGCTGCGCCAGGCCTACCTGGACGACGCCCGCGCGGTGCTGGTCGCGCCGGTGACCGGCTACGTCGCCAAGCGCACCGTGCAGGTCGGCCAGCGCGTGCAGCCGGGCGCGGCGCTGATGGCGGTGATCCCGCTGGACCAGGTGTGGGTCGACGCCAACTTCAAGGAAACCCAGCTCAAGTACATGCGCATCGGCCAGCCGGTGGAGCTGCATTCCGATCTCTACGGCAGCGACGTGAAGTTCAGCGGCACCATCGAAAGCCTCGGCGTCGGCACCGGCAGCGCCTTCTCCCTGCTGCCGGCGCAGAACGCCTCGGGCAACTGGATCAAGATCATCCAGCGTATCCCGGTGCGCATCCGCCTCGACCAGCAGGAGCTGGCGAAGAATCCGCTGCGCATCGGCCTGTCGATGACCGCGCAGGTCGACCTGCACGACCAGGACGGCCCGGTGCTGGCCCAGCAGCCGCCGCGCGAGGCGCCGCTGTCCACCGATGTCTACCAGCAGCAGCTGGCTTCGGCCGACCGCCTGATCGAACAGCTGATCCACGCCAACCTGGCCGACAGCGCCCACCGCACCGCGCAGCGCTGACAGAGCCCGACGATGAGCCAGCCCGCCAGCTTCACCCCGCCCAATCTCGCCCTCGCCACCATCGGCCTGTCGCTGGCGTGCTTCATGCAGGTGCTCGACACGACCATCGCCAACGTGTCGCTGTCGACCATCTCCGGCAACCTCGGCGCCAGCGCCGAGCAGGGCACCTGGGTGATCACCTCGTTCGCCGTCAGCAACGCCATCGCGCTGCCGCTGACCGGCTGGCTCAGCCGCCGCTTCGGCGAAGTGAAGCTGTTCCTCGCCGCCACCATCCTGTTTCTGATCGCCTCGTTCCTCTGCGGCATCGCCCAGTCGATGGGCACGCTGGTGGGCTTCCGCGCGCTGCAGGGGTTCGTCGCCGGGCCGATCTACCCGATCACCCAGGCCCTGCTGATCTCCATCTATCCGCCAGCCAAGCGCGGCATGGCGCTGTCGTTGCTGGCGATGGTGACGGTCGTCGCACCCATCGCCGGACCGCTGCTCGGCGGCTGGCTGACCGACAACTACAGCTGGCCATGGATCTTCTTCATCAACCTGCCGATCGGCCTGTTCGCCATCGTGGTGGTCTACAACCAACTGCGCGAACGCCCGGTGACGCTCAAGCGCGAGCCGATGGACTACATGGGCCTGGCGCTGCTGGTGCTCGGCGTCGGCACCCTGCAGGTGGTGCTGGACAAGGGCAACGACCTCGACTGGTTCGAATCCAACTTCATCATCGGCGGCAGCATCGTCGCGGCGATCGCCCTGGCGGCCTTCGTCATCTGGGAACTGACCGACCGCCACCCGATCGTCAACCTGCGCCTGTTCACCAACCGCAACTTCACCGTCGGCACCATCGCCCTGGTGTGCGGCTACGCCGGCTTCTTCGGCATCAGCCTGCTGATCCCGCAGTGGCTACAGACGCAGATGGGCTATACGGCGATCTGGGCCGGCCTCGCCGCGGCGCCGATCGGCATCCTGCCGATGTTCCTCTCGCCGCTGGTCGGTCGCTACGCGCAGAATTTCGACCTGCGCCTGCTCGCCGGCTTCGCCTTCCTGGCCATGGCCACCACCTGTTTCATGCGCGCCAGCTTCAACACCGAAGTCGACTACTACCACGTCGCCATGGCGCAACTGGTCATGGGCCTGGGCGTGGCGCTGTTCTTCATGCCGATCCTCAGCATCCTGCTCTCCGACCTGACGCCGGAGCAGATCGCCGACGGCTCCGGCCTGGCCACCTTCCTGCGCACCGTGGCGGGCAGCTTCTCCGCCTCGCTGACCACCTGGCTCTGGACCCACCGCGCCAGCCAGCACCACGCGCACCTCACGGAGCACATCAGCCTCTACGACCCGTCGACGGCCGACGCCCTCGAGCAGCTCGGCGGCGTCAACCAGCACAGCGCCGCCCTCCTCGACCACATGGTGGAAGGCCAGGCCTACATGATCTCGACGGTCGAATACTTCACCATGCTCGGCTGGGTATTCGTCGCCATGCTGGTCATCATCTGGCTCGCCAAGCCCCCCTTCGGCACCCGCCCCGGAGCCGCCGAAGCAGCCGGCGGCCACTAGCCGGACAGCGCGCCATCACACTGAAAAACAAGAGGTTTACACCGCCCTCCCGCTGGCTATAATGGCGGCCCTCCTTGCCGGTATAGCTCAGCTGGTAGAGCAACTGACTTGTAATCAGTAGGTCCCGGGTTCGACTCCTGGTGCCGGCACCACGAATACAAAGGCCCCGCAGCGATGCGGGGCCTTTTGTTTTTCCAGTCTGCACGCCTGGCCTCGGATGGCCCGCGTAGCCCTCAAGACCATGATTTGTATCCGGAACGGAACAAATCGCCGCTTCTGCAATCGAAAGGCCATCAACCTCAAGCCTATGCTTGGTGCGCCCCGCTAGCCCACCGATTCAGAGCGCTTTGTCTGAATAATCCGATGAGCTAATCTTCGCCCTATCGTGAAACGCTCTCGGTAGGTGGGACCGAGGGGGAAAGGACTTTCCGTGGGTAGCGGCTTCGATGAGGCCCTGTCAGCAAGCGAACGCTGGATGCTCCGGCATTCGGTATTTCAGGACGAATACACAAGGACCAAAAACAATGCTCTTTCCTGTGATCATTTGTGGGGGAGCCGGTAGTCGCCTTTGGCCGGTCTCCCGAGAAGCCCACCCCAAACCCTTCATGCCCCTGCCCGATGGGCAGAATCTTTTGCAGAAAACGCTGCAGCGTGCGCTCGATCTGGATGGCGTGTCGGAGGTACTGACAGTCACCAACCGGGAACTCTTCTTCAAGACGGAAGACGAGTACCGGGCCATCAATGGCCAGCACTGCTACCTCAGCTATGTCCTGGAACCATTTGGACGCAACACTGCTGCAGCCGTCGCTTCGGCAGCCATCCATCTGAAGCAGGTTCATGGCCCCGAAGCGGTGATGCTGGTCCTTCCAGCCGACCATCTGATCCAGAACACCAATGCATTCGCGACGGCAGTCAGCAATGCAGTCAAGCTGGCCAGGAACGGCTGGCTGGTCACCTTCGGCGTACAACCCCAGTACCCCGAAACGGGCTTCGGCTACATCGAAAGCAGCACCGAATCGCTGGATGGCGGCCTGAAGGTCAAGCGCTTCGTCGAGAAGCCGGACCTTGCGACCGCCCAGGAATACATGCAGGCAGGCAACTACTTCTGGAACTCGGGCATGTTCTGCTTCCAGGTCAGCACACTGCTCGAGGAAATGGAAACCTATGCCCCCGAGGTTTCCAGCGCGGTGGAATCCACCGTGGCCAATTCCCGGCTGAGCGAAGGCAAACAGCATCGCTGCCTGCCGCTGGACGCCGAGCACTTCGAAAAAGTCCCGGACATTTCCATCGACTACGCCCTGATGGAGCGCTCGAACAAGGTTGCCACCGTGCCCTGTGATCTGGGCTGGAGCGATATCGGTTCATGGACGGCGATGGCTGAACTGACCGGCGCGGACTCCAATGGCAACCGCTGCGAAGGCGAAGTCCTGACGCACAGCGCAAACAACAACTACGTGCACAGCCCGGATCGCCTCGCCGCGCTGATCGGGGTGCAGAACCTGATCGTCGTCGATACGCCTGACGCACTGCTCATTTCCCACAAGGAGCATTGCCAGGAGGTCAAGCAGATCGTCGCCCAGTTGAAGAAGAAGGGCCACAATGCGCATCTGCTTCACCGTACCGTTCACCGCCCGTGGGGTACCTACACCACACTGGAAGAAGGCGAGCGCTTCAAGATCAAGCGCATTGTCGTCAAGCCGGGCGCTTCGCTGTCGCTGCAGATGCACCACCATCGCAGCGAGCATTGGACCGTGGTGAGCGGGATGGCGAAGGTCACCAATGGCGACAGTTCGTTCCTGCTGAACACCAATGAATCGACCTTCATTCCGGCGGGGCACCAGCACAGGCTGGAGAATCCCGGAGTCATCAATCTCGTACTCATCGAAGTGCAGAGCGGCGACTACCTCGGGGAAGACGATATCGTGCGCCTGGAAGACAACTACGGCCGCGCGCCGTGTTGAGGTCCGTGCAGCCGCGCTAGTTTTGCAACTGGAAGGCCCAGGATGACCCCCGGCGCCTTCCCGATCACCATCCAGTGTGAGGGGCCGTCCTGGAGCCGATATGTATGCGATGTTGAGAAGCCTCTGGATTTACCGGGGCTTTGTTATTTCCTCGATCAGAAACGAATTCACCGCGAAGTTCGCCCGCAGCAAGCTGGGCGCCCTTTGGATAATCATTCACCCGCTGGTCCAGGTCGCAATCTACGCGATGATCCTGTCCAACGTCCTTGCCGCGAAGCTGCCTGGTATCGACAACCCGTACGCCTACGCCATCTACCTGATGGCAGGTATTCTCGCCTGGAGTCTGTTCGCAGAAGTCGTCAATCGCTGCCTAGGTGTCTTCCTCGAGCACGGCAACCTGATGAAGAAAATCATGTTCCCGCGCATCACCCTGCCGGCGATCGTGGTGGGCTCCAGCCTCATGAACAACTTCTTCCTCGCCGTAGCCACGCTGGGGGTGATCTTCCTGCTGGGACACTCGGCATCCTGGACGCTACTGTGGCTGATTCCCCTGACAGCGCTCGTCCTAGCGTTCGCCCTGGGCGTCGGCCTGGTAATGGGGGTGTTCAACGTTTTCATGCGCGACCTCGGCCAGGTCATTCCCATCGTGTTGCAGGTCCTGTTCTGGTTCACTCCCATCGTCTATCCCGCCACCATCCTGCCGGAGTGGCTGAAGGTGTATCTCAGCTATAACCCCATGTATCCGGTGGTAGAGGCCTACCATGCGGTGCTCGTGTACGGGCAAACGCCGCATTTCGAATCACTGGTTTCCATTGTGCTGATCAGCGTGTCGCTTCTCGGGCTTGGCCTGTTCGTATTCCGCAAAGCCAGCGCGGAAATGGTGGACGTACTATGAGCCTGCTGAGCGTAAAGAACCTGGGAAAGGCTTACCGTAGCTATCGTTCGGAATGGCAGCGCATTGCCCGCTGGTTCAATCTTCCAATCCAGCCCACGGAAGAACATTGGGTACTTCGGCACATCAGCTTTTCCATCGAGCCCGGAGAAGCCATTGGCATCGTTGGTCAGAATGGCGCCGGCAAATCGACCTTGCTGAAGATGATCACCGGCACCCTCCAACCCACCGAGGGGTCCATCCAGATAAACGGCCGCATCGCCGCAATTCTCGAACTGGGCATGGGTTTCAATCCTGAACTGACAGGCCGCCAGAACGTCTATCACGCCGCTGGCTTGATGGGCTTCGGCGCGGAACAGATCGATCTGGCCATAGGAGACATCGAGGCATTCGCAGAAATTGGCGAATACTTCGACGAACCGGTGCGGACCTACTCGAGCGGCATGCAAATGCGGGTGGCGTTCTCCGTAGCGACTGCATTTCGTCCGGAAATTCTTATCGTTGATGAAGCGCTCTCAGTGGGCGACAGCTATTTCCAGCACAAGAGCTTCGATCGTATTCGCGAGTTCCAGAAACAGGGCACCACGCTTCTGATCGTTTCACATGATCGAGGAGCAATTCAGTCGTTGTGTGACCGGGCGATCCTGCTGGAAAAAGGAAGCATCATCAAGGATGGGGCGCCGGAAGAAGTGATGGATTTCTATAACGCCATCATTGCTGAAAGGGAAAATGTTACCGTAAGTACCCAAAGTCTCCAAAATGGACGGGTACAAACAAGATCCGGGAACGGTGCAGCAAGTATTGAGTCGGTGAGCCTTCACAATGCAAGGGGTGAACCTATTGAATTTGTTTCCGTGGGAGAACCCGTCTCACTGCATATCAAAACACTTGTCAAAGATGAAATCCCTGAACTGGTTGTTGGATATACGATCAAGGATCGAGTAGGACAATCGGTATTCGGAACCAACACCCATCATTTGGGCTGCAAACTGAAATCGCTCCAGGCCGGAGAGTACGTAGAATATCGATTCAGTTTCCCCGCCAATCTGGGCGTCGGATCATATTCAGTTGCAGTGGCCCTGCATACTGCAGACACACACATCAACTGCAATTATGAATGGTGCGATCTGGCGCTAGTTTTCAATGTAGTTAATATCGCTAAAAAAGAGTTTGTTGGGTTGGCCTGGATGCCCCCCGAAGTGGAGTGCAATCGATGACAACCTCCTTCTATCGCGCCTTCGAAGATCGCCTTCGCGGCTCCCGTGAACTGATCAAACAACGGCAGCAGGTCTATCTGCCGTTTCTTCAACCCCTGAAGCAGATTTACGCGGAAAACCAGGCGCTTGATCTGGGATGCGGCCGTGGCGAATGGCTCGAAGTGCTACTAGAGGATGGCTTCCAGGCTCACGGCGTAGACTTGGATGAAGGCATGTTGGATGCATGCCAAGCACTCAATCTGCCTGCCGAGCTGGCCGATGCCCTGACCACACTCGAAAGCACGCCAGATGCCAGCCTATCTGTGGTTTCAGGGTTCCATATCGCCGAACACATGCCCTTTTCCAGCCTGCAGACATTGGTGGCCCACGCTCTGCGCACCCTGAAACCTGCGGGCCTTCTGATCCTGGAGACGCCCAACCCGGAAAACCTCGTGGTCGGCACCAACAACTTCTACTTGGACCCGACCCACGAGCGCCCCATTCCACATCTGGTACTGAACTTCCTCGCGGAGCATTCCGGATTCCAACGCACCAAGACTTTGCGCTTGCAAGAACCGCCACAACTGGCAACTGAAACCAATCTGGAGTTGATGCACGTCCTGGGTGGAGCTAGTCCGGACTATGCAATCGTTTCCCAAAAGGCAGCAATCGACGAACAACTTGCGCTGTTCGATGAAGCATTCGCGAAGGAATACGGGCTGGCACTGGACATGCTGGCATGGCGCTACGATAGCGGGCTGAAATCAAGCATCAGGGAAGTTGCCGAGAAAGTGGACAGCAACACTCAAAAGGAAGCGGCACTCAGCGGCCAGATGGAACAACTCCAGAACAGGGTAGAGCTACTGGAGCAGATATCTGCCGAGGACATGCATGCCCGTCAACTACTCGAGCAGGCACTTACACGGGTCGAGGAGCAAAAGGCACTACTCGATTCGGAATTGAGCGAAGTGAAATGCCACGCCGAGATGCTGAAAGACGAGTGTGAAGAAGTCAAACGCGAATTTGCCGGGGCCAGCGAACGGATCGACCACCTGAAGACACAATTGAAGGCGCTGAACCTTCAGCTCGAAGGTTTGACGGTAGAACTTTCCGAAGTCACGCATCACAAGCACCAGATCCATTCGGATCTGCTCAATACAGAGACCTACAAGCGCGGCCTCCATGCGTCCCTGGTCAGCCTGGAAGAACGCATGCACTCCATCCAGCACCAACTGAACGAAGCACTGGGCAATACCCATCACTGGTGGCAGCAGGCCGCTGCACAGGAGCAACACGTCAAGGCATTGCTCACTAGCACCTCGTGGCGCATAACCTGGCCGCTGCGCGCGCTCTCGCACGCGGTTAGCCGGATTGCCAGCCTTCCGGTCAGACTGATCAAAGCGACTGCACGACCCTTCCTACATCTGGCCATGCATACAGTCCTGGAGCGCCCCGCGCTTCGCACCAGGCTAGCCCGCATACTCCAGCGTCATCCCAAGCTGCATCACCATCTGCGCCTCTTTGCCAAGCGGCGCAATTTGATCGGTTATTTCCCACCGGTCGATACCAACCTGGCGATGCATGAGGGGTACTCAACTCCAGAACAGGAAGGCCTGGACCAGACCGGCGGAGTGCCAAGAGGCCCTGATCTGTCAGCCCTATCCGCAGAGGCTCGCCGCTACTTCCATGAACTTAACGACGCGATCAAGCAGCAAAAACCAGGAAGCCTGTAATGCGAATTGTGATTGACCTGCAAGGCCTCCAGGCTGAGTTTCCCGCAGCGCAGAGCAAACTACTCGAATCCGTCAAAACAGTCGCGCGCCAAGCAACTGCGCATGATCTGCTCTTGGTCCTGAACAGCCGGTACGAGGAGAGCATTCTTCCCATCAGGCGAGCTCTGGCGAGCGACGTGCGCCCGGAAAACATCCGCGTCTGGCTCTCGCCATGTGGCCAGGCGACCAATGCCAAACTGGACCAACTCATCCACCAGGCATTCATCGCCAACTTGCAACCAGACCTCCTGTTGCTGACCGATCTGTCCGCGGATATTCAAGCGCTTGGCCGCCTTCCCGATGCTTCCAGAGCATTCCAGTTGGGTTTTCTCACTGAACAGAAATTCGATACGCCTGCATTACGCGCTGCCACCAGATCCTTCGATCTGATTCTGACCACCGGAAACCAGGGCAACTTGAAAAACCCGAGCGACACAGGATCTGCCTCCCAACTGATCTGCCTTGAGCCGACGCAGAGCCTGCTCGATCGATTGATGGCGGCAACGGAAGGGCATCACCCCACCCCCATAGAAATCAACACGCTCGAACTACGCAAGCCCCGGATGGCTTATATCTCACCGTTGCCTCCTGAACGTTCAGGTATTGCTGACTACAGCGCGGAACTTATCCCGTTCCTGGCGCGCTATTACGACATAGACGTCGTGGTGGATCAGGCGGAGATCAGCGATGACTGGATTCGCGAACACTGCCAAGTGCTGTCGATGGAGGACTTTGAAGAATGCGGCCATCGGTATCAGAGGATCCTGTACCACTTCGGCAATAACCCAATGCACGTCAAAATGTTCGAGTTGCTCGAGCGCTTCCCCGGCATCGTGGTACTCCATGACTTCTTCCTCAGCGGGGTGCAGTGGTACCGGGAAACCCATGGTTTCGCCAGGAACTCATTGTGGAACGAGCTTTATCTTGCACATGGGTACAAGGCCATTCATGAACGTTCTCGCGAACACGATGAACCTGTTGTCTTCCGCTACCCCTGCAACTTCAGCGTTCTGCAGAAGGCATTTGGCGTCATCGTCCACTCGGAAAATTCTAGGCGCCTTGCCAAGCAGTGGTACGGTCTGGAAAACGGCCTGAGCGTCATCCCCCTTCTGCGCCATCCTGCTGAGCAGCTTGATCGAGCGCAAGCTCGCAAGGAACTGGGCATCTCGGAAGACGATTTTCTCGTTTGCAGTTTCGGCTTCGTCGGCAAGACCAAGCAGAACCATCGCCTGCTCGATGCCTGGGAAGCCTCTTCGGTACTCAGAGGTGACAAGCGCTGCAAGCTGGTGTACGTCGGCGACACGGACGATTCCCCTTACGCGCACGAGCTTTCCGAGCGTGTCCGCAAATACGGCAAATCCGGGAACGTCCGGATAAGCGGCTGGACCGATACGAATACCTATCGCCTCTATCTGGCTGCAGCGGATGTTGCCGTTCAACTGCGAACCCTCTCGCGTGGCGAAACATCTGCCGCGGTGCTCGACTGCATGAACTACGCAATTGCCACCGTGATCAACGCCAATGGTTCCATGGCGGATATCCCGGGCGACGTCGTTCGCAAGATTCCGGATGAGTTCTTCGACTCCGAATTGACCGCAGAACTGGAATTTCTACGTTTGCATCCCGACGAGCGCCAGGCACTTGCACGTCGCGCCCAGGAGTTTCTACATACCGTCCATGACCCGGCGCATTGTGCCGAGGGCTATGCACAAAGCATCGAGACCTTTTGCCGGAAGAACGCCTTCGGTTCCCGGAGCTTGGTGTCCTCGCTGGCTCAGGCACTCCCCCCCAACCCGAGCGAAGACCAACTGAAGGAGCTCAGCCGCGTACTGGCGCTGGACTTTCCTCGTCGGCGACCCTCTCGCACGTTGTTCCTCGACGTATCGGTAGTTGCACGCGATGACTTCAAAACCGGTATTCAGCGCGTTGTCAGGGCGTTGACCCTGGCCCTGATCGACGCACCACCGGAGGGTTTCCGCGTCGAGCCGGTATATCTCAGCGAAGACCATGGTGCCTGGCATTATCGATATGCCCACGACTACACACTTGGCCTGCTCAATTTGGCGAGAGGCTGGATTGGCAGTAATCGCATCGAGGCACAACCAGGCGACATCCTGCTCGGTCTCGATCTTGCCGGCGGCTATGTGATCCAGGCAGACCGCGAAGGCGTCTACCGTGACCTCCAGAATCGCGGCGTGAAGGTGTCCTTCGTAGTCTACGACCTGATTCCGGTCCAGTTAGACAACATCTATCCACCAGGCTTCAAGGAAGGCCATGCCGACTGGCTGAAAGTCGTCGCCAAGGCGGACTCAGCGATCTGCATTTCCCAAGCGGTGGCACACGACCTCGCAGAATGGGTCGCAGAGAACGTACCTGAACGCACGCCCCACCTGGATATCCAGTGGTTCCATTTGGGCGCCGACCTGGACACCTCGTCCCCTTCCTCCGGCCTGCCCGAAAACGCCCAGGACTTGCTGCAAAGGCTTTCCAGTGCCCCGAGCTTCCTGATGGTCGGCACTGTCGAGCCACGCAAGGGCCACGGACAAGCGCTGGATGCTTTCGAGAGACTCTGGTCCGAAGGCTGCCACTTCAATCTGGTGGTGGTTGGGAAGGAAGGCTGGATGGTCGATACGCTGGCCGCTCGCTTTCGGCAACACCCCGAACTGGGCAACCGGCTGCACTGGCTGGAGGGCATCAGCGATGAGTACCTGTTGAAGGTCTACGCCAATTCGTCCTGCTTGCTGGCCCCCTCCCTGGGAGAAGGGTTCGGGTTGCCCCTCATCGAAGCGGCGCAGCACAAGCTCCCGATACTTGCGCGAGATCTGCCCGTATTCCGCGAGGTTGCGGGAGAGCATGCGTTTTATTTCAGCGGGCACTCGGCAAAAGATCTCAGCGACGCAATCGTGGCTTGGCTGGGGCTTCAAAGGCTCGGTAGCCATCCCAAGTCTGTCGACATGCCCTGGCTGACTTGGCAACAGGCCACTGCACAGCTCACGTCCGCGCTCCTGGCAGACCAGCCGCCAACCACCGCTCAGATTTACAAAGCAGAGCACCTAACAAAAAAAGGAACTTCGGCTTGAAACTGATTATTCAGATCCCCTGCTACAACGAGGCAGGTACCCTTGCCATTGCGCTAGCCGCCTTGCCACGCCAGGTTCAGGGGTTCAAAACCGTCGAGTGGCTGATCATCGACGATGGCAGCCGTGACGATACCGTGAAGGTAGCCAAAGCCTGTGGCGTCGACCATGTTGTCAGCCACACGCGTAACCAGGGCCTGGCCCGTGGCTTCATGACAGGCCTGGACGCCTGCCTGCGGCTCGGTGCCGACGTGATCGTCAATACCGACGCGGATAACCAGTACAACGCGGAAGACATACCTGCACTGACGGCCCCCATTCTCGAACGCAAGGCCGATATCGTCGTCGGTGCCCGCCCCATCGAGACCATCGAACACTTCTCACCAGTCAAGAAGCTGCTGCAGAAACTCGGTAGCTGGGTCGTTCGGGTCGCGAGCAAGACCAGCATTCCTGACGCGCCTAGCGGGTTCCGGGCCATGAGCCGTACCGCCGCACAGCGTCTGATGGTGTTCAGCGATTACACCTACACGCTGGAAACCATTATCCAGGCGGGCCAAAAGAACATGGCCATTACCTCGGTCCCGATCCGGGTGAACGACGACCTGCGGCCATCCCGGCTGGTGAAAAGCATCCCGTCGTACATCAAGCGCTCAATCGTCACCATCATTCGGATTTTCGTGATCTATCGACCGTTTCGCTTCTTCGGCTCGATCGGCGTTGCGCTGTTCACCCTCGGTTTCATCATTGGCCTCCGATTCCTTTGGAAATACATCGGCGGTGAAGGGGATGGCCACATCCAGTCGCTTATTCTCGCGGCGGTATTGATGGTGATGGGATTCCAGACATTCCTTACTGCCTTCGTGACCGATCTTCTGGCAGCCAATCGAAAACTCATGGAAGACGTGCGCTACCGGATGCTCCGGGTTGCGGACACGCAACTGCCCGCTACCAGCACTGAAACGAACAAGACCTCGGAAAAGAGAGAGCAGGCATGAGAATCTCTGGCGGCCTCAAAGAAGATGGCATCGTAGTCGGCAACGCGTACGACAAGTACAACTCGAAAAATCCCATCGTTCGCAAGATCATGGCGGGTTTTGACAACTCGCTCTCCGAACTGGTGGCCAAGGCTCAACCTACATCCATTCACGAGGTTGGTTGCGGAGAAGGCTTCTGGGTAATGCGCTGGCGTGAGCAGGGGTTGAATGCGCGCGGGAGCGATTTCTCCACCCAGGCCATTGATATCGCCCGCGCCAACGCCACGGAACGTAATCTGCCTTCGTCAGTGTTCGAGGCACGCAGCATCTATGACATCGAGACGGGTCGCGACTCTGCCGATCTGGTCGTCTGCTGCGAGGTCATGGAGCACCTGGAACATCCCGAGCAAGGGCTTGAAGCCCTCCAGCGAGTCGTGGGCCGCCACCTGATACTGAGCGTTCCGAGGGAACCAATCTGGTGTGCCCTCAACCTCGTCCGTGGCAAGTACATCGCGGACTTCGGCAATACACCCGGCCACATCCAGCATTGGTCGCAAAAAGGCTTCATTTCCCTGGTGTCGCGCTACTTCGATGTCCTCGAAGTCAGGAGTCCCCTACCTTGGACAATGCTCCTGTGCAAGCCCAGGTAATGGAGGCATGAAGGCCGGCACAAATCTGAAGCGCTATTTGCATTGGCTGGGCAGCGGGCTGGCGATATTCAGCATCGTGTTCGTAGCACTCCGGCTAAAGGACTACTCGGGACAGATCGACTTTTCTCAGCTCGACCTACATGGATGGGCGGAGGCTCTCGGTCTGTCCATGCTGTATGGCGCAGCCAATCTCGCACTTGCCTTTGCCTGGCTCAGAATACTCCGACAACTCGGCACATCTGCCGATAGGAACTGGGGGATTCGAACCTACGGAATCACCCAGCTCGGCAAGTATCTCCCAGGTAACATCTTCCATCTTGCAGGAAGGCAGGGACTCGGCATGGCCGCCGGATATCCTGCCTGGACGCTTGCGAAGTCCGCGTTCTGGGAACTCGCAATCCTCTGCTACGCCGGAGCCCTGTTCGGACTCCTGACGCTGCCCTTGGTAGTTTCTGCAGTCCCCGGCTACCTGGCAGTAAGCGCGTTTCTGCTTGCAGTCAGCACCACCGTCATTATCGCCAAAGCCCTCTCGAAGCCCGATATCGCTATCGCGTTTTGCTGGTACGTGGGCTTCCTGTCCGTTTCAGGCAGCCTCTTCTACTGCCTACTGGAACTGGTAACGGGAGACGCCGGACTGGAGGCCCAGGCCTGGCCTCTCTTTGCAGGAGCCTTTGTCATTGCATGGCTGGTTGGCCTGGTTACTCCAGGTGCACCAGCCGGGGTGGGCGTTCGCGAACTGGCGTTGCTTCTTCTGATGGGTGACGCTGTTGCCGGAACGGACCTGTTGCTGGCGATCCTGCTGGGCCGAATAGTGACAGTAGTAGGCGACCTACTCTTTTTTGCGTTTGCATTTCTGTTTAAAGAAAAAGCGGTAGCATGATGAATTTTAAAATAAAATCACTCAAAGAAAGCTACCTGGTAACACTTGTTGCCATATCCTTCATTCTGATCATAAATGGTGCAATCCCTTACATTGCCGTTCCAACGTTTGGACAAGCCATTTGGACATCTGGATTTGCAATCTCATTATCCAACGCACCAATCCTATCAATATACGCCAACAACATAGGCTTTCCGAATCCTGCCGGAATAGCATTCGGCCTCTCAGGCGCACTCCCGATGGGCGCCCTTATTAAGTTTGGAATGTCGCCGCAAGACGCATACTCAACAACTGTCGCGTTTTGGTTGATAATCTCCTATATTTCATGCTCTGCAATTTGCAAAAAATTTAATCTCACCCCATATGTGAGGACTCTTCTTTCAGTCCTCTGGACGAGCCAGCCCATAATATGGGCACACCAAGATTTCTCAATGCTCGCCTCGGGCATCGCTCTCCTATCACTATATTTCTACGCAGCAATCCAACTATTCATTGTCCCCCAAAGCCATGCGAAGGAACGAATATTACCCATCACTTTGTATTTGAGCTGCTGCTTGGTATCTATTTTCATGGACGGCTATACGTTCATGATGTTCGCAGTCGGCTCCAGCATCATGGGGGCTTGCACATTATTTAATCGCTCAACGCGCCGCAGCACGATTCTGTTCGCCTTACCCACACACATCATAAGCTTCGGAATCGCATACTATCTGTATACCGCCTATATAGGAAAAAGTCATTTCGAGCCTGCTTCAATGGATTTTTTCCGAGGCTGGGGGGCGGACATATTCTATTTTCTGGCACCCACCAAAGGCATTAATTGGCTCTGGGATGCGCTCAATCTAAGCGTAACACGGACAGCGGATAATCTGTTCGGTGACGCCTCGGTCTGGAATACTACATTCGCACTTCCAATTATTATTACAGGCCTGATTACCTGGATATTCTCAAAGGAGAAAAGCCGGCTACTCAATGCAATGTTGCTTCTATCACTCTTCGGCTTTTACATGTCGCTCGGGCCGAGCCTGAAAATAAACACCGAAAAACTTGGCATTGCTGGAGCAGAAATGCCGGCGAGTGCAGCCATCGCACCTACCGGCTCAGCGCTGATATCTGAGAATCTTCCGGGGTTCAACAATATGCGCGCAGCTTACCGATGGACTGCACTTGGCATATTCGGCCTCTGGATGATACTTGTCATTTCTTTATCCGATCAAAAAAACAATTCCCACAAGAAGCTAATTCTCATTGCTTCTATTTTCATTATTACATCCAATCTCCCCCATATCCAGCAGAAATTCGCGGCCTATAAATCCCACCGCAATGGATTTATTGGAATTGAGAGAGATCTTGTCACCCCCCTGAACCAAGACACAACCGACAATGAGATAGTTGCCTATCTACCCTACAGAAACGACTTCATAGCAACTTTTATCTCCCCAGCCTCAGGAATAAAAACATACAACATCGGAGGTGACAAAAACGTTGCAATAGCAAGACAGTTCTGGCCGCCGGCGATCAAAAACCTACCAAACGGAAGAATAGACAACCGCCTGGTAGCAAGCACCTTGGAGCTTCTCATCAGAAAACAAGCTGACGCTGTGATTTTTCCTCACATAGACTTTCACCAAGACTTCTACTCCTGGCCAGCACAGACCAAGTTTGAAGATAGTCTCTCACCAATAATAGAAAAGCTATTGGCCTCCGGGATCATTGAAGTAAAATCGCGAAAATACTACTCGATCGCCAGACTCAAAGAGATACAAACTTCCAACCTCCCATTGCCAGAAGAAATGGCCACAAATATCTGCCATGATATTTATCCGGTAACTGCCGGACCTCAAAGCTGTGCTCTTCCATTCATCCTTGCGGATGGATGGTATGCGATTGAGGAAAGTAACGTTTGGTCAAGTGGCAAGGCCACACTCAGAATCTACCGGCCACTCACCTGCAAGACAGATAAATGTCGAGTTTCGGTAAAGTTCGCTGTCTATGGCGCTTCGACCAACAGGCCTGTTCACCTGCACTTCCAATGGGTAAATTCAGACACCAAGAGCGAAGCGATACCTTCGCTCTCAGTCAACAGCGGCGCTTTACAGAAGATCGTTCTATCCTTGTCCAGCAAAGAAGACTACCGTGATTTAGCTATCACTATACCGAAAGCAATTTCCCCTAAAGCTCTTAATGGTGGAAATGACAATCGAGTCTTGGGAATCTCCCTCTACAAACTAGACATCTCTAAATAGACAATCAACATCATGGCCGAAATGGGAGCCAACGATGCAGATAACAATTTTTGGGACAGGCTATGTTGGCCTTGTTACCGGCGCTTGCTTAGCCGATGTCGGTCACCACGTTATTTGTGTAGATATTGACAGCCGAAAGGTCGCCAACCTCGAACAGGGCATCATTCCAATCTACGAGCCCGGCCTAGAGTCGATGGTGAAACGCAACCACGCGGAAGGCCGCCTGCGCTTCACCACAGACGCCGCGAAGGGTGTCGATTTTGGCGAACTGCAGTTTATCGCCGTAGGCACTCCGCCTGACGAGGACGGCTCCGCCGATCTGCAGTATGTGCTCGCTGTAGCCAAGACCATTGGCCAGTACATGCAAGATCACAAGATCGTGATCAACAAGTCCACCGTGCCCGTCGGCACCGCCGACAAGGTACAAGCAACCATACAAGCCGGACTCGAAAGCAGGGCTTCCGCACTGACGTTCAACGTTTGCTCGAATCCGGAGTTCCTTAAGGAAGGCGCGGCCATCGACGACTTCACCAAGGGTTCTCGTATCGTGGTCGGCACGGATTCGGAGCATGTGCGCGGGCGTATGCGAGAATGCTACGCCCCCTATAACCGGAATCACGACAAGCTCATGTTCATGGACGTGCGCTCCGCCGAACTCACCAAGTACGCGGCAAACGCCATGCTCGCCACCAAGATCAGCTTCATGAACGAGATCGCCAACCTGGCCGAACGCCTGGGCGCAGATGTGGAACAGGTACGGAAGGGCATCGGATCAGACCCCCGAATCGGCTATCACTTCATCTACCCGGGTTGTGGTTACGGCGGCTCCTGCTTCCCCAAGGACGTACAGGCCTTGGCGCGAACCGCTGAGCAGGTCGGCTATGAGGCGCACTTGCTGCACGCGGTCGAACACGTCAACAACCGGCAAAAGAACGTGCTCTTCAGCAAACTGAACAAAGCCTTGGCTGGCGATCTGGAGGGCAAGACCATTGCTGTCTGGGGGCTGGCCTTCAAACCCAATACCGACGACATGCGCGCAGCGCCCAGCCGGAGTCTCATCGAAGCGCTCTGGGCCGCAGGTGCCATAGTTCGGGCCTACGACCCAGAAGCCATGGACGAAGCGCGGCGCATCTATGGCGAAAGGGACGACTTCGAGTTGGTAGAGAGTCGCGATGCGGCGGTTCCTGGCGCAGCAGCATTAGTGATCTGCACAGAGTGGAAGCAGTTTCGCACCCTGGATTTCGGTTGGCTCAAGAGTGCGCTGGCCCAGCCAGTGATAGTCGACGGGCGCAATCTGTATGATCCGCGAGAGCCAAGCCGGCACGGATTGCGCTACCTCGCCGTGGGACGCGGCGATTCGCTTGAACCAACTTTATAAGCAGCATGTCCGCGATCCAGAATCGGATCGCCATTGAAATACAGCACCTAGAAGTTTTTGTGAGGAACAAAGATGAAAGCGATCGTTACAGGGATTACCGGTCAGGATGGCGCCTATCTTGCGCAACTGCTGCTGGAAAAGGGTTACACCGTCTTTGGCACCTACCGCCGTACCAGCTCAGTCAACTTCTGGCGCATCGAAGAACTTGGGATCGACAAGCACCCGAACCTGCAGTTGGTCGAATATGACCTGACCGACCTTTCCGCCAGCATCCGCCTGCTGCAGCAAACCGAAGCGACAGAGGTCTACAACCTCGCCGCACAGAGCTTCGTCGGCGTGTCCTTCGAACAACCTCTCACCACTGCAGAAATCACGGGCATTGGTGCAGTGAACCTTCTTGAGGCTATCCGCATCGTCAATCCGAAGGTTCGCTTCTATCAGGCCTCCACATCCGAGATGTTCGGCAAGGTGCAGGCCATCCCCCAGACGGAGACAACACCGTTCTATCCGCGCAGCCCATACGGCGTCGCCAAACTGTATGCCCACTGGATGACAATCAACTACCGCGAGTCCTACGACATCTTTGGTTCCAGCGGCATTCTCTTCAACCACGAGTCGCCGCTGCGTGGACGCGAATTCGTGACCCGCAAGATCACCGACACCATCGCCAAGATCAAACTGGGCAAGCAGGATCGTCTTGAACTGGGCAATCTCGACGCCAAGCGCGACTGGGGCTTTGCCAAGGAATATGTCGAAGGCATGTGGCGAATGCTGCAGGCTGACGAGCCGGACACCTTCGTACTCGCCACCAACCGTACGGAAACCGTACGAGATTTCGTCTCCCTGGCCTGCAAGGCCGTGGATATTGCCCTGGAGTGGAAAGGGACTGGCGAACAGGAACAAGGGATCGATACCGCAACCGGCAAGGTCATAGTTGCCATCAACCCGAAGTTCTATCGTCCTGCGGAAGTGGATCTGCTGATCGGCAACCCACTCAAAGCCAAGGAGAAACTGGGATGGGCACCGAAGACCACCCTGGAAGAGCTGTGCCGCATGATGGTCGAGGCCGACTTGCGTCGTAACGAACAGGGGTTCTCTTTCTGATGGCTACCGGCGGCAAGCGTGCACTGATTACAGGTATCAATGGCTTTACCGGCCGCTATATGGCAGCCGAACTCGAGTCGAACGGATACGAAGTCATCGGCGTGGGGAGCCATCCGGGCTCCGAAGCCAACTATCACCAGGCCAACCTGACCGATTCTGATGCGCTACAGGCACTGATGAAATCGGTCCAGCCGGACCTGGTGGTGCACCTCGCCGCCCTGGCATTCGTTTCCCATGGCGATGCCAACGCCTTCTACCAGGTCAACCTGGTTGGCACCCGCAACCTGCTGGAGGCAATCGACGCCTCCGGCAAGGTTCCGGACTGCGTTCTCCTCGCCAGCAGTGCCAACGTCTATGGCAATGCCTCTGCAGGCGTGCTTACCGAAGAAACCCAACCGGAACCGGCGAATGACTACGCAGTGAGCAAGCTGGCCATGGAATACATGGCGAAGCTCTGGCAGGAACGGTTACCGATTGTGATCGCCCGTCCGTTCAACTACACCGGAGTGGGACAGGCAGAGAACTTCCTGTTGCCCAAGATCGTCTCTCACTTCCGCCGCAAGGCGGAGAAGATCGAACTTGGTAACCTCGATGTCTGGCGTGACTTCAGCGATGTACGGGCGGTGGTCAGCGCCTACCGTGGGCTCATCGAGTCCAGGCCCCTGGGGCAGATCATCAATGTCTGCTCCGGTCGTACTCACTCTCTGCGTGAGGTGCTGACCATGTGTCAGGCGATCACCGGGCATCAACTTCGAGTCGAGGTCAACCCGGCATTCGTTCGATCGAATGAAGTCAAAACCTTGTCTGGCGATGCGTCACGGCTACGCGCACTGCTCGACGACTGGGATACGCCGCCTCTGGATGAAACCCTGCGCTGGATGCTGGCGGCTGAATAAATGAAGTTAGTGCTGTCTGTTGAGCCGGTCCGATTTCCACTTACCGGTATTGGTCGATATACCTACGAACTGGCACGGAGACTTCAGCATAATCCTGATATATCCGATTTGAAGCTTTTCTCAGGGGCGCGTTTCCTGTCGGAGCTCCCTGTCCCCACTGACAAATCCGGAAGTGGTTATGGACTCAAACGCACCATACAGAAAAGCGCCCTTGCCATAGAGGTATATCGCTTATTGATGCCCCTGTTCAGAGCGAGGGCAATGCGAGGCCATGAGGACTATCTGTACCACGGTCCGAACTTCTTCATCCCCCCCTTTCCTGGGCGGACCGTGGCCACATTCCATGACCTCTCGCCCTTCACCTGGCCAGACTGCCATCCTCCTCAACGCCTCCGCTATCTGCAGAAGGAATTGCAGAAAACTCTGACCCGGGCGGATGCGCTGATTACAGATTCCGAATACACCCGCCATGAGCTTTCCAAATACTTTTCCTGGCCCCTGGATCGTATTCACGCGGTTCCCCTGGCCAGCTCCGAGGACTTCCATCCCCGCAGCCACGAGTCATTGCAAGCTCCGTTGGCACGTTACGGCCTGAAGCCAGGCGGCTATAGCCTTTTTGTGGGCACTATCGAGCCTCGCAAGAATATCGAGACATTGCTGAACGCTTATAGTCGATTGCCTATTGGCATACGTCAGCGATGGCCGCTACTTCTTACAGGGTACCAAGGCTGGCAGAACGAGCCCGTTCATGACCGAATCACGCAAGCGCAACGTGAAGGATGGGCTCGCTATCTTGGCTACGTTCCAGGCGAAGACTTGCCGCTCCTATATTCCGGAACACGATTGTTTGTGTTCCCGTCCCTCTATGAAGGCTTTGGTTTACCTGTTCTGGAAGCTATGAGTTCGGGTGTACCTGTCATTTGCTCGAACAGTTCATCTTTGCCGGAAGTAGCCGGCCCAGCAGCACTGATGTGCGAGCCATTGGATGTCGACGCGTTGACAGGGCTGCTGCTGAAAGGTCTTCAGGACGAAGACTGGCGCGCAACGGCAATTCCCCAAGGTTTGGCTCACGCAGCTTCATTTTCTTGGCAGCATTGTGCTTTCCAGACGGTGAAGGTTTACCAAAAAGTACTGGAAGGCCAATGATTAAAGTTCTTCATTTCTTCAAGACCTATTACCCGGAAACAATGGGGGGAATTGAGCAGGTAATATATCAACTTGCCGAAGGAGGGGTTAAGCAAGGGATCCAGCCCGAAGTCCTGTACTTGAGCCGCCGAGGTTCAGCGCGAAACGAATTGATAGCTAACCACTTCACTCATCGCTCCAAGCTGGACCTTCAACTTGCATCGACCGGATTTTCACTGGCGGCCGTAAGAGATTTCGCCGAACTTGTGGAACAGGTAGACATAGTTCACTACCATTTCCCCTGGCCTTTCATGGATCTCCTGCATTTTACCACTGGAGTGAAAAAGCCAACTGTAGTCAGCTACCACTCCGACATCGTCAAACAGAAGAGTCTACTATGGCTTTATCAGCCAATGATGCATCGCTTCCTAAAAAGCGTCGACTGCATCGTGGCCTCTTCTCCTAATTATGTAGCTACCAGTCCGGTCTTGGCACAGCACTCCTCCAAGGTGCGGATAATTCCTTACGGATTGGAAAGATCAACATACCCATCACCCTCGCCTGAAAGAATTGAGCACTGGCGCAGTCGATTGGGGCCTCGCTTCTTCCTGTTTGTCGGCGCCATGCGTTACTACAAGGGCCTGAATTTCCTTTTGGAAGCCGCCAAGGGAGAGAATTGGCCAATCGTAATTATTGGAGGCGGGCCACTTGAACAAGACCTACGAAATCAAGCTACGAACCTTGGATTAAACAATGTTCATTTCCCAGGCCCTCTTCCAGATGAAGACAAGGCAGCGTTGCTCACCCTTTGCCACGCATTTGTCTTCCCCTCCCACTTGCGTTCAGAAGCATTCGGAATATCACTTCTTGAGGCCGCGATGTATGGTAAGCCGATGATCTCCTGTGAAATAGGAACGGGAACATCGTATATCAATCGCGCAGGTGAAACCGGATTAGTCGTTCCGCCGGGAGATCCACAGGCGCTGAAGCAAGCGATGAAGTCGCTCTGGAATTCTCCAGAGGATGCGGCAAAGTTTGGCCATGGCGCCAGCAAACGTTTCGATGAACTGTTCACAGCCAGAAGAATGATTAATGACTATGCCAAATTATATCAAAATCTTCTGTGAGTTTATTGCGTAATCACACTCGAAATCGCGCGAGCCTGAGGCCCGGAGCATACCCAAGACAGAGGACTTTCTTTCGTTCAAAGGGGATTTATTTTCTATATCTGGAAAGATAGTCAATTTCCGAATTTGAGATCACATCTGGAAGTGGAAGGTCATCTTCCTCCGACCACACTATAAGGGCGCTTCCAAAAACCAGCGCCCGAGCCGCCTCAAGCGATGCAGGCCGCTCATATCCATAGCAGCCAGCGCGTATGCATCGGAGATGTTGATAGACTTTCTAAAAGCCCCTAAACCGGCTCACAAGCGCCAATCTGCTAGCACAAGCTCTGCGTTCTCGTCGGAGATCTACTCCCTCTCCGCCAAACCACCCAGAATGAGCAACATGAAGCAGGCCTTTCAGTTGGCGGATCGGCGCCACGCCACACAGGCAACGCAACCATGACCATCCTCATAACCGGCAGCGCCGGCTTCATCGGCGCCAACTTCGTGCTGGACTGGTTCGCCAGCCATGACGAACCGGTAGTCAGCCTCGACAAGCTGACCTACGCCGGCAACCTGCAGAACCTCGCCAGCCTGGAAGGGAACCCGCGCCATACCTTCGTGCATGGCGATATCGGCGACGGCGCGCTGGTGGATCGTCTGCTGGCTGAGCACCGGCCGCGGGCCGTGATCAACTTCGCGGCGGAATCGCACGTCGATCGCTCGATCCACGCTCCGGAGGACTTCATCCAGACCAATATCGTCGGGACGTTCCATCTGCTCGAGTCGGTGCGGGGTTACTGGGGCACTCTCGGCGCGGCGGAGAAGGCCGCCTTCCGCTTCCTGCATGTCTCCACCGACGAGGTCTACGGCTCGCTCGGGCCGAACGATCCCGCCTTCAGGGAAGGCGACAGATACCAGCCGAACAGTCCCTACTCGGCCTCCAAGGCCGCGGCCGATCACCTGGTCCGCGTCTATCACCGCACCTACGGGCTGCCGGTGCTGACCACCAACTGCTCGAACAATTACGGACCCTATCAGTTTCCCGAGAAGCTGATCCCGCTGGTCATCCACAACGCCCTGGCGGGTGAACCGCTGCCCATCTACGGCGACGGCCAGCAGGTTCGCGACTGGCTATATGCAGGGGATCACTGCAGCGCCATCCGGCGAGTGCTGGAGGCGGGCCAGATCGGTGAGGTCTACAACGTGGGCGGGTGGAACGAGAAGACCAACCTGGAAGTCGTGCACAGCGTCTGCGACATCCTTGATCAGAAGCGCCCGCTGGCCGACGGCCGGAGCTATCGCGAGCAGATCCGCTTCGTTGCGGACCGTCCGGGGCATGATCGGCGCTATGCCATCGACGCTTCGCGGCTGGAGCGCGAGCTGGGCTGGAAGCCGGCGGAAACCTTCGAGACGGGTATCCGGAAGACAATCGGCTGGTATCTGGACAATCAGGACTGGGTTCAAAACGTCACCAGCGGCGCCTACCGTGAGTGGGTCGCCAGGCAATACCGATGAGCAGGATTCTTCTTCTCGGCGCCAACGGCCAGGTCGGCTGGGAACTGCGGCGATCGCTCGCCCCGCTGGGGGAATTGATCGCCTGCGACCGCCAGCGGTGCGACCTCTCCGACCTGCAGCAACTGGCGGAACGGGTCCGCACCGAGAAGCCGGACATCATCGTCAATGCGGCCGCCCACACAGCCGTGGACAAGGCCGAAAGCGATGCCGCCAACGCGCGCCGGGTGAACGCGGAGGCGGTTGCGGTGCTGGCCGCCGCCGCGCATGACCTGGATGCCCTGCTGGTGCACTACTCGACGGACTACGTATTCGACGGCAGCGGCAACGCGCCATTCGAAGAGGAAAGCGCTACCGGCCCGCTCAATGTCTATGGCCAGACGAAACTCGAAGGCGAACAGGCCATCCGCAACAGCCGCTGCCGGCATCTGATCTTCCGCACCGGCTGGGTCTATGCCGCGCGCGGGAGCAACTTCGCCAGGACCATGCTGCGTCTGGCCAAGGAACGCGAGGAATTGAAGGTCGTCGCTGACCAGATAGGCGCACCGACCAGCGCCGAGCTGATTGCCGACGTCACCGCCCTGATCCTGCATCGCCTGCAGCACGACGCCGACCTCGCCGCGCACGCCCAGGGCACCTACCACCTGGTCGCCAGCGGCGAAACCAGTTGGCACGGCTATGCACAGTTCATCGTCCGCGAGGCGATCCGCCTCGGCATTGCCCTGCGGACCCGGCCGGAGCACATCCTGCCCATCGGCACCGCCGAATACCCGCTGCCAGCCCGGCGCCCGGCGAATTCGCGCCTGTGCACCCGCAAATTGCAGCGCACCTTCGGCCTGACGCTGCCCCATTGGGAATATCATGTCCTGCGCATGCTCGAGGAACTGGCCGAACAGGAAACCCCATGAAGCGCAAAGGCATCATTCTCGCCGGCGGCACCGGCTCCCGCCTTCATCCCGCGACGCTGGCCATTTCCAAGCAACTGCTGCCGGTCTACGACAAGCCGATGATCTATTACCCGCTCAGCACGCTGATGCTGGCCGGTATCCGCGAGATCCTGATCATCTCGACGCCCCAGGACACGCCCCGCTTCCAGCAACTGCTGGGCGACGGCAGCCAGTGGGGCCTCGACCTGCACTACGCATTCCAGGAATCCCCGGACGGACTGGCCCAGGCCTTCCTGATCGGCGAATCCTTCATCGGCAACGACCTCAATGCGCTGATACTCGGCGACAACATCTTCCATGGCCACGACCTGCATGAACTGCTGCTGCACGCGACCCAGCGCGAATCCGGCGCCAGCGTGTTCGCCTACCACGTCCACGACCCGGAGCGTTACGGCGTCGTGGAGTTCGATGGCGACGGCAGGGCCGTCAGCATCGAGGAAAAGCCGAAGAAACCGAAATCCCACTATGCGGTGACCGGGCTCTACTTCTACGACCAGCAGGTGGTGGACATCGCCAGAAGCATCAGGCCCTCCGCCCGCGGCGAACTGGAGATCACCGACGTCAACCGGACCTATCTCGAACAGGGCAGACTGTCGGTGGAAATCATGGGACGCGGCTACGCCTGGCTGGATACCGGCACCCACGAATCCCTGCTCGACGCCAGCCAGTTCATCGCCACCCTGGAAAACCGCCAGGGCCTGAAGGTGGCCTGTCCGGAAGAGATCGCCTTCCGCCGGAAGTGGATCAGCGCCGAACAGCTCGAAGCCCTCGCGGAGCCGCTGGCACGGAACAGCTACGGCCAATACCTGAAACGCCTGCTGGTGGACACCGTCTTCTGATGAAAGCTACACGTCTCGCTATCCCGGATGTCGTCCTGATCGAACCCCAGGTCTTCGGCGACGCACGCGGGTTCTTCTTCGAAAGCTTCAACCAGCGCAGATTCGAAGCCACCGTCGGCCCGACCCGGCCATTCGTGCAGGACAACCATTCCCTCTCGGGCCGCAACGTGCTGCGCGGCCTGCACTATCAGGTCCGCCACCCCCAGGGAAAGCTGAATCGCGTGATCGCCGGCGCGGTATTCGATGTCGCCGTGGACCTGCGCAGGAACTCCCCCACCTTCGGCAGATGGGTGGGAGAAATCCTCAGCGCCGACAACAAGCGCCAGCTGTGGATACCGGAAGGCTTCGCCCATGGCTTCCTCGTCCTCGGCGAAAGCGCCGAGGTTCTCTACAAGACCACGGACTTCTGGTCGCCGGCGGACGAACGATGCATCGCCTGGAATGATCCCGACCTCGCCATAGACTGGCCCCTCGACGGCGTTCCCGAACTGTCGGACAAGGACCGCCAGGGTCTATACCTGCGGGATAGCGAAGTGTTCGACCAGGCCACGCCCCCCATCGCCCCCTGAACCATCCACTGGCGCGGAGCCCGACGATTCCCATGACATTCCTCCCGCTCTCCCGCTGGAGTTCCCCCGTCCTGCTGTTCCTGGTCCTGGCCCCGCTGCTCTGGCCCCTCCACCACTTCGCCGACCGCCACTACCGCGAAGAACTGGCCCAGCAGAACCAGCAGACCCTCGACCTCTACGTCGCCAACCTGCTCGGCACGCTGCGGCGCTATCAGGACCTGCCGCCGATCCTGCGCGAGCTGCCTGCCCTGCGGGCAGCCTTGCAGCAGCCCGCCAGCAAGGAAGCGCAGGCCGCGGCCAACGGCAAGCTGGCGGAAATCCGTGAAAGCACCGGCGCCGACGTGATCTACCTGATGCTCCCGGACGGCATGACCCAGGCCGCATCCAACTGGGACCAGCCGGACACCTTCGTCGGCCACAACTTCTCCTTCCGCCCCTACTACAAGGAGGCGCTGCGCGGCCAGCTGGCGCGGTTCTTCGGGCTGGGGACGACGTCGAACCGGCGTGGCTACTTCTTCGCCAGCGAGGTGCGCGAGGGCGACAGGCTGCTCGGCGTGCTGGTGGTCAAGGTCGACCTGGAGCACATGGAAGGGCTGTGGGGCAACACGCCGGAGCAGTTGATGGTGCAGGACGACAAGGGCGTGGTGATCATGTCGTCCAACCCTGCGTGGCGCTTCCGTGCCAGCCGGGAGTTGTCGCCGGCGCAGCAGCGGGAGATCGCGGAGAACATTCCCTACCCGGTGGTGCATCCGCAGCCGCTGCGGATTCGCGAGAAGGACTGGATCAGCCAGAGCCGCAGACTGTCCGAGACCGGCTGGACGGTGAGTATCTACAGCCCGCGCACGCTGGTGGACAACCCGGTACGCAACGTCCTGCTGATCGGCGGCGCCACGCTGCTGGCCCTGCTGCTGCTGCTGACCCTGCTGAACATCAGCCGCCGCCACTATCTGGAACGCATCGAACTGGAAGCCCAGGCCAAGCACGAGCTGGAAATCCGCGTGCTGGAACGCACCAGCGAGCTGGAGGCGGCCAACGAGCGCCTGCAGGAGGAAGTACACGAGCGCGAACAGGCGCAGCGCGAGCTGCTGCACGCCCAGGACGAGGTGGTGAAGGCCGGCAAGCTCACCGCGCTGGGCACCATGTCGGCGAGCATCAGCCATGAGCTGAACCAGCCGCTGGGCGCGATCCGCAGCTATGCCGACAACGCCCGCGTGCTGCTCGATCACCAGCGCATCGACGACGCCCGCGGCAACCTGCAGCAGATCAGCGAGCTGACCGAGCGCATGGCCTCGATCATCTCCCACCTCAAGGCCTACGCCCGCGGGGCGCGGCGCGCGCCGGAGAACGTCGCCCTGCAGCCGGCGCTGGACGATGCCCTGGCCATGGTCGCGCAGCGCCGCCGGGCGATGAACGTCGAATTGCTGCGCGACCTGCCGGATGCCGCGCTGTGGGTGCAGGCCGGCGAGACGCGCCTGCGGCAGATCCTCACCAACCTGCTCTCCAACGCCCTCGACGCCCTCAGCGAAACCGCGCCGCCGCGGCGCATCTGGCTGACCGCCAGCCAGACGCCGGAAGCCATCACCCTGCAGCTGCGCGACAACGGCTCGGGCTTCTCCGAGGAGGCGCTGGCCCACGCCCGCGAACCCTTCTTCACCACCAAGACCAGCGCCAAGGGGCTCGGCCTCGGCCTGGCGATCTGCGACACCCTGCTGCGCGCCCTCGGCGGCCGTCTCGAACTGGGCAACCACCCTGAGGGCGGCGCTCTCGTACAATTGCACCTGCTGCCGGGCGTTCCCGGCGTATCGCCGACGCCCCAGGAGGAAATCCGCGCATGAGCCCTGCCGCACCCTTCGCCCCGGAAACCCAGGTGCTGCTGATTGACGACGATCCGCACCTGCGCCAGGCGCTCAGCCAGACCCTCGACCTCGCCGGCTTCAAGGTCGCCGCCCTGGCCGATGCGCGCCAGCTGGACGTGCGCCTGGCGCGCGACTGGCCCGGCGTGGTGGTCAGCGACATCCGCATGCCCGGCATCGACGGCGTGCAGTTGCTGGAACAGTTGCACGCCATCGACGCCGACCTGCCGGTGATCCTGGTCACCGGCCACGGCGACGTGCCGCTGGCGGTCAAGGCGATGCGCTCCGGCGCCTACGACTTCCTCGAAAAGCCCTTCCCCAGCGACTCCCTGCTGGACAGCGTGCGCCGCGCCCTGGATGTGCGCCGCCTGGTGCTGGACAACCGCAGCCTGCGCCTGGCGCTGTCCGAACAGAAGGAACTGCGCGGCCGCCTGATCGGCCAGTCGCCCGGCATCCAGCGCCTGCAGGAACAGGTCGCCGCCCTCGCCTCGATCCAGGCCGACGTGCTGATCCTCGGCGAAACCGGCTCCGGCAAGGAGGTGGTGGCCCGCGCGCTGCATGACCTCTCCGCCCGGCGCAACGGCCCGTTCGTGGCGATCAACGCCGGCGCCCTGGCCGAGTCGGTGGTCGAGAGCGAGCTGTTCGGCCATGAGCAGGGCGCCTTCACCGGCGCGCAGAAGCGCCGCATCGGCAAGTTCGAATTCGCCAACGGCGGCACCGTGTTTCTCGACGAGATCGAGAGCATGAGCCTCGACGTGCAGGTCAAGCTGCTGCGCCTGCTGCAGGAGCGGGTGGTCGAACGGCTCGGTTCCAACCAGCTGATCCCGCTGGACATCCGCGTCATCGCCGCGGCCAAGGAGAACCTGCGCCTGGCCGCCGACGAGGGGCGCTTCCGTGCCGACCTCTACTACCGCCTGAACGTCGCCAGCCTGCGCATCCCGCCGCTGCGCGAACGCGGCGACGACATCCTCCTTCTGTTCCACCAATTCGCCGAACGCGCCGCCGAGCGTCACAGCCTGACGGTGCGCAGCCTCGACCCGGCGCAGCGCGGGCAACTGCTCTCCCACGGCTGGCCCGGGAACGTGCGCGAACTGCAGAACGTCGCCGAACGCTTCGCCCTGGGGCTGGACCTCGATCTGGACAATGCGGTGCAGATGGCCGGGCAGGTTCACGCCGGCGCCGGTCTCAGCGAGCAGGTCGAAGCTTTCGAGCGCTCGCTGATCGCCGCGGAAATGGCCCGCCCGCACAACTCCATGCGCAGCCTCGCCGAAGCCCTTGGCGTGCCGCGCAAGACTCTCCACGACAAGCTGCGCAAGCACGGCCTGCTGTTCTCCGGCGGCGGCGCGGGAGCGGAGGACGCCGAGCAGTAGCCACTGCCCTGCTCGATCTGCGAATCCGTTCACACATCCGTCAACGGCAGTCGATCACGGCGGAACGGCCTCGTGCCGCATCAAGACGGGCGATATGAAGGACAGGTACACCGGCGCTTTTCGCTACCACCGGGGGCCTCATGCACGAACCTGTCCACACCCAGCAGAACCTGGTCTGGCACTCCAGCCAGGTCACTTCCCACCACCGACAAGTCCTGCTCGGCCAGAAGCCGGCCACCGTCTGGCTGACCGGCCTGAGCGGCTCAGGCAAGTCCACCCTCGCCTTCGCCCTGGAAAAGGCCCTGATGGAGCGCGGCAGGCTTGCCTATGTTCTCGATGGCGACAATGTCCGCCATGGCCTCTGCCGCGACCTCGGCTTCTCCTCCACGGATCGCTCGGAAAACATCCGGCGCATCGCCGAAGTGGCGCACCTGCTGAACGACGCCGGGCTGATCGTCGTTTCTTCCTTTATTTCCCCCTACCGGGAGGATCGCGAAATGGCCCGGCGCATCATCGGTGCGGGGCGCTTTCTCGAAGTGCACGTCAGCACGCCCCTGGCGACCTGCGAACAGCGCGATCCGAAAGGCCTCTACCGCAAGGCCCGGGCCGGCGACCTGCCGGACTTCACCGGCATCAGCGCCCCCTACGAAGCGCCGCTGGCCGCGACGCTGCGCCTGGACACCGGCGAACTCTCCCTCGACCAATGCCTGTCCCGCCTGCTCGCCGCGCTGGAAATCGCACCGCCGCAGCGCTGAGCCATCCCGTTTTCCCCATGCGCCTGCGCAACGTCCGCAGGCGCCGGCCCCTCCCGGAAATACTTCGAATATTCACCATCCACCGCTTCCGCACACTTCTTCCGGCGCGCCATGCCGACAGACATTTCCTTCTTTATTCCTGTTTTTTCTCCTCGATAAATAACTAATAGCTGTAACTAATATCGCATCAAGTGCTATTCGCTATTTAGAGACAAATGGCCAGCATTTCGCGCCATTTGCTGACACATTTTTGACCACTTTTTCAGATTTCATTCCTGCTGATCCAAGCGACAAATCAAAACCTCTCCTATCTTTTCCCAGCGGTGCTGGTCGATGTGGGATCGAGACCAGAAATTTTCGTTAGCAAGCTATTGATATGTATCACGGCACGTGCCTGACAGATTTGGCCCAATAGCGCAATCACATTTTTCCGGTAGGGAGATTCCGAAAATGTCGCAAGAAGGCAGCCAAAAACTCCGACTCGGGGCGCTGACCGCTCTGGTGATCGGATCCATGGTGGGAGGCGGGATCTTCTCGCTACCACAGAACATGGCCGCAAGCGCCGACGTCGGCGCGATTCTTATCGGTTGGGCCATCACCGCGATAGGCATGCTCACCCTTGCCTTCGTCTTCCAGACCCTGGCGAACCGCAAGCCGGACCTTGACGGCGGGGTGTACGCCTACGCCAAGGCCGGTTTCGGCGACTACATGGGTTTCTCGTCGGCCTGGGGCTACTGGATCAGCGCCTGGCTCGGCAACGTCGGCTACTTCGTGCTGCTGTTCAGCACCCTCGGCTACTTCTTCCCGATCTTCGGCGAGGGCAACACGCTGGCGGCGATCATCGGCGCTTCCATCCTGCTCTGGGCCGTGCATTTCCTGGTCCTGCGCGGCATCAAGGAAGCGGCGTTCGTCAACGTCGTCACCACCATCGCCAAGATGGTGCCGCTGTTCCTGTTCATCCTGATCTGCTTCTTCGCCTTCAAGCTGGACATCTTCACCCGTGACATCTGGGGCTCGATGAACCCCGACCTGGGCAGCGTGATGAACCAGGTGCGCAACATGATGCTGGTCACCGTCTGGGTGTTCATCGGCATCGAGGGCGCGAGCATCTTCTCCGCCCGCGCCGAGAAGCGCTCCGACGTGGGCAAGGCCACCGTCCTCGGCTTCGTCATCGTGCTGCTGCTGCTGGTGCTGGTGAACGTCCTCTCGCTGGGCATCATGACCCAGCCGGAACTGGCCAAGCTGCAGAACCCGTCGATGGCCGCCGTGCTCGAGCACGTGGTCGGTCACTGGGGCGCGATCCTGATCAGCGTCGGTCTGGTGATTTCCCTGCTGGGCGCCCTGCTCTCCTGGGTCCTGCTCTGCGCCGAGATCATGTTCGCCGCGGCCAAGGACCACACCATGCCGGAGTTCATCCGCAAGGAGAACGCCAACCAGGTGCCGGCCAACGCCCTGTGGCTGACCAACGCCTGCGTCCAGGTGTTCCTGGTCGTGACCCTGTTCTCCCAGGGCACCTACCTGTCGCTGATCTACCTCGCCACCTCGATGATCCTGATCCCGTACTTCTGGTCGGCGGCCTATGCCCTGCTGCTGACCGTCCGCGGCGAGAGCTACGAGCAGGCGGGCGGCGACCGCGGCAAGGACATGCTCATCGCCATCATCGCGGTGATCTACGCGGTCTGGCTGATCTATGCCGGCGGCCTGAAGTACCTGCTGCTGTCGGCCCTCCTCTATGCCCCTGGCGTGATTCTCTTCGCCAAGGCCAAACACGAAGTCGGTCAACCGATCTTCACCAACGTCGAGAAGCTTATTTTCGCAGTGGTAGTCATCGGTGCGGTGATCGCTGCCTATGGCCTCTACGACGGTTTCCTCACTCTGTGAAATTCACCGGAGACATGTAATGAGCACGGAAAAAACCAAACTTGGCGTCCACTCCGAAGCTGGCAAACTGCGCAAAGTGATGGTCTGCTCGCCTGGACTCGCCCACCAACGCCTGACCCCGAGCAACTGTGACGAGTTGCTGTTCGACGACGTGATCTGGGTGAACCAGGCCAAGCGCGACCATTTCGACTTCGTCACCAAGATGCGCGAGCGTGGGATCGATGTGCTGGAAATGCACAACCTCCTCACCGAGACGGTGCAGAACAAGGACGCCCTGAAGTGGATCCTCGATCGCAAGATCACCAATGACAGCGTCGGCATCGGCCTGACCAACGAACTGCGCTCCTGGCTGGAAGGCCTGGAGCCGCGCAAGCTGGCCGAGTTCCTGATCGGCGGCGTCACTGCCGACGACGTGCCGGACAGCGACAACTCCAAGGCGCTGAAGATGTTCCGCCAGTACCTGGGCCACTCCAGCTTCCTGCTGCCGCCGCTGCCGAACACCCAGTTCACCCGCGACACCACCTGCTGGATCTACGGCGGCGTCACCCTGAACCCGATGTACTGGCCGGCCCGTCGCCAGGAAACCCTGCTGACCACCGCCATCTACAAGTTCCACCCGGAATTCACCAACGCCGAATTCGAAATCTGGTACGGCGATCCGGACAAGGACCATGGCATGTCCACCCTGGAAGGCGGCGACGTGATGCCGATCGGCAAAGGCGTCGTCCTGATCGGCATGGGTGAGCGGAGCTCCCGCCAGGCCATCGGCCAGGTCGCCCAGGCGCTGTTCGCCAAGGGTGCCGCCGAGCGCGTGATCGTCGCCGGCCTGCCCAAGTCCCGCGCCGCCATGCACCTGGACACCGTGTTCAGCTTCTGCGACCGCGACCTGGTGACCGTATTCCCGGAAGTGGTGAAGGAAATCGTGCCCTTCAGCATCCGTCCGGACGAGAAGAACCCCTCGGGCATGAGCGTCACCCACGAGGGCAAGGACTTCATCTCGGTGGTCGGCGACGCCCTCGGCCTGAAGAAACTGCGCGTCGTCGAGACCGGCGGCAACTCCTTCGCCGCCGAACGCGAGCAATGGGACGACGGCAACAACGTGGTCTGCCTGGAACCCGGCGTGGTGGTCGGCTATGACCGCAACACCTACACCAACACCCTGCTGCGCAAGGCCGGTGTCGAGGTCATCACCATCAGCGCCAGCGAGCTCGGCCGCGGCCGTGGCGGCGGTCACTGCATGACCTGCCCCATCGTTCGCGATCCGGTCGACCTTTAACTCCCAGACACCAGCGGGCGGCTCCATCCGAGCCGCCCCTCCCCCTTTTTCCCACAAGGAGAAGACTCATGGCTTTCAACATGCACAACCGTAACCTGCTCAGCCTGATGCATCACTCGACCCAGGAGCTGCGTTACCTCCTCGACCTTTCCCGCGACCTCAAGCGCGCCAAGTATTCCGGCACCGAGCGCCAGCACCTGAAAGGCAACAACATCGCCCTGATCTTCGAGAAGACCTCCACCCGCACCCGCTGCGCCTTCGAAGTCGCCGCCTATGACCAGGGCGCCAACGTCACCTACATCGACCCGACCTCCTCGCAGATCGGCCACAAGGAGAGCATGAAGGACACCGCCCGCGTGCTCGGCCGCATGTACGACGCCATCGAATACCGTGGCTTCAAGCAGGAGATCGTCGAGGAACTGGCCAAGTACGCCGGCGTACCGGTGTTCAACGGCCTGACCGACGAATACCACCCGACCCAGATGCTGGCCGACGTGCTGACCATGCGCGAGCACAGCGACAAACCGCTGCACGACATCTCCTACGCCTACCTGGGCGATGCCCGCAACAACATGGGCAACTCGCTGCTGCTGATCGGCGCCAAGCTCGGCATGGACGTGCGCATCGCCGCTCCCAAGGCCCTCTGGCCGAGCGACGAACACGTCGCCGCCTGCCGGAAATTCGCCGAGGAAAGCGGCGCGCGCATCACCCTCACCGAAGACCCCAAGGAAGCGGTGAAGGGCTGCGACTTCGTCCACACCGACGTCTGGGTCTCCATGGGCGAGCCGGTGGAAGCCTGGGGCGAGCGCATCAAGGAACTGCTGCCCTACCAGGTCAACATGGAAATCATGAAGGCCGCCGGTAACCCGCGCGTGAAGTTCATGCACTGCCTGCCGGCGTTCCACAACAGCGACACCAAGGTCGGCAAGCAGATCGCCGAGCAGTATCCGAACCTGAAGAACGGCATCGAAGTCACCGAAGACGTCTTCGAATCGCCGTACTGCATCGCCTTCGACCAGGCGGAAAACCGCATGCACACCATCAAGGCGATCCTCGTCTCGACCCTCGCCGACCTCTGATCCCGGTCGTCCAGGGGCGACACGGGTGCCATTGGCCCGCACGACTCCCCGCCGCATGGACCTGCGGCGGGGAATCGCGCAACTTTCCCGCACGATCGCTCCTGTTTACCGCCGGAATCCACCTCATTCAAAGGAGAACAACCATGCGTATCGTCGTCGCATTGGGCGGTAACGCCCTGCTGCGTCGTGGCGAGCCCATGACCGCTGACAACCAGCGCATCAACGTCAAGATCGCCTCCGAGCAGATCGCCAAGGTGCATCCTGGCAACGAACTGGTGATCGCCCACGGCAACGGCCCCCAGGTCGGCCTGCTGGCCCTGCAGGGCGCGGCCTACGACAAGGTCACCCCCTATCCGCTGGACGTCCTCGGTGCCGAGACCGAAGGCATGATCGGCTACATGATCGAACAGGAAATGGGCAACCTGCTGCCCTTCGAAGTGCCCTTCGCCACCATCCTCACCCAGGTGGAAGTGGACGCGAAGGACCCGGCCTTCCAGAACCCCACCAAGCCGATCGGCCCGGTGTACTCGAAGGAAGAAGCCGAGGCGCTGGCCAAGGAGAAGGGCTGGGCCATCGCACCGGACGGCGACAAGTTCCGCCGCGTGGTCGCCAGCCCGCGTCCCAAGCGCATCTTCGAGATTCGCCCGGTCAAGTGGCTGCTGGAGAAAGGCACCGTGGTCATCTGCGCCGGTGGCGGCGGCATCCCGACCATGTATGACGACACCGGCAAGAAACTCAGCGGCGTCGAGGCGGTGATCGACAAGGATCTCTGCTCCGCGCTGCTGGCCCAGGAACTGGACGCCGACCTGCTGGTCATCGCCACCGACGTCGATGCCGCCTACGTCGACTGGGGCAAGCCGACCCAGAAGGCCATCGCCCAGGCCCACCCGGACGATCTGGAACGCATGGGCTTCGCCGCCGGCTCCATGGGGCCGAAGGTCCAGGCTGCGATGGAATTCGCCCGCAACACCGGCAAGGACGCGGTGATCGGCGCGCTGCAGGACATCGTCGCCATCACCCAGGGCAAGGCCGGCACCCGCGTCAGCACCAGGAAGCCAGGCGTCGAGTACCGTTGATCCCGCACCGCAGCTCCGGGAGCCGCTGACGGCTTCCGGAGCCCGTTTTCCCTTCCCGCCGCCTCCTTCTCCCTGACAGCAACTGATGACGCGCGCTAGCCAAGCGCGTGACTCGCAAGTCATGATCCACGTCATCGTATTCATTCGAATCATTGAACTGCCGCCTGGTTCGTGCCTGGCGCCCATGTCGCCTGCCGGCGTACCGCTGTCCGCGCAGCGTCGCCCGCACATCGCGCATCGGCCCGCACAAGAAGAACTTTTTGAAGGAGTTTCCGAGAGATGTCTCGACTACCGGTCATCGTTGGTTTTGGTGGGTATAACGCAGCGGGTCGCAGTTCCTTCCACCATGGTTTCCGCCGCACGGTCATCGAGTCGATGGACACGGCCGCCCGCCAGGAGACCCTCGCCGGCCTGGCAGTGATGATGAAGCTGGTCAGGGTCGAGGGCGGCCAGTACCAGTCCGCCGAGGGCGAATCCATCGACCTGGCGGCCATCGAGAAACGCTTCGGCCAGCAGATTCTCAAGTCGACCCTGGTGCGCCGCATCGAAGAGCAGTACATGGACGTCACCGCCGTGCACTGGCAGAAGAGCGTGACGGTGAGCGGCAACGGCCAGCCGCTGACCTTCGTCACCCAGGCCAAGCAACTGCCGGAACCGCTGCCGGCCAACTGGTCGGTGCAGCCGCTGGAAGGCAACCAGGTCCAGGTCACCCTGCACGACAGCTGCGAATTCAAGGTCGACAGCTACCGCGAGCTGCCGGTGAAATCCGCCGGCCAGCTGCCCACCGGCTTCGAGCCGGGCGAGCTGTACAACTCGCGCTTCCACCCGCGTGGCCTGCAGCTGGCCATCACCGGCGCCACCGACGCGCTGCGCTCCACCGGCCTGGCCTGGCAGACCATCCTCGACCACGTGCATCCGGATGAAGTCGCGGTGTTCTCCGGCAGCATCATGAGCCAGCTCGACGAATACGGCCTGGGCGGCATGCTGCAATCGCGCCTCAAGGGCGGCCGCGTCACCGCCAAGCAGTGCCCGCTGGGCCTCAACACCATGCCGGCGGACTTCATCAACGCCTATGTGCTCGGCAGCGTCGGCACCACCGGCGCGGTCACCGGCGCCTGCGCCACCTTCCTCTACAACCTGCAGAAGGCCATCGACCTGATCAACGACGGCCGCGCCCGCGTCGCCCTGGTCGGCAACAGCGAAGCGCCGGTCACCCCGGAGATCATCGACGGCTACAACGCCATGAGCGCCCTGGCCACCGAAGAAGGCCTGCGCAACGTGCAGGGCGGCGGCGAAGTCGACTTCCGCCGCGCCGCGCGGCCGTTCGGCGAGAACTGCGGCTTCACCCTGGCCGAGTCCTCCCAGTACGTGGTGCTGATGGACGACGCCCTGGCCCTGGAGCTGGGCGCCGACATCCACGGCGCGGCCACCGACGTGTTCATCAACGCCGACGGCTTCAAGAAATCGATTTCCGCCCCCGGCCCGGGCAACTACCTGACCGTGGCCAAGGCCGTGGCCGCCGCCGCGCAGCTGGTCGGCCTCGACAACGTGCGCAAGCACAGCTTCGTCCACGCCCACGGCTCCAGCACCCCGGCCAACCGCGTCACCGAGTCCGAGCTGCTCGACCGCGTCGCCGGCGCCTTCGGCATCGAGCAGTGGCCGGTCACCGCGGTCAAGGCCTACGTCGGCCACTCCCTGGCTGCGGCCAGCGCCGACCAGGTGATTTCCGCCCTGGGCACCTTCAGGTACGGCATCGTCCCGGGCATCAAGACCATCGACAAGGTGGCCGACGACGTGCACCGCCAGAACCTGCACATCGTCGCCCGGCAGGACGAGCAGCATCCGGACGTGGAAGTCTCCTTCATCAACTCCAAGGGCTTCGGCGGCAACAACGCCACCGCCGTGCTGCTGGCCCCGCGCCGGGTCGAGAAGATGCTGCGCAAGCGCTACGGCGACGCCGCCTTCGAGGACTATCTCAAGCGCCGCGAGCAGACCCGCGTCAACGCCGCCGCCTACGACCAGCAGGCGCTCAAGGGCCAGTTCGACATCATCTACAACTTCGGTTCGGACATGATCGACGACCAGGCCATCGAGCTGGGCACCGAGAGCATCAAGGTGCCGGGCTTCAGCCAGCCGCTGGTGTTCAGGAAGGACGCGCGCTACAGCGACATGCTCGACTGAGCCTGTCCGTCCAACCACGCGCCGCCCCACCGGGCGGCGCGTCCAGCCAGACGCCGGTGCATTGGGTATAATCTCGCTCTTTTTCCCGGAGCCTCCCATGACCCTGCCCAGCTTGCGTCTCAAAGCCAACGCCGAGCGCCGCCTGCGCGCCGGCCACCTGTGGGTCTACAGCAACGAGGTGGACGTCGCCGCCACCCCGCTGAACGCCTTCGCCGCCGGCGACCAGGCCGTGCTGGAGATGGCCAATGGCAAGCCGCTGGGCATCGTCGCACTGAGCCCGAACAACCTGATCTGCGGCCGCCTGATTTCCCGCGATACCAAGCACGTTCTCGATAAATCCCTGCTGGTCCACCGCCTGAACGTCGCCCTGAGCCTGCGCGAGCGCCTGTTCGACAAGCCCTTCTACCGCCTGGTCTACGGCGATTCCGACCTGCTTCCCGGCCTGGTGGTCGATCGCTTCGGCGATGTGGTCGTGGTCCAGCTCGCCTCCGCGGCCATGGAGCTACGCAAGGACGACGTCCTCGCCGCCCTGCTGCAGGTGCTCAAGCCCAGCGCCGTGCTGTGGAAGAACGACTCCAGCGCGCGCGACGCCGAAGGCCTGGAGCGCTACGTGGACAGCGCCTACGGCAACGTTCCGGAATGGGTGCCGCTGGAAGAGAACGGCGTGAAGTTCGAGGCGCCGGTGCTGGCCGGGCAGAAGACCGGCTGGTTCTACGACCACCGCATGAACCGCGCCCGCCTCGCGCCCTACGTGCAGGGCAAGCGCGTGCTCGACCTGTTCAGCTACATCGGCGGCTGGGGCATCCAGGCCGCGGCGTTCGGCGCCAGCGAAGTGATGTGCGTGGACGCTTCCGGCTTCGCCCTCGACGGCGTCGAGCGTAACGCCACGCTGAACGGCGTCGCCGAGAAGGTCGCCTGCGTCGAGGGCGACGTGTTCGAAGCCCTGCGCGAACTGAAGGCCGCCGATGAACGCTTCGACGTGGTCATCGCCGACCCGCCGGCCTTCATCAAGCGCAAGAAGGACCTGAAGAACGGCGAGGCCGCCTACCGGCGCCTGAACGAACAGGCCATGCGCCTGCTCAGCAAGGACGGCATCCTGGTCAGCGCTTCCTGCTCCATGCACCTGCCGGAAGACGACCTGCAGAACATCCTGCTCGGCAGCGCCCGCCACCTGGACCGCCACATCCAGTTGCTCGAACGCGGCGGCCAGGGCCCGGACCACCCGGTGCACCCGGCGATCCCGGAAACCCGCTACATCAAGAGCATCACCTGCCGGATCCTGCCGAGCTGACCACCGTAGGATGGGTTGAGCTTGCGATACCCATCACCGATCCCGCATGGGTATCGCTTCGCTCCACCCATCCTACGACGCTTATGGCTCCCCGCCCGGCGGGGCGGCTTTCCCTGCCGGCAGCCCCCGGCGTAGAATCCGGCCATCCCTCGCCATTTATCCTCCGGCGGGCCCGTGAGCCACAGGCCGCGCGGGCGGTGACCCCGCCTCGCCTTGCGTCCGACTCCGAGCATGCAGCTCCATCCGTCGTTTGCATGTCTTTCGTTCCACGCTCACGATAAGACTCTTACCGATACCTGATTTAGCCGCAGGAACGTGTCATGCCCGATTACCGCTCGAAAACCTCCACCCACGGCCGCAACATGGCCGGCGCCCGCGCCCTGTGGCGCGCCACCGGGATGAAGGACGAAGACTTCAAGAAACCGATCATCGCCATCGCCAACTCCTTCACCCAGTTCGTCCCGGGCCACGTGCACCTGAAGGACCTGGGCCAGTTGGTCGCCCGCGAGATCGAGAAGGCCGGCGGCGTGGCCAAGGAGTTCAACACCATCGCGGTGGACGACGGCATCGCCATGGGCCATGACGGCATGCTCTATTCCCTGCCGAGCCGCGAGATCATCGCCGACTCCGTGGAATACATGGTCAACGCCCACTGCGCCGACGCCATCGTGTGCATCTCCAACTGCGACAAGATCACCCCCGGCATGCTGATGGCCGCGCTACGCCTGAACATCCCGGTGGTGTTCGTCTCCGGCGGGCCGATGGAGGCCGGCAAGACCAAGCTGGCCAACCACGGCCTGGACCTGGTCGACGCCATGGTGGTCGCCGCCGACGACTCCTGCTCCGACGAGAAGGTCGCCGAGTACGAGCGCAGCGCCTGCCCGACCTGCGGTTCCTGCTCCGGCATGTTCACCGCCAACTCGATGAACTGCCTGACCGAGGCCCTCGGCCTGTCGCTGCCGGGCAACGGCTCGACCCTGGCCACCCACAGCGACCGCGAGCAGCTGTTCCTGCGCGCCGGCCGCCTGGCCGTCGAGCTGTGCCAGCGCTACTACGGCGAAGGCGACGACAGCGTGCTGCCGCGCAACGTCGCCAGCTTCAAGGCGTTCGAGAACGCCATGACCCTCGACATCGCCATGGGCGGTTCGACCAACACCATCCTGCACCTGCTGGCCGCCGCCCAGGAGGCGGAGATCGCCTTCGACCTGCGCGACATCGATCGCCTGTCGCGCAAGGTGCCGCAGCTGTGCAAGGTCGCGCCGAACATCCAGAAGTACCACATGGAAGACGTGCACCGCGCCGGCGGCATCTTCAGCATCCTCGGCGAGCTGGCCCGCGGCGGCCTGCTGCACACCGACGTGCCGACCGTGCACAGCCCGAGCATGGCCGACGCCATCGCCCAGTGGGACATCACCCAGACCACGGATGAAGCCGTGCACACCTTCTTCAAGGCCGGCCCGGCAGGCATCCCGACCCAGACCGCGTTCAGCCAGTCGACCCGCTGGCCGACCCTCGACGACGACCGCGCCGAAGGCTGCATCCGCAGCGTCGAGCACGCCTACTCCCAGGAGGGCGGCCTGGCCGTGCTGTACGGCAACATCGCCCTCGACGGCTGCGTGGTGAAGACCGCCGGCGTGGATGAGTCCATCCACGTGTTCGAAGGCACCGCGAAAATCTTCGAAAGCCAGGACAGCGCCGTGAAAGGCATCCTCGCCGACGAAGTGAAGGCCGGCGACATCGTCATCATCCGCTACGAAGGCCCGAAAGGCGGCCCGGGCATGCAGGAAATGCTCTATCCGACCAGCTACCTGAAGTCCAAGGGCCTGGGCAAGGACTGCGCCCTGCTCACCGACGGCCGCTTCTCCGGCGGCACCTCGGGCCTGTCCATCGGCCACGCCTCTCCGGAAGCCGCAGCCGGCGGCGCCATCGGCCTGGTGCAGGACGGCGACAAGGTGCTCATCGACATCCCCAACCGCAGCATCAACCTGCTGGTAAGCGATGAAGAACTGGCCACCCGCCGCGCCGAGCAGGACAAGAAGGGCTGGAAACCGGCCCAGCCGCGTGCGCGTCGCGTGAGTACTGCGCTGAAGGCTTATGCGTTGCTGGCGACCAGTGCGGATAAGGGGGCGGTACGCAATAAGGCGTTGCTGGAAGGCTGATAGTCCTCTGCAAATAAGAAAGCCCGGCGTATTGCCGGGCTTTTTATTTACAGAAATTACCGACAACTGGAAGGAAGATACCTGGCCTCGATACCATTAGTTGCCGGAGCAGAACATTTCCAAGCGCGAACCGGTTGCACTGAGGCACTTGCAAAGTCAGCAGCCGCGGACTTCGCTGTTGCAGCAGCATCGCTATAGGGAGTGAGTTCAACAAGAACTTTGGTTCCCAACTGAGAAATGCCACGAGCCTTGACTGTGATTACACCAGCTTGCGAAGTGGAAACACTTTCAACATATTGAGAAATTGGAGAAGCCGACGTACCTCCTTCGCCACATCCGAACTGGTTAGCGGCAGTAGGAGCAGCAGCCAAGCCAGTCTGGGATGCTTCAGATATTGAAGTACGACATGTGGAGGCAGCCAATATCACTTCAGACACCTTGGCGCGCGCCGTATAGTCTTGATACGCGGGCAATGCGATAGTCGCGAGAATTCCGATAATCGCGACCACGATCATCAATTCGATCAACGTGAAACCTTTCTGCACCGTACTCATTTGAATTCCTCCTGAAACATTCAACTCATCCTTCCGATGCCTTACTGCAACATCGGAAGAACGCATTAAATGACCCGCAGGCAATTCAACGCAGTCAGCCCTTTCTCCCCCACCAGCGGAATTTTCCCAAGCAATTAAAATAATCGGGACATCAAGAAACCTGTTGACCTTATTTGTCATAAGTCGAACTTGATCGAGTCATAGACTGCCGCTTTCCGTCACCCCACTCGTCATCCCTTGCCTCATGACACTGTCCACCCCGCCCTCCGGACAGTAGAATCGCGCCCTTTTTCACGGAGCGCCGTCATGACCTCACTCGCACAGCCGCCCGTCAGCGAACCCCGCAACGATCTGGTCTACGGCCTGGAAGATCGTCCCAGGCCGGTGGTCGCCCTGCTCGCCGCGCTGCAGCACCTGCTGGCGATCATCGTGCCGATCGTCACCCCCGGCCTGCTGATCTGCCAGGCGCTGGGCGTGTCGCCGCGCGACACCAACCTGATCGTCTCGATGTCGCTGGTGATCTCCGGCATCGCCACCTTCGTCCAGTGCAAGCGCTTCGGCCCGTTCGGCGCCGGGCTGCTGATCGTCCAGGGCACCAGCTTCAACTTCGTCGGCCCGCTGATCGCCGGTGGCGCGGCGATGGTCAAGTCGGGCACGCCGGTGGAAGCGGTGATGGCGGCGATCTTCGGCGTGGTGATGGCCGGTTCCTTCGTGGAGATGGGCCTGTCCCGCGTGCTGCCCTTCGTCAAGCGCCTGATCACCCCGCTGGTGACCGGCATCGTGGTGCTGATGATCGGCCTGACGCTGATCAAGGTCGGCCTGATCAGCATGGGCGGAGGTTTCTCGGCGATGGGCAACGGCACCTTCGCCAACGGCGAGAACCTGCTGCTGTCCGGCCTGGTGCTGGGCATCATCATCGTCCTCAACCGCATCCCGGTGGTCTGGCTGCGCAGCGGCGCCATCGTCATCGCCCTCGCCGCCGGCTATGCGCTGGCCGGTTACCTCGGCCGCCTGGACTTCACCGGCATGCATGAGGCGCCCGCCTTCCAGGTTCCGGCGCCGCTGCACTTCGGCGTGGGCTTCTCCTGGTCGCTGTTCGTCCCGCTGCTGGTGATCTACCTGGTCACCGCGCTGGAAGCCATCGGCGACGTCACCGCCACCAGCAAGATCTCGCGCCAGCCGGTGGAAGGCCCGCTGTGGATGCAGCGGATCAAGGGCGGCGTACTGGTGAACGGCGCCAACTCGCTGCTGGCCGGCCTGTTCAATACCTTCCCCAGCTCGGTGTTCGCGCAGAACAACGGGGTGATCCAGCTCACCGGCATCGCCAGCCGCCACGTCGGCCTGTGGATCGCCGCGATGCTGGTGCTGCTCGGCCTGTTCCCCAGCGTCGCCGGCGCCATCCAGGCGGTGCCGGAGCCGGTGCTCGGCGGCGCGGTGATGGTGATGTTCGGCTCGGTGGCCGCCGCCGGCATCAACATCCTCGCCGGCACCCGCCTCGACCGCCGCGCCCTGCTGATCATCGCCATCTCCCTGGCTCTCGGCCTCGGCGTATCGCAGGTGCCGGAATTCCTCGCGCACATGCCGGCGGCGGTGCGCGCGGTGCTAGAGTCGGGCGTCGCCACCGGCGGCATCTGTGCCCTGCTGCTGAACTGGTTCCTGCCGGAGTCTCCGGCGATCCAGGAAGCCTGATCCAGCGCGACGCCACCCTCGGGTGGCGTCGTCGTTTATGCTGCTCCGATGAGCATTGCCCTCCGCATCGGCGTGATCGCCGACACCCACAACCTGCTCCGCCCGGAAGCCCTCGCAGCCCTGCGCGATTGCGATCGCCTGCTGCACCTGGGCGACATCGGCAAGCCGGAAATCCTCGCCACCCTGCGCGAACTGGCGCCGCTGGAGGTGGTGCGCGGCAATAACGACCGCGACGCCTGGGCGGACGACATTCCGGAAACCCTGACGCTGGAGATCGGCGGCAAGCGGCTGTACCTGATCCACGATCTCAAGCAATTACCCATCGATCCGCGCGCAGAGGGCATCGACGTGGTGCTTGCGGGGCATTCGCACAAGCCGCTGCATGAAGTGCGCGACGGGGTGCTCTATCTCAATCCGGGCAGCGCGGGGCCAAGGCGATTCAAATTGCCGATTTCGCTGGCAATCCTGCGGATCGGGGATGGGCGGATCGAGGCGGAGTTGATCGACCTGATTGGAGCCGCGAAAGAAACGTAGGGTGGATGAGGCTTTTTTCATCCACCCTCCCGGGGCCGCATGCGCGGCCATGGTGGATCGATGGAGCGTGATCCACCCTACGCATGCCCGAACCACCGTAGCGAACCCTCGGAATCATGGCTCCAGCAACTGCGCCGCCAGCCGCACCACCTGCTCCTGCCGCTCGCTCTGCTCCACCCGCTTCGCCCCATTGAGCGTCGACCACTCCGGATGCGCCCGCGCCCGGCGCAGGGCGTCCGGCAGCTTGCCCTCGCGCCACTGGCGGTCCTCCGGCGACTCCACGCGGATCGCCTCCACCGCCGCATGCCCGCGCGCCTGCAGGGCGGCGAGCAGTTGGCGCTGGCGCAGGGCGAGCAGGCGCAGCACGCCGTCATTCACGCTCAGTTCGCGGCGGCCCTTGAGTTTTCCGAGCAGGCGTTCGCCGTAGTGGCCGACGGTCTGCCAGGCGCCGCCGGCCAGCGCGCCGAGGGCCGCAGCGGCGCCGAGGGTGATGCCGCCGACCAGCAGATCGATACCCGCGCCCGCCGCCGCCCCCGCCGCTACGCCACCGCCAAGGCGGATGCCGAGCTGGCGCAGGGTTTCCGGATTGAACAGGTCGTCGCCCCAGCGGCCGTCCAGCAGCGGCAGGTCGGCGGTGCGTGCATCGTCCTTGCGGAAGGCGTAGAGGCCGAGCAGCGCCTTGACGCAGGCATCCTCGCGCTGGCGCACCTTGCCGCGCATGTCCTCGGTGGCCGCGCGCACTGTCGCATCGCCGGGCGCCACCTGGCTGCGGCAGGCGGCGACGTCGATCAGCAGTTCGGCGATCAGCCGCGCGCCAGCCTCGCGGCGCATCGCACCCTGAGCTTCGTGATCGGCCACCAGCCGGTCCAGTTGCGGCCGCGCACGCTCCAGCAGCAGCGCCAGGCTTTCGTAGAGACGCCGCTCGCCGTCCAGCGGCGGCGCCACGCTGTCGAAGCGCACCAGCGCATGCAGGCCGAGACGCGACAGTGCCTCGCGCCACTGTTCCTCGCGATGGCCCGGGCTGGCGACGAAGTTCAGCACCGGCAGCAGCGGCCGCGCGCAGCCGGCCAGCACCGCCAGCTCGTCGCGGTACTTGGCCAGCACCGGCTCGCGGGCATCGATCACGTAGAGGCCGGCGTCGGAGGCCAGCAACTGGCGCAGCACCTTGGCTTCCTGCTCGAAGCGCCCGCGCGCCTCGTTGCCGTCGAGGAAGCGGCGCAGGCGTTCGGGACCATCGAGCCGTTCGCCGGGGCGCTCCAGCGTCTCCAGGTAGTCGCGCAGGGCGATGGCGTCTTCCAGCCCGGGAGTGTCGTACAGCTCCAGCAGCGCATCGCCGTCCACCGACAGCCGCGCGCCCTCGACATGCCGGGTGGTGCTCGGCCGGTGCGACACCTCGCCGAAGCCGACGTCGCGGGTCAGGGTGCGCAGCAATGAGGTCTTGCCGACATTGGTGTGGCCGACCACGGCCAGCTTCAGCGGCTCAGTCATGCCCGGTCTCCAGCCAGCCCAGCGGCGATGCCTCGGCGTGCGGCAGCCGCAGGCGTTCGATGGCGGCGCGCCAGTCGCCCAGGCGGTCGCTGTCCAGCGCCTCTCCCACCGGCGGCTGCAGCAGCCAGACGCGGGTGGCGGCGGCACAGCGCGACAGCTCGGCGATCAGCGCCAGGGTGCCGCGATCCGGCGAGCGCCGCGGGTCGCAGGCAATTGCCAGGCGCGCCGGCGGGTAGCGGGTGAGCTGCTCCAGCAGGCGGCGGCGCTGGGCGCCGTCGTCGAGGTTGCCGGCGTCCGCCACGCCCTGGGGCAGCGTCGGCGGCCAGGCCATGCGGTCGTCCAGTTCGATGGCCACCAGCACGGCGCCGTCCGCACTGGCAGCGGGCGCTTGCGGCTGCGGTTCGACCAGCGCATCTGGCGCCGCATCGCTGACGCCCAGGCGCACGCTGGCCGGCATCAGCCGTTCGCGCAGCAGGCTGTAGCCGGGCAGCGAGAGGTCCAGGCCGAGCCGCGCGCGGCCGCGCTGCCAGCGCCACAGGCAGAGCAGCCAGAGACCCAGGCGCAGCAGCACGCCATACACCAGCAGGATGCCCACCAGCCAGCCGGCCCAGGCGTGGCGCGCGGCTTCGCTGGTCAGTGCGGCATCGCCGCTGGCACGGATGAGTTCGCTGTCCGGCACGGGGAAGCCGAGCAGCGCCGGCAGCGCGCCAAGGGTCTGGGTGAGCAGGACGAAGGTGTCGCCGCCGAGGATGGTGGTTTCCCAGACGAAGCCGTAGCGCCGCGTCGCCAGCAGCGCCAGCAGCACGCCGAGGGCAGCGAGCAGCGCGACCGTCCACAGGCCGTGGACCAGCAGGCCGAGCGCCCAGCGCGTCAGGCCCTGGCGGCCGAACAGCACCAGCAGCGCCGGCGCCAGTTGCGCGGCGCGGGCATCGCGGGACAGCTTGCCGCTCAGCCACAGCCAGAGCCGGCCCAACGCCCCGGCCGCCTCGCCGCCGGCGAAGAAGCCGATGGCCCAGCCGGCCAGCATCAGCAGGTCGAGGCCGAGCAGGCTGGCCAGCGCCCAGAACACATTGACCGGCCGCTGCCCGTCACCGAGCGCGGCCAGGGCCAGTCCGCCGCCACTGAGCAGGGCCAGCGCCAGCATTATCCACAGGGCCAGATGCGCACCCTGGCGCCAGGCGCGCTGGGCGCTGTCGAGGCCGTCGCGGCGGGCGAGATCTTCCGCGCGGACGAGGATGCGTCGCTGCAGCGAGCCGCCGGCGACCAGGGCCTGGCGACAGGCTTCGCTGTCCTCCAGCGCGCCGGCCTGTTCCTCGCGCAGGCGCAGTGCCTCGGCCAGCCAGAGGGCGTGAAGATCGGGACGGGGTTCGGAAATGGGGGAGGCAGTCACACGCGGTCTCGTCGGCAATCCCAGCGCAGAGCATAACCGCTGAACGGCGTGCCTTCACGGATGCCTTGCCGGCAGGGCCGCGGCCTGACTATCCTCGCGCCCATGAAACCGACCCGACTCCCCCTCGCCATGATCGCCGCCCTCGCGGAAAACCGCGTGATCGGCCTCGACAACCGCATGCCCTGGCACCTGCCGACGGACCTCAGGCACTTCAAGGCCATGACCCTCGGCAAGCCGATCATCATGGGCCGCAAGACCTGGGACTCGCTGGGCCGCCCGCTGCCCGGCCGGCTCAACCTGGTGGTCAGCCGCCAGCCCGGCCTCGCCCTGGAAGGCGCGGAAGTCTTCCCCTCGCTGGAAGAAGCGCTGCAGCGCGCCGATGCCTGGGCCCGGGAACAGGGCGTCGACGAACTGATGCTGATCGGCGGCGCCCAGCTCTATACGCAGGCGCAGCCGCTGGCCGAGCGCCTCTATCTCACCCGCATCGCCCTGCAGCCGGAGGGCGACGCCTGGTTCCCCGAGCTGGAAGCGAACTGGCATCTGGCTTCCAGCATCGAGCACGTGGCGACCGACGAATCGCCAGCCCATGCCTTCGAGGTGTGGGAGCGCAGCTGACGCAAGGACGAGGCCCGGCATTTCGCCGGGCCTCTGACGCTCAGCACAGCGCCTCGACCCAGCGCCGCACCGTGGCGTACGGATAGTCTTCCAGCGCGGCGAACCCCTCGATGCTACGCGCCCGCATGCGGGTGAACAGCGGCGAACCGATCCCGCAGAGGAACCGCGTCAGACATTCCGCTCCCGGAGCCGTGCCGCGCAGCTCGGTATGCCGCTGGACGAATGCCGCGGTATGGCCCTGCAACTGCGCCCTGGAAGGCTCCGCCAGGGCCTGCGCTTCCGGCAACCGGGCGATCTGACCAGCGCACACCGAGCAATGTCCGCAGTGCTGCGGCGCATTCCCGTCGCCGAAATAGCGCGCCAGGCGTTGGCTCAGGCATTCCTCGCTGGCGAACAGCGCGAGCATGGCCTCGATCCGCGCGATCTCGCTGTCTTCGTGGCGCTTGAAATAGGCGTGCAACTCGCCGCTGAGTTCGTCGATGTCGAAGCCGTCGCGCAGGCGCGCATAGACCTCGGTCATCTGCTTGCTCTCCAGCTCGATCCAGCCCCTCTCCTGGAAGAAGTCCAGCGCCTTCACCACCCGCGCGCGCTCGGCCCGGTGCTGGCTGTACAGGCCGTCGAAATCCACGGTGCACCAGGTCCGCGCGCGTTTCGAACTGGCGACTATGGCCTCGACGAACTGCCGCCGCTCGCCGTCGAACTTCGCCAGCAGGCTTTCCGGTTCGAGCAGGTACTTGAAGCGGTACTCGGCGAAATAGGCGTAGCGTGGGGCGATGATTCCGCGCAGCTCCAGTTGCACCAGCAGGGTTTTCAGCGGCAGCGGGCGGATGTTGCTCTGGTCGGACAGCCCGGTGAGGGTCAGTTCCCATTCGCCGCCCGGCGCGCCGGCCAGTTCGTCGAGCACGCAGCGGATGCCGTCGCGCTCCGGGGTGTCGCCGTAGACGAAGTTCTGCAGCACGTTGAGGCTGTCGCGGTTGGCCAGCACCAGGCAGTCGGAGGGCTTGCCGTCGCGCCCGGCGCGGCCGATCTCCTGGCTGTAGTTCTCGATGGATTTCGGCAGGTCGAAATGCACGACGTTGCGGATGTCGCTCTTGTCGATGCCCATGCCGAAGGCGATGGTGGCGACGATGCAGTTCAGCCGGCCCTCCATGAACTGCCGCTGGATCGACTCGCGCTGCTCATGGGCCATGCCGGCGTGGTAGGCGCAGGCGGGGATGCCGCGCTGCGCCAGCTGCCCGGCGATCTCCTCGGCGGTCTTCTGCTGGGTCACGTAGACGATGCTCGGCTGTCCCGCTCGCGCGCCCAGCCATTCCACCAGCCGGCGCAGCTTGGCACCGCCCTGCACGGGTTCGACCAGCAGGTTCAGGTTGGGCCGGTAGAAGCCGGTGGTGATCACGTCCTCCGCGGCGATGGCGAACTTCGCCTGCATGTCGGCGATCACCGCGGGCGTGGCGGTAGCCGTCAGCAGCAGCACCTGGGGAATGCCGAACTGGCGCTGGTAATCCGGCAGCTTGAGATAGTCGGGGCGGAAGTTGTGCCCCCATTCGGAGATGCAGTGCGCCTCGTCCACCACCAGCAGGGAAATCGGCACCTGGGCGATGAAGTGGCGGAAGCGTTCGTTCTTCAGGCGCTCGACGGAAATCATCAGCACCTTCAGCTCGCCGGAGCGGGCGCGCCGCATCACCTCGGCGGTCTGCTCGCGGCCTTGCGCCGAGTCGATGCTGGCGGCGGGAATGCCGTGCCGGGCGAGGAAGGCCAGTTGGTCCTGCATCAGCGCCAGCAGGGGCGAAACCACCAGGGTCAGGTGTGGCAACTGCAGCGCCGGCAATTGGTAGCACAGCGACTTGCCGGAGCCGGTGGGAAAGATCGCCGCCGCCGATCGTCCGGCCAGTACGGCGCGGATCGCCGCCTCCTGGCCGGGGCGGAACTGGCGGTAGCCGAAGACGCGTTCGAGGGTGTCATGCATGGGAGTCACTCCGTTGACCATTGTATGGCCCGGTCATCCTACGGACGCCCGGCGCATGGAAGTGGCTACCGGTTGGCATCTGTCGGAACGGTGGCGGGTTACACCCGCCCTACGGAACGCATGCTTTTGTAGGAGCGAGCTTGCTCGCGATCCGGTGCTACCCCTGGTGATGGGGTGCCGGTCGAAACCATGGCCGCGCATGCGGCCCCGCGATGGTGGATGAAAAGAGCCTCATCCACCCTACGTTTCTGGCACGTCGCAGGTGCTCCTGCAAAGCCTCCTCAGAAACGGTCGCGGATCACCACTTCGTCGATGGCCAGCTTGCCGACCCGCGGCCTGGCTTCGGCGGCCCGCTTGCCGATGGCGATCATCAGGCCGATGACGTGGTTTTCCGGCAGGTTGATCAGCTTGCCCACCGCCTCGAAGTCGAAGCCGACCATCGGGCAGGAATCCAGGCGCTTGCCGCGGGCGGCGAGCATCAGGGTCTGGGCGCTGAGGCCGCAGCTGCGCAGGGCTTCGTCGCGCTGCACCTGGGGCTTGCCGCGGTAGTAGGCGTCGATGGCGCCGTCCATGTAGTCGCGCACCGGCTGCGGCGCGCCTTCCCAGACACGCTGGGCATCCTTCTCCCAGCTGTCGACCTGGGCGCAGACCACCACCAGCATCGAGGCGTCGGTCATCTGCGCCTGGTCATTGCCCGCGGCGCGAATCTGCGCGCGCAGTTCGGGATCGCTGACCTCGACGAAGCGCACCGGCTGCAGGTTGTAGGCGGATGGCGCGAGCATCGCCAGTTGCAGCAGTTCGTCCTTCTCCTCGCGGCTCAATGCGAATTGCGGATCGTAGAGCTTCACGGCGCGGCGGGTGCGGATGGCGTCATCGATATGCATGGAGGCATTCCTTTTTCTGGTCGCAAAAAGCCGACATCGTACGCGCAGGCACTACCGGCTTCATTCGAATCTATCGATCGGAATGATCGAATTCCTGCGGGTACGCAAATGAAAAAGCCGCCCGAAGGCGGCTCTTTCGAAGAACGGGCTCGCTTACAGCTGCGGGCCGGCGTTCTTGATGGCGTCGGAGACGTCGAACTTCTTGAAGTTCTCGATGAACTTGGCAGCCAGGCCGCGCGCAGCTTCATCGTAGGCGTTCTGGTCGGCCCAGGTGTTGCGCGGGTTGAGCAGGACGGTCTCGACGCCCGGAACGGCCTTCGGCACGTCCAGGTTGATGATGTCCAGGTGCTCGGTTTCCGCGCCGACCAGGGCGCCGCTCTGGATCGCGGAGATCACCGCGCGGGTGGTCGGGATGTTGAAGCGCTTGCCGACGCCGTAGCCGCCGCCGGTCCAGCCGGTGTTGACCAGGTAGACCTTGGAGCCGAAGGACTTGATGCGCTTGATCAGCAGTTCGGCGTAGACACCGGCCGGACGCGGGAAGAACGGCGCGCCGAAGCAGGTGGAGAAGGTCGACTTGATGCCGCCGCCGGAGCCCATTTCGGTGGAGCCGACCAGCGCGGTGTAGCCGGACAGGAAGTGGTAGGCAGCCTGCTCGTTGTTCAGGATCGACACCGGCGGCAGCACGCCGGTCAGGTCGCAGGTCAGGAAGATGACCGCATTGGGCTCGCCGCCCAGGTTGGCTTCCGAACGCTTCTCGACGTGCTCCAGCGGATAGGCGGCGCGGGAGTTCTGGGTCAGGCTGTCATCGGCGTAGTCCGGGGTGCGGTTGTCGTCGAGGACGACGTTTTCCAGCACGGCGCCGAACTTGATGGCCTTCCAGATCACCGGTTCGTTCTTCTCGGACAGGTCGATGCACTTGGCGTAGCAGCCACCCTCGATGTTGAACACCACGCCCTCGCCCCAGCCGTGCTCGTCGTCGCCGATCAGGTAGCGGCTTTCGTCGGCGGACAGGGTGGTCTTGCCGGTGCCGGACAGGCCGAAGAACAGGGTGACGTCGCCGTCTTCGCCGATGTTGGCGGCGCAGTGCATCGGCAGCACGTCCTTCTCCGGCAGCAGGTAGTTCTGCACGCCGAACATGGCCTTCTTCATCTCGCCGGCGTAGCGCATGCCGGCGATCAGCACCTTCTTCTGGGCGAAGTTGAGGATCACGCAGCCGTCGGAGTTGGTGCCGTCACGCTCGGGCACGCACTCGAAGTTGGCGACGTTGAGGACCTGCCACTCTTCGCGGCCGGCCGGGTTGTACTGCTCCGGCTCGATGAACAGCGCACGGCCGAACAGGTTCTGCCAGGCGGTGCCGGTGGTCATCCTGACGGCCAGGTAGTGATCCTCGGCGGAGCCTACATGGACGTGGGAAACGAAATGATCCTGGGCGTTGTTGAAGGCCTCGACGCGGTCCCACAGGGCGTCGAACTTGTCGGCCGGGAACGGGCGGTTGATCGCGCCCCAGGCGATGGAGTCCTTGCTGCCCGGCTCTTCGACGATGAAGCGGTCGACAGGAGAGCGGCCGGTACGATGGCCGGTGCGCACCACCAGCGCGCCGTTGTCGGCCAGCTCGCCTTCGCCGCGGCGAATGGCTTCCTCGACCAGTTGGGCAACGCTGAGATCGGTGTAAACGGCTTTATTGGCTTGCGTCATGTGGGTCCCCATCGGCCAGAGGCCGAGTCCTCCAAACTTTGCGTAGTGACGTGAAAAGCTCACTACAGCGGAAAAAAGTCGCGGGAGTATGCCAGAAATGCATCATAAATTGGCAGCCTCTGATCCGGACGCGATAACGACTGTGCGGCTATCGACCCGATAGTCGCGCTCAATGGCGCGTCTGCGACGGCGCCTGGCTGCCGCCGCCGGCGAACAGCTGGGCGACGTCGCTGCTGTCGAAGCGATAGCGCTGATTGCAGAACTGGCAATCCACTATCACCTCACCATCATGCTCCTCGAGCAGCCGTTCGGCATCCTCGTGGCCGAGGCTGACCAGAGCGTTGGCCGAACGCTCGCGGGAGCAGCTGCAGTGGAACTGCAGCGCGTTCGGCTCGAACAGGCGCACGTCTTCCTCGTGATAAAGGCGGTGCAGCAGGGTCTGGTTGTCCAGCGCCAGCAGTTCCTCGACGGTCAGGGTGTCGGCCAGGGTGGTGACGTGCTGCCAACTGGCGGCGCGGGCCTCGGCGTCCTTCAGACGATCGGCCGGCAGCTGCTGCAGCAGCAGACCGCGGGCGCGGCGGTTGTCGGCGCTGAGCCAGAAGCGCGTGGGCAGCTGCTCGGAGGTGGCGAAGTAGCCGGACAGGCAGTCGGCCAGGGTCGCACCCTCCAGCGGCACGATGCCCTGGTAGCGCTTGCCCTTGCGCGGGTCGACGGTGAGGGTCAGCACGCCGTCCGGCATCAGCTCGTGCAGGCCGGCGGCGTCGCCGATCAGCTCGGCGTCGTAGCGGGCCAGGCCGCGCACTTCGCGCTCGCTGGAGCACTCCACCATCAATAGCGGGACCGCGCCGCTGGAACGCGCCTGCAGGATCAGCAGTCCTTCGAACTTGAGGGTGCCGCAGAGGAGCGCGGCCGCCGCCAGCATCTCGCCGAGCAGCTGCGCCACCGGTTGCGGGTAGGGATGCTTGGCCAGGACTTCGGCATAGCTGCGTTCGAGCTCGACCATTTCACCGCGGACATCGGTGTTGTCGAAGAGGAAACGCTGGGATTGGTCGATCTGGGACATGCTTGGCACAACGCTGCTGGATGAAAATGACAAGCCGGTGACAAAGGCCTATAAAGCGCGCCTTGCAGCATCCGGCTGAATTCGAGATCGGGAAGGGGGATGTAGATTTTATGGATAAAGCCACACCGTTCCAAGCCACCTGGTCCTGGCGCCCCTTCATCGCCTGCCACCTGCTGGTCCTGGGGCTGCTGGGCCTCTGGCTGTGGACGCCCGCCCGCGCGCTGATGGACGGCTTCGACTTCAGCCTGTTCGACACCCTCAATGCGCCGCTGGCGACGAACGGGATCTGGCGCACCGCCTGGGCGATCGCCAGCACGCGGCCGTTCGACCTGCTGGTCGGGCTGATCCTGCTGTCCCTGCTGATCCGCGGCGACTGGGTCTTCAGGGCCGCCCAGGTGCGCGCCGCGACCTTCGGCTTCCTCGCCAACCTGCTGTTGCTGGTCGCGGTGCGCTTCCTCTACGCCAGGCTGGCGCACCACCTGGGCTGGCAGCACGAGAGCATTTCCACCTATGTCGCCGACGACGTGCACCTGAGCGAGCTGTTCCCCGCCTGGGAAGACACGCCGTTCGCGATCAAGGACCAGTCGATGCGCAGCTTCCCCGGCGACCACGCCTCGGTGCTGCTGCTCTGGGCGCTGTTCCTCACCCTGTTCGCCCGTTCGGCGTGGCAATGGCTGGTGATCTGGGGCCTGGCGCTGCTGTTCATGCTGCCGCGGCTGGTGACCGGCGCGCACTGGGGGCAGGACGACTACGTTGGCGGCATGCAGATGGCATTGGTGACGCTGGCCTGGGGCTGCTTCACGCCGTTCGCGGCATGGGCCAGCGATGGCCTGATGCGGCTGACAGCGCCGTTGTTCGGGGTGCTGGCGAAGGTGCCGCTGGTTAACCGGTTGAGTGTGGTTGCGGCCTGATCAGGCCGCATGGGTATCGCTGCGCTCAACCCATCCTACGGCACTGTGTTTGTTCCGCCGGGACGATTTGTTCGCGAGCAAGCTCGCTCCTACAAGGTCCGCACCTACCCCTGATCGCGGAAACTGAACAGCTGCCGGCGCTGTTTCTTGCTCGGCCGGCCGTCGGTCTGCAGGCCGAGGGCGCCAGCCTTGCGCATCGCGGCGGCTTCCTCGCGGCGGCGGATGCTCTCGACGGTTTCCTCGTAGAGCAGCTGCGCTTCCGGCGCGCCACGGCGTACCGCCGACAGCGCCCTGACCACCACGGTGCGTTCGTCGAAGCCGGTGCGGATCACGTACTCGTCGCCGATCTTCGGCTCCTTGCCCGGCTTGCAGCGCTCGCCGCGGTGGTGCACCTTGCCGCCCTCGATGGCCTCCTTGGCCAGCGCGCGGGTCTTGTAGAAGCGCGCCGCCCACAGCCATTTGTCCAGGCGCACCTTGTCGTCATCTTTGTCGCTCACAATCGGGATTCCTGGCCGTTGAAGGCTTCAGTCTACTCTTCCGGGAGCCCGCTGGCGGGCGTCGATCGCCCTGCTAGAATGCCGCCAAACCGCCCGGAATAACTTCCTTGAAGACCTTCGACCACCTCTCCGTGATCGGCTTGCGCGAGTGGATCGCACTCCCCGAACTGGGCATGGTGGGCCTGCGCGCGAAGATCGATACCGGCGCCAGCACATCCTGCCTGCATGCCAGCGAGATCGTGCCCTTCCATCGCGATGGTCATCCCTGGGTGCGTTTCACCGCCCACCTCGGCACCCAGGTGCAGCGCCGCCACCGCTGCGAGGCGCCGCTGGTGACGATGAAGACCATCAAGAGCTCCAACGGCCAGAGCCAGACCCGCTACGTGATCCGCACCAGCCTGGCGCTGGGCGACCGCATCTGGCCGGTGGAATTCACCCTGGCCTGCCGCAAGAGCATGCGCTACCGCGTGCTGCTGGGCTCCAGGGCGCTGGTGCAGGGCCAGCTGGTGGTCAATCCGGGCCTGACCTACGTACAGGACAAACCCCTCATAGTCGTTCCCGCCTCTCATTCAGGTGCTCAATGAAAATCGCCGTGCTGTCGCGCAATCCGCGTCTGTATTCCACCCATCGCCTGGTGGAGGCCGGCCGCGCGCGCGGTCATGAAATGGTCGTGATCGACACCCTGCGCGCATACATGAACATCACCAGCCACAAGCCGCAGATCCACTACCGCGGCAAGCCGCTGGAAGACTTCGACGCGGTGATCCCGCGGATCGGCGCCTCGGTGACCTTCTATGGCTGCGCCGTGCTGCGCCAGTTCGAGATGATGGGCGTGTTCCCGCTCAACGAATCGGTGGCCATCGCCCGCTCGCGGGACAAGCTGCGCTCGCTGCAGCTGCTGTCGCGCAAGGGTATCGGCCTGCCAATCACCGGCTTCGCCCACTCGCCGGACGACGTGCCGGACCTGATCGAGATGGTCGGCGGCGCACCGCTGGTGATCAAGCTGCTGGAAGGCACCCAGGGCGTCGGCGTGGTGCTGGCGGAAACCGAGAAGGCCGCCGAGTCGGTGCTGGAGGCCTTCATGGGGCTGAAGCACAACATCATGGTGCAGGAGTACATAAAGGAAGCCGGCGGCGCCGACATCCGCTGCTTCGTGGTCGGCGACAAGGTGATCGCCGCGATGAAGCGCCAGGCCAAGCCCGGCGAATTCCGCTCCAACCTGCACCGCGGCGGCTGCGCCAGCCTGATCAAGATCACCCCGGAAGAACGCATGACCGCCATCCGCGCGGCGAAGGTGATGGGCCTGAACGTCGCCGGGGTGGACATCCTGCGCTCGCACCACGGCCCGCTGGTGATGGAGGTGAATTCCTCGCCGGGGCTGGAAGGCATCGAGACCACCACCGGCAAGGACATCGCCGCGGTGATCATCGAGTACCTGGAGAAGAACGGCGGGCCGCACCTGGCGCGGACCAAGGGCAAGGGCTGAGCGGGAATTCCGCAACGTCGGCGGGTTTCACCCGCCCTTGCGAAACACAGGAGGTCAGCGAACCGTAGGGTGGATGGCGCTCTTCCATCCACCATTGCGGGGCCGCCTGCGCGGCCGAGGTGGATCGATGGAGCGTGATCCACCCTACTACTGGCCTTGCCCCCACGGGTAGAGACACGGCACCTGCGGGTCGCGGGCATGGCCCGCTCCTACAGGCAGTGTCGCCTCTTACGCCGCTCCCCGCGGCAGCATCAGCCCCAGCGGCAGGCAGACCCGCGCCTCCATGCCGCCGCCCTCGCGGTTGCGCAGTTCGACGCTGCCGCCGTGCTGCGCGGCGATGCGCTTGACGATCGCCAGGCCGAGCCCGGTGCCCTTGCCGCCGCGGGCCTTGTCGCCGCGGATGAAGGGGTTGAAGACCTCGCCCAGTTCCTGCGGGTCGATGCCGGCGCCGCGGTCGAGCACGCTCAGCACCACGTAGGGCGCGCCGCCGTCGCCGGCGACGTGGGCGGCCACTTCGACGCCGCTGCCGCCGTGGTTGAGGGCGTTCTCGATCAGGTTGCCGAGCAGGCGCTTCATCGACACCCGGCGCAGCGGGAATTCCGGCAGCGGCTCCAGGCTCAGGCGCACGCGCTCCTCGCCCTGGTTGAACGGCGCCGCCACCTCGCGCACCAGCTCGTTGAGGTCGCCGATCTCCACCGGCTCGTCGCGGCCGTCGCGGATGAAGGCGAGGAACTGGTCGAGGATGGCGTCCATGTCCTCGATGTCGCGCACCATGTCGTCGACCATCTCGCGCTCGCTTTCCGGCATCAGCTCCAGCGACAGGCGCATGCGCGTCAGCGGCGTGCGCAGGTCATGGGAGACGCCGGCGAGCATCAGTTCGCGCTCACGGCCGGCCTGTTCGACGTCCTCGGCCATCTGGTTGAAGGCGCGGTACACCTCGGCCATCTCGCTGGGGATTTCCGGCCCCAGCACCAGGCGCACGCTGCGCCCCTTGCCGAACTCGCGGGAAGCGAAGACCAGGCGCTTGAGCGGCTGGCCGAGCAGGCGCACGAAGATCCACGCGGCGGCGGTGGACAGCAGGCCGATGCCGAGGAACCAGCCGAGCACGCTCCAGATCTGCTGGCCGCGCAGCGGGTGCGGGTAGAGCGGCACGCCGATCCAGCCCTCGCCGAGGTTCGGCGCGTGGACCCAGAGCATCGACGGATGGTGGATGCGCAGGCGGGTCTCGGTGTCCGGCCCCAGCTCCATGCGCATCTGCCGCTGGAAGATCTCGGTGTACGGCCAGTGGTGTTCCTCCGGCTGGCCCTGCTCGTGGGAGGCCCATTTCAGCCCGGCGGATTCGGCGATCCGTACCCGCGAGTCCTCGTCCGCCGCCCAGTAGGCGCGCACGGTCAGCGCCGCGCCGTGGCTGTACTGGCGGTCGACCAGCATGTCCTCGTTCATCAGCAGGTAGACCAGCGTCAGCGCCTTGGAGAACAGCACGACGATCAGCACCATCCACAGGGTGCGGGCGAAGAAGCTTTGCGGGAACCAGAGGGGAGTTTTCAAGTGCGGGGTCCGGGTGAATCGTAGGAGCGAGGGGGACGCCTAGTCATTGCTCGCGAACCTCTCTGGAATATTCGCGAGCAAGCTCGCTCCTACAAGAGATCATTTTCTCGTCGAACCATCCGGCACGAACACATAGCCCACGCCCCACACCGTCTGGATGTAGCGCGGCTTCGACGGATCGGGCTCGATCATCCGCCGCAGGCGCGAGATCTGCACGTCGATGGAACGCTCCAGGGCATCCCACTCGCGGCCGCGGGCGAGGTTCATCAGCTTGTCGCGGGTCAGCGGCTCGCGGGCGTGCTGCACCAGCGCCTTGAGCACGGCGAACTCGCCGGTGGTGAGCATGTTCACCTCGTCGCCCTTCTTCAGCTCGCGGGTGGCCAGGTGCAGCGCGTAGTCGCCGAAGGTCACCACCTCATCCTCGCCGGCCGGCGCGCCCGGCACCAGCGGCGCCTGGCGGCGCAGCACGGCCTTGATCCGCGCCAGCAGTTCGCGCGGGTTGAACGGCTTGGCCAGGTAGTCGTCGGCACCCAGCTCCAGGCCCTGGATGCGGCTACTCTCGTCGCCCTTGGCGGTGAGCATGATGATCGGGATCTGGTTGCCCTGCTCACGCAGCCGGCGGCAGGCGGACAGGCCGTCCTCGCCGGGCATCATCAGGTCGAGCACCACCAGCTGGAACAGCTCGCGAGCCAGCAGGCGGTCCATCTGTTCGGTGCTTTCCACCGCGCGCACGCGATAGCCCTGCTCGTCGAGGAAGCGCTCCAGCAGGCGGCGCAGGCGCGCATCGTCGTCGACCACGAGGATCTTTTCGCCTTCCGGCAGGGGGGCAGGATTCGACATGGAAACTCCAGGAATCGGGACAGGCGGGCATTATCGCCCAGACACCGGGTCGCCCGGCCCATCCATTGTTAGCAGATTTTTCCCCGACCGAGCGGGCGCTGCGGCGAAACGTGGCGGGTATAATGCCGCGCTTTTGCGGCGGGCCGTTGTCTACAGGGCCCGTTTTCGATTCTGCATTGCCAGGTGGATTCATGGACAGCATCAACACCCGTATCGCCGAAGAGCTCTCCGCACTGCCCTCCGGCCGCGTTCTCCCGCAACAGGTCGCCGCCGCCGTCGCCCTGCTCGACGAAGGTTCCACCGTTCCGTTCATCGCCCGTTACCGCAAAGAGGTGACCGGCAGCCTCGACGACACCCAGCTGCGCATGCTCGAAGAGCGCCTGCGCTACCTGCGCGAACTGGACGAGCGCCGCGTGGCGATCCTCGCCAGCATCGAGGAACAGGGCAAGCTGACCCCGGAACTGGCCCGCGAGATCAGACTGGCCGACACCAAGACCCGCCTGGAAGACCTCTACCTGCCGTACAAGCAGAAGCGCCGCACCAAGGGCCAGATCGCCCTGGAAGCCGGCCTCGGCGAACTGGCCGATGCCCTGTTCGCCGACCCGACCCTGACCCCGGAAACCGAAGCCGCGCGCTTCGTCGATGCCGAGAAGGGCTACGCCGACATCAAGGCCGTGCTGGAAGGCGCCAAGTACATCCTCATGGAGCGCTTCGCCGAGGACGCCACCCTGCTCGACCGCCTGCGCGTGTTCATGAAGGACAACGCCACCCTGACCGCCCGCCTGATTCCCGGCAAGGAAACCGAAGGCGCCAAGTTCAGCGACTACTTCGAGCACGACGAGCCGCTGAAGAACGCCCCGTCGCACCGCGCCCTGGCGATCTTCCGCGGCCGCAACGAGGGCGTGCTGAGTGCATCGCTGAAGGTCGGCGAGGAGCTGCCGGGCACCGTGCATCCGTGCGAAGTGATGATCGGCGAGCGCTTCGGCATCAGTAACCAGGGCCGCGCCGCCGACAAGTGGCTGGGCGAAGTGGTGCGCTGGACCTGGAAGGTCAAGCTCTACACCCACCTGGAAACCGACCTGCTCGGCGAGCTGCGCGACAAGGCCGAGGACGAGGCGATCAGCGTCTTCGCGCGCAACCTGCACGACCTGCTGCTGGCCGCCCCGGCCGGCCCGCGCGCCACCCTCGGCCTCGACCCGGGCCTGCGTACCGGCGTGAAGGTCGCCGTGGTCGACGCCACCGGCAAGCTGCTGGATACCGCCACCGTCTACCCGCACCAGCCGAAGAACCAGTGGGACCAGACCATCGCCGTGCTCGCCGCGCTGTGCGCCAAGCACAACGTGGAACTGATCGCCATCGGCAACGGCACCGCCAGCCGCGAGACCGACAAGCTGGCCGCCGAGCTGATCAGGAAATACCCGGCGCTGAAGTGCACCAAGATCATGGTCAGCGAGGCCGGCGCGTCGGTGTATTCCGCCTCCGAGCTGGCGGCGAAGGAATTCCCGGACCTGGACGTCTCCCTGCGCGGCGCCGTCTCCATCGCCCGCCGCCTGCAGGACCCGCTGGCCGAGCTGGTGAAGATCGAGCCGAAGTCCATCGGCGTCGGCCAGTACCAGCACGACGTGTCCCAGCTGAAGCTGGCGCGCAGCCTGGACGCGGTGGTCGAGGACTGCGTGAACGCCGTGGGCGTGGATGTGAACACCGCCTCCGCCGCCCTGCTGGCGCGCATTTCCGGCCTCAACGGCACCCTGGCGCAGAACATCGTCGCGCACCGCGATGCCAACGGCGCCTTCAAGACCCGCGACGAGCTGAAGAAGGTCAGCCGCCTCGGCGAGAAGACCTTCGAGCAGGCCGCCGGCTTCCTCCGCGTGATGAACGGCGACAACCCGCTGGACGCCTCCGCGGTGCACCCGGAAACCTATCCGCTGGTGCAGCGCATCGCCGCAGACACCGGCCGCGACATCCGCTCGCTGATCGGCGATTCGGGCTTCCTCAAGCGCCTCGATCCGAAGAAGTTCACCGACGAGCACTTCGGCCTGCCGACCGTCACCGACATCCTCAAGGAACTCGACAAGCCCGGCCGCGACCCGCGTCCGGAGTTCAAGACCGCCGAGTTCCAGGAAGGCGTGGAAAGCCTCAAGGACCTCAAGCCGGGCATGGTGCTGGAAGGCGTGGTGACCAACGTCACCAACTTCGGCGCCTTCGTCGACATCGGCGTCCACCAGGACGGCCTGGTGCACATCTCGGCGCTGTCGGAGAAGTTCGTCAAGGACCCGTACGAGGTGGTCAAGGCCGGCGACATCGTCAAGGTCAAGGTCATGGAAGTGGACATCCCGCGCAACCGCGTCGGCCTGTCCATGCGCATGGGCGACACCCCCGGCGAGAAGATCGAAGGCCAGCGCGGCGGCCGTCCGGGCGGCCAGCCGCGTGGCGAGCGTGGCGCTCCGCGCGGCCAGTCGGCGCCGCCGGCGAACAACGCCATGGCCTCGCTGTTCGCCAATGCCAAGCAGCTGAGGAAGTAGCCGATGGCCGAAGAACTCGATGTTTCCGGCGGCAGCGCCTTCAGCCGACTGCTCGGCCTGGAGATCGTCCAGGCCGCGGACGGCAAGGCCGAAGTGCACATGAACATGCACGACGGCCTGCGCAACGTGCACGGCAAGCTGCACGGCGGCGCGCTGTTCTCGCTGATCGACACCGCCATGGGCCAGGCCTGCCACAGCCTGTCCGGCGGCGTGGCGCAGAGCGTGACCCTGGAGAGCAAGATCAACTACATCCGCCCGGTCAGCGACGGCGAGGTGATCTGCCGCGCCTGGGTGCTCAACGCCAGCAGGCGCACGCTGGTGGTCGAGGCGGACACCTGGCAGGGCGAAAAGCTGGTGGCCAAGGCACAGGCGACCTTCATCCGTACTTGAAATGAAAGGGCGCCCAAAGGCGCCCTTTCGGCCAAAACGGCGCAGGCTTATCCCAAATCGCCACGCGCCGCGACGCCCGCTTCCACCGCGCCTCGCGCGCGACTAGGCTATCGGCATTTCTCCCTTTGCCCAGGCGACGACGCCGGCATGCTTTCCTCTTGTAGACCGCCCGGTCCACCCCCATAGTGGGGCGACTGCCGCGAGAAGGACTACCCAACTTGAGCGACCAATTCTTCCGCCGCCTGGCCCTGCTCGGCGAGGCTGCCAACCTGCCCCTGCTCAGCCGGTGCCTGCACGGCATCGAGCGCGAATGCCTGCGCGTCGACGAGCAGGGCAGGCTGGCCCTGACCCCGCATCCGCGCGCACTGGGTTCGGCGCTGACCCATCCGCAGATCACCACCGACTACTCCGAGGCGCTGCTGGAATTCATCACGCCCGCCACCACCAGCGTCGAGGAAACCCTCGACGGCCTGGCGAAGATCCACCGTTTCGCCAGTTCGCGGCTGCAGGGCGAGTACCTGTGGAGTCCGTCGATGCCCTGCGACCTGCCGGACGAGGAGACCATTCCCATCGCCCGCTACGGCAGCTCGCACATCGGCCGGCTGAAGTACGTCTACCGCAAGGGCCTGGCGCTGCGCTACGGCAAGACCATGCAGTGCATCGCCGGCATCCACTACAACTTCTCGCTGCCGGAAGGGCTCTGGCAACTGCTGCAGCGCCACGAGGACGGCAGCCAGACGCTGCGCGACTTCCAGTCCGCCCACTACATCGCGCTGATCCGCAACTTCCGCCGCTACAGCTGGCTGCTGATGTACCTGTTCGGCGCCTCGCCGGCGCTGGACGCCGGCTTCCTGCGCGGGCGGCCGCACCATCTGGAAAGCTTCGACGAGCACACGCTGTACCTGCCCTACGCCACCAGCCTGCGGATGAGCGACCTGGGCTACCAGAACAACGCCCAGGCCGGCCTGACGCCCTGCTACAACGACCTCGACAGCTACATCGAGAGCCTGCGCCGGGCGGTCGGCACGGCCTACCCGCCGTACGAGAAGATCGGCACCAAGCGCGACGGCGAATGGCTGCAACTGAACACCAACGTGCTGCAGATCGAGAACGAGTACTACTCGAGCATCCGCCCGAAGCGCGTCACCTACACCGGCGAGCGGCCGATCCAGGCGCTGATGTCGCGCGGCGTGCAGTACGTCGAGGCGCGCTGCCTGGACATCAACCCGTTCCTGCCGCTGGGCATCGACGCCCCGGAAGCGCGCTTCCTCGACGCCTTCCTGCTCTATTGCGCATTGCAGGACAGCCCGCTGCTGGCCGACGGCGAATGCCACAGCTGCACCGACAACTTCCTCAAGGTGGTCAAGGAAGGCCGCCGGCCGGGCCTGCACCTGCAGCGCGGCGGCCAGTCCGTATTGCTGCGCGACTGGGCCGCCGAACTGCTCGAGCGCATCGCCCCGATCGCCGCCCTGCTCGACCGCGCCCAAGGCAACGGCGCCCACGGGCATAGCCTGGAGCAACAGCGGGCGAAGGTCGCCGACCCGGCGCTCACCCCATCGGCGCAGGTCCTCGCGGAAATGCGCGAGCGCGGCGAGAGCTTCGCCGCCTTCGCCCTGCGCAGGAGCCGCGAGCACGCGGAGCAGTTCCGGGCCGAACCGCTCGCGGCGGCGGACGAGGCGCATTTCGAGACGCTGGCGAAGAACTCGCAGGCCGAACAGGCCGAGCTGGAGCGTCATCCGGAGGGGGATTTCGATACCTTCGTGGCGGCATACCAGGCGAGCATCCTGGGGTTGATCAGGGTGTGAGCCTTAGGGCGGGTTGCACCTGCCCTAAGGTCGCGGGCATGGACTAGGCGTCCCCGCCCGTCCTACAGTTCCGCCGGGCCTTCGCGCAGGGCGCATGACGCGCCAGCGTTATCCGCCGTGATTGCGGACGCAGGAGCGTCCTGGGATGCACAACTGTAGGAGCGAGCTTGCTCGCGAACAGTACGTAGGGTGGATCACGCTCCATCGATCCACCACGGCCGCGCAGGCGGCCCCGGAATGGTGGATGGAAGAGCGCCATCCACCCTACGTTTCGCTGCCCCCCTGTGTTCCGCGGGCGGGTGCAACCCGCCATCGATGCGCAACGGCGGAGCTATCAGAGCCCCTTCTCGAACACCTGCGAATTGCGCTGGTAGTTGTACAGCGACGCCCGTGCCGCCGGCAGGCGTTCGACGCTGCTCGGCTGGAAGCCGCGCTCGCGGAACCAGTGGGCGGTGCGGGTGGTGAGCACGAACAGGTTCTTCAGGCCCATCGCCCGGGCGCGTTCCTCGATGCGTTCCAGCAGCTCGTCGCCGCGGCCGCCGCGGCGGTATTCCGGGTTCACCGCCAGGCAGGCCAGTTCGCCGGCGTCGGAGTCGGCGATCGGGTAGAGCGCGGCGCAGGCGATGATCAGGCCGTCGCGTTCGACGATGGTGAACTGCTCGATCTCGCGCTCCAGCACCTCGCGCGAGCGGCGCACCAGGATGCCCTGCTCTTCCAGCGGGCGGATCAGTTCGAGCAGGCCGCCGACGTCCTCGATGGTGGCCTCGCGCAGCTGTTCGAACTGCTCCTGGGTCACCAGGGTGCCGCCGCCGTCGCGGGTGAACAGTTCGGTGAGCAGCGAGCCGTCCTCGACGTAGCTGACCATGTGGCTGCGCGGCACGCCGGCGCGGCAGGCCTGGGCGGCGGCGTCGAGCAGCTCGGCCTGGTAGTTCGTGCCCAGCCGCTCCAGGTGCGGCGACACCTGCTGCGGGCGCAGTTCGCGCACCAGCCGGCCGCGCTCGTCGATCAGGCCGCGCTCGGCGCCGTAGAGGATCAGCTTCTCGGCGTCGAGGTCGATGGCCGCGCGCATGGCCACGTCCTCGCAGGCGAGGTTGAAGATTTCCCCGGTGGGCGAATAGCCGAGCGGCGACAGCAGCACGATGCTGCGCTCGTCGAGCAGGCGGTTGATGCCCTTGCGGTCGATCCGCCGGACTTCGCCGGTGTGGTGGTAGTCGACGCCGTCGAGCACGCCGATCGGCCGCGCGGTGACCAGGTTGCCGGCGGCCACGCGCAGGCGCGCGCCCTGCATCGGCGAGGCGGCCATGTCCATCGACAGGCGCGCCTCGATGGCGATGCGCAGGCTGCCCACGGCGTCGATCACGCATTCCAGGGTCGGCGCGTCGGTGACCCGCAGGCCGCGGTGGAAGTGCGGGGTCAGCCCGCGCGAGGTCAGACGCGCCTCGATCTGCGGACGCGAGCCGTGGACCAGCACCAGGCGCACGCCGAGGCTGTGCAGCAGCACCAGGTCATGGACGATGTTGCCGAAGTTCGGATGATCCACGCCGTCGCCGGGCAGCATCACCACGAAGGTGCGGTCCCGGTGGGCGTTGATGTAGGGGGAGGCGTGACGTAACCAGTTGACGTAGTCGTACATCGTGCGAAGAAGCCTGTCTGCGGTGAAATGGAAGCTCTGTCGGTGCGGCCGCTGTGCGGCGGGCGGCGCGGTTATCGTCGTCGCATGTACATCGACAAAGCTCTCCTCTCCAAGGTTCGTTCAGGCTCTTTACAGGCAGTAATGCCGGATCAGCTGGCGCAGCAGTTCCACCGTGGGGGTGATGCGCGCCAGCTCCAGGTGCTCGTCCGGCTGGTGGGCGCAGGCGATGTCGCCCGGGCCGAGCACCAGCGTCTCGCAACCAAGCTGCTGAAGATACGGTGCTTCGGTGCCAAAGGCTACCGCTTCCGCCGAATGTCCGCTGAGCCGCTCGGCGAGGCGCACCAGCTCGGTGTCGGCGGCCTGCTCGAAGGGCGGCACGGCGGGGAACAGCGGCTGGTAGTCGATGCTCACGCCGAAGCGCTCGCCCAGCGGTTGCAGGCGGTTGCGGATGGCCTCGCGCAGGGCCTCCGGCGGCATGCCCGGCAGCGGACGGATGTCGAATTCCAGGGCGCACTGGCCGCAGATGCGGTTGGGGTTGTCGCCGCCGTGGATGCAGCCGAGGTTGAGCGTCGGCTGCGGCACGCCGAACTGCGGGTTGCGGTACTTCAGCTGCCATTCCCCGCGTAGCGCGAGCAGTTCGCCGATCGCCGCGTGCATCGCCTCCAGGGCGCTATTCCCCAGGGATGGGTCGGAGGAATGCCCGCTTTTCCCCACTATTTCCACCCGCTCCATCATCACGCCCTTGTGCAGGCGGATCGGCCGCAGGTTGGTCGGCTCGCCGATCACCGCCGCACGCCCCAGCGGCCGCCCGGCTGCGGCAAGGGCCCGGGCGCCGGCCATGGAGCTTTCCTCGTCGCAGGTGGCGAGGATCAGCAGAGGTTGGCGCAGCTGTTGCAGAGGTAGCCCCAGGGCAGCCTCGATGACCAGCGCGAAGAAGCCTTTCATGTCGCAGGTGCCGAGGCCGAACCAGCGGCCGTCACGCTCGTCCAGGCGCAGCGGATCGCTTTTCCACAGGGCTTCGTCGCAGGGAACCGTATCGGTATGACCCGCCAGCACCAGGCCGCCCGGGCCGGAACCCAGGCTGGCGAGCAGGTTGAACTTGCCCGGGGCGACTTCCTGGAGTTCGCAGGCGAATCCCAGGTCGCCCAGCCAGCCGGCGAGCAGTTCCACCACCGGCCGGTTGGACTGGTCCAGCGCCGCCTGGGTACAGCTCACGGAAGGGCTGGCGACCAGCGCGGCGAATCGTTCTTTCAGGGAAGGCAGCGGCATGGGCTTCTCCGGATCGGTGGTTTTTCATGATCGCCCATTGAATCCGGGGAAGGAACCACAGCCACTCCCGCCAGGCGCATATACGGATGCGAGGCGCCGCCGTGTCATTTTATTGACAATCCATGCCCAATCCCACCTTCTCACCCCTGCTATCCCTGCACGTTTTTTTGCATTTAATCATCACTTTCTGTTGGTTAATAGCAACGTGCTATCAAAAAATGCAGCTCAATTAACAAATATTTGACAAAATGTGATTGCAAACTGCATTCGCCTGGGCAAAAGTCAAATAGCCGACACTAAAAATCAATTCAAAACGTTACTGAGCGCAGAAAAATGCAGGCAAGCCATTCGCAATCAACGGCTTACGGATGTCCAGAAGCGTAACGGCCGAATCCGCCAGGACGTTGTGAACGTCGGGCGGACCCGGTGACAACCCGGTGGAGCCTCAGGGCACCAGCACAAGAAAGCTCCAGGCACACCAGGGTTCTTCCTACAGGGAGTTTTTCCGCGGGGGGGGATAACAATGGAGATGTCACATGAAACTGCATCACCGGAACGCCAGGGCAGAGACAGCGGATTCATCCCCTAGCACAGACAGCACGGAGCGCAGGCCCCGTTCGAAACTCAGCGCATCCAACGTGGTTCCCGGCACACTGCTCCTGCTGGGCCTTTCCGTCGCCGCCGCGGCCACCTCGCTGGACTACTTCGGCGACCCGCCCTCCTACGACCCGTCGCACTACAACGACCCGCCGAGCGACCCGCTGGCGTACCTGCTGACCGGCGCGGAGGACGGCAACCACGGCTCCTTCGAACTGCCCGACGGCCTCGAAGGCGACCGCAAGACGCCGCTGAAGGAGAACGCCATTCCGCAGAACGCGCAGACCTCCTTCAAGATTCCCACCAATGGCCGGCCGAGCCCGCTGTTCGGCGCCAAGCCGTTCAGCCAGTCGATGCTGCGGTTCGAGGAGTTCGGCCCGGAACCCTACGAATCCAACCCCGAGCCGTTCCCCGGCGGATTCCCGCAACCCGTTGCGGGCAGCGGGCCGGAACTCGACCCGGTGATATCGCGCAGCGGCCCGCTGGGCACCGAACTGGATGCCTTCCTCAGCCATCCGGGGCTGTACCCGGCGCCCACCGAATACTCCAACGACCGCGATCCCAACCCCTGGGCCCCGCAGATCGGCGACTACCTCAAGCGCGCCGTGTACTCCCCGGCCGAGGGCCGGCCGCCGGGGCAGGGCTGGGCGCACCAGCGCTACAACGAGTTCTTCCCGCAGGGCGAGTTCAAGACCGTGCAGGCCGGCGCCCGGGTCAACAACGGCCCGCGCGACCACTACCAGCTGCACGGCTATGCCGGCGGCGAATTCGCGCCCGGCGGGCTGTACTACGACACCTACAAGTTCGACGGCGACAGCAAGGTCCCGGCGTTCAAGGTCCGCGGCACCACCAGGGGCATCGGCGTGCGCTTCCACCCGGACATGCCGGTCCAGGACCACAAGTCGGTATGGACCTTCGACGGCACCATGCCACCGAAGCTGCTGATGGCCCGTTACGGCCAGCCGATCGTGATGCGCCACTACAACGCCTTGCCGATCGACCCCGCGGCGAACATGGGCTTCGGCCTGCACACCATCACCACCCACGAGCACAACGGCCACAACCCGGCGGAAAGCGACGGTTTCGCCAACGCCTTCTTCTTCCCCGGGCAGTACTACGACTATCGCTGGCCGCTGCAGCTGGCCGGCTATGACAGCATCAACACCGATGCGCAGGACGACCGCGCGGCCTTCCCCTGCGAACCGGGCGAGACGCTGTACGTGAACGACGCGCACCCGGGCCTGAAGCAGTGCGAGAACGGGCGGATCAAGATTCGCGGCGACTGGCGGGAGACCATGAGTACCCACTGGTACCACGACCACATGATGGATTTCACCGCCCAGAACGTCTACAAGGGCAACGCCGCGATGATGAACTACTACAGCGCCATCGACCGCGGCTACGAGGGCCCGCCGGCATCCGGCGACGACAAGGACCCGAACCTGCGCCTCCCCAGCGGCACCGCGCGCGCGTGGGGCAACCGCGACTACGACATCAACCTGCTGATCGCGGACAAGGCGTGGGATCGCAACGGCCAGCTGTGGTTCAACCCGTTCAACACCGACGGCTTCCTCGGCGACCAGATCCTCGTCAACTGGACCTGGAAACCCTACCTGGACGTGCGCGCACGCAGCTACCGTTTCCGCATTCTCAACGGTTCGGTGTCGCGCTACTTCAAGCTGGCGATCGTCAAGGAGGTGCAGGGCAAGGGCGGCGAGTTCAAGGGACCGACCTCGAAGATCACCTACGACCGCGTGCCGTTCCACATGATCGCCAACGACGGCAACATCATGGAGCACGCCGTGCCCTTCGACGGCAGCATGGATCTCAACGGCAACGGCGACCTGAAGGACAACTTCGGCATCCTGCCGATACAGGGCATCGCCGAGCGCTACGACATCGTCGTCAACTTCGGCAAGAACGGCATCAAGCCGGGCGACAAGATCTACTTCGTCAACCTGATGGAGCACGACACCGGCAAGGGCACCAAGGAGGCGATCCCGCTGGATGAGGTGCTGTCCGAGGACTACAAGGCGGTGCTCAAGGACGCCGACCGGCCGGACAAGACCAAGTGGGACAAGGGTGACCCGGGCGTCGGCATCTTCCTGCAGCTGCGCGTGCAGCAGTACGACGGCCAGGACCTGGCGATGAATCCGGCGGACTACGAGCCGGCCAAGCCGGCGACCAAGGGCAAGGCAGCCAAGCCGGAAGGCAAGGTGATGATCCCGCTGAAGCTGGATCGCAACGCCGACAAGGCCCTGCTCGCCCAGGCCCGGCACCGCACCTTCATCTTCGGCCGGTCCGACGGCACCGACGAGCAGCCCTGGACCATCAAGACCGACGGCGGCCTCGGCTTCGCCATGGACCCGCGGCGCATTTCGGCCGGGGTGCAACTGGCCGGCGGTCCGACCGAGGGCGGAGCACCGACGAAGCCGGGTACGCTGGAGATCTGGAGGATCGAGAACGGCGGCAACGGCTGGGAGCATCCGGTCCACATTCACTTCGAGGAAGGCATCATCCTCTCCCGCGACGGCAGGAAACCGCCGGTGTGGGAACAGGGCGCGCGCAAGGACGTGTACCGGGTGGGCGGCGACGATCCCGACAACGGCGAGGAAGTCGAGGTGGCGCTCAACTTCCGCGAGTTCGCCGGAACCTACGTCGAGCACTGCCACAACACCCAGCATGAGGACAACTCCATGCTGCTACGCTGGGACATAGAGCATCCTGGCCAGGTGCAGCTGATGCCGACTCCGCTGCCGACCTGGGACGGCGTGACCTACGCGGCCTCCGCAGCCCTGCCGACCTACCACAGCGGCGACGGCCGGGGTCCGCAGGCGGGCAACTGACGTAGCGAACAGGCGCCGGGCCGGCCCCGCGAGGGGTGCGGCCCGGCTGCCATACGGAGCAGTCCACAGGGAGCGACGACAATGACAAGAAGCAGAGGGATCGCATTCGCCGCGCTCGGCCTGGCGGCGCTGCTGGCCGTCGGGTTCGGCGGCTGGCAGGCGTGGCAGGCCCGGCAGGGCGACGGCGAGCAGAGCGAGGAGGCGACGGGCTCCTGGGACGGCGAGTACTTCCCCAACGTGCGCCTGATCGACCAGGACGGCCGCAAGGTGCGCTTCTTCGACGACCTGATCAAGGGCAAGGTCGTGCTGGTCAACTTCATCTTCACCGGCTGCGGCGACTCCTGCCCGCTGGAAACCGCGCGCCTGCGCCAAGTGCAGAACCTGCTCGGCGACCGCCTCGGCAAGGAGGTGCACTTCTATTCCATCAGCATCGATCCGGTCAGCGACACGCCGGAACGGCTCCGCGAATACATGCAGAAATTCCACATCGGCCCCGGCTGGCGCTTCTTCACCGGCGACGTCGACGACATCAACCTGCTGCGCGACCGCCTCGGCCTGATCGCCCCCAACGAGGACCTCGCCAAGCTCAGCCAGCACAGCCTCAGCGTGGTGATCGGCAACCAGAACACCAACCAGTGGATCAAGGTCTCGCCCTTCGAGAACCCCTACATCCTCGCCGACAAGCTGGGCAACAACCTGCAGAACTGGAAGCACCTCAACACCGCCGGCAACGACTACGCCAGCGCGCCGAAGATCCGCGCGCCGTCCACCGGCGAACAGCTCTACCGCACCCGCTGCAACTCCTGCCACAGCCTCGGCCCGGTGGAAGGCCAGCTCGGCGAGCTGCGCAACATCGGCCCCGACCTGCTCGGCGTCACCCGCGTGCGCGACCGCGCCTGGCTGACCCGCTGGATCAAGGAGCCGGACGTCATGCTCAAGGAGAAGGACCCGCTGGCCCTGCAGCTCTACGAACAGTACGACCGGGTGGCCATGCCCAACCTGCTGCTGAGCGACGGCGACATCGAGGCGATCATCGCCTACATGGACGAGGAAACCCTGCGCCTGCAGCCGCAGGCCGACGCCAGCCAGGTCGGCAAGGCCGACTGAAACGCCGCGCCCCCGGCCGCCCGGGGGCGTTGTCCTGTACACTACGCCTCCCCGGCGGCTCGGCAGGCGGCACTCCGCAGCCACCTCCCCGCTTCGCCCGAGCGCCACCGCGCTGCGGGCCATCTACGCTATCAGGGGCGCGACCGCCCCCAGCCCGGAACCTGTCATGCAGAAAGAAACCGAAATCAAGCTCCGCGCCAGCCGCGCGACCCTCACCGCCCTGCGCGACCATCCGCTGCTGAAGAAACGCAACAAGTCCGGCTGGGAACGCCGCGAGCTGTTCAACCAGTACTACGACACCCCCGCCCGCGAACTGGCGCGGGCCAAGGTCGCGCTGCGCCTGCGCCGCGACGGCGAACACTACATCCAGACGCTCAAGGGCCGCGGCCACAGCGTCGCCGGCCTGTCCGAGCGCAACGAGTGGGACTGGCAGCTGGACCTGCCGCAGCTGGACCTGGCAAAGCTCGACGACCAGTGCTGGCCCGCCGCCCTCGCCGATCTCGACAAGAGCCATCTGGCGCCGATCTTCACCACCGATTTCGTCCGCGAGAAGGCGGAAATCGCCTGGGGCCGCGGCAAGGCCAGGGTGGTGGTGGAAGCCGCCCTCGACCTCGGCAAGGTGGTCGCCGACCAGGCGGAAGAGGAAATCTGCGAGCTGGAGCTGGAACTGCGCCAGGGCGAACCGGAAGCGCTGCTGGAACTGGCCGCCGAGCTGGCCGCCGACCTGCCGCTGATGCCCTGCGACATCAGCAAGGCCGAACGCGGCTACCGGCTGTTCGACCCGGCCAGCTACAACGTCTATCCGCAGGGCCAGAAGGTCCTCGCGGAAACCCCTCTGGACGGCGCCTTCTCCGCCCTCGCCTGGCTGCTGCTGGGCAACAGCCAGCGTCTCGCCGAGCAGTACCGCTTCAACGGCCACTGGCGCCTGCTGCAGGAATGGCTGCAGCAGCTGGTCGACCTGCGCGCCCTGCTCGGCAGCCTCGGCCAGGCCGTACCGCGCGCCAGCAGCCGCGAGCTGCGCGAGATGCTCGACGCGCTGATCGCCGACTGGCAACCGCGAGTGGTCCAGGGCGAGGACGACGAAAGCGTGCGCCAGCAGGCGCCGGAGGCCTTCCGCGCCGAGCTGGACGACACCCGCTGGGGCCGCTTCTCCCTCGCCGCCTCGCGCTGGCTGCTGGGCAAGGCGTGGATCGCCGCGCGCAACGACAAGGGCAACCGCCAGGGCGCCGCGGCGGTCGGCAAGTGGCTGCAGCGCAGTCTCGCCGAGGACGCCCAGGCCATGCCGCTGGCGCGCGCCCAGCACCAGCCGGAAGTACTCGCCGACCAGTTGCCGCGCCTGCAGCGCATGCTGGTCTGGCTGCGCCTGGCACGCCCGGTGCTGGAGCTGCCGGAAACCGACCGCCTGTATGGCGAGCTGACCAAGCTGCAGCAGCTGCTCACCGGCCCGGAGGACATGGAGAACCTCGCTGCCCAGGCCCATACTGTGCTCACTCTCAAGCCGTGGAAGGCGCTTTTGAAATAAGCTGTGACGCCGCTGTCGCCGCGGAGAGCGGCGGCACTTTCACAGGCCAACGCAGGGAGTCCGAATGCCCTTCTCCGCCACCTCGTCCCCGACCAGGGATCGCTGGCTGGATCTCGCGGAGATCCTCCACGAACTGGTCAGCCAGGGTCGCATCAGCCAGAACGATGCGGAGCAGTGCCTGGCGATCCGCCGCAGCGCGGTGAACAACCAGCAGCACCCGCTGGAGTTCCTCGCCGCGCAGCAGGTGGAAGACCGCCAGCACCCCGGCCGCACCCTGGACCTGGAAAGCCTGGTGCACTGGCTGGCCGACTATTCCGGCCAGCCCTACCTGCGCATCGACCCGCTGAAGATCGACGTCGCCGCGGTCACCCCGCTGATGTCCTACGCCTTCACCCAGCGCCACAAGATCCTCGCCGTGGCGGTCGCCCCGGACCACGTCACCATCGCCAGCGCGCAGCCCTTCGTGCACGGCTGGGAAAGCAACCTGACCCACGTGCTGAAGCGTCCGATCCGCCGCGTGGTGGCCAACCCGGTGGACATCCAGCGCTTCACCGTGGAGTTCTACCGGCTGGCCAAGTCGGTCAGCGGCGCCAGCTCCAGCGAGCAGAAGATCAGCGGCGTCGGCAACTTCGAGCAGCTGCTCAACCTCGGCGCCAGCGACCAGGAGCCGGATGCCAACGACGCGCACATCGTCACCATCGTCGACTGGCTGTTCCAGTACGCCTTCCAGCAGCGCGCCAGCGATATCCACATCGAGCCGCGCCGCGAACAGGGCACCGTGCGCTTCCGCATCGACGGCGTGCTGCACAACGTCTACCAGTTCCCGCCGCAGGTCACCATGGCGGTGGTCAGCCGCCTGAAGTCCCTGGGCCGGATGAACGTGGCGGAGAAGCGCAAGCCGCAGGACGGCCGGGTGAAGACCAAGACCCCGGACGGCACCGAGGTGGAACTGCGCCTGTCGACCCTGCCCACGGCCTTCGGCGAGAAGATGGTGATGCGCATCTTCGACCCGGAGGTGCTGCTGAAGAGCTTCGACCAGCTCGGCTTCTCGGCGGACGACCTGCGCCGCTGGCAGAGCATGACCAGCCAGCCCAACGGCATCATCCTGGTCACCGGCCCTACCGGCTCGGGCAAGACCACCACGCTGTACACCACGCTCAAGCAGCTGGCGACCCAGGAAGTGAACGTCTGCACCATCGAGGACCCGATCGAGATGATCGAGCCGGCGTTCAACCAGATGCAGGTGCAGCACAACATCGACCTGACCTTCGCCAGCGGCGTGCGCGCCCTGATGCGGCAGGACCCGGACATCATCATGGTCGGCGAGATCCGCGACCTGGAGACCGCCGAGATGGCTATCCAGGCGGCGCTCACCGGGCACCTGGTGCTCTCCACCCTGCACACCAACGACTCGCCCACCGCCATCGCCCGCCTGCTGGAACTCGGCGTGCCCTACTACCTGATCCGCGCCACGGTGCTCGGCGTCATGGCCCAGCGCCTGGTGCGCACCCTCTGCCCGCACTGCAAGGCGCCGACGACGCTGGACGAGACCGACTGGCAGGAGCTCACCCGCCCGTGGAACGCCCCGCTGCCCACCGCCGCGCACAAGGCGGTCGGCTGCCTGGAATGCCGCGACACCGGCTACCGCGGCCGCGCCGGGGTCTACGAGATCATGCTGCTGAGCGAGAACATCAAGCAGCTGATCGGCCCGGAAACCGACCTGGTCGCGCTGCGCCGCCAGGCCTTCAAGGAAGGCATGCGCAGCCTGCGCCTTTCCGGCGCACAGAAGATCGCCGCCGGGCAGACCACCATCGAGGAAGTGCTGCGGGTGACGCCGCAGAGCGAGCAGAAATAGGTCCCGCAGGGCGGCGTTCCTGTAGGAGCGCACCTGGGCGCGACCGGTCGCGGGCATGGCCCGCTCCTACAAGGTTTCGCAGGAGTGTCCGGGTAGGGCGCATAACGCGACAGCGTTATCCGCCATTCCTTCGGCGTGGCCTTATCGGCGGATGAAGCGTTCCGCTTCATTCGTCCTACACCAGCGATTGGTCATGGCGCGAAGACAACTGCTCCTACAGCGTCGCCGCTACGCTCATGAAAAAACCCGCCAATCGGCGGGTTCCCTCATTCAGGCAACGGTCAGTTCGGCAACGGCTGCGCCGGCGCCCGGCGGTAGGCCCAGACCATCAGCCCGATGCCGCCGAGGATCATCGGCACGCACAGCACCTGCCCCATGGTCAGCCAGCCCCAGGCCAGGTAGCCGAGCTGGGCGTCCGGCACGCGGACGAACTCGACGATGAAGCGGAAGATCCCGTAGCACAGTACGAACAGCCCGGAGACCGACGCCGTCGGCCGCGGCTTGCGGGTGAACAGCCAGAGGATGACGAACAGCGCCACGCCTTCCAGGGCGAACTGGTACAGCTGCGACGGATGCCGCGGCAGGTCGCCGCCGGTGGGGAAGACCATCGCCCAGGGCACGTCGGTCACCTTGCCCCACAGCTCGCCGTTGATGAAGTTGCCGATGCGCCCGGCGCCCAGGCCGATCGGCACCAGCGGGGCGATGAAGTCCATCAGTTGGAAGAAGCTCTTGTGGTGACGCCTGCCGAACCACAGGGTCGCCAGGATCACACCGATCAGGCCGCCGTGGAACGACATGCCACCCTTCCACACCTCGAGGATCAGCGTCGGATTGGCGATGTATTCCTCCAGGTTGTAGAACAGCACGTAGCCCAGCCGCCCGCCGACCACCACGCCGCAGGCCACCCAAAACACCAGATCGGAGAGCGTCTCCTTGGTCCAGCTCGGGTCGAACTGCTCGAGCTTGCGCGACGCCAGCAGCCAGGCGCCGCCGATGCCGATCAGGTACATCAGGCCGTACCAGTGGATTTGCAGCGGCCCGAGGGAAATCGCGACCGGGTCTATCTGCGGATAAGGCAGCATCCTTTTCTCCTACCAACTCAAATCAGGAAACTCAGGCCAATGCAGAACAGCAGCAAGGCGAACAGGCGCTTCAGCACCTTCGGCGGCAGGCGGTGGGCCAGGCGCGCACCGAAGCGGGCGAAGATCATGCTGGTGGCGGCGATACCGACCAGCGCCGGCAGGTAGACGAAACCGAAGCTCAGCTCCGGCAGCTGCGCGTTGTGCCAGCCGACGGCGATGAACGATAGCGCACCGGCGATGGCGATCGGTAACCCGCAGGCCGCCGAAGTCGCAACCGCTTGTTGCATGGGCACGCCTCGCCAGGAGAGGAACGGCACGGTCAGCGAACCGCCGCCGATGCCGAAGATCGCCGAAGCCCAGCCGACCACGCCACCGGCGAGACCGAGGCCGGTCCTGCCGGGCAGGGTGCCGGCGGCCCTGGGCTGCAGCCCGAAGGTCATCTGGATCGAGACCAGGATGGCGAAGGTGCCGATGATCTTCTGCAGGATCGGCCCCTGGATCTTCGCCGCGGTCACCGCGCCAAGGGCGCTGCCGACGAGGATGCCAACGGTCATCCAGAGGAACACCGGCCAGCGCACGGCGCCGCGGCGATGGTGTTCGATGATCGAGTTGACCGAGGTGAAGACGATGGTCGCCAGCGAAGTGCCCACCGCCATCTGCGTCAGCACTTCGACCGGGAAGCCATGGGCGGTGAAGCTGTACACCAGCACCGGCACGATGATCAGGCCGCCACCGACGCCGAACAGCCCGGCAAGCACGCCGGCGCAGGCGCCCAGCACTAGATAGAGTACGAACTCCATGGTTCCGCCTTATTGGGAAAAACCGCCATGGTACCCAAAACGAACGGTAGACGGCAGGCGCTGCACCGACGACCGACTACTCGCGCGACCGGTTCCAGACCAGCCAGGGCTTTACCACCTCACCCAGTTGGGCCTGTGGCACGGCACCGAAGTAGCGGCCATCGAAGGACAGCCGGCTGTAATCGGAAAGCATCAGCACCTCTCCGCTCGCCAACTGGAAGCGCGGCGGCTGCGGATGCGGCATGCGCCGCCCGCGCGGGTCCCGCTGCAACGGCTGGCTGCGCTGCTGGAGCCGGCCATTGATGCTGACGCCCTCCGGGGCGATGAGCACATCGTCCCCGGCTACCGCGACCAGGCGCTTGAGCATACGCATGTAGCCGCCCGGGCAGGTTCCGCTGCTCAGGTAGCCGCGCTCGCGGGCCAGGCGGAAGACTTCCTGCCGTGGCGGGCAGAACAGCATCAGGTCGCCCTTTTCCGGCGCCTTGTCGACCACCCAGTAGATGCCTGGCGGAAAGCTGCTGGTGGTGTTGATCCGGGCTCCGGCCAACAACAACAGCGGCAAGGCGCAGAAGGCCAGGATCGCCAGCGCCGCGACCAGGCTCAACGGTCGCCTCATGCGGATGCCGTCGTTCCGCACAGATCGATTGTGCGATCGCTTTCACGCGGCGCCGGCACCTTGGCCCGCGCCAGGAACACCGGGTCCTGGAAATACAGCGGCTGCTTGCCGTAGAAGGCCGGATAACCGGCGCAGTACACCACCATGTCGCCAGCTTCCTGAATGTTGCCCTGGCTGTCCTTGCGCGGGCCGGGCATGCGCAGGGCCTCGTCGGTGGTCAACAGCGGCCGCTGCACTTCCTGGATGGTGCGCGACACCTGGCCGAGCAGCGCGCTGGAACGCCGCCCACTGGTGGTGATCTGCTCCTTGACGATAGTGGTCTGGCCAGTGAGCTTGGACAGGTGCTCCGCCGTCTCGACCCGGTTCGGCGGATAGGCGTTCTGGATATGGCAGTTGGAGGTGATGCTCTCGTTCTGCCCGTAGAACTCCTGCAGCTGCGACAGGTCCTGGATGATGAGATAGCACTTGATGCCGTAGCCGGCCACGAAGGCCAGCGACTCCTGCATGATGTCAAGCTTGCCGAGGCTGGGGAACTCGTCGAGCATCATCAGCAGGCGGTGCTTGTAGTGCGCCTTGGGCCGGCCATCCTCGAAGTCCATCTTGTCCGCCAGCAGGCGCACGATCATGTTCACCAGGATGCGCACCAGCGGGCGCAGGCGTGCCTTGTCGTTGGGCTGGGTGATGATGTACAGGCTCAGCGGATCGTCGTGGTTCATCAAGTCGCGGATCTTGAACTCCGAGCGGCTGACGTTGCGCGCCACGATCGGGTCGCGGAACAACGACAGGTAGGACTTGGCGGTGGACAGCACCGAGCCGGCCTCCTCCACCGGCCGGTCGAGCATGTCCCGCGCGGCGGAGCCCACCAGCGGGTGGTTCTCGCCATTGAGGTGCCCGTAGAGGGTCATCTCCTGCCAGAGCTCGCTGATCGGCCGCGAGGGGTCTGCCAGCATGGCATCCAGCGCAGGCAGGCTGGCCACGCCGCCCTCGTCCAGCGAGCGATAGCACAGGTGCAGGATGCAGCCGACCAGCATGGCCTGGGAGGTCTTCTGCCAGTGGTCGTTGAGGCCCTTGCCGTCCGGATCGACGATCAGCATCGCCAGGTTCTGCACGTCGCCAACCTCGAACTCGGTGCCCAGGCGGATTTCCTCCAGCGGATTCCAGCCCACGCAGCCGTGGGCGGTGGCCGGCTCGAAGCGCAGCACGCGGTTGCCGGCGTGCTGCTGCCGCCAGCCGGCGGTCAACGCCCACAGCTCGCCCTTGAGGTCGGTGATCACAGCGCTGTGCTTCCACGACAGCAGGGTCGGGATCACTAGGCCGACGCCCTTGCCGCTACGCGTGGGCGCGAAGGTCAGAATATGTTCCGGGCCGTTGTGGCGCAGGTAGTGAAGCTTGTTGCGCTTGTCCATCCAGGCGCCGACATAAACGCCCTCGTCTGCCAGCAGGCCGGCGTTTTCGATGTCCTTGCGCTCACCCCAACGCGCCGAACCGTGGAGAAATGCATTGGCAGAGGCGGTGTTGCGCTGGATCAGGCGGATCACCACCAGCGCCATCATGCCCGCCCCCGTTACCAGCACGCCGAGGGAGCCGGCGCGCATCAGCGCGTCCTGATACCGATCGGCCCATTTGCTCGCCCAGACCAGGATCATCCAGGGCGCGTAGACGCCGCCCAGGTTGGCGCCCAGTGCTGAATGCTGGTCATACAGGTAAGCAAAGTACTGCGTGGCTGTCGCGAGCCCTGCCAGCAGGAAAAAGATCGCCAGCAAGGCCTGCCAGGGACTCGCGCCACTGCGCTTGCCCCCGCGGATCTGCGGGCCGACAGCGTTGTTGTGCTTAATGGGTTCGCTCCGTGAACGAAGGTGGAATAGGGATTTCAGGGCGAGGACGTGCGCGAACGCCCAGCCTCATTGGCCTGGGTGCGTCGCTGCGACTCCGTCAGCGTCCGTTCGGCCTGGCGCTGCAGGCTCCACTGCTCCGCCAGCTCCGGCTGCTCAGCACGCAATCGGCGAGCCGCCAGTTCCTCCAGGCGCGGGGCGTACAGCCCCATGCCGTGGTGCAGGTCCTGCACACGATCCAGTCGGCCCTGCAGTTCCAGCAGACGAGCCTGGCAACGCTCATTGCGCTGCTGCCAGGCAGCGCGGGTGGAAGGCATGGCCAGCCAGCCGGGCCGCGCCGACAGGCTCTGCTGCAACTGGGCCTGTTGGCGCTCCACCAGGGTTTCCAGACGCAGCTCCAGAGTCTGGGCCTGTTCCACCTTCTGCTCAACATACTCGCCCAATGCCTGGTTGTAGCGTGCCTGCAGCGGGCTACCCTCGAGCAGCGCGGTCTGCTCGCTGGCCAGCGCCTGAGCCTGGGCCTCCAGCGCTTGACCGTCATCGCCAGGTGGCGCCTTTGTCTTCGAGGGATCATCCATGGAGTCGTGCTTCATATCAGGAAGAGGTAGCCAGCCTTGGCCATCGGAATGCGGATCAACCAGAGCGCCAGCAGGTGCAGCGGGTAATAGACGTAGAACAGCCAGCGCCAGCGCGGTACCGTCGGGGTGACGCGGGTGGCGGCCAGCACCAGCGGCAAGGCGGCGAACGCCCAGGCATTACCGTTGAGCGGGCAGAGCGCCGCGAGCGACAAGAGAATGCCCGCCGCCGGCGCCAGACCGGGACGCCGAACGTACCAACCGACGCTCAACCCCAGCAGCACGGCCGGCCACCAGAACTCGACACAGGTCCCGCCGAGGATGACCACCGCCGCCACGACGCCCCAGTAGAGCGACCGGCCGGCCGCTGCACGCTCGCAGGCCGCGGTCGCCAGGGTGATCACCAACAGCGTGAAGAGGATGTTCAGCGGATACCAACCCTTCAGCAGCCCGCCCAGGGCAATGAACGGCGGCGTCGCCAGTACCCCGAACAGAGCCAGGCGCAACGCGGTACGGCGGTAGGCACCCCTCGCCCCTGCGCCTCGGCGAGCCAGGTTGCAGGCCAGTACGACCACGAAAAGCGGCATGGCCACGCGCCCGGTCTCGAACAGCAGCGGCAGGGTTTCGTTGAACAGGTACTTGTTCAGGTGGTCGCCGGTCATCAGCAGCAACGCCAGCCACTTCAGGGCCTCCAGCGCACCATCTGCAAGCCGCAACCGGGGCAGCCAGCGGCCTGCCCCGGTTGCGGCCAATGCCGTGGAGGCCGGCAGAGCATCCCTGATCATCGGCGCATGGCCTTGCTCAGGCCGGCGTCCTGCTCCAGTTTCGGCGCCAGGTTGCGCGCCAGGTCATCGATGCCCTTGTCGTGAACGATCGCGGTGCTCTTGCCCACCTGGTAGGTGCGGTTCGGATCGCAGTCGCGGCGGTCGTGGATGACGAATTCGCTGGTCTGGCCGACCTTCTGCAGGATGTGGTGATCATCCATCGCCACCACCAGGCCGCTGACGGTCCTGCGTCCGCCCTGGGAGGCTTCACCCACGGTGGCAGAGGGCGTGTGTGATCGGACCTTTTCCTCCATGGCCTTGAAGGAGTCACTGCGTTGTTGGGCGTGCGGGTCTGCTTGCTGATTGGGCCTGGTGTTTTGCGGTAGGGGTACCGCTTGCAGGTTCAAGCCTTCGATGTATTGGCTGTCGGGTCGGGAAGAGGTCAGAGAGCTTTCGAGCTCTCGGCCCTGATCGAGCGCGGAGGCTTGCTGCAATTCTTTCAGCGCAGCGTCGTAGTCATCCTGCTTAATGGACTCTTCGACCGTATTCCGATCGTAGCGACCAAAGAACTCAGCAACGCCATCCTTGAGCTTCCCTGCAGTCTGGGCAAACCAATCGCCAACCGCTTCAACACCGCGCTGTACCTTGCTCTTACTCAGCGAGTCATCGTTCTCGAAGATGACACCCCGTCCATTGGCCTCCTGCTCGAACGGGCGGTTCTGCCGAGCAAAGACGTTGAGCGTGCCCTTTTGCATCGGGAAGGGCGTGTTGTCCACCACCTGATAGGCGCCGTCAGCGCTGCGGGTGAAGGCCTCATTGCCGGCCTTGATGCGCGAGTCGATCAGCGCCTCGTGGACCTTTTCCGTGCTCTTGATCAGCTCGTTGTACTGCTCGACGCGCTGCACGTCCTCCTGCCGCATCGGCTGCAATTCGATGCCGGCAGCCTGCAAGCGGTCGTACATCACGGCCAATGGCCCCGCCGCCAGTACATCGTTGCGGTAGCCGCCTCCTACCTGGGAGTGTGCCCCGGCGAAGCGTAGTTCCTCGATGCGCGAATTGTCGTCGTTGCGCAGCGCGCTGGTGAGGCGGAAGGTGTCGCGGTACTCGTTCATCGCCACCAGGTGAGTGGTGGAATCGATGTTCTTGCCGATGGCCAGGTCCTTGCCCAGGTGCACATCGGAATAGGCGTTGCCGAAGGAAGCCACGGTATCGAATATGCCCAACTTGTTCACATGGGCCCGGCCCGGCGGAATCAGATAGTCCCCAGTTGCACGGCCCTGGGCATCGAGCTTGGGCACACCGCGTTCGATGAACTCGTTGGCCAACGCGCGGGCCTGCGCCGCGCCACGGCTGAAGCCGACGATATTCACGTCGACTTTCTGGTCTGGATACTTGTTGTGGAAGGCCACGATGGCGTCATAGGCCTGGTCGATACGCTCCTGCCCGCCCAGCCCGGTACCACCTTCCAGCACGGAACGCGGAGTAATGCCGGCCTGGCTGCCAACTCCGTCGAAATAGACCTTCTCCGATTGGCCGGAGCGCTCATGGGCATCGTACTGCTGCGGCACATGACCCGAATTGAGCGCCAGGTTGGTGCCCTTAGCGGTGTCCAGCTCATAAAGCCGGGCGACGTTGGTCTGCGTACCTTCGGGTGTATTCAGGTCCTTGTTGTTGCCGGTGCCGTCGAAATACACCGTGAAACGCAGTGCATCGCTCATTGCATGTCCCTATGAAGCGGGCCCATCCATTGATGGGGCAACCTGCGAGAGAGCCCCTACAGGTAGAGGTCAGGAGCCTGGTTTGTTCAGGGCCACGATCAGGTCATAAACACCATTCCCTGCGGCCCTACCAAAATCGCCATAAAATTCGCGCCCCTTATGAAGTAGTGGCGATCCTCTCAGCGACTCGGCCGCCCCCTTTATGGCAAGCCCACCAAAGTGCTCCCCCATACGATCAACACTGCGCGTCCGCGCAGCAGGATCATCGTAGGGCTTTTGATACCAACTGGAAATCTGGTATTCGGCGCCCTCCTCCTCGAACTTGGCGTTGAGATGGGATGCCAGCGCGATCAGCGTTTCCCGGGTCAGCGTAGGGTCCACGTCGTTGGCCTTGAGGAAGGCCTCCACGCGTACGGCGGCGGCGGCGATCAGATCGCCGTGGGTGTAACCGGGCATGGGCGGAAACACACCATCAGGCAGCTTCATGCCAGGGGTGTAGGGTTGGTAATGGCCTTGTTTGTCTTTCATGGAAAACTCCTGGGCGTGAAGCGGAGAAGAAGTGGAAGGCAGGAGCACACAGGCTCCCAGCACGAGGGGTATCAGCGAGCTCAGGCGCAGCCGCGCCCGGAAGCCCCCGAGGCGGCGCAAGGCCGTATCGGCGAAAGGTGCGTTGGCACCGGCGGTTGAGTGGTTCAATCGATCTCTCCCTGCAGCCGCCTCATGGCGGGTCCCTGATTCATTTCGCTCCCCACCAGCAGGCGCCGGGGTACATAAGCGGACGCCGGCACCGACGCTGGAGTGACATCCCGCGGCGAGCGAGCCGCCTTCATCTGCGGTTTTGCCTCGGCAGTGGCCGCAGGGGTTCCAGTCGATGCGCCGGAGAATACCGAATGCTGTGCGACCTGCTGTGTGGCGAAACGCTCATCCAGCCAGTCGGCCCAATAGGCCGCACCGCGCATGATCAGCTGACGGTAGCGCGCATTGATCGCCGGTGTGCGCGAGTGGTAATTGGCGACCCGTGTCCACAGGTCTCCACTGTCGTTGCGCACATGGCCGCGGATGCGCCAAGCGGCCAGGTCATAGGAATAGCAGCCACCCTTTTCCACATCCTCGGGGGTGATGCCATAGCGCGACAGCTCACGCAGGTATGCGGTATTGAACTGCATGGGGCCCACGTCGTAGGTGCCATTGCTGTTGCGCACCCACTGCCCCGGCTTGCCGCTCTCCTGGCCGGACACCGCCAGTACGATGTTCACCGGCAACTCATACTTCACCGCCGCCATGATCGAACAGGCGACCGGCTCGCTCAGGGCGGGTGGCGGAACGTCAGCAATGAACGGCATCGCGGCGCGCCTCAGATGACCTTGCCGAACTTGTTGTTAATCGCCTTGGTCGCACCCGGGTCGGCCGTCGGACAACTATCAAGGAAGGACTGGCGCGCATCCGCGGTCTGGCTCAGTTTGATCTTGCCCTTCTTCCGCTTGACGATGTCGAAGTAGTCGGCGACTGGGCCGTCGCAGTTCTCCACCGTACCGGCGCCCTTGAGCTTGCCCCACATACACAGCACGGTGGCGCACGGGTCCTTGGCCTGGGCCGGCAGGGCGATGGCAAAACTGGCGGCCAGCACGGCTGCCGGAAGAATCCTGGCGATAGTCATGAGCACTCCTTGTTCAACTGTTTTCCTGTTTGCTGTCGCGATAGGCCGCCACTTCGGAGGCCGGGTCGAAATTGCGGCTGGACGAGCCAGTGTCCAGGTTCGAATTCTTGTTGCTGGAGCCGGGATTGGAGATTTCCGCGGCAAGCCGCCCGCCCATCGATTGATCGATGCGCGATTGCGCCATGCGCCCCATGCCGGAGACCAGGTTGCCCCCCATGTCCAGGGCGATACGCCCGGCGGTTCCCATCTTGCTGGAGGAGCCACTTCCACCACTGCCACCGGAGCCTCCCCTGGCCTGACCATCGCCTGCGCCGTCGGCTGCTCCTTGGCCACCACCACCGGCGCTCGTGCCGCCGGCCTCGGTCGATATACCTCCGCCATCGGCATCGGCTGCTTGAGCCATGGCACCAGCGCCGCCGCCCGAGGCGCCAGAGCCTCCCGAACCACCGCCAGATTCTTCCCCTCCAGCGGAAGCCATGGATGAGGCCGCAGAACCACCGCCCAGGCCACCGGACGGCGCAGACGCCAAGCCCATGGCGCCACCCAGGGGGCTCGCACCGCCGCCACCGCCACCGCCACCGCCACCAAGCATGCCAGCCATTCGAGAAGCGATATCCGCTCCCGCTGCGACGTTGGACTGGGCGCCTTTGAATGCTGAATACAAGGATTGAGCGCCGCCGGCCAGGTTGGCCGCCAGGGATGCACCGCCGTTGGCCGCCAGGGATGCACCGCCGGACGCAACGGCACCGGCGACGGATGCGGCGGTGGAGGCTGCACCAATAGCAGCGCCAGCCACAGCCCCTGCGCTGAACGACCCCGTGGCCGAGGCAGCCCCACTGCCGCCAGGGATCAGGCCAGCGATGACGTTGGGCAGGGAGTGGATGAGTAGCGCGAGAACGAATGCCACCACGCAGGGGACCAAGAGCTGCTCGACCGTGGCGCCGTCCTGGATCTTCTTCAGATGGTTGTCCAGGACTGACGTGGCGATACCAATCATCAGGGTCATGGTCATCAGCTTGAGGGCAAGGCCTGCGACGTTCCGGAAGTAGCCTATGGCGATATCGGAAGTCCAGCGAGAGCCTCCGAAACCAAGGACGAACATCCCGGCGTAAGCCATGATCCACGCGCTCACCAAAGCCATCAGGACATTGGCGGCGACAGTCGCCAGGCATAGCAGAATAACCAGACTGACAATAACGACGGATAGGCTATCGGCGGGCTTGAAAACGCTGACGCTCTTGTATGCCCTAGCGACGATGTCGAAGCCTATGTCGATTGGCGTTGAGGGGCTTAACTCCTTCAGGCCTCCTGCCTTAGCGCCGATCTGCCGCATGGAGTTGATGATGTCCATGGCGTATTCAGGGCCGTGGCGTAGTAGCCACAGGTAGAACCCGGTGAAGATGGAAAAGCGGATGAACTCGGCGAAGAATTCGCCGATATCCGCTTTTCGCAGGGCCATGAAGCCGAAGGTCCAGACCAGCGAGATGGTCGCTAGCGTCCAAAACAACCATGTCGCATAGGCTGATATGACGCTTGCCCATTTAGCGGAGGCATTCAAGAAGTCATCGCTAACGTCGTTAAGTATTCCCCCGGTTTCTGCGGCTGCTGTCTGCGACAACAGCAGTACACTCACGAGGATAGCTAGCTGGAGAGGGGCTCTCATAATCTAAAGCCCTCGTCCTTACTGCCAGAAATCCTTTGAGCAATGAAGAAAGTCGTGAGGATGCGCATCATGGCTAGTACCCCTTACTCTTGCTGCGGTCAGGCGGGGTGACGTGCCAGAAATTCTTTGAGCGCTGTTCTTGTTCTTTGGCCTTCTGTTCGGATTCGGAGTCCCAGCAGCCGCTCAGCAGCAGGGCTGTGGCAATGAGAAAAGTGGAGAGGATGCGCATCATGGCTAGTACCCCTTACTCTTGCTGCGGTCGGGGGGAGAGATCTTCCAGAACCGATCACTAGCGGCTTGTTCCATGGCTTCTTTGTCAGCATCAGCCTGCATCTTGGTGGCGAGTGCGTTCTGCTGGGTCATCAGCAGCGAGCGAATCTGAAGCAACTGGTTGGCCTGTTGGCTGGCCAGTTGGTTGGCATAGCTGATGGCCTCCATCTGGCCCTTGGCGCCCTGGGCGTTGTACTGGAGGTCCTGGAGGGTCGATGCATCGCGCTTGAGGTTGCGTTGTTGCTCATCGAGCCCCCGGAATACGGCATCGTTGGCCTTCTTCTGGCTCTCGCTGGCCAACTCCTGGTTTTTCTCCAGAGCGGCACGCTCAGTGTCCGAGCAACCCGCCGAGGTGAAACAGGGGCTGTTCTTGTAGTAATCCAGATCCTGGAACTGCTCCAGGTAGCTGTCGAGGCTACCGAGCTGCTGCTTGTAGTACGCCAGCGTGTCGGTTGCCTGGGCCAGCTTGTTGATGGTGTCCTGGGCCTGATCCCAGATATACGAGGCTGGCGCCATGGTGTTCTGCAACTGGTTTTCGTATTGCTCAAGTTGCGTCTGGTACTGCTCGATCTGCTTGGCTGTCTGCGCCACCGATTCCAGGGCGGTCATGACATTCTGTGTGAGATTGCCGCCGTCGATAACGGGAATGCCGGCGTGGGCCTGAAAAGTGAATATGAAACCGCCCACTAGCGGAATGGCGGTCTTCAACAAACGCGCGGGTCTCATGCTGTTCTCCTTGATTTCATAAGACATCGAGCAAGCCATGGCATTGCCCTTGTTCAGAAGCCCTTGCTCTTGCTGAGATCGACCGGCTGGCGATGAGCTTCATGGCGTAAATCCCTTGCTTTTGCTGAGGTCTGGCTCTTCACCCATGTCCAAGAACTTTTTTGAGTGTTCAGCCTGTGCCTTAGCTTTCTGTTCAGCCTCGGAATCCCAGCAGCCGCTGAGCAGCAGCGAAATGACGGCGGCAAGAATCGCGGTAGTGGCAGTGCACTTCATAGTCAGTACCCCTTGTCTTTGCTCCGATCGGTCGGGCCGCCCATATCCCAGAAGTCCTTGGAGTGCTGCTCTTGCTCCTTGGCCTTCTGCTCAGCCTCGGAGCCCCAGCAGCCGCTGAGCAACAGGGCAATGGCGGTGGTAAAACGGTGGCGCTGACGGTGCGCTTCATGGCGTGAATCCTTTGTCTTTGCTGCGGTCGGTCAGGCCACCCATATCCCAGAATTTTTTGGAACTCTCAGCCTGTTCCTTGGCCTTCTACTCGACCTCGGAGTCCCAGCAGCCGCTAAGCAGCAGGGGAATGACGGTGGCGAGAATGGCGACGCTAACGATGTGCTTCATGGCTTAAACCCTTCGTCTTTGCTGCGATCCGGCGGGGTGATATTCCAGAAACTCTCGCTGGCGGCCTGCTGTTGCTGTTCCTTGGCCTTCTTTTCAGCTTTGGGCTCCCAACAACCGGCAAGCAGCAATGTGCCCACCGTAACGACGACGAAGGTCCCAATGGCGCGTTTCATGGGGTATCTCCTGGCCTGGGTGACATGGTGAGTTCCATGCTGTCCTCCTTGTCTCAGTAGTCGAACGACTGGTAGGGCTTCGAGAACGTCATGTCCTTGGTGACCATCACGTTGAAGCGATAGCCCGGACGGATTTCGATGGTCGGGGCGATGTTGAGGTTCTTCGCGATCATGTGCGCGGTCACCTGGCCCAGCTGCTGGCCGAGCGCTTCGCTCATGGCGCTGCTGGCGGTGGTGCGGTCGTTGTCGCCGTTTTCGTTGCGGTCCTGGCTGAGGCTGATGCCGGCGACGATGCCGGACATCAGGAAGGCCGAACCGAAGATGCGCAGGTAGTGGTTGTTGACCTTGTCGTTCAGGCCCGAATAGCCGGCGCTGTCGGAACCGCGCATGGAGCCGATGTCCATCGCCTTGCCATCGGGGAAGACTATGCGCTGCCAGGCCACCAGCACCCGCGACTGCCCGTAGGCCACATCGCTGGAATAGGAGCCGACCAGGCGCGAGCCCTGCGGCAGCAACAGATGCTTGCCGGTGGGCGTGTCGTACACGCCCTGCGAGACCTGGGCGATAATCTGCCCGGGCAGCTCGGAGTTGATGCCCGAAATCAGCGTGGCGGGAATCACGAAGCCGGCGCGCAACTCATAGGGGAAGCGCGGCGCTTCGATGCTGGAGTCCAGCCGCCAGCGGTCTTCGGCACCCTGGTTGCCGAACTGGTTGTAGTCCTTGCCGGTGCTCCCGGCCGTCTGCACCAGGAAGGGCGATTCGCTCTCCGTACCACCACCCATGCCGCCACTACCGCCGATACCGGCGGCGCGCAACTCGGCCAGCCGCGCCTTGTAGGCCGCGGTCGGGTCGCTGTGGGATTGCTCCTGCAGACGCTGGCGGGCCGCTGCGATGCGGGCCAAGGCGTCCTGCTGGCTAAGCGGCGCCCCGGCCGATGCGCTGGAGCCCGAGCTCGAGCCACGGCTACGAGGCGCATCGACCTGAACGGTGCTGCGTGCGCGAACGGCTTCCTGGAACTGCTGCATCTTCACTCGGCGAATGCGCTCCAGCTCGTCGGCGTCGACATTAGGCGGCAGTTCGCGCGGTGGTAGCGGAGGTGCATCGAGGTTGGTGGGCCGCACTATCTGCAGGCCCGCCGGTTGCTGCGTCGACGTCTCATCCAACGTTGGCATGGCCGGCGGTTCAGCCTTACTGGGAATGATGCCGTCCTGGTCAATACCCTTGATCTGCTGAGCGAACAGGCTGCTGTTGCCGGCCTTCTCCGCATCTTTCTCCACTGGCTGGTTCTCCTGCTCGGCGCGGTCGGCGGCAACCAGCAGCATGATCAGCAGGAAGACCATGGCGGCGGCACCGATGATGTACATTGGCCAGTTGTTGACCCGGCGCACGCCGCTGTTGCGATTGAGCGTGCCGGGCGATGCGTCCGGGGACATTGCGTCGTTGTGGCTACTGGTCATCGCTCGTCACTCCTTGCGCACCCAGACGCCGGCCGCCTGCAGCCGGTCGTTCTGTACCGCGTAGGCGCGGCTGAGGGATTCGCGCCCCACCAGCAGGGTGATTCGGTAGAGGTTGCTGTCCATGGGCGCGTCGACGATGTAGTTGACCAGCAGGGGCGAAGCCGTCGTGTTGGCTGGCTTGTCCGCGGCCCGGGCCTGGGGATTGAATTCCCGCACCGAATAGCCCGAGGCCCGCAGCGAGCGCACCAGGGCGATGCCATAGCCGTCGGTGGCCTCCTGGCCCATCTGCAGACGCGTGCTGGCTGGCGGATACAAAGTGGCCAACTGGCGAGCGGTGGCGCTCGCCATCTGCTGGTTGATCGCCGGTGTGCTGTGCTCGGCGAAGTTGCCGTAGGGGCTGTTTGCGCAGGCGGCCAGCCAGGCGCAGACGAAGAGAGCGATCCATGCGCGCATCGTCATTTACCCCGCAGGATGGTGATGCGGTCCTGCGACTTGCCGACGCCGGCAATGAGGATCGCCTTGTCGAACACGGTGTCGACGATGTAGCGATCGCCCTGGACGCGGTAGTTGACCATCACCGTCTCGTCGTCGCGGAACCAGCCGCCGTCCTTGCGCACCACCAGCAGCGTCGGCGCCTCGGTCTGTGCCATGGCGCGCGGCATCTGGATAATGGTCTTGCTGCCGTCGTTGTAGACGCGCACCGGCTTCCAGGAGGTTTCGCCGCTGAGGCTGTAGTCGAAGCTCAGGTTGCCCAGGTACTCGCCGGTCTCCGGGATGGTCGCCTTCTTGCGCTCGACCGCCTCGCGGGTCTTGATCAGGTTCCACTTGGCCATTGCCTCATCCGGATAAGTGAAGGCGACCTGCGGCATGTACTGGGTACGGTGCGAGCGCAGCTTGAAGTGGTAGGCGCGGCGGTTGGTGGTGACCACCAGAGAGGTCTCCAGGCCGACATCCATCGGCTTGACGATCAGGTGCTGGACCTCGCTCTCCCCCACCCCGGTGATCGCCGGCTCGACCGTCCAGCGCGCGGTATCGCCGAGGTTGATCGAGTTGACCTGCTCACCGGCCTGCAGGGCGATGTCGCACACCTGCAGTACCGCGCAGACGATGCTCGGCTGCTGGGCTCCGAAGATGAAACGAACGGTGCCGTCGCCGCCGTCCACCGGCTTGATGCCGGTGGCGCTGGCCTGCTGCCAGCGCTGGGAGATCGACAACGCCGCGCGCTCCTGGGGAGTCAGCGTCGGGTTGGCGTCGGAGAAATACAGATCGGCCTCGCTGGTTCCTGGCGCGGCCTGCGCGAACGCGGGCAGGAATACCGCGAGCATGGCGCAAAGGTAACGGTTCATGGTCGGTCCTTCAGAGTTGCTTGGACCAGGAGAAGTCACGGACGAAGGTCCCGATCGGGTTCATCCGTACCTGTTCCTCGCTGGTCTGGGTAGTGGGTTCTGCGACATAGGTGGTCACCAGGGCACGCCAGGTGGCCTTGCTCTTGAGCAGGCCCTGGCGGTCGCGGGTGCTTTCTTCCCAGTCCACCTGCCAGGTCTCCGGGGTCTGCTGCATGACCGAGCGGATGTCGACGCTGACGGTTTCCTCGGCGGCGCGTACGAAGGGGCTCGATTCCTTGGTGCCGTTGAGCCACTCGTTCATCTTCTGGGTCGCCGGATCGTTCGGCGCCAGCAGCGCGTAGAGGCGGAAAATGGACTTGCGCTGCAGGGCGACGTCGGGAGTGACCGTGCGCGCATCGGCGACGAAGGACGCCACCTGCGACTTCAGCACCCTCAGGTCCACCGGTGCGGCCACCTGGGCGGGGGTCACGGCCATGGATTGGCCGAGCTTGTCGACCTCGACCACGTAGGGCACGAACTTCGACTGGCTGCCGATGTGGATGATGCCGCCAACACCGGCGAGGGCTACCATCATCGAGAGGATGCCCACCACCTGCCAGGACTGGCGGGAGGTCACCAGGCTGCCGACATGGTCGTTCCAGGTGCGACGGGCGGTCAGGTAGGGATTGTCGAGAACGGCGCCCCGGGGAGCCTCCGCCTTGGCGGGGGCACTGTCGGGACGCTTGAAGATCAGTCCCTTGATGCTGTCAGCGAAGCTCATGCGGCCACTCCATAGTCATTCAGTCTCAGGCCCCTGGAGGCCAGCCACTCCGCCACCCATCCGTTGCCGTACTTGGCTTCCAGGCGTTTGATGGCCGCCACCGAGTCCTTGTCGGACGAGCCGACAAAGGCCAGGGCCAGCGGGCCAAGGGCCAGGTCGTAGAGGCGCCGGCCGCTTTCCGAAACGTAGTAGTACTGGCGCTTGGGAATGGCGGTGGCGAGGATCTCGATCTGGCGGGCGTTCAGACCCATGCGCCGATAGAGAGCGGAGGTGTCCTCGTCGCGGGCGTAGACGTTGGGCAGGAAGATCTTGGTCGCGGTGGACTCGACGATGACGTCGAGAATCCCGGAGTTCGCCGCATCCGACAGGCTCTGAGTCGCCATCAGCACCAGACAGTTGGCCTTGCGCAGTACCTTGAGCCATTCGCGGATCTTTTCGCGGAAGGCCGGATGGCCGAGCATCAACCAGGCTTCGTCGAGGATGATCACCGCCGGCTGGCCCTTGAGCGCACACTCGATGCGGCGGAACAGGTAGAGCAGCACCGGCAGGGCGTACTTGTCGCCCAGGTTCATCAGCTCCTCGATCTCGAACACGGTGAAATCGGAGAGCGCCAGCCCGTCCTCCTCGGCGTCGAGCAGGTGGCCCATGGTGCCGTCCACCGTGTACTGGCGCAGAGTCTCGCGGACCGCCTCATCCTGCACGATGACGCAGAATTCGGAGAGGGTGCGGGAACCGTCGCGGTACATGGTCATCACCGCATGGCCGATTTCGTTGCGCTGGGCAGCGGTGGTTTCCAGGCCATTGAGCGCCAGCAGGGTGTCCAGCCACTCCATCGCCCAGGCGCGGTCGCCCTTGGTCTCGAGGAACTGCAACGGGCAGAAGGCCAGGCGCTCGTCGTCCGCCGCCACGGTGAAGTGGCGTCCGGAGCGGCCATTGCTCTCGGCGCGGATGCCGGCCGCCAGCGGGTACATGGACATGCCCTTGTCGAACGCAAAGATCGACATGTCCTGGTAACGACGCAACTGGGCCGCGATCAGCGCCAGGTGGGTGGACTTGCCCGCACCGGTGGGGCCGAACATGAAGGTGTGGCCCAGGTCGCGCACGTGCAGGTTGAGGCGGAACGGCGTGGCGCCGCTGGTCACGCAATGCATCAGCGCCGGCGACAGCGGCGGATAGAGCGGACAGGGGGCCTCGGCGCTGCCGATCCAGATGCTGCTGGTGGGCAGCAGGTCGGCCAGGTTCAGCGTATTGATCAACGGCCGGCGCACGTTTTCCACGCCGTGGCCCGGCAAGCTGCCCAGGTAGGCATCCAGGGTATTGATCGACTCGATGCGGGCGGCGAAGCCCAGGCGCTCAATGGCCTTCTCGACACTGCGCGCGGCCTCCTCCAGGCGGCTACGATCTTCACCCATGAGCACCACCACACTGGTATAGTAGCCCTGCGCGACCAGGCCGCTGTTGACCTCGGCGATGGCATCGGCGGCATCCTGGACCATGGCCAGGGCGTCCTGGTCGATGTTTCCGGAGTTGGTGTTGAACACCTGGTCGAAGAAGCCACGGACCTTCTGCTTCCACTTCTTGCGGTACTTCTCCAGATGCTGCACCGCCTCGTGGGTATCCATGAAGATGAAGCGGCTCGACCAGCGATACTCGCACGACAGCTCAGCCAGGGCGGCGAGGACGCCCGGAGCGGACTCCAGCGGGAAGCCTTCGATGGCCACCACCTGGATGAAGTTGCGGCCGATCTTCGGTACCACGCCCCCCCAGAGCTCCTTGCCACCGATGACCGAGTCCAGGTACATCGGATTGCTGGGCAACAGCATCGGCTGGCTCACTCCGGTGACGCAGAATTGCAGCCAGCTGAGGAAATCGTCGTGGGTGATCTGCGCGCCCTCCTCGGTAACCTGCCGGTTGCCCTTCAGGCGGGTCAGCTTGAGTACCGAGGACAGGCTGCCCTCGACGCTGGCGCAGTCGCGCTTGAACTGCTCGACCAGGTTGCGGGTTCGCACCTTGGCGTCTGGCGGCGCAGTGTCGTCGTCGAACATCAGCTCGACGAATTTCTGCTGGGCCAGGAGCGGCGGGAAATAGGTGAGGGTCAGCACGAAGTAGCCTTCATACAGGGTCCCCAGCGACTCGAAGAACGATCGCCGCTCCTCGTCGATGGCCCGGGTCAGTCGATCGGTGAAGTGCGAGACCCCCTTGGAGGAATAGCTCGGCGCCGGACGGCGCACCGCGTCGACGTGAATCATCCAGCCGTTGCCCAGGCCAGCCAGCGCCTGGTTGATCCGCAGCGAGACTAGTTCGCGCTGCTCTTCGGTGCTGCTGGCATTATCGTCGCCCCGGTACAGCCATGCGGCCATGAAGGAGCCGTTCTTTCCGACGATCACACCATCTTCAACCATCGCCGCATGGTTCAGCAGGTCGGCCAGGCCGGCCTCCTTCGAGCGATGCTTCTTCAGCTTGAGCTCCGCATCCACCTGCATCAGACGCTGGACCAGCAGGAGGACGAGCAAGGCACCGAGGGCTGCGATGGAGTACGCAATACCTTCGATCATTTGTATTGACTTCCCTGACTTGGAGGATTGTCCCTGAATGGCGTGCTACGCGCCGGGTAGTACGACCTGTAGCGCCGGTGACGCAGGTAGACGAGGCGCATCTTCGGGTCCGACTTGGCCATCACGCGGAGCATGAACAGCGAGCCGAACCACAGTGCCAGGCCCACCAGGGTCGCTCTCAGTTCCTGGGCGCTGAAGATCAGCGCGAACGCGAGCAGCCCGGAAAACATCACCAGCTCGCGATCCCCGCCCATGAACAGGTTGTCCCGGTTGCCAGCCCGGCGGATGGGAATCGTGCGCAGCGCCATGGCTCAGGCCTGCCCCCGCACCTGGCTCGGCTGGTTCAGTTGCAACTGAACCAGCTCGGCGCTGGTGCCGAAGAAGTTTTTCATGACGTTGTTCGCGCCGACGATCAGGGCCATGACCAGCACCAGGAAGATCAGGGTGCGGAAGAAGCCGTTGAGGTCGCCGCCGAAGATCAGCACGCCTCCAGCGACCACGATGCCGATGATCGACAGGGCGAAGGCGACCGGGCCGGTGACCGACTCACGCAAGGAAGTCAGCCAGCTTTCGTAGGGCAGAGAGCCGCCGCCACTGGAGGCGGCGAAGGCGTGCTCCGGTGCGAGCAGAACTACCAGCAGCAGGAAACTGAACGCCAGGTAACCGAACAACGGAGCGTTGAAGCGCGAGAGGGAGTGCTTGGCTTGCATGTGCAGTGTTTTCCTTACAGGTTGCGCAGGATGTAGCGGCCGCTCTCGTACCCGGAAACCTCGAGGATTTCCTGGATGCGGCGGCCTTCCGGGGTTCTGGCGATGGAAATGACGACATGAACCGCCTCGCCAATCAGCGGCTCAATTTCTGCCGGAGCGGATTTGTTTCGGGAAATCAGGGACTTCAGCCGAGTGAGCCCCTCGGACGCACTGTTCGCGTGCAGGGTCGCAGCACCACCGGGGTGACCGGTGTTCCAGGCGTCGATCAGGTCGAGGGCTTCCTCGCCGCGAACCTCGCCCACCAGAATGCGGTCCGGACGCATGCGCAGGGAAGTCTTGAGCAGATGGGTCATGCTCACGTCCACGGTGGTGTGGTACTGCACGAAGTTGCTGGCCGCGCACTGGATCTCGCCAGTGTCTTCGATGATGAACACGCGCTCGCTGGGGAACTCGACGACCATCTCGTTGATGACCGCGTTGACCAGGGTGGTCTTGCCGGTGCCGGTGCCACCGATCACTAGGATGTTGCGGTGCTCGCGAATGGCACGCTTAACGGCGTCGCACTGCACGGGGCTCATGATCCCCGATTCGACGTACTGATCGAGGGTGTAGATGGCCACCGCCTTCTTGCGAATGGCGAAGGTGGCCGCGCGGACCACCGGAGGAAGCTGTCCGGCGAAGCGCGAACCGTCCAGCGGCCATTCGCCTTCGAGCAGCGGCTTGCTGCGCGTCACTTCCTTGCCGTGGTAACCGGCCACGGTCTTGATGATCGACTCAGCCTGAGCCGGACGAAGGTCGCCGATATGTTTCATCGGCTGTCCTAGCTTCTCGAGCCAGAGCTTGCCATCGCCATTGCACATTAACTCGACGGTCTGCGGATCGCTCAGGGCGTCGATGATGAGATTACCGGCATCGCGCTCAAGTTTTTTCTTCGCGCGCTCTTTCAAGCTGGCAGGTTCTGCAATTTCCACGAGTTCCGTCCGATGAGGGCATACCTCAGTCCTTGGACTGAGGACCTTATCCGGACGCCTGCCAGCGACGAAATCAGGACTATCTTCTGTGCTTGTAAGCCATTTCTCGTGCGTGCAACATCGCTCCAATGTTGAAAGGGGTTGGCGCTGATACGTGATATGTCGCAATTTTCGATTATTGAAAACTGTCCCAAATTCAAACTTGCATTGAGCGATCCATATTTCGAACTCACCAATGCAGTGAGTTCGACGCCATGTGGCCGCGCGAGTTACCACACCATCGCCCCAAGAGAAGGCGGTTTCACCGCCAAAAAACAGAGTGCTCGGGAAGTTTCCATGTGTCTGATCGTTTTCGCCTGGCGCCCCGGGCACACCATTCCACTGGTGGTGGCCGCCAACCGCGACGAATTCTATGCCCGCCCCACCCTGCCGCTGGCCGCCTGGGAGGAAGCACCCGCGCTGTATGCCGGGCGCGATCTGGAAGCCGGCGGCACCTGGCTGGGCATCGCCCCGGGCGGGCGCTTCGCCGCCCTGACCAACATCCGCGACCCCGGCCAGCCGGTGGGCGCGCGCTCGCGCGGCGAGCTGGTGGCCGGTTTCCTGCTCGGCAGCGAGGCGCCATTGGAATACCTGCATCACGTGCAACGCCGGGCCGGCGAATATTCCGGCTTCAACCTGCTGGTCGGCGACGCGCGCCAGCTCTGCTATTTCAATCCGCGCACCGGCCTGCCCCGGGAACTGGAAGCCGGCGTGCACGGCCTGTCCAACGCGGCGCTGGACACGCCCTGGCCGAAACTCGAACGCGCCCGCGCCGCCCTGCGCGAAAGCCTGGCGCAGCCGGATACGGATTCGCTGCTGGCATTGCTGGCCGATACCCAGCGCCCGGAAGACGAGCGCCTGCCGGAAACCGGCGTCGGCCTGGCCACCGAGCGTCTGCTGTCCAGCGTGTTCATCGCCAGCCAGAACTATGGCACCCGTGCCAGCACGGCATTGATCGTCCACGCCGACGGCCGCCGCGAAATGGCCGAGCGCAGCTTCGGGCCCTCGGGGGCGCGGCTGGGTGAGGTGAGGTTGCTGGTCTAGCGTCTGTCGCGGGCATGGCCCGCTCCTACAGGCAGCGGGGCATGACTCTTTTGTAGGAGCGGGCCATGCCCGCGACCCAGGGGGTCAGGCCTGAATCGCCGACGCCGGATTGATTACCCGGCCGAGGCCGAGGTTGCGCAGCGCCAGATGCAGGGTGCTGTGGATGACCTGCGGGTTGTCGAAGGTCATCAGCTCGGCGAGCAGTTCCTTCGCCTTGGCCAGGGTGATCTGCCGCAGCAGCCACTTCACCTTGGGCAGGTTGGTGGCGTTCATCGACAGCGAGTCGAAGCCCATCGCCATCAGCAGCACCGCCGCCGCCGGGTCGCCGGCCATCTCGCCGCAGATGCTCACCGGCTTGCCTTCGGCGTGGGAGTCCTCGACCACCTTCTTCAGCGCCTGCAGCACCGCAGGGTGCAGGTAGTCGTAGAGGTCGGCGACGCGCGGATTGTTGCGGTCCACCGCCAGCAGGTACTGGGTCAGGTCGTTGGAGCCGACCGAGACGAAATCCACCTGCCGCGCCAGTTCGCGGGTCTGGTACACGGCGGCGGGGATCTCCACCATCATGCCGATCGGCGGCATGGGGATGTCCACGCCTTCGTCGCGAATCTCGCCCCAGGCGCGGTGGATCAGGTGCAGCGCCTCTTCCAGCTCATGGGTGCCGGAGATCATCGGCAGGAGGATGCGCAGGTTGTTCAGGCCCTCGCTGGACTTGAGCATGGCGCGGGTCTGCACCAGGAAGATTTCCGGGTGGTCGAGGGTGACGCGGATGCCGCGCCAGCCGAGGAAGGGGTTCTCTTCCTTGATCGGGAAGTACGACAGCGCCTTGTCGCCACCGATATCCAGGGTGCGCATGGTCACCGGCAGCGGGTGGAAGGCGGTGAGCTGCTCGCGGTAGATCGCCAGTTGCTCCTTTTCGCTGGGGAAGCGGTCGTTGATCATGAACGGCACTTCCGTGCGGTACAGGCCGACCCCTTCGGCGCCGCGCTCCTGGGCGCGGGCGACGTCGGCCAGCAGGCCGGTGTTGACCCACAGCGGCATGCGGTGGCCATCCAGTGTCTCGCACGGCAGCTCGCGCAGGGCGGCGAGGCCCTTGCTCAGCTCCTTCTCTTCGGCGACCACGTCGCTGTACTGCTTGACCAGCTGCGGCGACGGGTTGGTGTAGATCTCGCCGTGGTAGCCGTCGACGATCAGGTCGATGCCGTCCATCTTGGAATACGGCAGGTCGACCGCGCCCATCACGGTCGGGATGCCCATGGCGCGGGCGAGGATGGCGACGTGGGAGTTACCGGAACCAAGTACCGAAATCAGGCCGGCCAGCTTGCCTTCCGGCACTTCGCCGAGCATCGCCGGCGACAGTTCCTCGCTGACGATGATGGTCTGGTCCGGATAGGTCAGGGTCTGCTGCCGCTCTTCCTGCAGGTAGGCGAGGATGCGCCGGCCGATGTCCTTGACGTCGGCGGCGCGCTCGCGCAGGTAGGCGTCGTCCATCAGCTCGAAGCGCTTGACGTGCTCCATCACCACCTGGCGCAGGGCGCCCTGGGCCCACTGGCCGGTGCGGATCACGCGCTTCACTTCGAGGCCGATGGAGGCGTCGTCGAGCATCATCAGGTAGACGTCGAACAGCGCGCGCTCTTCCTTGCGCAGCTGGGTGGCGAGCTTGCTGGACAGGTTGCGCATGTCCTGGCGCACCGATTCCAGGGCCTGCTTGAACCGCTCGACCTCGGCCTCGACGTCGTCGATCGGCTTGTCCGGCACCACTTCCAGGTCGGCCGGCGGCAGCACCACCACCGCCTTGCCCACGGCGACGCCGGGCGCGCCAGGCACGCCGACGAACTTGGCTTCGGTGATGCCCTTGCCGGGCTTGCCCAGGCCGCGGATCGAACCGGTCGCCTCGGCGTGGGCGATGACCCCGGCGAGCTGCGCGCTCATGGTCACCAGGAAGGCTTCCTCGCCCTCGTCGAACTGGCGTTTTTCCTTCTGCTGCACGACCAGGACGCCCATCACCCGGCGGTGGTGGATGATCGGCGCGCCGAGGAAGGAGGCGTAGCGCTCCTCGCCGGTCTCGGCGAAGTAGCGGTAGCGCGGGTGTTCGGAGGCGTTCTCCAGGTTGAGCGGTTCCTCGCGGCTGCCGACCAGGCCGACCAGGCCCTCGTTCGGCGCCATGCTCACCTTGCCGATGGAGCGCTTGTTCAGGCCATCGGACGCCATCAGCACGAAGCGGTTGGTGTCCGCATCCAGCAGATAGACCGAGCAGACCTGCGTCCCCATCGCCTCCTTGACGCGCTGCACGATGATGCCCAGCGCCGCCTTGAGATCCTTGGCGGAGTTGACTTCCTGGACGATCTTACGCAGCGTGTTGAGCATGGCTCGGGGTCTAACTCCTTGATCTGTCTTGGCTAGTCGCGGATCGGCAGGCGCGGCGCCAGTTCCTTGAGTGCGCGCCGGTAGACCTCGCGCTTGAAGGTCACCACCTGTCCCAGCGGGTACCAGTAGCTCACCCAGCGCCAGCCGTCGAACTCCGGCTTGCCGGTGACGTCCATGCGCACCCGGCTCTCGTCGCCGGTCAGGCGCAACAGGAACCACTTCTGTTTCTGGCCGATGCACAGCGGCTGGCTGTTGGTGCGCACCAGGCGCTGCGGCAGTCGGTAACGCAACCAGCCCCGGGTGCAGGCGAGGATTTCAACATCCTGCTCCTCGAGGCCGATTTCCTCGTTCAATTCGCGGAACAGCGCCTGCTCGGGGGTTTCACGGGGATTGATACCGCCCTGTGGAAACTGCCAGGCATCCTGGTTGATGCGCCGTGCCCACAGCACCTGTCCCGCCTCGTTGGAAAGGATGATGCCGACATTCGGGCGAAAACCATCGGAATCGATCACGGCTGGACATCCTCGAAATCGCATGTGCACGCATTGTTCCACAAAGCTCGTGACAGCGGCAACGCGAGGCGCGGCGACATGTGCAGGGCGCCCAAAAGCCGTTACTCTAGGCGTTTTTTCCGCTTTGACAAATGACGGTAGACCATGGCGCGACTGGCTCTCTTCGATCTCGACAACACCCTCCTGGCCGGTGACAGCGACCATGCCTGGGGCGACTGGCTGTGCCGCCGCGGGCTGGTGGATGCCAGCGAGTACCAGGCACGCAACGATGCCTTCTATGAGGACTACCTGGCCGGCCGGCTGGACGTGGTCGCCTACCAGGACTTCACCCAGGCGATCCTCGGCCGCAACTCGCTGGAGCAGGTGAACGCCTGGCACGCGCAGTTCATGGAAGAGGTGATCGAGCCGATCATCCTGGCCCGGGGCGAGGCGCTGCTGGAGAAGCACCGCACGGCGGGCGACCGGCTGGTGATCATCACCGCCACCAACCGCTTCGTCACCGGCCCGATCGCCGCCCGCCTGGGCGTCGACACCCTGCTCGCCACCGAATGCGAGATGCTCGATGGCCGCTACACCGGCCGCTGCACCGACGTGCCCTGCTACCAGGCGGGCAAGGTCACCCGCCTGCAGCGCTGGCTGGAAGAGACCGGACTAAGCCTGGACGACAGCTATTTCTACAGCGATTCGCGCAACGACCTGCCGCTGCTGGAAGTGGTCGCCAACCCGGTGGCGGTCGACCCGGACGACACCTTGCGCGCCGTCGCGCTGGAGCGCGGCTGGCCGGTGATTTCGCTGCGTGGTTGAGCATTTGCCGGAGAATGCCCAGTAGGAGCGAGCTTGCTCGCAAATAGCCCGCTAACTGGAATCTGTTCCAGGGCAAGCTCGCTCCTACGACAGACGTATGCCGGATGGGTCAGACCGGCTTGGCAATCATCAGGCCGAGGATCACGCCAACCGTCAGCAACGCCAGGCCGAAGAACGCCAGGCCGAACTTCAGATGACGGGAAGCCTGCGCGCCCAGCGGCTCGCCGCTGCTCTGGGCGATCACCGCGAGGTCGCGGATGCGCCACAGGCGCGAGGTGAACAACAGCCAGAACACCGCCGCGACGATCAGCAGGATGGCGCTGCCGAGCAGCCAGGTCTGGCCCAGCGGCCAGCCGATCCGGTGCACCAGCAGCCAGCCGGTCACCGGCAGGCTGGCGACGCTGCCGGCCACCAGCACCCAGCCGAGCAGGCCGATGCGCAGGAACGCCCTGGCGATACTGGCGGCGTCTCCGCTGCGCCAGCTGCGCCAGCCGTAGAAGGCCAGTCCGATGACGGCGAGGAACAGCAGCGCCACGGCGGCGCCGTGCATGATCCTCAGATTCTGCAGCTCATCCATCTCCTGCTTCCCTGTGATGACTCACTAGAGACTAGCCGAAGGCCGCGCCCCGATCAGCCGAGGAACAGCCGGTAGGCCTGGTTGTCGCTCTCGTCCCAGTACGGATAGCCGATTTCTTCCAGTGCCGCCGCCACCAGGTGGCGTTCATCCTCCGGCACCTGCAGGCCGGCCACCACGCGGCCGTCGGCGGCGCCGTGGTTGCGGTAGTGGAACATGCTGATGTTCCAGCGCCCACCGAGCTTGTTGAGGAAGTTGAACAGCGCGCCGGGGCGTTCCGGGAATTCGAAGCGGAAGATCATCTCGTCGCTGACCCAGGCCGCGCGCCCGCCGACCATGTGGCGGATGTGCAGCTTGGCCAGCTCGTTGTCGGTCAGGTCGACCACCGGGAAGCCCTGCTCGCGCAGCTGCTCCACCAGCACCTCGCGCGGGTCGTTCTCCGGGTGCGTCTGCACGCCGACGAAGATGTGCGCTTCCTGGGCGGTGTTGTAGCGGTAGTTGAACTCGGTGATCTGGCGCTTGCCGATCGCCTCGCAGAAGGTCTTGAAGCTGCCCGGCTGCTCGGGGATGGTCACCGCGATGATCGCCTCGCGCTTCTCGCCCAGTTCGGCGCGCTCGGCCACATGGCGCAAGCGGTCGAAGTTGATGTTGGCGCCGGAATCGATGGCGACCAGGGTCTGGCCGCTGGCGCTCTCGCGCTCGACGTACTTCTTGATCCCGGCCACAGCGAGGGCGCCGGCCGGCTCGGTGATCGAGCGGGTGTCGTCGTAGATGTCCTTGATCGCCGCGCAGATCTCGTCGGTGCTGACGGTGATCACCTCGTCGACGTACTTCCGGCAGATGTCGAAGGTGTGCTGGCCGATCTGCGCCACCGCGACGCCGTCGGCGAACAGCCCGACCTGGCTCAGCACCACCCGCTCGCCGGCGTCCATGGCGGCCTGCAGGCAGTTGGAATCGTCCGGCTCGACGCCGATCACCTTGACCTCGGGACGCAGGTACTTGACGTACGCGGCGATGCCGGCGACCAGCCCGCCGCCGCCCACCGGGACGAAGATCGCGTCCAGTTGGCCGGGGTGCTGGCGGAGGATTTCCATGGCCACGGTGCCCTGTCCGGCGATCACTTCCGGATCGTCGTAGGGGTGGATGTAGACGTAGCCCTTCTCCTCCACCAGCTTCAGCGAATACGCCAGCGCCTCGGGGAAGGCGTCGCCGTGCAGCACCGCCTTGCCGCCGCGGGCGCGCACGCCCTGCACCTTCAGTTCCGGGGTGGTGCGCGGCATCACGATGGTCGCCTTGATGCCCAGCTCGCGGGCGGCCAGCGCCACGCCCTGCGCATGGTTGCCGGCGGAGGCGGTGACCACGCCGCGCTCCAGCTCCTCGCGGGACAGCTGCGCCAGCTTGTTGTAGGCGCCGCGAATCTTGAAGGAGAACACCGGCTGCAGATCCTCGCGCTTGAGCAGGATCTGGTTGCCCAGCCGCTGGGAAAGCTGGCGGGCCGGCTGCAGGGGAGTTTCCACGGCGACGTCGTAGACGCGCGAGGTGAGGATCTTCTTGACGTACTGTTCGAGCATGGCGATTTCGCGGCGGGCTGACGGGAAACAGGCAGTCTAACCCAAGGAAATCGACCATTGGTTGGCTAATCAACATTCGCCGGGGTGCGGCCGCTATAATTCGGCCTTTCTGTCATCCCTCCCGGAACTCCCTCATGAACCAGGACCAGCTCAAGCAGGCCGTCGCCCAGGCCGCCGTCGACCACATTCTTCCGCACCTCGACAGCAAGAGCATCGTCGGCGTCGGCACCGGCTCCACCGCGAACTTCTTCATCGACCTGCTGGCCAGGCACAAGGCCGAGTTCGACGGCGCCGTGGCCAGCTCCGAGGCCACCGCCCAGCGCCTGAAGGGCCACGGCATCCCCGTGTACGACCTGAACACCGTGAGCGAGCTGGAGTTCTACGTGGACGGCGCCGACGAGAGCAACGAGCGCCTGGAACTGATCAAGGGCGGCGGCGCCGCGCTGACCCGCGAGAAGATCGTCGCCGCGGTGGCCAAGACCTTCATCTGCATCGCCGACGCCAGCAAGCTGGTGCCGATCCTCGGCGCCTTCCCGCTGCCGGTGGAAGTCATCCCCATGGCGCGCAGCCACGTCGCCCGCGAGCTGGTGAAGCTGGGCGGCGACCCGGTGTACCGCGAGGGCGTGCTGACCGACAACGGCAACATCATCCTCGATGTGTTCAACATGCAGATCGACAGCCCGATCAAGCTGGAAGAACAGATCAACAACATCGTCGGCGTGGTCACCAACGGCCTGTTCGCCGCACGCCCGGCCGACCTGCTGCTGCTTGGCACCGCCGAAGGCGTGAAGGAACTGCGCGCCTGATACACCTCGGCGTGATGATCTTCAGCCCCATGTAGGAGCGCACCTGGGCGCGATCGGTCGCGGGCATGGCCCGCTCCTACAGGACCGTATATGCATAACGCGCCAGCGTTATCCACCATCAGCCGTAGGGCGGGTGCAATCCGCCGGTCTTCCGCGCAGCGGCGGGTTGCACCCGCCCTACGGCGAGCACGTGAAAACATTGGCGCTGCGGCTACGCTTAGTGAGTCCCCCAACCGCCCGGAGGCTCGCCCATGGCCGGCAAATTCCACCTGAAGAAGGCCAGCGATGGCCAGTTCCATTTCAATCTCCACGCCAGCAATGGCGAGATCGTCCTCACCAGCGAGCTGTACAAGGCCAAGCCCTCGGCCCTGGACGGCATCGAGTCGGTGCGCAGGAACTCGCAGCGCGAAGGCGCCTTCGAGGTGAAGGCGGCGAGCAACGGCAAGTTCCACTTCGTGCTCAAGGCCACCAACGGCCAGGTCGTCGGCCAGAGCCAGCTCTACGCCAGCCAGGCCAATGCCGAGGCAGGCGTCGCGGCGGTCAGGCGCTATGCGCCGGAAGCCGGGGTCAGCGACGAGACCTGAGGCGGCTCACTCCGCCTTGCGGAACACGTAGAACAGGTTGGGCTCGCTGACCAGGTACAGTGTGCCCGCCTCGTCCATCGCCACGCCCTCGGCCTGCGGCACGCTGCGCTCCAGGCCCTGCATGCCGCCCAGCAGCGACAGGCTGCTGATCGGCCTGCCGTCTACGTCCAGCTCGATCACCAGCCGCGATTCGTCGGAGAGCGCCAGCAGGTGCCCGCTGCGCCCGTCGAACTGCAGACTGGAAAGATCGCGGACGAACAGCCGCCTGTCGCGCCGCGGGTCGTCCAGCACGTGCACGGCGAACGGCTGGTCCGCCTCGGTATGCGGGAAGCCGCGGATCTCGTAGATGCGCACCGGATCGCGCTCCTTGGCGACGAACAGGCGCTTGCCGGCGGCGTCGTAGGCCAGCCCCTCGAAACCCTTGTTGCCGCTCAGGCCGATGCCGATGGACAGCTGTTCGCCGTCGGCCGCGTCGATGAAGCGCGTGCTGTCGTCCAGGCGCACCCTGATCAGGCGCTGGAGGCGTTCGTCGACGATGACGTAGATGCCCGGCGAGATGTATTCGATCGCCTCCGGATCGCCGAAACCGGTCAGCGGAATCCTGCGCAGCACGCGCCCATCCAGGGACAGCTCGACGACCTGCTGCTTCTGGTTGGTGACGCTGAACAGGCTGCGCCGGTCGGGATCGTAGGTCAGCGCCGAGACGTCGTCGTCCAGTCCCTCGATGGGCTGCCCCTCGATCGCCACGCGGTAGTCCGGCAGCCAGATCGACCGCTCGCTCCAGCTCTCCGCATGGCGCCACTCGCGCAGGCTGAACCAGGCCCGCTCATAGACGCGGTACTCCTGGCCGAGCCAGGCCAGCGCCGCCAGCACGATCAGCAGCAGGACCAGCAACAGGCGGCGAAGGATGGAGGGAAAGCGGGACATGGGCGACTCTGGCGGGAACGGGGGAATGGCGCAGACCCTACTGCAGGCAACTGAAACGAGGCTTAACTCCCTCTAGTCAGAGGAAAAATCTGCGGGTTAGAGTCAGATTAGCGCACGAAACATCGCCGAATTCCTACAAGAGAAGTCCAGATGGCCACAACATCCCAGCTTCCCGAACAACGCGCCCTGGCCACCCTGCACACCGTGGCGCTGGCCACCGAGGTGCTCAGCCACGCCGGCATTCCGCGCACGCGGCTGCTGGAGGGCAGCGGCGTCGCCGAGGCCGACCTGCAGACGCCGGACAAGCTGATCACCCACGCCCAGGAACTGCGGGTGTTCGCCAACGCGCTGAACTGCCAGCACGATCCGGCCCTCGGCCTCTGCCTGGGGCTGCGCATGCACGTCTCGGCCTACGGCATCCTCGGCTACAGCATGCTCGCCAGCCGCACCCTGCGCGACGCGCTGGAACTGGCGCTGGCCCATCCGGAACTGCTCGGCACCTACTTCCGCCTGGCCCTGCAGAGCCACGACGACGAGGTCCGCCTGACCGCCGACGGCTACCGCTACGCACCGGAACTGACGGTGTTCAACACCGAGCTGTGCCTGGCCTCGCTGCTGACGGTGATCCGCGACCTGCTCGGCGAATCGGTGCGTCCGCGCCGCCTGCTGCTCGCCTATCGACCGCCACTGCACGCGCAGGTCTATACCGAACGCCTCGGCTGCCCGGTGGAATTCGGCGCGCCGGTCAGCGCCCTGTGCTTCAGCCCCGCCCTGCTCGACCGCCCGCTGCCGCTGGCCGACCCGGTGAGCTGCCACAACGGCCTGCAGCAGTGCATGAACCTGAGCGCGGCGTTCCGCAGCCGCAGCGACATCCTCGAACTGATCCGCCAGCATCTCGCCAGCCATCTCCACGAGGCGCGCGACCTGGACTCCGTGGCCCGCCACCTGCACCGTTCGGCGCGCACCCTGCGCCGCCACCTGCAACAGAGGAACACCAGCTTCCAGCAGGTGCTCGACGAGGTGCGCTACGACAAGGCGCGGCAGCTGCTGAAGGACACCGACCTGCCGATCTACCTGATCGCCGAACGGCTCGGCTACAGCGAGACGGCCAGCTTCCGCCATGCCTTCCAGCGCTGGAGCGGGGCCTGTCCCAGCCTGTTTCGGGGGTGAGGGTTCGGGAGGCGCGTTGAACCCGCCCTTGTCCTGGCGGGAACTCCCTGTAGGAGCGGGCCATGCCCGCGAAATCGCGGCAGGTCGCGGGCATGGCCCGCTCCTACATTTCCAGTCGTCTCCCTGTACCTGCTGAGCTTGCTCGCGAATTCTGTGTGGCGGAGCAACCCCACCAACTTGGCCTGATTTATCCCTTATTGGCCTGATCTATCGTTCTGCCCGCCGGGCACGCCGGTCATTATCGTTCCGCAGCCAGGTCAAACGCCTCGAAAGAAGGCGAAAACCTCAACAATAACAATAGCTTGCCTGCAGGTTCCGAACATGACCAGTGCGATCGCCATCGAGCGGATATGCATGGAATTCGGTACGCCCGGCCAGGGGTTGAAGGCCCTGGACGATGTGTCGCTGGATATCCGCGCCAACGAATTCTTCACCCTCCTCGGCCCCTCCGGTTGCGGCAAGACCACGCTGCTGCGCCTGATCGCCGGCTTCGAACAGCCCACCTCCGGCAGCATCCGCCTCTACGGCGAGCCCATGGAAGGACTGCCGCCCTTCCGCCGCCCGGTCAACACGGTGTTCCAGAGCTACGCGCTGTTCCCGCACATGACGGTGGCGGAGAACATCGCCTTCGGCCTGGAGATGCAGGGCAAGCCGCGTAGCGAGATCGACGCCACGGTCGGAGCCATGCTCGAACTGGTGCGCCTGCCCGACGTCGGCAAACGCCGCGCCGACCAGCTCTCCGGCGGCCAGCAGCAGCGCATCGCCCTGGCCCGCGCGCTGGCCAGCCGGCCCAAGGTGCTGCTGCTCGACGAGTCGCTGTCGGCGCTGGACCTCAAGCTGCGCAAGGAAATGCAGATCGAGCTGAAGCGCCTGCAGCACGAGACCGGCATCACCTTCATCTTCGTCACCCACGACCAGGAAGAAGCGCTGACCATGTCCGACCGCATCGCCGTGATGAGCCGCGGCGAGGTCATGCAGGTCGGCACGCCGACGGACATCTACGAGGCGCCGGTGAACCGGCTGGTGGCGGACTTCATCGGCGAGACCAACTTCCTCGAAGGCGTGGCCCAGGCCGACGGCGTGCGCCTGGCCGACGGGCAGCTGATTCCCGCCGCCACCACCCTGCCCGGCAAGGTCACCCTGGCGATCCGCCCGGAACGCACCGAACTGGCCCACGACGGCCAGCTCGCCGGCGTGGTGGAGAACATCGTCTACGTCGGCACCGACACCGTGTACCACCTCAAGGTCGCCGGCCAGGGCGGTTTCCGCGTGCGCCAGCAGAACCGCGACGGCGCCCATTCGCTGCACGCGCCCGGCGCCGAGGTGCGCGTGCGGGTTCCCAGCCACGCGATACGGGTACTCGCCGAATGAGCACGCTGACCCTCCGCCTGCGGGCCGAACGCAAGAGCCTGCGCCAGCGCCTGGCGCTGACCAGCCCGGCGATGCTGATGCTGCTGGTGTTCCTGGTGCTGCCGCTGGGAATCATGTTCGCCGTGTCGATCCAGGCGCCCGGCGACTACGGCGGCGTGAAGTGGGGCCAGCACAGCGTCGAGGCCTACATCAACTTCCTCTGGGAACGCGACCTCGACGACAGCCTGACCTTCAACGTCGACTACCTGGGCATCTTCCAGCGCTCGTTCTGGCTGTCGATCCTGACCACCGCCGGCTGCCTGCTGATCGGCTTCCCCACCGCGCTGTACCTCGCCCTGCAGGACGAGCGGCGGCGCAACCTGCTGCTGTTCCTGGTCACGGTGCCGTTCTGGACCAACCTGCTGGTGCGCGTCTACGCCTGGATCCTGCTGCTGCGCAATGGCGGTCTGGTGGACGCCGGCCTGCATGGCTTAGGTCTCTCCGACAAGGCGCTGGGCATTCTCTATACCGATACGGCGGTGGTGATCGGCCTGCTCTACACCTACCTGCCGTTCATGGTGCTGCCGATCTACACCAGCCTGGAGAAGATGGACTGGCGCCTGGTGGAGGCGGCGTTCGACCTCGGCGCCAACCGCTGGAAAGCGATGCGGCGGATCATCATCCCGCTGGCCATGCCGGGGATCGTCGCCGGCTGCATCCTGGTGTTCATCCCCTCGCTGGGCAGCTACATCATTCCCGAGCTGCTCGGCGGCGGTAAGTCGCTGATGATCGGCAACCTGATCCAGCTGCAGTTCGGCAGCGCGCACAACTGGCCGTTCGGCGCCGCGCTGTCCTTCGCCCTGCTCGCCTTCGTCCTGCTGGCGATGCTGGTCTACAGCCTGCGCTTCCGGCAGGACGCCACCGGAGGCCACCCATGAGCCCGCTGAATCCGCTCTGGCGCTTCGCCGGCGTGCGCCCGGCCGCCTGGCTGTTCTTCGCCTTCCTCTACGTGCCGATCGTCGTGCTGGTGGTGCTGAGCTTCAACAGCGGACAGTCGGCCACGCTGTGGGAAAGCTTCAGCCTGCGCTGGTACGCGGTGGTCGCCGACGACCCGGAAATCCTCCGCGCGGCGAAGAACTCGCTGATCGTCGCCACCTTCGCCACACTGATCGCCACCAGCCTGGCGACTCTCGCCGCGCTGGGCATGCGCGGCCGCGCCTTCCGCGGGCAGTCGCTGATGAACGGCGTGCTCGGCCTGCCGCTGCTGGTGCCGGAGATCGTCACCGCGGTGGCGACGCTGATGTTCTTCGCCTTCGTCGGCCTGAAACTGTCGCTGTTCACCATCCTCATCGCCCACGTGGTGTTCTGCATCCCCTTCGCCTACCTGCCGATCCGCGCCCGCCTGGAAGGCATGGACCCGCGCCTGGCGGAGGCCGCGGCCGATCTGTACGCCTCGCCGTGGCGGGCGTTCTGGCGGGTGACCTTCCCGCTGCTGATGCCGGGCATCCTGTCCGGGGCGATGCTCGCCTTCATCATCTCGATGGACGACTTCGTCATCACCTACTTCGTCGCCGGCGCCGGGGCCACCACCCTGCCGGTGTACATCTTCAGCTCCATAAGAATGGGGATATCGCCGAAGATCAACGCGATTTCGTCGATCATCCTCCTGATATCCATCGCTTTCGTCGCCCTGTCGTACTACGTCGGCCAACGCCGTCGCTGACTGCCTCCCATAACAACAGCATCAGGAGCTTCACCGATGAATTTCCGCCGCACCCCGCTCGCGCTTTCCCTGTTCGCCGGCCTGGCGCTCGCCGGCCAGGCCCAGGCCGAAGGCACCCTGCACTTCGCCAACTGGTCGGACTACTTCCCGCCGGAACTGCTGAAGAAATTCGAGAAGGACACCGGCATCAACGCCACGCTGGATTCCTACGACAGCAACGAGACCCTGCTGGCCAAGCTCAAGGCCGGCGGCGGCGCCTACGACGTGGTGGTGCCGTCGGACAGTTTCATCGAGATCTTCATCAAGGAAGACCTGCTGCAGAAGCTCGACAAGTCGCAGCTGCCGAACCTGGCCAACCTCAAGGACAAGTTCAGAACGCTCAACTACGACCCCGGCCACGACTACACCGTGCCCTACCTGTGGGGCACCACCGGCTACAGCTACGACAGCGCCCAGGTGCCGGGCGGCAAGCTGGAGGAAAGCTGGAAGCCGTTCTTCGAGCCGCCGGCCGATCTGAAGGGCAAGGTGGTGGCGCTGAACTCCATCGAGGAGCTGTATGCACCTGCCTCCTATTACCTGGGCGTCAGCGAATGCACCGAGAATCCGAAGGAGGCGCTGAAGATCCAGGAGCTGCTGCTCAGGCAGAAGCCGATGCTGGCCATGTACAACAGCGACGGCACCATCGAGCGCATGGCCGCCGGCGAGGTGTCCATGCACCAGCAGTGGAACGGCGCCTTCCACCGCGCCCACGCCCAGCGCGCCAGCCTCACCTACGTCTATCCGAAGGAAGGCATCCGCCTGTTCATCGACAACCTGGCGATTCCCAAGGACGCCACCAACGTCAGGGAAGCCCACGTCTTCCTCGACTGGATGATGCAGCCGGAGAACATCGCCGCCGCCTCCAACTTCGCCAAGTACAACAACGCCATCGAGGGCTCCGACAAGTTCATGGAGAAGGAGCTGTTCGACGACCCGGCGATCAACACTCCGGCCGACAAGCTCGACCGCCTGAAGCCCTTCGAGCTGTGCTCGCCGAAGGCCATGGCGCTGCGCTCGAAGGTCTGGACCAAGCTGAAGAAATAAGCGCCACGCAGGCCCACATCAACGCGAGCCTCCGCAGCGCCGGGGGCGCGGCCGACCATTGCCCGAGGAAAATCCCCGATGTTGACCATCTACAGCGACGACCATCGCCTGCACCACGGCCAGCACGAACTGATCGACGGCCAGTTCACCCCCTGCTACGAGAAGCCCAGCCGCGCCGACATGGTGCTCGACCGGGTGAAGGCGGTGAATCTCGGCGACATCCAGACGCCCCGCGCCTTCGGCCTGGAGCCGATCCTGCGGGTGCACAGCGAGGGCTTCGTGCGCTTCCTGCAGCACGCCTGGCGCGACTGGCTGGCCACCGGGCGGACCCACGACATGCTGCCCATCGCCTGGCCGACCCGGCGGCTGCGGCAGAAGGAGCCGGACTGCATCGACGGCCGCCTCGGCTACTACTCCTTCGACGCCGGCGCACCGATCACCGCCGGCACCTGGCAGGCCATCACCAGCTCGGTGAACGTGGCGCTGACCGGCCTGGCCGAGCTGTCCCGCGGCGCCGGCCCGGTGTTCTCGCTGTGCCGCCCGCCGGGACACCACGCCTCGGTCGACTACATGGGCGGCTACTGCTTCTTCAACAACGCCGCCATCGCCGCCCAGGCCGCGCTGGACCAGGGCGCCGGCCGGGTGGCGATCCTCGACGTCGACTACCACCACGGCAACGGCACCCAGGACATCTTCTACGACCGCGCCGACGTGCTGTTCACCTCGATCCACGGCGACCCGCGCTTCGAGTACCCCTACTTCCTCGGCTACGCCGACGAGAAGGGCCTGGGCGTCGGCGAGGGCTACAACTTCAACTACCCGCTGGCATCCGGCAGCGACTGGTCGGTCTGGAGCCTCGCCCTGCAGGCGGCGATCCGCCAGATCAGGGCCTACGCGCCGGACCTGCTGATCGTTTCCCTCGGCGTGGATACCTTCAAGGAAGACCCGATCTCGCAGTTCAAGCTGGACAGCCCGGACTACCTGCGCATGGGCGAGCACATCGCCGCGCTGGGCCTGCCGACGCTGTTCGTGATGGAGGGCGGCTACGCGGTGGAGGAAATCGGCATCAATGCGGTGAACGTGCTGCAGGGGTTCGAGAGCCGCACCTGAGGGAGCGTTGATCGTAGGGTGGATCAGGCTCCATCGATCCACCATCGCGGGTGCGGATAGCTCGAATGGTGGATGGAAGAGCGCCATCCACCCGGCTCCTGGGGATATCCCGAGGTGCAAACGAAAGCGCCGGCACAGGGCCGGCGCTTTCGCGGGAAGTTGCGGTTACTGGACCAGTTCCACCCGGTCCACGTCGATCTCGCGACCGTCGCGGTCGTTGTCCACTTCGCCGACCAGGCGCACCTTGGTGCTGTCGGAAACCTGGGCGCCGCTCGGCCAGTCCTCGTCGTCGATCTCGACACGGATGCTGCCGGTAGCGTCCTTGAACTCGTAGTGCTCGCCACGGATGCGCTTGACCACGGTGCCTTCCAGTACGGCGGGGGTATCGTCGGCGGCGGCTTCCGCAGCCTTGACGGTGGTCACCTGGGTGCTGGCGGCACGCGGCGCCTCGCTGCCCGGGCCGGTGTAGCCGGCGGCCAGGGTGGCTGCGGAAAACAGGGTGGTGGCGGCGAGCAGGGAGAAGTCGCGAAGTTTCATGGGTTAGCCTCCTGGCTGGTTTCGATGAGCTCAGGTTAGCCACAACCGCTGAAGTCAGCCTGAATCGGCGCTTAATCCAGGCTTAAGACGAAGATCACTCCCGCGCCGCCTGCTCGCCGGGCGCCGGTTCCCTGCGGAACACGTAGAACAGGTCGGGCTCGCTGACCATGTAGATGGTGCCCTGCTCGTCGATGGCCACGCCTTCGGCGCGCGGAATCTTCTCGTGCAGGCCGTTGAGCCCGGCCAGCAGGCTGATGAAGCTGACCGGCTCGCCCTTCTCGTCGAGCTCCAGCAGCAGGTGCGACTCGGCCGACAGCACCAGCATGTGCCCGGTGCGCGGATCGACGCTGAGTGCGGAGACGTTGCGCATGTACAGCTGGTCGCTGGGCAGCGGCTGCATCGCCCCGGCCAGGCTCGAACCGCCGTCGCTGGCCCAGCTGAACAGGCTCATCGGGTCGCGCTCGCGGCCCAGCACCAGGCGCTGCCGGCGGGGGTCCCAGGCGATGCCCTCGAAGCCCTTGTTCTTCCTGCCGAGGTTGCCCAGCTCGAATTCGCCCAGCTTCGCCGTGCGCAGCTCGCGGGTCTGCGGGTCGACGTGGAAGATGGTCAGCGAATTGCGTCGCTCGTCGGTGATCGCGATGTTGCCGTCCTCCAGCACGGCGACGCCCTCCGGGTTGCTCAGGCCGAGCAGCGGGATCACCCGCAGCACCTCGCCATCCAGCGACAGTTCGGCCAGCAGCGGACGGTTGCCGGTGACGGTGAACAGGGTGCGGGTCACCGGGTTGTAGGCGAGGTCGGACGTCTCCTCGCCCTCCAGGCCGCCCTTCAGCGGCTTGCCCTGGATCACCGCGCGGTAGCCGGGCAGCCAGATGCTTTCGGCGCGCTCCTGCTGGCTGGTGTACTGCTCCTGGTACCAGAGGCGGGCGCGGTCGTCCCAGTGGAACAGCCGGGTCAGCACGGCGAGCAGCAGCAGGATGAAGAGGATCGCCAGCAGCAGCCAGCGTGCGCGGAGAAACGTAAGGGCCTTGGTCATCTATGACTCTTGTTCTGTCAGGCGCCGGGCCATGTGCCCGGCCAGGGAAGGGCCGCGCACGCCGCGGCCCGAAGAGAGCGGTTCAGAGGACCCGCGTGGCGAAGCGGCTGGCGCCCGGCAGTTCCAGCAGCAGTTCGCTGCCGCGCTCCAGGGGACCGACGCCCGCCGGCGTGCCGGTGGAGACCACGTCGCCCGGCTGCAGCGAGAAGTGCCCGCTGATGTACTGGATCAGCGGCACGATCGGGTTGAGCATGTCGCGGCTGTTGCCGTCCTGGCGCACCTGGCCGTCGATGCTCAGGCGGATGCCGATGTCGGCCGGGTCGGGGAACTGGTCGGCGCTGACGAAGGGCGCCAGCACGAAGGCGCCGTCGAAGGACTTGGACAGCTCCCAGGGCAGGCCCTTTTCCTTCAGCCGCGCCTGCACGTCGCGCAGGGTCAGGTCCAGCGCCGGGGCGTAGCCGGAGATGGCGTCCAGCACTTCCTCGCGGTTCGGCTGGGGCGACAGCGGCTTGCCGATCAGCACCGCGATTTCCGCCTCGAAGTGCACCGCGCCGCGCTCCTCGGGAATGGAGAAGCCGCCCTCGCTGGACACCACGCAGGAGCCCGGCTTGATGAACAGCAGCGGCTCGCTGGGGATGGGATTGTTCAGCTCCTTCGCGTGCTCGGCATAGTTGCGCCCGACGCAGACCACCTTGCCCAGCGGGAAGTGGATCGGGGTGCCGTCGCTGTAGTGGTGCTGGTAGCTCATGGTCGACTCCTGAATGGTTCATTGGATCCCCGCATTCGCGAGGATGACGGTGCCGCGAGAAGCTCAACACACCTTCGTCATTCCCGCGAACGCGGGAATCCAGCTAATCGCAGCCGCTTCGGAGCGAATTGAAGCAGCTTGCGAGCGCACAATCAGACCGGGAAGATTTTCCCCGGATTCATGATCCCGTTCGGATCGAAGACCGCCTTCAGCGCCTTCATGTAGCCGATCTCGGCTTCCGAGCGGCTGTAGCCGAGGTAGTCGCGCTTGGTCATGCCCACGCCGTGCTCGGCGGAGATCGAGCCGTTGTACTTCTGCACGGTCTCGAACACCCACTTGTTCACGGTAGCGCACCTGGCGAAGAACTCGTCCTTGGACAGGTTCTCCGGCTTGAGGATGTTCAGGTGCAGGTTGCCGTCGCCGATGTGGCCGAACCACACCACTTCGAAGTCCGGGTAGTTGGCCTCGACGATGGCGTCGATGTCCTTGAGGAAGGCCGGGACCTTGCCGACGGTGACCGAGATGTCGTTCTTGTACGGCGTCCAGTGCGAGATGGTCTCGGAGATGTACTCGCGCAGCTTCCACAGGTTCTGCAGCTGCTGCTCGCTCTGGCTCATCACGCCGTCCAGCACCCAGCCCTGCTCGACGCAGTGCTCGAAGGTGGCCAGGGCCTCGTTGGCGACTTCCTCGGTGGTGGCCTCGAACTCCAGCAGGGCGTAGAACGGGCAGTCGGTCTCGAAGGCCGGCGGCACGTCGCCGCGCGCCATCACCTTGGCCAGCGCCTTGTCGGAGAAGAATTCGAAGGCGGTGAGGTCGAGCTTGCTCTGGAAGGCATGCAGCACCGGCATGATCGAATCGAAGTCGGGGGTGCCGAGGACCATCGCGGTGAGGTTCTTCGGCGCGCGCTCCAGGCGCATGGTGGCTTCGACGACGAAGCCGAGGGTGCCTTCGGCGCCGATGAACAGCTGGCGCATGTCGTAGCCGGTGGCGTTCTTGATCAGGTCCTTGTTCAGCTCGAGCAGGTCGCCCTTGCCGGTGACCACTTTCAGGCCGGCCACCCAGTTGCGGGTCATGCCGTAGCGAATCACCTTGATCCCGCCGGCATTGGTGCCGATGTTGCCGCCAATCTGGCTGGAACCGGAGGAAGCGAAATCGACCGGATAGTACAGGCCGTTTTCTTCGGCGAAGGTTTGCAGCTGCTTGGTGACCACGCCCGGCTGGCACACCACGGTGCGGTCGAAGGCGTTGAAATCGAGAATTTTGTTCATGTAGTCGAACGACACGACCACTTCACCGTTGGCCGCCACGGCGGCGGCGGACAGCCCGGTACGGCCGCCGGACGGCACCAGGCCGATCTTCTGCTCGTTGGCCCAGCGGACGATGGCCTGCACCTGCTCGATGGTCTTCGGGAAGGCGATGGCCAGCGGCGCCGGGGCGAAATGCTTGGTCCAGTCCTTGCCGTAGGCCTCCAGGGAATCGGCGTCGGTCAGCAGCTTGCCGGGCTCTACCAGGGGCTTCAGCGATTCGATCAGGGCTTCGCGGGTCATTGAAGGAACTCTCATTTGGTTCATGGTCGTCCTGAGAACCGCTCAGGTCGCAACCGGGCAAGGAAAAGGGAGAACATGCTAGCATACGCACCCCACGCAGAGTGCCACCTGGCGCCGAGCTGCCAGGTGCCGGCCGGTTCCATCCGCGCTGTTCGGTTCAAGTCAATTTCCCCACGGGACAACGGGTTTACGCAGATGAGCAAGACCTCTCTCGACAAGAGCAAGATCAAATTCCTTCTCCTCGAAGGCGTTCACCAGAATGCCGTGGACACCCTGAAGGCCGCCGGCTACACCAACATCGAGTACCTCAAGACCGCACTGTCCGGTGACGAGCTGAAGGAAAAGATCGCCGACGCCCACTTCATCGGCATCCGCTCCCGCACCCAGCTGACCGAGGAAGTCTTCGACTGCGCGAAGAAACTGATCGCCGTCGGCTGCTTCTGCATCGGCACCAACCAGGTCAACCTGAACGCCGCCCGCGAACGCGGCATCGCGGTGTTCAACGCGCCCTACTCGAACACCCGCTCGGTGGCCGAACTGGTGCTGGCCGAAGCCATCCTGCTGCTGCGCGGCATCCCCGAGAAGAACGCCTCCTGCCACCGCGGCGGCTGGATCAAGTCGGCGGCCAACTCCTTCGAGATCCGCGGCAAGAAGCTCGGCATCGTCGGCTACGGCTCGATCGGCACCCAGCTGTCGGTTCTGGCCGAGGCCCTGGGCATGCAGGTCTACTTCTACGACGTGGTGACCAAGCTGCCGCTGGGCAACGCGGTACAGATCGGCAACCTGCACGAACTGCTGGGCATGTGCGACATCGTCTCGCTGCACGTACCGGAGCTGCCGTCCACCCAGTGGATGATCGGCGAGAAGGAAATCCGCGCCATGAAGAAGGGCGGCATCCTCATCAACGCCGCCCGCGGCACCGTGGTCGAGCTGGACCACCTGGCCGACGCGATCAAGGAAGAGCGCCTGATCGGCGCCGCCATCGACGTGTTCCCGGTCGAGCCGAAGTCCAACGACGAGGAATTCGAAAGCCCGCTGCGCGGCCTGGATCGCGTGATCCTGACCCCGCACATCGGCGGCTCCACCGCCGAGGCGCAGGCCAACATCGGCCTGGAAGTGGCCGAGAAGCTGGTCAAGTACAGCGACAACGGTACCTCGGTTTCGTCCGTCAACTTCCCGGAAGTGGCCCTGCCGTCGCACCCGGGCAAGCACCGCCTGCTGCACATCCACGCCAACATCCCGGGCGTGATGAGCGAAATCAACAAGGTGTTCGCCGACAACGGCATCAACATCTCCGGCCAGTACCTGCAGACCAACGAGAAGGTCGGCTACGTGGTGATCGACGTCGACGCCGAGTACTCGGACCTGGCGCTGGAGAAGCTGCAGCACGTCAACGGCACCATCCGCAGCCGCGTGCTGTTCTAAGCGCTGCTCGCTGGAAAGAACAAAGGAGGCTTCGGCCTCCTTTTTCGTTTACGCGCCGGGCGTTTGCCCTGTAGGAGCGAGCTTGCTCGCGAACAATCCGCAATGACGCGGTTCGCGAGCAAGGACTGGGCGTCCCCCTCGGTCCTACGAAAAGCTTCGGCCTTCCAGGCTCACTTGACGTTGACAGTGATCTGCTGCGACTCCACCGGCGGGTTGAACGGCACGTGGTTCTTGTCGGCCACCAGCAGCTGCAGGGTGTGCTTGCCCGGCGGCAGGGTCAGCTCGGTCTCGGTCTGGCCCTTGCCGAAGTGGCGGATGTGGTCGTTCGCCGGCAGCGGCTTGTCCATCGCCGGCTGCTCCTGCACATCGACCAGCAGGTGATGGTGACCGGTGGCCGGCGCATCGGTGCCCGCCGGCGCCACGCCCATGCCCTTGAGGCCGAAGCTGACGGTGAAGGTCTTGCCGACGGTCGCGCCATCGGCCGGCTCGATGAAGTACACCTTCGCACCTTCGGGGGCCGGGGTGCGCGGCGGGGCATCGGCCGCCAGGGCGGCGGAAGAGGCGCCCAGCAGTGCGGCGAGACCAAGGCAAGGCAACAAGGCTTTCATGTATTTCTCCTTATGCTGAAACGACGGAGGGATCCCCCTCCGGAAGAACAGTCAGCATAGAGGTCTTCGGCGCGAGGCTCAAAGTCGGGCCTTTACCGCATCTTTCAGCCGCCGGCCTCCAGACCGGCCAGGCACACCGCCGCCGCATCCAGTTCTTCCTCGCTGAACACCAGCACGCCCATGCGCTTCAGCGCCGCCGCGGTCACGCCCTCGCCGGCCACCCGCCGCCCGCTGAAACTGCCGTCGTAGTTCTCGCGATTGCCGCACGACGGGCTGCGCGCCTTCAGCACGGCCATGCGGATCTCGTAGCGGCGCACCAGTTCGGCGGCCTGTTCGGCGCCCTGGATGAACGCCCAGGTGACATCCTCGCCGTCCACCGTGGTCACCCTGACCGAGCCTTCCAGCACCTCGCCGCCCTGGCCGCCGGCGATCTCCGCCGGCGGTCGTGGCGTCGGCAGCCCACCGGCGACTTCCGGACACAGGGGCACCACCCGCCCCTGGGCCTGCCAGCGGATGAGGATATCGAAGGGACCGTGGGCACCGCCGTCGTAGCGCACCTGATGCCCCAGCAGACAGCGACTGACGAGGACTTTCTGCATGGCTGCAAACTCCGTTGCCGAGCGATCCAGACTAGACCGTCGACTTCGCGCAGGGAAATCCCTTGCTGCCGGACGGCACTCAGAAGGGTCCGTTGCCGCGGCGGCGGAACCAGCCGGTCAGCGACAGCCGCTCGCGCGTCGCCGGCAGCACCGCGTGGGGCAGGTCGGCGGAAAGGAACACCACCAGCGTGCCGGCCAGCGGCAGTACGTCGCGCTCCTCGCCGCCGGGCAGATACATGCGCAGCGCGCCGCCCTGCTCCGCCTGCCAGTCCGCGTTGAGGTAGAACACCGCCGACACGCTGCGCCGGTCATCGTCGCGGAAGCGGTCGAGGTGCTTCTGGTAGAAGGCGCCCGGCGGATAGAGGGCGAAGTGGCCTTCGAAATCCTCCAGGCCCAGGTACAGACCGCGATTCAGTTCCAGGCGCAGCGCGTCCAGGACGGCCAGGTAGCGGTCGCAGCTGGGCGACTGGCCTGGCTCCAGCCACTGGATGCGGTCGCCGCGAATGCCCTCGCGCACTTCCAGGCCCTCGCCGCGACCGATGCCGGCCGCGCTCAGCCGGCCGGCGAGGTCGCGCTCGCGACATTCCCCGGCGAGGGCAGCGGTCAGCTCGGCGGGCAGGAAGGCGTCCTGCCGCGACCAGCCCCGTTCGGCCACGTCGTCGACGATGCGCTGCAGGAGGGAAGGATCAGGGAGGAAAGACATGCGCCATTGTAACGTCCGGCGCATGCGTCTCGACAAGCGAGGCACGGCTTGCCGACAATAGCCGGCGGCGACGTCCCCGCCGCCCCGAGGAGCTCCAATTGCGTGTACTGCTAGCCTTCACCCTGCTCATGCTGGGCATGCCGGCCCTGGCCGACGACTACCAGCGCCTGTACCAGGCCGCCGGCTGGCCGGAACAGCGCGCGCACTTCAACGATGCGCTGCACGCCGCGCAGAAGCGCTACCAGGCCAACCTGCCGCCGGCGCTGTACCAGACCCTGGTGGACAACAGCAACCGCCGCTTCGCCCCGGCCGAGGTCGACCAGCGCGCCCTTGGCAGCCTGCGCCAGAACCTGGCCGACAGTTCCGCCGCCCTGGCGTTCTTCGAATCGCCGCTGGGACGCAAGGTGACTGCCGCGGAAACCTTCGCCACCCGCAGCGACCAGCTCGCCCAGCACGCCAACGGCCTGCCCCGCCAGCCGGCCAGCGAGCAGCGCCGCCAGCTGGTTCGCCGCCTGGGCGAGGTGCTTCCGGCCCGCGAGGCCGGCGCCGAGGTCAGCCTGGCGCTCGCCGCGGTCGCCGCCGACAGCCTCAGCCAGATGCTGCCCGGCCTGCTCGGCCAGCCCCAGCAGATGCTCGAAGGACAACGGCAGAAGCTCATGGGGCAGATCGGCGCCGACCTGGACAATACCCTGCTCTACGTCTATCGCGAGCTGTCCGACGGCGAGCTGGCGCAGTTCGCCGACTTCGCCGAATCGCCGGCGGGCCGGGACTACTACCGGGCGGCGCTGAGCGCCCTGCGCGCCGGGCTGGCGGTGGATGCCGGCGGCCAGTGAGCCGCCGGAAGCGTCCTACGCGGCCACGCGACCATTCCGAGGAACTTTTCTCATAGACTTCTCCCGCTGAAGCAAGGGGGTGGCGCCTGAAGGAAATAGGCGCAGGGATCAAGGGAAACGCCCCCGACTTCAGCTCCCCCCGCCTACTCCCCCGCCCTAGCCCAGTCTCTCGCTGAGAAAATCGAAGTAGCGCGTGCGCAGCGTTTCGCTCTCGTTCGCCAGATGATGCTTCGCGCCGCTGAGCAGCAGGCAGTCGATCCGCTCGAACTTGTCTTCCAGCACCTTCAGGTTGTAGCGCCAGTCCACCGTCTCGTCCTCGTCGCCCTGCACCACCAGCACGCTCTGCGGCGTCGGCGCCGCCGCTTCGATACGCGGAATCCAGCGCGCCAGCGCGCCGACCCAGGCCGTCGGCAGGATGCGCGGCTGCAGCGGATCGCGCTCGCGCAGGAAGTCGAGGAACTCGGCGTCGTTGGAATTGGCGGTGAACTTGCGCGGGATCGAGCCGACGAAGGGCCGCAGCACCTGGTAGCTGAACTTCGACCAGCCCCAGGCGCGCGGGCGCACCAGCGGCGCGAGGAGGATGGTCTGGCCGAGGTCGGGGCGCGGCGCCCCGGTCAGCAGGTAGTCGAGCAGGATGGCGCCGCCGGTGCTCTGCCCGCACAGGTGCCAGGGCTGCGGCAGGCCGAGGGTCTCGGCCTGGTCCAGCAGCCCGTTCAGCACCGCCTGGTATTCGGCGAAGTCGCCGATGCTGGCGACCGTGCCGTCGGACAGCCCGTGCCCCGGCAGGTCGCAGGCCAGCACGGCGAAGCCCATCTGCAATGCCCAGTCGACCACATGCCGGTACAGCCCCATGTGGTCGTAGTAGCCGTGCAGCAGCAGCAGGCTGCCCCTGGCCAGCGGCGGCCGCCAGTACTGCGCTGCGATCCGGTAGCCGCCCGCCTGGAAACTGCCCAGGCGGCTTTCCGCGCCTGGGTAGTGACGCGACAGGTCGAGCCCGTAGAAACGCTGGTAGCGGCAGATGTCGCCATCCAGCTCGGCTGCGGCCAGTGGTCGCAGACGCTGACGCAGCAGGGAGGGCTCGAAGACTTCTGGCATCGGGGTTTCCGCTTTCGGGATGGTTCGGGGGAGCGCTCGCGCGCACCTTCAGGATATTCAGCCGCAGGGCGCATCGTGGCAAGCTTGGCGGCTATCTTACCGGTATTCGCCATGACCTCCCGCCGCAAAACCCTGCTCATCTGCCTGCTCGCGATCGTCTGCGCCGCCAGCCTGGCGACCGCCTGGTGGTGGTTCCAGTCGCGCTACATCCGCCCCTTCAGCGAGCAGCCCACGCTGTTCTCCGGCGACATCCTGCAGCTACCCCGCGAACTGGCGGGCCCGGGGCCGGTCCGCCTGGTGCACTTCTGGGACCCCGGCTGCCCGTGCAACGTCGGCAACCAGCAGCACCTCGCCGAACTGATCGGCCGCTTCGCCCCGCAGGGCGTGGAGTTCTTCGCCGTGCAGAAGCCCGGCAGCCACGGCAGGCTGCCGGAAACCCTCGCCGCGCTGAAGCCGCTCGACGCGCTGCCGGGCATGCAGCAGCTGCCGGCCAGCCCGGCGGTGGCGATCTGGGATGCGCAGGGCCGGCTCGCCTACTTCGGCCCCTACAGCGAAGGCGCCACCTGCACCTCGGCGAACAGCTTCATCGAGCCGATCCTCGAGGCGCTGGTGGCCGGGCGCAAGGTCGAGGCCACCCACACCCTGGCGGTGGGCTGCTACTGCGCCTGGGCGCGCCCGGCGGACTGAGCCACGCTGGCTACACTTGTTGCGGCCGGTCCACGACGGACCTTTTCCGCACCAAGGAGTACGTCATGCAACTACGCCCCGCTTTGGCCTTCTGCGCCCTGCTCGGCCTGCCGCTGGCAGCGTCCGCCGCCGACCCGCAGCCGAGCACCTCGCAGGTGATGAGCGAGCACAAGCAGGAAATCCAGAACACCCTGGCCGACATCGACTACAAGCGCCGGCGCATCGTCGAGGCCAACATGGGCCTGGCCGCCGGCGAATCCGAAGCCTTCTGGCGGATCTACAACAGCTACCGCACCGAGGTGGAAAAGCTCAACAAGGGCACCCTGGCGATCATCCTCGACTACGCCCGCGCCTATAACGCCCACCAGGGCGACATCACCGACGACCAGGCGAAGAAGCTGCAGGAACGCGTGCTGGACCTGCAGGAAGACAAGCAGGAACTGAAGGAGAAGTACGTCGAGCGGATGGCCAAGGAAGTCTCGCCGAAACGCTCGCTGCGCTTCCTGCAGATCGAGGACCAGCTCGACGCCGTTGCGCTGATCGAAACCAGCCGCGAGATCCCGCTGGTCGAGTGACCCGCCCGCCGGTGGGGACATGAACGCCCCGCAGGCAAAGAACCCCGCCGGATGGCGGGGTTCTTCGCTTGCAGGGGAACTGCAGGAGATGCCGTAGCTCCTTGGCGCGTTATTTCCCGCAAGGGACCGGGGTGTTGTATTCCGCGCCATCTCCCGCGGTGGAGCGCAGGACGTTCATGGGCTGCAGCCGATCCGGTGCGGGGAGAAGGACCGGCAGAGCGCCAGCGAACAAAGGAAATACTAGTCGGCGATCGGCAGGATGATGACGTCAAAAAGCCATAGAAATTTCCGATAAGTCCCGCGCCCGGAGGCACGAACAAAAACGGGCCACCCGAAGGTGGCCCGTACATCGACAGAACCGGATCAGCCGGCCGACAAGACGGCGTCAGGCGGTGGCTGTCGAACCCTTCTGCCAGTCGGTGGCGGTCGCCTCCATGGCTTCCTGCACGGCGCGCTTGCGACGTTCCTCGGCCTGGCGGGTGAAGTACCAGGCGAAGAAGGTGAACATCGACACGGTCAGCAGGATCAGGCTGGCGACGGCGTTGATCTCCGGCTTCACGCCGAGGCGCACGGCGGAGAACACTTCCATCGGCAGGGTGGTGGAGCCCGGGCCGGAGACGAAGCTGGCCAGCACCAGGTCGTCCAGCGACAGGGCGAAGGACATCATGCCGCCCGCCGCCAGCGACGGCGCGATCATCGGGATGGTGATCAGCAGGAACACCTTCCACGGCTTGGCACCCAGGTCCATCGCGGCCTCCTCGATGGACAGGTCCAGCTCGCGCAGGCGCGCCGACACCACTACCGCCACGTAGGACGAGCAGAAGCTGGTGTGGGCGATCCAGATGGTCACGATGCCGCGCTCCTGCGGCCAGCCGATCATCTGCGCCATCGCCACGAACAGCAGCAGCAGCGACAGACCAGTGATCACCTCGGGCATCACCAGCGGCGCGGTGACCATGCCGCCGAACAGCGTGCGGCCACGGAAGCGCGGGATGCGGGTGAGCACGAAGGCGGCCAGGGTACCGAGGATCACCGAGGAGACCGCGGTGTACACGGCGATCTCCAGGGAGCGGAACACCGAGCCGATCAGCTGGTTGTTGTCCAGCAGGCCGACGTACCACTTCAGCGACCAGCCGCCCCAGACGGTGACCAGCTTGGAGGCGTTGAAGGAGTAGATGACCATGATGAACATGGGCACGTAGATGAACAGCAGGCCAACAATGAGCATGATGTTCGGGAAGGACCAGCGCTTGCTCATACCTTGCCCTCCAGTTCCTTCGCCTGGTTCTTGTTGAACAGGATGATGGGCACGATGAGGATCGCCAGCATGACCACGGCGAGCGCGGACGCCACCGGCCAGTCACGGTTGTTGAAGAACTCCTGCCACAGCACCTTGCCGATCATCAGCGTCTCGGGGCCGCCGAGCAGTTCCGGGATGACGAACTCGCCCACCGCCGGAATGAACACCAGCATGCAGCCGGCGATGATGCCGTTCTTCGACAGCGGCACGGTGATCTTCCAGAAGCTGGTCAGGTTGCTCGCGCCGAGGTCGGACGCGGCTTCCAGCAGGCTCATGTCGTGCTTCACCAGGTTGGCGTAGAGCGGCAGGATCATGAACGGCAGGTACGAATAGACGATACCGATGTACACCGCCAGGTTGGTGTTGAGGATGGTCAGCGGCTCGCTGATGACGCCGATGGTCATCAGGAAGCTGTTGAGCAGGCCGTTGTTGGACAGGATGCCCATCCATGCGTACACGCGGATCAGAATCGCCGTCCAGGTCGGCATCATGATCAGCAGCAGCAGCACGGTCTGCATTTCCTTGCTGGCACGGGCGATGGAGTAGGCCATCGGATAGCCGATCAACAGGCACATCAGGGTGCTGATGAACGCCATCTTCAGCGAGCCGAGATAGGCGTCGACGTACAGCGCATCGCCGGTCAGCATCACGTAGTTGCCGAAGTTCAGCACCAGTTGCAGGGTCTGGTCGGCGTACTGGAACACCTCGGTGTACGGCGGAATGGCGACATCCGCCTCGGCCAGGCTGATCTTCAGCACGATGATGAAGGGCAGCAGGAAGAACAGGAACAACCAGAAGAACGGCACGCCGATCACGGCATGCCGCCCCCTGGGCAGGCGTTTCATGACGGAGGAGAGCTTCATGATTGCAGTACCACTCCCGCGTCGTCGTACCAGCTGATGTACACCGGCTGGTCCCAGGTCGGGCGCTTGACGTGGCGCTCGGCGTTGGCCATGAAGGCCTGCACGACCATCCCCGAGCCCAGCTTGATGTAGTACACCGAGTGGCCGCCGAGATAGGCGATGTCATACACGGTGCCCTGGGCCCAGTTGAACTCGGGATGCTCGAGGTCTTCGGGCTTGCCGGTGGTGATCTGGACCTTCTCCGGACGCAGCGCGTAGGTAATGCGCTTGTCTTCGGCGCGGGTGCTGATGCCGTGGCCGATGTAGATCGGGTTTTCCAGGGTAGGGCAGGCGATGACCGCGTGGTCCTCGACGTCCTTGACCAGTTGGCCGTCGAACAGGTTGACGTTGCCGATGAACTCGCAGACCAGGCGGCTGGCCGGGGTCTCGTAGATGTCCATCGGGCTGCCGATCTGCTCGATGCAGCCGAGATGCATGATGGCGATGCGCTGGGCCATGGTCATGGCCTCTTCCTGGTCGTGGGTCACCATCACGCAGGTCACGCCCACGCGCTCGATGATCTCCACCAGTTCCAGTTGCATCTGCGAACGCAGCTTCTTGTCCAGCGCACCCATCGGCTCATCGAGCAACAGCAGCTTCGGGCTTTTCGCCAGAGAGCGCGCCAGGGCCACGCGCTGGCGCTGACCACCGGACAACTGGTGCGGCTTGCGCTTGGCGTACTGGCTCATCTGCACCAGCTTGAGCATTTCGGCGACGCGGGCGTCGATCTCGTCCCTTGGCAGGCCGTCCTGCTTGAGGCCGAAGGCGATGTTCTGCGCGACACTCATGTGCGGGAACAGCGCGTAGGACTGGAACATCATGTTGATCGGGCGCTCGTAGGGCGGCAGATCGGTGATGTCCTGGCCATCCAGGTAGATGCGGCCCTCGGTGGGGCGTTCGAAACCGGCCAGCATGCGCAACAGGGTCGACTTTCCCGAGCCCGATCCACCGAGCAGGGCGAAGATCTCGCCCTTCTTGATGTTCAGGGAAACGGTGTCCACCGCGAGCGTCTCATCGAACTGCTTGCTGACCCGGTCGATTTTTACCAACACCTCTTTGGGTTGCTGGTCGCCCGCGAGGGCTTTCTTGTAGGCACCGGAGGCTATTGCCATTACCACAACTCCCAACTCATTGAAGCCCGGCCCCTGCGGCCGGGCACGCTTGGATATCTGAAGCGGATTACTTTCCGGACTTGATCTTGGTCCAGGAACGGGTCATCAGGCGCAGGATCTTCGGTGGCAGTTCGTGCGACACGAAGAGCTTGTCGAGCACCTCCTGAGGCGGGTAGACCTCGGGATTGTTGCGCACTTCTTCATCCATGAATTCGCCAGCCTTGGAGTTCGGGTTGGCGTAACCGACGTAATCGCTGACCTTGGCGATCACTTCGGGCTTGAGCAGGTAATTGATGAAGGCATGGGCTTCCTTGGGATTCTCCGCATCCTTCGGGATGGCGAGGATGTCGAACCAGAGGTTGGAGCCTTCCTTCGGGATCGCATAGGCGATCTTCACGCCCTTGCCGGCCTCTTCGGCACGGGTGGCCGCCTGGAGAATGTCGCCGGAGAAGCCGGCGGCGACGCAGATGTTGCCGTTCGCCAGGTCGGATATGTACTTGGACGAGTGGAAATAGGTGACGTACGGGCGCACCGCCAGCAGCTTCTCTTCCACCTTCTTGTAGTCGTCCGGGTTGCTGCTGTTCGGGTCCAGGCCCAGGTACTGCAGCACCGCCGGCATCATCTCGTCGCCGGAATCGAGGAAGCTGACGCCGCACTGGCTGAGCTTCTTCATGTTCTCCGGCTCGAACAGCACGCTCCAGGAGTCGATGCTGTCGACGCCGAGCACGGCCTTGACCTTCTCGACGTTGTAGCCGATGCCGTTGGTGCCCCACAGGTAGGGCACGCCGTACTGGTTGCCCGGGTCGTTGGCCTCGAGCTGCTTCATCAGGTGCGCATCGAGGTTCGACCAGTTGGGCAGCTGGCTGCGGTCCAGTTTCTGGAACGCGCCGGCCTTGATCTGGCGGCCGAGGAAGTGGTTGGACGGCACCACCACGTCGTAGCCGGTGCGCCCCGCCAGCAGCTTGCCTTCGAGGGTCTCGTTGGAATCGAAGACGTCATACACCGGCTTGATGCCGGTTTCCTTCTGGAAATCGTCCAGCGTGGTCTCGCCGATGTAGTCGGACCAGTTGTAGATGTGCACCGTGCCGGCAGCCTGCGCAGTTGCAGCCAGACCGAACGCGACGGTCGCGGAGATCAGGGTTTTGCTGAAGGAAATGCGCACACGTCAGTCCTCTCGTTGTTTTAATTCTTTCTCTCGGTTACGTATCGATGCAGCCTGTTGAACCAATCCGTGGATAGCGCCGCAGCCATCTGAACCTGGTGCGCAACGAGAGCGTCACGACCTGTGCAGCCTTATCCCGTACAGGGCGCCGGGCAGGCGGCGCACGACGCCCCGCCTGCCTGACGCATGCGCTGCCGCCCGGGAAGGCGGCAGCGGCCAGCCCGTCACTTGCCGGATTTGATCTTGGTCCAGCTGCGGGTCATGGTGCGCTGGGTCTTCGCCGGCAGGTCCGGGAAGGCGTACAGCTTCTTCATCACCTCTTCGGTCGGGTAGATGCCCGGGTCGGTGCGGATCGCCTCGTCGACCATCGGCGTGGCAGCGAGGTTGCCGTTCGGGAACTGCACGACGTTGGTGATCTCGGCCATGACCTCGGGCTGCATCAGGAAGTCGATCCACTTGTAGGCGGCTTCCGGGTTTTCCGCGTCTTTCGGGATCGCGACCATGTCGAAGAAGGTGCCTGCGCCTTCCTTCGGAATGTTGTACTTCACGGTCACGTTGTTCTTCGCTTCCTCGGCACGGGACTTGGCCTGGTAGACGTCGCCTGAATAGCCGATGGCGACGCAGATGTTGCCGTTGGCGATGTCCGAGATGTACTTGGAGGAGTGGAAGTAGCTGACGTACGGGCGGATCTTCAGGAACAGCTCTTCCGCTTCCTTGAGTTCCTTCGGATCGTTGCTGTCCGGCTTGTAGCCCAGGTAGTGCAGGGCCGCCGGGAGCATTTCGGTCGGCGAGTCGAGGAAGCTCACGCCGCACTGCTTCAGCTTCTCGATGTTTTCCGGCTTGAACACCAGGTCCCAGGAATCCACCGGGGCGTTGTCGCCGAAGGCGGCCTTGACCTTGTCCGGGTTGTAGCCGATGCCGATGGTGCCCCACATGTAGGGAATCGCGTACTTGTTGCCCGGGTCGCTGATTTCCAGGGTCTTCATCAGGTCCGGGTTGAGGTTCTTCCAGTTCGGCAGCTTGGAGCGATCCAGCGGCTGGTAGACGCCGGCCTTGATCTGCTTGGCGAGGAAGGAGTTGGACGGAACCACGATGTCGTAGCCGGACTTGCCGGCCAGCAGCTTGGCTTCCAGCACTTCGTTGCTGTCATAGACGTCGTAGACGACCTTGATGCCGGTCTGCTTGGTGAACTTGTCCACGGTATCCGGCGCGATGTAGTCGGACCAGTTGTAGACGTGCACCACCTTGTCGTCAGCCTGCGCCATGCCGGCCACAGTGCCCGCCAGAGTCACGGCGAGCAGGGTCTTGCCAAAGGTTTTCAACATGCGGGTAGCTCCATTTGTTTTTCTGTTGTTTCCGGGTGGCGCCGCCGTCCGACGTCACCCCCCGGTGAGCCTGGCCAACGCACAGGCGCAGTCTGGCAAGGTCCCGTCAGGGACTCAAGACAGAACAGCGGCGGCGGTTTGATCGAGGCACTTGCGCGCCAGAGTGATCAGATCGTCGATCTGTGCCTTCTCGATCACCAGCGGCGGCGAAATGATCATGGTGTCGCCAACCGCACGCATGATCAGTCCGTTACGGAAGCAGTGCTCGCGGCACAGCATCCCGATACCGCCCTCGAAGCGCTCGCGGGTCTTCTTGTTCTTGACCAGCTCCAGCGCGGCCACCAGGCCGACGCCGCGCGCCTCGCCAACCAGCGGGTGATCGGCCAGCTCCTGCCAGCGCTGCTGCAAATAGGGTGCCGTTTCGTTCTTCACCTTCTCGACGATCTTCTCTTCGCGCAGGATGCGGATGTTCTCCAGCGCCACCGCCGCCGCCACCGGGTGCCCGGAGTAGGTGAAGCCGTGGTAGAACTCGCCGCCTTCGTTGAGGGTCTCGACGATCTCGTCGCGGACGATCACCCCACCCATGGGGATGTACCCCGAAGTCAGGCCCTTGGCGATCGGCATCAGGTCCGGGGCGTTGCCGTAGTACTGGCTGCCGAACCACTCGCCGGTACGGCCGAAGCCGCAGATGACTTCGTCGGCGATGAACAGGATGTCGTATCTGGCGAGGATCTCGCGGATCTTCGGCCAGTAGCTTTCCGGCGGAACGATCACGCCGCCCGCGCCCTGGATCGGCTCGGCGATGAAGGCCGCGACCTTGTCCTCGCCGACTTCGAGAATCTTCTTCTCCAGCTGCTCGGCCGCCCATACGCCGAACTCTTCCGGGTCCATGTCGCCGCCCTCGCCGAACCAGTACGGCTGGGCGATGTGTTCGATGCCCGGGATCGGCAGGTCGCCCTGCTCGTGCAGCGCCTTCATGCCGCCGAGGCTGACGCCGGCGACGGTGGAGCCGTGGTAGCCGTTCCAGCGGCCGATCACCACCTTCTTCTGCGGCTGGCCCTTGATCGCCCAGTAGTGGCGGACCATGCGCAGCACGGTGTCGTTGGACTCCGAGCCGGAACCGGTGAAGAACACGTGGTTCATGCCTTCCGGCGCGATGTCGGCGATCGCCTTGGCCAGTTCCAGTGCCGGCGGGTGGGCGGTCTGGAAGAACAGGTTGTAGTAGGGCAGCTCCTGCATCTGCTTGTAGGCGGCTTCAGCCAGCTCCTTGCGGCCGTAGCCGACGTTGACGCACCAGAGACCGGCCATGCCGTCGAGGATCTTGTTGCCCTCGCTGTCCCACAGGTACACGCCTTCGGCCTTGGTGATGATCCGCGCGCCCTTGGCATTCAGTTGCTTGTAGTCGGTGAACGGTGCCAGGTGGTGTTCACGGCTGAGCGCCTGCCAATGCTGGGTCTGGGCGCTGATCTCTTTAGTCATTTTCCAACCTCTCTCTATTACGACGGGAAGCCGGCCGTCCGGGCCGGCCCCGCAACGATCAAACGGACAGCAGGAGGAACTCGCGTTCCCAGGAACTGATCACCCGCTTGTAGTTCTCGTGCTCGGCACGCTTCACCGCGACGTAGCCGCGGATGAACTTGGCGCCCAGGTACTGCTCCAGCGCCGAGCTGTTTTCCATGCGTTCCAGCGCCGCCTCGATGGTCAGCGGCAGGCGCAGGTTACGCCGCTCGTAGCCGCGCCCCTTGACCTGGGCGCTGGGCTCGATGCCCTCGACCATGCCGATGTAGCCGCACAGCAGGCTGGCGGCCAGGGCCAGGTAGGGGTTGGCGTCGGCGCCGGCCAGGCGGTTCTCCACCCGGCGGTTCTGCGGATCGGAATCCGGCACGCGCAGGCCGACGGTGCGGTTCTCCTCGCCCCACTCGACGTTCACCGGCGCGGAGGTATCCGGCAGGAAGCGGCGGAACGAGTTGACGTTGGGCGCGAACAGCGGCAGCGCTTCCGGGATGAACTTCTGCAGGCCGCCGACGTGGTGCAGGAACAGCTCGCTCATGCTGCCGTCGGCATTGGAGAAGATGTTCTCGCCGGTCTTGAGGTCGACGATGCTCTGGTGCAGGTGCATGGCGCTGCCCGGCTCGCCGGTCATCGGCTTGGCCATGAAGGTGGCGGCCACGTTGTGCTTGAGCGCGGCCTCGCGCATGGTGCGCTTGAACACCAGGATCTGGTCGGCCAGGTCGAGGGCGTCGCCGTGACGGAAGTTGATCTCCATCTGCGCGGTACCTTCCTCGTGGATCAGCGTGTCCAGGTCCAGGCCCTGGGACTCGCACCAGTCGTACATGTCCTCGAACAGCGGGTCGAATTCGTTCGCCGCGTCGATGGAGAAGGACTGGCGGCCGGTTTCCTGGCGCCCGGAGCGGCCGACCGGAGCCTGCAGCGGGTAGTCGGGGTCGTCGCTGCGCTTGGTCAGGTAGAACTCCATCTCCGGCGCCACGATCGGCTTCCAGCCCTTGTCGGCGTACAGCTTGAGCACGCGCTTGAGGACGTTGCGCGGCGACAGCTCGATGGGGTTGCCGAGCTTGTCGAAGGAGTCGTGGATGACCATCGCGGTGGGCTCGATGGCCCAGGGGACGAGGAACACGGCATTCTCGTCCGGGCGGCAGACCATATCGATGTCGGCCGGGTCCAGCAGGTCGTAATAGATGTCGTCCTCGACGTAGTCGCCGGTCACGGTCTGCAGCAGGACGCTTTCCGGCAGACGCATGCCCTTCTCGTTGAGGAACTTGTTGGTCGGCGAAATCTTGCCGCGCGCGATCCCGGTCAGGTCCGAAATCAGGCATTCGACTTCAGTGATCTTGCGTTCCTTCAGCCAGCTGGTCAGCTGGTCTAGCTTGGTAGTCATAAAGACCTCAGGGTTTGAGAGCCCGGCCCCAACCGCCGGACTCAACGTTGCCCCGCCCTCTTGCTGCAGGCCTTGCCGAAAGCCTGGAAGATAGCGAGATAGTTGGGGTTCGTTGCGACCTGCCACTCCGGGTGCCACTGCACGCCGAGAGCGAAGGCCCTGGCACCTTCGACCGAGAAGGATTCGACCAACCCGTCGGGCGCCAGCGCTTCGACTCGAAGGCCCGGCGCCAGACGTTCAACGCCCTGGCCATGGATGGAATTGACCTGAATCTCCTCCGGCAAGCCGATGCCGGCGAGAATCCCGCCCGGTTGCACATGCACCGCATGGCTGGGGGCGTACTGCACCTCGACCGGCTGGTCGGCCGGCTCGCGGTGGTCCATGAAAGTTCCGGTTTCGTGCACCTTCTGGTGCAGGGTGCCGCCGAAAGCCACATTCATTTCCTGGAACCCACGGCAGATGCCGAGCACCGGAATACCGGCGGCAACCGCAGCGCGTATAAGAGGAAGTGTAGTGCTGTCTCGCGCGGGGTCACGTTCGCTGCCGGCTTCGCTCGCCGGGCCACTATAATGAAGAGGCTCGATGTTCGACGGAGAGCCGGTGAACAGCAAACCGTCGACCGTATCGAGCAGGGTTTGCTGGTCGAGAAGTTCGCCCAGTGAAGGAATGATCAGCGGAAAACCACCCGCTCCGGTGACCACTGCTCGCAGGTACTTGTCGCCGGAAATGTGGAAGGGATGGAGACCGATCTGCTTGGTGCAGGCGCTGACGCCGATCAACGGCAGGCGAGGCATGGGACACCCGTATTTGTATGTGTTATGGGTTGCGATGGAGCTTAGCTTTGTTCAATTTTTTACACAATAGCTATGTAAAAAATCAAACACGACCCACTGAACACCCTCCCATCCAGGCAGATCGGAGTCACTGAAATGGCCTGAAATGCCCCAAAAACGGCCACCTCGCACCAGACGGAGGCGCCGGGGGCCGCTATTGACAATGGCAGGCCTTTCGGATTGACTCACACCCTAGCCCCCGCGTGATTGAAATTTTTAACAAAAAAGGTGTTACATCATGTCGGTACCCCCGAGTGCCGTTCCGGTCTCCGAAGCGACCGAGTTCCTGAAGGAACACCCCGAGGTCCAGTTCGTCGACCTTCTTATTGCAGACATGAATGGTGTGGTGCGCGGCAAGCGCATAGAGCGCACCAACCTGCCCAAGGTATTCGAGAAAGGCATCAACCTCCCCGCCTCTCTGTTCGCCCTCGACATCACCGGTTCCACCGTCGAGAGCACCGGCCTGGGCCTGGACATCGGCGATGCCGATCGCGTCTGCTACCCCATCGCCGACACCCTGGCCATGGAACCCTGGCAGAAGCGCCCGACCGCGCAACTGCTGATGACCATGCACGAAATGGAAGGCCGGCCGTTCTTCGCCGACCCGCGTGAAGTGCTGCGCCAGGTGATCCAGAAGTTCACCGACATGGGCCTGACCATAGTCGCGGCCTTCGAGCTGGAGTTCTATCTGATCGACCAGGAGAACGTGAACGGCCGTCCGCAGCCGCCGCGTTCGCCGATTTCCGGCAAGCGCCCGCAATCGGTGCAGGTGTATTCCATCGACGACCTCGACGAATACGCCGACTGCCTGCAGGACATCATCGACGGCGCCCGCGCCCAGGGCATTCCGGCCGACGCCATCGTCAAGGAAAGCGCCCCGGCGCAGTTCGAAGTCAACCTGCACCACGTCGACGACGCGCTGAAGGCCTGCGACTACGCGGTGCTGCTCAAGCGCCTGATCAAGAACGTCGCCTACGACCACGAGATGGACTCGACCTTCATGGCCAAGCCCTATCCGGGTCAGGCCGGCAACGGTCTGCACGTCCACGTCTCGCTGCTGGACAAGGACGGCCGGAACATCTTCACCAGCGAGGATCCCGAGCAGAACGCCGCGTTGCGCCACGCGATCGGCGGTGTGCTCGAGACCCTGCCGGCGTCGATGGCGTTCCTCTGCCCGAACGTCAACTCGTACCGCCGTTTCGGCTCGGCCTTCTTCGTGCCGAACGCACCGAGCTGGGGCCTGGACAACCGCACCGTGTCCCTGCGCGTACCCACCGGCGCGCCGGAAGCGGTGCGCATCGAGCATCGCGTCGCCGGTGCCGACGCCAACCCCTACCTGCTGCTGTCGGCGGTGCTCGCCGGCATTCATCACGGCCTGACCAACCAGGTCGAGCCGGGCGCGCCGATCGAAGGCAACGCCTACGAGCAGCTGGAGCAGAGCCTGCCGAACAACCTGCGCGACGCCCTGCGCGAGTTGGACGACAGCGATGTGATGAACAAGTACATCAGCCCCGAGTACATCGACATCTTCGTCGCGTGCAAGGAGCACGAGATGCAGGAGTTCGAGTATTCGATCTCCGACCTCGAGTACAACTGGTACCTGCACACCGTCTGACCCGCGCCTCCCGTGCCGGCCCCGCGCCGGCGCTCCCGGGGCGAATCCGGATCGATCCCAGCGCGGACGATCGGGGTTCGCCCCGTTTCGTATCCGCCTGCGGATGCCACCAGAGCAAGACCCGCAACACCTCGCTTCATGCTGTGCCTTGTCATATGGAGAATGCCAATGCCACGCCTGTCCGCCTTGCTGTTCCTTGCGCTCTGCCCACTGCTCGGCCACGCCGAGGACCTGATCCGCGTCTACAACTGGAACGACTACATCGAACCCACGGTGCTGGAGGACTTCCGCAAGGACACCGGCATCCGCGTCGAATACCACACCTACAGCACCGCCGAAGAGCTCGACAAGGCCCTGCGCAGCGGCGAGCGCATCGACGTCGCCGTTCCCTCGCACAACGACCTGCCGGGGCTGATCAGGGACGGGCTGCTGCAGCCGCTGGACTTCGCCCGCCTGCCCAACCGCCGCCACCTGGACCCGCAACTGCTCGCCAAGCTGGCCGCGGCCGACCCCGGCAACCGCCATGCCGTGCCCTACCTGTGGGGCGCCGTGGGCCTGGCGATCAACCAGCCGCAGGCCGAGCGGGCCTTCGGCGGGCCGCTGCCGGACAGCTGGAGCCTGCTGTTCGACCCGCAGCAGAGCCAGCGCCTGAAGAGCTGCGGCATCAGCCTGCTGGATGCGCCCGAGGAGACCTTCTCGGTGCTGATGAACTATCAGGGACGCAACTTCGCCCGCAGCGCGCCCTCGCAGTTGCGCCGCGCCGGGGAAAGCCTTCGCGAGCTGCGCCCCAACCTGCGCTACATCGACAGCGAGCGCTACATCCAGGACCTCGACGGCGGCCACCTGTGCGTCGCCATGGCCTGGGTCGGCGACGCCCTGCGCGCCGCCAGTGCCGGCCAGCCGGTGCGCTTCGTGGTGCCGGAGGAAGGCTCGGTGCTGTTCATCGACAACCTGGTGCTGCCGGCCAGCGCCGCGCGCCCGGACCTGGCCCTGCGCCTGATCGACTACCTGATGCAGCCGCAGGTCGCCGCGCGGATCACCCAGGCGACGCTCTATCCCAGCGGCAACGCCGACGCCGCCGAATTCCTCGATCCGGCGCTGCGCAGCCAGCCGGGCCTCTACCCGGACCAGGCCACCAAGCGCCGCCTGTTCGCCCTGGAAACCCTGCCGGAGAAGAGCGCGCCGGTGCTGCAGGAAGTCTGGAACCAGCTGCGCGGCGACGGCAGCTGAATCCGTCGACTTGCCGGGAGCCCCGGGCTGACGTCCAATAACGGCTCAACCCCGGAGACCGCCATGCAGCAAGCCGCCAGCCCCCGCAAACCCCGCGCCAGCAGCCAGGCGCGCATCGCCGCCATCCTCGACGCCGCCCGCGCGCTGCTGGCCGAGAGCGGCGCCGCCGGGCTGTCGATCTATGTGGTGGCCGAACGCGCGGAAATGCCGCCGTCCTCGGTGTACCACTTCTTCCCCAGCGTGCCGGCCCTGCTCCAGGGGCTCACCAGCGAGGTCCACGCCGCCTTCCGCGCCTGCCTGGCCGAACCGGTGGACCACGACGCCCTGCGCAGCTGGCGCGACCTGTCGCGGATCGTCGAGGAACGCATGCTGACGGTCTACGCCCGCGACCCCGCCGCCCGCCAGCTGATCCTCGCCAGCCACGGCCTGGCCGACGTCACCCTCGCCGACCGCCAGCACGACGTGCAGCTCGGCGAATCCATGCGCGCCCTGTTCGACCGCCACTTCCAGCTGCCGCCGCTGCCCACGGATATCGAGGTGTTCAGCCTGGCGATGGAGCTCGGCGATCGCGTCTACGCCCTCTCCGTGCAGCGCCACGGCCTGATCAGCGAACGCCTGGCGGAGGAAGGCATGCGCGTGTTCGATGCCTACCTGGCGCTGTATCTGCCGCCGTTTCTGCCGAAAAGGCAGCTTTAGGCGGCGGGCGGCGGGCAAGACCAGACTTCGCCGCCAGCCTGAAGCCTGAAGCCTGAAGCCTGAAGCCTGAAGCCTGAAGCCTGAAGCCAATAATCGATATTTATCCGGATTAAAATCCGTCAAGCGAGGCGCTTCGTAAAAAATCGCTTTCAAAGCCGATTTTTATCGGATATAAATTGAACAATCCTGTACGAAAGCTATCGTGCAGAACTGTCACCGGCCTCTGCCAAGCTCAGAAAGCCGATTCGCGTCCGCATATGAGGTGTTCCAATGACTCGCAACGTCACCGTCGCAGCCACCCAGATGGCCTGTTCCTGGGATCGCTCCGCCAACATCGCCAACGCCGAGAAGCTGGTGCGCCAGGCGGCCGCGCAGGGTGCGCAGATCATCCTGATCCAGGAACTGTTCGAGACCCCCTACTTCTGCCAGAAGCCGAACGCCGACTACACCCAGCTGGCCACCAGCGTGGAAGAGAACGAAGCCATCGCGCACTTCCGGAAGGTCGCCGCCGAGCTGAAGGTGGTGCTGCCGATCAGCTTCTTCGAGCGCGCCGGCCGCGCCCGCTTCAACAGCATCGCGATCATCGATGCCGACGGCAGCCTGCTCGGCGTCTACCGCAAGAGCCACATCCCGGACGGCCCGGGCTACCACGAGAAGTACTACTTCAACCCGGGCGACACCGGTTTCAAGGTATGGCAGACCCGCTACGCGAAGATCGGAGTGGCCATCTGCTGGGACCAGTGGTTCCCGGAAACGGCGCGCAGCATGGCGCTGATGGGCGCGGAAATCCTCTTCTACCCGACCGCCATCGGCAGCGAGCCGCATGACCCGACCATCACCTCGCGCGACCACTGGCAGCGCGTGCAGCAGGGCCACGCCGGCGCCAACCTGATGCCGCTGGTGGCCTCCAACCGCATCGGCAAGGAAGAGCAGGACGGCTACGACATCACCTTCTACGGTTCCTCCTTCATCGCCGACCAGTTCGGCAAGAAGGTCGAGGAACTCGACGAGACCGAGGAAGGCGTGCTGGTGCACAGCTTCGATCTGGACGCGCTGGAGAAGATCCGCACCGCCTGGGGCGTATTCCGCGACCGTCGGCCGAACCTCTACTGGCCGATCGCCAGCCTCGACGGCGAGAACCTCTCCGAATAACGGCCCGTCCCGCGTTGGCGGGATGACCTGCAGGAGCCAGGCGTTCCCTGGCTCCTGCCAGAGACCTGCGAGTCCATGCATATGACCACTCTCAACAGCACCCCGCGCGCCGACGGCTTCCGCATGCCGGCCGAATGGGAACCCCACACCCAGACCTGGATGGTCTGGCCGGAGCGCCCGGACAACTGGCGCCACGGCGGCAAGCCGGCGCAGGCCGCCTTCACCGCCGTGGCCAAGGCCATCGCGCGCTTCGAGCCGGTCACCGTCTGCGTTTCCGCCGGGCAATACGAAAACGCCCGCGCCCGCCTCGACGACGCCAATATCCGCGTGGTCGAGATCAGCACCGATGATTCCTGGGTGCGCGACACCGGCCCGACCTTCGTCACCGACGACAAGGGCGAAGTGCGCGGCGTGGACTGGACCTTCAACGCCTGGGGCGGCTTCGACGGCGGCCTCTACGCGCCGTGGCAGACCGACGACCGGGTGGCCGGCAAGATCCTCGAGATCGAACGCTGCCAGCGCTACCGCACTGAAGGCTTCGTGCTGGAAGGCGGCTCGATCCACGTCGACGGCGAAGGCACCCTGATCACCACCGAGGAATGCCTGCTCAACCGCAACCGCAATCCGCACCTCTCCCGCGAGCAGATCGAGCAGGTCCTGCGCAAGCACCTGGCCATCGACACGGTGATCTGGCTGCCGGACGGCCTGTACAACGACGAAACCGACGGCCATGTGGATAACTTCTGCTGCTACGTGCGCCCCGGCGAAGTGCTGCTGGCCTGGACCGACGATCCGCAGGACCCGAATTACCCGCGCTGCCAGGCCGCCATGCGCGTGCTCGACAGCGCCCGCGACGCCAAGGGTCGCCAGCTGGTGGTGCACAAGATGCCGATCCCCGGGCCGATCCACGCGACCGAGGAGGAATGCGCCGGCGTCGACCTGGTCGCCGGCACCCAGGAACGCGATCCGTCGATCCGCCTGGCCGGTTCCTACGTCAACTTCCTGATCGTCAACGGCGGCATCGTCGCGCCGAGCTTCGGCGACCCGAAGGACGCCGAGGCCGAAGCCATCCTCAAGCGCGTGTTCCCGCAGCACGAGGTGGTGATGGTGCCGGGCCGGGAGATCCTTCTCGGCGGCGGCAACATCCACTGCATCACCCAGCAGCAGCCGGCGCCGCAGAAGAACTGATCTGCGCCGTGCAGGAGCGAGCTTGCTCGCGAACCGGCCCTTCCGTTGTCGGAAACCTTTCGCGAGCAAGCTCGCTCCTGCAGCGCCGAAACGAAAAAACCGCCGACCCTCACGGGTTCGGCGGTTTTTTCTTGCCGCTGGAGAATTACAGCAGCGGGATGGTGTAGCTGACGATCAGGCGGTTCTCGTCCTGGTCGCGCTGGGTCGCGGTGCCAGTGCCGGAAACCGGCAGGCCGCTGCGCAGCGAGGCGTTCTTCCAGGCCAGGCCCAGGCCCTTGAGGGCGCCGTCCGGTACCACGTAGGCCAGGGCGATGTCGCGTTCCCACTCGCTCTGGTCGCCGCGGCCGGTCTTGATGTCGTCGCCGCGCAAGTAGAGGGTGCTGAAGGTCAGGCCTGGCAGGCCGAGCTTGGCGAAGTCGTAGCCGTAGCGGACCTGCCAGGTGCGCTCGCCGGCACGCTGGAACTTGCCGATCTGCACGTCGGTGATCAGGTAGGCGGTGGCGCCGTCGCCGTTGTTGATGAACGGGAAGTCGCTGTCGCCGTTCAGCACCTGGTAGCCCGCGCCGAAGCTGTGGCCCGAGACGGTGTAGGTGAACAGGCCGCTGTAGGCCTGGTTGTCCACTTCGCCCTTGGTCACGCCGTTGCCGTAGTAGCCGGTGGTGAAGAAGGCCCGGTCGTGGCCGTTGGCGCCGTCGTTGCGGCTGTTGAAGTAGCGCAGGTCGGTCTTCAGCACGCCCGGGCCGATCTGCCAGTTGTGCAGCAGGCCGAGGAAGTGCTGTTTGTAGAAGTCCTCGAGGTTGCCGTAGTAGTACTGCAGCGTCAGGTCGCCGGTGAGCTTGTAGTCGCCGCCGGCGTAGTAGAACTTGTTGACGAACTCGCCGGTCTGGGCGTTGTTCGCGCCGGCGATGGACAGCCCTTCGTTGTTGCTCGAACTGCGTCCCTTGGCGTGTTCCAGCTGGCCGCCGATCAGGGTCAGGCCCTTGATCTCGCTGGAGGTCACCTGGCCGCCCTCGAAGGTCTGCGGCAGCAGGCGGCCGTCGTTGTAGGTCACCACCGGCAGCTTGGGCTGCAGGGTGCCGTAGCGGAACTCGGTGCTGGACACCTTCGCCTTGGCGGTCAGGCCGAGGCTGGAGAAGTCATCCACCGCGCGGCCATCGCCATCGGTGGGGAAGACGGTGCCGGAGTAGCTGCTGCTGGTCGGGTTGTAGTGGGTGCCCTTGCCGCTGTCGAGACGCACGCCGAGCAGGCCCAGCGCGTCGACACCGACACCGACGGTGCCTTCGGTGAAGCCGGACTGGTAGTTGAGCAGGAAGCCCTGCCCCCACTCTTCCTGCTTGTTCGGGGCGTTGCTGCCGTTGCGGTTGTCGCTGTTGATGTAGAAGTTGCGCAAGGTCAGGCTGGCCTTGCTGTCTTCGAGGAATCCGTCGGCGGCGGCCGACTGGGCCAGGAGGCCGAGGCTCGCGGCGGCCACGGCGAGAGAAAGGCCGGATTGCGCTTTGCTGCGAATGTCCATGTTGTAGTTGTCCCCATTGTGGTCTTGAAGCTGGCTGGCCTTCCGCTCGTTTCAGCCGGCCGCACGCAGCCGCGCGAGCCCTGGCAGGTCGCTGGCAACGGTGTTCGGACGGTGATTCGATCGCGGCAGACCGTGATCAGGCACAGGCGGGAGATCCTGGCTTATCGATGCAGATAGGCGTCGGATCGCATTGTTTTTCTGAGGTTCTTGGCCGTGCGAAAAAGCTGACGGCAAAGATAAAAGAAGATTTATAAATCAAAAAAGAATTAATTATTTGTAGGTAATTCTTTTTGGGAATATATCTTAGCACGAGCAAGGTGCCCGGTCTGTCTGCCTGAAGAGGTATCCCCAGAAGGAAAGCGGGCAGCGGATGCCGGAAATCTCCGGCATCCGCTGCCCGGCGAAATCGCCGGTCAGCCCTGCACCAGACGGTCCTTGCCGGTGCGTTTGGCCTCGTAGAGCGCCGCGTCGGCGCGGCTGTAGAGGGCGGAAAGGTTCTCGTCGCCCGGCTGCAGCAGGGTCATGCCCTGGCTGATGGATACGCTGAAGTACTGCCCCGTCTCGCAGAAGCGCAGGCGCTGGACTTCGCGCTGCAGACGTTCGCCGATGTGCCGCGCGGTGTTCTCGTCGCAGCCGGTGAGCAGCACGGCGAACTCCTCGCCGCCGATCCGCCCGAACAGGTCGCCGCGGCGCAGGGCCGAGGCGCCGCACTGGGCGATGCGCTGCAGCACCTGGTCGCCGACCTGGTGGCCGTAGCGGTCGTTGATCAGCTTGAAGTCATCGACGTCCAGCAGCAGGAAGGCCAGCGCGGTGCCCGCCGCCTGGCAGTCCCTGAAGGCCTGCTCGGCGCTGTCGAAGAAGTAGCGGCGGTTGCTGCTCTGGGTCAGCACGTCGGTGGTCGCCAGCCGCTGCAATTCGTTCTCCATGTGCTTCTTGTCGGTGATGTCCTCGGCGATGCCGACGATCATCAGCGGCTGTCCCGCCTCGCCGTGATGGCCGACGAAGCACTTGTCGCTGAGCCAGCGCACCTCGCCGTCGGCGCGGATGATGCGGTATTCGCGCTGCTCCACGGCGCCGGTTTCCAGCACCTGCAGCAGCGAACTCTCGGCGTAGTCGAGGTCGTCCGGATAGACCGAGTTGCGCCACTCGTCGAAGTCGGCCAGCAGCAGCGCGGCGGAACGGCCGAAGATATGCTCGTACGCCGGGCTGACGTAGACCATGCGCCGGGCCTGCCAGTCGTAGGCCCAGAGCACCGCATTGACGCTGGCCAGCAGGGTGCTGAACAGCTGCTCGCGCTCTTTCAGGCGCTCCACCTCGGCGCGGCTGTGCAGCAGCGCCAGCAGAGCCTCCTCTTCGCTCTTGGGGATCCGTCCCTGTCCGTCCATTTCGCCACTCCTGAATCTTTCATCGAAAGCAGATGTGACCCTTAGTTAAATAGACGGTTGCAGGAAAAACAAAAAGCCCGCCGAACGGCGTAATACTGTTCACTTAAGCGGAGCGGCCTTGCGGTTCACCGGGTAGCGAGTCTTTGAGATCTTCACCGTCCTTGGCCTGGTAGGCCTTGGACGGCGATCCAGAAACAGCCCGCCGATCCCGGCCCGCAACTCTGTCAATCGCCTTCCGGTAGCAGAAATCGGATTGGCCGCTGCCATCACGATCAGTTGAACGGCGATGTAGTGGGCTACCGGCTTGAAGCGTATCTCGGATACTGAGCGGCCGAAGGCCACCGCTGCCTGACTCGCCTCACGGCGAATGACGTTGTAGCTCAGCAGCAACCCCCAGACTTCCTGATAGATAAGCTCGACCTTCTTGCTGCGCAGGGTGACCGC
>NZ_FNIJ01000014.1 GCF_900103845.1 Pseudomonas jinjuensis
AGCTTGCTGGCGATCCGAGGTATCAGCCGGCAACGCTGTGCACAGGGAAACCAATTGATCGCCAGCAAGCTGGCTCCTACGAAAACAGAGCCGTACCCCGACCGGTAGAAGCGCGCCATGCGCGCGATTCGCGGGCATGGCCCGCTCCTACACGGCCCATTGGATCCCCGCGTTCGCGAGGACGACGGGGGTTGGGAGTCGCACGGAGTTACCCGAGAAATCCGTCATTACTCGCTGCGCTCGCCCTTCGGGCCGCACTGAAGTGCGTTCAGCGCAAGCGCTGTCCCGCGGACGCGGGAAACCAGAAGACAGTTGCTCCTACAGGCTGCGCCGGCGTGCTCATTCCTGCAGGGTGATTCGCGATCAATTGAATTGTGTGCAATTGAATTGATCGCTATTCTTCGAATCCCACTTTCCGCCGGAGCCGTGTCCCATGAGCGATGCACTGCTGAACATTCCCTGCACCACCATCAAGGGCGAGCAGAAAACCCTCGCCGATTTCGGCGCCAAGGCCCTGCTGGTGGTAAACACCGCCAGCCAGTGCGGCTTCACCCCGCAGTACAAGGGTCTGGAAAGCATCTGGCGCAAGTACAGGGACCAGGGGCTGGTGGTGCTCGGCTTCCCCTGCAACCAGTTCGGCAAGCAGGAGCCGGGCAACGAGAAGGAAATCTCGCAGTTCTGCGAGCTCAACTTCGGCGTCAGCTTCCCGCTGTTCCGCAAGATCGAGGTCAACGGCGACAACGCCCATCCGCTCTATGTGCAGCTGAAGAAGCGCGCCCCCGGGGCGCTGGGCAGCCAGCGCATCAAGTGGAACTTCACCAAGTTCCTGATCGGCGAGGACGGCACGGTGGTCAAGCGCTTCGCCCCGCTGACCAAGCCGGAACACATGATCTCGGAGATCGAAGCGCTGCTGAAATGAACCAGGAGCCCCGCCAACTGCCCGCCGAGCCGACGCTGCTGCTGGACGACCAGCTGTGCTTCCGTCTCTACGCCGCGTCGCGGGCGGTCATCCGTGGCTACCGGCCGATGCTCGATGCGCTCGGCCTGACCTACCCGCAGTACCTGGCGATGCTGGTGCTCTGGGAGTGGCAGGCGCAGCCGCCGGAGCAGCCGACGGTGAAGGCGCTGGGCGAGCGGCTGATGCTCGATTCCGGCACCCTCACGCCCTTGCTCAAGCGCCTGGAACAGCTTGGCCTGGTGACGCGCCGCCGTGCCCGCCATGACGAGCGGGAAGTGCACCTGTGCCTGACGCCGGCCGGCCAGGCGCTGCGCGAACAGGCGCTGCCGCTGCGTGAGCGCCTGCTCTGCGAGAGCGGGCTGGACGCCTCCGCCCTCGGCGAGTTGCACGAGCGGCTGGGTGCCCTGCTGGAGCAGTTGCTGGCGCTGGACGGCGGCGCGCTCAGCCGCTGACCTTGCGCGCTGCCCAGCGGTCGAGGAGGGCGACCAGTTCGTCGCGGTGGAACGGCTTGGCGAGGAAGTCGTCCATGCCCGCCGCCCGGCAGCGCTCGCGCTCCTCGGGCAGGACGTTGGCGGTCAGGGCGATGATCGGCAGGTCCGGCCAGCGGCAGCTGGCGCGAATCCGCCGGGTGGTTTCGTAGCCGTCGAGGACCGGCATGTTGCAGTCCATCAGCAGCAGGTCGATCGGCTGTTCGGCGAGAATTTCCAGCGCCCGTTCGCCGTTGCCGGCGATGTGCACCTGGCAGCCGAGCTTCTGCAGCATGCCCCTGGCCACCAGTTGGTTGACCGGATTGTCCTCCGCCAGCAGCACCCGGGCGACATGCTGCCGTGGCTGCGGCGGCGGGCTGGCGGGTCGCGGCGCGGGGCGTATCGCCAGCGCTTCCTGCAGCGCCTGGTAGAGCTTGGTCCGGCTCAGCGGCCGCGCCAGTTGCCAGAGCGGCGCCAGCTGCCGGGCCTGCTCCGGTTCGAGGAAGCTGCCATAGGCCGCCACCAGCAGTGCCGGCGTGGCGCCGTGCCGGCGCAATCCGGCCAGGCATTGCGGCTGGTCGGAGAGCGCCACGTCCAGCTCGCCGGGATCCGGGCTGTCGCCGATATCCAGGCGCCGATAGTCGAGGCCCCAGCAGGGTGCCCAGGTTGCCAGCAGCTCGGCCAGGCCGCTGTCCGCGGCGCACTGGGCGACCAGACGGCCGCCGAGCGGTTCCGCCACGGCTGCGGGAGCGAGGCTTTCCAGCGGCAGGCCGACGCTGAATTCGCTGCCCCGGCCGGGCTGGGACTCGACCTTCAGCTCGCCCTGCATGACTTCGCAGAGCTTGCGCGTGAGCGCCAGGCCCAGCCCTGTTCCGCCGAACTGCCGGGTGATCCCGGCGTCGGCCTGGGCGAACGGCTGGAAGATGCGCTGGCGGGATTCCTCGGGAATGCCGATGCCGGTGTCGCGGACGCTGATGCGCACGCTACCGGCCGCCGGCTCGACGCGTACGTCCACCCGGCCCGCGCGGGTGAACTTGAGGGCATTGGACAACAGGTTGCTGACCACCTGGCGCACCCGGGTCGGATCGCCGGCCACCTGTGCCGGCAGCCGCGGGCTGACCAGGCAGGTCAGCTCCACTCCCGGCGCGGCGTTCTGCGACAGCAGGCTGGCGGTGTCCTCGATCAGCGTGCCGAGGTCGAAGGGAATCTTCTCCAGCTCGAACTGGCCGGCTTCGAATTTCGACAGGTCGAGCACATCGTTGAGCAGCTTGACCAGCACCTTGCCCGAGTCGTGGGCGATGGACAGCTGCTGGCGCTGTTCCGGGCCCAGCGGGCCGTCGAGGGCGAGGCCGAGCATGCCGAGCAGGCCGTTGAGCGGCGTGCGGATCTCGTGGCTCATGCTGGCGAGGAAGGTGGCGCGGGTCTGCGCCATGTCCAGCGCGGTCCGGCGCGCCTGGTCGAGGTCCCGGTTGGACTGCAGCAGGCGGGTGTTGGCCGCCTTCAGCTCGGCGGTGCGCGCGGCGACGATGTTTTCCAGCTCCTCCAGGTACTGGGTCAGGCGGTCTTCGGCCTCGCGCCGCTGCTGCATCTCCATGGCGATGCGGCTGAGTTGGTGGTTGGTGACCTCGGTCAGCACGCCGATCTCGTCATGCTCGTGGCCGCGCGGGCAGGGCAGGGCGTTGCGCGAGGGCGAGCGCGGGTCCTGCCGGCTGAGCGAGTCGATCAGGCTCACCAGCGGCTTGGTCAGCAGGATGTAGAACAGCACCAGCAGGATCAGCGAGAGCAGCAGGCTGCGCACGACGCCGGAGATGAAGGTCATGCCGGCGCGACGGAGGAAGTCGTTGCCGAAGACGAAGGTGTCGATCTTCAGGCGCAGGGTGCCCAGCGCCTCGCCGGTGGCGTGCTCCAGGTACAGCGGTTCCTCGTAGACGCGCATGTGGCCGAACAGGAAGTCGCTGACGCCGCGCAGGTTGCTCTCGTTGCTGCCGCGGCTGGCGTTGGCGAGGACGGTGCCGGCGTTGTCGACGATTTCCGCGTTGATCACCGCCGGCGAGCGCAGCAGGCCGGCCACCAGTTCCCGCGCCAGTTCGGTGTCGATGTTGTAGGCGATGCGTGCCGCCGGGTTGTGGCTGACATCCAGCAGCGCGCGTACTTCGCGGTTGATGGAGGCGTCCTGGCTGGCATAATCGACGCCCACCTGGATGACGCTGAGCAGCGTGCCCAGGATGAACGCCACCAGTACGGTAAGACCCGCCTGCTTGAACGAGAGGCGGTGGGTGAGCGCTATATCCATGGGGACGGGGCGTCGTCTCGGGGCGGCCTGAAGTGCCGCGTAGCATAGCCCATACCGACCGCCTGTCGGCAGCCGCCGGGACCTTCCCCGGCGGCCGAAACTTTCTGATTTCTGGAGAGCACCGTGGATTCCCGTCTGAACGATTTTCTCGCCCGCGCCGAAGGCGTGCTGGCGCGCCTGGAACCTCTGCTGCCGGCGCCCCGCGCGCCCATCGACTGGGACCAGTCGCTGGCGGCGCGCTGGCACCGCGACGGGCGCAGCGGTTACCTGCAGGTGGTGGATGTGAACCTCGACCTGCGCCTGGACGACCTGCTCGGCGTCGACCGCCAGCGCGAGCAGCTGACCCGCAACACCCGCCAGTTCGTCGCCGGCCAGCCGGCCAACCACGCGCTGCTGTGGGGCGCCCGCGGGACCGGCAAGTCCTCGCTGGTGCGCGCGCTGCTCGCCGAACTGGCGAGCGTCGGCCTGCGCCTGATCGAGATCGAGCGCGATCACCTGGCCGACCTGCCGCGGGTGGTCGAACAGTTGCGCGGTCTGCCGCAGCGCTTCGTGCTGTTCTGCGACGACCTTTCCTTCAGCGCCGGCGAGGACGACTACCGGGTGCTGAAGAGCGTGCTGGACGGCTCGCTGGAACAGGCGCCGGACAACGTCCTGCTCTACGCCACCTCCAACCGCCGCCACCTGGTGCCGGAGAAGGAGAGCGACAACCTCGACTGGGCGCTGGTCGACGGCGAAGTGCATCCGAGCGAGGCGGTGGAGGACAAGATCGCCCTGTCCGACCGCTTCGGCCTGTGGCTGTCCTTCTATCCCTTCACCCAGGAGCATTTCCTCGACGTCGTGCGCCACTGGGTCGAGGTGCTGGCGGCGAAGAACGGGCTGGCCTGGAACTGGAGCGAGGAGCTGGAGAAGGAGGCGATCCGCTGGGCCTCGCAGCGCGGCAACCGCAACGGCCGCTGCGCCTACCAGTTCGCCCGCCAGTGGGTCGGCCGCCAGTTGCTGGAGGGAGCGCAGGCATGATCGATCTGGACAAGGCCGGCGAAGGCCTGGACGGCTACGGGCTGCTGGCGGCGCAGGTGGAGGCGCTGTTCGCCGACGAGCGCGACTTCATCGCCAACGCGGCGCAGTTCTCCGCCTTCCTTTATCACGAGCTGGGCGACCTGAACTGGGCCGGCTTCTATCTCAACCGCGACGAGGAGTTGGTGCTCGGGCCGTTCCAGGGCAAGGTCGCCTGCGTGCGCATTCCCTTCGCCAGGGGCGTGTGCGGCGCCGCGGCACGTACCCGGGAGACCCAGCGGGTCGAGGACGTGCACGCCTTCCCCGGACATATCGCCTGCGATAGCGCCTCCAGCAGCGAGCTGGTGGTGCCGCTGGTGAAGGAGGGCCGGCTGATCGGCGTGCTGGACCTGGATAGCCCGCGCACCGGACGCTTCAGCGCGGAGGACCAGGCGGGTGTCGAGCGGCTGGTGGAGATTTTCCTGCGCCTGACCGATTGCTGATTTATTGGCGTCGGCGGGACCCGGAGGACATCCTCCGTAGGAGCGGGCCATGCCCGCGACCGGTCGCGCCCAGGTGCGCTCCTACACGGGGCAACCACCATCGTTCCCACGTTCCTGCGTGGGAATGCCGCTCTCGACGCTCCCGCGTTCCTGAAGTGGGAACCATGAAATGGTCCCCCCCTCAGAGCCGATGCAACGTCCGCTCGATCGGCTCCTGCTCGACCCCATCCACCCACCACCTCAACCTCGCGCGGATTTCCTCGCTGTTGCCGGCGCCGACCTGCAGGCGCACCGGGCAATGCCGCTCCTGCGCGGCGGTCAGGCCGCCGCTCTGGCGTGATCGGGCGCGGCCGCCCTGGCCGCGGGATTCGAGGTTCAGGTCGAAGCGCACCTGCTGGCCGTCGCCCTGGAAGCACAGGCGCACGGCGAGGCCGCCGGCGTCGGTCGGCTGCAGGTCGAGGCTGGGGCTGACCGGAACCAGGCCGGCCAGGAGCAATGCGGGGAAAAGATTGGACATGGTGAAAAAAATACCGCTGCCGCCGGGGGTGTGGCGACAGCGGCAAAAGGGGGAATTACTGCTGGGTAACCACGGCGATGTTGGAATTACCCGATTGCTGGATATTGGCCACGCCATTGGCTCCGCTCTGGTCGACCCTCGCGCTGTTGAGGGAACCGCTCTGCAGCACGTAGGCCAGGTTGGTGATGCCGGACTGGGTGATGTCCGCGGTGTTTTCGGTGCCGTAGCTTCCGCCCATGGCGATGTTGTCGCTGCCGCTCTGGGTGGCGACGAGGATGTTGTCGCTGCCGTTCTGCTCGAAATACAGCTCGTTGTTCGAGTCGGCCTGGCTGACGGTGGCATCGTTGAAGTCGCCGACCTGGCTCAGCTCGGCGGTCTGGCCGATACCCTTCTGGGTCAGGTTGGCGATGTTGTCGTTGCCTTCCTGGCCGATGGCCGCGCTATGTCCTTCGCCGAACTGGCCGCCTTCGCGGAAATCGCCGGAGAGGTTGGTGCCGTCCCAGTTGCTCATGTCCACCTTGTTGCGGTCGCCGACGGTGGTGATGGTCAGGCTGTGGCCGGTACCCTCCTGGTAGGTCAGGTGGCGGTTGTCGTCGCCCTGGACCGCCAGGTTCAGGCTGGCGCTGGAGCTGTTGAACTGGTCGGCGTAGGCGGCGTTGTTGGCGCCGGTCTGGGCTATCGACACGCTGTTGTCCGCGCCGGTGCCGTCCAGGCTGGTCTGGTCGACGCCGACGAACTGCCAGGTACCCGACTGGACGACCATGATGTCGCTGCCGAACTGGCTGTCCTGGTAGGTCTGCACGTAGTTGAGGTCGCCGCCCTGGTACACGGTGGTGTGACTGTCGCTGCCGGTGGCCTGCCAGACGTTCGCCTCGTTGACGGTGTCGGCCTGGTAGATGGAGGCCGTGCTGTCGGTTTGCTCGACCTGGTCGATCGCCGCCGAGTTGCCGTCGCCCGTCTGTTCGATGGTGGCCGTGTTGCCGCCGCCGAGGAAGTCCTGGCCGATCCAGGCGTAGTGATTGATGCCGGACTGGTTGGTGAACGCCTTGCTGCCGGTCTGGTCGGTCTGGAACACGTAGGAGCCGTTGAATTCGTCGGCCTGGGTCTGCTGGATCAGGTTGCCGCTGCCGAACGACTGGCTGCCGAGCATGTCCTGGTACTGACCGGTCTGGGTCTGGTTGATGGTGCTGGCGTTTTCCAGCGACTGGTCGGCATAGGCGCCGAGCAGGGTGCCGTTCTGGTTCTGGTTGATGGTGCTGTCGCCGGTGTTCAGCGACTGGAAGGTTTCGGCATTGTTCTCGTCGCCGACCTGGAGCTGGTTGGTCACGCTGTCCGCGGCCATGACATTCGTTGCTGCCACGAACAGTACTGCCGATGCGAGGGGGGTAAGCTTGAACATGATGTTGCCTCCTGGATGCACGTGTCCTGGGCGGCCTGCTCGTGCAGGCCTCCATTGCGTTGGCTTGGCGAATTTCAATGCGCAGGCCGGGGCTTGCGCTGGCGCCGGAAGGGTCGCCCGGGTGGTCTGTGGCGGGCTTCTCCCCGGCTGCCGTTGTGGCTGATCCGGATGCGGTTCGGCGAACCGCGCGTCATTTCGTTCGCTTGCTTCCTGCCTTGTCCCTCCCTGCTGGCGATGGCCATCCTGTCGGCGCCTTCCTGGTGAATGACGGCCTCCTGATTACTGCAGCTAGGGGCGTGAGCTTGAACATTTCGATGCCTCCGGGATGCACTCCCTCGTATGTCGGCAGACGATGTCTCATTGGCGTTGGCGGATCTCTATGCGCATGCCACTGCCGACCTGGCTTACGCTGGCTGCCAGCCCTTGCCCCGCCTGCTCGATGAGGGCGTAGTTCTGGTAGCCGTTCTGGCTGATCTGGGCGCGGTTGTTGGCGCCCCGTTGCACGATGTTCGCCTGGTTGCCATCCCCCTCCTGACTGATGAAGGCGATCTGGTTGATGCCTTCCTGGAGGATGAAAGCCTCCTGGTTGCTGCCCGCCTGTACGATCTGGCCGAGCAGCGAACTTCCCTGCTGTCCGATCACGGCGACATTCGCCTGCCCGGTCTGGCCGATGTTCGCCTGTTGTCCATCCGCCACCCGCGCCGGTACCAGCAGCACGACGTCGTCCAGTTCGCCGAAGCTCGCCAGGTCGCCGTTGTCCATCAGGTCATCGGCCATCGCCCAGGGGCTGAGGAGGCCGAACAGCAGACTGAAGGTCAGTCGTGCGATGAGTCGAATAGCCTGTGCCGGATACTGCATATCGGGGGGCCTTGTCCGTTGCCCTTCGTCACCCCCGCCTCCCCGGAGGGAGGCGGGGCACCGCGTCATTACCGGGTCTGTACCACTGGTACGGTGCGCTCCGTGCCGAACGACGAGCGGATGGTCGCTGTCGGGTTCGCGGCGGGCGCGATGTTGCTGTTGTTCAGGGTGAACCGCCACCGGCCGTTGGCCGCCACCGGCGCCGTGCCCAGGGTCACGGTGCCGGTACTGCTGGTCACCTGGATGGTCACGGTGTTGGCGTTGGTCAGGTTCGAGGTGCCGTCCAGGCTCCAGGTCCAGCGGTTGTTCGAGCGGGCCTGGAGTTCAGCGTTGGCGACGGTGAGGTTCTCGTTGGCCACCGGCCGCTGCTGCACGGTCACCGTGACGCTGCCGGGGGTCACCGAAACCGCACCCAGGGAGTCCCGCACCAGGTAGGTGAAGGTCGGGGTGATGGTGCCGGTGAAGTTGGCCGGAGGCGTGTAGGTGACGGTGCCGTCGGCGTTCGCTGCGACAGTGCCCTGGCCCGTGGCGGGCTGGGTGACGCTGGCGATGGCGAGCGGCAGGTTGTTTTCCGGATCGGCGTCGTTGGCCAGCACGGCGATGGTGACCGGCACGCCCAGGGTGAGGGCGGTGTCGTTCACTGCCACCGGCGGCTGGTTCGGACTGACGCTGACGGTGACCGTCACCGGGTCCGAGGCGAGCCCCTTGCTGTCCTTGGCCTTGTAGGTGAACACCGCTTCCAGCGGCACGTTGGTGGCCGGCGGCGTGTACACCAGGCTGGTGGTGCCGTTGAGCGCCACGGTGCCCTGGCCGGCTGCCGGCGGCACGAAGCTGTCGATGGCCAGCGGGGTGTCGTCGTCCGGGTCGCTGTCGTTGGCCAGCACGTTGATGGTGACCGGCACGCCGGAGCTGGTGCTGGCGACGTCGGCCACTGCGAGCGGCTTCTGGTTGTCGGCCGGAGCTTCGGCGGCACCAGCCACCACCACCGGTTCGCTGTCCGAACCGCCGGCAGCCGATTTCACCACGATGCTTTCCGGCGGCTGGGGCACGTCGTTCACCACCAGGGTTCCGTTGCCGGGCAGCGGGCCGAAGCCCTGGGCGACGAGCGAGGGATTGGTGACCTTGTCGCTGGAGCTGGCGGTGATGGTCAGCCGGTGGTTGGCCCAGTCGTAGCTCGCCGTGCTGATCTTCACCACGTCGACCGGCGTGCGCGAGACCGTGGTCGGCTTGTTCGCTCCGCCCGTTTCGCTGGCGGTCATCACCACGACTTCCGGCGGGGCACCGGCGGTGGTGAAGGTGGTGTAGAAGTAGCCGTTGTTGTCCGGCGTCAGGTTCGCGCCCGGCAGGCACGGCCCCGGCGGGGTGCCGACCAGGGTCAGGCTGAGGCGGTAGCACACGCTCGATGCGGCCGGTTCCGGCAACTGGGTCGTCGGGTTGGTGCGCAGCGAGTTGGCGAACACTTCCACGCGCGAGCCGCTGCCGTCACGCTGGTAGGTGACGCGCTCGACCTCGACCGGGGTTTGCGTGCGGTTGTCGTAGATCTTCCCGGAGAGGGCGAACAGGTCGGTGCGCAGCGTGCCTCCCGGACCGGAAATCTCCAGGTAGTTCTGCGGATTGCCCTGGGGGTCGAGGATCGGACTGCCCTTCACCTGTTCCTCGATGTTCGGGTCGCCGATGAACTGCTCCACCAATCCGGTTTCCGGGTTGGTCTCGGTGTAGTAGCGCGTCACTTCCTGGCCGGCTTCGTCGAGCACGACGTTGGGAGCGCTGGCACTGTAGAGGAACGGGCCGAGAGCTCCGTTCAGGGCACCGGTGTAGTTGAGGGTGGCGATGCCGACGTCGCTGGTGTCGTTGATCGCCCGCCGGCCGGTGCCGGCGACGGCGTAGACGTTGGTGCCGTAGGGATGGCGGACGGTATACATGCCGGGGGTCGGCACCGAGGCGCGAATACGGATGCGGGCGAAGTTGTGCTGCTCGCCGTCGATGATCTCCCCTTCGCCGGCAACCGCTTCCAGCGCGGCGACATACTGCTCGATACCCAAGGTGTCGCGGTCGCCGAGGCTGGCATCGGCAGTGAACCAGAAGCTCTCGCCCGGCCAGTTGTTGGGGAAGATGATGGGTTCGAGCGGGTTGAAGCCGCCTTCCGCGGGAATGGTGCACATGTGCCCGGGCGCAGCCGCGGTGCCCGGAGCGCGGGAACTGACTGCCTTGGACAGGCAGAGCTCCAGCGTCACCCCGTTGAAGTCCTGGTACCACATGGGGAACCGGCCGGTGGCGAGGGTGTAGGGACCGCGGTCGAAATCCTGCAGTGCAGCGTGCGCACCGCCCGCCATGGCTATGGACAGGCCCAGCGCGTTGAACATGAAACTTGGCAACTTGTTCATGATGCCTCCTGGCTCTTGAACCGAATTCGAACGGTCACTGGACGATGACCACTTCTTCTGTATCGCTGCCGCCGTTCGCCGAGGTCACCCGGACGCTTGCCGGAGGCACTGGACCGACACCGGGCGACATGCTCTTGTCGGCGCCGCCGGCGAGTTCGCCAATCAGTGCGCCGCTCGCGCCGGCGTAGGCGGTCAGGGTCGGTGGCGCAGTGCGGTCGCTGGTCGAGGCATCGATGCTCAGCTGGCCGCTGCCGAGGCTGTATTCGGCCCGGGTGATGGTGACCAGGTCGGTCAACGGGGCCTGCACCGTGGTCGGCGGAAGAGCGGTGGGGATTGCCAGGTGGTTGTCCGCGGTTACCGGCAGGCTCACCGGCAGCGTCGGGTCGACTGCCGACTGTCCGTACCAGCTGCCGGTGGAGTTGGCTTCGGTCATGGTCACCGGCGTGCCGGCGCTGTCGAGGAAGCTGGCCGTGCCGGGAGGCGGCGGCGCCATGGCGAACACGTCCTGCTGCGCCACCACCGCGCCGTCGCTGCTGGTCCGCGAGTAGGTGGCGCGCTGGACCAGGACCGGGGCGGGGAGATCGACGCTGGAGAGCTTGCCGGAGACGGCGAACAGGTCGGTGCGCAGGTCGATGCCGTTGGGGCCCTGGATGCGCACGTAGTTGGTATTGAACGGGCTGCCGGTGACCGCTTCCTCGATGTTCGGGTCGCCGATGAACTTCTCGGCCTGCTGGGTTACCGGGTTGATCTCGGTATAGGGGCCGTTGAGGCTGCGCAGGAACGGGCCGATGTCGCCCTTCAGCGCGCCGGTGTAGTCGATCCGCGGGGTGCCGATGCCGATGTCGCGGGTCATGTTGATCGCGCGGTCGCCGCCGGTGTCGGTGAACTCTTCCGGGGTGACGTTGAAGACCTCGACCCCGTACGGGTGGGTCACGGTGTATACCCCGGCGACCGGTACGTCGACGCGGATGCGGATGCGCGCGAAGCTCACCTGGTTGCCATCGGCGACGTCGCCGTTGAAGGCCGCTTCGATGGCCGAAACGTAGCCGAGATCGATACCGCTGGCGGCATCGGTGATGGCTGCGTCCGCGGTGAACCAGAAGGTTTCGTCCGGCCAGTTGTCGGGGAAGACCATCGGCTGGGCGGGATCGAATTCACCCGGGGCGGGGTTGAGGATGCACATGTACCCGGGGGCGGCGGCCGTACCGGGAGCACGGGAGCTGAGGGCCTTGCTTTGGCAGAGGTCCAGGATTCGACCGTGCGTATCCTGATACCAGGGGGCATAGCCGCCGGTACTGAGATCTCCTTCGGCCGGGGCTGGGGCTACGGCGTAGAGTGCTGCCTGCGCCGCACCTCCACTGATTGACGCAAGCAGTATCGAGCTTGCCAGTAGGGTCAATCTGTTGTGCATGATTCAGTCCTCACGAAAAGACGCTGGCTGGGAAATCAGCTCGGTCGAACGGAGCTGATGGGATATCGGCAACAAGCGTGCCAGCACCTTGACATTGGCCTGCAGCCCATGATTCGCGCGGGTTTCAGCGGCTCTCGGGTGGTCCGGGGAACGGTGGGGGTTGGGCTGGGCACCCAGGGTTGGGGAGATTTCCGGGTGCCCCGAATGTGGGGAATGGCGGGGGTGGAAGTGGGGGTGGTGGGGGATGCGTATGCCTGCAGGGTCGTTCTTCGCGGGATCGGCGTTTTGCGCGTCCGTTGATGCATCCCACGCAGGAGCCCGGAAAGGGCGAAGTTGCCCCGGCTGCCAAAAAAATCCCCGAACGGGAGGAAATCCTTCAGAAAGTGGCAATAATCCTTGTACGAATTCTTCCGTGGAGGGCGGAAGATTGACGTCAGAATCGGTAATGCCGGCGAATTACTATCAGGACGATCCTAAGCACGATTCGTGATTTAAATTCCCACAGGCACGTGGGCTATAACCACAAAAGAAATAAAGCGGATAGGAAATCCGACATGCAGATACTGCCGTTGAAGGGCGTGCTATCTCAGGGGCAAAAAGAAAGGGAGGCAGTGCAAGAGCAAAGTCCTAACAGGCAGTTCAACCTGCTTCGGTGGTTTTCTCTCGTCAGCCTTATCATCATTGCCACTGTGACCTTTTGTCTTGGTGTCGTCTCGATCCGCTTCGTGGTCAACGAAAGCGTCGAACGGGATGCGATGCTGACGGCGCAGTTCATCCAGACGATCGCCGCCACGGAAGTGCATCACGCGAACGTCTCCACCCGCCGCACCATGGGCGAATTCCTCGATACCCGCAAACCCCTCGATCTTCCCGGCGTACCGTCCGAGGTGGCGGCGCAGGCGCGGGAAGAATTCCTCGACCATATCGGTCGTCTTCCCGACGCGCTGCTGGTGAACATCTACGCGCCGGACCGGGTGATCATCTGGTCGACCAATCCGGACCTGGTGGGCAAGGCGGTGCTCGGCGACGAGGAGCTGGAGCAGTCGTTCAGCGCCAAGGTGCGCGTCGCCTCCAGCTACCACAAGATCGACGAGGAGCGCGAGGAGCAGGAATTCCTGCACCCGCCGGAAGACCTGTTCATCGAGAACTACATCCCGCTGTTCGACGCCGACGAGGACCACGTGCTGGCCATCGTCGAGATCTACAAGGAGCCGCGCGACCTGATCGAACGGATGGAGCGCGGCTACAAGGTGATCTGGATGGCCGCGGCCCTGGGCGGCACGCTGATCTACTTCGCCCTGTTCTGGATCGTCCGCCGCGCCGCCAGGCTGCTCGATTCGCAGCAGAAGCAGCTGCTGACCAACGAGACCTACGTCATCCTCGGCGAAATGTCCTCGGCGGTGGCGCACAGCCTGCGCAACCCGCTGGCGACCATCCGTTCCAGCGCGGAACTGGCGCTGGAGCTGGTGGACAAGCCGGTGCAGAAGAACATCGGCGACATCATCAGCCAGGTCGACCGCATGTCGAAATGGGTACGCGAATTGCTGATCTCCTCGCGCCCGCTGAGCGGGGAGTCCGAGGCGGTGGACGTGGTCGGCATCGTCGACGAGGTGCTGCACTCCTACGAGCAGCAGATCAGGCAGAACGATGTCCGCATCGAGTTCGGCAACCGCCAGGCGCCTTGCGTGGTGAGCCAGCGGATGCTGCTCTCGCAGGTGCTCAACAGCCTGACTGCCAACGCCCTGGAGGCGATGTCCGGCGGCGGCACCCTGACCGTCGACATCCAGCGGGAGCCGGACGGGCAGACGCTGATGCTGAGCCTGAGCGATACCGGCAAGGGCATGACGCAGCAGCAGCAGGCAATGGTGTTCAAACCGTTCTTTACTACCAAGCAGGGCGGCCTGGGAGTTGGCCTGACGTTGGTCAAGCGGATCATGGAACGATTCGGCGGAAGGGTGAGCCTGACCAGCCGCGAACACGAGGGAACCCGTGTGAACCTGGAATTCAAGATTGCCGAGGGTGGGGAGTATGGAACACAGCATCCTGTTGGTTGAAGACGACAAACTGCTGGCGGAGAACATCCAGACCTACCTCGAGCGCAAGGACTTCGAGGTGGTCGCCTGCCATTCGGCGGAAGACGCGCTGGAGCAGCTGAAGACTTTCCGCCCCGACGTGGTCCTCACGGACAATTCCCTGCCCGGGATGAGCGGCCATGAGCTGATCCAGAAGCTCAGCGCCAGCGACCCGGCGCTCAAGCTGATCATGATGACCGGCTACGGCAACGTCGAGGATGCCGTGTCGGCGATGAAGGAGGGCGCCTTCCACTACCTGACCAAGCCGGTGGCGCTGTCCGAGCTCAAGGTGCTGCTGGAGAAGGCGCTGGCCGCCGAGCGCATGGAGCGCAAGCTGTCCTACTACCAGGAACGCGAGGCGCAATCCTCCGGCCTGCAGGCGCTGATCGGCGAATCGACGGCGATGCGCGGGCTGAAGAGCGTGATCATGCAGATCCTCGACGCCGAGCGGCGGATGACCAGCAACGACCTGCCGCCGGTGCTGATCGAGGGGGAAACCGGCACCGGCAAGGAACTGATCGCCCGCGCCCTGCATTTCGACGGCGCGCGCAGCAAGGGCCCGTTCGTCGAGGTCAACTGCGCCTCGATCCCGTCCAACCTGCTGGAAGCCGAACTGTTCGGCCACGAGAAGGGCGCCTTCACCGATGCCAAGGAACGCCGCGTCGGCCTGGTGGAAGCGGCCGACGGCGGCACCCTGTTCCTCGACGAGATCGGCGAGATGGACCTGGTGCTGCAGGCCAAGCTGCTCAAGCTGCTGGAAGACCGCACCATCCGCCGCATCGGCTCGGTGAAGGAACGCAAGGTCGACCTGCGCATCATCAGCGCCACCAACTGCAACCTCGAACAGATGGTCCAGCAGGGCAAGTTCCGCCGCGACCTGTTCTTCCGCCTGCGCATCATCGGCATCAAGGTGCCGCGCCTGTACATGCGCGGCGACGACATCCTGCTGCTGGCCCGGCATTTCCTCGGCCACCACGGCAAGCGCTACGGCAAGCCGGACCTGCGCTTCAGCCCCGAGGCCGAGGAACTGCTGCTCGGCTACAGCTGGCCGGGCAACGTGCGCGAGATGCGCAACATGCTCGAACAGACCGTGCTGCTGGCGCAGAGCAACGAGATCCAGCCGAGCCAGCTGAACATCTGCCCCGGGCTGGTGGACGAGCCGCACCGGACCGCCGACCCGCACCCCTTCGAACGCCCGGCCCACGCCGAGACGCCGATGGACATGGGCAACATGAAACTGCCGGACGTCGAGCGCGACATGGTCATCCGCATGCTCGACAAGACCGACTGGAACGTCACCAAATCCGCCCGCCTGCTCGGCCTGACCCGCGACATGCTGCGCTACAAGATCGAGAAGCTGGGGCTGGTGCGGCCGGAGCGGCAGCATTGACGGCGTAGCTGACGGGAAGGTCGCGGGCATGGCCCGCTCCTACAAAAAATCGCGGCGCCACCTGTAGGAGCGGGCCATGCCCGCGACCCAAGAGCGGGGCAACCCGCCACAGGACACCTCAGCTCTTGCGTGCAAACGGCGGATGACGCTGGCGCGTCATGCGCCCTACGGTTACCGCCGTAGGATGGGTTGAGCGAAGCGATACCCATGCAGCTGCCGTAGGAGCGGGCCATGCCCGCGACCCAGGGGCGGGTGCAACCCGCCGCAATGAACCTCAGACGCCATCCAGCTCCAGCGCCAGCAATTCCTCGACGCGCTGCCGGCGGCGGATCAGCCGTACCTCCTCGCCATCCAGCAATACCTCCGGAATCAGCGGCCGGCTGTTGTAGTTCGACGACATGGACGCGCCATAGGCGCCGGTGTCGTGGATCAGCAGCAGGTCGCCTACCTGCGCCTTGGGCAGGCTGCGCGGGATCACCCTGCCGCCTTCGCCCTGGGTGAACACGTCGCCGGATTCGCACAGCGGACCGGCCACCACGCTGTCGATGGTCTTGCGCGAGGCGGCGTCGGCGGCGAGCAGGCTGATGCCGTGGTAGCTGCCGTACATCGACGGGCGCATCAGTTCGTTGAAGCCGGCGTCGATCAGCACGAAGTGGTTGCGGCCGACATCCTTGGTCGCGCGCACCTCGCTGAGCAGGCAGCCGGCCTCGGCGACCAGGTAGCGGCCCGGCTCGATTTCCAGGTGCAGCGGGTGGCCGAGCAGTTCCTCGGCGGCCTTGCGGGTGGAATCCCACAGCTCGAAATAGTGCCCGGTATCGACTTCCGGATCGCCGTCGCGATAGGGAATCGACAGACCGCCGCCCGCCGACAGCGCGCTCAGATCATGACCTGCGGCCTTCACTTCGCGGACCAGTCCGAGCATGGCGTTGCCGACTTCGGCCAGGTGCGCGTAATCCACGCCGGAGCCGATGTGCATGTGCAGGCCGACCAGGCGCAGGCCGTGTTCGCGGATCGCCGCCAGCGCCTTGGGCAGGTCGGCGTGCCAGATGCCGTGCTTGCTGTGCTCGCCGCCGGTGTTGGTCTTGTTGCTGTGGCCGTGGCCGAAGCCGGGGTTGATGCGCAGCCACACCGCATGGCCGGGCGCCTGCTCGCCGAGCTGGTGGAGCATGTCGATGGAGCCGGCGTTGACCGGCACCTGGTGCTCGATCACCGCCGCCAGGCTGGCGCGGTCGAGCAGGTCGGCGGTGTAGACGATGTCCGCGGCGTTCTCGCGGCAGGAGTAGCCGGCGGCCAGCGCGCGCAGCAGCTCGCCCTGGGAAACCGCGTCGACCTTCACTCCCTGTTCGCGCATCAGGCGCAGGATGTGCAGGTTGGAGCAGGCCTTCTGGGCGAAGCGGATGGTGTCGAAGCGCTGCAGGCGGGCGATCTGCGCGCGGATGACGGCGGCGTCGTAGATCCACAGCGGAGTGCCGAAGCGCTGGGCGAGATCCGTGGCGCAGGGCAGGGGAAGGCTTTTCATGAATAGGCTCCAAAGCTAGATGCCGCTAGTCTAACCCGGCCGTGGAAGGAGCTGTTAATGCCTGCTCTTCCTGGGTCTATTCATATCTGATATGTGCAGGTCGCGCCCAGGACCTGCAGCCGCCCGCTCAGGGCTTCGATCTCGCCCGTCAGCGCGCCGATGAAACGCTCGCGCAGCGGCGTCTGCGGCCGGTACAGCGGCATCACCAGGTTCACTTCGAAGGGCAGCGAGAACTCCAGCGGGCGGATGTGCAGGCCCTGGCCCTGGAACAGCAGCGCAGTGATCGGATTGACGATGGCGACGCCCAGCCCGGCCTTGACCATGCTGCACACCGACACCGCGCTGTCGGTCTCGACCCGCAGGTGGCGCTCGACGCCGGCCACCTGGAACACCCCGTCGATCAGTTGCCGGTAGCGGTCGCCGGCGGCCAGGCTGACGAACGCCTCGCCGCGGAAGTGCGCCGCTGCCAGCCGCCGGTGTTGCAGCAGCGGATGCCCGTCGGCCAGCACGCAGACCTCGTCCACCCGCAGCAATGGCTGCAATTCGCAGCCGCGCGGCGCCTCGCCGTGTTCGGTTAGGCCGATGTCGTGGCGCTGGGCGCTGAGCTGTTCCTCCAGGCGCGGCGATTCCAGCGCGGCGACCTCGATGCCGATGTTCGGGTTCTCCAGGCTGAAGCGCTTGCACGCCGCCGGCAGCAGCGCCTGGGAAAAGGCCGGCAGGCAGCCGACCGAGAAGCGCCCCTCGGCGAACTGGCCGAGCGTGCCGGCGTAGGCGACGATGCGGTCCAGCCCGGTGAAGGCGCGCTCCACCTCCTCGAACAGCATCAGCGCCCGTGCCGTCGGCGCCAGCCGGCCGCGCTCGCGGCGGAACAGCTCGAAGCCGACCAGTTGCTCCAGCCGCGCCAGCTCGCGGCTGACCGTGGGCTGGCTGGTGTTCAGGTAGAGCGCGGCGCGGGTGACGCTGCCGGTGGTCATCACGGCGCGGAAGACTTCGATGTGGCGGAGGCTGATCATGGCGTCGCTCGGCGGGAAGGACGCGGGCAGGGTACGACCGGCGCTCCGGGGTAGCAAACCGTAGGAGCGGGCCATGCCCGCGACAGCGCGGTTGGTCGCGGGCATGGGCCGCTCCTGCAAGGGTTCGCGAGCAAGCTCGCTCCTACAGGAAACACGCCGCTCGGCGTAGGAGCGAGCTTGCTCGCGAAAGAATGGCGGTTCGCTCAGCGCAGCTTTTCCAGCATCTGGTAGTACCACATCCCCGCCGCCAGCATCGGGTTGCCGAACACGTCACCCAGCGGCACCTTGATGTGTTTGCACTGGGCGAAGGTGTCGAACTTCTCCAGGTCGCCTGCCATCGCCGTGGCCATGATCTCGCCCATGATGTGGGTGGTCGCCACGCCGTGGCCGGAGTAGCCCTGGCAGTACCAGACGTTGCTCGACAGCTTGCCGAGCTGCGGGATGCGGTTCATCACGATGCCCATGGCGCAGCTCCACTGGAACTCGATCTCCACGCCCTTGAGCGCCGGGAAGGTGCGCTCGATGCACGGCCGCAGTTCGCCGGCGATGTCCCGCGAATCGCGCCCGGAGTAGTTGGCGCCGCCGCCGAACAGCAGGCGGCCGTCGCCGGTCAGGCGGTAGTAGTCGAGGACGAAGCGGCAGTCGTACACGGCGAGGTCCTGCGGGTTGATCCGCTGCGCCAGCTCGCCCAGCGGCCTGGTCGTGACGATGCCGCCCATGGCCGGGAAGATCATGCCCTTGAGCTTTTTGCGTTCCAGCTTGTGGTAGACGTCGCCGGCCAGCAGCACCTGGCTGGCATTGACCCGGCCCTGCGCCGTGACCACCGCCGGGCGCTCGCCGTGGACGATGTCCAGCACCTCGGAGTGCTCGAAGATCAGCGCGCCGAGGCTGGCCGCGGCCTTCGCCTCGCCGATGCACAGGTTGAGCGGGTGCAGGTGCATGTTGCGGGTGTTCTTCAGCGCTCCGCAGTAGATGTCCGTGTCCAGGTGCGCGCGCACGCCGGCGGCGTCGAGCAGGGTGACCTGATCGCCCATGCCGCGGCGCTGGGCTTCCTCACAGGAGGCCTTCAGCTCGTCCATGTGCGTCGGCTTCATCGCCGCGTGCAGGTGGCCGAACTTCAGGTCGCAGCGGATGCCGTATTTCTCCACGCGATTCCTGATGATGTCGTGCCCGCGCCAGCGCAGCTGCCAGATGAAGTCGTCGACGTCATCGCCCAGCCACTGGCTCATCTGCTTGCGCATGGCGCTGTCGCCGGAAAGGCTGCCGGTGACCTGGCCGCCGTTGCGCCCGCTGGCGCCCCAGCCGACCTTGTTGGTCTCGACGATCGCGACCTTGTAGCCGCGCTCGGCCAGCTCGACCGCCGTGGCGACGCCGGTGAAGCCGCCGCCGATGATGGCGATGTCGACGTTCACCTCGCCCTGCAGGGTGGGGTAGCTGGTTTCCTCGTTGAGGCTGGCGGAGTAGTAGGAGGGCGCACGCTCGGGGGCGGGCACGGGTTTGAGTGGGGCGTTCATTCTTTGTTGTCCTGTTACGTATGGGGCGGGGATTGGAACCGGCGGCTCCATCACTTCAGGCTTGCGTCAGATACCACCGCCAGTCCTGCTCCCCGACCTCGCCCATGAACTGGCGATACTCCTCGCGCTTCACCGCCAGGTACACGCCGAGGAACTCCGGCCCGAAGGCGTCCCGCGCCCAGCTGGAATGCTCCAGCGCGCACAGGGCGGTCAGCCAGTCGGTGGGCAGACGTTCTTTCGCCTGGGCATAACCGTTGCCTTCCACCGGGGCGCCGGGATCGAGGTTCTGGCGGATGCCGCGATGGATGCCGGCGAGGATCGCCGCAGCAGCCAGATAGGGATTGGCGTCGGCGCCGCAGATGCGGTGTTCGATATGCCGGCTGCTGGCGGGACCGCCGGGCACGCGCAGCGACACGGTGCGGTTGTCGACGCCCCAGGTCGGCGCCAGCGGTGCGTAGCTGTTGGCCTGGAAGCGCCGGTAGGAGTTGGCGTTGGGGCAGAACAGCAGCAGCGAGTCGAGCAGGCTGGCGAGCATGCCGCCGACTGACTGGCGCAGCAGGGGGGTGCCCGCCCCGCTCTTGATATCAACCAGGTCGCTGGCGAACAGGTTGCGACCCTCTGCATCGGCCAGCGAGACGTGCATGTGCATGCCGGTGCCGGCCAGATCGGAGAAGGGCTTGGCCATGAAGCACGCCTGCATTCCGTGCCTGTGCGCCACGCCCTTTACCAGTCGCTTGTAGCGTACCGCCTGGTCCATGGCTTCGAGGACATCGCCATGTTCCAGGGTGATTTCCACCTGGCCCGGCGCGTACTCGGAAATCGCCGTGCGCGCCGGAATGCCCTGGGCCTTGCAGGCGGCATAGAGATCGGCGAGGAACGGCTCGATCTGTTCCAGTTCGCGCAGGCCATAGACCTGTGTGCTGCGCGGCCGGCCGCCGTCGGCATCCAGCGCCGGTTGCGGGCGGCCGTTGGCGTCGCGCTGGGCGTCGAGCAGGTAGAACTCCAGCTCGCAGGCCATCACCGGGTGGAAGCCGTCGGCTTTCAACTGGTCGATCACCCTGACCAGCACATGGCGCGGGTCGGCGATATCCGCCGGCTTGCCCTCTTCGGGATGCATGCTGACCTGCACCGCGGCGGTGGGAATCCGCCGCCAGGGCAGGCGCACCAGGCTGCCGGGCAGCGGGTAGGCGCGGCAGTCGATATCGCCAACGTCCCACACCAGTCCGGAGTCCTCCACGTCGTCGCCGTTCATGGTCAGGCCGAGGATGGTGCTCGGCAGCGGCCTGCCGGATTGGTACACCGCCAGCAGTTCCTCGCGGTGCAGCAGCTTGCCGCGCGGCACGCCGTTGGCGTCGAGGATGAAGAGTTCGATCAGTTCGATATCGGGGTTGTGCGCCAGGAAATCCCGGCCTTCCTGCACGGAGGCGAAGTTCATTGTCGTTCTCGATAGGCGCCGGATGCGGCGCGCAGCAGTGCGCGGCGACGGCGAAAGTCGGAGTGCGCCGGTTCAGCCGGCGCCGGTTTCGATGCGGTCAGCGCAGGGAAACATCCGGCGGACGCGCATGGCGGCAGTGCCACAGCGCCCAGAAGGCCAGTTCGAGAGGAAGAGTCGGTGCGCTTCGGCGCGTGCGCTGGCGCGGCAGGCGGACCGGTGCGGCGGCCTTGGGGGCGGCAGCGGTGGCGATGCTGGCGAGCGCGGGGAGGAGGGGCATGGAAACTGCCGTGGCCGAAGATGCCGGACAGACTGGCACAGGGGAATGGATACGTTAAATGCGATTTTTACGACCTTTGGTTGAGCCAGTTCGAAACCGAATGCTGTCGATGGAGCGTGGTGCCGGACGACTAGACTGGAAAGGTTTTTCCACGAGCGCCGTTCGCCCATGCCCCGTGTCGTCTTCGCCCCATCGATCCAGCGCCACGTCCCCTGCGAGGAGCAGGAGGTGCAGGCGCGCACGGTCGGCGACGCGCTGGAGGCGGTGTTCGCACGCGAGCCGCGCCTGCGTGGCTACATCCTCGACGACCAGGGCGGGCTGCGCCGGCACCTGGTGATCTTCATCGATGGTTTGCGCATGCGCGACCGCGTCCGCCTGAGCGATCCGGTCGAGGCCGGGAGCGAGGTCTACGTCGTGCAGGCGCTATCCGGAGGCTAGCTATGGACGATCGACTGCTGGTGGGCACCCGCAAGGGGCTGTTCACTTTCCAGCGCGGCGCGGACAACCGCTGGAGCGAGACGCGCCGGGATTTCCTCGGCGAACCGGTGAGCATGCTGCTGCCCGACCCGCGCGACGGCAGCCTGTATGCCGCGCTCAACCTCGGCCACTTCGGCGTCAAGCTGTGGCGCCAGAGGGCAGGGGAGGACTGGCAGGAATGCGCCGTGCCGGCCTATCCGCCGCAGCCCGACCCGCTGCCCGCGGCGAAGGAAGGCGACGCCCCGCAGGCGCCCTGGAGCCTCCAGCAGATCTGGTGCCTGGAGACCGGCGGGGTGGACGAGGCCGGCGTGCTCTGGGCCGGGACCATTCCCGGCGGGCTGTTCCGCAGCGCCGACGGCGGCGACAGCTGGGAGCTGAACCGTCCGCTGTGGGACCGTCCCGAGCGCGCCCGCTGGTTCGGTGGCGGCTACGACTGGCCGGGCATCCACTCGGTGAGCGTCGATCCGCGCGACAGCCGTCACGTCACGCTCGCGGTGTCCTCCGGCGGCGTCTGGCAGACCCGCGACGGCGGCGCCAGCTGGGACTGCACGACCAGGGGCATGTACGCCGAATACATGCCGCCGGAGCTGCGCGAGGAGGGCGCCGTCCAGGACCCGCACCGCATGGTGCACTGTCCCGCGCAACCGGACGTGCTCTGGGTCCAGCACCACAACGGCATCTTCAGCTCCCGCGACGGCGGGGCGAACTGGCACGACGTGCGCGCGCAGCCGTCGAGCTTCGGCTTCGCCGTCGCCGTGCATCCGACGCAGCCGGATACCGCCTGGTTCGTCCCGGCGGTGAAGGACGAATGCCGGGTGCCGGTGGACGGCAACTTCGTCGTCACCCGCACCCGCGATGGCGGCGCCAGCTTCGAAAGCCTCGTCACCGGATTGCCGCGGCCACCGGCCTACGACCTGGTCTATCGCCACTGCCTGGACGTCGATCATGAAGGCGACTGCCTGGCCATGGGCTCCACCACCGGTGGCCTGTGGCTCAGCGAAAACGCCGGAGATGACTGGCATTGCCTGTCCGCGCACCTGCCGCCGATCTACTGCGTGCGCTTCGGCTGAGACAGGCGCGGCGCCGGATTCATACCGGAATTCATACTTTGGAGCGCTTCTGGAGTCAGCCCTTCCGGCCATACATTTCCTCGCCCAGTCCCTCCGGCACCGCCGGGGATTCGCACGATGTTATGGATGTCACGATGAGCAAGAAAGACGAGGAACTCTCCCGGCAAGCTGCCGAGCACACGCTGACCCTGAACCCGGTTGTCGGACCGAACCGCCGCGACCTGTTCAGCAGCGCCCGGAAGGTCCTGCGCCAGGCCCTGGTGCAGCCGCTGCACAGCGCCAGGCATGCCGCGGCGCTGGGCGGCGAGCTGAAGAACGTGCTGCTGGGCGGCTCGGAACTGCAGCCGGAGGCAGGCGACAAGCGCTTCAGCGATCCGGCCTGGAGCAGCAACCCGCTGTACCGCCGCTACATGCAGGGCTACCTGGCCTGGGCCCGTTCGCTGAACGAGTGGGTCGCCAGCAGCGACCTGTCCGAACAGGACGCCAGCCGCGGCCAGTTCCTCGTCGGCCTGCTGACCGACGCCCTGGCGCCGACCAACACCCTGGCCAATCCGGCGGCGCTCAAGCGCCTGCTGGATACCGGCGGCAAGAGCGTGCTGGACGGCCTCTCGCAACTGGTCAAGGACCTGGTCGAGAACGGCGGCATGCCCAGCCAGGTGGACAAGACGGCCTTCGAGGTCGGCCGCAACCTGGCCACCACCGAGGGCTCGGTGGTGTTCCGCAACGAAGTGCTGGAGCTGATCCAGTACCAGCCGCTCACCGAAAGCGTCTACCAGCGCCCGCTGCTGGTGGTGCCCCCGCAGATCAACAAGTACTACGTGTTCGACCTCTCGCCGGAAAAGAGCCTGATCCGCTATGCCGTGGGCAGCGGCCTGCAGGCCTTCGCCGTGAGCTGGCGCAACCCGACCACGGCGCAGCGCGAATGGGGCCTCTCCACCTACATCGAGGCGCTCAAGGAAGCCGTCGACGTGGTGCTGGCGATCACCGGCAGCGACGACCTCAACCTGCTCGGCGCCTGTTCCGGGGCGATCACCATGGTCACGCTGCTCGGCCACTACGCCGCCCTCGGCGAGAAGAAGGTGAATGCCTTCACCCAGATGGTCAGCGTGCTCGACTGGGAGATGGACGGCGACGTCACCCTGTTCGCCGACGAGAAGAGCCTGGAGGCAGCCAGGCGCCGTTCCTACCAGGCCGGCGTGCTGGAAGGCCGCGACATGGCCCGGGTGTTCGCCTGGATGCGGCCGAACGACCTGATCTGGAACTACTGGGTGAACAACTACCTGCTCGGCAAGGAGCCGCCGGCGTTCGACATCCTCTACTGGAACAACGACACCACCTCGTTGCCGGCGGCGCTGCACGGGGAGTTCATCGATTTCTACCAGAGCAACCCGCTGGCCCGCCCCGGCGCCCTGGAAGTCTGCGGCACGCCCATCGACCTCTCCCGGGTCACCCAGGACTTCTACTGCCTGGCCGGGTTGACCGACCACATCACCCAGTGGGACGCCTGCTACCGCTCCGCGCAGCTGCTTGGCGGCAAATGCGAGTTCGTCCTGTCCAGCAGCGGCCACATCCAGAGCATCCTCAACCCGCCGGGCAACCCCAGGGCGCGCTTCATGACCAACGGCGAGCTGCCGGACGACGCCAGCGACTGGCTGGCAGGCAGCAGCAAGCATGCCGGTTCCTGGTGGCCGCACTGGCTGGAATGGCTGCACGCGCGCTCCGGCGAAACCCGCAAGGCGCCGCGCAAGCTGGGCTGCAGGAACCATCCGGCGGCCGAGGCGGCGCCCGGCACCTACGTGCACCTGCGCTGAGGAACCGCGGCGGGCGGGAAATCTCCGCTGACAAGACGACGGGAACGCTGGCGCGCGGCCAGCGTCAAACCGCGCCAGATGGGGGAGAATAGCCCCTGCCGTCCGTCCGGAGTCTTTGATGTCGATCCCCCTGCTGTCCCGCGCCGCCGCGCTGTTCCTTTCCCTGGCCGTATCCCCCGTCCTGCTGGCCTGCCCGCAGGGGCAGCATGAAGTGTGCATCGCCGACTGCGTGTGCGTGCCCGATCCCGGGCCGATCTTCGGCGATATCCAGGAGAACATGGGGCGCATGGCCGCTTCCGCGCTGGAAACCTGGCTGATCCAGTCCCGCGAGACGGCGCTGCGCGAAGGCAGCGAGCCGATCCCGGCGGACATCCGCGAGCAGATGCGCCCGTACTTCTCCGAACAGGTGCTGGACGCGGCGCGCTTCAAGGTCGGCGAGGGCGACGAGCTGAACATCGGCGCCGCAGTGATGCACAACCAGGACACCGAGGCGGTGACGCTGGTGGACGTGATCGTCTTCCGCAGCCTCAACGACGCCATGGAAAACCTGCCGCTCTGGGCCCACGAGCTGAAGCACGTCGAGCAGTACCAGCAATGGGGCGTGAAGGAATTCGCCACGCGCTACAGCCGCGACTTCGACGCCGTGGAAAGCCCGGCCTACGAGATGCAGACCCGCGTGACGCGGGCGCTGCAGGCGAAGAAGTAATCCCGCCATGGTTCCCACGCTCCTGCGTGGGAACCCATCCCGGGACGCTCCGCGTCCCATCGACGCGGGAGCGTGGGAACGATCGCCATGCTCTGGTTCGCGGGCATGGCCCGCTCCTACACAGAGTCGCGCCGCCCCTGAAGCACGCACAGAACTTGTAGGAGCCAGCTTGCTGGCGATTGCCGTGTTCTCCTTCCACGCCGACGTTGAGGGAAAACCTGGATCGCCAGCAAGAACTAGGCGTCCCCCTGGCTCCTACAGGTATGGCGTCAAGCGGGCCATGAGCAGCCACGTAGGGCGCATAGCGCGCCAGCGCTATCCGCCATCCCATCGGCGTGGCCTGGTCGGCGGATGAAGCGTTCCGCTTCATTCGCCCTACACCTGCGCTAGGCCATGGCGCGAAGACAGTTGCTCCTATAGGTACGTTCCCGCTCGTCGTAGGACCGAGGGGGACGCCCAGTCCTTGCTCGCGAACAAAATGCACTGAGATACCAAGACAGTTGCTCCTACAACATCGCCGGTTTATTGGATCCCCGCGTTCGCGGGGAAGACGGAGCGCGTAGGGCGAATAACGCGTCAGCGTTATCCGCCGTCATCGTCACGAATTGATTGCCCGCCACCAGCGCTGCGAATGCTGCCGCAGATTGTTGCCCCAACCCCGCTGCATCCCCGCCGCCGCCAGCAGGATGGCGGCCACGCCCAGCCATTGCAGGGCGCTGAGGCGGTGGTCGAAGGCGAGCCAGTCGACGAAGATCGCCGCCACCGGGTAGATGAACGACAGCGCCCCGGTCAGCGCGGTCGGCAGTTTCTGGATCGCGCCGTAGAGCAGCACGTACATCAGCCCGGTATGCACGATGCCCAGGGTTCCCAGGCTGGCCCAGGCGGTGCTGTCCTGCGGCAGCGGCGAGAAGTGCGCCCAGGGCGCCAGCAGCGCCACGCCGGTGAGGGTCTGGATCAGCGCGATGAGGTGCGGCGGGATGCCGTCCAGGCGCTTGATGATCAAGGCCGCCAGCGCATACAGCAGCGCCGCGCCGAGGGCCAGGGCGATGCCGCCGAGGTAGTCGCTGCCGCTGTGGTCGCCGTGGGCACTGACGATGGCGAGCATGCCGGCGAAGGAAACGCCCAGCCAGGCCATCTTCTGCAGGGTGATCTTCTCGCCGAGGAACATCGCCCCCAGCAGCACCAGCATGAACGGCTGCACGTTGTACACCGCCGTGCCGATGGAGATCGACGCGCGCGGGTAGGAGGCGAACAGCAGCAGCCAGTTGCCGACGATGAAGACGCCGCTGAGCAGGGCGAGGAGGAAGGTGGTGCGGTCGAGAATGCCGGGGCGCAGCAGCCCGAGCGCGGCGCAGACCAGCAGCAGGGTCACGGCGCCGAAGGCGCAGCGCCAGAACACCACGTCGAGCACCGCTTGCCCGGAAATCAGCACCAGCCAGCCGATGGTCCCGCAGATCAGCATGGCGGCGACCATTTCCAGGGTTCCACGTTTGATCGGATCGTTCATGCTTGGGGCCTCCTCTGTACGGGCACAGTATGACGAGGCGAAACCCCGGCCTTCCATCCGTTATGTAAGGCTGAATCCGATCCTTGCCTTTACTATCAAGGTATACTTGAGGATTGCCTGACGAGGCTGCCATGACCGACGAAATCGACCAGATGCTGATCGCCGCCCTGATGGAAGACTCGCGCCGCTCGCTCAAGGCCCTGGCGCAGATCAGCGGGCTCAGCTCGCCCAGCGTCGCCGAGCGCCTGCGCAAGCTGGAGGAGCGCGGGGTGATCACCGGCTACACGGTGACCGTCGACCCGCGCGCCTTCGGCTACCAGTTGCAGGCCATCGTTCGCGTGCGGCCGCTGCCGGGCAAGCTGCACGAGGTGGAGCGGCAGATCCAGGCGATCCCGGAATTCACCGAGTGCGACAAGGTCACCGGCGACGACTGCTTCATCGCCCGCCTGCACGTGCGCGACATGGAGCAGCTGGATACGCTGCTCGACCGCATCAACGCCTACGCCGAGACCAACACTTCGGTGGTGAAGAAGACCCCGGTCAAGCGCCGCCTGCCGCCGATGTCCTGAGACCCTGTCCATGATCAGCTGCGCGTCGGCATAACTGCGTTGAAAATGGGCTCGGGATGCTCATTTACTCTGTGTAAACTCCGCTCCCTCGCCCATTTTCGCCTTGTTCTGCTCTAGCTCGCGGGATCATGAACAGGGTCTGGCGCGGCTCCATCATTGCCCGGCATGACCACTATCGATCCCGACAAATGGTCAGCCGGGGAGGGCGTCGCTAGAGTCACGCTCAAAGTCATGTCCGCCTCCGGGCGCGACCCCGAGTGGAGTGTTCAATGAAGTCCCTTTCCGAAACCGCCTTTTCCATGCTCGACCTGGTGCCGGTGCGCGATACCGGAACCGCCGCCGAGGCGCTGGACAACGCCGTGCAGACCGCGCGCCACGTCGAGCGTCTCGGCTTCACCCGCTACTGGCTGGCCGAGCACCACAACATGGAAGGCATCGCCAGTTCGGCCACCGCGCTGCTGATCGGCCACATCGCCGGCAAGACCGGGCGCATCCGCGTCGGTTCCGGCGGCATCATGCTGCCGAACCATCCGCCGCTGGTGGTGGCGGAAAACTTCGGCACCCTCGCCACCCTCTATCCGAACCGCATCGACCTCGGTCTCGGCCGCGCTCCCGGCGCCGACCAGGCGACCATGCGCGCGCTGCGCCGCGACCGCCTGCTGGGCGAAGGCGAGGACTTCCCGGAGCAGGTCGCCGAACTGGAAATGCTCCTCGGCCCGCGCCGCCCGCAGCAGAGCATCATCGCCTCGCCGGGGGAGGGCACCAACGTGCCGATCTGGCTGCTCGGCTCCAGCCTGTTCAGCGCCCGGCTGGCGGCGGAGAAGGGTTTGCCCTACGCCTTCGCCTCGCACTTCGCGCCGCGCTACCTGCACGACGCGCTGCGCATCTACCGGCAGAACTTCCGCCCCTCGGCGGTGCTGGACAAACCCTACGCCATGATCGGCGTCCCGCTGATCGCCGCGCCCAGCGACGAGGAGGCCGAATACCTCGCCACCACCGCCTTCCAGCGCACCCTGGCGCTGATCCGTGGCCAGGACCTCAGGCTGCGTCCGCCCGTGGAAAGCATGGTCGGCCGCTGGCTGCCCCATGAGCAGGAAGCGGTGGGCAACTTCTTCGGCCTGGCGGTGATAGGCGGCCTGGAGAAGGTGCGCAGCCGGCTGGAAATCCTGCTGGAGCAGACGAAGGCGGACGAGCTGATCTTCACCAGCGACATCTACGACCAGGACTTGCGCCTGCGCTCGCTGGAGATCGTCGCCGGCCTGCGCTGAGGCGGCGCCGGCGTTCGCCATGACCCGACGGGTGGCCCGCCAGCGCCCGCCGGGGCAGCTAGGTTGAATCTGGAGCTGGGCATATCAGGAGCTTGCCATGACTACCGATCAACCCCGTCCACCGTTCCCGCCGTTCACCCGGGAAACCGCCATCCAGAAAGTGCGCCTGGCAGAGGATGGCTGGAACAGCCGCAATCCGGAAAAGGTCGCGCTGGCCTATACGGTCGACAGCCGCTGGCGCAACCGTGCCGAGTTTCCGCAGGGGCGCGAGCAGATCATCGCCTTCCTGACCCGCAAGTGGCAGCGCGAGCTCGACTACCGCCTGATCAAGGAACTCTGGGCGTTCGCGGACAACCGTATCGCCGTGCGCTTCGCCTACGAATGGCACGACGACTCGGGGAACTGGTATCGCTCCTACGGCAACGAGAATTGGGCCTTCGACGAGAACGGCCTGATGTTCCAGCGTCATGCCAGCATCAACGACCTGCCGATCCGCGCGGACCAGCGCCTCTACCACTGGCCGCTCGGCCGCCGCCCCGACGACCACCCCGGCCTCAGCGACCTGGGACTGTAGCGCGGGCACCGCCGGTACCATCGACGCGGGGCGTGGGAACGATGAATTGAAGTGATCGATGGCGGGTAGGTTGTCGTAGGGTGGATGAGGCTTTTTTCATCCACCATTGCGCGCTGTGGCCGCTCTTCGTAGGAGCGAGCTTGCTGGCGAAGGCCGTGCCATCCGGCCGTGCCAGCGCTGAGGGGAAACCTGGATCGCCAGCAAGAACTAGGCGTCCCCCTGGCTCCTACAGGTTCGGCGTCAAGCGGGACAGGGTGCTTAGGGCGAATAACGCGCCAGCGCTATCCGCCATCCTGACGGGGCCTTCTCAATGATGCCCGCACAACGCATCCCGGCCGCGCTCGCCGAGGATGTTGAACAGCAGGTTCAGCGCCACCGCCCAGATGGCGGTCATGGCGATGCCGCTGTGGGTGATCGGCTCCAGCCAGTGGGGCAGGGCGGCGAAGAAGTCCGGGCGCACCACCGGGATCATCCCCATGCCGATGCTCACCGCTACCAGCAACTGGTTGCGGCGGTCGCTGATGTCGGCTTCCTGGAGGATGCGGATGCCGCTGGAGGCGACCATGCCGAACATGGCGATGCCGGCGCCGCCGAGCACCGCCGGCGGGATCGAGGCGACCACGAAGGCCACCTTGGGCAGCATGCTGAGGGCGATCAGGAAGCCGGCGGCGGCCACCGTGACGAAGCGGCTGCGCACCCCGGTCATCTGCACCAGGCCGATGTTCTGGGCGAAGGACGAGTGGGTGAAGGTGTTGAGGAAACCGGCCAGGAAGGATGCCCCGGCGTCGCAGAGCAGGCCGCGGCGCAGGCGGTTCGGGCAGATCTCGGTGTCGGTGAGCTTGCCCAGGGCGAGGAACATGCCGGTGGATTCGACGAAGATGATCACCACCACCAGGCACATCGACAGCACCGGCGCCAGGTGGAATTCAGGCATGCCGAAGTGCAGCGGGGTGACCAGGTCGAACATCGGGCGCTCGTCCATGCCGCTCAGGTCGACCATGCCCATGCCGGCGCCGATCAGGTAGCCGAGCAGCATGCCGATCAGCACCGAGACGTTGACCCAGAAGCCTTTCAGGAAGCGGTTGATCAGCAGGATCACGGCGAGCACGAAGGACGACAGGGCGAGGTATTCCACCGCGCCGAAAGTGGCGGCGCCGTGGCCGCCGCCGGCCCAGTTGATCGCCACCGGGAACAGGCTCATGCCGATGGAGGTGATCACCGTGCCGGTCACCAGCGGCGGGAAGAAGCGCACGATGCGGCTCATGAAGGGCGCGATGAGCATGCCGAAGAAGCCGGCGGCGATGGTCGCGCCGAAGATGCCGGGCAGGCCGACGCCGGGCATCCCGGCCATGGCCACCATGCTGCCGACGGCGGCGAAGCTGGCGCCCATCATCACCGGCATGCGGATGCCGACCGGGCCGATGCCGAGCGACTGCACCAGGGTGGCGATGCCGGCGACCAGCAGGTCGGCGTTGATCAGGAAGGCGATTTCCTCACGGGAGAGACCGGCGGCCTGGCCGACGATCAGGGGTACTGCGACGGCGCCGCCATACATCAGCAGCACGTGCTGGAAACCTACCAGCAGCAGTTGCAGCAGCGGCAGACGTTGATCGACTGCCGAGCCGCTCGCGCGGCGCTCGGTTACCTCGGACATACAACACCTCGAATTCTTGTTCTTGTCATTCGTTGGTGGACATCGCCGGCGAACGGCTGCGCCGGGGGCTTTCCGGCTTGGCGTTCGTCACGGGGGCAGGCGACGCGGTGGGGCGGAATTTATAGCGCGAGCCTGTGTTCTATTCAATCTGTTTTTGTATACAAAAATCTGACTCAAGGGTCCGTCTGCGAAGTGCCGGTCGAACGAACGCAGCCGAAGCCGTGCGCAGGCCCTCTCCGTGATACGTAACCCCCGGTAAAACAAAGGTAAATAGCGGGTAAAGAGGCTTTGCCCGGGACAGCTCAGCTCTTATCGTTCATCCTTGCCTATTGCCATACGTCCCCCCTTTCCTATGACCATCATGATCCCAAGCAACGGAACGCCCTCGAAACTGCGCGCACTGCGCCCCTGGCTGATCACTGCGGCGGTATTCGCCGGCGTGGCGCTGCTGATCATGTGGCTCAGCGCGACGCCGCAGCCGGAGCGCCAGGCGCGCGGCGGCCGGCCGGGGCCGGGCATGGGCGGCGGGCCGGGCGGGGCGATGATCACCGTCAGCGTGGCGCCGGTGGAGCAGGGCAGTCTGCCCGTCCACTACCACGCGCTGGGCACCGTCACCGCCTACAACACCGTCAACGTGCGGGCGCGGGTCAACGGCCAGCTGGTCAAGGTGCTGTTCCAGGAAGGCCAGGAAGTGAAGGCCGGCGACCTGCTCGCGGTGGTCGACCCGCGTCCCTACCAGGCGGCGCTGGCCCAGGCCGAGGGCACCCTGCAGCAGAACCAGGCGCAGCTGAAGAACGCCCAGACCGACCTTGCGCGCTACAAGGGCCTGTATGCGGAAGACTCCATCGCCAGGCAGACCCTGGACACCCAGGAAGCGCTGGTCCGCCAGTACCAGGGCACCCTGCGCACCAACCAGGGCCAGGTGGACGACGCCAAGCTCAACCTCGAATTCACCCAGATCCGCGCGCCGATCTCCGGCCGCCTCGGCCTGCGCCAGGTGGACGTCGGCAACCTGGTGACCTCCGGCGACACCACGCCGCTGGTGGTGATCACCCAGGTCAAGCCGATCTCCGTGGTGTTCAGCCTGCCGCAGCAGCAGCTCGGCACCATCGGCCGCCAGCTCGCCAACGACCGGAAGCTCCCGGTCGAGGCGCTGGACCGCAACCAGAACCGCACCCTGGCCACCGGCACCCTGATGACCCTGGACAACCAGATCGACACCGCCACCGGCACGGTCAAGCTCAAGGCCGGCTTCGACAACGCCGACCAGAGCCTCTTCCCCAACCAGTTCGTCAACGTGCGCCTGCTTGCCGAAACCCTGGACAACGTGCTGACCATCCCGGCCAACGCCGTGCAGCGCGGCAACGACGGCACCTACGTCTACGTGGTCGGCGAGGGCGACAAGGCGCAGCGCCGGCTGGTCACCCTGGGCATCGGCGAAGGCGAGCGGGTGGTGGTCAGCGAGGGCCTGAAGGCCGGCGAGCGGGTGGTGGTGGAAGGCACCGACCGCCTGCGCGACGGCTCGCCGATGCGCATCGCCGGCAGCCCGGAACAGGCCCGCGAAGCGGCCGCCGAGGCGGGCGAGAAGGCCGGGCAGAAACCCTTCGGCGCCAGCAGCGCGGCGTCCGGCGAAACCCAGGGCGACGACGGTAAGGCGCAATGAACCCGTCCCGTCCGTTCATCCTGCGGCCGGTCGCCACCACGCTGCTGATGGTGGCGATCCTGCTGTCCGGGATCATCGCCTACCGCTTCCTGCCGATCTCCGCGCTGCCGGAAGTGGACTACCCGACCATCCAGGTCGTCACCCTCTATCCCGGCGCCAGTCCGGAGATCATGACCTCCTCGGTCACCGCGCCGCTGGAGAACCAGCTCGGGCAGATTCCCGGGCTCAACGAGATGTCCTCCACCAGCTCCGGCGGCGCCTCGGTGATCACCCTGCAGTTCAGCCTGGACAGCGACCTCGACGTCGCCGAGCAGGAAGTGCAGGCGGCGATCAACAGCGCGCAGAGCCTGCTGCCCAACGACCTGCCGAACCAGCCGGTGTTCAGCAAGGTGAACCCGGCGGACGCGCCGATCCTGACCCTCGCGGTGATGTCGCCGGACATGCCGCTGCCGCAGATCCAGGACCTGGTGGACACCCGCCTCGCGCAGAAGATCTCGCAGATTTCCGGCGTCGGCCTGGTCAGCATCAGCGGCGGCCAGCGTCCCGCCGTGCGCATCCGCGCCAACCCCGCCGCGCTGGCGGCCGCCGGGCTGAGCCTGGAAGACCTGCGCAGCACGGTGAACGCCAACAACCTCAACGGCCCGAAGGGCAGCTTCGACGGCCCGACCCGTTCCTCGACCCTCGACGCCAACGACCAGCTGCGCTCCGCCGACGCCTACCGCGAGCTGATCGTCGCCTACGTCAACGGCTCGCCGCTGCGCATCCGCGATGTCGCCAGCGTCGACGACGACGCCGAGAACGTGCGCCTCGCCGCCTGGGCCAACAACACCCCGGCGGTGGTGCTGAACATCCAGCGCCAGCCGGGCGCCAACGTGATCGAGGTGGTCGACCGCATCAAGACCATGCTGCCGCAGCTGCAGGCGACCCTGCCGGGCAACCTCGACGTGCAGGTGCTCACCGACCGCACCACCACCATCCGCGCCTCGGTGAAGGACGTGCAGTTCGAGCTGATGCTCGCCGTCGCCCTGGTGGTGATGGTGACCTTCCTGTTCCTGCGCAACATCTCCGCGACGCTGATCCCGAGCTTCGCCGTGCCGCTGTCGCTGATCGGCACCTTCGGCGTGATGTACCTGTCCGGCTTCTCGATCAACAACCTGACGCTGATGGCGCTGACCATCGCCACCGGCTTCGTGGTGGACGACGCCATCGTCATGGTGGAGAACATCGCCCGCTACCTGGAGCAGGGCGAGTCGCCATTGCAGGCGGCGCTGAAGGGCTCGAAGCAGATCGGCTTCACCATCATCTCGCTGACCTTCTCGCTGATCGCCGTGCTGATCCCGCTGCTGTTCATGGGCGACGTGGCCGGGCGGCTGTTCCGCGAGTTCGCCATCACCCTGGCGGTGGCGATCCTGATTTCCGGCTTCGTCTCCCTGACCCTCACGCCGATGCTCGCCGCCAAGCTGCTGCGCCACGTCGACGAGGACAAGCAGGGCCGCTTCGCCCGCGCCGCCGGCCGCGTCATCGACGGCATGATCGCGCGCTACGCCGGCGCCCTGAAGGTGGTGCTGCGCCACCAGCCGCTGACCCTGCTGGTGGCCATCGCCACCCTGGTGCTCACCGCGGTGCTCTATGCCTTCATGCCCAAGGGCTTCTTCCCGGTGCAGGACACCGGGGTGATCCAGGGCATCGCCGAGGCGCCGCAGTCGATTTCCTTCCAGGCCATGGCTACGCGCCAGCAGGACCTGGCCAAGGTGCTGCTGGCCGATCCGGCGGTGGAGAGCCTGACTTCCTTCATCGGCGTCGACGGCAGCAACCCGACGCTGAACACCGGCCGCCTGCTGATCAACCTCAAGCCGCACGACGAACGCGACGACACCGCCAGCGAGGTGATCCGCCGCCTGCAGCCGGAGCTGGACAGGATTTCCGGGATCAAGCTGTACCTGCAGCCGGTGCAGGACCTGACCATCGAGGACCGCATCGCCCGCACCCAGTACCAGTTCACCCTGCAGGACGCCGACCCGGACGTGCTCGCCGAATGGGTGCCGAAGCTGGTGGAGCGCCTGCAACAGCTGCCGCAGCTCGCCGACGTCGCCAGCGACTGGCAGGACAAGGGCCTGCAGGCCTACGTCAACATCGACCGCGACACCGCCGCGCGCCTCGGCGTCAGCCTGTCGGACATAGACAGCGTGCTGTACAACGCCTTCGGCCAGCGGCTGATCTCGACCATCTTCACCCAGGCCACCCAGTACCGCGTGGTGCTGGAAGTGGCGCCGGAATTCCAGCTCGGCCCGCAGTCGCTGGAGAACCTCTACGTACCGGCCAGCGACGGCACCCAGGTACGGCTGTCGGCGCTGGCTAAAGTGGAGGAACGCGACACCCTGCTGGCGATCAACCACATCGCGCAGTTCCCGGCCGCCACCGTGTCCTTCAACCTCGCCGACGGCGTGGCGCTGGGGGAGGCGGTGGAAGCGATCCGTGCGGAAGAGGCGGCGCTGCAGATGCCGCTCAGCCTGCAGAGCGGCTTCCGCGGCGCGGCGCTGGCCTTCGAGTCGTCGCTGTCGAACACCCTGCTGCTGATCCTCGCCTCGGTGGTGACCATGTACATCGTGCTGGGCATCCTCTACGAGAGCTTCATCCACCCGGTGACCATTCTTTCCACGCTGCCCTCGGCGGGCGTCGGCGCGCTGCTGGCGCTGATGCTGGCGCGGCAGGACATCGGCATCGTGGCGATCATCGGGATCATCCTGCTGATCGGTATCGTCAAGAAGAACGCGATCATGATGATCGACTTCGCCCTCGACGCCGAACGCAACGAAGGCAAGCCGCCCCACGAGGCGATCTACCAGGCCTGCCTGCTGCGCTTCCGGCCGATCCTGATGACCACCATGGCGGCGCTGCTCGGCGCGCTGCCGCTGATGCTCGCCAGCGGCGCCGGCGCCGAACTGCGCCGTCCGCTGGGCATCACCATGGTCGGCGGCCTGCTGCTCAGCCAGGTGCTGACGCTGTTCACCACGCCGGTGATCTACCTGTACTTCGACCGCCTGGCGCGGCGCTGGAACGCCTGGCGCCGGCGTCACGGGCTGGACCCCTACGCCGATGACGAAGGCGGCGAGGCGGAGCGGGGCTGATGAACATCTCCCGTCCGTTCATCCTGCGGCCGGTGGCGACCACGCTGCTGACCCTGGCGATGCTGCTGGCCGGCATCCTCTCGTTCGGCCTGCTGCCGGTGGCGCCGCTGCCCAACGTCGACTTCCCGACCATCATGGTGCAGGCGGCGATGCCCGGCGCCAGCCCGGAAACCATGGCGTCGTCGGTGGCGACGCCGCTGGAGCGCTCGCTCGGGCGCATCTCCGGGATCACCCAGATGACCTCCAGCAGCTCGCTGGGCAACACCACCATCGTGGTGCAGTTCGAGCTGTCGAAGAACATCGACGGCGCCGCCCGCGAGGTGCAGGCGGCGATCAACGCGGCGGCGAGCCTCCTGCCCACCGGCATGCCGAACAATCCGACGTACCGCAAGGCGAACCCGTCGGACCAGCCGATCATGATCCTCACGCTCACCTCGGATACCTACACCCGCGGTGAGATGTACGACCTGGCGTCGACCATAGTCGGGCCGCGCCTGTCGCAGGTGAAGGGCGTGGGCCAGGTGAGCATCGGCGGCAGCTCGCTGCCGGCGGTGCGCATCGACCTCAATCCGGACCAGCTCAGCCACTACGGCCTGTCCCTGGAAAGCGTGCGCAACGCGGTGGCCAACACCAACTCCGACGGGCCCAAGGGCGCGCTGGAGAAGGACGAACGCCACTGGCAGGTGGACGCCAACGACCAGCTGCGCAAGGCCAGCGAGTACGCGCCGATCATCGTCCACTACAACGCCGCCACCGGCGCGGCGGTGCGCCTGAAGGACGTGGCGAAGGTCAGCGATTCGGTGGAGGACGTGCGCAACGCCGGCTTCTCCGACGATCTGCCGGCGGTGCTGCTGATCGTCAGCCGCCAGCCCGGGGCGAACATCATCGAGGCCACCGACGCCATCCACGAGCAGCTGCCGATCCTGCAGGACGTGCTCGGTCCGCAGGTCAAGCTGAACGTGATGGACGACCGCAGCCCGTCGATCCGCGCCTCGCTGGAAGAGGCCGAGCTGACCCTGCTCATCTCGGTGGCGCTGGTGATCCTGGTGGTCTGGCTGTTCCTGCGCAACGGCCGCGCCACGCTGATTCCCAGCCTGGCGGTGCCGGTGTCGCTGATCGGCACCTTCGCCATCATGTACCTGTGCGGCTTCTCGCTGAACAACCTGTCGCTGATGGCGCTGATCATCTCCACCGGCTTCGTGGTCGACGACGCCATCGTCGTGGTGGAGAACATCGCCCGGCGCATCGAGGAAGGCGACCGCCCGCTGCACGCGGCCTTGCGCGGCGCCCGCGAGGTGGGCTTCACCGTACTGTCGATGACTCTCTCGCTGGTGGCGGTGTTCATCCCGCTGCTGCTCATGGGCGGCATCACCGGGCGGCTGTTCCGCGAGTTCGCGGTGACCCTGGCGGCGGCGGTCATGGTTTCGCTGATCGTTTCCCTGACCCTCACGCCGATGCTCTGCGCACGCCTGCTGCGGCCCATCGAGCGGCCGGCCAAGGCCTCCCTGGCGCGGCGCGGCAACCGCTTCTTCGTCGCCTTCATGCTGCGCTACCGCGCCAGCCTGAGCTGGGCGCTGGAGCATTCGCGGCTGATGCTGGTGATCATGTTCGGCTGCATCGCGCTGAACGTGTACCTGTTCTCCGTGGTGCCCAAGGGCTTCCTGCCGCAGCAGGATTCCGGGCGCCTGCGCGGCTTCGCGGTGGCCGACCAGAGCATTTCCTTCCAGGCCCTGGAACAGAAGATGGCGCGCTTCCGCAAGATCCTCAGCGAGGACCCGGCGGTGGAGAACGTGGTCGGCTTCGTCGGCGGCGGCAGGTGGATGTCGAGCAACACCGGCTCGTTCTTCGTCAGCCTCAAGCCGATCACCCAGCGCGATTCCGCCGACGCCGTGGCCGCGCGCCTGCGCAAGAAGCTGGCGGAGATTCCCGGCGCCACCCTCTACCTGGTGGCGGGGCAGGACGTACGCATCGGCGGCCGGCAGAGCAACGCGCAGTACGAATTCACCCTGCGCAGCGACGACCTGGCGCTGCTCCGCGAATGGGCGCCGAAGGTGCAGGCGGTGCTGGAGAAGGTGCCGCAGCTCACCGACGTCAACAGCGACGCCCAGGACAAGGGCGTGCAGACGCGCCTGGTGATCGACCGCGACCGCGCCGCCACCCTCGGCGTGGACGTCGCGGCGGTGGACGGCGTGCTCAACGACTCCTTCGGCCAGCGGCAGATTTCCACCATCTTCAACCCGCTCAACCAGTACCGCGTGGTGATGGAGGTCGACCAGCAGTACCAGCAGTCGCCCGAGGTTCTGCGCCAGGTCCATGTGATCGGCAAGGACGGCCAGCGCGTGCCGCTGTCGGCCTTCACCCACTACGAGCCGAGCCGCGCGCCGCTGTCGGTGAACCACGACGGCCAGTTCGCCGCGACCACCTTCTCCTTCAACCTCGCCCCCGGCGCGCTGATCGGCCCGGCGCGCGACGCGGTGATGGCGGCGCTGGAGCCGATCAACCTGCCGCGGGACGTGCAGGCCAGCTTCGAGGGCAACGCCGGCGCCGTGCAGCAGACCCAGAGCGACATGCCCTGGCTGATCGTGCTGGCGCTGGTGGCGGTGTACATCGTCCTCGGCATCCTCTACGAGAGCTACATCCACCCGCTGACCATCCTCTCGACGCTGCCCTCGGCGGGCGTCGGCGCACTGCTCACGCTGCTGCTGTTCCGCACCGAGCTGTCGCTGATCGCGCTGATCGGGGTGATCCTGCTGATCGGCATCGTCAAGAAGAACGCGATCATGATGATCGACTTCGCCCTCGACGCCGAACGCAACGAGGGCCTCAGCCCGCGCGACGCGATCCTCGGAGCCTGCATGAAGCGCTTCCGGCCGATCATGATGACCACCCTGGCCGCCATCCTCGGCGCGCTGCCGCTGATCTTCGGCGTCGGCGGCGACGCCGGCCTGCGCCGCCCGCTGGGCATGACCATCGTCGGCGGGCTGATCGGCAGCCAGCTGCTCACCCTCTACACCACCCCGGTGGTCTACCTCTACCTCGACCGCCTGCGCCACTGGTTCAACCGCCGGCGCGGCGTGCGCACCGACGGCGCCCTGGAGACACCCCTATGAAATGCCCGCATTCCCTGATCGTCCTGGCACTGGCCGTCGGCCTCGGTGGCTGCGCCATCGGCCCGGACTACCAGCGCCCGGACCTGCAGGTGCCGGCCAGTTTCAAGGAGGCCGAGGGCTGGCGCCTGGCGCAGCCGCAGGACCTGCTGAAGCGCGGAGCCTGGTGGGAACTCTACGGCGACGCCACGCTGAACGACCTGCAGCGGAAACTGCTCGCCGCCAACCAGACCCTGGCGCAGTCGGAGGCTTCCTACCGCCAGGCGGTGGCGCTGACCAAGGGCTCGCGCTCGTCGTTCTTCCCCTCCGTCAGCGCCAACGCCGGCAAGACCCGCTCGGGGCAGGGCGGCAGTGGCGGCACCGTGCGCCTGCCGGATGGCTCGACGGTGAGCAGCGGCAGCAGCGGCGGCATCTCCACCAGCTACGACACCAGCATCGGCGTGAGCTGGGAGCTGGACCTGTGGGGCAAGCTGCGCCGCCAGCTGGAATCCGACACCGCGAGCATGGACGCCAGCGCCGCCGACCTCGCCGCCTCGCGCCTCAGCCTGCAGTCGCAGCTGGCGCAGAACTACCTGCAGCTGCGCGTGCTCGACCAGCAGAAGCGCCTGCTCGACGACACCGTGCAGGCCTACCAGCGCTCGCTGACCCTCACTACCAACCAGTACAACGCGGGCATCGTGACCAAGGCCGACGTGGCCCAGGCGCGCACCCAGCTGAAGAGCACCGAGGCCCAGGCCATCGACCTGGCCTACCAGCGCGCCCAGCTGGAACACGCCATCGCCGTGCTGGTCGGCCTGCCGCCGGCGCAGTTCGACCTGCCGGTGGTGGACGGCGTGCCGCAACTGCCGGCGCTGCCCACCGTGCTGCCCTCGCAACTGCTGGAACGCCGCCCCGACGTGGCCGCCGCCGAACGCCGGGTGATCGCCGCCAACGCGCAGATCGGCGTGGCCAAGACCGCCTGGTTCCCCGACCTGACCCTGAGCGCCACCGGCGGCTACCGCAGCGGCAGCCTGGACAACTGGATCAGCACGCCGAACCGCTTCTGGTCCATCGGCCCGCAGTTCGCCATGGTCCTGTTCGACGGCGGCTTCATCGCCTCCCAGGTGGAACAGGCCGAGGCCAGCTACGACCAGACCGTCGCCAGTTACCGCCAGACCGTGCTCGACGGCTTCCGCGAGGTGGAGGACTACATGGTCCAGCTCGACGTGCTGGAACAGGAGAGCGCCGTGCAGCAGGAAGCCCTCGACGCGGCGCGCGAGGCACTGCGCCTGACCAGCAACCAGTACAAGGCCGGAACCGTCGACTACACCAGCGTGGTCACCACCCAGACCACCGCGCTGAACAACGAGCGGACGGTGTTGAGTCTGCTGGGCAACCGGCTGACGGCCAGCGTACAGCTGATCGCTGCGCTGGGTGGTGGGTGGGATAGCGCGCAGATCGCGAAGCAGTGATCGGTTCCACGCTCCGGCGGACCAGCGACGGCGTGGCTTGTCCCCTCACCCCAGCCCTCTCCCGGAGGGAGAGGGGGCGCAATGGCGTGGGAATGTATGCCGTGCCAGCCGGCAGCTCCGAACGATTCCCTCTCCCTCTGGGAGAGGGCTGGGGTGAGGGAACCGGCAACTCAGGCGTCACCATTTACGCGCGGAAATGGTGGAAATCGCTTCGCGATTTCCACCCTACGCCCGGGATCGGCGGCGGTGGGTTTTGTAGGAGCGGGCCATGCCCGCGAGCGGTCGCGCCCAGGTGCGCTCCTACAGGGAACCGTCGATCATTCCACCCGTCCCAGGCTGGTGGTCAACGGCCAGCTCATCGCCCGAACCTCCGCGTCACCCCAGGCCCGCTCGAATTCCGCCCGCATAGCCTCCACCGGATCGATCCCCGTCGCAGCCTGGTAGCTCGCCACCGCCGACCAGCTCTGCAGATAGCCGAGCAGGCGCTGCAGGTTCCATTCCGTATGCAGCGCGAAGGGCGGCGTGGCGAGGCGTTCGAAGGGGAAGGGCAGGTCGCGGTAGCCGTTTTCCACGTGGCGGCGTTCCTCCGCCCAGTACGGGCCGACCACGTCGCTGTAGAGGTGGCGGACCAGCGCATCCAGACCCGGCTCGATCTCCAGCACGTTGTACGAGACCACCGCCAGCAGCGCGCCGGGGCGCGACACGCGGCGCACCTCGGCATGGAAGCGCTCGACGTCGAACCAGTGCAGCGCCTGCGCTACCAGGGTCAGGTCGACGCTGCCGGAGCCCAGCGAAGTGCTTTCCGCCGGTTCGCAGCGGTAGTCGATGTTCGCCTCGCGGGGCGCCTGGGCCAGTTGTTCGGGGTTGATGTCGGTCGCCACCACCTGGCGGAAATGCCGGGCCAGGTCGAGGCTGGCCTGGCCGGAACCGCAGCCGCAGTCCCAGGCGAGGCCGGTGCCCGGGGCGGCGCCGGCGAGCCAGGCGAAGAAGGCCGGGTCGTAGGTCGGGCGGTTGGCGCGGTAGGCGGCGGACTGGCGGCTGAACAGGGTGCGGGTGTCGGTCATGGCGGAGCCTGCGCTGATGAATGGATGGTCATGCCGGCCGACGGAATACCGCATGGCGGCGCAGCCAGTCCAGCAGGCCGCGTTTCTGCGCCATCGCCGGCTGCTCCTCCAGCAGCGCCTGGCTGGCCTGGATGCGGTAGTCGAGCAGGCGGGTCATGGCTTCGCCGATTTCCTGGCGGGCCTCCAGGCAGCTGTCCAGCGCCTGCTTGTCGATGCGGTACAGCGCGCCATCGCTGAGCGCGGTGAACTGTGCCTGCCAGGCGCTGTGGGTGAGCACGCCGGCCTCGCCGATCACCTCGCCGGGGCCCATGCGCCCGGCTTCCACCGTCCTGCCGGCATGGGGCATGGTCACGCTGACCACGCCGGATTCGACGATCAGCAAGTGCTCGCTGACCGCGCCGATGCCCAGCAGCACCTGGCCGGCCTTGAACGGCTCGCGGCGCATCTGGGTGGCGAGGGTGTCGCGCTCGTCGTCGGCGAGGGCAGCGAACAGCCGCGAGCGGTCCAGCAGTGCCCGCGCACTGGAGGCCGCCTTCTGCAGCGTTGCCGCCTGGTTGTTGAGCAGCTCGATGCCGGCCGCCTGCAGGTGGCGGTAGACCAGGTCGTAGAGCTGGTTGCGCACCTCGCGCTTCTCGCCCATGGTGGCGACGAAGCCGCTCAGTTCGTACTCCACCACATTGCCGCCGGCCTTGCGGATGCTCACCCCCGGAGCCGGGCTGGCGAGCAGTGCGCGGCAGCCGCCGAGCGCCTGTTCCAGCGCCTCGACCACCTGCCGCGGGCGCACCAGCGGGCTGACTTCCACGCTGATGCTGAGTCCGTAGAGATTCGGCGGCCGGCTCAGGTTGAGCACCTTGGCCTTGGCCACCAGCGAGTTCGGCACCACCGCCAGGCTGCCCTGGCCGGTCTGCAGGTAGGTGGAGCGCCAGTCGATCTCCACCACCTTGCCGTCGATGCCATCGATGGAAATCCAGTCGCCCAGCTGATAGGGCTTGGTGGTGTTCAGCACGATGCCGGAGAACACGTCGCTCAGGGTGCTCTGCAGGGCGAGGCCGACGACGATGGCGACCACCCCGGAGGTCGCCAGCAGGCCCTTCACCGGCAGGTCGAGCACGTAGCCGGCGGCGGCGATGATGGCGCCGAGGAACACCAGCGCGCCGATCACGTCCTGCAGCAGCCGCGCGGCGTGGCCGACCCGCCGCAGCAGCAGGGCGCCGAGCACCACCGTCAGGCAGCGCGCGGCGTACAGCCACCAGGCGATCTGCACCAGCGTCGCGCCGAAGTGGCTGGGCAGGTCGTCGGCCCAGGGCGCCTTGCGCAGCGGGTTCAGGCCGGATTCCACCAGCAGCAGGGTGAACGCCACGAAACAGCCCAGCCGCGCAAGCAGCCGCCAATGCGCCTGCTGCGCCGGGATCGCCCACCAGAGCAGCAGGTCGAGCAGCAGCAGAGCGGGCGCGACGATCAGCGGATGGCCGGTGAGCAGGGGCAGCATGGGCATCTCCAGCGAGGGGCGGCTCATTGAAGATGGCATAGAAAATCGCGGGTGTAGGAGCACGCCATGCGTGCGACGTCTTTTCGCGGGCATGGCCCGCTCCTACGGTGGCCCTCGGTTCTGCCTTGACCTGTAGGAGCCAGCTTGCTGGCGATCCGGTTTTCCTTCAGCGCCGGTGTGGCCGGATAGTGCTTTTTGTAGGAGTGGGCCATGCCCACGACCGACCGCGATGTCGCGGGCATGGCTGAGCTCCTACAGGTAGTCCAGGGCCGCGGTGCTTTTCGTAGGAACGAGGGGGGCGCCTAGCCCTTGCTCGCGAACAAACTCCACAGCGGGACCGGTTCGCGAGCAAGCTCGCTCCTACAGGGTCCGGTTCTGCGGAGGGCTGTAGGCGCACGCCCGGAATACAACGTCGCCGATTTATTGGATCCCCGCGTTCGCGAGTAATCCAAAAGACAGTTGCTCCTACGAAAAGCGTGTTCAGCGCCGGTTGCTTTCCACCACCGTCACCGTCGCCGTCGACCCCGCGCGCAAGCGCCCGAATCCTGCGTACTGCGGATCGATGCGTATCCTTACCGGAATCCGCTGGGCCAGCTTGACCCACGTATAGCTCGGGTTGATGTTCGCCAGCAGGCGGCTGCCCGGGGTGTTCTCGCGGTCGGTGATGGCGAAGGCGATGCTCTCCACCGTGCCGTCGAAGCGTTCGCCGCTCATCAGTTCGATGCGTACCGCGTCGCCTTCGTGGATGCGCGGCAGCTTGGTTTCCTCGAAGTAGCCGCTGACATGGAAGGAGTCGCTGTCCACCAGCGCCAGCAGTGGCGTGCCGGTGTTGGCGAAGTCGCCGGCGCGGGTCTGCAGGTTGGTCACGTAGCCGTTCACCGGCGAGTACACGCGGGTGCGTTCCAGGTCCAGTTTCGCCTGGACGTAGGCGGCTTCGGCGAGCTGCACGTTGGCCTGGGCCAGGCCGAGATTGGCCTGTTCTCGCAGCAGCTGGGCCTGGGCCACGGCGACGTCGGTGCTGGATTTCTCCCATTCCTCGTTGGAGATGGCCGAGCGCGCCTTCAGCGCGCGGCGGCGGACTTCCTCGCTCTGCCGCTGGCGCAGGGTGGCCTGGTTGGCGACGATCGCCGCCTGCGACTGGCCGAGGGCGGCCTTCGCCACCTCCACGGCCTGTTGGGCGTGGCGGGCGGCCAGCTCGTAGCGAACCGGGTCGATTTCCAGCAGCAGGTCGCCCTTCTTCACCAGCTGGTTGTCGTGCACGCGTAGTTCGACGATGCGCCCGGAGACGTCCGCCGACAGCGTCACCACGTCGGCGCGCACCCGCGCGTCGCGGGTCCAGGGGGCGCGGGTGTAGTAGACCCAGGCATAGCTGCCGAGGACTATGGCGAGCGCCACCACGGCCAGGGTGGCGAGGGGCGGGAGGAATTTGCGCAGGGCGTTCATGTCAGGCGGTGGCTCCCATCAGCAATACCAGGCTCGCGCAGATGCAGGCATACAGCGCGCCTTCGAACAGCGCCTCGTGCCAGACCCGGTGCAGCACGCCGAGGCGGCGCAGCAGCCAGTCGAGGACGAGGAAGATCGGCAGGGCGAGGATCAGCGCCTGGGCGATCGGTGGCAGGTAGACGCCACCGAACTGGATATCAGCGGGCATCGAGCGGTTTCTCCTCGGGCAGTGCCGCCGGGCGGGCGGCGTCTTCGGCGAACAGGTCGCGGTAGCGGTCGAGCAGGGTGGCGGCGATCAGCAGGCCGGTGGCGCTGACGAACAGCGCGCGCGGCGGGCTGTCGTCCTCGGGCGTCTCGTGCTGGGCGTCGAGTCGCCCGACCAGGGCGTGCATGCGCGCCAGCAGGGCATCCAGGTTCGCCGCGTCCGGGCGCTGGAACCAGTCATGGATCTCGCGCAGCAGCGTCCGCAGGCTCTCCCGCCAGGGTTCGGCGAGGCCGTGCGGGTCCTTGCTCTCGTGGCGCAGGTGATGCAGCGCCACGCCGAGCGCGGAGCAGGCCAGGCTGCATTCGAAGCGCTCGGCGGAGCGCGGGTCGGGGGCGCTGGGCAGCAGGCCGAGCATGCCGGTCAGGCGGTCGACCTGGCGGCTCTGGAAGGCGAAGCGGGTCGCCTCGCTGGGCGGCGCGCGCAACAGGGCCGGCAGTTCGTCGCGGGTCTCGCGGAACAGCCGGCGCAGGCGTGCCGGGGCGTTGAACGGGAAGACCCAGGCATACACCAGCAGGGCGAGGATCGCGCCGAACAGGTAGGCGCCGGCGAATTCGAACCACTGGCTCGCGGTGTTGGTCCAGGCGCCCTGGTTCTGTGGGCCGACCAACAGCATGGTGGACAGCCCCAGCCCCATGGCGATACCGGCGGTCTGCGGGCTGGCGAGGCCGACGGCGATGGCGTAGAACAGCGGCGCGGCGAGCAGGGCGAGCATCTCGAAGTCGCCCACCGTCGGCAGCAGGAGGAACTGGTAGACCGCCGCCACGCCCATCGCCAGCAGCAGGCCGCGCAGGTAGTTCTGGCTGGCCGCCAGCGGACGCGGGAAGGTCGCCATCAGCGAGCAGAGGATGCCGACCAGGATCATCCCGGCGCGGGCGCCGTCCCAGGCCGTCTCGATCCAGATCAGCCCGGCGCTGAGCAGGGCGATGAAGGCGCGCAGGCCATTGGCCGCCGCCAGCCGGTAGTCCAGGTACAGCGCGTGCTCGCGGCCCTGGCGGTAGAAGCAGCTGGCCGGGCGGCCGTCCCGGATGGCCTCGGCCAGTTCGATCATCTCGTCCAGCTGCTGCATCAGCCGCGCCTGTTCCCAGCGCAGCGCCCAGGCCAGCGAACGCAGCGAGGCCGGCAGGCCGTCGGCGAGCTGTTCGGCTTCCCGGGCGGCGGCGTCGAAGCGCTGGCTGAGGCGGGTGATCTGCCGCCGCGCCGGGGCGGGCAGGGCGCGGCCGTGTTGCGCCAGTTCGTCGAGACAGTCGAGCTCCTCGTCGCGCAGCTGGCGGATCGATTCCGGCAGCGGTATCTGCATGCGCTGCATGATCAGCCGGCGCTGCTGGCGCAGGATCGACAGGCGCGAGGTCATCAGCACCAGCTGGTTGCCGAGCAGCTGCACCAGCCCGTCGGCGACCCGCAGGCGCTGCGCGTCGAAATAGAGGGTGCGGCGCAGGCCTTCGAGGGCGCCGATCTCGCCGAGCAGCTGCATCTGCCGGCGATGGAAGTCGGCTTCCCCTTCCTCGCCGCGAATGGCCGCGGCGGCGTGGCTGGCGATCAGTTTCAGCAACTGGTCGACCTTGGCGAAGTAGCCGTGCGCCACCGCCTGCGGGCGTGCGCTGAGCAGGCTGATGACGGTGACGCAGGCCACCCCGAGCAGGGTCTCGGTGACCCGGATGATGGCGAGGAAATAGATGCCTTCCGGGTCCGGCTGGCCGAGCAGGGCGACGATCACCGCGGTGAAGCCGCTGAGCACGAAGGCTTGCGAGTAGGTGTAGCGCAGCAGCGTGCCGCCGGCGGTGCACAGTGCCAGCCACAACGCCAGGGTGACGAGGAACGGTATGGGCGCCTGGCCGAACAGCGCGGTGATGGCCACCGCCACGGCGCCGGCGACCACAGTGCCGACCACCTGGGCGAAGCTCTTCTGCAGCGCCATGCCGGCCAGCGGCGTACTGACGATGATCACCGTCATGGTCGCCCACTTCGGCTGCTCCAGGTCCAGGAGGAAGGCGATGTACAGCGTCAGCACCCCGGCGGCGATGGTGCGCAGGGCGAACAGCAGGGTGTCGCGGTTCGGCTGCAGGAGCGCGCGGAAGTAGAGAAGGAAGGGCTGCATCGTCGGGCCTCAGAACGCCACGAGGTAGCGCAGGACCAGCTGGTCGCCCTCGGAGCGGTTGCGCGCGCCGCTCTCGGCGTAGAAGTTGGCGAACAGCGATTGCTTGCCGCTGCGGTACATCACGCCGGGGCCGATGCCGAACACCCGCTCCTCCGAGTCGTGCTGGCGCCGGCCGTCGATGCGGTCGGCGCTGATCTGCTCCAGCTGGTAGCCGGCCAGGCCGATCCGCCAGTTGTCGTCCAGCGCATAGGACACCGAGAAGTTGGCGTGCACGGCCTCGCCCGGCTGCACGTCGTCGGCGCCGAGACGGCTGGCCGGGTCGTCGTTCTCGCTGATCCAGGAGTACATCAGCCGCGCGCTGAATTCGACGCGGTCGGTAGCTTCCCAGGTGAAGGCGTAGTAGGGCGTGAAGACCCAGACGTTGCTGCCGGTGTTGATCGAGGCAGCGTCGTCGTAGTCGCCGGTGGGCAGGCTGAAGACGAAGTCCAGGCGTTGCCAGTAGGGCCGGCCGAACAGGGAAACCGGCGCCCATTGCAGCAGCAGCGGCGCGACCACCAGGTCGCCCTGGCGGGTGCGCGAGCCGTCCGGGCCGCCGTCGATGTCCAGGTCGAGGTGCACCAGCGGCAGCAGTACTTCCGCGCCGTAGTGGGCGCCGAGAAAGGTGTTCTCGCTGATATAGGCGAAATGCGGCAGCACCGCGGTGCTGCGGACCTTCTGCCGTCCCGGTACGGAGTGACCGCGGGCGTCGCTGGCATCGTTGGCGCGGTAATGCTGGATGGGCAGCTCGAAGAGCATGCCCGGCCCGGCGACGCCATCCATGAAGCTGGCGTTGCCCAGCGGCAGCGGCGGCAGGCTCACGGCGTCGGCCCGGGCTTCCAGGCCGAGCAGCATCGGCAGGGCGCCAAGCAGGCGCAAGGTGTCACGCATGGAGTCTCTCTTTTCACTTGTCGTGGCGAGGGTCCGGCATCCGGCGTGCCGGACCGTATGGGCGCGTCAGGCGTCGAGCCGGCTGTCGATGCTGATCTCGCCGCTCAGCAGCTTGTGCACCGGGCAGGCGTTGGCGATGTCCAGCAGGCGCTGGCGCTGGTCCCCGTCCAGCCCGCCGTGCAGCTGGATGTCGCGGCCGATGCGGGTCTTTCCCGGGCTCTGTTCGAGGTAGCGCAGTTCCACGTCGACGCCTTCCAGCGGCCAGCCCTTGCGCCTGGCGTACATCGCCAGGGTGATGCAGGTGCAGGCGCCGAGGGACGACAGCAGCAGCTGGAACGGCGGCGGGCCGCTGTCGGCGCCGCCGAGGGAGGCGGGTTCGTCGGCCAGCCAGCGCTGCGTCTCGGCGCTGAAGGTGACCTGGTAGGGAATGCCTTCGTAGCGGGCGTGGACGGGCGATTCGCTCATGCGGAACTCCTTGTTCGTGGCCGCGGGGCGGCGGTTGCAACGGGCGGGAATGGTCGAGGCTGGTCCGGTAACGGTCCGGGCGGGAACGGCAGGGAACGTTCGCTGCGGTGCAGAGCCGTCGGCCTCGCAGGTATAACCCTAGCCGACGCGGCTGCTGGCGACCCGGCTCCGATCGACGCGAAGCCAGGCCGGTTCGGCTGCAAGGGAGAGGGGACCAATCCCCTCTCCACTGCCGTCACTTGGACAGCAGGTTGAAGCTGGTCATCAGGTTGCGGTAGTCCGGGATGTGGTTGGAGAACAGCGTACCCAGACCCTCGATGTCGTTGCGCCAGTCGCGGTGCAGTTCGCAGGCCACGCCGAACCAGCTCATCAGCTGCGCGCCGGCGGCGGACATGCGGTCCCAGGCGGCGTCGCGGGTGATCGGGTTGAAGGTGCCGGAAGCGTCGGTGACGACGAACACGTCGAAGCCTTCTTCAAGGGCGGAGAGCGCCGGGAAGGCTACGCAGACCTCGGTCACCACGCCGGCGATGATCAGCTGCTTCTTGCCGGTGGCCTTGACCGCCTTGACGAAGTCCTCGTTGTCCCAGGCGTTGATGTTGCCGGGGCGGGCGATGTACGGGGCGTCCGGGAACTGCTCCTTCAGCTCGGGCACCAGCGGGCCGTTGGGGCCGTTCTCGAAGCTGGTGGTGAGGATGGTCGGCAGGTTGAAGTACTTGGCCAGGTCGCCCAGGGCCAGCACGTTGTTCTTGAACTTGTCCGGCTCGATATCGCGGACCAGGGAGAGCAGGCCGGTCTGGTGGTCGACCAGCAGTACGGCTGCATCGTTCTTGTCGAGGCGCTTGTATTGGAAGGACATGACAGTTTCCTTTTTCTCTGGTGAGGTCGATCAGCGTTGCGAATCGAGGGTTTCGTTCTTGGTCACTACTTCCTGCGCCTTCAGGTAGCTTTCGATCAGCAGGCGGTAGTGCGGGAAGATCAGGCTGTAGGCTTCGGCCCACTGCTGGGCGTCCGGACGGTTCCAGGTCTGCTGGATTTCGGAGCAGACGGCGGCGGTGTCCATCGGCACCACGCCGGCCTGGACCACGCGGGCCAGGGTGATTTCCTGGGCCATCTTCGAATAGGTGCCGGAGGCGTCGATCACGGCGAACACCCTGTAGCCGGCATTCACCGCCGAGATGCTCGGGAAGGCCATGCACACGCTGGTGATGGTGCCGGCGATGATCAGGGTCTTCTTGCCGGTCTTCTCCACCGCGGCGACGAACTCGGGGTTGTCCCAGGCGTTGATCTCGCCCTTGCGCGCCACGTACTGGGCGTGCGGGGCGGCTTCGTGGATTTCCGGGATCAGCGGGCCGTTCGGACCCTGCGGGACGGAGGCCGTGGTGATGACCGGGATCTTCGCCAGCGTGGCGATCTTCGCCAGGGTGATGGCGTTGTTGCGCAGCTCGGTCATCGGCATGTCCTTCACCGTCTGGAACAGGCCGCTCTGATGGTCGATCAGCAGCATGGCCGTATCGTTCGGATCGATTACCGGGCGCTGGCCATTGAAGTTCGCTACTTGCGAGAAGTTGCTCATTTACAGGTCCTCTTCATGGGTGTGGGTGCTTCCTGATCCCAGGAGCCCGCGCTTCCCTGCGCGGGTAAACATCCAGACTAGGCTCTGGCCGAGTCCGGGTTGTGACTTCAGCCGGCCATTCGTCCGAAGCGACCGGCGCGGAAATCCTCGACCGCCTGGTGGATTTCCTGGTCGCTGTTCATCACGAACGGACCGTAGCCGACGATGGGTTCGTCGATCGGTTCGCCGCTGAGCAGCAGCACCAGGGTGTCGTTGTTGGCTTCCAGCTGGATGTCGCTGCCGTCGGGGTCGAACAGCACCACCTGGCCTTCGCGCAGCACGTCCTCGTGGTTCACCAGCAGGCTGCCGCGCAGCAGCACCAGCACCGTGTGGCGGCCCTCGACGACGCTGATGCGGGTGGACTTGCCGGCTGCCAGGCGGATGTCCCACACGTCCATCGGCGTGAAGGTCCGCGCCGGGCCCCGGTGACCCTTGTAGTCGCCGGCGATCACCCGCAGGCTGCCGGCGTCCTCCGCCAGCGCCAGGTTGGGAATGCTGGCGTCGAGGATGGTCTGGTAGCCCGGTTCGGCCATCTTGTCGCGGGCCGGCAGGTTGACCCACAGCTGCACCATGTCGAGGGTGCCGCCGCTGCTGCTGAATGCATCGGAGTGGTACTCCTCGTGGAGGATGCCGGCGGCGGCGGTCATCCACTGCACGTCCCCGGGACCGATGCGGCCGCCGGCGCCGGTGGAGTCGCGGTGCTCCAGTTCGCCCTTGTAGACGATGGTCACCGTCTCGAAGCCGCGGTGCGGATGCTGGCCGACGCCACGGCGCTGCGCGCTCGGCGCGAAGTCATGCGGACCGGCATGGTCGAGCAGCAGGAACGGGCTGATGTGCTGGCCGAAGTTGTCGTAGGAGAACAGCGTGCGTACCGGGAAGCCGTCGCCGACCCAGTGGGAGCGGGGAGCGCTGTAGACGCCGAGAATCTTTTTCATGATGTGCCTCCATTTGGGGGGCGGCGAGGTTCGGTCTGGACCGAAACTTCGACCGCCCGGTGCATGGAAAGCAGATTAGATTTGCAACGCTTGGCCCGGTAGATGGCATAAAATACCCTCAGCGTTCTATCTGGAGAACGATGATGGAAGACCTCAACGACCTGTACTTCTTCGCCCGGGTGGTCGAGCACGGCGGCTTCGCCCCCGCCGGCCGCGCCCTGGACATGCCCAAGTCGAAGCTCAGCCGGCGCATCGCCGCGCTGGAGGAACGCCTCGGCGTGCGCCTGATCCAGCGCTCCACCCGGCACTTCTCGGTCACCGAGATCGGCCAGGAGTACTACCGCCACTGCCTGGCGATGCTGGTGGAGGCGGAAGGCGCGGCGGAGGTGATCGACCGCCACCGCTCGGAGCCGCAGGGCATCGTGCGCCTGAGCTGCCCGACGGCGCTGCTGCACTTCTGGGTCGGGCCGATGCTGGCGCGCTTCATGGTCGCCAACCCGCTGGTGGAGCTGCATGTGGAGGCCACCAACCGCCAGGTCGACCTGATCCAGGAAGGCATCGACGTCGCCCTGCGGGTGCGCTTCCCGCCGCTGGAAAGCAGCGACCTGGTGATGAAGGCGCTGGGCAACAGCCGGCAGATGCTCACCGCTACCCCGGAGCTGCGCGCGCGCCTGCCGGAAAGGGTCACCCCGGCCGACGTCGCCGGCCTGCCGAGCCTGCACTGGGGCTCGGTGCAGCGCGACTACCAGTGGCAGCTCGACGGCCCGGACAACGCCCGCGCGGCGGTGCGCCATCACCCGCGCCTGGTCACCGACGACCTGGTGGCGCTGCGCCAGGCGGCGCTGGCCGGAGTAGGGGTGGTGCACCTGCCCAGCGTGGTGGTGCAGGCGGACCTGAACGCGGGCCGGCTGGTGAACGTCCTGCCGGACTGGGCGCCGCGAACCGGGCTGGTGCACGCGGTATTCCCGTCACGGCGCGGGCTGCTGCCGTCGGTGCGGGCGCTGCTGGATTTCCTCGAGGAGGAATTCAGGACCAGCGACATGGCGTAGGGCGGGCCTTTTTGCAGGAGCGCATCGGGGCGAGACCCGGTCGCGGGCATGGCCCGCTCCTACAAGGGATTCGCGAACAAAATGCGCCGAGAGTCCGGCACCGATGTCCGCCGTCTGCTGTAGGAGCGGGCCATGCCCGCGAAGAAACGGACGCGTTCCCACGCGGGAGCGTGGGAACGATCAGTCGATGCTCACGCCCGCGGATAATCCGTATACCCCTGCGCACCGCCGCCGAAATACCGGCTGCGATCCCCCGGCGCCAGCTCGACCCCATGCTCCAGCCGGTACGGCAAATCCGGGTTGGCGATGAAGGGCCGGCCGAAGCCGATCAGGTCGGCCCAGCCGTTGGCCAGCGCCTCTTCCGCGCGCTCCTTGGTGTAGGCGCCGGAATAGACCAGCGTGCCGCCATAGACGATGCGCAGCGCCTCCTTGAACGCCGCCGGCATCACCGGCGCGTCTTCCCAGTCGGCCTCGGCGATGTGGATGTAGGCCACGCCGATCTCGTCCAGCAGCCTGGCCGCGGCCAGGTAGGTCGCCTGGGGCGTGTCGTCCACCGCGCCCTGCAGGGTGGTGAGCGGCGCCAGGCGCACGCCGATGCGGTCTTTGCCGACCACCGCGGTCACCGCCTCGGCGACTTCGCGGAGGAAGCGCAGGCGGTTGGGCAGCGAGCCGCCGTACTGGTCGGTGCGGTCGTTGGCCTGGGAATCGATGAACTGGTTGATCAGGTAGCCGTTGGCGCCATGCAGTTCGACCCCGTCGAAACCGGCGTCCAGCGCATTGCGCGCGGCCTGGGCGTAGTCGCGGACGATGCCGTGGATTTCCTCGACGCTCAGTACGCGCGGTGCCGAGTGCTGGACCATCTCGCCGACGCCGTTCTCCGGCCCGCGCCCCTCGATATCGACGAACACCTTCACGCCTTCCGCGACCTTGGCCGAGGACGATACCGGCGCGGCATTGCCCGGCTGCAGCGAGGTGTGCGACACGCGGCCGACATGCCAGAGCTGGGCGAAGATGCGCCCGTTGGCGGCATGCACGGCGTCGGTGACCTTGCGCCAGCCGGCGACCTGTTCGGCGCTATGGATGCCCGGCGTCCAGGCATAGCCCTGGCCCTGGCGGCTGATCTGGGTGCCTTCGGAAATGATCAGCCCGGCGCTGGCGCGCTGGGCGTAGTACTCGGCCATCAGCTCGGTGGCGACATCGCCGGCGCCGGCCCGCGAGCGGGTCATCGGCGGCATCACGATGCGGTTGGTGGTTTCGATCCGGCCGAATGCATAGGGGGTGAACAGCATGGGAATTCGCTCCAGTGGATGTGGGATGAGCGAATTATTCCCTCGGGGATTCGTGCGAAAAATCGGCTCTGGAGCAAATCAACCTTGCGTGTGGATCACGAATAGGGCGCGTCCAGGGTTTCCGCCAGCCTTTGCTGGATGAAATCGAGGAAGCACTGGATGCGCAGCGCCAGCTGCGAGTTGCGGTAGTACACAGCATGGATCGGCTGGCGGCGTTCGCTGGTCAGCTCCGGCAGCACGCGGACCAGGCGGCCGGCGCGGATGTCGGCGCAGGTCATGAAGCTCGCCAGGCAGGCGATGCCCTGTCCGGCCAGGGTCAGCTGGCGCAGGGTCTCGCCGCTGGAGGCGGAGAGCGTCGGGGTGATCGCCAGGGTGTCGCCGCCGGCATGGCGGAGCGGCCAGACGTTCAGCGCTTCCGGCTGGGTGAAGCCGAGCAGGGAATGCCGCCGCAGTTGTTCCAGGTTTTCCGGCGTGCCGTGGCGGGCGAGGTAGTCCGGGCTGGCCAGCAGGTTCAGCTTGCTGCTGCCCAGCGGCCGCGCATGCAGGGTGGAGTCGGCGAGGTGGCCGATGCGGATGGCGACGTCGGTGCTCTGCTCCAGCAGGTCAATGTTCAGGTCGTTGGTGTTGAGCTGCAGCGCGATGTCCGGGTAGAGCTGGCGGAAGGCGTCGATATGGGGGACCACGGCGTGCAGCATGAATGGCGAGGCGGCGTTGATCCGCAGGCGGCCGACGGGCTTCTGCCGGCGCAGCGCCAGGCGTTCTTCCAGCGCTTCCATCTGTTCGAGGATGTGCCGCGCGCTGTCGAGGAAGAACCGGCCTTCCTCGGTCAGCTGCATGCGCCGCGTGGTGCGGTTGACCAGCGTGGTGCCGAGCTTTTCCTCCAGCTTCGACAGGCCACGGCTGACCCCCGAGGCGGTGAGGCCGAGCTGGTCGGCGGCGGCGGTGATGGAGCCGCAGTCGATGACGGTGACGAAGGTGCGCAGTTCTTCGGAGTTGGCTTTCATTGATGCGTCCCGGGAATGAATGCCTGGGAGTTTAGTGCTTTGGACGCCAGGAAGGCTTCTGCGTGGCAGGTGGAAAACGCTTCGCGTTTTTCACCCTGCGGAACCGGGAGAACCGTAGGGTGGATGAGGTTTTTTTCATCCACCATGCAACGGCAGAAGCGCGCTCAATAGGTCCCCGGATACGCCCCGCCATCGAGCAGCAGGTTCTGCCCGGTCAGGTACCCCGCATGGACGCTGCAGACGAACGCACAGAACGCCCCGAATTCCTCCGGCGTACCGAAGCGGCCGGCGGGGATCGCCTTGCGGCTTTCGGCGGCGGCCGTCTCCGGGTCGTCGCCGAGAGTGCTGCGCAGGCGGTCGGTGTCGAAGGAGCCGGGCAGCAGGGCGTTGATGGTCACGTTGCGCGCGGCCAGGCGCGGCTGGCGGGCCAGGCCGGCGATGAAACCGGTGAGGCCGCTGCGCGCGCCGTTGGACAGGCCGATGCTGCCGATGGGCGCCTTCACCGACGAGGAGGTGATGTTCACCACCCGGCCGAAGCCGCGCCGGGCCATGCCGTCCACCGTGGCCTTGATCAGCTCGATGGGCGTCAGCATGTTCAGCTCCAGGGCGCGCAGCCAGTCCTCGCGCTGCCAGTCGCGGAAATCGCCGGGCGGCGGGCCGCCGGCGTTGTTGACCAGGATGTCCACCTGCGGACAGGCGGAAAGCAGGGCGGCGCGCAGGTCGGGCTGGCCGACGTCGCCGGCGACGGTACGCACCTCGATGGCCGGATTGAGCCGGCGCAGTTCCTCCGCGGTGGCTTCCAGCGCTGCGGCGCCCCGCGCATTGATGACGAGGTTGACGCCTTCGCGGGCCAGCGCCTGGGCGCAGCCCTTGCCGAGGCCCTTGCTGGCGGCGCAGACCACCGCCCAGCGGCCTTCGATTCCAAGATCCATGTTTAAACTCCCTTCGCGATGGTTATCGCGGCACAAGATAGCGTCGTTCAGTCCCAGTGCGGCGCCAGGCCGGCAGGGCTGGTGATCCGCTCGTTGCGCTCCAGCGCAGCGATGGCGGCCATGTCCGCGTCCGCCAGGCGCAGGTCGACGGCCTGCAGGTTGCTCTCCAGGTTTTCCCGCCTGGTGGACGACGGGATCACCGAGTAGCCGAGCTGCATGGCCCAGGCCAGCACCACCTGCGCCGGCGTGGCGCCGATGCGCTCGGCGATGCCGACGATGGCCGGATCGGCGAGCACCCGGCCGTAGCCGAGGGTCATGTAGGAAGTGATGTGAATGCCCTGGCTACGGGCGAAGTCCGCCACCTTGGGGTTCTGCAGGTAGGGATGCAGCTCGACCTGGTTGGTGGCGATCTGGCCGGCGCCGACCGCGTCGATGGCTTCCTGCATCAGCGCGATGGTGAAGTTGGACACGCCGATCTGCCGGGTCAGGCCCTGGTCCTTCGCTTCCTTCAGCGCCCCCATGAACTCGACGACGGGTACCGCTCCACCCGGCGACGGCCAGTGGATCAGCGTCAGGTCGAGGTGATCTGTCTTCAGCTTGTGCAGGCTGTCCTTCAGGCTGGGGATCAACTTCTCGGCGGCGTAGTTCTCGGTCCAGATCTTGGTGGTGAGGAACAGCTGGTCGCGGGGCACCGGGCTCTGCGCCAGGGCTGCGCCGACGTCGGCCTCGTTGCCGTAGATCTGCGCGGTGTCGATGGCGCGGTAGCCGAGGTCGAGGGCGGTGCGGATCGAGTCGATGGCGGTCTGGCCCTTGAGGCGGAAGGTACCGAGGCCGAAGGCAGGAACGCTCATGTCGGGTTTTCCTTGCGAGGTTGTGTCAGATAGAGGGGACTGCGCCGCCGGTGGAAGGTTCGTCCATTGCGCCCCGGCGGTCGAGGCGGCCGCTCAGCACGGTCAGGCCGAAGGCGGCGACCACCAGGAAGGTGGTGCGCCAGCCGAATGGCTGGAGCGAAGTATCCGGATGCGGACTCGTGAGAAAAATGCGTGATTGGGAAAAGCATATTTGATTTTAGATCACGAAACGGCGGCAGGCAGGATGACCGCTCATCCGGTTCGTATCCGCCGCCAGCTGCTCCGAAGGGGGAGGGATGCCATGGCAACGGCCGATCCTCCATTCCCGGCCGTCTGCCTACTTCGATTGGACTTCGTGAGTTTCACCACAAACTAATCCCTTCGACCGACGCTGGACATCGATGGCATCCCTAGCATTGCCTGGCAACCTCGGCCATGGATGGTCATCGCCGTGGGTAGGCCGGCAATCCGGATCGATGGTTTCGGTTCGGCGGCCAGGCTACCGGCTCCGCTTGAAATCTGAGATGTACGGATGAAACCGATGAACAAAAGAACAATCACCATGCTGCAAACCGGCGCCCTGGCGCTCTCCCTGTTGGCTTCCAGTGTCATGGCTGCTGTCTCTCCCGATGAGGCCGCCAAACTGGGCACGACCCTGACGCCGGTTGGCGCGGAGAAGGCCGGCAATGCCGATGGCAGCATTCCTGCCTGGACCGGCGGCCTGAAGCCCGGTGCCGCTCCGGTGGACGCCAAGGGTTTCCTGGGCGACCCCTACGCCAGCGACAAGCCGCTGTTCGTCATCACCAAGGACAACGTCGACCAGTACAAGGACAAGCTGAGTCCCGGCCAACTGGCGATGTTCCAGCGCTACCCGGACAGCTACCGGATTCCGGTCTACCCGACCCGCCGCAGCGCCGCGCTGCCGCAGGCCATCTACGACCGCGCCAAGGTCAGCGCGCTGAACACCGTGACCGTGAACGACGGCGACGGCCTGGCCAACTTCGAGAAGTCGCGCAACTACGCCTTCCCGATTCCGAAGAGCGGCGTCGAGGTGCTGTGGAACCACCTGACCCGCTACAAGGGCACCAACTTCTCCCGGGCCGTCGCGCAGGCCGTGCCGCAGACCAACGGCAGCTTCACCATCGTCCAGTTCCAGGAGTCCGCAGCCTTCCCGGAGCAGTTGCCTGATGTCGATGCGATGGCGAACTCGAACATCCTCGTGTACGTCAAGCAGGTGACCGTCGCCCCGTCCCGCCTGGCCGGCGGCGTGCAGCTGGTTCACGAGACCCTCGACCAGGTCAAGGAGCCGCGCATGGCGTGGGCCTACAACTCCGGGCAGCGCCGTGTGCGCCGCGCCCCGCAGGTGGCCTACGACGGCCCGGCCAACGCCGCCGACGGCATGCGCGTATCGGATGACAACGACATGTACTCCGGCTCCCCGGACCGCTACACCTGGAAGCTGGTCGGCAAGCGCGAGATGTACATCCCGTACAACAACTACCGGCTGTGGTCGCCGAAGCTGAAGTACGACGACATCATCAAGCCCGGCCACATCAACCAGGACCTGACCCGCTACGAGCTGCACCGCGTGTGGGAAGTCGAAGGCACCGTGAAACCAGGCGAGCGCCACATCTACAACAAGCGCACCCTGTTCCTCGACGAGGACACCTGGGGCATCGCGGAAACCGCCCAGTACGACGGCCGTGGCCAGCTGTGGCGCGTCGGCGAGGGCTTCCAGGTGCAGAACTACGAGAAGCAGCTGCCGTACTACGCAGCACAGACACTGTACGACCTGATCGCCGGCCGCTACTTCGTCGGTGGCCTGACCAACGAGGCCAAGCACGCCGTGCAGTGGAACCAGCAGTTCACCATGAAGAACGACTTCACCCCGGCAGCGCTGCGCAACGCGGGCATCCGCTGAGCCACGCTTCGCCAAACACTCTGCGACCGCCCGTGTGCCACAAGCCGCGGGCGGTTTCGGATAGTGGTCTTGTACACATAACCGACAGGGGCTGAACGGCCGGTCACAAGCCTGACAGGCGAAATTCGCCTGGCCGTTCTCCAGCGGGACAGTGCCGAAACGGATGGTCCTTGCGTGATCCGTCTCGATGAAATGCCTGTTCCGTTGAGTTTCAACAAGAATAATCGGATTGGAGATTTCGATGTACATCACCCAAGGGCTGCACCGCCATTTGCAGCGGCGCCCGAATGCCACCGCTATCCGTTTCAACGGCCGCAGCGTGACCTATGCCGAATTAGGCGACCGCGTCGCCCGCCTGGCTGGCGCCCTGAAAAAACTGGGCGTGGCCAGCGGTGACCGCGTGGCCATGCTTTCCCTCAATTCCCAGCGCTACATCGAGTACTACCAGGCCGTGCCCTGGGCCGATGCGGTGCTCAACCCGGTGAACATCCGCTGGAGCGCCGCGGAGATCATCTATTCCCTGGACGATTCGGATACCACCGTCCTGATCGTCGATGACGCCTTCAAGGAACTCGGCGCGCGCATCGCCGCCGAAGCGAAGACCATCCGCACGGTGATCCATGCCGGCGACGGCGAAACTCCCGAAGGCATGCTCGGCTACGAGGCGCTGATCGAAGGCAGCGAGCCCGTGGAAGACGCCCGCCGTGGCGGCGATTCGCTGCTCGGCATCTTCTATACCGGCGGCACCACCGGCTTCCCCAAGGGTGTGATGCTCAGCCATGCCAACCTGGGCTTTTCGGCGCTGAGCGTGCTGGATTCCGGCAGCTGCCACGCCAACTGCACCTATCTGCACGTGATGCCGATGTTCCACCTGGCCGCCCTGGCAACGATGTCCGCGCTGTTCACCAGCGGTGGCACTCATGTGGTGCTGCCATCCTTCGTGCCGAAGCAGGTACTGCATGCGCTGGCCAGCGAGCGCGTCAACGAGCTCCTCATGGCGCCGACCATGATCCAGATGGTGCTGGATGCGCGTGACGCCGATCCCGCCCTGCAGCAACTCGACTACAGCGCGCTGGATCGCATCAGCTACGGCGCCTCGCCGATCACCCCGACGCTGCTCGACCGCGCACGGACTGTCTTCACTTCCGCCGGCTTCGGCCAGGGCTACGGCATGACCGAACTGGCGCCGGCGGCGACCATCCTCGGCCCGGAGTACCACAGCGCCGAATGCCAGGCCAACGGCAGGATGTACTCGGCCGGCCTGCCGGTGATCTGCGTGGAAGTGCGCATCGTCGACCCCGAGGACAACGAGGTGCCGCGCGGTATGCACGGCGAGATCGTGGTACGCGGCCCGAACGTGATGCTCGGCTACTGGAACAACCCGGAAGCCACCGCCGAAGCGCTGCGGGGCGGCTGGATGCACACCGGCGACGGCGGCTACATGGACGAGGACGGCTTCGTCTACATCTGCGACCGGATCAAGGACATGATCGTCAGCGGCGGCGAGAACATCTACTCCGCCGAGGTCGAGACCGCCATCGCCAGCCACCCGGCCGTGGCGCAGAGCGCGGTGATCGGCATCCCCAGCGACAAGTGGGGCGAGACCGTGCATGCGGTGATCGTGCTCAAGCCGGAAGCCAGCGTCAGCAGCGATGAAATCGTCGCCCACTGCCGCGAACGCATCGCCGGCTACAAGTGCCCGCGCAGCCTGGAGTTCCGCGACAGCCTGCCGTTGTCGAGCGTTGGCAAGGTGCTGAAGACCGACCTGCGCAAGCCGTTCTGGGAAGGTCGCAAGCGCGGCGTGGCCTGATACGCCCGTTGGCCATCGTTCTCGCGCTCCCGCGCGTGGGAACGATGGCCATCGCGCATGGGATTGCCTGTAGGAGCGTTCGGCGTTGGGGGTTCCCTCACCCCAGCCCTGGCTGCGCGCCCCGCTCCAGAGGGAGAGGGAGCAGATTGGCGTCGGGATGAATGCCGTGCCTGCCGGCAACTCCGAACGGTCCCCTCTCCTGGGGGAGAGGGTTAGGGTGAGGGGGATGCGCCGCGCCGATGTGAAGACAGTTGCTCCTACAATGGCATCCACGTCATCTCACGACGACTTCTTCACCAATACAGGCTCCTCCCGATACCTCTCCGGGAACAGCGCCTTCAGCTGCTCGATCTTCGGCAGGTCGTGAATCACGATGTACGGCTCGCGAGGGTTCTCGGTGAGGTAGTCCTGGTGATAGTCCTCCGCCGGGTAGAAGCTTCTGTCCGCCTCGATCCGCGTCACGATCGGCTTCGGAAATGCCCCGGCGGCGCCGAGCTGGGCGATGTACGCCTCGGCCACGCGGCTCTGGTCGGCGCTGGTGGGGAAGATCGCCGAGCGGTACTGGGTGCCGCGGTCCGGGCCCTGGCGGTTGAGCTGGGTCGGGTCGTGGACCACCGAGAAGAAGATCTGCAGCAGCGTGCCGTAGGAAACCTGCGACGGATCGAAGGTCACCTGAACCGCCTCCGCATGCCCGGTATCGCCATTGCTGACCAGTTCGTAATCCGCCGTTGCCGCACTGCCGCCGGCATAGCCGGAGACCGCGCCGGTCACCCCGCGCACATGCTGGAACACTCCCTGCACGCCCCAGAAGCAGCCGCCAGCGAAGATCGCGACTTCCCTGCGCATGCTGCCGGCCGGCTGGTCCAGCGTCGGCGGTGGCAGGGCGGTGGCCTTTTCCATGCTGCCCATCGAATAGCCGCTGCCCTGCCACAGCAGCAGGCCGGTGGCGACCGCCGCAAGCCCGGCGAGCAGGCTGCGGCCTTTACTCCAGATCGATACGTTCATGATTCAGCTACCTCCGCAGGTCAACCGAAGGTGAAGGCATAGGCCGAGACCTCGGGGTCGAGGAACTCGATGCTGAAGGTGCGCTCGCCGATCTCGCCGGGCTGGCGCACCAGCTGGTACAGGCGCTGCTCGGTGACCGTGCCGCTGCCGTCCGGCGCCACGTCGGTGCCGTGGGCGTCGCCCGGGGCCTTGCCGTCGATGGTCACGCGGAAGCGCACCGGCTTGCCGTCCGCGCCGGGGCCGAGCACCAGGTGCAGGTCGCGGGCATGGAAGCGGTAGACGATGCGCCCGGACTGGCCGGCGAGCACTGCGCGTTCCGGCTCGATGGTCCAGCTGCCGTCGAGGCCCCACTGGTTCAGCGCCGGTCGGGCCGGGGCGCTATAGGAGTCGGGCTCGTCGGGCTTCACTTCGCCGCTGGAGGCGAAGTTCTCGGCGCGGTCGTAGCCGAGGTAGGTTTCCGGCGAGCGCATCTGCTGCATGTCCGCCGCTGCCTGCACGCCCTGGCCGCGCACGTCGATCAGCCCGCCGGCGACCTTGCCCTTGCCGGCCTCGCGCAACAGCTGCTGGATCACCCGCTCGGAGCGCTCGTAGCCGCCCTCGCCGAAATGGTGGTGGCGGATGCGCCCGTTGGCGTCGATGAAGTAGTGCGCCGGCCAGTACTGGTTGGCAAAGGCGCGCCAGATCGCGTAGTCGTTGTCGACCGCCACCGGATAGTCGATGCCCAGCTTGGCCATCGCCTTGCGCACATTGCCGACATCGCGCTCGAAGGCGAACTCCGGCGCGTGCACGCCGATCACCACCAGCCCCTCGTCGCGGTACTTGTCCGCCCAGGCCTTCACGTAGGGCAGGGCGCGCAGGCAGTTGATGCAGGAGTAGGTCCAGAAATCCACCAGCACTACCTTGCCGCGCAGGCTTTCGGCGGTCAGCGGAGGAGAGTTCAGCCACTGCACCGCGCCGTCCAGCGAGGGCAGCGCGCCTTCGTCCGGCAGCGTGGACCTGGCGCGCATGGCGTTGCCGGCGGCCATCATCATCGCCGGGTTGTCGTTCTTCGGCGCCATGGCCGGCGCGGCGGGGCGCACCAGGTCGACCAGTCGCTGCTCCAGCGGCCCGGTGGAAGCCAGCGACAGCTGCGCCAGCACACCGGTATCCATTCCCAGGGCGATGGCGCCGACACCGGCCAGCATGGTCGCGCCGAGGCCGCGTTTCAGCCATTCGCCCACGCCGAGGGAGCGCTTCATGGCGGTGAACACCTTGCCGCCGAGCAGCAGGGCCAGGCCGAGCGAGGTCGCGGCGCCGGCGGCATAGGCGAGCAGCAGCAGGGCGGAGTCCAGACTGGCGCCCTGCAAGGCCGCGCCGGTGAGAATCAGGCCGAGGATCGGCCCGGCGCAGGGCGCCCACAGCAGGCCGGTGGCGATGCCGAGCAGGAAGGACGCGCCGGGACGCGGCCCGCCGCTCTGCGCGGAATCGGACAGGCGATTGCCGGCGGCGACCAGCGGGCGGGTCAGGCGCTCGGCCACCCGGGGCAGCAGCAGCGCCACGCCGAACAGCGCGAGCAGCGCCAGCGCGGCCCAGCGGCCCCACTGGTTGGCGGTCACTATCCAGTTGCCGCCGACGGTGGCCAGCGAGGCGACCAGGGCGAAGGTCAGCGCCATGCCCGCCAGCAGCGGCAGGCCGCTGCGCGAGAAGCGCTGGCCGGCGCTGGCGAAGACGAAGGGCAGTACCGGCAGGATGCACGGGCTGAGGATGGTCAGCACGCCGCCGAGGTAAGCGAGTAGGAGGAGCAGCATGGGGATGGGTCTCGATCAGGCTTCGGGAATGAAGGTCAGCGACAGGCCGTTCATGCAGTAGCGCAGGCCGGTGGGCTCGGGGCCGTCCTCGAACACGTGGCCGAGGTGGCCGCCGCAGCGCCGGCAGTGCACTTCGGTGCGGAGCATGCCGTAGCCGGTGTCGGTGCGGGTGCCGACGGCGTTGTCCAGCGGCTGCCAGAAACTCGGCCAGCCGGTGCCGCTGTCGAACTTGGTCTTCGAGGAGAACAGCGGCAGCGCGCAGCCGGCGCAGGCGAAGGTGCCGGCGCGGTGCTCGTCGTTGAGCGGGCTGCTCCAGGGCATCTCGGTGCCTTCCTTGCGCAGGATGGCGTAGCGCTCGGCGCCCAGGCGCTTGCGCCATTCGGCATCGCTGTAGCTGACTTCGAAGCTTTCCTCGGCGCGGGCGCCGAACCCGGGCAGCAGGCCGAAGCCGAGCACCGCCGCGGCGGTGGCTCCGGTCTGGAGAAATTGTCGTCTGGTGCTCATCGCGTCCTCCGCAGGGCGGTGGTGGTCGGGATGGCTTGCAGGCTATGGCCGCGGCGGTCGCGAAGTCCTCACGGAGAGTTAAACAATTCGTGATACCTGCGCCGTCGGAAATTTCGCACAATGAAACGCAACGCCCGAAAGGAACGCCTCCATGGATCAGCCTAGACGCGTCCTGCTGGTCGAGGACGACCAGCACATCGCCGACCTGCTCGCCCTGCACCTGCGCGACGAGAACCTGCAGGTGACCCACTGCGCCGACGGCAGCGAAGGCCTGCGCCAGGTGGAGCAGGGCGGCTGGGACGCGCTGGTGCTGGACATCATGCTGCCCGGCGTCGACGGCCTGGAAATCTGCCGCCATGCGCGGGCCATGGCGCGCTACACGCCGATCATCATCATCAGCGCGCGGGCCAGCGAGGTGCACCGCATCCTCGGCCTGGAGCTGGGCGCCGACGACTACCTGGCCAAGCCGTTCTCGGTACTGGAACTGGTGGCGCGGGTCAGGGCGCTGCTGCGCCGCGCCGAGGCCATGGCGCGCAATGCACGGCTGGATGCCGGCAGCCTGTCGCTGGACGGGCTGTTCATCGATCCGCTGGCGCGGGAAGCCAGCCTCGACGGCCGCCGCCTCGACCTCACCCCGCGCGAATTCGACCTGCTGTACTTCTTCGCCCGCCAGCCAGGCAAGGTGTTCTCGCGCATGGACCTGCTGAACGCCGTGTGGGGCTACAACCACGAAGGCTACGAGCACACCGTCAACACCCACATCAACCGCCTGCGCGCGAAGATCGAGGCCGACCCGCTGCAGCCGGCGCGGATCGTCACCGTCTGGGGCCGCGGCTACAAGTTCGCCGCGCCGGGGAGCGAAGCATGAGGCTGGGCCTGAGCCAGCGCCTGTCGCTGGTGTTCGCTGTGCTGCTGCTGGTCTCCAGCGGCACTTCCGTGTGGCTGCAGCTGCGCGCCAGCCAGATGCGCGAGCTGGAAGTGGTGCAGGGACTGTCCCGCGACCTGGCCGCCACCATCGCCCGCGACAGCCACCTGAGCGATGCCGCCGGCGTGCGCCCGGACGCGGCGCGCGCGCTGTTCGGCCAGTTGATGGTGGTCAACCCCAGCGTCGAGCTGTACCTGCTCGGCGCCGACGGCCGCATCCTCGGCCACGCCGCGCCACCCGGCCGCCTGCGCCGCGAGCGGGTGGACCTGGCGCCGCTGCGGCGCTTCCTCGCCGGCGACATGCTGCCGATCCTCGGCGACGATCCGCGCAGCGCGGACGGGCGCAAGGTGTTCAGCGCCGCGCCGCTGCGGGTCGGCGGGCAGGACATGGGCTACGTCTACGTGGTGCTGCTCGGCGAGGAACACGACCGCCTGGCCCAGCGCGACGCCACCAGCCTGGTGCTGCGCACCGCGCTCTGGTCCCTCGGGCTGGTCGCGCTGCTCTGCCTCGTCGCCGGCCTGCTGGCCTTCGCCTGGATCACCCGGCCGCTGCGCCAGCTCACCGAGCGGGTGCGCCAGTTCGACATCGACGCCACGCCGACCCCGCTGCCGCCGGCCCCGGAAGGCCTGCGCAACGACGAGATCGCCGTGCTCGACGGCGCCTTCCGGCAGATGGCGACCCGCCTCGGCGAGCAGTGGCGCACGCTGACCCGCCAGGACCAGGAACGCCGCGAACTGATCGCCAACATCTCCCACGACCTGCGCACGCCGCTGGCCTCGCTGCACGGCTACCTGGAAACCCTGCAGCTGAAGGACGCCAGCCTCGCCCCGGAGGAACGCCGGCGCTACCTCGGCATCGCCCTGGAACAGAGCCGCAAGGTCGGCGGCCTGGCGCAGTCGCTGTTCGAACTGGCGCGGCTGGAATACGGCTTCGTCAAGCCCGAGTGCGAGCCGTTCGCCCTCACCGACCTGGTGCAGGACGTGTTGCAGAAATTCGAACTGGCCGCCACCGAACGCCGCATCGCCCTGCACGCCCGCTTCGCCGAACCGCTGCCACCGGTATGCGCCGACCTCGGGCTGATCGAACGGGTGCTGACCAACCTCCTCGACAACGCCCTGCGCCATACGCCGCAAGGCGGGGCAGTGGAAGTCGCGCTGGAACGCAGGGGCGATGCGGTGGAGGTGACGGTCGCCGACAACGGCCCCGGCATCCCGCCGGAACTGCGCGAGGGCCTGTTCCAGCGCCCCTTCGACCTTGGCGGCGCTCGCCGCAGCGGCGGCCTGGGATTGCGCATCGTGCACAGCATCCTGCAACTGCATGGCAGCGAGATCGGGGTGGTGGACGAAGGACAGGGCGCGGCGTTCAGGTTTGCCTTGCCGGTGGTGTAGGAGCGCGCCGTGCGCGCGAGATGGGAACCCATCCCGTGACGCTCCGCGTCTCCATGGCCCGGACGCAGGAGCGTCCCTGGATGCGTTCCCACGCGGGAGCGTGGGAACGATGACGAAGACCCCCGCACCCTTGTAGGAGCGCGCCATGCGCGCGACATATCGGCGGCGCCGGGGTTCGCGGGCATGGCCCGCTCCTACAGGTTGTCCGGCGTTGGCTGGAGCATGGGATCGATGACGATTTCGCGGCAAAACCTGCGCCATCCGCCAGCGCTATCTATGCTGGAGCGCGACAGGGCCGAGTCGAAACCACCTGTCTCTTCCCATTGACCGCTTAAGCATCCCGAGGGAGCGCCTGCCATGCTCGAGCGCGCCAATCCGCAGAAGCGTGACAACGCCTTGCTCCGCACCTCGCCGAACCGCTGGGACTGGGCACTGCTGCCGCTGGTGCTGGCGGTATTGATGCTGCTGGCCTTCGGCGCGATGCAGATGACCCGGCCGTTCGAGGTCGGCGAGCCGTCGCCGATCTCGCTGGACCCGGAATACCTGCCGTACTACCTGCTGCGCACCATCCTGCGGATGTTCACCGCGCTGGCGTTTTCGCTGCTGTTCAGCCTGATATTCGCCGCTATCGCCGCGAAATATCGCACCGCCGAGAAGGCCATGATCCCGCTGCTGGACATCCTCCAGTCGGTGCCGATCCTCGGTTTCCAGGCCATCGCCATCGCGCCCTTCATCGCGCTGTTCCCCGGCAACGTGCTCGGTGTCGAGTGCGCGGCGATCTTCGCCATCTTCACCTCCCAGGCGTGGAACATGGCGTTCAGCCTGTACCAGTCGATGCGCAACGTGCCGGCCGAATTGAACGAGGCGGCGCGGGTGTTCCGGCTGTCCGGCTGGCAGCGCTTCTGGCGCCTGGAGCTGCCGTTCGCCATGCCGGGGCTGCTGTGGAACATGATGATGTCGATGTCCGGCGGCTGGTTCTTCCTGGTCGCCGCCGAGGCGATCTCGGTGGCCAACCAGGACATCAAGCTGCCCGGCATCGGTTCCTACATCGCTGTCGCCATCGACGAGCGCGACAGTGGCGCCATCGCCTGGGCCATCGGCGCGATGCTCGGTGGCATCCTGCTCTACGACCAGCTGTTCTTCCGCCCGCTGCTGGCCTGGGCGGACAAGTTCCGCTTCGAGGAATCCCAGGGCGAGACGGCGCAGCAATCCTGGCTGCTGGCCTGGGTCCGCCAGAGCAGCTGGGTCAGCGTGCTGGCCGGCCGCTTCTGGGCGCTGCTGCGCGGCACGCTGGGCTGGTTCAGCCTGGGTAACGACGATGGCGCTGTCGCCGCTGCAGCGCAGGAGAAAAACTCGCCGTGGCCGCGGGTGTGGGACGCGCTGTTGCTGCTGCTTTCCCTGGCGGCGGTGGTCCAGCTGGTGCTGTTCATCCACAGCGACGTCGGCTGGGGCGAGGCGGCGCGGGTGGTCGGGCTGGGCTTCATCACCCTGCTGCGGGTGCTGCTGCTGATCGCCCTGGCCTCGCTGGTGTGGGTGCCGATCGCCGTGTGGATCGGCCTGCGGCCGCAGTATTCCCAGCGCGTGCAGGCGCTGGCGCAGTTCCTCGCGGCGTTCCCGGTGAACCTGCTGTTCCCGCTGGTGGTGTTCGTGCTGGTGAGCCTGCAGCTGAACCCGAACATCTGGCTCAGCCCGCTGATGGTGTTCGGCACCCAGTGGTACATCCTGTTCAACGTGGTGGCCGGCGCGTCGGCGATTCCCAACGAGCTGCGCCTGGCCGCCGACAACCTCGGCCTGCGCGGCTGGCTGAGGTGGAAGCGCGTCTACCTGCCGGCGATATTGCCCAGCTACGTCACCGGCGCCATCACCGCCAGCGGCGGCTCGTGGAACGCCAGCATCGTCGCCGAGTACGTCAGCTGGGGCCAGACCACCCTGGTGGCGGACGGCCTCGGCAGCTATATCCGCGAGATGACCGCCACCGGCGACTTCCACCGCATCGCCCTGGGCATCGGCGTGATGTGCATATTCGTGATGCTGTTGAACCGTTTCTTCTGGCGCCGGCTGTACCTGCTGGCCGAAGACCGCAGCCGCTGAGGAACGCCATGAGCGAAAACGCATTGATCGAACTGAAGGGGGTGGCGAAGTCGTTCCGCGCGGCGGACGGCAGCGCGCGCACGGTGCTGGAGGCGGTGGACTTCCGCCTGGAATCGGGGGAGATCGTCGCGCTGCTCGGCCGTTCCGGCTCGGGCAAGTCCACCCTGCTGCGCATCATCGCCGGGCTGATTCCCGCCGACGGCGGCCAGGCCAGCTATCGCGGGCGGCCGATCCACGCGCCGGTGCCGGGCATCGCCATGGTCTTCCAGTCCTTCGCGCTGTTCCCCTGGCTGACCGTGCAGCAGAACGTCGAGCTCGGCCTGGAGGCCCAGGGCGTGGCGCCGGCCGAGCGCGAGCAGCGCGCCGACGCGGTGCTCGAACTGATCGGCCTCGCCGGCTTCGGCGGCGCGCTGCCGCGCGAGCTGTCCGGCGGCATGAAGCAGCGCGTGGGGATCGCCCGCGCGCTGGTCACCAATCCCGACGTGCTGCTGATGGACGAAGCCTTCTCGGCGCTCGACGTGCTCACCGGCGAGACGCTGCGCGACGACATGCTGGAGCTGTGGGAAGAGAGCAGGATTCCCACCAAGGGCATCCTCATCGTCTCCCACAACATCGAGGAAGCGGTGATGATGGCCGACCGCATCATCATCCTGTCGAGCAATCCCGGGCGCATCCGCAGCGAGATACGCAATCGCCTGCCGCGCCCGCGGGACATCGATTCAGCCGAGGTCCGCGCACTGATCGACGAGGTCTACGGCCTGATGACCATGCGCCCGGCGGCGGAACCGGCGACCGGTCCGGCGCGGCCGCTGCCCATTGGCTACCGCCTGCCGCAGGCCGATATCGAGCGCATCAACAGCGTGCTGGAGCTGCTGGCGGATTCGCCGTTCGACGGCCGCGCCGACCTGCCGCAGCTGGCCGAGGAAGCCGAGCTGTCCGACGAGGAACTGTTCCCCGCCTACGAGGCGCTCGGCCTTTTGCGCCTGGCCCACGTCGAGAAGGGCGACATCGCCCTGACCGCCCTCGGCCGGCACTACGTCGAGGCGGACCCGGCGCTGCGCCAGGAAATCTTCGGCCGGCAACTGCTCGCCCATGTGCCGCTGGCCGCGCACATCCGCCGCAGCCTGGAGCAGGAAGCCGGCGGCGAGCTGCCGGAAAAGCCCTTCCTCGATGCGCTGGAGGACGAACTCGGCAGCCAGGAAGGCCGCCGGGTCATGGGCGTGGTGGTGGAGTGGGGGCGCTACGGCGCGGTGTTCGAGTACGACTTCCATACCGGCCGGCTGGAGCTGCCGGGGGCGGACGAGGAGTGACGCGGCGCCGGCTACCCGGCGCCGTCTAACGCGTTTCAGTGCACCAGCATTCCGGTGAACACGTACGCCTGCAGCAGGGTGATCACCCCGATGATGGCGGCGAAGATGATGCTGTGCTTGAGGGTGAAGCGGAACAGGTCGGATTCCTTGCCGACCATGCCGGTCGCCGCGCAGGCCACGGCGATGGACTGCGGCGAGATCATCTTGCCGGTCACCCCGCCGGTGCTGTTGGCCGCCACCAGCAGGGTGTCGTTGACACCGATCTGGTGCGCGGTGGTGCCCTGCAGCGAGCCGAACAGCGCATTCGACGAGGTATCCGAACCGGTGAGGAACACCCCGAGCCAGCCGAGGAACGGCGAGAAGAACGGGAACATCGCGCCGGTTCCGGCCAGCACCAGCGCCAGGGTGGTGGACATCCCCGAGTAGTTGGTGACGAAGGCGAACGCCAGCACCATGCCGATGGTGGTCACCGGCCACTTCAGGTCCCAGAGCGTCTCGCCGAAGGTGAGCAGGCCGGTCTTCGGGCTGATCCGCAGGAAGATCATCGAGACGATGGCCGAGGCGAGGATCGCGCTGCCGGTGGCCGCCAGCGGGTCGAACTTGAATACCGCGGCGATCGGCGTCGGGTGGGCGACGATGGGCGCGGCTTTCACCACCAGCAGGTCGAGGTGCGGGATGGCGAAGTTGAACACGAACGCGTGCAGCACGCCGTCGGGGAGGAACATCGCCTTGAACGGCTTCAGCGTCCACAGGGTCACCAGCGCGGTGAGGATCAGGAACGGTGACCAGGCCTTGAGGATTTCGCCGCCGCTGTAGGGCAGCGATTCCCGTGGCGCCGGCCCGCCGAGCACCGCGGCGCCGCCGGAGACCTCAACCACATCGGCGGCGCCGGCCGGCTGCCAGACCTTCAGGAACAGCGTCAGGCAGACGATGCTGATCAGCGCCGAGGTGATGTCCGGCAGTTCCGGGCCGATGAAGTTGGAGGTGAAGTACTGGCTCACCGCGAAGCTGCCGCCGGCCACCAGCGCCGCCGGCCAGGTCTCGCGGATGCCGCGCATGCCGTCCATCACGAACACCAGCCAGAACGGCACGATCAGCGACAGCAGCGGCAATTGCCGCCCGGCCATGGCGCCGATCTTGAAGGCGTCGATGCCGGACACCTGTCCGGCCACCAGCACCGGCGTGCCGAGGGCGCCGAAGGCCACCGGCGCGGTGTTGGCGATCAGGCACAGCCCGGCGGCGTAGAGCGGGTTGAAGCCGAGCCCGACGAGGATCGCCGCGGTGATCGCCACCGGCGTGCCGAAGCCCGCCGCACCTTCGAGGAAGGCGCCGAAGGAGAAGCCGATCAGCAGCATCTGCAGGCGCTGGTCCGAGGTGATGGACATGACCGACTGGCGGATGATCTCGAACTGGCCGCTCTTCACCGACAGCTTGTAGAGGAACACCGCCGCGATGATGATCCAGGCGATCGGCCAGAGCCCGAAGATGAAGCCGTAGAAGGCCGAGGCCAGCGCCTTGTCCAGCGGCATGCCGTAGGCGGTGACGGCGACGACGATCGCCAGGACCAGGGTGATGGTGCCGGCGACGTGGCCCTTCATGCGGAACACGGCGAGGGCGAGGAAGAAGAACAGGATGGGGATCAGTGCCACCAGGGCGGACAAGCCCAGGCTGCCGAGCGGGGTGTAGACCTGTTGCCAAGTTTCCATGTGCGCGACCTCTTCTTGTTCTTGGGGGAATGTGGGGTGGGTCGGTCTTGCCTGTTGTCTATTGCGGGGTGTCGCGGGCATGGCCCGCTCCTACGGTTCCGGCGGGACTACGTGGGAACGTGCGTACCTGTAGGAGCCAGCTTGCTGGCGATCCGCGGTTTCATTCGGACCACGGCATTGCCGGCTGGCACGGTTGATCGCCAGCAAGCTGGCTCCTACACGTATGGCGCAGGCAACGGGTAGGGCGGATAACGCGCCAGCGTTATCCGCCAGCTCATTCCCCCGGCGGCCCATGGTTCCACTGCGACCCCGGCGCCGTGCACTTCACAGCGCGGCCACTCCGGCTTTCGCCACCTGGGCGTCCTCGCCCGAGCGGACGCCGGACACGCCGACCGCGCCGATCACCTGGCCGTCGACCAGCAGCGGCACGCCGCCTTCGAGCATGCCGTTGAGCAGCGGTACGGAGAGGAAGGCGGTGCGTCCGCCGTTGATCATTTCCTCGTAGGAACGCGACTCGCGGCGGCCGAGGGCGGCGCAGCGGGCCTTTTCCACGGCGATGTAGGCGCTGGCCGGCGCGCCGCCGTCGAGGCGTTCGAGGGCCAGCGGGTGGCCGCCGTCGTCGACCACCGCGATGCTCACCGCCCACTGGTGGGCCTGGGCTTCGGCGCGGGCGGCGGCGAGGATGCGGGTGACTTCCTCCTGGGTCAGTACGGCTTTGCTGTGCATGGCGTCAGTCTCCGGGTGGCAGGGCCTGGTCGAGCAGCTCGATCCAGTGCCGCACCGGCGTGCGGCCGGCGCCGTCGAGGTGGATCTGGCAGCCGATGTTGGCGGTGGCGATCAGGTCCGGATGGCCGCTTTCCAGCGCGTCGAGGCGGTTGTCGCGCAGGCGCCGCGAGAGTTCCGGCTGGGTCAGCGAATAGGTGCCGGCGGAGCCGCAGCAGAGGTGGCCGTCCGGCACCGGGGTGAGGTGGAAGCCGACCCGGCGCAGCACGTCCTCCACCGCGCCGCCGAGCTTCTGCGCGTGCTGCAGGGTGCAGGGGCAGTGGAAGGCCAGGCGCTGGTCGCAGTGCAGGCCGAGGCGTTCCAGCGGCTCGGCGCGGATCACCTCTACCAGGTCGCGGGCCAGTTCGCTGACCCGCCGCGCCTTCTCCGCGTACTGCGGGTCGTCGCGCAGCAGGTAGGCGTATTCCTTGACGAAGGCGCCGCAGCCGCTGGCGGTCTGCACTATGGCCTCGGCGCCGGCCTGGATCGCCGGCCACCAGGCGTCGATATTGCGCCGGGCGTCGTCCAGCCCTTCCTCCTGGGCATTCAGGTGGTAGTCCACGGCGCCGCAGCAGCCCGCCCGCGGCGCCGGGATGACGCTGATGCCGAGACGATCCAGCACCCGCGCGGTGGCGGCATTGGTGTTGGGTGACAGACCCGGCTGCACGCAGCCTTCCAACAGCAGCACGCGGCGTTCGTGGCGCGGCTGCGGGCGTACGCCGGGGGCCGCCACCCTGCGCGGCAGCTTGGCCTGCAGCGGGCCGGGCAGCAGCGGGCGCAGCGCCTCGCCGGTATTGACCAGCGAGCGGAACAGCTGCGGATGCGGCATCAATGCGCGCAGCCCCCCGCGCAGCAGGCGCTGGCCGAGCGGGCGCGGCACCCGCTCCTCGATGGCGGCGCGGCCGATGTCGAGCAGCTTGTGGTACTCGACGCCGGAGGGGCAGGTGGTTTCGCAGTTGCGGCAGGTCAGGCAGCGGTCGAGGTGTTCGCGGGTCTTCTCGCTGACCTGGTCCTGTTCGAGGAACTGCTTGATCAGGTAGATGCGCCCGCGCGGCCCGTCCAGCTCGTCGCCGAGTTCCTGGTAGGTCGGGCAGGTGGCGTTGCAGAAGCCGCAGTGCACGCAGGTGCGCAGGATGCGCTCGGCCTCGGCGGCGTGGGGCAGGCGGCGGGCGGCTTCGCTGAGATTGGTCTGCATCGTCGCTTCCTGTCAGAGCCCGGCATACAACCGGCCGGGGTTGAAGATGCCCTGCGGATCGAGGCGCTGCTTGAGCGCCTGGTGGTAGCGCAGCAGCGGCGCGGCCAGCGGGTGGAAGGGGTTGTCGCTGTGGCGGGGGCTGAAGCAGGTGGCATGGCCGCCGGCCGCGGCGACCGCGCCGCGAATCTGCTCGTCGCTGGCATCGGATTTCAGCCAGCGCTGGGCGCCGCCCCAGTCCACCAGCTGCTCGCCGGGCAATGCCAGCGGCGCGGTGGTGGCCGGCAGTGACAGGCGCCAGAGCGGTCGCGGATCGGCGAAGAACGGCAGGCGCTGTTCGCGCAGGTCGTCCCACCAGGCATGGTTCAGCGGCTCGCCGCCGATGCGGTCGCAGGCGGCGCGCACCGAGCCCTCGTTGCCTTCGAAGCGCAGGTAGAGGGTCTGCCCGTCGTGGCAGGCGGCGCTCAGCGGCAGTGGCTGCTGGCCCCATTCGCCGAGACGCTGCAGTGCGAGCTCCAGCGGGATGCCCTGGCGCAGGCTGACCCGGCAGCGTGGCTTGGGCAGCACCTTGAACGACGCCTCGGTGATCACCCCGAGACAGCCGAAGCTGCCCGCCAGCAGGCGCGACAGGTCGTAGCCGGCGACGTTCTTCATCACCTCGCCGCCGAAGCGCAGGTGCGTGCCGAGGCCGCTGATCAGCCGCGTGCCGAGGACGAAGTCGCGCACCGCGCCGGCCCACGGCCGGCGCGGACCGGAAAGCCCGGCGGCGAGCATGCCGCCCACGGTGGCGCCGGGGCCGAAGGCCGGCGGCTCGCAGGCGAGCATCTGCCCGTGGCGGTCCAGCGTCTCCTGCAGCTCGGCCAGCGGCGTGCCGCTGCGGGCGGTGATCACCAGTTCGGTCGGATCGTAGGAAACGATGCCGCTGTGCCCGCGTACATCCAGCGTCTGCGCGTCCACCTCGCGGCCAAGGAACGCCTTGCTGCAGCCGCCGTGGATCTGCAGCGGCGTCCGCTCGGCCAGGGCGCGGCGCACCAATTCCAGCAATTCGGCGCTGCGGTCGTTCGGCATCAGAAACGCTCCAGTTCGGGGAACGGCAGTTGGCCGCGGTGGATGTGCATGGCGCCGAACTCGGCGCAGCGGTGCAGGGTGGGGATGTTCTTGCCGGGATTGAGCAGGCCCTGCGGGTCGAACGCGGCCTTAACGGCGTGGAACAGGGTCAGTTCCTCGGCGTTGAACTGGCTGCACATCTGATTGATCTTCTCGCGCCCGACGCCGTGCTCGCCGGTGATGCTGCCGCCCACCGCCACGCAGAGTTCGAGGATTTTTCCGCCCAGCTCCTCGGCGCGCGCCAGTTCGCCGGGCTGGTTGGCGTCGAACAGGATCAGCGGATGCATGTTGCCGTCGCCGGCATGGAACACGTTGGCGACGCGCAGGCCGCACTCGGCGGACAGTCGCGCGATGCCCTCCAGCACCCGTGGCAGCTCGCGGCGCGGGATGGTGCCGTCCATGCAGTAGTAGTCCGGCGAGATGCGTCCGACCGCCGGGAAGGCGTTCTTGCGCCCGGCCCAGAATTTCTGCCGTTCCTCCTCGTCGCGGGCCTGGCGCACCTCGGTGGCGCCGGCCCGTTCGAGGATGTCGCGCACCCGCAGGCAGTCCTCGTGCACGTCGGATTCCACGCCGTCCAGCTCGCAGATCAGGATGGCCGCGGCGTCCACCGGGTAGCCGGCGTGGATGAAGTCCTCGGCGGCGCGGATCGCCAGGTTGTCCATCATCTCCAGCCCGCCGGGGATGATGCCGGCGGCGATGATGTCGGCCACCGCGCCGCCGGCCCTGGCGACGTCATCGAAGCTGGCCAGCGCGACCTTGGCCACCTGCGGCCTGGGCAGCAGCCTGACGGTGACCTCGACCACCACGCCGAGCATGCCCTCGGAGCCCATGAACAGCGCCAGCAGGTCGAAGCCGGGGCTGTCGAGGGCGTCGGAGCCGAGGGTCATGCGCTCGCCCTCGATGGTGACGATCTCCAGGCGCAGCACGTTGTGCACGGTCAGGCCGTATTTCAGGCAATGCACGCCGCCGGCGTTCTCCGCCACGTTGCCGCCGATGGAGCAGGCAATCTGCGACGACGGGTCCGGGGCGTAGTAGAGACCATGGGGCGCCGCCGCCTGGGAGATCGCCAGGTTGCGCACGCCGGGCTGGACGCGGGCGAAGCGCCCGACCGGGTCGATTTCGAGGATGCGCTTGAAGCGCGCCATCACTAGAAGAATGCCCTGTTCCAGCGGCAGCGCGCCGCCGGACAGCCCGGTGCCGGCGCCGCGGGCGACCACCGGCACCTGCAGGCGGTGGCAGAGCTTGAGCAGGGTTTCCACCTGCTCGACGCGCTCGGGCAGCACCACCAGCATCGGCGTGGTGCGGTAGGCGGAGAGGCCGTCGCACTCGTAGGGATGCAGGTCTTCCGCTTCGTGGAGGATTTCCAGGTCGGGCAGGGCGGCGCGCAGTTCGATCAGCAGCGCGGCCTTGTCGACCCTGGGCAGTACGCCATCCAGGCGCTCGTCGTAGAGGATGTTCATCGGCTCACGGTCGTTGTTGTTGTCGGAGCCGGCGTCGGCCGGATTGGTTTTCCAGCGTGGACCCGGGCGTGGGCAGCGTCCACCACTTCGATACTGGTCCGACCAGTTTCTGTGCAGGTGCAACGGCTGAAGCCTTCGGCCAGACTGCTTGCCGATTCCGGCATCCGTCTACACTGAAGCCCTGGTCCGACCAGTTGGAGAGCGACATGCACGGCGAGGAGAGACAGGAACGCAAGATCGCCGACCAGGTGGCCGGGCGCATCGAGCGGCTGATCGTCGATGGCGTGCTGAAGGTGGGCCAGGCGCTGCCTTCCGAACGGCGCCTGGTGGAGAAGCTCGGCTGCTCGCGTTCGGCCCTGCGCGAAGGCCTGCGGATACTGCGCGGGCGCGGCATCATCGAGACCGAGCACGGCCGCGGCTCGTTCGTCGCCGCGCTGGGCGGGACCGGCGACGTCACGCCGCTGATGCACCTGTTCAGCTCGCAGCCGCGCACCCTCTACGACCTGCTGGAAGTGCGCGCCCTGCTGGAGGGCGAATCGGCCCGGCTCGCCGCCCTGCGCGCCACCGAGGCCGACCTGATCCTGCTGCGGCGGCGCTACGAGGAGATGTTCCCGGCCCAGGGCGAAGAGCCGGCCGGCGACCCGCGCGAACACGCCCGGCGCGACCATGCCTTCCACCGCGCGATCAGCGAGGCCTCGCACAACCCGGTGCTGGTGCACATCCTGCAGTCGCTCAGCGACCTGATGATCAGCTCGGTGTTCGCCTCGGTGAACAACCTCTACCACCGCCGCCCGCAGAAGCGCCAGATCGACCGTCAGCACACCCGCCTGTTCAACGCCATAGTCGAGCGCCAGCCCGACCAGGCCCAGCGCGCCGCCCGCGAGCACATCCACAGCGTGCGCGACAACCTGCGCGAGATCGAACAGGAAGAACAGCGCCTGGTGCGCGCCACCATGCGCCTGGAAGGCTGGACCTGAGCGGGCCGGAAATAATCTGAACGTTTCCCGGCGGCGGCCGGCCGAACCTGTGTACCCCTTCAAGGTACAGTCCTCTTGTCGGCTTCGGCCCTGCCATTGGCGGGGCCGTTTTTTGTGTGCGCCGACCGCCGGGCAAACTCACTGAACTCCGACGCCGCCCACGGCTCCACCGACAAAGCCCCAACGAAACCGACTGGACGGCGAGAAGGTGAAGCCCATGAGCGAAAACACGTGTGCCTGCCCGGAATGCGTCTGCATCCCCGGCGCCGATGCGGTCCGCAAGGACGACAAGCTGTACTGCTGCGAGGCCTGCGCCGAACAGCATCCCCAGGGCAAGGAGCGTTGCGTCGATCTCGGCTGCCAGTGCGGCGCCGCGGCGGTGCGGCGCAGCAGCGAGAGCCAGCCGAAGGAAGAGCAGATCGACAAGGCGCTGGAGGAAACCTTCCCGGCCAGCGACCCGATCTCGCCCTGAGCGGATTGCGCCGATGGAAAGACCTTCTGCTGCTGCCGCCGAGCTGGTCGCCTACCTGAAGGACGCCGGCCTCACCCTGGTCACCGCCGAGTCCTGCACTTCCGGGCTGATCGCCGCGAGCCTGGCGGAGGTCGCCGATTGCGGCGAGGTGCTGGAAGGCGGCTTCGTGGTCTATTCGCCGGAAGCCAAGCAGATCCTGCTGGGCATCCCGGAACACCTGCTGGACGAGGTCAACCTGACCAGCGAGGCCATGGCCCGCGCCATGGCGCTCGGCGCGCTGGAGCGCAGCCCGGCGAGCGCGGCGCTGGCGGATACCGGGCTGGCCGGCCCGGATGCGAAGGACGGTATCGCCCCCGGCACCCTGTGCTTCGCCTGGGCATTCCGCACGCCCGGCGAATACGTGGTGTTCAGCCGCACCGAGCGCTTTCCCGGCGAACCCTCGACCGTGCGCCGGCAGGCCGCGGACTGGGCGATGAGCCAGCTGGAGCGCTTCCACCGGCAGGCCGGGCTCAGCGAGGACCGCTCCTAGCGGTGGCGCCCATGACCTTCCGTTGCCTGATCAGCGGCTGCCTGTGGAGCGCAACCGAGTGCCTGACGCTGGGCGGAGAGGTCCTCTGCCACGCGCAATGCCGGCGCTGCGGCGCGCATCGCTACGGCGCATGGCGGAACCTGCAGGCTGGCGGGGCGGATTGATGCATTCCCGAACGACCACGGAGGAACCGATCATGGTGGAGAAAGCCAGGAACCCGCAGGAAATCGACGACATCGAGGACCGCATGGGCCCGATGCGCGAGCTGGACTTCAGCGACAAGCGCGACGAGCGCCAGGGCCGTGTCGGCGATGAGCGGCCGCAGGACGAAGTGGAACGGGAGTTCCCGCCCGAGCGCGTGGAGCACGCCGGCATGAGCGGCGGCGAAGCGCTGGAGGACGATACCCTGGAAGAGGACCAGGTCACCTACGACGACCTCAGCCCCGGCACCCTGTACGACGAAACCGGCGCCAACTCCCCCGAGGAGGCGGGGCCGGGCGGCGCCAGCGACAGCGAGCTGAGCGTGGTGGACGAATCAGACATCGGCGGCGGCATCGGCCTGGACGAAGCCGAGCTGGCGCGCTCGGCACCGCTGGATGGCGAGCCGTGGACCGATGATGTGATCGACGAGGAGGAACGGTAGGGCGGGGATTGTAGGAGCGGGCCATGCCCGCGAAATGGCGCGGCACGGCTGGTCGCGGGCATGGCCCGCTCCTACGGGAAAGTCTGGCGTTGTGGCACCCTCACCCCAGCCCTCTCCCGGAGAGAGCAGATTGGCGTCGGGGTGAATGCCGTCTTCCCCGCGAACGCGGGGATCCAATAAACAAGCGATGAGTTTGTAGGGGCGGGCCATGCCCGCGACCATTGGTACGTATGACGTTTTCATGGTTCCCACGCTCTCGCCTGGGAACCATGAAGCCCATCCTGCACTCATTCCGCCCGGCCCTTGACCAGTTGTTCCGCCATGTCCCGGTGATGCTCCAGCAGCGGCAGGCGCGTCCGGGCGAAGTCGCGCAGTTCGGCGTCCTGGCTGTCGCGGGCCACCTGTTCGAACAGCGTCACGGCCTGCTTGTGGATGTACAGCTGCTGTTCGGCGAAGGTCAGGTCGAAGTGGTCGCTCTGCTCCAGCAGCGCGGCCCGGGCTGCGGCGTCGGCCTGCAGCCCGTCGGTGATCGCGATCTCGATGCCTTTCTCCTTCGCCAGGGTCTGCAACTCGGCATCCAGCCGGCCGTGCTCGTCGATCACGCGCTTGGCGTAGACGCGCACGCCGTTGCTTTCGCCCTTGTGCAATGCCAGGCGCGCGCTGTCGATCACCGTCAGGCCGGTGCCGAGGCTCTCCTCGATGAAGGCCCGTGGCGAGACCGGTTCGGCGGCGCCGGTCGGCAGGGCCGGGGCGAGCAACAGGCCGAGGCAGAAGAGGGCGGATGCGGCTTTCATGGCGGCAGGCTCCTGTGGGTCCGGTTATCCGGTGGAGAGCTGCCGGCGGCGAGGGTTCAATAACTTTCCAGGGCGGGGCGCCGCGGCGGCGGCACCCGCTCCTCCTGGCGGCCTAGCGACGATAGAGCAGCACGCAGGCCAGCACACCGCAGGCCAGTCCCGCCAGCAGCGCTACCTGCCAGGGATGCTCGCCGACGTACTCGCCGGTGGCGTGCACCGCCTGGCGGCTCTGGCGGGACAGGTTGCGCTGGGTGCGATTCAGCAGGTGGCGGCCGTCGTGCAGCAGATGGCCGAGGCGGTCGCGTACCTGGGGGATTTCCTCGGCGGCGAGGTGGCGGCCGCTCTTCAGCAGGTGGTCCATTTCATCGATCAGCGACTGCAGTTCGGCGACGGTCTTGCCCTGGATGTTGGCGAGTTCGTGGTGGTTTCGGGAGCTGAAAAGCATGGTGGTTGTCCTCTTCTTCGTTCGATGGACGAACAGTTCGAAGGGTAGCCGCGCCGGGGACAATCTTCCCGCAGGTCCGGCGGACGGTCTTCATACGAATGTGACGCCGCCCGGCGGGCAGCTATAGCTCTTGACCGGGCAGGGCAGAGGCAGGTTCAGCGAAATTGCCGGGAGGAATCAGCGGCCGGGCAGAAGCGGTGCGAGGTAGGTGATGCTGAGCAGTTGCGGAGCGCGCAGGGGGTAGCAGGCGAGCAGCCGGGCGCGGGCCTCGGAGAGGCTCATGTGGCGGGCGAACGAACGCAGGACGGTCTTGCCGGGGAAGCGGTCATCCTGGAAATGTACGAGAAATTCATGCATGGCGGCTGGATCGGCGGCTGGGGCGGGTCCGGTGAGGTCGCCAATGATATCCGGAGGAATGTGCGTCCGGTCTGCCATATGTCAACTCGATGGCACGCACCCCGGTGCGTCGAGCACCGGGGGCCGCCTCACGACGCCTTGCGCAATGCCTCGATCAGCTCCTGCTTGCGCATGGTCGAGCGCCCGGAAATGTTGCGCTTGCGCGCCCGCTCCATGAGTTCCTGCTTGGTCATGCTCTCCAGCCGCTGGCCCGGACGCGGTACGCCGTGCCTGGTCGCCACGGCGCGGCGGGCCGACGACTTGCGGGACTGGCGCTTGGCCTCGGGGCTTTTCTTCTGTCCGGAACCGCCGGTGCGCTCGCCGCCGCCGGACTGCTTGTTCACCGTGGCCCAGGCGCGGGCTTCGGCTTCCTTCTCGGAAACGCCCTTGGCCTCGTAGCTTTCCTCGATGTGCTCGGCCTTGCGTTTCTGCTTGTCGGTGTACTTGTCTTTGTCTCCGCGTGGCATGTGCGCATCCTCCAGGGCAGGGCGCGGAGTGCGCCCGTCTGAACGGGAGAGGGCGCGGCGCGGGCGCCAGTTCAGACCGGCGGATGAACGGCATGCCAAGACCGCTCCGGCGGGCCTGCCGCCGGAGATCGCGGGATGGGATGGGAGGAGCCGGCTACCAGAAGCCGCCGCCGTGGCGCTCGCCCGCGTAGTCCAGGCGCAGGTCGAAGGCGTGCTTGAAGAAGGCGGCGAGCTGGGTGTCCAGCACCATGGTGTTGATCGAGGCCAGACGAGCGGCGACGCGGCGGGTGCGCTGGCTGATCGCGCTGTATTCCTCGTGGACGATACCCTGGGTTGCCGGGTCGGCGATGATCCGGTAGCTGCTGTGGGGCAGGTCGTCGCGCTGGCGCGCGAGCAGGCAGAGTTCAGGGTTGCCGTCGTCGTTGGTGAGCAGTTCGACGGTACAGCTCAGTCCGCGATCCCGAGCGAACCGGCAGGCTTCCTCGAAGGCCGGCAGGGCTTTCTGCAGGACATGGGTTTCGAAAGCGAAGAAGAACGGATCGTCCAGATCATCACGAACAGGATGTGCGGCAGTCTCGCGGTACATTGCCGGGCCCTCCTTGTAGATGAAGCGGTGGGGATCGACGCAGGTATCGCTGCCTGAACCACGCAGATGCGCTTACATCGCCGGCATTGCGGCCGGCCCGCTGACTTCTGCGTTACCGATCGAGGTAGCGTTTTCGTCATTCCTCGCATGACACGTAATTGGCGCCAGACTGTCAACGCACAACTTTGCATATGCAGGCCGCTTGTAAATAGCTAACCGGGGAAATCCGACGCCATTTGCCGCCGTTCAACGGTTCGCCCAAACCCGCCGGCCATTGCCGCTGTCACTGCTGTATCGCCCGGCTTCCGGGCAACTGCGGGGAATGGCGATGGAACTGCTGGAGCGCATCGCGGCGACCCTGGCGTCGGAGTTCGCCGATCTCGGGCAAGTGGAGCAGATCGTCCGCGCCAGCCTGCGCCTGCTGCTGGCGGCGCTGCTCGGCGGGCTGCTCGGTTTCGAGCGCGAGGCCAAGGGCAAGGCCGCCGGGCTGCGCACGCACATGCTGGTGACACTCGGCGCGGCGCTGTTCGTCATGCCGCTGAGCCAGGCCGGCGCGCCGCCGGATGCGCTGAGCCGGGTGATCCAGGGGATCGCCGCCGGCATCGGCTTCCTCTGCGCCGGCACCATCCTGAAGAACGGCAGCGGCGAGCAGGTGAAGGGGCTGACCACCGCCGCCGGGCTCTGGCTGAGCACCACCATCGGCATCGCCGTGGGCCTCGGCCATGCCGCCACCGCGGTGCTGGGCACGCTGGCGGCGCTGCTGGTGCTGCATGCGCTGCTGTACCTGGAGCGTCGCGCCGAACCGCAGGAAAGCCGCCGGGACGAGGACGACGGCCCGCCTCAGTAGCACTCGATGCGGTTGCGGCCGCGCTGCTTGGCGCGGTACAGGGCCATGTCGCTGCGGGTGATCGCCGCCTCCGCGCAGGGGTCGGTGGGGTACATCAGGGCGATGCCGATGCTGATGGTCAGCGGAATGCGCCGGCCGGCCTCGAATACCGGCGTCTCGGCGAGATGCAGCTGGATGCGCCGGGCGATCAGCGCCGCCTCGTCGAGGCCGCTGTTGCCCAGCACCACGGCGAATTCCTCGCCGCCCATGCGCCCGGCCTTGTCGGTCTTGCGCAGCTGGTGACGCAGGATTCCGGCGAAATGCCGCAGCGCCTGGTCGCCGGCGGCATGCCCCCAGCGGTCGTTGATCGCCTTGAAATGGTCCAGGTCGCACATCAGGATCGCCGCGCTGCCGCCATCGCCGCGCTGCAGGCGCGCCAGCTCGGCTTCCACCTGCTGCAGGAAGTGGCGGCGGTTGGAGACCTGGGTGAGGAAGTCGATGGTGGCGAATTCCTGCAGCTCCGCCTCGATCTGCTTGCGTTCGGTGATGTCGGTGATGAAGCCGTGCCACAGCGTGCTGCCGTCGTCCAGCCGCCGCGGGCATGCATCGCCCTGGCGCCAGCGCACGCCCTGCCTGGGCAGGCGCACGCGATATTCCTGGTGCCAGGGCGTGAGGCTCGCCGCCGAGGTGTCCAGCGAAGCCCGATAGGCCGGCAGGTCGTCGGGATGGATCAGCGCATCGACCTGCAGGCTGCATTCGGCGAGCTGTTCCGGCTCGATCTCGTAGATGTCGCGGATGCCGGCGCTGACGTAGGTGAAACGGGATTCGCCGCCCGGCCGCAGGTGGTACTGGAAGGCCATGCCGGGGATCGCGTTGGTCAGGTCGGTGAGCAGCTCCGCCGAGTGCCGCAGGCATTCGGCCATGCTGCGCAGGGCGGTGACGTCGGTGGTGGTGCCGATCATGCGCAGGGCCTGGCCATCGCCGTCGCGGGCGACCACCCGGCCGCGGCTGCATACCCACTTGTAGTTGCCGTCCTTGCAGCGGAGGCGGTGCTCCACCTCGTAGGTTTCCGTGCGGCCGGCGAAATGCGCGAGCATCGCCGCCTTCACGTATTCGATGTCGTCGGGATGGATGCGCCGGTAGCTGTCCTCGATGCGGTCGCCGACTTCCCCTTCGGCGTAGCCGAGCAGGGCCTTCCAGCCGGGGGAGTAGTAGATCTTCCCGGCCGGCACGTCGCGGTCCCAGATGCCGGTGCCGCTGCCGGCGATGGCCAGGGCCATGCGCCGCTCGCTGTCCTGCAGGACCCGGACGTCGGCCTGCATGCGCTGCATGGCGCTTTCCTGGCGGGCGTTCAGGACGGCCTGGCGGGCGAGTTCCTGGAGGAATTCGAAGCCGGCGTGGTCGAGCTGCCGGGCACCGCGGTCGAGCAGGCAGATTGCGCCGATCTGGCGGTTATCTTCGTCGATCAGAGGGCAGCCGGCATAGAAACGGTGCTCGGGGTGGGCATCCCTGATGCGCGCGTCGCGGTGCAGGTCGGGGACCACCTGCGGCGTGTCGCAGGCGGCGAGCGGAAGGTAGCGGGTGGCGTCGGCAAGCCCCAGGCCGGCGCAGCCGCGCGGATAGCCGTCGATCACGACGAATGCCGCGCAGCAGCCGAAATGCTGCAGGACCAGGCGTGCTATGCCGTCGAATGGTTCATTCCCTGAAAGATGGTGCGAAGGCATGGCGCGGTTCCGTCATCTGCATCCGGCGACAAATCGAAGCGACTACGCTGGAGTCTATACCGGCAACCTGCCATCTGCCTTCTCCCGGAGCGTCAGTAGACGTCGCGCAGATAGCGTTTTTCTGCCGTCAGTCGGCGAATCCACTCCGCCGCAGTATCCTCGCCCAGCCCGCCATGGGTCCTGGCGACCTTGCGCAGCGCCTGGTCGACGTCCTTGGCCATGCGGCTGGCGTCGCCGCAGACGTAGACCCGCGCGCCATCCTGCAGCCAGCGCCAGAGTTCGGCGCCCTGTTCGCGGATGCGGTCCTGCACGTAGATCTTCTCTGCCTGGTCGCGGGAGAAGGCCAGGCTGAGGTGGTTCAGCAGGCCGTCGCGCTGCATGGATTCGAGTTCGTCGCGGTAGTAGAAGTCGCTGGCCGCGTGCTGTTCGCCGAAGAACAGCCAGTTCCGGCCGCTGTCGCCGCGCGCCCGGCGTTCGTGGAGGAAGCCGCGGAACGGCGCCACGCCGGTGCCCGGGCCGATCATCACGATGGGCGTGTCGCCGTCGTCGGGCAGGCGGAAGTGCTTCGACTGCTGCACGAACAGCGGCACCGCGCCGTCCTGCAGGCGGTCGGCGAGGAAGGTGGAGGCCACACCCTTGCGCCTGCCGAAGCGCACGGCGGCCACGGTCAGATGGACTTCACCGGCGTGGGCCTTGGGGCTGGAGGCGATGGAGTAGAGGCGCGGCTGCAGGCGCTTGAGGCTGGCGAGCAATTCGTCGGCATTGCAGTCGATGGGGAAGGACTGCAGCAGGTCGGCCAGTTGGCGGTCCCACAGCCAGTCCTTCAATTCCTCCCGGCGCGGGCCGAGCAGCTGGCGCAGGTCTTCGCTGCGGCTGCGCTCGGCGATCAGCGCAAGGGATTCGGCGCTGGGGCGGGCGATCTCGAAGTGGCTGGTCAGGGCCTCGCGCAGGGGCAGCTCGCCGACCTTGGCGACCGTCACCGGCTGCTCGCCGTCCAGGCGGATGAGATCGAGCACTTCCTGCACCAGTTCCGGGCAATTGCGCGGCCATACGCCGAGAGCGTCTCCCGCCTCGTAGGCCAGGCCCGTCCCGGCGATATCGAAGGCGAACAGGCGGGTGTCCTTGTTCGAGCCGGGGGCGTTCAGGCGCTGGTTGATCTTCAGCGGTGCGGGGCAGGGCTTGTCCTTGCTCGGCGGTTCGCTGGCGACCGGCGTGGCCGTGGTCGGTTTGAGCAGCGGCAGCAGCTCGCCGAGCCAGGCGTCGGCGCGCTCCTGGTAGTCGGTGTCGCATTCCAGTCGAGGGAGCAGGGCGCTGGCGCCCAGTTCGGCAAGGCGCGAGTCGAGGTTCTTGCCGTGCTGGCAGAACTGGTCGTAGCTGGGGTCGCCGAGGGCCAGCACGGCGTAGCGCAGGCCCTTCAGTTCATTGTGGGTTTTCAGGCCGTCCCAGAAGCCCTGGCCGTTGTCCGGCGCGTCGCCGTCGCCGAAGGTGCTGCTGAGCAGCAGCAGGTTGTCGACTTCCTTCAGCTTCGCCGGCGCGTAGTCGGCCATGCTGCTCAGCTCGACGGCGAAACCGGCCTCGCCCAGGCGCGTGGCGAAGCGCTCGGCGAGGGCTTCGGCGTTGCCGGTCTGCGAGGCCCAGAGCAGGGTGACCGGCGCGGCGATGGCCTCGTCGTTGGCCGGCACGCCGCCTTCGATACGGCTGAACAGGCCGGCGAGCATGCCGTCCAGCCACAGCCGGGCGGGCGTGGCGAGCGGCGCGTGGGGCGGCAGGCAGGGCACGCCGCCGTTGTGGTTGCGCAGGCCGTTGATGAAGCCGGACAGCCAGGTGCGCTCGCTGTCATTCAGCTGCGGCGGCGCGCTGGCGTCGATACCGACCTGCGCGGCGAAGGCGTCGATGCGCGACATGGTGGAATCCTTTGCAAGTTGAGAAGAGTGAAGTGGGGAAGGGCTGGCGAGCGCCGCGGGGGCGGGCGTCTCGAGAAACTGGTGGTCGATCAGCTCGACCCGGCGCAGGGCGACCGCGCTGAACTTGAATTCCGGCTGCTGCGACAGCGGGTCTACGGCGTCGCTGGTCACCGCGTTGATCGCGAGGTTCTCGCCGTAGACGTCGTTCCAGTGGAACGGCGCGAAGCAGGCGCCCGGCTGCACGCGCTCGCTGACCACCACCGGCAGCACCGCGTGGCCGCGGCGCGAGCGGATTTGCAGATGGTCCCTGTCGCGCACGCCGAGGGTTTGTGCGTCGTGCGGATGCACCTCGACGAAGGGACCGGGGTTGAGCTTGTTCAGCGTGGCGACCTTTCCGGTCTTGCTCAGGGTGTGCCACTGGTGCTGCAGGCGGCCGGTGTTGAGCACGAAGGGGAAGTCGGCGTCGGGCATCTCCGCCGGGTCCATGTGCGGGCGGGCGAAGAACCGCGCCTTGCCGTTGGTCGTGGCAAAGGCAAGGCGCGGCTGTCTGCCGTCTTCGGCGCGACGCAGGTGCTGGCTGACGCCATCGTTCAGGTAGCGCAGGGGATGGCGATCGGCGCCATCGTCCGGCGGGCAGGGCCATTGCAGCGGGGTTTCGCGCAGGCGCGCATGGCTGGCGCCGCGCAGGTCGTAGCCGGTGTGGGGGTTCCAGAAGCGCTTGATCTCCTCGAACACTTCCTCCGCCGATGCGTAGTCGAAGGCCTCGGCGAAGCCCATGGCGCAGGCCACGCGGGCGATGATCCGCCAGTCGGCCATGGCTTCGCCGGGCGGCTCGACGGCCTGCCGGGTGAGGGTGAGGTTGCGCTCGGAGTTGATCAGCACGCCGTCCGCCTCGGCCCACAGCGCGCCGGGCAGGAGGATGTCGGCATGGCGGTTGGTTTCGGTGTCGAGGAAGGCGTCCTGGGCGATCACCAGTTCGGCGGCCTGCAGGGCTTCGATCACGCCGCCGCGATTGGCGACGCTGGCGACCGGGTTGGTGCAGATGATCCAGCACGCCTTCACTTCGCCGGCGCGCATGGCGTCGAACAGCGCGATGGTGCCGGCGCCGGCCTCGCTGCGCAGGGTTCCGCGCGGCAGGTTCCAGGCGTCCTCGACGAAGGCGCGGTCCTCTTCGACCAGCGCCGAACGCTGCCCCGGCAGGCCCGGGCCCATGTAGCCCATCTCGCGGCCGCCCATGGCGTTGGGCTGCCCGGTGAGGGAGAACGGGCCGCTGCCGGGACGGCAGATCCTGCCGGTGGCGAGATGCAGGTTGCAGATGGCGTTGGTGTTCCAGGTGCCGTGGGTGCTCTGGTTGAGGCCCATGGTCCAGCAGCTCATCCACTCGCCGGCTTCGCCGATCCACTGCGCCGCCTGGCGGATGGCGGACTCGTCCAGCCCGGTGAGCAGGGCGACATGCTCCGGGGTGTAGTCGGCGAGGAAAGCCGGCATCTGTTCCCAGCCATCGGTGAATTCGGCGATGAAGGCTTCGTCGCAGTGGCCGTTCTGCCACAGCAGGTGCAGCAGGCCGTTGAGCAGGGCGAGGTCGGTGCCGGGGCGGATCGGCAGGTAAAGGTCGGCCTTGTCCGCCGTGGCGGTGCGCCGGGGATCGACGACGATCAGGCGGGCGCCGGCCTTGACCCGGTCCAGCATGCGCAGGAAGAGGATCGGGTGGCAGTCGGCCATGTTCGCGCCGCTGACGAAGAACAGGTCGGCGCGGTCGAAGTCCTGATAGGAGCCGGGCGGTGCATCCGAGCCCAGCGACAGCTTGTAGCCGCTGCCGGCGCTGGCCATGCACAGCCGTGAGTTGGACTCGATCCAGCGGGTGCCGATGAAGCCCTTGGCCAGCTTGTTGGCGAGGTACTGCGCTTCCAGCGACATCTGGCCGGAGACATAGAAGGAGAGGGCATCCGGGCCGTGCTCGGCGAGGATCGCCGTGAGGCGCGCGGCGGTGGCGTCGATGGCATCGTCCATCGCGGTCTGCACGGGTTCATGGCTGCGTTCGTGGCGCAGGTAGGCGTGCTCCATCCGCCCCGATCCGGCGATGGGCTGGTGGCAGGTGCTGCCCTTGGTGCACAGGCGGCCGAAGTTGCTCGGGTGGCTCCTGTCGCCCGAGACCTTGACCACGCGGTTGTCCGCGACCTCCATGACGATGCCGCAGCCGACGCCGCAGTATGGACACACGCTTTTTACCGTTCTGCTCGCCATAACCTTTTCCCGCCAGAAACGAAAAAGCGCCATGCCGCCCTCCGTTATAACGGGGGCAACACGGCGCCTTTGTCGTGGGTTGGGGCAATCGGCGTTGATTGCCCTGTCGGGGTTAAAGCAAGGTGCGCGCCAGATCGGTAGGGCGGGGGGAAACCCGCCGACATTTCGGTGGAGGGGATGCGGCTTTTGTAGGAGCGGGCCATGCCCGCGAAACGTGGTGCGGGGCGATGGTCGCGGGCATGGCCCGCTCCTACGGGAGGCAAGCCATCCGCCACGTCGGACGCAGGAGCGTCCATGGATGCATTCCCACGCGGGAGCGTGGGAACGATGAACACCGTGCATGGGGCTGGGGCAAAACGGCCTTTTGCGCACCGTTTTGGTTCCACTGGAATGCACGGCGATTCCGTGGAACCACTCCAAAGGCCCATTATTCGTGGCGTTCACCGAAACTGGCACACCCACTGCATATGTCCCGTCGAGCCCGCCGCGAACCTCGCCCGGGCCGCCCGACCGATCAATGGCGATCAGCGACCCGGGCTACAAAGGTGCTCCAGGCAGCGTGGCCCGGCGGCACCCACGAACGAACAGGCAAAGGCGCCTGGGACCCTCCGGTTCCAGGCGCCTTTTTTTGTCTCCGCAAAAGACGTGATTGGCTGGGAGCTTTCCATGAACGCTACCTTCAACGATTTGAAAACGCTGGTCGTCATCGGCAATGGCATGGTCGGTCACCACTGTGTCGAGCAACTGGTGGCGCGCGGCGCGCTGGACAGCTACCGCATCGAGGTATTCAGCGAGGAACCGCTGCGCGCCTACGACCGTGTGCACCTCTCCGAATACTTCGGCGGCCGCGATGCCGAGTCGCTGGCCCTCGGCGAAGCCGAGCTGTACCAGCGTCCGGGCGTGACCCTGCACCTCGGCGTGCCGGTGCTGGAGATCGACCGCGAGCGCCGCGAGGTGATCACCGCCAACGGCGCCGTCGCCTACGACAAGCTGGTGCTGGCCACCGGTTCCTACCCCTTCGTGCCGCCCATCGAAGGCGCGGAGGGCGACTCCCGTCTGGTCTACCGCACCCTGGGCGATCTCGACACCATCCGCGCGGCGGCGACCAACGCCCGCCGTGGCGTGGTGGTCGGCGGCGGCCTGCTCGGGCTGGAAGCGGCCAACGCGCTGAAGTCCCTGGGCCTGGAATCCCACGTCGTGGAGTTCGCCCCGCGGCTGATGCCGGTGCAGCTCGACGACTTCGGCGGCGCCGCGCTGAAGAAGCGTATCGAGGACCTGGGCGTCGGCGTGCACCTGTCGCGTGCCACCCAATCCATCAGCGTCGGCGAGGAGTACCGCTACCGGATGAACTTCGCCGGTGACGAATATCTCGACACCGACCTGATCGTCTTCTCCGCCGGCATCCGTCCGCAGGACGCGCTGGCCCGCGAGTGCGGCCTGGAACTCGGCCCGCGCGGCGGCGTGGCCATCGACGGCGCCTGCCTGACCAGCGATCCGGACATCTACGCCATCGGCGAATGCGCCGCCTGGAACGGCAGCGTCTTCGGCCTGGTCGCGCCGGGCTACCAGATGGCCCGCAACGTCGCCGCCCAGCTGTGCGGCGAGGACGCCGAGCCGTTCATGGGCGCGGACATGTCCACCAAGCTCAAGCTGCTCGGCGTCGACGTCGGCTCCATCGGCGACGCCCACGGCGCCACGCCGGGCTCACGCAGCTACCGCTTCATCGACGAAGCCGCCGGCAGCTACCGCCGCCTGGTGGTCTCCGCCGACGGCAAGCAGGTGCTGGGCGCCGTGCTGGTCGGCGACAACAGCTACTACGACACCCTGCTGCAATACGCGCAGAACGGCATCCAGCTGCCGGCCGATCCGTCCGTGCTGATCCTCCCGGCCGGCGAGGCGGCCCCGGCGCTGGGCGCCGACGCGCTGCCGGCCAGCGCCACCGTGTGCTCCTGCCACAACGTCAGCAAGGGTGCGATCTGCTCCGCCATCGACGGCGGCTGCAGCGACCTCGCCGGGGTCAAGGCATGCACCAGGGCCGCAACCGGCTGCGGCGGCTGCTCGGCGCTGCTCAAGCAGGTGGTCGAGCACGAACTGAGCGCACGCGGCGTGGCGGTGGACAAGAGCCTCTGCGAGCACTTCGCCTTCACCCGCCAGGAGCTGTACGGCATCGTCCGCGTGGAAGGCATCGAGACCTTCGACGAGATGCTGGCGAAACACGGCAAGGGCCACGTCGGCTGCGACATCTGCAAGCCGGCCATCGGCTCGATCCTCGCGTCCTGCTGGAACCGCCCGATCCAGGAGCCCTGGCTGGTGGCGCTGCAGGACACCAACGACACCTTCATGGCCAACATGCAGAAGAACGGCACCTACTCCGTGGTGCCGCGCATCCCCGGCGGCGAGATCACCCCGGAAGGGCTGATCGTCATCGGCGAGGTGGCCCGCAAGTACAACCTCTACACCAAGATCACCGGCGGCCAGCGCATCGACCTGTTCGGCGCCCAGTTGCACGAGCTGCCGGACATCTGGGCCGAGCTGATCGCCGCCGGCTTCGAGACCGGCCACGCCTACGGCAAGTCGACCCGCACGGTGAAATCCTGCGTCGGCAGCACCTGGTGCCGCTACGGCGTGCAGGACAGCGTGAAGATGGCCCTCGACATCGAGAACCGCTACAAGGGCCTGCGTTCGCCGCACAAGCTGAAGTTCGCCGTTTCCGGCTGCACCCGCGAATGCGCCGAGGCGCAGAGCAAGGACGTCGGCGTGATCGCCACCGAGAAGGGCTGGAACCTCTACGTGTGCGGCAACGGCGGCATGCGCCCGCGCCACGCCGAGCTGTTCGCCACCGACCTCGATGACGAAAGCCTGATCCGCTACATCGACCGCTTCCTGATGTTCTACATCCGCACCGCCGACAAGCTGCAGCGCACCTCGGTGTGGCGCGAGTCGCTGGAGGGCGGGCTGGACTACCTGAAGGCAGTGATCATCGACGACAGCCTGGGCCTCGGCGCCGAGCTGGAGGAGCAGATGCAGATGGTGGTCGACCGCTACGAATGCGAGTGGGCCAACGCCCTCGAGAACCCGGAAAAACTCAAGCGCTTCCGTACCTTCGTCAACGATTCGCGTCCGGACCCGGACATCCATTTCGTCAAGGAACGCGGCCAGCGCCGGCCGGTCCGCGAGCATGAACTTCACCTGATTCCCGTAGCAAAGGAGGTGGTCTGATGGCCCAGCACAGCGCAGAACGCATCGATAGCCGGATGTTCGACAGCAACCCGTACTGGCAGGACGTCTGCAGCCGCGACGACCTGGTCCCCAACTCGGGCGTGGTGGCCTGGGTCGAGGGCCGGCAGGTGGCGCTGTTCTACCTGCCGGGCGAGGTGGGCGGCGAGAAGCTCTACGCCGTGGAGAACCGCGATCCGCTGTCCGGCGCCAATGTCATCGGCCGCGGCATCGTCGGCCATCTCGGCGGCTCGCTGGTGATCGCCTCGCCGCTGTACAAGCAGCACTATCGCCTGGAAGACGGCAGCTGCCTGGAGTTCCCCGAGCAGCAGCTGCGCGTCTGGCCGGTGCGCCTGAACGGCGGGGCGGTGGAGATCGGTCTCGCCTGAGCGGGCTCCGCCACGGGCGAGTTTCGGGCCGCCCGCGAGACAGGCGCGTGGCGCTCGATACCGGCCGGCGGCCAGGTCGGTGTCGGCGCGCTACGCTGAAACGACCGGGGCCGGGCGCTGCTGCAGCGTCCGGTCTCTCCGAGTCACCATCCCAGAGGTAGCAGCAAGATGGCCAAGGCCGCCGATGTAGTAGTGCAATGCCTGGAGAGCGAAGGTGTCGAGTACGTCTTCGGCATTCCCGGCGAAGAGAACCTCGACCTGCTCGAATCCCTGCGCAAGTCGAAGATCAGGCTGGTGCTCACCCGCCACGAGCAGTCGGCGGGCTTCATGGCCGCCACCTACGGCCGCCTGACCGGCAAGACCGGCGTGAGCCTTTCGACCCTCGGCCCCGGCGCCACCAACCTGGTCACCGCCGGCGCCTACGCCTATCTCGGCGGCATGCCGATGCTGATGATCACCGGCCAGAAGCCGATCAAGAAGTCCAAGCAGGGGCGTTTCCAGATCCTCGACGTGGTCGGCATGATGCAGCCGCTGACCAAGTACACCCACCAGCTGGCCTCGGCCGACAATATCCCCTCGCGGGTGCGTGAGGCCTTCCGCCTCGCCGAGGAGGAGAAGCCCGGCGCCGTGCACCTGGAACTGCCCGAGGACATCGCCGCCGAGCAGACCGACAGCCTGCCGATCCCGCGCAGCCTCGGCCGCCGCCCGCTGGCCGAGCACAAGGTGATCCGCGCCGCGGTGGACAAGCTGCAGGCCGCGCGCAGCCCGATCCTGGTGATCGGCGCCGGGGCCAACCGCAAGATGACCGCCAAGGTCCTCAAGCAACTGATCGACCGCACCGGCATTCCCTTCGTCACCACCCAGATGGGCAAGGGCGTGGTGGACGAGCGCCACCCGCGCTTCCTCGGCAACGCCGCGCTGTCTTCCGGCGACTTCGTGCATCGCGCGCTGGAAGCGGCCGACCTGATCGTCAACATCGGCCACGACGTGATCGAGAAGCCGCCGTTCTTCATGGTCCGCGGCGGCACAGAGGTGATCCACGTGAACTTCCGTTCCGCCGAGGTCGACCCGGTGTACTTCCCGCAGATCGAGGTGGTGGGCGACATCGCCAACGCCGTCTGGCAGATCGGCGAGGCGCTCACCGACACCTCGCACTGGGACTTCACCCGCCTGCTGGCGATCCGCGAGGCCAACGAGGCCCAGGTCGCCGAAGGCGCCGACGATCCGCGCTTCCCGCTGTACCCGCAGCGGCTGGTCGCCGACGTGCGCCGGGCGCTGCCGTCGCAGGGCATCGTCGCCCTGGACAACGGCATGTACAAGATCTGGTTCGCCCGCAACTACAAGGCGCACATGCCCAACACCGTGCTGCTGGACAACGCCCTGGCGACCATGGGCGCCGGCCTGCCGTCGGCCATGGCCGCCCACGTGGTCTATCCGGACAAGCCCATCGTCGCGGTGTGCGGGGACGGCGGCTTCATGATGAACAGCCAGGAGCTGGAAACCGCGGTGCGCCTGAAGATGAACCTCACGGTGATCATCCTGCGCGACGACGGCTACGGCATGATCCGCTGGAAGCAGGCGAACATGGGCTTCACCGACTTCGGCCTGGACTACGGCAACCCGGACTTCGTGCTGTACGCCCAGGCCTACGGTGCCCAGGGCCACCGCGTGGAGAGCGCCGACGGCTTCCTGCCGCTGCTGCAGCAGTGCCTGGGGACTCCGGGCGTCCATGTGATCGACTGCCCGGTGGACTATTCGGAGAACGACCACATCCTCAACACGGAAATCCGCGAACGCAGCCTGGCGGTCTGAACGGACGAGAGGCAATCACCGGAGGCAGCCTGTCGAAGGCTGCTTCCGGTGGCGGTGCGATGGGCTCAATCGAGCACGTCATGCAGGACTTCGTAGATCAGCCCCGTGGCGGCCGCAACCAGGATCAGGTCCGTTCCGGCCTGGACCCAGTCGTAACCGTCGTAGTGCGGCAGCTGGCCGAGGAGCCTGCCGTCGAGCTTCTTGGCGATCCCCGGCGGCAGCGGCTTGCCTCGCGCCAGGTTCTTCTGGATGCCCGGCGGCAGGGGCGAGGCGGGGGCCCAGTAGTCGCGGTGGCCGTCGAGAATGACACGGATACCGCCGACATCGACTTGCGGCCCGCCGCGGTAGGCATTGCTGCCGCCCTGGCTTCCCTTGCCCGGATTGCCGTGTTGCTGGGCATGGGCGTTGCCCTTGGCGTTTCCATGGCTGTTGCCCGGATCGGCCAGCGACAGTGGCGGGGTGCCCAGCAGGGCGAGACTGGTGAGGACGGCGATCAAGGTATGTGGCTTCATATCCCTTTCCTTTCGTTGTGAGCGTTCCGACCGCTTGATATTAGAGGAGGAGCAACATGGATCGGTTCACCGGCGGCTGTCTGTGCGGGAACGTCCGGATCATGGCGTCCGGACTCCCATACCGGGTCGGCATTTGTCACTGTCTCGACTGCCGCAAGCATCATGGGGCGCTGTTCCACGCTTCCGCGGTGTTCCCCCGGGATGCGGTGACGATCGATGGCGAAACACGCGACTACGCCGGGCGCTTCTTCTGTCCCCGCTGCGGCTCGTCCGTATTCTCGCGCAGCGCAGACGAAATCGAAGTGAACCTGGGCTCGCTGGATGCTCCTGACCAGCTGATGCCGACCTACGAACTCTGGACCGTCCGCCGCGAGTCCTGGCTGCCGCCGTTTCCGCTCAAGCGGCGATACGAGCGCGACCGTGACGCTTCGGGGCGCTTCGAGGAGTAGCTGGCACGAGCGGGCCACGCCTGTCTGTCAGACGCTTGAAGCGAGGTAGTCGCGCCAGATCTGGTGGCCCACGGCATCGTAATGCCTGACCGCCTCACGGAAGGTCTGGCGACTCGCCACGCTGACCAGAGGGGCTGGCAGCAGCGGGTCGAACACCAGTTGGCGTATCGCCTGGTCGCCGAGGAAGTAGGTTTCCCGGGCTGCATCTTCCAGGGGCATTTCCTTGAGGCGCCCGAGGGAGTCCTCGATCCGGCGCTGGCCATCCCGATAGGTTCGCTCCAACTGCTGGGAGTCCCAAAGCCCCCTGGCCTTCGCCTCGCGCTCATCATCGAACTGCGTTGCCAGGAACACGGGAACCTGCGCCTCCAGGCCGAGACTCAACAGGCGGGCGCGAACGAAGAGCACGCCGTCCGCGAAATTGTCCGGGCGCACATGGAGACCTTCTTCCAGCTCGTGCATGCCCAGGAAAGCGAGTGCCCGCTGGCGCGCGCGCAGCTCCTTGCGGTCGCTGCGGCCTTGCGCGGAGGTCGAGGCCGTCACCCAGCCGCCATCCCAGCTGCGCAGGCTTTGTTCGGCGGTTCGCCAGGCGCCGACCTCCTGGGCGAGCGCCTGGCCATCGGCACCGAGGCGATACGCACCCCGAGCCACCGTCTCGATCAGGCCCGCGGCCTGGAGTCTGGCCAGGGCCACACGGGTGTTATTCGGCGAGATGCCGAACAGCGCTCCGGCGCGTACGGCGCTGGCTGCATCCAGTTCCTCGTCCTTCCTGCTTCCAAGAAGTTTGAGCAGCAGCTGACGAGGCGTGGGTGCGGCGTGTTCGTCGGCGGAATCAGGGATCAGGTCAAGCAAGGGAGAACCTCGGCAAGAAAAAAGACGACGTCAGGCGACCGGAAACATATTACACCAGTTGACGATATAGTTATGTTGTGTGTAATTTTCTTTCACCAACCCTATGGAGGTGCTCCCATGTCGACCGATGCCCAGTTTAAGACCCACGAGGTAGAGAACCAACCACTCCCCATGGCTCCGCTCAACGCCTGGCTGAGCGACAAGCCGCTTCAGGAGGCGGTCGAGCGGAACGGCGGGATCTGGGCCGAGAAGCACCTCTCCGATTTCGGCCAGGTCGCCGGCCACGAACTGATGGAGGCCGGTGAGCAGGCCAACCGCAACAAGCCGGTGTTCCACCCCTTCGATCGCTATGGCCGCCGCGTCGACCACGTGGAATTTCATCCCGCGTACCACGAGCTGATGCGCCAGGCCATGCAGGGCCAGGTGCACAGCTTCTCCTGGCGCCACAAGGATCAGGCCGGTTCCCATGTGGTGCGCGCTGCGCTGCTCTACATGTACAGCCAGGCGGACGCCGGCACCTGCTGCCCGCTCACGATGACCCACGCCAGCATTCCGGCGCTGATGCATTCCCCGGAGATTGCGGATGAGTGGGTTCCGCGCATCCTGGCTACCGGGTACGACCCGAGAACACTGCCGGCGAACCGGAAAACGGCGCTGACCATCGGCATGGGCATGACCGAGAAGCAGGGCGGTTCGGATGTTCGCCGGAACACTACGCGGGCCATTGCCCAGGCTGATGGCAGCTACAGGATCGTTGGTCACAAATTCTTCTTCTCGGCCCCGCTGTGCGATGCCCACCTCATCCTCGCCCAGGCCGAGGGTGGTTTGAGCTGCTTCCTGCTGCCTCGTGTGCTGCCCGATGGCTCGCTGAATGAAGTCCGTATCCAGCGTCTGAAGGACAAGCTCGGGGACTGGAGCAACGCCTCGTCCGAAGTGGAGTTCCAGGGTGCCACCGCGTACCTGGTCGGCGCGGAAGGGCGTGGCGTCCCGGTCATCATCGAGATGGTCTCGCTGACCCGCCTGGACTGCATGATCGGCTCCACCGGCCTGATGCGTCAGGCGCTTGTCCAGGCCCTGCACCACACCCGCAATCGCGAGGTGTTCGGCCGCGTGCTGATCGAGCAGCCGCTGATGCGCAACGTGCTGGCCGATCTGGCGCTCGAATGCGAAGCCAGCGTTGCACTGACCATGCGCGTTGCACGCGCCGTGGACGGCGCACGGCGCGATAGCCATGAGGCGGCCTTCGCCCGTATCGCCACGGCCATCGGCAAGTACTGGATCTGTAAACGTACCCCGGCGTACGTCAACGAGGCCCAGGAGTGCCTGGGCGGTATCGGCTTCGTGGAAGAGAACATCGTGCCCCGTCTGTACCGCCAGGCCCCGCTGAACTCCATCTGGGAGGGCAGCGGCAACGTGCAGTGCCTCGATGTGCTGCGTGCGCTGCAAAAGGAGCCCGAGGTGCGCAATGCGCTGTTCGTCGAGCTGCAAGGCGCAATGGGCAGGAATGCCCTCTACGACAGGCATGTGGATTGGCTCAGGAACGCCTTCGAAGATGTGGCCACGCTGGAAGTCCGCAGCCGCCTGGTCGTCGAGCGCGCCGCCCTGGCAATCCAGGCCGCGCTTCTGCTCAACGCAGGCAATCCGGAGATCGCGGAGACCTTCTGCCGCTCACGTCTCGCTCGGGAGCAGGGCTTCGCCTACGGCACGCTCGACCCGGACGCCCCGCTGGATCTGCTCATCGCGCGGGCAAGTCCGGCGGTGTGATGGGTAGCGTATCCGTCATCGCTCCTGAGATTACAAAAAAAATAAAAAAATAAGCTGTTTGTGTAACTTTCGGGGCGATGGACCTGGTCCACGCCTCCGTCTACCCGGTGCCCCCTGGGATCTCATCCGCTCCGCGCCGGCGAATCGCAGGGAACCGGGCCTGAAGCAGTGCCAACAAGGAGAACAATATGAGCGTGCATCTGGGTCAGCTGCTTTCCCAGCGAGCTGTACTGAGCCCTTCGCGAGAGGCCCTCGTCACGCCAGCCGGGCGATGGACATTCAGGCAATTCGATCAGCGGGTCGGCAGACTTGCGAGCTACCTGGCTGCCCAGGGGGTAAACGCGGGCGAGCGCATCGCAGTGCTCGCCAGGAACGGCGAGATTCTGAGCAGCGCTCTTTTTGCTGCCGGGCGCCTGGGAGCCACCCTGGTTGTCCTGAACTGGCGCCTCAAGGCCGAGGAGCTGGAGTACATCCTGTCCGACAGCACCCCGACGGCCCTGATCTACGAGGAAGAGTTCGGCCAGACCGTCGGGCGACTGCTGGCTGCGCGGCCCCGGCTCCTGCTGATCGGTTCGGAGCCGGACGGCCCGGGTGCGCACCATGAAAGCATCGTCGGCGCCGCTCACGGCTACCCGCCGGTCATTGGCAACCCTGCGTTCGAGCACCCGGCGGTGATCATGTACACGTCGGGCACCACCGGACATCCGAAGGGCGCCATGATCTCGCACAAGGCGATGATCGCGGGCTCGCAGGCCAACAGCTGTACCCTGGACTGGAGGCGGGATCACCGCTTCCTGCTGATCGCGCCGATGTTCCATATCGGAGGCCTGTCGCCCCTGGTGACCAATGTGCTCAAGGGTTGCACGACGATCCTGCTGCCTGACTTCGACCCCCTCCAGGCGTGGAAGACGATTGCCCAGGAGCGCGTCACCAGCCTGATGACCGTGCCGGTCATGCTTGAGGCTCTCCTCACGGCGGCCCGCAAGACACAGGTGGACAGCAGCACCCTGCAATGGGTGACCTGTGGCGCGTCTGCCGTACCGGCGCCGCTGATCGAGGCCGGCATGGCCGCCGGCATCAAGGTGCAGCAGGTCTATGGCGCCACCGAGTTCGGTGGCGCCATCAGTTTCTGGACAGCGGAGATGGGGCTGGACAAGGCAGGCTCCCAGGGCAAGGCCCTGCTTGGCGGAGAGGTGAAGGTCGTCGATATCGAAACCCACGGCAGTCTGGCACCCGGCCAGAAAGGCGAAATCTGGTGCCGTGGCCCGATGATGTTCGATGGCTACTGGCGGAATCCCGGAGCGACCAATAGCGCATTGATCGATGGCTGGTATCGAACAGGCGACGTTGGCTACCTGGACGAGGACGGGTTCATTTACGTGGTGGATCGCTGCAAGGACATGATCATCAGTGGCGGGGAGAACGTTTATCCCGCTGAGCTGGAAGCCGTAATCCAGGCCTTGCCCGGAATCGCGGAAGTCGCAGTGGTGGGGCGGCCGGACGAGCGCTGGGGCGAGGTTCCAATCGCTTTCGTCGTCGTCGAGGCAGGCGCCGAAATCACCGCCGATGCGGTGATGCAGATCTGCCGCGAGAAGCTGGCCGGCTTCAAGTGCGTGAAAGACGTTCGCTTCATCCAGGCGCTGCCACGCAGCGCAGTGGGCAAGGTGCTCAAGCGGGCGCTGCTGCAGCAGTAGTCTTCCCGGCTGGGCCGGACACACGCCAGATCGTAAAAAAACCGCCCGAAGGGGCGGTTGGAAAGGGCAGGGCCGGGAGGCCCCGCACTGTGGGTCACTGCATGTTCCGGCGCACCGCTATCACCTCGCCGCCCAGGCGTTGAAGCGCTGTTCCAGCTGCTCGCCGTGGTCCGCCCAGAAGCTGGCGTTCATCGCCACCTGATGCTGCAGGTTGGCGGTATCCGTCGGCATGTGCTTGCGGCGTTCCGCATCGACCAGGCCGACTGCCTCGGTGTTGACCGGGCCGTAGGCGATCTGCTGGGCGTAGGCCTTCTGCTGTTCGGTCTGCAGCACGAAGGAGATGAACTTCAGCCCTTCCTCCGGGTTCTTCGCGCCCTTCGGGATGGCGAAGGCGTCCATGTCGTAGATGCCGCCGTTCCAGACGATCTGCAGGTTGCTTTCGTCCTGCACCGCGGCGATGCGGCCGTTGTACACCGAGCTCATCACCACGTCGCCCGAGGCCAGGTACTGGGGCGGCTGGGCGCCGGCTTCCCACCACTGGATGCTCGGCTTGATCTGGTCGAGTTTGCGGAAGGCGCGGTCCTGGCCCTCGGCGGTCGCGAGCACTTCGTAGACATCCTTGGGATCGACGCCGTCGGCCATCAGGGCGAATTCCAGGGTGTACATGGCGCCCTTGCGCAGGCCGCGCTTGCCGGGGAATTTCTCCAGGTCCCAGAAGTCCGCCCAGCCGGTGGGCGCGACCTTCAGCTTGTCGGCGTTGTAGGCGAGCACGGTGGACCAGACGAAGAAGCCGACGCCGCAGGGCTGCACCGCTCCCTCCATCACGCTGGAAGCGGCCGCGGCGATGGCCGGGGCGTCGGTGAATTCTTCCAGCATGCCTTCGTCGCAGGCGCGCGCCAGTTCGGGCATCTCCATCTCGACCACGTCCCAGGACACGCTGTTGGTGTCCACCATCACCTTGACCTTGGCCATTTCGCCGTTGAATTCGCTGGCGACGATGCGGGTGCCGGTCTGCTGGCTGTAGGGCTCGTAGAACGCCTTGATCTGCGCGGCCTTGTTGGCGCCGCCGTGGGAAACCACGGTGAGATCGGCCAGGGCCTGGTTGGCGAGGCAGCAGCCCAGTGCGAGGGCCACGGACATACTCAGGGACTTGTACATTGTTGTTTTCTCCATCGAGCGGCGGGAGGCAGGTTTCGACGCGCCGGCTGCGATGGCACCCGGGCGGCGATCTGGCATCAGTCTCGGCGGCGCGATGCGGGCCGGACAATCAGACGGAACCAAGAATCGCGGCGGGGCGCTCATACTCGCGTACTAACGCCTGTGTTCCCGCACGACAGGGCGGGGCGTTCGGTGTCATCCTTGTCCGCAGAACCCGTTCAGCCCGCCGGACCCGACCATGCCCCTCAGCATCCACGACATCATCGAAAGTGCCCCCCTGCGTACCCGCCTGCTCGGCGGCTCCGCGGGCCTGTCGCAACGCCTGCGCTGGGCCCACGTGTGCGAACTGGCCGATCCCTCCGAGTGGCTGGGCGAGGGCGACCTGCTGATGACCACGGGCATCGGCATTCCGCCCGAAGCCGATGCGCAGCGCCTGTACGTGGAGCGCCTGGCCCAGGCCAAGGTGGCCGGCCTGATGATCGGCGAGAACATGCAGGCGCCGGCGGACATCGAGGCATTGCGCGAGGCCGCCGAGCGACTGGGCTTCCCGCTGCTGCTGACGCACTACTCGGTGCCGTTCTCGGCGGTGACGCGGGCCATCCTGGATGCCGGCCGGCAGGAGGAATTCGACCGTCGCAACGCCATCGCCCATGTCTACGAAAGCGCGCGGATGGGGCTGCGGGGGATTGGCGTCGGCGCCTTGCTGGAACGCCTGCACAAGGACGTGCAGGCCAGCCTGTACCTGTTCGACGCGCGCAGCCTGGGACCCTGGCTGCAGGGCCTGGAGCCGTTGCCGGAGGAATGGCGCCAGGCGCTGCTGGCGCGGCGTCTGGAACTGCGTGGGGCGGCTCCGGCGGTGCTGCGCTGCACTCGCGCTGATTCCGCCGACGAGGCGCTGGTGATGGCGCTGCCGACCCAACCGGCCTGCGAGATTCTCGCCAGCGGCGGCGAACTGCTCGACTACGGCCTGCTGCATCACGTGGTCGCGGTGCTGGGCATCGAGCTGGAACGCCTGCAGGTGGAGCAGGAACGCCAACTGCGGCTGGGCTCGGAACTGCTCGACGATCTGCTGCAGCAGCGCCTCGCCGAGCGCGCGGCGCGGGAGCGCCTGGAGCAGCTGCAATGTCCGGCGGAGCAGGCGGTGATGGCGCTGGCCCGTCCGGGCGAACTGGCCGGTGACTGGCAGCAGCAACTGCGCCGCCAGGGCCTGGAATTCCTGGTGCGCAGCCAGGGTCAGGAACTGATGGTGCTGCTCGCCGATCCCGACTCGGCAGCGCGCCTGCAGGCGGCGCTGGGCTGCCCGCTGGGCCTGGGCAATCCCCTCGGCCATCCGGCCCGCGCCCTGGAGGCGCTGCGCGAGGCGCGCCTGGCGCTGGCCCATGCCTCGACACAGCGGCCGCTGGTGGCCTACGCCAGCGCGCAGGCCGAACAGCCGTGGCTGCCCGGCAGCCTGGACGAGGCGGCGCGGGTCCATCGCAGCGTGCTCGGTCAACTAGTGGACTACGACCAGCAGCAGGGCACGCAACTGCACCAGACCCTGCGCGTCTTCCTCGAACAGAACCGCTCCTGGCAGAAGGCCGCGCAGCACCTCAACGTGCACAAGCAGACGCTGGTCTACCGGGTCCACCGCATCGAGGAAATCACCGGCCGCTCGCTGGACAGCACCGAGGACGTGGCCGTGCTCTGGATCGCGCTGCGCGCCGGCGATATCGCCGGCTTCAGGGAATGATCACGAAGCTCTTGCGCACGCTTTCGCGGATATCCCAGATGCCCTGGCAGTTCGCCGGGAACAGCACGGCATCGCCGGCGCGCAGCTCGATGGGGTCGCCGTCGTCCGGGATGAAGAAGCAGTGCCCGGCGATGAAATGGCTGAATTCGCGTTCCATCACCTGGCGCCGCCAGCGGCCGGGCGAGCATTCCCAGACGCCGGTGAGCAGGCCGTCGGCGCTTTCCTCGGCGTGGATGGCGGTGGCGGAAACCGGCGTGCCGATGGGTTCCTTCACCGGGCTTGGGGCGGAAAGCGGCAGGTCGGTCGTGGCGGCCAGCAGTACGGGTTGCGGCATGGGGTTCTCCTGGGCTCAGAGGCTCTTGTCTTCGAGGCCGGCGGGGGCGAAGCCGCTGAGGGCCTTGTCCAGCATGCCGGGGCGTTCATTTCGGGATTCGGCGCACTCCTTGCGCTGCACCGCCCCGCGCACCATCAGGCCGCCGAAATAGCGCAGCGGCTCCGGCGGGAAGCGCTTCGGCTTGCGCCCCACCAGCCCGCAGCGGCTCCACTCGTCGTCGCGGCCGAGCGCCAGGCTGGCGAGGATGCGTCCGCCGATCCGGCTCGGGCCGACGCCGTTGCCGCTCCAGCCGACGCCATAGAAGATGTGCGGCGCGTCATCCAGGTGGCCGAACACCGGCAGGCTGTCGTAGGTGCGGTCGATGGGGCCGCTCCAGGTGCAGTCGATGGGCACGTCGGCGAGCTGCGGATAGCTGCGGCGGAAGTCCTCCTCGGTATCGCGGCTCAGCTGCGGGTTGTCGTCGAAACGCTCGTCGACCCTGCTGGCGAAGCTGATCATGCCGGTGCCCTTGCCGAAGGCGATGCGGCCGTCGGCGGTGGTGCGGTAGTAGTCCACCATCAGCTGCGAATCGGTGATCGCTTCGCCACCGGTCCAGCCGATGCGCTCCAGGCGCTCGGGAATCGGCGGCGTGGCGACTATGGTGCTGGTGACCGGCAGGATGGTGCGGCGCAGCTCGGGGATTTCCGCCGCCCAGGCGTTGTGCGCCAGCACCACGCGGCGGGCGCTGACCTTGCCTTGCGGCGTATGCAGGACCGCGGGCTGGCCGCGCTCGAAGTTCAGCACCGGCGTCTTCTCGTAGATTTCCACGCCCTGTTCCCGCGCGACCCGGTACAGCCCGCGAACCAGCCGGGCCGGCTGCACCGTGGCGTTGCTGGCTTCGATCACGCCTTCCAGATGCTGCGGCGAGCCGGCACGGCGGGCGACTTCGCTGGCCGGCAGGGACTGGAAGACGTCCTCGCCCAGTCGCGCGCAGGTGGCCTGCACGTCGACCCAGGCGCCGCGCTGGGCTTCGCTGGTGGCGGTCCAGAGCCAGCCGTTGCGGCGGAAGTGCGCGTCGATGCCGTGGGCGATGCAGAACTCCTCGATCTCGCCGATCGCCGCCGCCGAGGCCCGCGCCAGGCGCAGCGCCTCGTCCCTGCCGCACTGGGCGGCGAGGGAACTGATCTTCGGCCACCAGGACATCACGAAGCCGCCGTTGCGCCCGGAAGCGCCACCGCCGCAGATGTCCCGTTCGAGGATCACCACCCGGCACGCCGGGTCCAGCTCCTTCAGCCGCAGCGCGGTCCAGAGCCCGACGAAGCCGCCGCCGACGATCGCCACGTCGGCTTCCCGGGAACCCGAGAGCGCGGGCGCCGGGGTCAGTTCGGCGGCGATTTCCTGGAGCCAGAGTGAGCGTTTCATCGTCGTGATCCGTGCAGGTTGTCGATGCCTCACTGTCGCCGCCGAACCAGCGCCGGACAATTGTCCGTTGCATGCAATCGGAGCGGGGGCCTTATACGAAGGTATGAACACTGGAGCCGGAGTATGGAGCGATCCCGCGTGATGCTTTTTTCACAACGGTTTTATCGAGACCTCACGGAGCGAACGCCAGACTGCCTGGCTCCCCATTTGCGCCAGGAATCGAAAATGCCTCATTCGCATCCCTTCAACTTTCTGCTCTGGAGCGGTCTTCCGCTGGCGGCGATGATCGTCCTGCTGGTGTTCGATACGCCCCGGCTCGACTTCGCCCTGGCGCATCTGTTCTTCGATCCGCAACGCGGTTTCATCGGGCACGACAGCGCCTTCCTCGAGGATGTGCTGCACGACCGCGCCAAGCAGGCGGTGATCCTGCTCGGCATGCTCGCCCTCGGCGGGTTCGTCGCCAGCCTGCTGTCCGCTCGCCTGCGTCGCTGGCGCCGGCCGCTTGGCTATGTGGTGCTGAGCCTGGGGCTGTCCACCGCGATCGTCACGCCGCTCAAGGCGGTGACCGCCGTGCAGTGCCCGTGGAGCCTCGCCGAGTTCGGCGGCGTCGAGCCCTATTCGCCGCTGCTCGGTCCTCATGTCTACGCGGAAAAGCCGGGACGCTGCTGGCCGGGCGGCCACGCCTCGGCGGGGTTCTGCCTGCTGGCGCTGTTCTTCGCCCTGCGCGACGGCAATCCGCGAATGGCCCGCGTGGCGCTGGTGGGCGCCCTGGTCCTCGGCAGCGTCTTCTCCCTCGGGCGGATGATGCAGGGCGCGCATTTCCTCTCGCACAACGTCTGGACCCTGCTGTTCGACTGGATGATCAGCCTGGCCTGCTACCGCCTGGTCCTCTATCGCCCGGCAGCGCTATCCGCGCTGACGTATCCGGCGGAAGGCAGGTGACCGCGGCAGGCGGCGAACATGTCCAGGTCGCCGTGGTATTCCCCGGTCTGCACCTGCAGCAGCCCCAGCACCGAGTGGAAGAAGTTGTCGTGGCTGAGCGGCCTGTCGCGTTCCCGCTCCAGGCAATCGGTATCCAGGGTGAAGTCCTCCTTGTAGCTGTCGGAGAACCAGGCGAGCAGGGGCACGTGCTTCTGCTGGTCCGGGGCCAGCACGTAGGGGGTGCCGTGGAGGAACAGGTTGTATTCGCCGAGGGATTCGCCGTGGTCGGCGATGTAGAGCATGGCGGTGTCTACCCTGTCCTGGTTCCTGCGCAGCAGGTCTACCAGGCTGGACAGCACATGGTCGGTGTAGACCAGGGTGTTGTCGTAGGCGTTGACGATGCTTTCCTGGCTGCAGGCGTTCAGCGCATTGCTGTCGCACACCGGGCTGAACTTCTCGAAACGCCGCGGATAGCGCTTGCGATACTCCGGGCCGTGGCTGCCCATCTGGTGCAGGACCAGCACGGAATCGCCCTGCAGCCGGTCGATGTAGGCCTGCAGGTCGTCCAGCAAGATCTCGTCGTGGCATTCGCCGTCGCCGCAGAACGCCGGATCGCTCCGGCGGCTGAGATTTTCCTGGGCGACCCGGTCGCAGGTGCCCTTGCAGCCGGACTGGTTGTCCCGCCAGGTCACGTCGAAACCGGCATGCCTGAGCACGTCCAGCAGGCCTTCCTGGTTGCGCGCGCGGGCGGCGTCGTAGTCGCCGCGTCCCATGTCGGAAAACATGCAGGGCACGGATACGGCGGTTTCGGTGCCGCAGGAATGCACATTGGCGAAGGGAATGATGCCCTGCTCGCGATCGAGCAGCGGAGTGGTGTCGCGCGCGTAGCCGAGGATGCCGAAGTGATCCGCCCGCGCGCTTTCGCCTATCACCAGCACGGTCAGCGACTTGCGCCGGTGAGCCTGCCAGGCCGGCGCCCTGCGGGCGTCGGTGCCGATCTGGCGCAGCGGTTCATGGGCCGCCACCAGTCGCTCGCGCAGATAGCCGTAGGAGGCGTTCAGGTAGTTGCTGGGCACCACCAGCAGGCGCAGTTCGTGGTGGTTGCGCAGCAGGGAGGCCATGCCCTGGTAGTTGACCAGCGCCACGGTGCCGAGCACGGCAAGGGAACCGACGGCCAGGGCCAGCTTGCCCGGCAGTTCCCGGCGCAGCGGCCGATGGCGGACCGGCAGCTTCCACAGCAGCCAGCTCGGCAGCACGCCGAGAACGAGGATGAACGCCAGCAGCCTGAAGGAGAGCAGGCCGCGCACTTCGCCGACATCGGTTTCCGCGAGGTTGCGCAACATGTTCGCGTCGATGAGCACCCCGTACTGGCTCATGAAATAGGCGACGCCGGAACTGGCGAGGAAGAGAAATATCAGCACGGGTTTCAGCACCCGGCGGAAGGAGAGCAGGACCAGCACGCAGTTGAAGATGGCCAGCACCATCACGGCGAAGGCGGCGCCCATGGCCAGGCCGCCGGCGCTCGCCGGAACGATGGAGAACACGTGGTTCCACAGCGGGAAGTTGTAGAGCAGGAGCAGCAGGAGGCTGGCCAGGAAGGTCAGGGTTTCCGGGCGGACTGAGAGGTTCTTGAACATGGCTCGCGCTCGACGGGTCGGTTGGGCGCGGAGCTTAGGAATGGCGGTATCAAGCCCTCGTGAAAAAAGCCTCGATAATTCGTTGAGGAGCGCAGGCCGGCGATTGCGCGACGCTGGAGACGATCAATTGCTCCGGCGTCGATCAGGTCCCTGCGGCGCGCTTCATGCAGTTCCGGTAGCGCCCGTCGACCCGCCTGGCGAACCATTCGGTCGTCAGCTTGCGGGTGATCTTCGGACTCTTCAGGTCGATGCCGGGCATCGTTTCGCGGGGCAGCTTGCGCCGCTCGATCTTCTCGGCCAGGGCGAAGACCCGCTCGTACAGATCGGTTTCCTCGAATTCCAGGCTGTCGCCCTTGAGCAGCGCCCGGCGGATGGCGGACTCGCCGAGGCCGAGTTGCTTCTGCAGGGCGCGTACCGCCAGTTCGGTGGCACCGGCCTTGCTGGAGCCATGGATGACCAGGTCCCCGTCCAGTGCCAGGGGAATTCCCGAGGCGAGGCTCACGGCCCGCTGGAACGCGGCGTTGCGGCTGGCGTACCAGCCGGCGTTGAAGTCGGCGAAGCGGTACAACTGCTGCGGGTAGTGGGCCGGGTATCCGAGCAGGTGGGCGATGCCGAAGTACATGCCGCCGCGCCGGGTGAAGACTTCCTCGCGAATGGAACCGTCGACCGGATAGGGGTAACGCTGCGCATTGGCTTCGGCGAAGGCGATGCTGACCTGCATCGGGCCGCCGGTGTGCACCGGGTTCAGGCTGCCGAACAGTTCCTGGCCGAGGGGCACCATGCCGATGAAGTCGTTGAAGATGGCGCTCAGCTCCTTCTCGGTGCGCACCCTGGACAGGCGCTGTTCGTAGGTCTTGCCGGTGGGCGAGTCGATCTTCAGGGCGGCGCTCACCAGCAGTGCCGGAATGTGCAGGCGACTGGCGCGCCGCTGGATTTCCTGCCGGGCGATCTTCGGCAGCCCCGGCACGGGCGGGTCCGCCTGGTAGGTGGACTCCTGCTCGGTGACCGCCAGCACCGCGCAGAGATTGCTGTCGCTGGGCGCGATGCCCTGTGCGGCGAAGGCGGCCTGGATGTCCGTGGCCCAGCCCTGGCGGTCGGGTACCCTGGCCGGCATCAGCCTGACCACCTTGGCACGTACTTCGGCCGGCCGCAGCACCGGCTCCTGCGGTTTCTGCGTGCCGCACGCGGCCAGGGCAAGCAGCGTGGCGAGCATGACGGGACGTGTGACGAGGTCGCTCATGGAATGTCTGTCCTCTCCCGGGACAATGGAGCGGGACCGCGGAAGGCGGCAGCCGGCCCGGGGCTGCCGGAGCAGAACGCGCCTGTCCGCCGTTCCCGCCCGCCGGTTCAGTTGGCGCCGACTACCCGGTAGCAGGGTTTGTAGGCCGCGCCGCCGGGAAGTTTCATGCGGTGCTGCTTGACGAAGGCCTGCAGCAGGCGATCGAGCGGCTTCATCACCTGGGCGTCGCCGTGGATTTCGTAGGGGCCGTGCTCCTCGATCAGGCGCACGCCTTTTTCCTTGACGTTGCCGGCCACTATGCCGGAGAACGCCCGGCGCAGGTTCGCCGCCAGCTCGTGGGGCGGAAGCGCGCTGCTGAGCTGCAGGGCGGCCATGTTCTCGTGGGTCGGGTCGAACGGGCGCTGGAAGTGCTCGTCGATGTTCAGCAGCCAGTTGAAGTGGAAGGCGTCGTTGCGTTCCCGGCGGAACTGCTTGACCTCCTTCAGGCCCTGGGCCATCTGCCGCGCCACTTCGGCAGGGTCGTCGATGATGATCCTGTAGCGCTGCTGCGTGACCTCGCCCAGGGCCGCACCGACGAACTCGTGCAGTTGCCGCAGGTAGGGCTCGGCGCTTCGGGGACCGGTGAGCACCAGCGGGAAGGGCAGGTCGCTGTTGGCCGGGTGCATGAGAATGCCCAGCAGGTAGAGGAACTCCTCCGCGGTGCCGACCCCGCCGGGGAAGATGACGATGCCATGGCCGACGCGAACGAAGGCCTCCAGGCGCTTTTCGATGTCCGGCAGTATCACCAGTTCGTTGACGATGGGGTTGGGCGCCTCCGCGGCGATGATCCCCGGCTCGGTCAACCCGAGGTAGCGGCCGCCATGGTGGCGCTGCTTCGCATGGCCGATGGTGGCGCCCTTCATCGGCCCCTTCATCACGCCCGGACCGCAGCCGGTGCAGACGTCCAGGTTGCGCAGGCCGAGCTCGTGGCCGACCTTCTTGGAATAGATGTATTCCTCGCTGCTGATCGAATGCCCGCCCCAGCACACGACGATCTTCGGGTCCACGCCCGGGCGCATGGTGCGGGCATTGCGCAGCAGGTGGAAGACGTAATCGGTGATGCCCTGCGAACTGTTCAGGTCGACGCGCTGGTTCTCCAGCTCGCTGGCGGTGTAGACGATATCGCGCAATGCGCTGAAGAGCATTTCGCGGGTGCCGGCGATCATCTCGCCGTCGACGAACGCATCGGCCGGTGCGTTGAGCAGTTCGAGGCGCACGCCGCGATCCTGCTGGTGAATGCGGACCTCGAAGTCGCGGTAGGCGTCGAGGATCGTTCTGGCGTCATCGATACGCGCGCCGGTATTGAGAATGGCCAGTGCGCACTGGCGGAAGAGGCCGTAGATGCTCCCCGTGCCCGCTTCACTGAGCTGTTGCACTTCGCGCTGGGAGAGGGTTTCGAGGGTGCCCTTGGGGCTTACGGCGGCGTTGACGGTGAATCTGGAGGACTTTACTGCTTCCATGTATGCGATTCCGACTTCAGGCATCTGGATCATCGACCGCGTGTCCGCGGTGTCCTGCCCCGGGTGGCCGCAAGGGCGACCTGAAAGGATGGGGCATGTTCGGATAGTAGTTCGACTTGCGACTATCCGAGTCAATGGACGAGTGGGATGACGATCATAGCGCGGCGCCGGTCGCCGGTCGCCGGTCTGCCTGCGCAGCAGGAAGGCTGGCCGGGATGGCCCCCGGCCAGCGCAAGCGCTGCGTTCCCGATGCGGAGGGATCAGGCCACCGGAATCATCGGATCGGCCGCCGCCAGGGCGGTGCTGCGGTCGGCGGCCGGCGGGTAGATCCACTGGGTGTTGATCTGGGTCTTGAGGGTCTTGGCTTCCTGGCCGATCAGCTTGAGCTCGCGCTCCCAGCCTTCGGTGAAGGCCGCGCCCCAGCCGCCCAGGTCAAGGCAGGTCACGTACTTGGGCTGGCGATACGGGATCGGCGCGATGTCCAGCAGGTCGGCGGCGGCATTGTTGCCGGCGTGGCGGCCGAGGGAGATCGCGTGCTGGCAGGACATCACGGCGAAGTTGCCGAGGTCGTCGGTGGCCGCATAGGCCACGTCGCCGGCGGCGAACACGCTGTCCTGGCCGGCCACCTTGAGGGTCTCGTCCACGTGCAGCCGCCCCTGGGCGTCGCGGGCGCCGGTGATCTGCTCGGTCAGCGGGCTGGCGCGGAAGCCGACGGTCCAGATCACCGTCTCCGCCTCGATCCGACGGCCGTCGGCGAGGGTCACGCCATCCGCATCCACGGCCGCTACCGTTGCGCCCAGCACCCACTCGATGCCCAGCTGCGCGGAGGCCTCGGTGATCGGCCCGCGGATTTCGTCGCCCATGGCGGCGGCGATGCGCGGGCCGCGGTCGATGACGATCACGCGGATATCGCAGTCCTCGCCGAGCGCGGCTCGCAGGCGTGCCGGCATCTCGGTGGCCGTCTCGATGCCGGTGAAGCCGCCGCCGGCGACGACCACGGTATTGCGCGCGATGCTGTGCGGCTGGTGCCGGAGCGACCTGATGTGGTCCTCCAGGCGGGTGGCGGCCTCGATCTGGTCCACGTCGAAGGCATGGCGGGCCACGCCGGGCACGGGCGGGCGCACGAGCTGGCTGCCGCTGGCGAGGATCAGCCGGTCATACGCCAGCCGGGCAGGGTGGCCGCCGCCGTCGCGGTAGTCGACGATCCGCGCCTGTTCGTCGATGCGCTCGGCCGTGCCCCTGACGAAGCGGATGCCGACCACGTCGAGCAGGGCGTCCAGCGGCGCGTACATGTTGTGCACCTCGGGCTCGTAGAAGCGCGGGCGGATGCGCAGTTCCGCCTGCGGGGCCAGCAGGGTGATGTCGATGTCCCGGCGGTTGTGCTGCTCCAGCAGGCGGGCGGCGCTCAGGGCGCTCCACAGGCCACCGAATCCCGCGCCGATGATGAGGATGTGCTGTTTGCTGTTCATGGCGATTCTCCCGAAACGAGGCGGAACACCCGGACGAAGACGAATCATGGGGCTGTCCCGTACTGTTGTTGGTTTTGCGGGTAGGCCTGGCCAGGTCATGGGGCGATTGTCGGTTCGGCCGGCCGGCGGGAACACTCGATTCGGCTGATAGTCGGTCTTCGGCGAAATGATGGCTGGGCAGGGGATTGCCGCGCGACGCGCGAGCCGGCGCTGGCTGCTTAACTTTCTTCGGGCTGGAGCAAGAGAGAAACGGGATGAATCGCAACGACCTGCGCCGCGTCGACATGAACCTGCTGGTGATCTTCGAAACCCTGATGTTCGAAAGGAACCTGACCCGTGCAGCGGAAAAGCTGTTCCTCGGCCAGCCGGCGGTCAGCGCCGCGCTGGCGCGCCTGCGCGAGCTGTTCGGCGATCCGCTGCTGGTGCGCAACGGCCGCACCTTCGAGCCGACCCAGCGCGCCCTGGAGATACTCCGGGAACTGCAGCCGGCGATGGACATCATTTCCTGCGCGGTCAGCCGGGCCCGTGAATTCGACCCCGCGACCGACCGCAACACCTTCCGCATCGGCCTCTCCGACGACGCCGAGTTCGGCCTGTTCCCGGCCCTGCTCAGGCGGATCCGCGAGGAAGCGCCGGAGGTGGTGGTCGTGGTGCGGCGGGTCAACTTCCTGCTGATCACCTCGATGCTTCACTCGGGCGAGATTTCCGTCGGCGTCAGCTACACCACCGACCTCCCGGCCAACGCCAGGCGCCGCAAACTGCGCGACATGCGGGTCAAGGTGCTGCGCGGCGACGATCGCCCCGGCCCGCTGACGCTGGAGGAATACTGCGCGCGCCCGCACGCCCTGGTGTCGTTCTCCGGCGACCTGAGCGGCAACATCGACAGCGACCTGGCGCGGGTCGGCCGGTCGCGCCGGGTGGTGCTGGCGGTGCCGCAGTTCAGCGGGTTGCGATCGATACTCGCCGGCACCGAGCTGCTCGCCTCGGTGCCCGACTACGCGGCCGCCGCGCTGATCGAGGGGACGAACCTGCGCGCCGACGATCCGCCATTCCCCATCGTCACCTCCGACCTGTCCATGGTCTGGGGCGAGGGGACGGACAACGATCCCGCCGAGCGCTGGCTGCGCAACAGGATCATCGAGCACATGGGCCACTAGCAGCGGTCGGCCGGCTCCATGGGCGTGTCGGTGAGGTACACCGAGAGATCGGTCATGGGCGGCATGGCGGGAATCTGGAAGTACATCTGCACCAGCCAGCCCCGGTGGTAGCTCATGTGGTTGACCACGTGCAGCAGCATGGCGCCCGCGCTCATGACGCCGGGGTTGCCCGACACGTAGCTGAACTCGATGGGCTCGGCGAGCGACTGCTCCGTCTGTCCGGCGCTCCAGGAGACGAACCAGTCGTCGATCTCCTCCTGGGCCTGGCGCAGTCCGGCGAGCGCCGGCCAGGGCATCTCCTGGCGCGACCTGAAGCCATGGTCGCGCCGCTGCAGATGTGCCTGCCAGATGCGATCCACCACGTACATGTGGTTGAGGACGGCGATCATGCTTCCGATCGGTCCGGCCCGCGGCCTGTCGAGTTCTTCCGCAGGCAGCGTGGCGAGGCCGTCGAAGAAGGTCCGGTCGGCCCACTGCTTGTAGCGGGCGAGCAGATTGGCCGTGGCGACGTTGAGCATCGGGTGTTCTCCAGCGGGCGAATGCATGCCTGTCCTTCCGTTTTCCCGGGCCGTTCCGTCGGCCGCCTACTGGATGGATATAGCAGCATCGCCGCCGGCGGGCTGAAAAACGGCCCGCCGGTAGCGCCGCAAAATCGCTCGAACCTAACAGGCCGCGGCGACCTCAGAATTCCAGGGGGCGTGATTGCCGGCCCCCGTCATTTTCCGGAGGTCAGCATGAACGACAAAGAAACCCTGCCGCCGCAACACCAGGACCGGCAGCCGGGGCTGGAGAGCGAGATGCACCCGCAGCCGGTCTTCCTTTCCGACGATTACCGCGCCGCCGGCAAGCTCGCCGGCAGGAGCGCCATCATCACCGGCGGCGACAGCGGCATCGGCCGCGCCATCGCCGTGCACTTCGCCATGGAAGGGGCTTCGGTGGCGATCGTCTACTTGGACGAGAACGAGGACGCGAAGAAGACCGTGGACGAAGTGGTGCGCAATGGCGGGCAGGCCATCGCCCTGGCCGGCGACGCCGCCGATGCCGGGTTCTGCCGCAGGGTGGTGGGCGAGGTCATGACCCGCTGGGGCCGCCTCGACATCCTGGTCAACAACGCCGCCGAGCAGCATCCGGAAAAGCAGCTGGAAGACCTGGAGGAGGAGCAGTGGGAGAAGACCTTCCGCACCAACATCTTCGCCATGTTCCAGCTCACCAAGGCGGCGCTGCCGCAGATGAAGGAAGGCGCTAGCATCATCAACACCACGTCGATCACCGCCTACAAGGGCAACCCTGTGCTGCTGGACTATTCCTCGACCAAGGGCGCGATCACTGCCTTCACCCGCTCGCTGGCGATGAACCTGGCGCCGAAGGGCATCCGGGTGAACGCCGTGGCGCCGGGGCCGATCTGGACGCCGCTGATTCCCTCGACCTTCCCGGAAGAGAAAGTCGCCCGGTTCGGTGCCGATACGCCCATGGGCCGCCCGGGCCAGCCGGCGGAAGTCGCTCCGGCGTTCGTCTATCTCGCCAGCAGCGATTCGTCCTATGTCAGTGGGCAGGTCATGCACGTCAACGGCGGCACCGTGGTGAACGGCTAGGCACCCGGAATTTCATGGTTCCCATGCTCCCGCGTGGGAACCATGGGACTCAGCGCATTTTGTTCGCAAGCAGGCTCGCTCCTACAGACAACGTGACCGTCGGTGTAGGAGCGGGCCATGCCCGCGACATCGCGGCCGGCCGTGGGCATGGCCCACTCCTACAAGAAGCACTATCCGGCCCCTGAAGGAAAACCGGTTCGCCAGCAAGAACTAGGCGTCCCCCTGGCTCCTGCAGGTCCGCTGTCAACCTGGCCATGTCTGCGAACGCAGGGAAAAACCTGTAGGAGCAACTGTCTCGCACCATGGCCAATCGCTGGTGTAGGGCGAATGAAGCGGAACGCTTCATCCGCCGTTGGGGCCGTGCCGATGTGGTGGCGGATAACGCTGGCGCGTTATGCGCCCTACCCGGACATGCCAGCGAAACGGTGTAAGCGGGCCATGCCCGCGAATCGCGCGCATGGCCCGCCATGGGTTCACTCCAGCTGTTCCAGGCGGCGTTCCACCAGTTCCAGGGCGACTCCCAGCCCTTCGTAGAAACGATCATGGCACTGCGTCGGCGGGTTCATCGCCCCGCACTGGCGCAGTTCCCGGGCCAGTGCGCGCAGTTCGTCCTCGCGTGTGCTGCCGAGGCAGCGGTCCGCCTCCACGATCATCACGTCGAGGATGCCGGGCAGGTCGCTCATGCAGCAGCCCGGCGTGGTCACCAGGTCGCGGGCCATTCTCAGTCCGGCCAGGTGCCGGCGGGTAGGCGTGTTCATGACGGTTCTCCGCTTGCAGGGCGTTCCTGTCGGTAGACCCGTGGCGGCGGCGGGCTGCTCAACCAATCTCGACGGCATCCGCCCGAGTTCTCCGCCTGCGCGCTTTCGCCGATCACCAGCACGGTCAGTGACTTGTGCCGCTGGGCCTGCCAGGCCGGCGCCTTGTGGGCGTCGGTGCCGATCTGGCGCAGCGGATCACCGTCCTGCCTGGCGCCGGCCGATCGCTGCGTGCCTCGCGGGCATGATATTGCACATGAAAAAGCCTCACCGGAGCACATCCGGTGAGGCTTTCGCTTCCTTAGAACTTGTTGGCGAGGTCGATGCCCGACTTGCCAGGAGCGAGGATGTTGTTCGGGTCCAGGGCGCGCTTGATGGCATGCTCGAGCTTGCGCTTGACGGGGCCGTAGCTCTGCGCCACGCGCTCCTGGAACGCCGTGTTGACGCGGTATACGGCATAGCCGTGGTTCTCGAACTCATCCAGCAGTTCGGCAAAGCAGGCATTCGCGCGCCTGGTTTCCTCCTGGCTGGTGCGGTCGTAGAGCACATCGATCACGTGGTGCATGTCACGCCAGCCGACGATGAACTCGCCAACGTAGTCGAGGCCATGCTTGTTGAGGATTCTCTTGGCCAGCGCCTGCTGCTTTTCGCACTCGCTGCCCCGCGCCTGGCTCACCGGCGCGAACCACATCGAGCCGCCGCCGCCGCGCCAGTTGTACAGGCCGAATTCCTGCAGGTTGGGTACGCCGGACATCAGCTGGGCGCGGTACTTGAACGGTTGGGTCTCGCCGGCTTCTTCCTGCGTGACGATCCTGCCCTTGCCCAGTTGCTTCAGGGCGCCGGTGACGATGTTCCAGTTCACCTCGACCTGTTCCTGGGTGCCGTACAGCGCGGCGTAGACGTTCCAGGCCCCGAGGTTCTTGTCCTTCTGGATCTGCTTGAGGATGGCGTCGGGGGTCGCCCCGGGCTCGGTGGTGTACTCGGAACGACGGGTGTCGCAGGTCGAGGCTTCCCAGAGTACGCCGGCGATCACCACGGAGTTCGGGATGACCTGGGCGATACGCAGGGGACGGATGAATTCGACGATCTCGGCGATGTCGGACTCGTCCTCGAACTTGATCTCGAACGGCTTGAACACCGGCGGCTTGGGCATCAGCCAGAAGCCCATCTTGGTGCAGATGCCGTAGTTGGCCTGGGTGAACATGCCGTCCAGGGTCGGGCCGTAGCCCCACTTGAATACCTGCCAGGCGTTGTCGCCTTTCACGCCGCCCATGCCGGTCCGGTAGACGTCACCGTTGGCCAGCACCACTTCCATGCCGCATTGCATCAGGAAGTGTTCGCCATAAGGGGTGTAGCCGACGCCACGGTCCATGGTGTTGCCCAGCGGACCGGCGATGGCCGAAGGGGCGGAGAACGACAGCATCAGCGGAATGTTGTTTTCCTGCAGGTAGTCGTACAGCTGCTGGTAGGTCACACCCGGTTCGACCAGCGCAGTGCACAGGTCCGGGTCGACGTGGAGGATCTTGTTCATTTTCTTCAGGTCGAGAATCACCTGGCCGCGCTGGCCCGGTGCCGCGGTGCCGTAACCGAAGTTCCGCCCGGTGGAGATGGTCCAGATCGGAATCCTGTGTTCGTTGCAGATCTTCACCACGCCCTGCACCTGCTCGACCGTGGTGGCGGTAACGGCAGCGGACGGCGCATGTTCGGCGTTGTCCACCGCCATCATGATCTTCGAGTAGGGGATCAGTTGCTCGTCCTTGACCAGGACATTCTCCTCGCCCAGCAACGTACGGAACTTGCCGATCGCCTGCTGGAAATTGGAGGCATCCACTCCGCGCGGGAGCAGGGGATTCTTGTTTGGCTCGGTCATTTGATTAGCTCCTTCAAGCCTCGATCGAGAACGAAACGAAAGTGCCGGTCAGCGGTGACTGACGGCTGGCAACCAGCGGTGCCTGTCCTGTGTGAGCGGTGCCCAGCATGGCCAGCGTGTATCCCAGGGCAGCGGCCCACTGCTCGGCGCCGGCCTTGCTGCGGGTGGCCGCGGATAGCTGGAGGGGAGGCTGGTGACCATGCGGGCGCTGCTCGATGAGTTCGAAGCCGGTGCCGCAGGTGTTCAGCTGGATGCCCAGTTGCAAGGCGCAACCATGGGCCGCGTCCGCGCTCAGCAGGTGGTGATGGGATGCGCCGGCATTGGCGCTGTGCTGGCCCAGCCACTGGATGCGGGCGCCACTGCTGCGGGCCAGGTCGACGATCAGGGCGGCGCTGGCGTCATCCACCAGGCCGATGATGCGTTGCGCCTGGCCGTTGCGCAGACGCTTCTGCACTCCCTGGAGGAAGTCCAGGCTGAGGTCGGCGGTCTGCACTTCGACCTGCCTGGCGGCCGGGCTGGCGCCGATGCCCTGGAGGAAGGGCGATCCGGCCACTGCCGCGTTGACCAGGACAAGGGTCGGGGCGATCCGCGGCTGCCCACCCACGATGGCATTGGCCAGGCTCAGGCTGGAGCTGCCCATGGCCACCCCGGCCAGGCTGCCCAGGGCCATGCCCTTGAGCAGGGAACGACGTTCGACGTTCATGGCGGGCTCCTCAGGGTTTGGCCGCGGGGGCGGGGGCTTTCGAGATGTATTCGGCGACCTGCTGCAGGGCCTTGTCATCGATGAAGGACGCCGGGAAGGCCGGCATGGCACGAAATCCATTGCGGACCACGGCGCTGATGTACGGCGCCGGCAGCTGACGGCCCTTGATCACTGGGCCCACGGTGCTTTCGTGGCAATGGCCGCAGACCTTTGCATAGACGTTCTCGCCGTTTTTCCAGACGCCGTCGCCATCTGCAGCGGCGTGGTTGGCAAGCAGGACGAGTGGCAGGGCAAGGCCGGCCAGCAGGGGCCGTTTCACAGCTGGGCTGTTGAGGAGTGAGGACATTTCGTACTCCGTTTTTTATTTATGGGGTGCAGGTTGATCGGAAGCCGCTGTCGAATCAGAACGGATACCGCCGCGGGGCGTGCTGCAGGGTGATCCAGTGGTCCGTGGTGAATTCCTCGATCGCCCAGTCGCCGTTGAAGCGGCCGAGGCCCGAGTTCTTCTCGCCGCCGAACGGCGCGTTGGGCTCGTCGTTGACCGGGATGTCGTTCACGTGGGTCATGCCGGCCCGGATGCGCTGGGCGAACTGCACGCCGCGTTCCAGGCTGGAGGTGAACACGGCGCTGGACAGCCCGTATTCGCTGCTGTTGGCCAGCTCCAGCGCATGTTCGGCGTCGCGGGCGCAGAGGATTCCCACCAGGGGGCCGAAGATTTCCTCGCGGGCAATGTCCATTTCCGCGGTTACATCGCCGAATACGTGGGGCGGCATCACGTTGCCCGCAGGCTCGCCGCCGACCAGCAGCCTGGCGCCTTCGGCCTTGGCGGTGGCGACCTTGTCCTGCAGGCCGGCCAGTTGCCTGGCGTTGATCACCGGGCCGATCACGGTTTCCGGCTTGCTGGGGTCGCCGCAGGGCAGCGCCTTCACGCGCTCGACGAACTGGCGGGTGAACGCCTCCAGCAGGGGTTGCTCGACGATGATGCGGTTGATCGCCATGCAGATCTGTCCCTGATGCAGGAACTTGCCGACCACGGCCGCGTTCACCGCCTGCTCGACATCGGCATCGGCCAGGACCACGAACGGGCTGTTGCCGCCCAGCTCCAGGGCCACGTGCTTGAGATGTTCACCGCCGCTGGCGATGCGACCGATGTTGCGGCCGACCTGGGTCGAACCGGTGAAGGAAATGAAGGCTGGAACCGGGTGCTCGACGAAGGCATCGCCGATTTCCGCGCCGGTGCCGACCACGACGCTCAGCACGCCCGCCGGCAGCCCGGCTTCCTCGAAGATACGCGCCAGCAGCAGGCCGCCGCTGACCGGGGTGTCGCTGGCCGGCTTGACCACCACGGCGTTGCCCAGGGCCAGCGCCGGGGCCAGGGAGCGGGCAGTCAGGTGCAGGGGGAAGTTCCACGGGCTGATGACGCCGATCACGCCCAGCGGGGCGCGATACACACGGCTCTCCTTGCCCGGGATGTTCGAGGCGACGATACGGCCGTGCACGCGGCTTGGCAGGCTGGCCGCCTCCAGGGTGATGGCGCGCGCCGCACCCCATTCGATCTGTGCCTTGATTCGGGTGCTGCCCGACTCGCGGATGATCCAGTCGATGATCTCATCTCGGCGCTCATCGAAAATTTTCACCGCGTCGAGCATCACCTGGGCGCGTTCGGCGGGCGCCTTGGCCGCCCATTCCGGCTGGGTGTCACGCGCCTTGCGGTAACTGGCGTCGAGATCCTCGCGATTGGCCAGGGTGATTTTCAGCAGGCTCCGTTGGGTGAAGGGGTCGAACACTTCCAGCGGTCGACCGGCGGCGCCGATACGCCACTCTCCGACGAGCGGCTGCAACTCCAGGTTCTGGTAGGCAGGGCGAACAGTGCTCATGAGGTTCTCTCTTGTTTGATCGGAAGATTACGCGGCCGCAGTCGGGCTGCTGGCCAACGAACGTTTGACAGCGATCCGGGTATGCAGAGCCCGCGGCTCAGGCTTGATGCCGATGCATCCAACCCAGGCGATGAATTGCAGCAGCGGATATCGACAACGCTTCTGGTGTGGCTGGCATGCAGCCGCGAGGAATAGGCAGTCTTGCGGAGGACATGGGGAATTACCTGCTGTGTTGTTGTTGTCTGATGTGCACGCACAGGTGCCCTAAACAACTATCGTGCCATTTTCTTTTGTTATTATTTTTTCCTTAGTAAACAGATAGTTATGATGATTAAAGGGTTCGGCGGAATGCCTCGGCCGAAGCTTTCGCAATCCCGTCGCGGAAAATTCTTCAGAGAAATATTGGCAGCGCGGAAAGATCTCCGCCGGAAAGCTGGAAGACTCTGTGCGAATACCGAGCGCTTGCCGATTGCCTTCAATTGACCGGTATGGACGGGCAGTCATACTGGAACGGTGTTTTCATGCGGCGTATTCATGACCATGACTCGTAAAGCTCCGAGCAAGCTTGGCCGGGCGCTGGGGGAGGAATTCCTCAAGCAGTTGCTGGGCACGCAGAAACGCCTGGTCGTCGACCGGGCTCGACAGTTTGGTGCCGCTGGCCTGCCCTCGGCGGAGCAACTGGCTGAAACCATTGCCTTCGCGCCCCAGGACGGCAACATCTGGCTGTGTGGCCAGCGCATGATGCTGTTGCAGGGCACTGCCTTCGGCGCCATTCGCCGCGAGCTGATCGAGGCGCTGGGCCTCGACAAGGCGCGTGGGCTGCTGACGCGCATCGGCTGGCAGGCCGGCGCACGCGATGCCGCCCAGGTGAGCGCGCAGTGGCCGGAAGGCGACCACGCAAGCCTTTACGCCGCCGGGCCGCGACTGCACATGCTTGAAGGCATGGTCAATGTCGAGGTCGTGCGTTTCGAGATCGACTCCAGTGCCGGCCACTTCTATTCGGAGTTCTTCTGGCACAACTCCCTGGAAGCCGATGAGCACATCGCCGCCTATGGCCTGGGTAACGAGCCGGCGTGCTGGATGGAAATCGGCTACGCCAGTGGCTATGCATCCTCGCTTCTCGGGCGCCTGGTGGTGTTTCGCGAAGAGCAGTGCCGCTGCATGGGGCACTCGGCGTGCCGCATCGTCGGCAAGCCCGCCGAGCAGTGGGCAGACCTCGATGTCGACCTGGCCTATCTGGATGCCGCCGATTTCCTGAGCCGGAGTACGTACTGTTCCGGCGAAGAAACCGAGGTCGCCCAGCTCGATGAGCCGACTGAAGAGCCATCCATCGTCGGGATTTCAGCGGCTTTCGTCGCTGCCAGCCAGCAGCTTTATCGCGTGGCGCCGACCCAGGTCACGGTGCTGTTGACCGGGGAATCGGGGGTGGGCAAGGAACTCTTCGCCCGCACGCTGCACCAGGCCAGTCCACGTCGCAACACACCGCTGGTGGCGCTCAATTGCGCCGCCTTGCCGGAGAACCTGGTGGAGGCCGAGCTGTTCGGGGTCGAGCGCGGCGCCTTCACCGGGGCGGAGCGCTCGCGCCCGGGGCGCTTCGAGCGGGCCGATGGCGGAACCCTGTTTCTCGACGAAATCGGCACGCTCAGCCCCAGTGCGCAGAGCAAGATACTCCGGGTGCTGCAGGAGGGCGAGGTCGAGCGGGTCGGTGGCACGACGCCGATCAAGGTGGATGTGCGGGTAATCGCTGCGACCAATCTCGATTTGCGCAATGAGGTCAAGGCCGGGCGATTCCGCGAAGACCTGCTGTATCGCCTCAACGTGTTCCCCATCCACCTGCCGCCCCTGCGGGAGCGTCGGGAGGATATCCCGTTGCTGATGAGCTATTTCCTGCGCAAGTTCAGCGCTCGCCACGGGCTCAAACCTGCGGGCTTCAGTACCCGGCTGGTCAACGCGCTGCTGACGTACCGCTTTCCCGGCAACATTCGTGAGCTGCAGAACCTGATCGAGCGCGGGGTGATTGCGGCGGGCAACGATGAAGTGGTGGATGTCGTGCACCTGGCGGAGGCAGGGGAGCCGCTGCGCTCGGCGGCGGTTGGCCTGACCGACGATGGGCACCTGTCGAAGCCGGCGGGCGGGACTGCTGCGAGCGAGGCGGAGCCGGCGGTGGCGGGTCCCGGCGGCAGGGAGGACGAGCGCAAGGTGGGAGAGAGCGAACTGGCCAGCCTGCAGGCTTTCGTTTCCGGGCGGGACCAGGCGCTCAGCACGTCGTTGAAGGACATCGAGCACCTGCTGGTCCAGCTCGCCCTGGATCGCACCGGTGGAAACATAACAGCGGCAGCGCAGATGCTCGGGATGAGCCGCGCCCAGGTCAGCTATCGCCTCAAGGGCGATTGATCCGCGGCGCTACCGGCGGATGGCCAGGCGCCCCGCGAACCTGAGTTGGCGGGGCGTTTTTTCAGGCTCTTCGGCTGGAGCTAGAGCGGCATGGTGAACTTCAGCCAGTAGGTCTGGCCTTCGGCGCGGTTGCGCACGCCGCTTTCATCCTGCCACTTGGCGCTGAGGGACCATCCGTCATTGCTGCTGTACTGGACCGCCGGGCCAATCGAGAAGGTGCGGCTGCGGTTGCCGTCGGTGGCATCGACCAGCGCGGCGGCGGCGCAGTTGGAAACACTGCACTTGTCGTCGCTGATCTGCTTGTAGGCATGCCCGCCGACACCGACCACCCAGCCGTTGCCGAGCCCCCAGCCAAGGGTGTAGTCGGCGTGCAATTCGCGGCCGGACTGGTAGTTGGTGTCCCTGTTCTCGAAGTTGTAGTCGTGCATCAGGCGGACATCGGCATTGAAGCCGGCGGGGTCCATGTACGTCATGGCATACACCGCCTGCACGGTGTAGTAGTTGGTGCCGAGGTTGACCAGGTCGTCCTTGTCGTATTGGCCGCCGGTAGGCAGCACGAAGTCGACGCCGACAGCGGTGTGGAACTTGTCGCTGTGGTGGAAGCCGACCACCGGGCCGAGATGGGCGTCGCCAATGCCGCGTTTGTGGTCGTGCGGACCGTTCTTGATGTTCAGGCGTATGTCGTTGAGCGGCAGCAGCGCATGGAATCCCAGGTTGCCGCCCAGCACCTTCTGCTCGGTAACCCAGACGAAGCGCGGCACGACGGTGGTGACGCGCAGGTCGATGTCGGCCGCCTTGTCTCCGGAGTCATCGCGCAGGGTGTCGGCAAGGTAGTTGCCGACGAACACCTGTCCGTAGGTCCCGGGGGGCGGAAGGACACCCATTCCGTATATTTCGATCCCCATCGGCCAGGAAGACACACCACCTTCGGTGGCCTGGGCTGGGGAGGTGGCTCCGGCCAGCAGCATACTGCTGGCGACAGCAAGGGCAGTGGAGTGAAGCGCGTTCTTGTGCATGGAAAGGCCAACCTTGTTGTTATTGGGGCGCAGCTTCTGGGTGTTGCGCAAAGGTTGCCTTACACAATTACCATGCCAGTTATGGGCTATCGAAAATATCCATAACTATCAATTGGTTATGGATTTTCGCGGGAGCCAGGCCAGTGATTTCACAGCGCAATGGCCGGATCGTGTTAAGAAAAATCCGCGGGCTGGATAAATCTCGACGCTATTCGACGTCGACAGTCGCCTGCTCGGCCGAGACCCGGAAAGCATTGGGCGTCTTCCCGCTGAGCCGGCGGAAGAAGCGCGAAAAATATGTCGGATCGCTGAAGCCCAGGCTGTCGGACAACTGGCTGATGGTCATGCTGGTGTAAATCAGGTTGCGCTTGGCTTCCAGGAGAAGGCGCTGGTGAATGACCTGCAGCGCTGTCTGCCCGGCCAGTCGACGGCACAGGGAATTGAGGTGCGCGCTCGATATTCCGAGCCGGTGCGCCAGGGTCTCGACTGCTGGATGCTCGCGATAGTGCTGCTCCACCAGCTTCATGAAACCTCCCAGCAGTTGCTGATTGCGGCCGTCACGACTGTCTGGCGGCACATTCTGCTGGTCGCGTCGGCTGATCCACACCACCAGCAGGTTGACCAGCGAGTGCAGCGACATATCCCGGGCGGGCGCGCTGCCTTCGTATTCCTGGTACAGGGCGCTGAACAGGGTATTGATGTAGCGGCGGTCGTGTCCTACCGGGTAGCAGCCGGAAGACGCCAGGACCGCCAGGGGCGCGCCCAGTTGCTCCTCCAGCCGCGCCACCAGCGGCGCGCCGATCGTCAGCACATAGCCCTCGATGTCTTCCGAGAACTGGAACCCGTGCACGCAAAGAGGCGGGACGACCTGGATCGCCGCTTCCAGGACGTCGCTGCGCCGGCCTTCGACCTCCACCGCCGCTCGACCACGCTGGACATACAGCAGCTGGAACAGGTCGGCGTGACGGTGCGGCTTGATTTCCCAATGGTGGAGGCTGCTGCGTTTGGGAATCGACTCGCAATGCAGCAGGTCCGGTGTCGGCCATGCGAGGTTTTCGCCATAGAGCTTGAATACGGGAATGCCGGAAGGACTGGTCTTCATGTGTTGTACCAGCGTGCCAGGAGCGCGCGAGAATGTTCGATAACCGGACGGTGTTTTCAAAAGTGCAATGTCGAGCCGGAATATCACCTTCTTTTCGCCATTCTGTCAGCAAAAAATGCAGGGGAACACTATTCCCCCCCAATTCCAGCCCATGCCTGGGCATCGGTTGGAGTGCACATGTGAGAGAACAAGAATGAACACTCAGATCGCGATTATCGGTGCCGGTCCTTCGGGTCTTCTGCTCGGCCAACTGCTGCACAAGGCCGGCATCGAGACCATCATTCTCGAGCGCCAGACCCCCGACTACGTTCTCGGCCGCATCCGTGCCGGCGTACTGGAACAGGGCACGGTCGACATGCTGCGCGAAGCCGGTGTCTCCGAGCGCATGGATGCCGAGGGGCTGGTGCACGAAGGGGTCGAGCTGGTGCTCGACGGCAAGCGTGTTCCGATCAATCTGAAGGAACTGACAGGCGGCAAGACCGTAATGGTCTACGGCCAGACCGAAGTCACCCGTGACCTGATGGACGCCCGCGCCGCCAGCGGGGCGCCGATCATCTACTCCGCGGAGAACGTGCAACTGCACGAGCTGAAGGACGGGAAGCCTTTCGTCACCTATGAGAAGGATGGCCAGAGCCACCGCATCGACTGCGATTACATCGCCGGTTGCGACGGTTTCCACGGTGTCTCGCGCAAAAGCATTCCCGCGGGCGTGCTGACCGAATATGAGCGCGTCTACCCGTTCGGCTGGCTGGGGTTGCTGTCCGACACTCCACCGGTCAACGAAGAGCTGATCTACGCACACCACGCACGCGGGTTCGTGCTGTGCAGCCAGCGTTCGCACACCCGCAGCCGCTATTACCTGCAGGTACCGCTGACCGACAAGGTCGAAGACTGGTCCGACGAGCGCTTCTGGACCGAGCTGAAGGCACGGCTGCCGCAAGACGTGGCAGACAGGCTGGTGACGGGCCCGTCGCTGGAAAAGAGCATTGCGCCGCTGCGCAGCTTCGTAGTCGAGCCGATGCAGTACGGCAACCTGTTCCTGGTGGGCGACGCCGCCCACATCGTGCCGCCTACCGGTGCCAAGGGCCTGAACCTGGCCGCTTCGGACGTGTGCTACCTGTACCGCATCCTGGTGAAGGTCTATCGGGAAGGCCGCATCGACCTGCTGGAGAAATACTCCGGGCTGGCGCTGCGCCGTATCTGGAAGGGCGAGCGTTTCAGCTGGTTCATGACCAACCTGCTGCACGACTTCGACGGTCACAAGGACGCCTGGGACCAGAAGATGCAGGAAGCCGACCGCGAATACTTCCTGAATTCTCATGCCGGCCTGACCAACATCGCCGAGAACTACGTTGGCCTGCCGTACGAAGACATCGAGTGAACCACACCTGCCTGGCGCCAACCCCGCCAGGCACATGCTGGACGAGGAGGGCAATCCATGGGCTTGTACGATTGGAAGCATTGGCTGGTGTTACTCGTGGTCGTGCTGGTGGTGTTCGGTGGCAAGCGGCTGAGAGGCCTGGGCGCTGACCTGGGCGAGTCGATCAAGGGCTTTCGGCGCTCGCTGGAGTCGGAGTCGCAAGCTCCGGGCATTGATGGCCTGGGGGACGCGAACGACTCTGCCCACGAGAAGGTGCGCCCTCGTGAACTGACAGGTAGCGGGAATACGCCAGCCTAGATAACCGATGAGGGGCTGATGCCGCGGATCGAGAAGCCCCTCGTCTCTCCTTCGGCGAGGGACGTCTCAACTCCAGGCTCGCCCGCTAGCGCCCGCGCGGCAGCAACTGGAGGAAGGCCGGCGAGTCCAGCGGCACGCTCTGCAGCTTGTCGGTGACCAGGCCGGTGAGCGGGTCGCGGGCGAACAGCTCGATGCTGTTGCTGGCCTGGTTGGCGACCAGCAGGAAGCGGCCGCCGGGGGCGATGGTGAAGTCCCGCGGCGACTCGCCTTCCACCGAGCGGCGCTTGAGCAGGGTGAGGCGGCCATCGCCCGGGTCGACGGCGAAGATCGCCAGGTGGTTGTCGTCGCCGCGGTTGAGCACATAAAGGAAGCGGCCGTCCGCCGACAGGTGCAGCGCGCCGGCGCCGACCTTGCCCTGGAAGCCGGGCGGCGCCAGCGGCAGGGTCTGCAGCGGAACCAGGCGCGCGCCGTTGCGCTGCAGGGCCATGACCGCACCGGACAGCTCCAGCGTCAGGTAGGCGAAGCGCCCGTCGGCTGAGAACAGGATGTGCCGCGGCCCGCTGCCGGCCGGTGCGGCGAAGAACGGCGGCTGCGCCGGCTGCAGCGGCCGGTCGCTGCGTTCGGGCTGGTAGCGATAGGCGAAGACCTTGTCGGCGCCGAGGTCGGCGGCGAACAGGAAGTCGCTGTGCGGCGCCATCGCCACCGAATGCGTGTGCCCGCAGGACTGGCGGTCGGGGTCGACGCCGCTGCCGGCATGCGACTCGGTCTGCACCACCGCGCCCAGGGTGCCGGACTGGCCGACGCGCAGCACCGCCAGCGAACCCTGCGGCAGGGTCGAGTAGTTGGCGACGAACAGGTAGCGCCCGTCCGGGCTGAGGCTGCTGTAGGTGGGCTCGTCGCCCTGGGTTTCCTGCTGGTCGATCTCGTGCAGCGCGCCGCTGGCGGCGTCGAAGCGGAACGAGGTGACCCGGCCGCCGGCATCGCCGCGCGGGGTGCGGCCGTTCTCGTTGAGCACGAACAGCACGCGCTGGTTGGCGGTGAAGCTGAAGAACGACGGATTGGGCGTGCGCGCCACGCCGAGCGGGCCGTCCAGGCGGCCGAGGCGGCTGTCGAAGCGGTACAGGTAGATGCCCTCGCTGCCCGAGCGGGTGTAGGTGCCCACCAGCAGATGGAACTGCGTGGCCTGGAAGGCGCCGTCCGCCGAGGCGTCGGCGAGGGGGCAGAGCATAACGGCGAGCATGCCGGCGAGCGATCTGGTCATGGCGGGCTCCTGCTGCGGTCTACGATTGACTCTAGGCCGCCGCGCGCGGTTCAGGCCGTCTGCGACGCCACTTTTCAGCCGTTCGTCGCGTATGCGCAACGTTGACCGGTGCGCCCGGTCAGCAGCTTGGGATGTGCCCGCGAAGTGGCGCCCGCATCCACCGTCGCTCCCCGGCCGGGGAGCTGGAGAAGGAGATGGGGAATGACTGCGATCGAGGCAAGACGTGGCGGCCGGCTCTGGCTGGGGCTTGCCGGTGGACTGCTGGTGCTGATGGGGATCGCCCTGCTGCTGGGCGGCCTGCGCCTGGTGGCGGTGGGCGGCTCGGCCTACTACCTGGTGGCCGGCCTGGCGCTGGTTCTCTGCGGGGTGCTGCTGGCGAGCGGGCATAGCCTGCTGCTGGCCGTCTACGGGCTGTTCCTGCTCGGCAGCTGCGCCTGGGCCTTGTGGGAGGTGGGGCTGAGCTGGTGGGAACTGGTGCCGCGCCTGGCCCTGTGGTTCGCCATCGGCGTGCTGCTGCTCCTGCCGCCGTTGCGCAGCCGGTTGCTGCCGCTGTCCAGCCGCGGACTGGGCACCGGCGTGCTGTTGGTGGGCGTAGTGGCGGGCGCGCTGGTGGCGCTGGCCAGCCAGTTCGGCGCCGAGCCGGGGCTGCTGGAAGGCCGCCTCGATCGCGCGCCGGCGGGTAGCAGCGCCGCGCCCACGCCGGATGCCGGCGACTGGCCGCACTACGGCAGGACGGCGTATGGCGACCGCTATTCGCCGCTGGCCCAGATCACCCCGGAAAACGTCGACCAGCTGGAGCTGGCCTGGAGCTTCCGCACCGGCGACCTGCCGGGCCCGGACGATCCGCAGGAAACCACGGCGGAGAACACCCCGATCAAGGCCAACGGCATGCTCTACGTCTGCACGCCGCACAGCCAGGTGATCGCCCTCGACCCGGATAGCGGACGGGAGATCTGGCGCTTCGATCCGCGCCTCTCCACCCTGCACGCCGACAGCTTCAAGGGCTGGGCGCACATGACCTGCCGCGGCGTCGCCTACCACGACGAGGACTACTACGCCGTCGGCGCGGGCGCCCAGCTGCCCGGCGCCACCACCGGCCAGTCCGGTCCGAGCATCGATGGCTGCACCAAGCGCCTGTTCCTGCCCACCGCCGACACCCGGCTGATCGCCCTCAACGCCGACACCGGCCAGCCCTGCAGCGGATTCGGCGAGGGCGGCTCGGTGGACCTCGGCACCGGCATCGGCCAGTTCGTCCCCGGCGGCTACTACTCGACGTCGCCGCCCAGCGTGACCCGCGACCTGGTGATCATCGGCGGCCACGTCACCGACAACCTCTCCACCGACGAACCCTCCGGGGTGATCCGCGCCTACGACGTGCGCAGCGGCCGCCTGGTGTGGAACTGGGACAGCGGCAATCCGGAGGCTACCGAGCCGCTGCCGCCCGGCCAGCAGTACACGCGCAACTCGCCGAACATGTGGTCGATCATGAGCGTCGACGAGCAGCTCGGGATGATCTACCTGCCCATGGGCAACGCCACGCCGGACCAGTGGGGCGGCAACCGCAGCAAGGCGGCGGAAACCTACAGCGCCGGCGTGACGGCCCTGGACATCGCCACCGGCAAGGTGCGCTGGACCTTCCAGATGACCCACCACGACCTGTGGGACATGGACGTCGGCGGCCAGCCGACGCTGATGGACCTGCAGACGGAGGACGGCGTGAAGCCGGCGCTGCTGGCCTCCACCAAGCAGGGCAGCATCTACGTGCTCGACCGCCGCGACGGCAAGCCGCTGGTGCCGGTGCGCGAGAAGCCGGTGCCGCAGGGCGCGGTACCCAGCGACTTCACCGCGCCGACCCAGCCGTTCTCCGACATCAACCTGCTGCCGGAACCGCTGAAGGAACAGGACATGTGGGGCGGCACGCCGTTCGACCAGATGCTCTGCCGGATACGCTTCAGATCGCTGCGCTACGACGGCATCTACACGCCGCCCTCGACCCAGGGCTCGATCGTCTATCCGGGCAACTTCGGCGTGTTCGACTGGGGCGGCATCTCGGTGGACCCGGTGCGCCAGATCGCCTTCCTCAATCCCTCGTACATGGCCTTCGTCTCGCAGCTGGTGCCGGCCGTGGACGTGGCCTCGGGGCCGGAACGCAAGAGCGAGCGGGAGGGCGTGCAGCCCAATGCCGGCGCGCCCTATGGCGTCATCCTCGAACCGCTGCTGTCACCCCTCGGCCTGCCGTGCCAGGCGCCGCCGTGGGGCTACGTGGCGGCGCTCGACCTGTCCAGCCGGAAGCTGGTGTGGAAGCACAGAAACGGCACCGTGCGCGACAGCTCGCCGATTCCGCTGCCGCTGCCCATGGGCGTGCCGAGCCTGGGCGGGACCATCACCACCGCCAGCGGCCTGGCCTTCCTCTCCGGCACCCTCGACCAGTACCTGCGCGCCTACGACGTCAGCAACGGCGAGCAGCTGTGGGAAGGGCGGCTGCCGGCGGGCGGCCAGGCGACGCCGATGACCTATGCCGGCAAGGACGGACGCCAGTACGTGCTGGTGGTCGCCGGCGGCCACGGCTCGCTCGGCACCCGGCAGGGGGATTACGTGCAGGCCTGGGCGTTGCCGCGCAAGTGACCAGCTTGCGCCTGGCTGTCCTGCAGGAATGGGCCATGCCCGCGAAATGCCGGCGCCGCCGATGTCGCGGGCATGGCCCGCTCCTACAGGTTTTCCCCTGCGTTCGCAGAGATGCCCCGGTTGACAGCGGACCTGTAGGAGCCAGCTTGCTGGCGATTGCCATGTTCTCCTTCCACGCCGACGTTGAGGGGAAAACCTGGTTCGCCAGCAAGCTGGCTCCTACAGGTATGGCGTCAAGTGGACCATGAGCAGCCACGTAGGGCGCATAGCGCGCCAGCGCTATCCGCCATCCCATCGGCGTGGCCTGGTCGGCGGATGAAGCGTTCCGCTTCATTCGCCCTACACCAACGATTGGCCATGGCGCGAGACAGTTGCTCCTACAACGTCGCCGATTTATTGGATCCCCGCGTTCGCGGGGAAGACGGAGTTGAGAGCCGCACGGAGTCATCCGGAAAATCCGTCATTACTCGCTGCGCTCGCCCTTCGGGCCTGAAGTGCGTTCAGCGCAAGCGCTGTCCCGGGAAAGCGGGAAACCAGAAGACAGTTGCTCCTACAACGTCACTCCCCCTTATCGTTCCCACGCTCCTGCGTGGGAATGCAGCTTTCGACGCTCCGGCGTCGATGCGCCCTTCCCGGAACGGCGTTCTGCAACCCCTTTCGCCCTTTTTCTCGAACCCCGCCGCATCCCGGCCGGTCACTGGGATATCTGCGTTGGGCAGATATTCCTTGGAATCGCCAGGAGACCGTGATGAATGCCATCGAACTACTCAAGCAGGACCACGTGATCGTCAAGCAGATGCTGGAAAAGCTCAGCGCCACCACCGACCGGGCGGTGAAGACGCGCACCGAGCTGCTGAACCGGATCCATGACGAGCTCGCCATCCATACCGAGATCGAAGAGCAGATCTTCTACCCGGCCTACGTCCAGGCGGGCGGCGAGGAGGAGGCCAACATGTTCTACGAGGCCAAGGAGGAGCACCGCACCGTCGAAAACCTGGTGCTGCCCGACCTGCTCGCCACGCCGCCGGACTCGGTGCCCTTCGCCGGCCGGGTGAAGGTGCTCAAGGAACTGCTGGAGCACCATATCCAGGAGGAGGAGAAGGAGATGTTCCCGCAGGCGCAGAAGCTGCTGGGCAAGACCCGCCTGGAGGAACTGGGCGCCGAAATGGAGAGCCGCAAGCGGCAGATGAAGCACTCCATGAACCACGCGGCCTGACCGCGCGACGCCTCCTGTCCCGGGACGGGAGGCGCATTCCACGAAGAACCGGGGAAGCCGACGAGGTCATTGCAGGTTCAACAAAAACATCGAGGGTCTCGCCATGAAATTTTCGTCCTTCTCCGCCCGGCTGTCCCACTGGGCCGGCAAACCCCAGGTCTTCCTCGCCGCGTTCCTGCTCGTGCTGCTCTGGGCGCTGAGCGGTCCGACCTTCGGCTTCAATGACAGCTGGCAACTGGTGATCAATACCTCGACGACGGTGATCACCTTCCTCATGGTATTCCTCATCCAGCACACCCAGAACCGCGACAACGACATGCTGCACATCAAGCTCGACGAACTGCTGCGCGCCACCGAGCGCGCCCACAACATGCTGATGAACCTCGACCAGCTCGACTCCCATTCCCTCCGTGAACTGCGCAAGGTCTATTGCCGGCTGAGCGAACTGGATTCGCCCGAGGATGGTGAGGAGGAACTGGAGAGCCGGATCAGGGCGGCGCGCAATATCGACGACGCGGCCTCCTGAGGGCGGCCGTTCGCCCTCAGGAGGCCGGAATCACCGGCGGCTTGCCCGCGTCCATTCCGGGCTCAGGCGGTCTTGGCGGGGGTGTACATGGAGCGTTTGGGTTCGGCGAACACCCGGCGCAGCATGGGCTCGAAGAACTCCAGCGGTTTGCTCGGGTACTCCGGGTCGAAGGCCGGCGCGTCGTACCTGGCGCAGAACTCGACGGTACGCTCGAAGTTCGGATCACCGCGGAACCGCTCGCGCAGGTCGCGATCCTTGCCGACCAGGTGGAAGAAGTAATAGCTCTGGAAGATGCCGTGGTTCTGCACCATCCAGAGGTTCTCCTCGCTGACGAAGGGCTTGAGGATGGCGACGGCGATGTCCGGGTGGTTGTACGAGCCGAGGGTATCGCCGATATCGTGCAGCAGCGCGCAGACGATGTATTCCTCGTCGCGGCCATCCTCCCAGGCGCGGGTCGCGGTCTGCAGGGAATGGGTCAGGCGGTCCACGGCGAAGCCGCCGCAATCGCCTTCCAGCAGCTTCAGGTGGGCGAGGATGCGGTCCGGCAGGTACGGACCGTAGTTGGCGCGGAACTCCCGGCCGATGATCGCCCAGTCCTCGGCGGTACCGTCTTCCATGTGGGTGAAGCGGGCACGTTCGTGTTGCATCACGGTTCTCTCTTTTTGTTGTTCTGGAAAAACGCCCTTCCCTGACCGGGAAGGGCGTTGGCGTCACTGATCGTAGCCAGGCATCTCGCGGTCGAGCTTGCGCAGCAGCGCCGGCCAGGCCAGCGGGGCGTAGTACGGGAACATCCGTTTGACGCCCAGCTCCTCGTTGAGGATGCGCGCCTCGTCGGCGACCCTGTTCAGCGCCCGCCCCATGCTGAGGGCGCGCACCTGCGCGGCGCAGGCACGCTCGAGCATGTGCATGCGCACGAAGGCCTCGGCGACGCTGGCACCAACGGTCAGGGTGCCGTGGTTGCGCAGGATCATCAGGTTCTTGCTGCCGAGATCACGCTGCAGACGCTCGCGCTCCTCCAGGTTCAGCGCCGGGCCTTCGAACTCGTGATAGGCCAGGTCGCCGGTGACGAACATCGCCGACTGGGTCAACGGCAGCAGGCCCTCCTCCATCGCCGACACCGCCATGCCGTCGAGGCTGTGCAGGTGCAGCACGCAGTGCGCATCGTGACGCACCTGGTGCACCGCGCTGTGGATGGTGAAGCCGGCCTTGTTGGCGCTGTAGGCCGAGGGCTCCAACTGGTTGCCGTCCAGGTCGATCTTCAGCAGGCTCGACGCGGTGATCTCGTCGAAGCCCATGCCGAACGGGTTGATCAGGAACTGGTCTTCATGCCCGGGAACGCGCATGGAGATGTGGTTGGCGATCAGATCGCTCCAGCCGAACAGCTCGACCAGCCGGTAGGCGGCGGCCAGGTCGACGCGCGCCTGCCATTCCAGTGCGGCCTGTTCTTCGGCGTTACCCGGCACCGATTTCAGCTCAGTCATGGCTGCCGCTTCCGAACAGTTGGACCTGGACGTTGCGCTCGCCATCGAACGGCGAGCGGCCATGCAGCACGAGGATATTGTCGACCAGCATCACTTCGCCGCTCTGCCACGGCGCGATCACCGTCGCCTTGTGGCCCGCCTCGCGATACTGCAGCACTTCATCGTGGGTCATTGGCGTGCCATCGCCGAAAGTGCACTCCGTTGGCTTCGGGCGGTTGGTGTAGCGCGCGGTGTAGGCTGGCCAGTTGATACTGTTCACGCCGCTATCGATGGTGTTCATCGTGTTGGCCTGGTTGAACATGTGCTGGGTACCCAGGACCGGATGGGTCACGAAGCCGCTGGTGCGATACACGGTTTCCAGGCTGCCGTCGTCCAGCCATTTCCATTCGAGATTCATCTTCTCGCAGGCGAGTTGGGCCTCTTCCTTGCTCTCGGTGAAGAAGGCTTCCTGCCACGGCCGATGCAGGCTGACCAGGTCAGGGTGCAGCTTGTCGTCACTTTCCAGGTACTTGTCGCGGAAGTTGCGCTTGTAGATCAGCCCGTGTTTGCGGATGCGCTCGAGAAAGCTGGGCTCCAGCAGGGACTCGAGGCGGGCGATGGAGCCGATGTCGGTTGCCCCGCCCTCGGTGGCGGCCACATGGCAGTAGAAGCCGACCATCAGTGGCCAGTGCTTGAGGTAGCTCATTTCCTGGTGCAGTGGCAGGCGGATGTGCTTCGGAAAGCGGGTGGCCTCGAACACCTTGCCGGCCAGCGCGGCGCGCGGGGTACCGCCGCCGGTGTAGCCCATGTCGGCGTTCGGATAGTGGGCCATCATCGCAGCGAAATCTTCGGAGCCGTGGATCGGGAAACCACGGAAGCGCAGCGCACCGTAGGTGTGCAGCAGATCTTGCAGCGGTTTCTCATGGCCGACGAACCATGCCTTGAACGCCGCGAAGTCGTTCTTCAGTCGCTCGGAAGCCGGCTCGACGAACAGCGGCAGACCTTCGGGGTGCAGGTGCACGCGGACTTCATTGCCAAGTTCGGGGTGGACGGCCGGCTGCGGGTAATCCGCTGTGGACATTGCGGCGGTGTGTGCGGAAGCGGTCATCACGTTCTCCAACTTCTTGTCTTTATGGGGTTGAGCGTTTTTCAACGAAATCACATCTGGCCTTCATGCCGGCCTCACAGCCCGAATCGATCAATAACAAGTCAATTGATATTCCGGGATATGTTTTCGTAAGATAGCCACGCCGATTTGCACCTGTCAACGCAGTCGTCCACCACAAGAACAAGTTCGAGGATCGCCAGATGTACCTGACCCAAGGGCTGCACCGTGCCCTGCAGCTTCACCCCACTCACACCGCCACCATCTTCCGCGAACGCCGCCACACCTTCCGTGAACTGGGCGAGCGGGTCGCGCGCCTGGCCGGCGCGTTGCAGCAGCACGGCATGCGCATCGGCGATCGCGTCGGCATGCTGGCCCTGAACTCCGACCGCTTTCTGGAATACATGCTGGCCACCTGGTGGGGCGGCGGCGTGCTCAACCCGGTGAACATCCGCTGGAGCGTGCCGGAGATCGTCTATTCGCTGGACGATTGCGATACCCGCATCCTGCTGGTAGACGACAGTTTCCTGCACCTGGCCGAAGACATCGCCGCGACCGCCAAGGTGCGGCCGCTGCTGATCCATGTCGGCGACGGCCCGGCGCCGGAAGGCATGCTCTCCTACGAGCTACTGATCGCCGAAGCCGCGCCGGTCGGCGATGCCCAGCGCGGCGGCAACGACCTGGCCTCCATCATGTACACCGGCGGCACTACCGGCCGGCCGAAGGGCGTCATGCAATCGCACCTCAACCTGTGGTCGTCGGCAATGTCACGCCTGGGCTCGTTCAACGTGCCGCAGAACTCGCCGGTGCTGCACGTCGCCCCGATGTTCCACACCGCCTGCCTGGCGCGCCTGGTGGTCCAGCTGATCGTTGGCGAGCCCCACGTGTTCGTGCCCTCGTTCGACGCGCTCGAACTCATGCAGACCATTGAGCGCGAACGCGTCACCGACATCCTCCTGGTGCCGACCATGCTGCAGGCGCTGATCATGCATCCGGACTTCGCCCGCCATGACCTGACCAGCCTCAAGCGCATGGCCTATGGCGCCTCACCGATCGCAGCGCCGGTTCTGGAGCTGGCCCTGGAGCGCCTGCCCGGCGTGGAGTTCACCCATGGCTACGGCATGACCGAAACCTCGCCGGGTATCTCCAGCAACGGCCCGGAAAGCCACTGCGCGGCGGGCATCGCCAATGGCCGCGTGCGTTCGGCGGGGCGTGCCGTGCTGGGGGTGAACGTGAAGATCGTCGACGAACACGACAACGAAGTGCCTCGCGGCACCGTCGGCGAGATCATCGCCCAGGGCGCCAACGTCATGCTCGGCTACTGGAACCGTCCGGAAGATACCGCCGAGGCTCTGCGCGGCGGCTGGATGCACACCGGCGATGGCGGCTACATGGACGAGGACGGCTACATCTTCATCGTCGACCGCATCAAGGACATGATCGTCACCGGCGGCGAGAACGTGTATTCCGCCGAGGTCGAGAGCGCCATCGGCCGCCACCCGGCGGTAGCCGCCAGCGCGGTGATCGGCATCCCGCATGAAAAATGGGGCGAGGCCGTGCATGCCGTGGTGGTGTGCAAGTCCGGCCAGGAAGCGAGCGCCGAGGAAATCATCGCCCATTGCCGCCAGCACATCGCCGGCTACAAATGCCCGAAATCGGTAGAGTTCAAGAAGGCACTGCCGCTCTCCGGTGCCGGCAAGATACTCAAGCGCGACCTGCGCGAACCCTACTGGAAAGGCCAGGACCGCGCAGTCAACTGAAGCCGGCAACGGTGTTCGGCTACTCACCCGGACGCCATAGCGGGTAAGCTCGCCACCACTGTCTCCCTGGATCTGCCCTCACGATGAAAGCTGCCCTGCGTGAACTCGACGGCTTGGCCGGCTACCAGCCCCCGCGCTACGCCCCCGGACTGCGCACCACCCACGCACTGCTGGAGGCAGGCCGGCGCCTGCTGCGTCACATGTCGCTGGACCAGCTCACCATCAACGATCTCTGCGCCCGCGCCGAGGTGACCACCGGCGCCTTCTACACGCGCTTCGAGAGCAAGGAGGTGTTCTTCAATGCGCTTCAGGTGCTGGTGCGGGTCGAGTTGCGTGACACCACGGCCCTGCGCATGGCGCAGTTCGACGCGCGGCCGTGGGAGCTGCGCGAGATGATCGAGACGATCGCCCGCAACCTCCGCCTCTGGGCATACCGCCATGAAGGCGTGCTGCGCGCCTCGATCATCCAGCGCGCCCGCGAGGGCGACGATCCGGTCAAGCGGCTGAACATGGCCTATGTCGAACAGGTGGTGCCCCGTCTCGCCCGGCTGCATCCTGCAGGGCCGTCGCCAGCAGTGGCGGAGCGCATCCTGTTCGCCTTCCAGATGATGCTCGGCACGCTGGTGTATGCGCTGGTCAACCACGGCGGCACCCTCTCGCTGACGGACCGCCGCACCGAGCGGGAGATGGCGCGTTCGTTCTACCTGTACATCACCGAAGAGTTGTAGGGGCTGGCGCAGCGGACCGGAACCCTGGTCCATGTTTGCCGCGCCAATACGCTCAATCGACCGGAATCACCGGCGGCTTGCCCTCGTCCTTGAGCAGGAACACCAGGAACTTCGCCGGCTTTTCCCGGCTGGCGTTGCGCCCGACCGTGTGGATGTCCTGCGGGCCTTCGTGGAAGCTCTGTCCCGGTGTCGGGGTGACTTCCTTGCCGCCCTTCACGCCCATGACGATGGCGCCTTCGAGCACGTAGATGAACCCGTGGGCGTCGTGGCGATGGACCGGATCGGCGCCGCCGGTCTTCGGCGAGCCGGCAAGGACTTCATGCCCCTGCTCGCGAAGGAAAGTGCAGACCTGGGTTCCTATCAGGCCCGTTCCGCCTATCGCCACTATTTTCATGGCTGTGCCTCCCCGGCGATTGCGCTCGGGCCGGACGGGCCCCTGCGCTCGGCGTCGTAGCAGTTCGATCACGTAGCCGCCGACCAGGAACGCCAGCCCGCCGCCGAGGAACGCGCCCATGGAGTAGAGGCCGATGGCGCGCCCGAGTTTCTCGCGCGGGAACATGTCGCTGAGCATGGAGTAGGTGGCCGGCGTCAGCGCCGCTTCGCCCACCCCGACGCCCATGCGGGCGAGGAACATCTGCAGGAAGTTCTTCGACAGGCCGCAGACGGCGGTGGCCAGGCTCCAGAAGGCGACCCCGATTGCGATGATGCGCACCCGCGAGGCGCGGTCGGCCAGGTAGGCGATGGGCACGCCCATGAAGGCGTAGAACAGCGAGAAGGCCAGCCCGCTGAGCAGGCTGAACTGGGTGTCGGATATCTGCAGGTCGGCTTTGATCGGCTCGATCATCAGCGACAGGATCTGCCGGTCAACGAAGGAAAAGATGTACGCCACCATGCACAGGGATACGATGTACCACTCGTAGGCATGGCCGGATTTGCGGGGATGAGGTGTGTGGGTCACGGTTACTGGCTCCAGGGTGGGGGTGAGCTCGTTGTTCTTGTTCGGTAACCGGGCGCGCTCCTGCACGGGGAGCGTGGCCGCTTGCGGATGGCGGAAAGGCTAAGAGAGGGGGCGACAGGGGAGAATCGGGACGATTCCCATGAGCGGGGGAATCTCCCCCTAGGCGACTAGGGGGAAACCTTAGGGGCGGGGTTGTGGGGGGGATTCCCGTGGTTCCCAGGCGGAAGCGAGGGAACCATCATGAAATGGCTGATGCATCGGCGGCGGCGGAATTTCGCGGGCATGGCCCGCTACACAGATACGTTCCCGCTCTTCGTAGGACCGAGGGGGACGCCCAGTCCTTGCTCGCGAACCTGGCGCAGGGCCATGCCCGCGACCCTGAGCCAGGACAGAGAGGGGGTTTTTCTCAGGCCTGCAGACGGATGTTGCCGCAGGCTTCCAGTTCGTCCAGCTGCTTTCGGATGTCGATGATGAGCAGGCTCAGCTCGCGATAGCTGGCCGAGCGGAAATCGATCGAAGGGATGACGTGGTTGCTGCGCTTGAAGTCGTTGAGGCGCAGAAGCAGGGTCGCGGTCTGGTCCGGGTTGAGGTAGCAATGGCATTCCACGTCACTGAATTCTTCTTCGATCACATCCTTGAACAGCTGGTAGGAAATATTCATCGGACATGCCCTTCGGTTGTTGATGCTTATTGCCAGGACTGCGAGGAAAACGACTGGAACAGCAAGCTTAGCAACGGGATCGTCGGATAACGGGTGGGTTTGAAATTTTGCGGGATGGGCTGACGACCGGGCATTTTTCAATTGCAAAATGCACGACGCGGTTGCGCTGGACCGATATTGAAGTGCTATCGCTTCTTCCCGCGGAAACGCCTGGCACGGCATATGGCATTTTCGCAGCAATATTTCCCGGTCGCGGTTATATCGAATTATTCAATGATGCATTCCGCTCCCCTGAAACGTTCAGGACGCGCGGAAGTTGCGGAACTGCCAGGGATCGCCCTGATCCAGCTGCGGTTCGGCGAACAGCCGTTCACGCCCGGCCAGGGGCGTCCAGTCGCTGTAGAAGCCGCCCAGCTCGCCGAGATAGGGCGCGCAGAGTTCGAGGATTTCCCGGTAGGGCAGGTCGTCCGGTTCGAGGATGCCACGCGCCGGGTTGCGCATGGCCCAGATCACCCCGGCCATCACCGCTGCGGCCACCTGCAGGCTGGTGGCGTTGTTGTGCGGGCAGAGCCGGCGGGCGTCGGCGATGCCCAGCCGCGAGCCGTACCAGTAGCTGCCGCGGGCGTGGCCCATGAGCAGCACGCCGAGTTCGTCCATGCCGCCGGCGATGTCGTCGAACAGCAGGCGCTGGCGGCTCTGCGCAGTCCAGTGGCGCGCGGCCAGTTCGTTGAGCGACAGCACGGCGTCGTCGCATGGGCGGTAGGCGTAGTGCACCGTGGGCCGGTAGGCGGGATGGGCGCCCTCGCCGAGGCTGAGGAACTCGGCGATGGAGATCGCCTCGCTGTGGGTGATCAGCCAGCCCAGCGTCGGCCCCGCGCCGGGAGTCCAGCTGTACACCTGGGTGGCGCCGCCGGGGCGCTGCAGGTAGATCGCCGCCTGGCTGCCGAAGGCGTGGCGGCGGCCGTCGGCGGGCAGGCCGCGTTCGTGGCTGCCCCAGCCCAGTTCGGCGGGCTGGCAGATTTCGCCGATGAAGCCGTCCACCGACCAGGTATTGACGAACTCGTCCGGCTCCCTGTGCCGGTTGGAATACTGCGAGTCGTACTCGGCGATGTGGACGCAACGCACGCCCAGGCGCTGCGCCAGGCGTGCCCAGTCCTCGCGGCTGGCGGGCGGCGCGGCCTTGTCGCCGAGGTCCCGGGCGAGGTTCTCCAGCGCCTGCTTGAGCAGGTGCGAGACCAGCCCCGGATTGGCGCCGTGGGTGAGCAGGGCGGTGGGCGAATCGGGCTTCGCGCGCAAGGCCAGCGCCGCATGACGCTGGGCGTAGTTGGAACGTTCCGAGGGTGTCTGCGAGGCGTCCGTATAGCCGCCGGCCCAGGGCTCGATGCAGGTGTCCAGGTACAGCGCGCCGCGGGTCTGGCAGAGGGCGAGCAATGCCTGGCTGGAAACCTGCACCGACAGGTTGAGCAGGAAATCGCCGCTGCCGAGCAAGGGCTCCAGCACCTGGTGGAAGTTCTCCGCGGTCAGCGCGCCGGACTCGACCCGCACGCCGTATTCGCGTTCGGCGTCGCGCGCCGCCTGGTCGGGACAGACGACCAGCACCTGCTGCGGATCGAGTTCGATGTGCCTGAGCAGCAGCGGCAGCACGCCGCGGCCGATGCTGCCATAGCCGATCATTACCAGGCGCCCGGCGAAGGGCTGTCTGCGTGGGGTGGTCATGCTGGCCTCCTCGATCCCCTGCGGTGGGTGCGCACCGGCCAACGGCGGGGCAGGGGCTTCTCACCGGACATCTCGGGATCTCCTTCTTTCAGCATAGGACCCCGGATTGGCCCGCCGCATTTCGGAAAGGTTGAACGCCCCGCGTGGAGACCTACTCTCACCAGCAAGCCGTCCAGACGCGGAGGTCACGAGCATGTCCAGCCACAGCACGCACGTCATCCACTTCACCGGCCCGATCACCGCCTCGACCTGCGGCAACCTGATCAGCACCTGCGTCAAGGTCGTGCAGCAGGAAGCCGAGCGCCTGGTGCTGAAGATCGCCACCATGGGCGGCGACTGCAGCTACGGCTTCACCCTCTACAACTTCCTGCGCACCCTGCCGCTGCAGGTCGACACCCACAACCTCGGCACGGTGGAGTCGATGGGCAACATCCTGTTCCTCGCCGGCGAGCGACGCACCGCCTGCCGCTACAGCAAGTTCCTGTTCCATCCGTTCCACTGGACGCTGCACGGCTCGGTGGACCACGCGCGGATGAGCGAATACGCCATGAGCCTGGACTACGACCTGCGCCTGTATGCCGACATCGTCGCCGAGCGCACCCGCGATGCGCGCGAGCCGCTGGACATCCCGCGCTACCTGATGGCCTATCCGCGCATCGTCGAGCCTGACGAAGCGCTGGACTGCGGGCTGATCCAGGCGGTCGACGAACTGCCCGTGGCGGGCTCCGCCCAGCAGTGGTCGGTGCACTGCTGAGGTCTGCTAGGCTGGATCGAGCAGCCCCCGGGATGGCCGGAATGAAGATCGCCAGCTACAACATCAACGGCATCCGCTCGCGTCTGCCGATCCTGCTGCAATGGCTGGAACGGGAGGCCCCGGACGCCGTCTGCCTGCAGGAACTCAAGGCGCCGGACAACGCCTTCCCCGCCGAAGAACTGCGCAAGGCCGGCTACGGCGCGGTGTGGCTCGGCCAGCCGTCGTGGAACGGCGTGGCGATCCTCGCCCGCGATGCCGAGCCGGTGGAAGTGCGCCGCGGCCTGCCGGGCGACGACAGCGACCTGCACAGCCGCTACATCGAGGCGGCGGTGAACGGCGTGCTGGTCGCCTGCCTCTACCTGCCCAACGGCAACCCGCAGCCGGGGCCGAAGTTCGACTACAAGCTGGCCTGGTTCGAACGCCTGATCGCCCATGCCGCCGGGCTGTACGCCAGCGGCCATCCGGTGGTGATCGCCGGCGACTTCAACGTGGTGCCCACCGACGAGGACATCTACGACACCCGCTCCTGGCTGAAGGACGCGCTGCTGCAGCCGGAAAGCCGCGACTGCTACCGGCGCCTGCTGGCCCAGGGCTGGACCGACGCGATCCGCGCGCGCCATCCGGACGAGCGCATCTACACCTTCTGGGACTACTTCCGCCAGCACTGGCCGCGCAACGCCGGCCTGCGCATCGACCACCTGCTGCTCAGCGCCGACCTCGCCCCGCATCTCGCCGATGCCGGCGTCGACCGCTGGGTGCGCGACCTGGCGCATACCAGCGACCACGCGCCGGTCTGGGTACTGCTCGACACGCCCTGATCACGCCGCCTGTCATGAAATGAAAAGTCTCTGTCGCCGGATGTGAAGCGCAGATTCCGGCCGCTCCCTAAATTCGGCTCCATGACCCCCTGAACAAGAATCAAGCTGGAGAAAAGGGCATGGCCAAAGCCGTTCGCTTCTACGAAACCGGGACCCCGGAAGTGCTTCGCTACGAGGACGTCGAAGTCGGCGATCCGGGCCCCGGCGAGGTGCGCCTGCGCCATGTCGCGGTCGGGCTGAACTACGCCGACACCTACTTCCGCAACGGCACCTACCCGGTCCCGCTGCCCAGCGGCATGGGCGTGGAAGCCGCCGGCGTGGTGGTGGCGGTGGGCGAGGGCGTGGACAACGTCGTGCCCGGCGACCGCGTCACCTACACCGGCTTCCTCAACACCCTCGGCGCCTACAGCACCGAACGCCTGATCCCGGCCGCGCCGCTGATCAAGCTGCCGGAGACCATCGCCTTCGAGACCGCCGCGGCGATGACCATGCGCGGCCTGACCTCCGCCTACCTGATGCGCAGGATCCACGCCTTCAAGGAAGGCGACAGCATCCTCCTGCACGCCGCCGCCGGCGGTGTCGGCCTGATCGTCTCGCAGTGGGCGAAGCTGCTCGGCCTGAACGTGATCGGCACCGTTTCCAGCCCGGCCAAGGCGGAAGTCGCCCGTGCCCACGGCTGCGACCACGTCATCAACTACAGCGAGGAAGACATCGCTGCCCGCGTTCGCGAACTGACCGGCGGCCGCGGCGTCGACGTGGTCTTCGACAGCGTCGGCAAGAACACCTTCATGGCCTCGCTGGATTCGCTCAAGCGCCGCGGCCTGCTGGTCTGCGTGGGCACCGCGTCCGGCCCGATCCCGCCGTTCGATCCGGTCCTGCTGGCGATGAAGGGCTCGCTGTTCGTCACCCGCCCGGCGCTGGCCGACTACATCGCCGATCCGGCGGAAAAGGCCGAGCTGATCGGCGAGCTGTTCGACCACGTCGGCAGCGGCCGCATCCGCATCGAGATCAACCAGCACTACGCGCTGGAGGACGCGGTACAGGCCCATCGCGACCTGGAATCGCGCAAGACCACCGGCTCTTCGATCTTCGTCCTCTGAGGGAACATCGATCATGCGCGTTGAACGACTGACCTGCTCCATCGGCGCCGAAATCAGCGGCGTCAACCTCGGCGATGCCGCCCGCGACGACGGCCTGTTCGCCGCGATCAAGGAACAACTGCTCAGGCACAAGGTGCTGTTCCTGCGCGACCAGGACATCAGCCGCGCCGACCACGTGGCCTTCGCCCGCCGCTTCGGCGAGCTGGAAGACCACCCGGTGGCCGGCAGCGATCCGGAGCATCCGGGCCTGGTGCGCATCTACAAGAACCCCGACCAGCCCAACGACCGCTACGAGAACGCCTGGCACACCGACGCCACCTGGCGCGAGATCCCGCCGATGGGCTGCGTGCTGCGCTGCATCGAGTGCCCGCCGGTGGGCGGCGACACCATGTGGGCGAACATGGCGCTGGCCTACGAGATGCTGCCGGCCGAGATCAAGGCGAAGATCGCCGACCTGCGCGCCCGCCACAGCATCGAGGCGAGCTTCGGCGCGGCCATGCCGATCGAGAAGCGCCTGGCGCTGAAGGAAATGTATCCGGACGCCGAGCACCCGGTGGTGCGCACCCATCCGGAAACCGGCGAGAAGATCCTCTTCGTCAACGCCTTCACCACCCATTTCAGCAACTACCACACGGCGGCCAACGTGCGCTTCGGCCAGGACGCCAACCCCGGCGCCGCCGACCTGCTGCGCTACCTGGTGAGCCAGGTGTACATCCCGGAATACCAGGTGCGCTGGCGCTGGCAGCCGAACAGCGTGGCGATCTGGGACAACCGCTGCACCCAGCACTACGCCGTCATGGACTACCCGGCGTGCCACCGCAGGATGGAACGCGCCGGAATCATCGGCGACAAGCCGTTCTGACCCCTTTTCGCCCGCCCGGTCACCCTCGCATTGCGCACCGGGTCGGGCCCTTTACAACCCGCTGAAGGACACCGACATGCAATTCTTCGACGATTCGCTGCACCCCGAGAACCAGGAAAAGGTCGTCATCACCGTGGCGCCCTACGGCCCCGAGTGGATGCCGGAAGACTTCCCGGAAGACATTCCGGTGACCATGGAGGAGCAGGTGCAGAAGGCCGTCGACTGCTACGAAGCCGGCGCCACCGTACTGCACCTGCACGTGCGCGAACTGGACGGCAAGGGCTCCAAGCGCCTGTCCAAGTTCAACGAGCTGATCGCCGGCGTGCGCGAGGCGGTGCCGGACATGATCATCCAGGTCGGCGGCTCGATCTCCTTCGCCCCGGAAGACGAGGGCGAGGCGGCCAAGTGGCTGTCCGACGACACCCGCCACATGCTCGCCGAACTGACCCCGACTCCGGACCAGGTCACCGTGGCGATCAACACCACCCAGATGAACATCATGGAGCTGCTCTATCCGGAGTACCTGGAAGGCACCTCCCTGAGCAACCCGCTGTTCCAGTCGGCCTATAGTGAAATGACCGTACCGGCCGGCCCGGCCTGGGTCGCCGAACACCTGAAGCGCCTGCAGGCGGCCAACATCCAGCCGCACTTCCAGCTGACCGGCATGCATGCCCTGGAAACCCTCGAGCGCCTGGTGCGCAAGGGTGTCTACCTGGGCCCGCTGAACCTCACCTGGATCGGCATCGGCGGCGGCTTCGACGGCCCGAACCCGCACAACTTCATGAACTTCATCCACCGCGCCCCGGACGGCTGCACCATCACCGCCGAGTCGCTGCTGAAGAACGTGCTGCCCTTCAACATGATGTCCATGGCGATGGGCCTGCACCCGCGCTGCGGCATCGAGGACACCATCATCGGCCAGCGCGGCCAGCGCATGGGCTCGGTGGAGCAGATCCAGCAGTGCGTGCGCGTCGCCCACGAGCTGGGTCGCGAAGTGGCGAACGGCAAGGAAGCGCGCGAGATCTACCGGATCGGCGTGCAATACAAGGATGTCGAGGAAACCCTCCGCATGAACGGCATGGCGCCCAATCGCCAGGCCGGTCAGAAGGGCGTGCCACAGCGCGCCTGACGGAACGGTATCGATGGCCCCTCAGGGCCAGCCGGTCCGGGACGACCACGCATTGCCCCGGACCTTCAGGTTGCCGGGTCGCGCTTACCAGCGCCGATCGCAGGCAACCTGTCTTTTTCCAGAACAACAACAAGGTACTCACCGCCATGGCCTTCCATCCCGCTGCCGCCGGCGACTCCCACCAGAGCGAACCCCGGGTTTCCCGTCCCTACGCCTGGGTGGTGTTCGCCCTGACCTTCGGCCTGCTGATCTCCGACTACATGTCGCGGCAGGTGCTCAATGCGGTGTTTCCGCTGCTCAAGGCCGAATGGAGCCTGAGCGATTCGCAGCTCGGCCTGCTCAGCGGCATCGTCGCGCTGATGGTCGGCCTGCTGACCTTCCCCCTTTCCCTGGTCGCCGACCGCTGGGGCCGGGCCCGGAGCCTGGCGCTGATGGCCATGCTCTGGAGCCTGGCGACCCTCGGCTGCGGCCTGGCGGAAAACTACCAGCACATGTTCCTCGCGCGCTTCCTGGTAGGCGTCGGCGAGGCCGCCTACGGCAGCGTCGGCATCGCCCTGGTGCTCTCGGTCTTCCCCGCCAGCATGCGCGCCACCCTGACCGGCGCCTTCATGGCCGGCGGCATGTTCGGCTCGGTGCTGGGCATGGCCCTCGGCGGTGTGCTCGCCGAGCAGCTGGGCTGGCGCTGGTCGTTCGTCGGCATGGCGCTGTTCGGCCTGCTGCTGGCGGCGGTCTACCCGCTGGTGGTGAAGGACCGCCGCGTCTGCGCGCCGCAAGCCACCCCGGAGCAGGCCCAGTCCGGCAAGCGTCCGCTGCATACCCTGTTCAGCAGCCGCTCGGTGATCTGTGCCTACATCGGCAGTGGCCTGCAGCTGTTCGTCGGCGCCGCGGTGATGGTCTGGTTCCCCAGCTACCTGAACCGCTACTACGGCATGGCCACCGACCAGGCCGGCGGGGTCTCGGCGATCATCGTCCTGCTCGGCGGCGCCGGCATGATCCTCTGCGGCATGCTCAGCGACCGCATGTGCCGCAACGCGCCGGATCGCAAGATCGCCCTGGCCATCGCCTACTGCGCGATCAGCTGCACCCTGCTGTCCATCGCCTTCCACATGCAGCCGGGCATGCCGCAGCTGGTGGTGCTCGGTCTCGGCATGCTGGTGACCACCGGCACCTCCGGCCCGGCCGGCGCCATGGTCGCCAACCTGACCCACCCGCTGGTGCACGGCACCGCGTTCGCCACCCTGACCCTGGCCAACAACCTGCTGGGCCTGGCCCCTGGCCCCTGGCTCACCGGCGTGCTGGCCGACCGCTTCGGCCTCGACCACGCCTTCCAGCTGATCCCGCTGATCAGCATCGCTGCCGCCCTGGTGTTCTGCGTCGCCCGGCGCACCTACCAGCGTGACATCCAGAAAATCGGCCCGCTGGCCATGAAAACCGCTGTGGTGTGAGTCCCGTCATGACGCTGTTGAACATCCAGATGACCTTCGACGTCATCTGTCCCTGGTGCCTGATCGGCAAACGCAACCTGGAAACCGCGCTGCGCTGGCTGAAGCCCAGCCATCCCGAGGTGGACGCCCGGGTCGCCTGGAAGGGCCTGCAACTGCTGCCCGACCTGCCGGCGCAGGGTATGCCTTTCGACGAGTTCTACGGTCGCCGCCTCGGCAGCAAGGAAGCCATTCGCGCACGCCAGGCCCGCGTGCAGGCCGCCGCCGAGCAGGCCGGCGTCGAGATCGACTACCCGCGCATCCGCACCATGCCGAATACCGGCGATGCCCACCGGCTGCTGGCCCGCGCCGCCGGGCTGGGTAGCGCGGAGCAGGCCGACGCACTGCTGGAACGCCTGTTCGCTGGCTATTTCCAGCAGGGCGAGGACATCGGCCAGGTGCCGGTCCTGTTGCGCCTCGCCGAATCCTGCGGCTACGACCCCATGGATTTCGCCGACGATCTGCATGGCGATGGCCGCCCCTATGCGGGTACCGACCTCACCCTGGCCAGCGTCGGCGTACCGGCCATCGTCATCGAGGGAGAACTGTCGACGGTCGGCGCCCAGCCGCCGGAGCTGATCCTCGCGGCGCTCTACCGCGCGGTACGCCAGCGGACGGCGCCCATGGAGCTGAGCGCATGAAGCGGCTGGTCGAGATTCCGCCGGACAGGCTGCCGGAGGAGGGCGGGCGGCGCCTGTTCCGCCACGAGGAGAAATCCGTCGTGCTGTTCCTCCTCGACGGCGTGTTCTACGCCATCGACGACAGCTGCCCGCACGCCGGCGCCTCGCTGTTCTGCGGCAAGCTGGAAGGCCGCTGGCTGCAGTGCCCGGCCCACGGCCTGCGCTTCAACCTGGCGGACGGCTGCATGGCCAGCCAGCGCGGATTCGGCGTCAGGCGCTATCCGATGGAGTCGCGCGACGGGGCCTGGTTCATCGATTTCACCGACATTCCGCGAGAGCTCGTCCTATGACCGCCACCACCATCGCTGCGCTGGGATCGCGCAGCCGCACCCTGCTGCCCGGCATCCTGGTCAGCGCCATGGTCGCCGCCGCGGCCACTTTCCTTGCCGATCACTACGGCGCGCCGGTGATGCTGTTCGCCCTGCTGCTCGGTCTGTCGGTGAACTTCCTCGCCACCGAAGGCCCGTGCAAGGCCGGCATCGAGTTCACCGCCCGCGAAATCCTGCGGGTCGGCGTCGCGCTGCTCGGCCTGCGCATCACCTTCACGGAAATCGCCGCCCTCGGCTGGCAACCGGTGGCGATGGTGGTGGTGCTGGTCAGCGTGACCATCCTGGTGTCGATCGTGGCGGCGCGCGCCATGGGCTTCAACAAGCTGTTCGGCCTGCTCTCCGGCGGCGCCACGGCGATCTGCGGGGCCTCCGCGGCGCTGGCGCTGTCCGCCGCGCTGCCCAGCCACGGGCAGAAGGAAAAGGCCACGCTGTTCACCGTGATCGGCGTATCCGCGCTGTCGACCCTGGCGATGATCCTCTACCCGATGATCGCCCGCGCCTTCGGCCTCGATCCGCAGCAGGCCGGAATCTTCCTCGGCGGCACCATCCATGACGTGGCCCAGGTGGTCGGCGCCGGCTACAGCATGTCCCACGAGACCGGCGACACCGCCACCGTGGTCAAGCTGATGCGCGTCGCCATGCTCCTGCCGGTGATCGTCTGCGCGGCGATGATCACCCGCGCCAGCGGCGCCGAACCGGGCAGCAAGCGGCCGCCGCTGCTGCCGTGGTTCGCCGTGGGCTTCGCCCTGCTCGCCGCGCTGAACAGCACCGGCTGGGTACCGTCCCTGGTGCAGGGCGTCGGCAACGATGTGTCGCGCTGGTGCCTGGTGATCTCGATCAGCGCCCTGGGCATGAAGACCCAGCTGAAGCAACTCGCCGCTGTCGGAATCAAACCGATCCTGCTGATGGTGGGCGAGACCGCCTTCCTCGCCGCGCTGGTGCTGGCGATGCTGCACTGGGCGAAGTAGCCGGGAGGTCCGTCACATCTCGCAAAGGAGAGTTCATCGTTTCATGCCGCGGGGCAGTAGCTCATCCGGACGCTGCGCGGCTTTTTTATTAGACTGCGGCTCGCTGCCGGCCCGCATGGGCCGGCCGCAATCATGAATATGTGTTCCCGAATAACAACAAGAACGGATACATGATGATGCGACCGACCCTGCTCCTGCTTTGCCTGCTGTCCTCCCTGCAATGCCTGCCCGCCTGGGCCAGCCCGCAAGACGCCCGACAACTCAGCGAAATCGCCAGCTACAGCCGGCTGGTCTGCGCCTCGGCGATGGCCTACTTCAACCCACGGGAACGCGAACCGAACCAGGACCAGCTGTCCGCGATGTTCTACCAGATGAACACCCTGGAACGGCTGGTCCAGCAGCAGGGCCGTCCGGACCCTCTGCAGCGCCCGCTGACTGCGATGAAGAGCCTGTTCCTCAGCCTCGACGGGCTGCCTCGCGAACGTGCAGACGAATATCCCGCGCTGGTGCGCCAGTTGCTGGAGCAGGCGCGGACGCTGCAGCGGAGCGCCGGCGAGGCGGCCGCCAGCGCCGGGGCCGATCCGCGCTCCGAATCCTTCGGCGCGCAGAGCCAGGCGCTCGCGGTGCTGCTGCTGGACTACGAGCTGCGCGGCTATCCGCTTCCCGACCGGCAGGCCTTCGCCCTCAGCGACACGGAGCTGCAGGCCCTGGACGACAGCGTTGGCCAGCGCTTCGCCGAACTCGAGGCGGGCTATCCGCAATATGCCGGCGAGGTGGGCAAGCTCAGCGGCACCTATCGCTTCGTGCGGGCGCAGTTGCGGGGGCAGAAGGCCTATGGACGCGGCGGCGCCGAGTTCTATCTGGGCCGGGCGGTCACCGACCTGAACGAGCTGGCGGAGAAGGTGGCGAACTGAGCTGCCGGTAGGGATGTTCCCATCGCTCCCACGCAGGACCGTGGTAGCGATGGGCCGGGTAGGAGCAACTGTCTTGGTATCTCAGCGCATTTTGTTCGCGAGCAAGCTCGCTCCTACAGGCAGTGCGACTCAGCCCTTGCCCTTGCAATGCTCGCTGCGCCAGCTCGCCGGCGACTGGCCGAACTGGCTGGCGAACCAGCGGGTGAACGAACTGGGCACCGAGTAGCCGAGCATGTCGGCGATCTGCGCCAGCGAGTAGCGCGGATTCTCCATGTAGCGCACCACCAGCTCGCGGCGCACTTCGTTGATCAGGTCGGAGAAGGTCACGCCGCCTTCTTCCAGGCGGCGCTGCAGGGTGCGCACGTTCATGCCCTGGGACTGGGCGATCTGTTCGATGGTGGCGTGTCCCATCGGCAGCAGCAGGTAGATGGCCTTGCGCACCTCGTTGAGGATGGACTGCTCGTCGGGGCGGCCCAGGGATTCGATGTAGCGCTGCGCGTAGCGCGCCATGCCGGGGTCGGCGAGGGGGTTGGCGAAGTCGAGGCTGGCGGCGGGGCAGACGATGCCGTTGAACTCGCTGCCGAACTCCACCTTGCAGCCGAACAGGCGGCGGTGGACGTGCAGGTCCGGCGGCGCGTCGTGCATGAAGTTGACGCTGGTCGGTCGCCAGTGCGAGCCGAGCAGGGCGCTGCACAGGCGGAACAGCACGCCGATGGCCAGCTCGATGCCCTGGCGCGAGTGCATCGGCGGGTCGGTGATGATCTCCTCGCGGATGATCACCATATTGCCGACCTCCTCGATATGCAGGGCCAGGGATTCATTGAGCAGGTGGCGGTACTCGACGATGGTCTTCAGCGCGTCGCGCAGGGTCGCCTGGTGGGAGATGAGCAGGCTGATCGCGCCGAAGTCGGAGAGCTGCCGCGATTCGGCCATGCGCAGGCCGAAGGTGGGGCAGTCGCTCAGGCGGGCCGATTCCTCCAGCAGCTTGACCGCCAGGGCGGTGGGGATGCGCTGCTCCGCATCGGTGGTCAGCAGGGACTGGCTGAGACCGGCCTCGCGCAGCAGCTCGCGGGGATTCAGGCCGAGGTGCCGGGCCACTTCGAGGTAGTTGGTCAGGGAGGCAACACGAACTCGGGTCGTCATGTCGAACGCTTCGCAGGCTTGGAGCCGCCGCCGCGGAACCGGAGTGCCCTCCGGCCGCTGGACGCCGCTCTTGTCATTATTGTGGCTGTCACGAAAAGACAAGCAGGCTAACCGCGCCCGACGCGGCCTGGCAATCTCTTTCACGACACTGGCTACGCTTTTCCCCAGGCAGCGGAACGAGGGGGAACTGCGATGAACGAACCACCCAGGAACTTCCAGGAGCGCGTGGAATACGGTCTCAACCAGGTCTTCGACAATATCCGCAACCTGGTGCTCTGCGCCCTGCTGTTCGCCGCCGGTACGCAGACGCTGAAAACCCACGAGGAGCTGTTCTTCGGCCTGTTCGTCTCGACGGTCGCCGGCTGGGGCCTGATCGTCGTGGCGGCGCTGCTGACCCTGGCGAACATCTGCGTCGGCCTGTTCAAGCTGAGCAAGCTGCGCCACCACGTGATGCTGCAGGCGGGGTTGTGCCTGATCTACGTGGTCTTCGCCGTGCGCGTGGTGGAGATTCTCTGGCACTACCGCAACTGAAGGCGCGGGGACTCGCCGCAGCGCCTGTCATCAAATGCGAAGTCACTGACGCTCAATGCAAAGCGGGCGTTCCCGGGTCTTCTTACTGTGTAGCCATCCCAGACACCGACCCGCCAGAGGCCACGCAGTGAACAACCAAAGCTCGACCGTCCTGATCGTTCCCGGCCTGCGCGACCACGTGCCGGAACACTGGCAGACCCTGCTCGCCGAACGCCTGCCGAAGGTGCGCTCGGTGCCGCCGCTGGAAACCGGCAAACTCGACTGCTCGGCGCGGGTGGAAGCCATCCGGCGCGAACTGGAGCAGATCGACGACACCGTGATCCTGGTCGCCCACAGCGCCGGCGTGCTGATGGTGGCGCACTGGGCCGCCCGCTACCTGGGGCGGATCAAGGGTGCGCTGCTCGTCACTCCACCCGATCTCGACGCCGACTGGCCGCAGGGCTATCCGAGCCGCGAGGACCTGGAAGCCGGCGGCTGGTTGCCGCTGCCGCGCCAGGCGCTGCCATTCCCGAGCATCGTCGCCGCCAGCAGCAACGACCACCTCGCCTCGCTGGACGCCGTGCGGCGGATGGCGCGGGACTGGGGCAGCACCCTGGTCGAACTGGGCGAAGTCGGCCACCTGAACCCGGCCTCCGGATACGGCGACTGGCGACAGGCCGACGCCTTCATCCGCCTGCTCGACAACTGACCGAAAGCATCCCCTGGCCCGTGGCGTACACGCCGCGGTGCTTCCCTGCACCTGCGTGACAGGGGTGGGGCGAACCACAACAACAAGAAATGGAGCCTGCTCGATGATCCACAGCCAACACCCGACCTTGCGCCGCACCCTGCTCGCCACGGCCATCCTGGCCGCCGCGCTGGGCGCGCCCAGTGCACAGGCGTTCGAAGTCGACACCGGCAACCCCGACTGGTCGGTGCGCTTCGACAACACCATCAAGTACAACTACGGCGTGCGTACCGAAAGTGCCGACAAGCGCATGCTGAACACCCCGAACAACAACGACGGCGACTACAACTTCCGCAAGTCGGGAACCAACATCACCAACCGCGTCGACCTGCTCACCGAGCTGGACGTGGTCAACCAGGGCAAGCAGGGCTTCCGCGTCAGCGCCGCCAGCTGGTACGACAAGGCCTACGAGAACACCGGGTCCAACTCCAACCCCTTCGTCAACGGCAACGACGCCTTCTCCAGCATCGTCGGCCAGCCGAGCACCAGCAATCCGGCCTTCGGCAGCCCGCACCTGAGCAACTACGCCCAGCGCTACTACAACGGTCCGTCCGGCGAGATCCTCGATGCCTTCGTGTTCTGGGGCACCGAGATCGGCGAGGAATCGCAGCTCAACATCAAGGCCGGCCAGCACAACGTGTTCTGGGGCGAGACCATCCTCAATCCGGTGCACTCGATCAGCTACGGCCAGTCCGGCCTGGACCTCGCCAAGCTGGCGCAGTCCCCGGGCACCGAGGCGAAGGAGCTGTTCGTCCCGCGCGAGCAGATTTCCGCCACCTTCACCATCAACCCCGAGCTGTCCATCGCCGCCCAGTACTTCTTCGAGTGGGACGCCGCGCGCCTGCCGGAAGCCGGCACCTACTACGGCAGCTCCGACCTGGTGGGCTTCGGCGCCCAGTCCTTCCTGCTCGGCCACACCGGCGGCCCGGGCCTGGCCGGCCCGAACGGCACCCTGACCACCATCCGTAACGGCAAGGACTACGAGCCGGACGACCACGGCGACTGGGGCCTCATGGCCAAGTGGTCGCCGGAATGGCTGAACGGCACGCTCGGCGTCTACTACCGCAAGACCGCGGAAATCCTGCCGCAGGCCGTGCTCGATGGCCGTGGCCTGAGCGCCGCGGGGCCGGCCGGCCCGATCGGCAACGTGCAGCGTTCCATCGCCACCACCTCGTACTCCTTCGCCTACGGCGACGACATCGACATCTACGGCCTGAGCCTGTCCAAGGATGTCGGCGGCGTCAGCGTCGGCAGCGACCTGAACATCCGCCACAACATGCCGCTGGCGAGCATCCCGGCGATTCTCAGCGCCCCCGGCCAGGGCGGCCTGGCGGGCGGCCTCGGCCTGCTGCCGCCGCGCGTCCCGGGCTCCGGCGTGATCACCGACGTGGCGCAGGACGGCGACAGCCTCAGCGCCACCGGCGAGACCCTGCACTGGACCCTCAACGGCCTGATGGCGATCGGCGACACCCCGCTGTTCGACTCGGCCTCGCTGCTCGGCGAGCTGTACTACAGCAACCTGCTGAAGCTCGATAGCCACAACGAGGCGCTCTACAAGGGCAAGGACAGCTACCGCGGCATCGACAAGCCGACCCGCGACAACTGGGGCATCGCGGTCAACTTCACGCCGACCTGGTTCCAGGTGTTCCCGGGCGTCGACCTGAGCGCGCCGATGTCGGTGAACGTCGGCCTCGACGGCGTTTCCCCGGTGCAGGGTGGCGGTGCGGAAGACACCGGCAACTACTCCGTGGGCATCGGCGCCGCCATCTACAACCAGTACTTCGTCGACCTGAAGTACGTCGATTCCTTCGGTGATGCCGAGAAGTGCGACAACGGCGCCACCGACGGTTCCACTCCCAACGCACTGGATGCCACGCAGCGCTACACCTGCTACGCCGGAGGCTATTCCTCCTTCTCCGGCGGCGGAGCAACCACGGAAGACCGTGGCGCGATGTACCTGACCTTCAAGACCACCTTCTGATCCCCACACCGCCTGGAAAACCCAGGCAGGAGACCTACGAGATGAAATTCGTACCTACTCTGTTGGCGGCTTCCCTTGTGGTGGCATTCGCCGGTACTGCCCAAGCCGCTGTTTCCGCCGCCGAAGCGGCCAGGCTGGGCGCCAGCCTGACCCTGGTCGGCGCCGACAAGGCCGGCAACGCCGACGGCTCGATTCCCGCCTACGACGGCGGCCTGACCTCCGCGCCGGCCGGCTTCAAATCGGGTGACAGCGTGCGTCCCGATCCCTTCGCCAACGAGAAGCCGGTGCTGGTGATCGACGGCAGGAACGTCGACCAGTACAAGAACCTGCTCAGCGCCACCACGGTCGAGCTGGCCAAGCGCTTCCCGAGCTTCCGCGTCGACGTCTTCCCGACCCACCGCACCGTGGCGATGCCCCAGGGCGTGCTGGACAACAGCGTGAAGAACGCCACCGGCGCCAAGTCCGAGAACGGCGGCCTGGCCATCGATAACGTGCTGCCGGGCGTGCCGTTCCCGATTCCGCAGAACGGCGCCGAGGCGATGTGGAACCACCTGCTGCGCTACCAGGGCGTGACCATCAACTCCAAGTACGACTCCTGGAACGTCGACTCCGCGGGCGTGCCGACCCTGGCCACCACCGGCAAGGCGTTCATCAGCTACCCGATCTACGAAGACCTGAACAAGCCCATCAGCAATACCGACGTGTATTACCAGATGAAGCTGTACTACACCGGCCCGGCCCGCCGCGCCGGCGAGGCGATCATGCTGAAGGACGCGGCCAATGCCGTCGAAGTGCCGCGCAAGGCCTGGCAGTACCTGCCCGGCCAGCGCCGCGTGAAGCTCGCCCCGAGCCTGGCGTACGACACGCCGAACCCGGGTACCGCCGGCGCCGGCACCTATGACGACGTGTTCGTCTTCAACGGTGCGCTGGACCGCTACGACTGGAAGCTGGTGGGCAAGCAGGAAATGGTCGTGCCCTACAACACCTACAAGCTGACCTACGCCAAGGACGCCAAGTCCGTGACCACGCCGAACCACCTGGCGCCGGACTACGTGCGCTGGGAGAAGCACCGCGTATGGGTGGTGGAGGGCACTCTGAAGTCCGGCGCCCGCCACATCTATGCCAAGCGCCGCTTCTACCTGGACGAGGACAGCTGGGTGGCCCTGGCGTCCGACCAGTACGACGCCCGTGGCCAGCTGTATCGCGGTTCCTTCGCCTTCCTCAGCCAGAGCTACGACAAGCAGGTGCCGGATTCCACCCCGTTCATGATCTATGACCTGGTGGGCAACTCCTACAACATCAACGGCATCGTCGGCCCGTACGGCGGCATCCACTACGTGGCCCCGCTGGCCAAGTCGCAGTGGGCCTCCGAATCGCTGGCTGGCGCCGGCATCCGCTGATCCTGCTGTAGATGGCCGCTGCCGCTTCACGGCGCAGCGGCCCGTTTCCGAGGTAACCCCACTATGTACCTGAACAAGCGGATCGCCCTGGCGAGCCTGGCACTGCTGCTGCCCATCGGAATCTGCCAGGCCGCTCCCTTCGTCGACGTGCTGGACCTCCCGGCCCAGCGCAGCGAACTGGCGGCACGCAGCCCGCTGCTGGACGTGGCCGAGGCCGGCAAGCGCCTGGTCGCAGTCGGCCAGCGCGGCCATATCCTGTATTCCGATGATGGCGGCAGCAGCTGGCAGCAGGCCGAAGTGCCGGTCAGCTCCGACCTCACCGCCGTGCATTTCCCCACACCGGACGAAGGCTGGGCAGTCGGCCACGACGGCGTGGTGCTGCACAGCGCCGATGCCGGACGCAGCTGGCAGAAGCAGCTCGACGGCCGGCAGATCGGCCAGCTGATGACCGAACGCTATGCCGGTGTCGAGCACTGGCAGGACGAGGCGCAGCGCCTGGCGAAGGAGGGCGCGGACAAGCCGTTCCTCGACGTCTGGTTCGCCAACGAACGCGAGGGCTTCGTGGTCGGCGCCTTCAACCTGATCCTCCGCACCATCGATGGCGGCCAGCACTGGCAGCCGTGGATCGACCGCGTCGACAACCCCAGCGCCTACCACCTGACCGCCCTGGCTTCGGATGGTGAGCATCTCTATCTCGCTGGCGAACAGGGCCTGCTGCTGCGTCTAGACGCGGCCGGCGAGCGCTTCGAGGTGCTGCAGTCGCCCTACCAGGGCAGTTTCTTCGGCCTTGCTGCCGAGCCCGGCGTGGTCCTGGCCTACGGTCTGCGCGGGCACGTCTTCCGCAGCGGCGACGGCGGCGCGAGCTGGACGAAGGTGGAAACCGGGTTGCCGGTGAGCATCACCGCCTCGGCGCGCGGCGCCGACGGCAGGTTGTACCTGTTCAGCCAGGCCGGCCACGTGCTGCGCAGCGACGACCGCGGCACCACCTTCCACGTGCTGGATACCGGCGCGCTGGTGCCGGTGGCCGGCGCCCTGGTGCGTGCCGATGCGGGCCTGCTGCTGGTCGGCAACCGTGGATTGAGCCAGCGCACGCTGGTTGCGAAATCACAAGAATAAAACGCGAGGCGACCCATCATGGGTGCGATGAAAGATGTCGAGATGCCGGTAATCCGGACGCTCGAAGAGTTCGATACGCGCAGCGGAAACCTGCTGGAGCGTATCGTGTTCAACAACCGGCTGCCGTTCGTGCTCGTCATCCTGCTGATGACCCTGCTGCTCGGCTACATGGCCGTGACCAGGCTCGAACTGCGGCCCAGCTTCGAGAAGATGATTCCCCAGGGCCATCCCTACATCCAGAACTTCCTGGCCAACCGCGATTCCCTGCGCGGCCTGGGCAACAGCGTGCGGATCGTGGTGGAGAACCCGAAGGGCGACATCTTCGACCCGGCCTACCTGGATGCGCTCAAGCAGGTGCATGACGAGTTGTTCCTCGGCACCGGCGTCGACCGCGCCTGGATGAAGTCGCTGTGGGCGCCCGGCGTGCGCTGGACCGAAGTCACCGAGGACGGCTTCCAGGGCGGCCCGGTGATGCCCGATGGCTACGACGGCAAGGCGGCGAGCATCGAACAGCTGCGGCAGAACATCGCCCGCGCCGGCATCGTCGGCAGCCTCGTCGCCAACGACTTCAGGTCGACCATGCTGGTGGTGCCGCTGCTCGACCGCGACGCGGCCAACGGCAAGGCCATCGACTACCACCAGTTCTCCCGCGAGCTGGAGGACAAGCTGCGCCTGCGCTTCGAGTATTCCGGCGACAGGCAGGCACAGGCTTCCGGCGAGGAAGGGCAGGGCGCGGTGAAGATTCGCGTGATCGGCTTCGCCAAGCTGGTCGGCGACCTGATCGACGGCCTGATCCGGGTGATGTTCTTCTTCGGCCTGGCGCTGGTGACCACATTCCTGATCATCTTCGCCTACACCCGTTGCCTGCGTAGCAGCCTGCTGGTGATCGGCTGTTCGCTGATGGCGGTGATCTGGCAGCTCGGCATCGTCGCCTGGTTCGGTCATGCGCTGGACCCGTATTCCATCCTCGTGCCATTCCTGGTCTTCGCCATCGGCGTGTCCCATGCCGCGCAGAAGATGAACGGCATCATGCAGGACATCGGCCGTGGCACCCACAAGCTGGTGGCTGCGCGCAATACCTTCCGCCGCCTGTTCCTCGCCGGGGTCACCGCGCTGCTCGCCGACGTGGTCGGCTTCGCCGTGCTGATGCTGATCGATATCCCGGTCATCCAGGACCTGGCGATCACCGCCAGCATCGGCGTCGGCGTGCTGATCTTCACCACCCTGCTGATGATGCCGGTGGCGCTGTCCTGCGTCGGTGTCGGCAGGAAGGCCGCCGAGCGCGCCCTGCGGATCGACTCCAACGCCGCGAAGCACAAGGGCTTCGGTCACATCTGGGACTTCCTCGATCGCTTCACCGAGCGGCGCTGGGCGCTGGGCGCGGTGCTGCTGTCGGTGGCGCTGGGCGCGGGCGGCTTCCTGGTCAGCCAGAAGCTGCAGGTCGGCGACCTCGACGCCGGCGCCCCGGAGCTGCGCGCGGACTCGCGCTACAACCGCGACAATGCCTACATCACCGGGCACTACTCGCTGTCCAGCGACCAGTTCGCGGTGATGGTGAAGACCGCGCCGGAAGGCTGCCTGAACTACCAGACGCTGATCCTCGCCGACCGCCTGGCCTGGGCCCTGCAGCAGCATCCCGGCGTGCAGACCACCGTCTCGCTGACCAACGCGGTACGCCAGATCACCGCCGGCACCTACGAGGGCAACCCGAAGTTCCTCAGCCTGCAGCGCAACCAGGACGTGCTGAACTACGCCGCCCAGCAGGCCTCGGTGAACAACCCCGAGCTGTTCAACACCGACTGCTCGCTGATGCCGGTGATCGCCTACCTCAAGGACCACAAGGCGCAGACCCTGAAGGAGGTCGCGGCGATTGCCGAGAAGTTCGCGGCGGATAACAGCACGCCGGAGCGCCAGTTCCTCCTCGCCGCCGGCAGCGCCGGCATCGAGGCGGCGACCAACCAGGTGGTGCACGAAGCCAACCGCACCATGCTGTTCTTCGTCTACGCCGCGGTCTGCCTGTTCTGCCTGATCACCTTCCGCAGCTGGCGGGCGACCCTGGTGGCGGTGCTGCCGCTGGTGCTCACCTCGATCCTCTGCGAGGCGCTGATGGTAGTGCTGGGCATCGGCGTCAAGGTCGCCACCCTGCCGGTGATCGCCCTCGGTGTCGGCATCGGCGTGGACTACGCGCTGTACCTGCTCAGCGTGCAGCTGCAATTCCAGCGCCAGGGCCTCTCGCTGGCGGACTCCTACCGCCAGGCGGTGTCCTTCACCGGCCGCGTGGTTGCGCTGGTGGGCATCACCCTCGCCGCGGGCGTGGTCACCTGGGCCTGGTCGCCGATCAAGTTCCAGGCCGACATGGGCATCCTGCTCACCTTCATGTTCGTCTGGAACATGCTCGGCGCGCTGATCCTGATTCCCGCCCTGTCGCACTTCCTGCTGAAGACGCGCAGCGTCTGACATCCGCACAACTCATTCAATGCGCCCCACCGCGAAGACGGTGGGGGGCTTTCAGGTTTCTGTCATGAGCAAGAAGAAAAGCCTTCTGTCGCAACAAGCGGCGGAAAACACCCTCAACCTCAACCCGGTGGTCGGCCCGCAGGGACGCGACATCCTCGGCACCACGCAGAAGCTGCTGCGCCATGCGATCTCCAGCCCGTTCACCAGCGCCGGCCATGCGATTTCCCTGGGCCGCGAGCTGAAGAACGTCCTGCTGGGCCGTTCGCAGCTGCAGCCGGAAGCCGGCGACCGCCGCTTCGGCGATCCGGCCTGGGCGCAGAGCCCGCTGTTCCGCCGCTACATGCAGGTCTACCTGGCCTGGCGCGGCGAGATGGACGAGTGGCTCGACAGCGCGGGCCTGTCCGAACAGGAACTCAGCCGCGGCAAGTTCGTCGTCAGCCTGCTCACCGACGCCCTGGCGCCGACCAACACCCTGGCCAACCCCGCCGCGCTCAAGCGCCTGCTGGATACCGGCGGCAAGAGCCTGCTCGACGGCCTCGGCAACCTGGCCAGGGATCTGGTCAGCAATGGCGGCATGCCCAGCCAGGTGGACAAGAGCGCCTTCGAGGTCGGCGGCAACCTGGCCACCACCGAGGGCGCCGTGGTGTTCCGCAACGAGGCGCTGGAACTGATCCAGTACCAGCCGACCACCGAACTGGTGCACGAGCGGCCGCTGCTGGTGATCCCGCCGCAGATCAACAAGTACTACGTGTTCGACCTCACGCCGGAAAAGAGCCTGGTCCGCTATGCCGTGGGCAGCGGCCTGCAGACCTTCGTCGTGAGCTGGCGCAACCCGACCACGGCGCAGCGCGAATGGGGCCTGTCCACCTACATCGAGGCGCTCAAGGAGGCGGTCGACGCGGTGCTGGCGATCACCGGCAGCGACGATCTCAACCTGCTCGGCGCCTGTTCCGGGGCGATCACCATGGTCACGCTGCTCGGCCACTACGCCGCCCTTGGCGAGCACAAGGTGAATGCCTTCACCCAGATGGTCAGCGTGCTCGACTGGGAGATGAACGGCGACGTCACCCTGTTCGCCGACGAGAAGAGCCTGGAAGCGGCCAAGCGCCGTTCCTACCAGTCGGGCGTGCTGGAAGGCCGCGACATGGCCCGGGTCTTCGCCTGGATGCGGCCGAACGACCTGATCTGGAACTACTGGGTGAACAACTACCTGCTTGGCAAGGAGCCGCCGGCGTTCGACATCCTCTATTGGAACAACGACACCACCCGCCTGCCGGCAGCCCTGCATGGCGAACTGGTGGACATGTTCAAGAGCAACCCGCTGTCGCGCGCCAATGCGCTGGAAGTCGCGGGCACGCCCATCGACCTCTCCCGGGTCACCCAGGACTTCTACTGCCTGGCTGGGCTGACCGACCACATCACGCCGTGGGAAGCCTGCTACCGCTCCGCGCGGCTGCTTGGCGGCAAGTGCGAGTTCGTGCTGTCCAGCAGCGGCCACATCCAGAGCATCCTCAACCCGCCCGGCAATCCCAAGGCGCGTTTCGTGACCGGCGCCGAGCTGGTCGAGAATCCCCTGGACTGGAAAGCCGGGGCGAGCGCCCACGGCGGCTCCTGGTGGTCGCACTGGCAGGCATGGCTGACGGAGCGCTCCGGCGCCTCGAAGAAGGCGCCGCGCAAGCCCGGCAACCGCGCCTTCCCGGCGCTGGAGCCGGCGCCGGGCCGCTACGTGCGCTGAGGTGCGATCAGGCTGGCGGGCGCGGGTCCGCCGGCGTCGTAGTCGCGCAGAGGGGCATGGCGCCGTCCACCGACTTCAGGGGATTGAGCGAAGCGCCGGAGAAATCCCGGCAGCGACGTTCCGGATATTGCCGGCATCGGCGAAAATGGCAGGCCAGTCCGAGAGTCCCCCAAGAGCGAATGTCATGTCCCTGAATGATGGTGCAACCAGCATCGAGCTGCTGCCGACCGGCCCGGAGCACATCGGGCTGATCCGCAACCTCTACCAGTTCTATGCCTACGAGTCCTCCGACTGGGAGCAGGAGGACGTGGAGATCGACGGCCGCTTCTATATCCACGAGGAACATCTGGCGCGCTATTGGCAGGAGCCGCACTGGAGCGCCAGCCTGATCCTGGTCGACGGCTTCATCGCCGGCTTCCTGCTGGTCGAGCGCAGCGAGCTGCCGGGTATCGATGCGCTGGAGCTGGCGGACCTGTTCGTCCTGAAGAAATACCGCCGCCGGGGCATTGGCCGCGCCGTAGCCAGGCAAACCTTGCTGGGCGGGGAGAGCGACTGGCTGGTGCGTTTCTATCGGCAGGATGAAACCGCCCTGGCTTTCTGGCGCGCCGTGCTGGACGAATTGCCCCTGCCGGCGCACGCCATCGAGGCGGATGACGACCCGCAACTGCTGACCTACCGGGTAACGCGGGCCACTCATTAGCCCGGCGAGAAGTACAACCTCATCAGCCTCGAACGGACCTCTGGCGCTCAGTCCGTGGAAGTCGTCACGCCATCGCGGCGGGCACCCATCCAGCGGACCACCTGCTCGTCGAAGGAGGGCGGCGCCTTGCGCGCCGTCTTGCGCACGAGGTCGAGCAGGGTCTGCTGGGCCAGCGCCTCTTCCATGCGCTTCTGCGCAGTCAGCATGAGCGCATGGATCGAGCAGGTCCCGCTGGTCGCCCAGTCCGGCGCCGAGCCATCGAACACGGCGCAGCGCCCACGAATCTCCCGGCATTCGAATATCGGCCTGGGTCCGTCGATGGCCTGCACCACATCGAGCACGCTGATCTCCTCGGCGGGCCTCGCCAGCCTGAATCCGCCTCGCACGCCTTCGGTGGCGACCACCAGTTTCGCCTTCGCCAGCTTGGTGAAGACCTTGGCCAGGAGCTCCTGGGGCACGCCCTGCAGTTCGGCGAGGACGCGGACGGTGGATTCGCGGCCATCGCCCCGCGTATCCGTCAGGTAGAGCAGGCAATGGATGCCGTACTCGACCCCTGCGCTGTATAGAGCCATTCATAACTCCGACTTATCTGGTCGTATTATTTTGCGTTCACCCGCCCACTATCGCAAGAGGCAGGGCGCTTGCGCCGACATGGACAAAGCCATTTATTGATGAAGGAAGAACCTTTTCGATGGCCGGCCATTTTTTGCACAAGAAAAATCTTGCGCCCTGTAACTACGACAAATATAGTCGTAGTTATTGAGCAGCTGTAAGACTTCCCGACTCCGACGTCAGGCGCTCGACCCAATGCACAACCTTTCCTCGCGGAGAACCCAATGAAGCAACGCATCCTGATCATCGGCACCGGATTCGCTGGCATGTGGAGCGCCCTGAGCGCCGCGCGCCTGCTGGACAGGCACGGCGACCGCAGCACCGAAATCGTGGTCCTCGCGCCCCAGGCCGAACTGCGCATCCGTCCGCGCTTCTACGAGCCGAACGTGCACCGCATGACCGCGCCGCTCGACAAGCTCTTCGAGGTGGTCGGCGTGAAGTTCATCAGGGGCACGGCCGAGCGGATCGACGTGGCGAGCAATACCGTCGGGTACCGTGATGCCGAGGGCGCTGCCGCGACCCTGGAATACGACCGCCTGGTCCTGGCCAGCGGCAGCAAGGTGGCCCGTCCGCGCCTGGCCGGCATCGAGCACGCCTTCGATGTCGACGACATCGACCAGGCCGTGCGCCTGGAAACGCACATCCGCTCGCTCGGCCAGCTTCCACCATCGCGCGCCCGCAATACCGTGGTGGTCGCCGGCGGCGGCTTCACCGGCATCGAGACCGCTGCCGAAATGCCGGCCCGCCTGCGCGAAGTACTGGGCGCGGATGCCGAGGTGAACGTCATCATCGTCGACCGCGGCAGTGAAATCGGCGCCGCGCTGGGCGACGGCCCGCGCTCGCTGATCGCCGAGGCATCCGTCGAGCTGGGCGTGGAATGGCGCCTCGACAGTTCGGTGGCGTCGATCGACGCCGACGGCGTCACCCTGTCCGATGGCCAGCGCATCGAAGCCAGCACCGTGGTCTGGACCGCCGGCGTGCAGGCCAACTCGCTGACCGAGCAGATTCCGGCCGAGCGCAACGCCCAGGGACGCCTGCACGTGGACCGTAATCTCAAGGTGATCGGCCAGGACGACGTGTTCGCCACCGGCGACGTGGCCTACGCCGCGGTGGACGACGCGGGTAACTACGCCCTGATGACCTGCCAGCACGCGATCGGCCTTGGTCGTTCGGCCGGCAACAACGCGGCGGCCAGCCTGCTGGGCGTCGAGCCGATTCCCTACAGCCAGCCCAAGTACGTCACCTGCCTGGACCTCGGTGCCTGGGGCGCGCTGTTCACCGAAGGCTGGGACCGCCAGATCCGCTTCCTCCGCGAGGAGGCCAAGAAGATCAAGACCGAGATCAACACCGTCTGGATCTATCCGCCGGCCGCCGACCGCGACGCAGCCCTGGCTGCCGCGGACCCGCTGATCCCCGTGGTCGCCTGAGACAGCGGCTTCGTCCCGGTAAGCCTCATCGGCGGATGAAGCGTTCCGCTTCATTCGCCCTGCATCTGAACGCGGATCGACCAGCGCGGCATCGCTCTTCAATAGGAGCCAGCTTGCTGGCGAACCGAGACGTCATCCGGCACCACATTGCCGGCGGGCATGATCGATCGCCAGCAAGCTGGCTCCTACATGGGCCGGCGTCGACCTGTAGGAGCGAGCTTGCTCGCGAACAGATTCCCCCTCGACGATACCGAGACAGTTGCTCCTACAGGCACATCGCAGCGCCCGGTGTAGAAGCGGGCCATGCCCGCGCCCCGGAAGTGCGCCTGCGGGCGATCCAGCCGCAGGGCTACGGCGTGCAACCGGTGTTCAGCGACGGGCACGACCGCGGTATCTATCCCTGGCAGTACCTGTGCGAACTGGCGGGTGGCTAGGACTCAGGCGCCGAAGAGGTCCCGGGCGGCCTGGTCCATGAGCCAGTCGATCAGCTGCGCCACCTCGGGCACATTGCGCCTTTCCTCCAGGCTCAGGCAGTAGTAGTCCAGCCCCGCGGGCACCTTGAGCGCGAATGGCCGCACCAGGCGTCCTTCCTCCAGGTCGCGGTAGGAATTGAACTCGTCGCTGAGCGCCACGCCGTAACCGTCGCGGGCGGCCTGCAGGGCGATGCCGAAGCTCTCGATATGCACGTCCGCATCGCCGGGGTAGGGCACCCGGGCTTCCACCAGCCAGCGGCGCCAGAGCGTGCCGTCGTCCTCGTGCAGCAGGCGGTGGTGCACTAGGTCGGCTGGCTGCCGCAGTCCGTTCGGCCCGTGCAGCAATTGCGGGCAGCAGACCGGGAACATGTGCAGGCTGCGCAGCGGACGCCACCAGAGCCCGTCCCACGGCGGCGCGTCGTAGAGCAGCGCGATGTCGGCCTTCTTCCAGTCCACCTCCGCAGCCTTGGCCGCGGAAATGACGCGCAGGCGGATGTGCGGATGCTCGGCGCGGAAGGCGAAGAGCCTGGGCAACAGCCAGGAGGCGCCGAACACCGGCTCGGTGGATATCGTCAGCAGCAGCGGCGGGGCGGCCTGCTGCAGTTCGCTGACGACCTGGCGGACGCCTTCGCCGATCTCCCGCATCCCCCTGGCCACCGCGCCGTGCAGCGTCAGCCCGGCCTGGGTCAGGACCAGGTGGCGCCCCTGTCGGGTGAAGAGTTCCACGCCGAGGCTGGACTGCAAGGATCTGATCTGCTGGCTGACCGCGCCCGGCGTGACGTGCAATTCCGCGGCCGCGGCACCGACATGCCCGAGGCGGGCTACCGTTTCGAAGACCCGGAAGGCGTTCAGGGGAGGAAGGTTCATGGTATCTATTTAGTTTTACTAAACGGAGTTGGCTAAAATTATATAGATTGTTTGATGCGGGCAGGGGGCCAACAATCGTCTGGCCAATCCAACAAGAGGCTTGTTCGCCGATGAAAAGCTCCCTTTCTTCCCTGCTCCCCATCCTCGGTTCGGCGCTGCTGCTGGCCGCCGGCACGCTCCATGCGGCCGACGCCCAGCGCACGGTGAGCCTGTACGGCTGGGCCGACTACATCGCCCCGGAAACCCTGGCGCGCTTCGAGAAGCAGACCGGCATCAAGGTGCAGTACGACACCTTCGACAGCGCCGACATGCTCGAAGCGAAAATGCTGACCGGAGGCAGCGGCTACGACGTGGTCATCCCCGGCATCGCCATGCTCGACCGGCTGATCCACGCGAAAGCGTTGCAGCCATCGGGCATGCAGAGCTATGCGCAGGTCGGCGACTACGACCCGCAACTGCTCTCCCAGCTCGCGGCGGTCGACCCCGGCAACGCCCATGCCGTGCCCTACGCCTGGGGCACGACGGGCCTGGCGTTCAACCGGGAGGCGGTCGAGAAGCGCATCCCGGATGCGCCGCTGGACAGCTTCGACCTGCTGTTCAAGCCGGAATACGCCAGCAGGCTGAAGGACTGCGGCATCGCCATCGTCGATTCGCCGCAGGAAGTGCTCAGCATCGCGCTGCACTACCTGGGCAAGGACGCCTACAGCAAGAATCCGGACGACCTCGCGGAAGTCCGGAAACTGCTCGCCCAGCTGCGCCCCAACCTGCGCTACATCGCCTTCGGCAAGCAGGCCAGCGACCTGGCGAACGGCAATATCTGTCTCGCCCTGACCTACAACGGCGATGCCGTCGCTGCGCGCAACCAGGCACAGGCAGCGGGCAAGAACTTCACCATCGACTACCGGATTCCCAGGGAAGGCACCCTGGTCTGGGTCGATACCCTGGCGATTCCCGTCGATGCGCCGCATCCCCGGGAAGCCAGGGACCTCATCGAGTTCCTCACCAGCGCCGAGTCGATGGCGGAGCTGACCAACAGCATCTACTACGCCAATACCAACCTGGCGTCGGCCGGCAAGGTGACGAAGGAACTGCGCGAGAGCCCGATCCTGTTCCCGCCGGAAGAGGTGCGCAGGACGCTGTTCGGCGAGGAGCCGCTGCCGAGGAAGACGTTGCGCGAGCGGACCCGCACCTGGGCCAGCTTCAGGACGAAGGTGAGCGGGGACTGATGCCATGACGCTCAAGGTCGCCGACCACTGGTTCGACAGACGGACCTTCTCCGATGGCATCACCCTGCTCTGGGAGCCCCACGTGCATCCGATGCTGCGCTGCAACATCTGGCACGTGTCCGGGAGGGAGCGGGACCTGTTCGTCGACACCGGCATGGGTGTCGGCAGCCTGCGCCAGGCTGCCCGGGACCTGCTGCAGAAGCCCGTCACGGCGGTCGCCACCCACAGCCATCTGGATCACATGGGCGGCCTGCACGAGTTCGACTGCCGGCTGTGCCATGCGGCCGAGTCGGCGGCATTCGCCCAGCCCAACCCGCATGACCGGCTGGTGCTCGACGAGGATCACTGGCTGGCGCTGTACATGCCGGACCTCGGGCCCGAACGGCTGATCATCGATGCGCTGCCCCATGCCGGTTTCGATCCGGCTGCCTGGACCCTGCAGCCGGCGCCGCCGACCGGCTTCCTGCGCGACCACGACGTGCTCGACCTGGGCGACCGCCACTTCGAGGTGCTGCACCTGCCCGGCCACTCGCCGGGGAGCATCGCCCTGTTCGAGGAGGCCACGGGCACGCTGTTCTCCGGCGACGTGATCTACGACGGGGAGCTGCTGGCGGACATCCCGGGCGCCTGCCTGGACGACTACGTCAGGTCCCTGGAGCGCCTGCGCGAGCTGCCGGTCCGGGTCGTCCACGCGGGGCACGAGGGCAGTTTCGGCAGGGCGGCTCTTCTGGAAATGATCTCCACCTGCCTGGCCGCCTGGAGGGCATGACGGCCCGGCGCCCCCGCGAACGGACGCGCGGGGGAGCCGGGCTTCAGGTGAAACCGCGGGGCTGTGGAAATAAAAAGGAGGGATGAAGCAGGGGAGAGAACTACCAGAGGGCGAATGTGTAGCTGAAGTAGAGCCGGTAGTTGTCGCGGTCGGCGGCATAGGTGGAGCGCGAAACCGAGTGGCGCAGTTCCGTGCCCAGTCCCCTGAGCGGACCGCCCTGGACCACGTACTTGAGGTTGGTGTTGGTTTCGTGCTCCCTGGCCGCCTGGTCCTTGTACACGCCGTGGTCGCCCTTGTAGTAGCGGACCATCAGGCTCAGGCCGGGGATGCCCTGGGCGGCGAAGTCGTAGTCGTAGCGCAGCATCCAGGTCTGCTCCTCGGCCTGGATGAACTTGCTCACCGACGCGTTGCTGAACGAGTAGAGGGTGCTGCCGCTGGCATAGGGCAGGGCGGTGTCGCCCCAGAGCTTCTGGTAGCCGAGGCCGATGGCGTGGCCGCCGAGGGTGTAGGTGAACAGGCCGCTGAACATGTCCGCATCGACCTCGCCGTTGCGCGCGGCGCCGGCATCGCTGCTCATGAAGTAGCGCAGGTCGCTGGTCAGGGAGCCGATTTCCAGCGGCTGGCGATGCACCATGCCGAAGAACTGCTGGCGATAGAACTCGCGCATTTCGCCGTAGTAGCTGGTGAAACTGAGTTGCTTGCTCGGTGTGAAGGTCGCCCCGGCGAAGTCGAAATCGGTCCCTTCGTTGCCCGTGTAGCCCTGGGGAAAGATGTCGACGCTGTCGGTGGAGTTACGTGCCTTGAACTGGTTGAGGTGGCCGGCGTGCAGGTACAGCCGGTCGAAGCCGCGGTACTCCACCTGGGTGCCGCGGAAGGTCTGCGGCAGCAGGCGGCCGTCGTTGTAGACCAGCACGGGAATCTTCGGCAGCAGGGTACCGGACTTGACCAGCAGGTCGTCGAAACGAGCCTTGGCGGTGATCCCCAGGCTGCCGAATTCCTTCGCCGCGCGGCCGTCGTCGTGCACCGGCAGCAGGCCGGTGCCTTCGCGTCCACGCCCGGAATCGAGGCGTACGCCGGACAGGCCCAAGGCATCGAGGCCCAGCCCGAGGCGGCCCCGGGTGAAACCGGACTGCAGGTCGAGCAGGAAGCCTTGCGCCCACTCCCGACGGTCGTCGCCGCCGTCGCGGTAGCCGTCATTGAAGTAGTAGTTGCGCAGGGTCAGGCGACCCTGGGCGTCCTCGACGAAACCGGCCGCCTCAAGGCCGGAAGGAAGGGCGCATCCGGCCAGGCCGAGGTAGGCCATGACGCCGGTGGTGGTGAACGCTCGCATGAATGACTCCTCTGCTGGCTCTTGTGTTGTTGTGGCAGCGGGAAAGCGGGAACCGGACCCGTGGGATGAGGCTGCCGCACAGGGCAACCCGCTGGACGCGGTCGCGATTCGCGGCAGACACTAACGGCCCCGAACGGGCGCCACAACGATATGAGCGATGCGCATTGGGCTATGCGTCCGGCGCGTCGCAGTCGCCAACCGAGAGAGGAGCGAGCGGTGAATCTGAAGCAGTTGGAGGCCTTCCTGGCCATCATGGAAACCGGCTCGACCATCGGCGCAGCGACGCGCCTGGGCCTGTCGCAGTCGGCGGTCAGCCGGCTGCTCGGGCAACTGGAGGAGCACCTGGGCTTCGCCATGTTCCTGCGCCGCAAGGGGCGGCTGATGGTGACCCCGGAGGCGGAAGCCTTCCTCCCCGCGGTGAGCGACCTGGTGGACCGCCTGCAGCGGGTCCAGCGCCTGGCCGACGACCTGCGCCACGGCAGCTCACAGCGGACCCTGCTCAAGGTCGGCGTGCCCAACAGCATGGCCCAGCACCGCCTGCCGCCCATCGTCGCGAGCTTCCTGCGGGAGCATCCCGACGTGGTGATCGAGCTGCTCAGCGGCGGCTACGACACGCTCGAACGCGCCGTGCTGGATCGCGACGTGGATTTCGCCTTCGTGCGCCTGCCCACCGAGCTGCAGGGCTTCGAGGTGATTCCGCTGCTGGAGGCGGAGGGTGTCTGCGTGCTGCCCGAGGGGCACCCGCTGTGCGCGAAGGACGAGATCCATGCCGCCGACCTGCGTGGCCAGCCACTGGTGCTCCTGGGGCGGCAGCGCAACCTGCGCCATGAGCTGGAACTGACGTTGCGCCGCGCCGGCTTCGCGCCGCAGGTGCGGGTCGAGGTGCATTCGGTCGGGGCCGCCTGCAGCTTCGTCGCCGAAGGCATCGGGCTGTCGATCATCAACAGCCTGCTGGCCAGCGACTTCTCCCACCTGCCCATCGTCACGCGGCCCTTCCGGCCGCTGCTGTCCTACTCCTTCGGCCTGGTCTTGCGCAGCGACGTGCCGCCCTCGCTGGTCAGCCGCAACTTCGCCGAGCACCTGTGCGAGGCGCTCGGCGCATAGCCTTACCCGCTTCGCGCATAAGATTGTGGGGCTCTCCGGCGTTGTTCTAGTGTTCGCTCCGCTTTACCGGCAGACCATAAAAACAACTCGAGGGCTGAACATGCCAACCGTCCATCAACACCTGGGTGACCCGACACCCGCCAGCACAGCGCAGGATTCCACCGGTTCCCGGAAGAGCACTCCGGTCAACCCGGCGATCATCCTGCTGGTGATCGTGCTGCTGGCCGTCTTCCTGACCTACGTGGTCGATTCCGGCACCTTCCGCCGCGACGGCATCGCGGTGGTTCCCGGTTCCTTCGCCACCCTGGAGAAGGACAGTTCCATCAGCCAGCTGTGGTCGTTCGAACCACGCAGCAAGGACGATGCGGCGACCCGTCCGGTGTCCCTGGGCGAGGCGTTCATGGCGATTCCCCAGGGCATCGAGAAGCGCGCCGGACTGATCTTCATGGTGCTGTTCATCGGCGGCATGTTCGGCGTGCTGAACAAGGTCGGCACCATCGAACTGGGCCTGGAGCGATTGCTCGGCATGACGCGGGGCAACCTCTACGTCCTGGTGCCCTGTCTGATGCTGATGTTCTCCGCCGGCAGCACCTTCATGGGGCTCGCCAAGGAATACATCCTCATCGTTCCGCTGATGGTCGCCATGGCCAATCGCATGGGCCTGCCGAACATCATCGGGCTGGCCATAGTCGCGATCTCGGTGAAGGTCGGCTATCTCGGCTCGATCTCCAATCCGGTGGTGCTCGGCGTCGCCCAGCCGCTGGTCGGCCTGCCGGTGTTCAGCGGGCTTTCCATGCGCGTGGCGACCTACCTGGTGTTCCTGCTGGTGTCCATCGCCTTCGTCCTCTACAGCATCCGCAGGCTGGGCTTCAGCGGCAGCGCCCAGTTCGACTTCCAGGCCGCGCCGCTGGGCCTGCGCCACGGTTCGATCCTGCTGGCGCTGGCGGTCGGCATCGGCTTCCTGGTGTATGCCTCCAACCGCTGGCACTGGAAATACCCGGAACTGTCGGCCTACTACCTCGCCCTCAGCGTGGCATTCGCCGGCCTCGCGCGACTGGCGCCGAGTGACGCCGCGGCGGCCTTCGTCGACGGCATGAAGAAGGTGCTGATGGCCGGCGTGCTGATCGGCCTGGCGACGGCGGTGGAAATCATCCTCAGCACCGGGCAGGTTCTCGACAGCATCGTCCAGGGCTTGTCCTCGCTGATGGGCGACCACGGTCCGCTGGTTTCCGCCTACGGCATGTTCTTCGCCCAGCTCGGCCTGGACGTGCTGATCCCTTCCACCTCGGGGCAGGCGGCCGTGACCATGCCGATCTTCGGTCCCCTCGGCCAGCTGTCCGGGGTCAGCGCGCAGAGCACCGTCTATGCATTCCTGCTTGGCAACGGCCTGACCAACCTGATCACGCCGACCTCCAGCGGCCTGCTGGTCCTGCTCGCCACCGCCCAGGTCGGCTGGGGGCAATGGGCGCGCTTCGTGCTGCCGCTGTTCCTGGTCTTCCTCGTGATCGCCCTCGTCCTGCTCAGCATCGCCGTATCCATCGGCTACTGAGCCCGTTCCACCGACTTCGAGCGTTACCCATGCAGATACTCAAGGACCGCATGGTCAGGATGCGCGACGGCGTGCGCCTGGCCACCGACATCTATTTGCCCGCCGTTGGCGCAGGCCCCTGGCCGGTGGTGATCGAGCGCACGCCGTACGACAAGAGCAAGCCCTCGCGCTCGGAAAGGCGCCTGGACGGCCGCCACCTGTCGCGCGAGGACATGGCGCTGAAGCTCACCGAAAGGGGTTTCGCCGCCGTGTTCCAGGATTGTCGCGGGCGGCATGGCTCGGAAGGGCACTTCATCAAGTACGTCAACGAGGGGGCGGACGGCTACGACAGCCTGGCCTGGATCGTCGAGCAGCCCTGGTGCGATGGCCGGGTAGGCAGCATGGGGCTGTCCTATGCGGCCCATACCCAGTTGGCGATGGCCTGCCTCGCCCCACCCGGGCTGTGCACCATGGTGCTGGACTCCGGGGGCTTCGCCGACGCCTACCAGTGCGGCATCCGCCAGGGCGGGGCGTTCGAGCTGAAGCAGGCCACCTGGGCGTTCAAGCAGGCCAAGGAAAGCCCGGCAGCCAAGGCCGACCCGGCGCTGCGCGCGGCGCTGGAGGCCGAGGACATCCGCGCCTGGTTCGCGCGCATGCCCTGGCGCCGCGGCGACTCGCCGCTGCGGCAGGTTCCCGAGTACGAGGACTACCTGTTCGAACAGTGGGAGCGCGGCGACTTCGACGATTACTGGCAGCAGTTGGGCATCTATGCCAAGGGCTTCTACTCGCGGATCCCGGACATGCCGATCCTGTTCATGTCCAGCTGGTACGACGCTTACGTCAGCTCCACGCTGGACAACTACCTCGGTCTCAGCGCCGTGCACGAGAGCCGCCACTGCCTGGTGATGGGGCCTTGGCTGCACGGTGACCGCAACATCAGTCACAGCGGCAACGTCGAGTTCGGCCCGGCGGCGAACTTCGACGGCAATATCGCCGGGGACTGGCTGGCCTGCCGCATCGACTGGTTCGAGACGCATCTCGCCGGGCGCCCGGGCGCAGGGCTGGCGGCGCCAGTGCAGGTGTTCCTGATGGGCGGCGGCAGCGGCCGGCGAACCGCGGAGAACCGGCTGGACCATGGCGGGAAATGGATCGGCGCCGAGAGCTGGCCGCTGCCCGGCAGTCGGCCACTGGAGCTCTATCTGACGGCCGCCGGCGAGTTGCACGAGGAACCGCCGGCCGCTGACGGGGCCACCCTTGGCTATCGCTTCGATCCGGACGATCCCGTGCCGACCATCGGTGGGGCGTTGACCTCGGGCGCGCCGGTGTTTGCCGGCGGGGCCTTCGACCAGGTGGATGCGCCAGGCTTCTTCGGCACCCGCGGTACGGGGCGTCCCCTGAACGAGCGGCCCGATGTGCTCAGCTTCAGCACGCCGCCGCTGGAACACGATCTCCTGGTGGCCGGGCCGGTCACGGTCGAGCTGTGGGTGGAGAGCGGCTGCCCTGACACGGACTTCACCGCCAAGCTGCTGGATGTCTATCCGCCCAGCGAGGACTACCCCGAGGGCTACGCCATGAACCTCACCGATGGGATCTTCCGCTGCCGCTACCGCAACGGCTGGAGCGAGCCCACGGCCATTGTTCCGCACCAGCGCTTCCGGGTGACGATCGAGCCGTTCGCCACCTGTAACCTGTTCCGCAAGGGCCATCGCCTGCGCCTGGAGATATCCAGCAGCAATTTCCCCCGCTTCGACGTCAATCCCAACAGCGGCGAGGCGCCCGGGCAGGCCCAGCACAAGCGGGTGGCGCGCAACACGCTGCATCTGCACGCGGAAGCGGCTTCCCGGCTGCGGCTGGTGGTAGTGCCGGCCGAGGCTTCGCCCGGGCACCATCCGTCCCGTTCCGCTTGCCCGCAGTGAACTCCAACGGGCCAACCGCTGTCTGTCAGCGGTCGGCCCTCCGGCACGGACCGCTCCGATCGCGCTCCTGTCTTCGCCTGGCCGGCGTCAATCGCGCCCGTGACGCGGGTCTCGTTCCATTGCCATGTGAAGATCGCCATGTCCTTATCCCTTCGTTTCCCCGCCTGTGTTTCTCCGCTCCAGCCCCGAGCCCTCGCGGCCTGCCTGTTGGGCGGCCTGCTGATGGCCGGAGTCCCGGCGCAGGCCGAGGAGGCCGCCGGCAACGTGCGCTGGGTGAGCGACAGCCTGACCACCTACGTGCGCAGCGGCCCGACCGACGGGCACCGCATCGTCGGCACGCTGGCCTCGGGGCAGAAGCTGGAATTGCTCGGCAGCCAGGGCGACTACAGCCAGGTGCGCAGCGAGAGCGGCAAGACCGTGTGGATTCCGACCCGCGACCTGCAGGAAGTCCCCGGCAAGGCCGAGCGCCTGCCGGAGCTGGAAAGGAAGGTGGCGGAGCTGACCAGCGAACTGGAAGGCATCAACGACAGCTGGAAGACCCGTGTGCAGGGCATGCAGGAGACGCTGGACTCGCGCAAGGCACTGATCGACGAACTGCAGGCGGCGCGCAAGGCGCTGGACAGCGAGCTGAACGAGGCCCGCTCCGAACTGCGCGAAGTGCAGGCGCAGCTGGGCGACGAGAACAAGCATGTGCTGATGCGCTACATGGTCTACGGCGGCAGCATCGCCGGCGCCGGGCTGTTCCTCGGCCTGATCCTGCCGACCATGCTGCGGGTGAAGCGCAAGCGCAACGATCAGTGGATCTGAGCGGGGAGAGGTCTCCGCCAAACCGTAGGAGCGGGCCATGCCCGCGACCGGTCGCGCCCAGTTTCGTAGGGTGGATGAGGCTTTTTTCATCCACCGTTGCCGCGTGCCTGCGCCAACATGGTGGATCACGCACCAATGAATCGCGTCACCGCCTCCAGCACCCGCTCCGCCATCTCGCGATGCGGAACGTGGTGGCAATCCTGCAGGATCAGCGATTCGCGACGGCCTGCCGCCAGCGCGGCGATGCGTTGCGGGTGCACCAGCGAGCCGTATTCGTCCTCGGCGCCGTGGATCACCAGCAGCGGGCAATCCACGGCCGGCACCATGCGCTCCAGCGTCCAGTCGGCGAACTCCCCGGACAGCCAGGTTTCCGTCCAGGCCGCCAGCACCCAGCCGGCCTTGTCGCCGTGGTACTTCTCCAGGCGCGCCATCTGCCCCGGCTGGGCGAACTCGTCGCGGGCCTGGCGGATGCCGTCCAGCGTCCGGTCCTCCACGAACGCCTGCGCCGACTCGGTGACCAGCGCCCGGCACGCCTGCGGATACAGCGCTGCGCAGGTCGCCGCCATGGCGCCGCCGACGCTGTGGCCGAAGGCGATGAAGCTGGCGATGTCCAGCTGCTCGCGCAGCAGCGGGAAGAAGCGTTCCGCCTCGGCGCGGATGAAGTCCGCCGACCACCCGCCCGAATAGCGATCGGAATGGCCGAAGCCGAGCCGGTCGTAGGCGATCACGTCACGCTGGGTCGCAGCCGCGAGCTGTTCGGGAAAATCCCGCCACAACTCCACGCAGCCCAGGGAGTCGTGGAACAGCACGATGGGCTCATGGCCGGCCACATCGGCGTCCGGCCGCCAGCGACGGGCGAACATGCGGCCATGGGGTGTTTCGATCCAGTGGTCTTCTCGGCTGATGGGGCAGGGCATGGGGCTTCTCGTTGTCGGTGGGTCCATGTGCCGGGCTTCCGGCGCAGGGGTTAGCTCAACAGATTGCCGGCATGCAGTCCACCTTGCGGGGCAGGAACCTTCCCCCGAGGGCCGGAAAGAAAGAGCCCGGCATTGCGCCGGGCTCTTTCTTTCCTGAACGTCATTCAGTAACCGCCGCCTCCACCCATCGGCTGGCGTTGCTGCGAGCTGCCACCATCACCGCCGTCACCACTGCCACCGCTGTAGTCATTGCAGGATGAACCGCCGAGGGCGATCGCCAGGGCGAGCATGAACACGGGTATCAAGTGCCTGAGCATCCGGGTTCTCCTGTTTCGTGAGCCAATTGCATCGGACGCTCGCCGGGGGACGCGCGGTCTTGCAGCGGGGAACCCGCGGGCGGCGTCAGGCGTAGTATGGATCCGTCAGGTGTGGTCCGCGCGAGTGGGATCGCGGGAGGTGGCGGCATGGCCAGGTTCGGGCATTTTCCGGCGAACCGGAGGGGGCGCGATATCGCCGTCGGCGATATCCACGGCCACTTCACGCGGCTGCGTGGCGTCCTCGGAGTGGCCGGTTTCGATCCGGCCGTCGATCGCCTGTTCTCGGTCGGCGACCTGGTGGATCGCGGCCCGGAATCGGGCGAGGCCCTGGAGTGGCTGGACCAGCCGTGGTTCTTCCCGGTGCAGGGCAATCACGAGGATTTCGCCATCCGCTATGCCCTGGAGGGACGCGCCGACGCGGCCACCTACGCAGCCAATGGCGGCCAGTGGTTCATCGACCTGCCGGAGCGCGAGCAGCGCCGGATCGCCCTGCGTCTTGCCGAGCTGCCACTGGCCCTGGAGGTGGAAACCCCGGATGGACTGGTCGGGCTGGTGCACGCCGACTGTCCGCTGCGCAGCTGGGACGACCTGCGCCTGGCGCTGACCAGCCCGGACATGCCGAGGCGCCTGTTCGAGCAGGTGAAGATGATCTGCCAGTGGTCGCGGGAACGCATCTACACGGCGGATGAGCGGGTGGTCGCCGGGGTGAGGGCGGTGGTGGTCGGGCACACGCCGATCCAGGCGCCGGTGGTCCTCGGCAACGTCCACCATATCGATACCGGCGGCTGGCTGGATGACCGCCGCGGGCATTTCACCCTGATCGACCTGCGCACCCTGCAGATACTGCCGACCACGACGGAAACCGCCCACGGGCGGGCCGCCTGAGCCGCCCGCCCGGTCATTGGACCGCGGCAGCGGTCGCCTGGGCCCTGGCCCGCAGCTTCGCCCCCGCGCGGACGATACGCCGCTTGCGCAGGGGCGGATTGCCTTCGAGGAAACTCTGCAGCTCGATGTGCTTCTTGAAATGCTCGGCATCGCTGTCCTGCAGCGGTCCCTCGCGGGTGGCGATATCCCTGTGGATGCGTTCCACCAGGCCCTCCAGCAATTCCGGGTTCCGTTGTTCCTCGGAAGTGATGACACGGCACAGGACGCAGGCACCCGTCGCGTCGTTCAGGGTGACCAGCAGTCGGCCGTCGGGGCGCGGTGCGAACAGGAGCTGGAATTCGTGGAACTGCTGGGTCAGGAAATCGGTGACTGGCAGTTGGCTGGAGAGCATCGGGTTTCTCCGGTTGGATTGCTGATGCTTTTCCATTGCAGCAGCCATACCAAACCGGGACGGAAGGGAAAACGTTGAAAATCAGCAGGTTGCCGTTTCGCTTGGGCGACTGAAGCATGCAATTTGCACGATCGGCCGCGAAATGCACGGCAACTTGCATCGAGATCAGTGCGGGACGGGAGTGCGTTGCGGCTCGGTCCTGGCCTTGTGCAGACGCACCTTGCGGCGGTGCACGCGAAGCAGGGCCCACAGGGTGACGGCCGCCAGCAGCAGCCAGCCAAGGATGAGGAGTGTGACGAATGTTCCGGGATTCATGCTGATAGCCCTCGCCCCGGTAAGGTTAGCCCAGCGCAATGCCCGGACAACGCTTCCAGCCGAGTGGTTGCAGTTGGCCGGCTGCGAGTGGCTTGCCGGCTGCCGATTCTTCTGTTATCTGTATGAATATACAGTATTCGTGCAGGTATTCCATCATGACCGCTACCTCATGCTTCATGCCCGGCTCCGGCGCGGCCGTCCTGTCCCGCCACGCGCATTCCCTGATGGCGGCGCCCGACCAGCCACGCCCGCAGGACGGCGTTTCCCTGGATGCGCTGCTGGAACTGCACAACTCCCATACGTGCATAGTCCGCGCACATGGCGACGGCATGACAGGCGCGGGAATACACGACGATGACCTGCTGGTGGTGGACCGCTCGGCGCTGGCCTGCGCCGGGGAAGTGGTGGTCGCGGCGGTGAACGGCGAGCCGATGGTGCGGCGCCTGGGCATCCTCGATGGCGCCTTCGCCCTGCTGGCGGCGAACGACCGCTACCCGCCGATCCGCATCGCCGAGGGCGACAATTTGTCCATCTGGGGCGTGGTCCGCTGGAACCTGCACCGGCATCTGGCGGGAGAGTGAGGGAACTCCGGCGGAAATGGATAGAACCGGCTGCGGACTCGCTTGTCTGATGCCAGGGCCCGCGCTGGCCAAAGGATGGCGCGGGCATTGCTAATGCGGACTCCGCCTGACTAGACTTCGCGCACCTCGTACAGCTGTCCCACCTGAAGGACTCCCATGATCAAGAAATGTCTGTTCCCGGCCGCCGGCTACGGCACTCGCTTCCTCCCTGCCACCAAGGCGATGCCCAAGGAAATGCTGCCGGTGGTCAACAAGCCGCTGATCCAGTATGCGGTTGAAGAAGCCCTGGAGGCCGGCCTGTCGGAAATCGGCATCGTCACCGGTCGCGGCAAGCGCGCCCTGGAAGACCACTTCGACATCAGCTACGAGCTGGAAACCCAGATTCGCAACACCGACAAGGAGAAGTACCTGGTCGGCATCCGTCGCCTGATCGACGAGTGCACCTTCTCCTACACCCGCCAGGTCGAAATGAAGGGCCTGGGCCACGCCATCCTCACCGGCCGCCCGCTGATCGGCGACGAGCCGTTCGCCGTGGTCCTGGCGGACGACCTCTGCCTGAACCTGGAAGGCGACAGCGTCCTCAAGCAGATGGTCAAGCTGTACAACCAGTTCCGCTGCTCCATCGTGGCCATCCAGGAAGTGCCGCCGGAAGAGACCAACAAGTACGGCGTGATCTCCGGCGAGATGATCCGCGACGACATCTTCCGCGTGAACAAGATGGTCGAGAAGCCGAAGCCGGAAGAGGCGCCGTCCAACCTGGCGATCATCGGCCGCTACATCCTGACCCCGGACATCTTCGAGCTGATCGAGCAGACCGAGCCGGGCAAGGGCGGTGAAATCCAGATCACCGACGCCCTGATGAAGCAGGCCCAGGACGGCTGCGTGCTGGCGTACAAGTTCAAGGGCAAGCGTTTCGACTGCGGCAGCGCCGAGGGTTACATCGAGGCGACCAACTTCTGCTACGAGAACCTGTACAAGACCGGCAAGGCGCTCTGAGCCCGATCGCTGGGAAAAAGCCACCTTCGGGTGGCTTTTTCGTTTGGAATGCCCGGCGCAGAACCCACTGCAGGAGCGAGCTTGCTCGCGAACGGGATATCCAGCCGCACACCGCGCTTCGTTCGCCAGCAAGCTGGCTCCTGCGCCTGAGATCGCCGGTTGGCACGAAATGCATCCCGGTGCCGATGCTCAAAGGGGGAGAGGAACTCCCGTCAGAGGAATATCCCCCCGGCCACCTCGATGCGCTGGCCGTTGATCCAGCGGGTGCCGTCGGCGAGCAGGGCGGCGATGGCGCCGCCGACGTCGTCCGGCACGCCCACCCGCCCCAGGGCGGTTCCCGAGGCGATCTGCCGGTTCATCTCGGCATCGTCGCGCACCACGCCGCCGCCGAAGTCGGTCTCGATGGCGCCGGGTGCAAGCACGTTCACCGTGATGCCGCGCGGGCCGAGTTCCTGGGCCTGGTAGCGGGTCAGCACCTCCATGGCGCCCTTCATCGCGCCGTAGGCGGCGAAGCCGGGCAGCGAGAAGCGCGCCAGGCCGCTGGAGACGTTGAGGATGCGGCCGCCGTCGGCGATCAGCGGCAGCAGCTTCTGGGTCAGGAAGAACGGACCCTTGAAGTGAATGGCGAGGAGCTGGTCGAACTGCTCCTCGGTGGTTTCGGCGAAGGGCGCGTTGATGCCGATGCCGGCGTTGTTGATCAGGAAGTCGAATTCCGGGCAGCCGAAACGGTCGTTGAGCACCGACGCCACCTGATGGACGAAGTCGGTGAAGCTCGAACTGTCGCCGACGTCCAGCGCCAGCATGGCGGCGCGGGCGCCGAGCTTCTCGATCTCCGCGGCGGTGGCGCGGGCCTCGTCGGCCTGGCTACGGTAGGTGCCGATGATGTCGACGCCCTGGGCGGCCAGATGCAGCGCGGCGTTGCGGCCGAGGCCGCGGCTGGCGCCGGTGATGAGTGCGATCTTGCGGGTCATGGCGGGTCCTCCTGCGGGCCTGGGAAATTCAGCTTAGCAACGCCGGGCGGAGTATCCGGTAAGCTGTGCGTTTTTTACCCGCGGCCGCAGCCGCAGATGGATTACCGCGCTCGATGACCAGTGCCCTCACCGATCTTTCGCCCCTGGCCGCCTACCGGCATGCCGTGGATGTTCTCGGCTTCGCCCCCGATTCCGCGCAGCTGCACGCCGCCACGCTGCTGGAGCAGTGCCAGTTGGCGCTGCACCGTGGCGAAAAGACGACCGGCGTCTACCTCTGGGGACCGGTGGGGCGCGGCAAGACCTGGCTGATGGACCGCTTCCACCAGAGCCTGCGGGTGCCCGCCCGGCGCCAGCACTTCCATCACTTCATGCAATGGGTGCACCGCCGCCTGTTCCAGCTCACCGGCACCGCCGACCCGCTGCGCGCGCTGGCCCGCGAGCTGGCGGAAGAGGTGCGGGTGCTGTGCTTCGACGAGCTGTTCGTCAACGACATCGGCGACGCCATGCTGCTCGGCGGCCTGCTGCAGGCGATGTTCGAGCAGAACGTGGTGATGGTCGCCACCTCCAACCAGCCGCCGGAACAGCTGTATGCCGACGGCTTCAACCGCCAGCGCCTGCTGCCGGCCATCGCCGCCATCGAGCAACACATGCAGGTGGTTTCGGTGGATGGCGGGCAGGATCACCGCCTGCATCCCGGCGCCGCGCTGCAGCGCTATTTCGTCCGGCAGGCCGGAGCGCCAAGTGCGCTGCCGGCGCTGTTCGGGGAACTCTCGGCGGAGGCCGGCAGCAGCGAGCCGCTGCGGCTGGCGCATCGCTCCATCGAGGTGGTGCGGCGCAGTAGCGATGTACTGTGGTGCCGTTACGCCGACCTCTGCGAGCAGCCGCTGGCGGCGGCGGACTTCATCGAGCTGTGCGACCGCTTCCGCAGCATTCTTCTCGGCGAGGTGCCGAACCTCAGCGCCGCCCAGCGCGAGGGGCGCATCGCCCGCGGCACCGAGGATGGCGTCGAGCGGGTGGTGGCCGGCGACCGCGAACTGCCGCAGCTGTCGCCCCACGACGACGGCGTGCGCCGCTTCATCGCGCTGGTCGACGAATGCTACGACCGCAAGGTGCCGCTGTACGTCGAGGCCGCCGTGCCGATGGACGAGCTGTACACCCGGGGCTACCTGGAATTTCCCTTCCGCCGCACTCTCAGCCGCCTGCGCGAGATGCAGCTTCAGCGTTTCGGGCAGCGCTGACGGAGGAAGGCCAGCAGGGTCGCTTCCTCGCTGCTCAGTCCCTTGCGCCGCCGCGCCTTGCGCAGGCCGGCCAGTTCGCCGGCGAGAAAGGCCTCGATGATCGCCGGATGGATGTAGCACTTGCGGCAGATCGCCGGCGTGTTGCCCAGTTCGGCGGCGACCAGGCCGACGATTTCCGCCAGTTGCCGGCCGGCCGTGGCGCCGTCGGCGCAGCGCCGCTTGCGGCAAAGCTCCAGCGCCAGGGCGCTGCCGGCCCAGGTGCGGTAGTCCTTGGCGGTGAAATCCTCGCCGGCGTGCTGGCGCAGGAAGTCGTTGATGTCGCCGGAGCCGAGCGGGCGGCGCTGGCGCTGTTCGTCCAGGTACTGGAACAGCTGCTGGCCGGGCAGTTCCAGGCAGCGGCGGAGAATCCGCGCCAGCCGCGGGTGGGAAATGCGGACGCTGTGCTTCACGCCGCTCTTGCCGCGAAAGGCGAAGCGGATGGTGCTGCCGGACACGTCCACGTGCCGGTTGCACAGCGTGGTCAGGCCGAACGACCGGTTGTCCCGGGCGTAGCGGCGGTTGCCGATGCGGATCAGGGTGTTGTCGAGCAGCGCTACCACAGTCGCCATCACCTTCTGCCGGCCCAGCCCCGGCTCCGCCAGATAGCCGTCGATCCGCCCGCGCAGCCCCGGCAGCGCCTCGCCGAAACGCAGCAGGCGCTCGTACTTGGCGGCGTCGCGGAGCTCGATCCAGCGCGGATGGTAGCGGTACTGCTTGCGCCCGCGGGCGTCGCGGCCGGTGGCCTGCAGGTGGCCGCAGGGATCGATGCAGATCCATACCTCGCGGTAGGCCGGCGGGATCGCCAACTGGTCGATGCGGGTGATTTCCGCGGCTTCGCGGATGCGTTCGCCGCTCGGCTGGAAGTAGACGAAACGCCCGCGCAGCTTGCGCCGGCGGATGCCGGGCGTGCGGTCGTCGACGTAGCGCAGGTCGGCCGGCAAACCGGCTGGAATCTCATCGTTCATGGAAGAGCGCGGGCGGAAGAGGGCCGATACGGCTGCTGCAGCGCCTTCGACCAGCGCGCGTTGCCGCAGCGCGAGCAGTTGTGGCGCCCGGCTTCGAGCTGCTGCGGCAGGCCGCAGTATTCGCAGGCGTAGAGGCCGCTTTCCTGAACTTCGACGTGGCACGGCCGCAGTTCGCGGGGCAGCACCGAGAGGCCGGGGCGCAACTGGTCTTCGCTGAAGAAATACAGGCTGACGTCGCCGTTCACTTCGAGAATGCCCAGGCGCACCTGGCCGAGATGCTCGACGTTGTGGCTGCGCAGCTCCATGAAGAATTCGTCGGCGGAGATGTTGTGCCGCTCCAGTGCCCCGGTGTCGTACAGCCCGTCGCGGATGATCACCACCGGCTCGCCTTCCAGCCAGGCGCCGAACGGCGCGTGGCGCTCCATCAGCCAGGTGGTCAGGCGGTAGAGCAGCAGCAGGCCGGCGACCGCCACCAGCACCACCAGCAGCGGGACGTCCTCGTAGAGCACCACGTCGCCGGCCGCCGAGCCGAGGGTGAGGATGGCCAGGATCTCGAACAGGGAAATCTGCCGCACGCCGCGCCGGCCGGACATCTTCAGGAAGGCGAACACCACCAGGAAGGCGAACGCCACGCGCAGCAGCACCTCGCCGAGGAACAGCGGCGGAAACTGGTCGAGAAGGATTCGTTGCCAGTCGAACGGAGTCATCAGCCGGCCCCTGCGGCATGCCTATGGCGATAGACCCGCCGCGCTTGTGGCTGGTTCGTCCGATCTTTCCGGCGGTCGGCGACGTCCGGCCTAGACTTGTCGGGCCATGGCCTTCAGTGGAGAAGCGACAATGTCCGTCCAGCGAATCAGCGCCTGCCTGTGGTTCGACGACCAGGCCGAACAGGCGGTCGGGTTCTACATCGGCATCTTTCCCAACTCCCGCGTGCGGCGCGTCAGCCACTATGGCGAGGTGGGCCGCGAACTCCACGGCAGGCCGCCGGGCTCGGTGATGACCGTCGACTTCGAGCTGGACGGCGTGGCCTTCACCGCGCTGAACGGCGGGCCGGTGTTCAGCTTCAACGAGGCCGTCTCGCTGCAGGTGAACTGCGAGACCCAGGCGGAAATCGATCATTACTGGGACCGGCTTTCCGCCGGCGGCGACCCGGCCGCGCAGCAGTGCGGTTGGCTGAAGGACCGCTTCGGTCTGTCCTGGCAGATAGTGCCGGCGGCGCTCGGCACGATGGTCGCCGACGGCGATCCGGAAAAGTCCCAGCGCACCATGGCGGCGCTCCTCGGCATGAAGAAGCTGGACCTGCAGGCGCTGCAGCGCGCCTACCAGGGCAACTGATCGTCCGCAGTGCGGGTAGAATGGCGCGCTTCGTTCCAGTGACAGTCCGCCATGAACCCGCAAGCCCTCGCCATTCTCCAGCAGCACCTCATTTCTGCCCTCGAAGCCCCGCCCGTCGAAGCCCGCCGCCTGTTCCATGGCCGCGGGCGGCGCTGGGAGGGGCTGGAGCACCTGACCGCCGACTGGCTGCAGGGCGTGTTGCTGGTGTCGCTGTTCAGGGAACCCGCGGCCGGTGAACTGGCTGCGCTGCAGGCCATGCTCCGTGCGCTGGGCGAAACGCCGGCCTGGCAGGGCAGCGGCGCGCATTCGCTTCTGCTCCAGCACCGTTATCTGCCGGACAGCACGACCGAGTACCTGCTCGGCGAGCCGATCGACCAGTGCGTGATCAGCGAGGACGGCCTGCGTTTCCTGCTGGACCTGGGGCGCAAGCAGAACAGCGGCCTGTTCCTCGACATGCGCTACGGCCGTCGCTGGGTCCGCGAGCATGCGCGTGGTGGCCGGGTGCTGAACCTGTTCGCCTATACCTGCGGCTTCTCCGTCGCCGCCATCGCTGGCGGCGCCGAGCACGTGGTCAACCTTGACATGGCCCGCGCCGCGCTGACCCGCGGCCGGGAAAACCACCGGCTGAACGGCCACGACCTGGAGCGGGTGAGCTTTCTCGGCCACGAGTTGTTCAAGTCCTGGGGCAAGGTCAGGAAGTCCGGTCCCTACGACCTGGTGATCGTCGACCCGCCGTCGTTCCAGAAGGGCAGCTTCGCGCTGACCCAGGACTACCGGAAGATCCTCCGCCGCCTGCCGGAGCTGCTCAGCGAGCGGGGCAGGGTGCTGGCCTGCGTGAACGACCCGGGCGTCGCCCCGGATTTCCTCATCGACGGCATGGCCGCCGAGGCGCCGGAGCTGGCGTTCGTCGAGCGCCTGGAGAACCCGCCGGAGTTCGCCGACGTCAGCGCGGACAGTGCGTTGAAGGTGATGCTGTTCGCCCGAACGTAGGGCGGGTGCAACCCGCCAGCATATAGACATGGTTCCAACAAGGAGCACGCCGAACCCTGTAGGAGCGAGCTTGCTCGCGAACGCTCTTGCTTGACTGCAGACGCGCCGAGGCGATGGGAACGGGACGATATGGCGGAGACGGCAGCATAGGGGCAGAGAGAGGTTCGCGAGCAAGCTCGCTCCTACGAGGTGGAAAACGCTTCGCGTTTTTCACCCTACAACTGCCCGAATCGGCCGCTTCGCTGTAACCAGCCTGTCATCCGCCAGCGGCATACTGATCCCAGCTGAAGGATCAGCGCCCAAGGCACAAGGCCCGCATGATGCGGGCCTTGTGCTTTTTCGTTTGTCACGCCACGCGATTCCTGCGAAAAACGCAGCCCCGGCAGCCACTCAGGGTCTGCCGCATGCAGGAGAGAAGCGCATGAGCAGCGAATTGCAGATCGAAGACATCGTCGTGGGCGACGGCAAGGAAGTGGTGAAAGGCGCGCTGATCACTACGCAATACAACGGCTTCCTCGAAGATGGCACCAAATTCGACTCGTCCTACGATCGCGGCCGGCCCTTCCAGTGCGTCATCGGCACCGGCCGGGTGATCAAGGGCTGGGATATCGGACTGATGGGCATGAAGGTCGGCGGCAAGCGCAAGCTATTCGTGCCGGCGCACCTGGGCTATGGCGAACGCCAGGTGGGGGCGCACATCAAGCCGCACTCCAACTTGGTCTTCGAGATCGAGCTGCTGGAAGTGCTGACCCGCGACGACTGATGTCGTTTGGGTATCGGCGGGTTGCACCCGCCACGCTATTCCGCTCAGGCGATTTCCTGGCAGACGTCCACCCAGCTCGCCTCGACCAGCGAGGCCAGGCGCTCCGGCTCGATGCGCACGGCGCTGTGCAGGGCGCCGGCGGCCGGCAGCACCTGGTCGAAGGCGCGCAGCGAGACATCGCAATACACCGGCAGCGGCGTCGCCAGGCCGAACGGGCAGACGCCGCCCACCGGATGGCCGGTCAGCTCCGCCACTTCCTCCGCCGCCAGCATGCGCGCCTTGGCGCCCAGCGCTTCCTTCAGCTTGCGGTTGTCCAGCCGCGCATCGCCGCGCGCGACCACCAGCACGGTGCGTTCGCCGACGCGCAGGGACAGGGTCTTGGCGATCCGCCCCGGCTCGACGCCATGGGCTTCGGCGGCCAGGGCGACGGTGGCGGTGCTGGTGTCCAGTTCGATGATGTCGATGTCGGGGGCCTTTTCGGCGAAGAAGGCGCGAACCGATTCCAGGCTCATGGGGCAGGTTCCTTGATTCCAGGCGAGCCGCTGACTGTAGGAAATCGACGCAGGCCTTGTCCAGACGCTTCGCCGGAGTTTGGCCTATCCTCATTGGCTCATGTCCGGGACCGCGATGGATGACCGGCCGTCGAGGAACGCTCGCCTGCTTGTCGATTCGCAGCATTCCGGTTCGACCATCTGGCAGAGCCACGACAACCACAGCAGGAGGACGACATGCGCTTCATGGTGATAGTCAAGGCCACCGCCGATTCGGAGGCCGGCGTCATGCCCGACGAGAAGCTTCTCGCCGCGATGGGCGCCTACAACGAGGAGCTGGCCAGGGCCGGCGTGATGCTGGCCGGCGAGGGGCTGCAGCCGAGTTCCAGAGGGGCGCGGGTGAGATTCTCCGGCGACCGCCGCGAGGTGATCGATGGCCCGTTCGCCGAGACCAGGGAGCTGATCGCCGGCTTCTGGATATTCCAGACCGCGTCGCTGCAGGAAACCATCGACTGGGTGAAACGCTGCCCGAATCCCTTCCACGGCGAATCGGAAATCGAAATCCGCCAGATCTTCGAGGCGGAGGATTTCGGCGAGGAATTCACCCCGGAGCTGCGCGAGCAGGAAGAGCGCATCCGCCAGCAGATCTCCGGCAAGTCCTGATAGAGAGGAGTAGCGCGATGTACATGAATGCCTATCTGACGTTCGACGGCAAATGCGAGGAGGCCTTCCGCCTCTATGCCCGGGTCCTGGGCGGCGAGTTGCCGCTGATGATGCGTTTCAGCGACGCCCCGGAGGACATGGGCATCCCGGAGGCGGAGCGGCAGCGCATCATGCACGTGCGCCTGCAGGTCGGCGACCAGGTGCTGATGGGTTCGGATACCTGCCAGGGCATGCCCTACGAGGGCATCAGGGGCGTCTCGGTGTCGGTGAACGTCGACAGCAAGGCCGACGCGAAACGCATCTTCGACGGCCTGGCCGAGGGCGGCAAGGTGACCATGGCGCTGGAGAAGACCTTCTGGGCGGCGCTGTTCGGCGCGCTGGAGGACCGTTTCGGCGTGGCCTGGATGATCAATTGCGAGCATGACCGCTGACGTTCCTGCGTTCGGACGCGAAGAAACGTGGGGTGGATGAGGTTTTTTTCATCCACCCTTGCGAGGGACGGTGGATCGATGGAGCTGATCCACCCTACGCATGCCCTGGCGGCGGGTTAGGGAAGCCAACAAAAAAACCGGCCATCAGGCCGGTTTTTTCGTTCCCGCTCCGTCTCAGCGGTATTCGCAGAGATAGGCGGTGTCCTGGGCGACCTTCAGCTGGAACTTGCTGTTGGCCGGCACGGTGAAGTTGGAGCCGGCGGCGAAGGTTTCCCAGTTGTCGCTGCCCGGCAGCTTGACGGTCAGGGCGCCGGCGACGACGTGCATCACTTCCAGCTGGCTGGTGCCGAATTCGTATTCGCCGGGGGCCATCACGCCGATGGTGGCCGGGCCTGCGGCCATTTCGAAGGCGATGGATTTCACGGTGCCGTCGAAGTACTCGTTGACCTTGAACATGGGGCTCTCCTGGGAGGGGGCGAAAAAAGGGCGGCCAGTATGCACAAGCGAACCGGCATCGTCACTACAACGGGGATCAGCCGCAGGCGGGCAGGGCCAGCGGCAGCAGGCGGGCGGTATTGCGGGCATCTTCCAGGGCGCGGTGCTGCTGGCCCTGGAACTTCAGGCCGGCCAGCTGCAGGGCGGCGTTGAGGCCGACCGGGCGCTTCAGTTGGCGGGCTTCGGCGAAGCGCTGCTTGAGGTTGACGTGGCGCACACGGCACAGCTGGCTGCACAGGTTCTGCCGGCGCCACTCCTGTTCCAACTGGCGGCGGTCGTAGTCGCCCCAGCTGGCCCAGCCCGCCAGGCACTGGTTGTGCCGCGCCAGCCAGTGTTCGAACTGCGGCCACACCGCACACAGCGGCTCGGCGGCGTCGACGTTGTCCTGGCTGATATGCGTCAGTTCGCGGCAGAAGGTGGTCAGCACGGGGCGCCGCTGCGGCCGCACGAAGCGCTGGAAGTGGTCCAGCTCGCGGCCGTCGTCCTCGCTGACCAGGGTGGCGCCGATCTCGATGATTTCCATTTCCTCGACGGGCCACCCGCCTTCTTCGGTGGTGGCTTCAAGGTCGATTACCAGCCAGTGGGGCATGGGTTTGTCCTCGATTTGCCAAGCAGTATGGAAGGCCTTTCCGGGCTCGGCAAACCGCTGTGCTAGGCTTCGCGGCTGATTCTGAAGGGAGTGCTGGCCATGGCGAAAATCGCTTTCATCGGCCTCGGCACCATGGGCTATCCCATGGCCGGGCATCTGCAGGGCAAGGACCACCAGGTCTGCGTCTACAACCGCACCCGCGCGCGGGCCGAGCAGTGGGTGGCGGAGCATGGCGGCAGTCTCGCGGAGACGCCGCGGGACGCCGCCCGCAACGCCGAATTCGTGATGTGCTGCGTGGGCAACGACGACGACCTGCGCAGCGTGGTGCTCGGCGAACACGGCGCGCTGGCCGGCATGCGCCCCGGCAGCGTGCTGGTCGACCACACCACCGCCTCGGCCCAGGTCGCCCGCGAACTGGGCGTACTGGCCGCCGAGCGCGAGCTGGGCTTCCTCGATGCGCCGGTATCCGGCGGGCAGGCCGGCGCCGAGGGCGGGATTCTCACGGTGATGGCCGGCGGCGAGGCGGAGTTTTTCCAGCGCGCCGAGCCGGTGATCGGCGCCTATGCGCGGATGATCCGCCTGATGGGGCATGTCGGCAGCGGCCAGTTGACCAAGATGGTCAACCAGATCTGCGTCGGCGGCCTGCTGCAGGGATTGTCCGAGGCGCTGCATTTCGCCCAGTGCTCGGGACTCGACGCCAAGGCGGCGATGGAAGTCATCAGCAAGGGCGCGGCGCAGTCCTGGCAGCTGGAGAACCGTCACCAGAGCATGCTGGAAGGTCGTTTCGACTTCGGTTTCGCCGTGGACTGGATGCGCAAGGACTTCGGCATCCTGCTCGACGAGGCGCGGCGCAACGGCGCGCAGTTGCCGGTGACGGCGCTGGTCGACCAGTTCTACGCCGAGGTGCAGGCGGCCGGGGGAGGGCGCTGGGATACGTCCAGCCTGATCACGCGGTTGAAGGTGCGGGATTGAGCGGAGATGGAGGACATCCGCCTCGCGGATTCCATCCCGCGGCTCGCGTCCCCGTAGGAGCGGGCCATGCCCGCGACCTGTCCAGATGTAGGGCGAATGAAGCGGAACGCTTCATCCGCCGATAACGCCACGCCGATGGGATGGCGGATAGCGCTGGCGCGTTATGCGCCCTACCCGGATGCCGCATCGAGCTGTAGGAGCGGGCCATGCCCGCGACCGGCCCAGTGCAAAAGCGTCGAGCTCTCCCGCAAAGAGCCAGCCGAACGGCGGCTCAGGCGCGGAAAATGAAATACACCGCGCCGACCATGCACAACCCCGCCCACAGGTAATCCAGCTTCAGCGGCTGCTGCATATAAAGGACGCTGAACGGCACGAACAAGGCGGGCAGCCTAATGCCTGCCGGCGCCTTTCGCCAGGGTCCCGACGTGCAGCGCTTGGCGGCGTGCCCCGCCGGCATTATTCTCGCCACCCGCATCGCCCGGAGCGGTGCGGATCGTCAAGCGAGAGAGTCTGCCAGACATGCAATGCCGAGCCGGTTGCGGCGCCTGCTGCATCGCACCTTCCATTTCCTCCCCCATCCCGGGCATGCCGCAGGGCAAGCCGGCGGGCGTCCGCTGCGTGCAGCTGGACGACGACAACCTCTGCCGCATCTTCGGCCAGCCCGAGCGGCCGGCCGTCTGTTCCGCCTTCGATGCCGACGCCGAAAGCTGTGGCGACAGCCGTGAGGCCGCCTTGCGCATCCTCACCGAGTGGGAACGCCTCACCGCCGCCTGACTGCTTGGAAGTCCGCCGATCTGCAGCCATACTTTCGCCGTCCCTGACCGGAAACCCGTTCAGGGTCACGGAGTGTGCAAGGATCGGGCCTTTGGCCACGATCCGGATAACCATAAGCAGAGGAAGAACTACATGCGTGGCGTTTTGCGAATGACCCTGGTGGCAGCCGCCGTCATTGGCCTGTCGGGTACCGCCGTGGCGGAGGACTGGCAGCTGGCGAAGGACGAGGACGGCATCAAGGTCTATCTGAGCAGCGTCCCCGGCTCCAAGTACAAGGCCTATCGCGGCGTGGTCGACATCAAGGCCGACGTGCAGGCCATCAATGCCCTGCAGGAGGACGTGGCGGGTTCCTGCAAGTGGATCCACGCCTGCGCGGAAATGCGCCTGGTGAAATCCGAAGGCCCCGGCGACAACTGGACCTACTCGAAGATCGACATGCCCTGGCCGGTGACCGGACGTGACGTGGTGATCCACGTGACCACCGAGAAGACCGCCGACGGCACCCTGATCCGCCACATGAAGGCCGACCCGAAGGCCGTGCCCGCGGTGCCGGGGCAGATCCGCGTGCCCAAGCTCGAAGGCGAGTGGCGGCTGGTGCCGAAGGGGCCGGGCGTGACCGAAGTGACCTACCAGGTGCAGACCGAGCCGGGCGGCAGCATTCCGTCCTGGCTGGCCAACAGCTTCGTGGTCGATGCGCCGATGAACACGCTGAAGAACCTGCGCAGCACCGCAGAGAAGCGCTGACGCCGCCTCTCTCCAATCCCCCTCTCTCCCGCAAGGGGAGAGGGCGATGCCCCATCCCCCTCCATGGTTTTGCCAATCGGAAAATTCCCTTCCCCTTGCGGGGATTAGCCGCTTACTACGCAAGAATACCCCTAGGGGCTACTCCATTCGGGTGGGGATTTATGGAAAGCGATGGGTTAGCGTTGGAAACCTTTCGCGTCGGCTGTGCGCGACGCGGAGCGTCAAGTCCCCTTGGTTCCGGGCCGAATGGCCCGGTCTTTTTCGGAGTACCCCATGAAAATCCTGGTCGCTGTAAAGCGCGTGGTCGATTACAACGTCAAGGTTCGCGTAAAGGCGGACAACTCTGGCGTGGACCTCGCCAACGTCAAGATGTCGATGAACCCCTTCTGCGAAATCGCCGTTGAGGAAGCGGTACGCCTGAAAGAGAAAGGCGTGGCCACTGAAATCGTCGCCGTCTCCGTCGGCCCGAACGCCGCCCAGGAACAACTGCGTACCGCCCTGGCCCTGGGCGCCGACCGCGCGATCCTGGTCGAGTCCAACGACGAACTGAGCTCCCTGGCCATCGCCAAGGCGCTGAAGGCCGTTGTCGACAAGGAACAGCCGCAGCTGGTCATCCTCGGCAAGCAGGCCATCGACAGCGACAACAACCAGACCGGCCAGATGCTGGCTGCGCTGTCCGGCTACGCCCAGGG
>NZ_FNIJ01000015.1 GCF_900103845.1 Pseudomonas jinjuensis
CAGCAGGTGGTCGGAAGCCAGGCCCTGGGCGCAGATATTCAGGCGCCTGGCCACTTCATGGACGGGCTCATCGCGGAATAGCGCCATGCCCAGTACCAGCCAGAGCACCTGATCGGCAGGCAGGCGCCGCCGCCGGATGGTGGCCTGCGAGGAAAGGTGCAGCGCGGATTCCACCCACTCGACCGGAATGTTCTGGGTGAAGGTGCTCAGATCGGAGAAGTTGAACAGGTCGCCCAAGTCGAGCAGATGCTGTTGGAAAGACATAAAAAATCCGATGCCAGAAGTCTGGCATCGGATTTTCAGGGAAGGCCCCGCTGAGGCTCAAATGCTTAAGTGAACAGCATTACGCCGTTTGGCGGGTTTTTTCATTTTGTTTACCTGCATTTCATCGGTTTTCCGCGAACTTTGTCGTCACCCCGGAGGTCAGTCTCCCTGTGTCTTTTTTCGAACAGAAACAAGGAGATAACAGATGGACCGGCTGAGCAGACTGCTGACCGACACCTTCGCTCCCTACGCTCATGAACTGGGCGCCGCGCGCCCGGATGGCGGACGCGTGCTGACCCTGGCCAACGAGGAAGGCGAAGTCGTGATGCGGCGGGTGATCGCCGGAGAGCATCTGGCCGACGGCAGGGAGGGGGAGGAGGCGCTGCAGGCCATCCGCCGCGACCTGCTGGTCCAGGAAGGGCGTATCGAAGAGGACGTGCTCGTCGCGCTGCGCCAGCGGGCGCAGGTGCTGTATTACGGGACCTGATACGGTTTCGATTGGGTGTCCGGGTAGGGCGCATGACGCGCCAGCGTCATCCGCCACCGGGCCCTTCGGCGGATGAAGCGTTCCGCTTCATCCGCCCTACATGTAGGAGCACGCCATGCGTGCGATTCGCGCGCATGGCCCGCTCCTGCAGGTCGACGGAACCTATACAGCCCCGTCGCGGCGCAGCTCGGCGATCCTCGCTGCGTCGTAGCCCAGTTCCGCCAGCAGGCCGTCGGTGTGCTCGCCCAGCGCCGGGCCGATCCATTCGGTGGAGCCGGGGGTGTCGGACAGCTTGGGCACTATGCCGGGCATCCTGAACGGCTTGCCGTCCGGCAGCTTCGCCGAGAGGAACATCTCGCGGGCGAGGAATTGCGGGTCGGCGAACATGTCCTCGGCGGAGTAGATGCGGCTGGCCGGCACTTCGGCGCGGTTCAACAGCTCCAGCATCTGTTCCAGCGTCTGCGAGCGCGCCCAGCGGTCGATCACGCCGTACAGCTCGTCGCGGCGCTGGTCGCGGCCGGCGTTGTCGGCCAGGGTCGGGTCGTCGGCCAGGTCGTCGCGGCCGATGGCCTGCATGAAGCGGCGGAAGATCGCGTCGCCGTTGGCGCCGATCTGCACGTGCCTGCCGTCGGCGCTGGTGTGGATGGAGGAGGGCGTGATGCCGGGCATGATGTTGCCCGTGCGTTCGCGGATGAAGCCGAACACGTCGAACTCCGGAACCATGCTTTCCATCATGGCGAAGATCGCCTCGTACAGCGCCACGTCGACCATCTGCCCGAGGCCGCCATTGACCTCGCGGTGACGCACCGCCATCAGCGCGCCGATCACCGCCCACAGCGCGGCGATGGAGTCGCCGATGGAGATGCCGGTGCGCACCGGCGGGCGGTCCTCGAAGCCGGTGATGTAGCGCAAGCCGCCCATGGATTCGCCGACGGCGCCGAAGCCCGGCTGGTCCTTGTACGGGCCGGTCTGGCCGAAGCCGGACAGGCGCACCATCACCAGCTTCGGGTTCAGTTCGTGGATGACGTCCCAACTGAAACCGAGCTTCTCCAGCACGCCGGGGCGGAAGTTCTCGATCAGGATGTCCGCGTCGGCCAGCAGCTTCTTCAGGATCTCGCGGCCTTCCGGGTGCTTGAGGTTGAGGGTCAGCGAGCGCTTGTTGCGCGCCTGCACGAACCACCACAGCGACGTGCCTTCGTACAGCTTGCGCCATTTGCGCAGCGGGTCGCCGCCGTCCGGCGATTCGACCTTGATCACCTCGGCGCCGAATTCGGCGCAGATGCGCGAGGCGAACGGGCCGGCGATCAGGGTGCCGAGTTCGACCACTTTCAGGCCGGCGAGGGGTTTGGCAGGGACGTTCATCGGATTTTCCATTCGGCAGGCAATGCCCGCGACTCTAGCGCGAGCGATGCGCTGCGGGTAGTCCGGAGAAAACCATGGAATTTTTGAGGATTTGCGCACAGACGCGGTGCGCGTAAAGTAAGGCTGTATCCCTTCTTCCAACAGCTTGTCCCGACAGGGACAGAGTGCCGAGCCATGCATGCCTTCGCATCCTTCCTGCTCCATGGTCGTCCAGCGCGGCACGGGAACGCTGTGAGCCGGACGGGCGAGGGGGCGGCATGCAACTGAGCGTCCCGACACTGCTGGTCGTCGACCTGTACATCCTGACCCTGGTCGGGGGGCTGATGTGCTTCGCCTGGTACCGCGGCCGCCGCGAGCCGACCCTCGGCTACATGAGCGCGGCGCTGCTGCTCGGCGCCCTGGCGACCTTCCTCGGCAGCCTGCGCAATCTCGGCATCGACTACGTGCCCATCGTCATCGGCAACGCGCTGCTGTTCTTCTCCTACGCGATGATCTGGATGTCCATGCGCGTCTTCGCCGGGCGCCCGCCGCACTGGCCGGGAGTGTTCGCCGGCGTGGCATTGTGGCTGCTGATGTGCATCTGGCCGCCGTTCTACGAGTCGCTGCCGGCGCGCATCCTGCTCGGCTCGCTGCTGACCATCGCCTACTGCGTGCTGGCGGGCGGCGAGCTGTGGCGCAGCCGCAGGAAGCTCGAGGTTTCGCTGCGGCCGATTCTGCTCCTGCTGTCCCTGCACATCGGCGTATACAGCGTGCGGCTGGTGCTGGATCGCGAGTTGCCCTACGCCCCGGTGCCGGAGGGCGGAATCAGCTTCTTCGCCATCCTGATCTTCGAGACCATGCTCTTCGCCATCGGCCTCGCCTTCGCCGCCCTGGCGATGGTCAAGGAACGCGCCGAGCTGAAGTTCCGCTCCGCCGCCCTCAGCGACCCGCTGACCGGCGCCGGCAACCGCCGCGCCTTCATGGATACCGGCGAGCTGCTGCTGCGCATGTGCGCCGAGCGTGGCGAGTCGGCGGCCCTGCTGCTCTGCGACCTGGACAACTTCAAGCAGCTGAACGACGCCTTCGGCCACCCGGCCGGCGACCAGGTGCTGGTCGAGTTCAGCCGCATCACGTCATCGCGCATGCGTCGCAAGGACATCTTCGCCCGCATCGGCGGCGAGGAATTCGCCTGCCTGCTGCCCGAGGCCGCCGCCGAAGGCGCCTACCAGGTGGCCGAGCGGGTGCGCCGGGAATTCGCCGAGCTGCCGTTCATCGCCGAAGGCCAGCTCAGCGTCAGTATCGGAATCGCCACCACCCGGGAGGCCGGCCACGACCTGGCGCGGCTGCTCGAACTGGCCGACCAGGCGCTGTACGCGGCCAAGGCCAAGGGGCGCAACCGTATCGAACTGGCGGCATCGGAACCGGGCGGCGATCGTCGCGCGCGAGATTGAGCGCCGCCAGGCCAACCAACGCAGTGCTTTCAGGGTAGACTTGCCGCCCTCCGCATTCGCCAGGAATCGCCATGGCCCTCTCCGCCACGCCCTACAAAGCCGACATCAGCCTCACCGACCTCGATCGCGGCGTCTACGAGACCCTGCGCTTCACCGTTGCCCGCCATCCCTCGGAAACCGAGGAACGCCTGGCGGTGCGCCTGCTCGCCTACGTCATCTGGTACAACGAGCAGCTGGCTTTCGGTCGCGGCCTGTCGGACGTGGAAGAGCCGTCGCTGTGGGAGAAGAGCCTGGACGACCGCATCCTGCACTGGATCGAGGTCGGCCAGCCGGACAGCGATCGCCTGGTGTGGTGCTCGCGCCGCTGCGAGCGCCTGTCGCTGCTGGCCTACGGCAACCTGCGGGTATGGACCACCAAGGTCCTCGATGGCGTCCGCCACCTGAAGAACCTCAACGTCGCCTCGCTGCCCCAGGAGCCACTGGAAGCCCTGGCGCAGGACCTGCCGCGCTCGATCAACTGGACGGTGATGGTCAGCGAGGGGACGATCTTCGTCACCGACGAGAATGGTCAACATGAATTGCAGCTCGAATGGCTGATGGGCGAGCGATAAGCACGCCCGAATCTCACGGAAACAGAGTCGTTTCATGCGCATCGAACCCCGCCCCCTGCCGCAAACCCTTCCCGACCTCGGCGACCTGCCGCCCCTGCTGACCCGCCTGTACGCCGCCCGCGGCGTGAAGTCCGCCGCCGAGCTGGACAAGGGCCTGGCGCGGCTGATCCCGTACCGGCAGTTGAAGGGCATCGACGCCGCCGTCGAACTGCTGGTCGATGCCCTGCAGCGTCGCCAGCGCATCCTCATCGTCGGCGACTTCGATGCCGACGGCGCCACCGCCAGCAGCGTCGGCGTGCTGGCGCTGCGCATGCTCGGGGTGGAGTGGGTCGACTACCTGGTGCCGAACCGCTTCGAATACGGCTACGGCCTGACCCCGGAAATCGTCGCCGTGGCGCTGGAGAAGCGTCCGGACCTGCTGGTCACCGTGGACAACGGCATCTCCAGCATCGATGGCGTCGCCGCGGCGCGGGCCGCCGGGCTGCGCGTGCTGGTCACCGACCACCACCTGCCGGGCCCGGAACTGCCGGCGGCGGACGCCATCGTCAATCCCAACCAGCCGGGCTGCGATTTCCCCAGCAAGGCCATGGCCGGGGTCGGCGTGATCTTCTACGTGATGCTCGCCCTGCGTGCGCGCCTGCGCGAGACGGGCTGGTTCGCCGCGCGCGGCATCGCCGAACCGAACCTCGCCGAACTGCTCGACCTGGTCGCCCTCGGCAGCGTCGCCGACGTGGTGCCGCTGGACGCCAACAACCGCATCCTGGTCCACCAGGGGCTGGCGCGCATCCGCGCCGGACGGGCGCGGCCGGGCCTGCGGGCGCTGCTGGAAGTGGCCGGGCGCGATTGCCGGCGCATCACCTCCACCGACCTCGGCTTCATCCTCGGCCCGCGCCTGAACGCCGCGGGGCGGCTGGACGACATGTCCCTCGGCATCGAATGCCTGCTCTGCGAGGACGAGGCGCTGGCCCGCGACATGGCGGCGCAACTGGATTCGCTGAACCAGGACCGCAAGGCCATCGAGCAGGGCATGCAGCGCGAGGCGCTGGCGCAGCTCAAGGAACTGCCGCTCGACGAGATGCCGTTCGGCCTCTGCCTGTTCGACGCGGACTGGCACCAGGGGGTGATCGGCATCCTCGCCTCGCGCCTGAAGGAGCGCTACCACCGCCCGACCATCGCCTTCGCCGATGCCGGCGACGGCAGCCTCAAGGGCTCGGCGCGTTCGGTGCCGGGCTTCCACATCCGCGATGCGCTGGACGCCGTGGCGGCGCGTCATCCGGGGCTGATCGCCAAGTTCGGCGGGCACGCCATGGCCGCCGGCCTGTCGCTGCCGCAGGAGAACTTCGGCGCCTTCGCCGCCGCCTTCGATGCCGAGGTGCGCCGCCAGCTGGACGAGGACGACCTGACCGGCCGCCTGCTCTCCGACGGCCAGCTCAGCGCCGAGGAATACCACCTGGAGCTGGCGCGGGCGATCCGCCAGGCCGGTCCCTGGGGCCAGCATTTCCCCGAGCCGCTGTTCCACGGGGTGTTCCAGATCGTCCAGCAGCGCCTGGTCGGCGAGCGCCACCTGAAGCTGGTGCTGAAGACCGAATGCGGCTCGCGGCAGCTGGACGGCATCGCCTTCAACATCGACCGCGAAATCTGGCCGAACCCCACCGTGCGCTGGGTCGAGATGGCCTACAAGCTCGACGTCAACGAGTTCCGCGGCAACGAAAGCGTGCAGCTGATGGTGGCGCACCTGGCGCCGCGCTGAGGGGCAGGGCGGGGCATTGTCGGGTCGCGGGCATGGCCCGCTCCTACACAGGACTTCGCGAGCAAGCTCGCTCCTACGGGACGTTCGGCGTTGGAGATTCCCTCACCCCAGCCCTGGCTGCGCGCCCCGCTCCAGGGGGAGAAGGGGCAGATTGGCATCGGGATGAATGACGTGCCAACCGGCAACTCAGGACAGTCCCCTCTCCCTCCGGGAGAGGGTTAGGGTGAGGGATGCGCCGCGCAGACGTGTAGGCAGGAGTCCCGATCAGAAGTTGTACTTCAGGCTCGCCATGAGGTTGCGCGGCGCGCCGTACACGCCGTAGTTGGTCACGTTGCTGAAGTACTCGCGGTCGAACAGGTTGTTCAGGTTCACCGACCCCGACAGGTGCTCGTTGAAGTCGTAGCGCGCCATCAGGTTGGCCACGTAGTAGCTGCCCTGGGTGTAGTAGTGCAGGTCGTAGCCGGTCTTGCTGCTCCAGTTGAAGCCGCCGCCGACGGTGAGCCTGTCCCACTCGCCGGGCAGGTTGTAGGTGGTGAAGGCCTTCAGGCTGTGGCGCGGTACGTCGGTGAGGATGCGCTTGTCGTCGTCATCGGTGCTCACGCTGTAGGCGTAGCCGCTGGTGAGCTGCCAGCCGGGCGCCAGCTCGCCGTTCAGTTCCATCTCCACGCCCTTGGTGGTGGTGCCCTGCTTGGCGGTGTAGGCGACGCCGTCCCAGATCGCCAGGTTGTCCTGCTCGACCTTGAACAGCGCCAGGCTGGAACTCAGCCGGCCTTCGTAGAACGCCGCCTTCACCCCGGTCTCGTAGCTGGTGCCTTCCTCCGGGTCGAGCGGCTGGTTGTTCGCGTCGCGCACCCAGGAGCCCTGCGGGTTGAAGATCTTGGTGTAGCTGGCGTACACCGACCAGACGTCGTCCAGCGCGTAGGTCAGGCCGGTGTAGGGGATGAACACGCCGCTCTCGCGTTCGGTGTTCTTCGTCTCCGGCGCGCCGAACGGCTGGCTCTCGGTGGTGCGCTTCCAGTCGACCACCCGGCCGCCGAGGATCAGGTTGGTGGCGTCGGTGAGGTGGAAGCGCGAGGTCAGGTAGGCGCCGTACTGGTTCTCGCGGGTGTCGCCCTCGCCGATCTGCTGGAACACCGGTTCGGCGATCTTGCCGTTCCAGGTGTGGATGTTCGGGATGCTGCCGTCGTAGTCGCTCCACGGCCCGAGCCAGCCGCCGTAGTCGGGATAGTCGAGTTCGCGGACCTGCGAGAGGGTCACGCCGCTGATCAGCTCGTGCTCCCTGCCGAACAGCGAGAACGGGCCGGTGACGTAGGCGTCGAGGTTGTCCTGCTCGGGATCGGATTCCCAGCGCGTAGGCCAGATCACGCCGCCGGCGCCGGTGGCCTCGTCGAGTTCGCCGGCGAGGTAGGTCACCACCGAGTCGTACTGGTAGCGCGAGTGGCTGAGCTCCACCTTGCCGCTCCAGCCGTTGTCGAAGCGCTGTTCCACCGAGGCGAAGATGTTGTCCACGGTGTTGTCGTAGTAGGTCCAGTCCGGCGAGCTGTTGGCCGAGCGCTTGAAGTCGGTGCGGTGGCCGTTGCTGTAGCGCAGCGGGAAGCCGGTGCGCATGGGCGTGTCGACGTTGACGGTGAGGTGGCTGAAGCCCAGCGTCAGCAGGGTGGCCTCGCTCAGGTCGAACTCGCTGATGCCGTAGACCAGCTTGGTCTTCTCGTGGAATTCGTCGACCCAGGCGTGCTGGTCCTTGTAGTCCACCACCAGGCGGGCGCGCACCGTGGCTTCGTCGTTCAGTGGACCGGAGACGTCCAGGCCGGTGCCGTAGCGGTCCCAGCTGCCGGCCTCGGCGGTCAGGGAAACCTGCGGTTCGAAGGTCGGGCGCTTGCGGATCAGGTTGATGGTCGCCGCTGGGGTGCCCATGCCGCTGACCAGGCCGGTGGCGCCGCGCACCACTTCGACGCGGTCGTAGGCCGCGGTGTTCTGCAGGTAGTTGCCGAGCAGGGACGAGGTGGGTACGCCGTCGATGGAGAAGTTGCGGATCTCGAAACCGCGCGACCAGAACTGCTCTGTATCGGCGCCGAGGCCGGAGCGGAGCACGGTGATGCCGGCGGTGGCTTCCAGCGCATCGCTGATGTTGTCGAGCTTCTGGTCGTCGAGGCGCTGGCGGGTCAGCACGGTGACCGACTGCGGGGTTTCCTGCGGCGTCAGGTTGAGGCGCGTGGAGCTGCTCGACGAATAGGTAGTGTAGGAGCCGGTGCCTTCGGTGGTCGCGCCCGGCGCCTTGCCGGAGATGGTCACCGCGCCCATTTCCAGCGCGTCGGAGCTGACCGGCAGCGGACGCAGCTCGTAGTGGCCGGCGGCGGTCTGCATGGCTTCCAGGCCGCTGCCCGCGAGCATGACCGCCAGCGCCTGCTCGACGCTGTAGTCGCCTTTCAGCGCCTGGGCTTCCCGGCCCGCCGCCAGCGCGCCGTCGCCCGCCAGGTAGATGCCGGCCTCGGCGGCGAAGCGGTTCAGGCGTTCGGCCAGCGGTCCGGCGGGGATGTCGTAATGGCGGGTCTGCACCTGCGCCTGCTCGGCGGCGTGCAGCGCGGCCAGGGGCAGGGCGCTGCCGAGGGCGAGCGGAACGCACAGGCTCAGGCGGCGGAGGGTGGCGCGAGGTGAAGCGGTCTTGCGAGGTGACATTCGGGGGTCCTTGTTCGAGCGGGCAGGCGGTTGTCACCTTCTGAATCGGATGAGCGCGCAAAACCGGAAGCACGAATGAAAATAATTTTCATCTTGCCGACGATCAGCGCGGCTCGATGCTGACCCACCAGGGCAGCGTGCGCTGGATGCGCACGGGCAGAGCGCCCTGCAGCATGGCCAGGGCGCGGTCGCTGTCGTGCAGCGGGAAGCTGCCCATCACCCGCAGGTCGGCCAGCGCCGGATCGACGCCGATATGGCCGTGGCGATAGCGCGACAGCTCCTCGACGAAGGCCGCGAGCGGCATGTCGTTGGCCGCGAGGATGCCCTTGCTCCAGGCCTGCCGGGCTGGGTCGGCGGGCTGCGCGGCGGCGATGACGGCGCTGTCGAAGCGCACCTGGCTGCCGGCTTCGATCACCTGGCGCGAGGTGCCGTCGGCGGTGCGGATTTCCACCGCGCCGTCGAACACCGCCAGACGGGTGGCGCCGTCCTGCTGGGTCACGCTGAAGCGCGTGCCCAGCGCGCGCATGCGGCCCTGGCCGGATTCGACGACGAAGGGGCGGTCGTCCCTGGCCGTTTCGATCAGCACTTCGCCCTGCAGCAGCAGGAGGCGGCGCAGGTCGCTGCGGAAGTCCAGGTCCAGCGCGCTGTTGCCGTTCAGCCAGATGTGCGTGCCATCGGCCAGGCGTTCCTCGCGCATCTCGCCGGTGCCGCTGCGCAGGTCTGCGCGCAGGGCCAGCAGTCCGGCGCGCAGACGCTGGTTCTGCCAGCCGCCCCAGCCCAGCAATGCGCCGCCGAGCAGCACGGCGAGGCCACTCATGGCCTGGCGCCGGGTCGGCTGCGCGCGGCGCGCCGAACGCAGCGTCTGCAGGGCGGTATCGCCGTCGTCCTGCAACGGCTGGAAACGCTGGCCGATGCGCTCGACGTAGCTCCAGGCGGTGCGGTTCACCTCGCTCTGCGCATGCCACTGCGCCCAGCGCTCCCGCACCCGGGCATCGTCGGGGGCGGCGGCGAGGCGGGCGTACCACTGGGCGGCCTGTTGCAGCGTCGAGTGGTCGGGCCGGGTGCTCATCAGTTGGCCAGCGCCTCGTCGAGTTCCGCTTCGAGCAGCAGGCAATGGTACATCGCCTGGGCCATGTACTTGCCGATGGTGCGCTCGGAAAGTCCCATGCGCTGGGCGATCTCGCGATAGGCGAGGCCCTGCAGCTGGGACAGCAGGAAGGCTTCGGCGACCTTCTCCGGCAGCCTTTCGAGCATCGCGTGGACCTGCTCCAGCGCCTCCAGGATCATCGCCCGCTGCTCTTCCGAAGGCGCATAGGCGTCCGGGCGGCTGGCCAGCACATCGAGCCAGGCCTGTTCCACCTGGCGGCGGCGATGGAAGTCGATGCAGGCATTGCGCGACACCGCGAGCAGATAGGCGCGCACGTGGCTGTCGCTCTCGAACTCGCGCTTGCGCACCAGCAGGCGCAGGAACACGTCATGCGCCAGGTCCGCCGCGTCGCTGGCGTTGCCGAGCATCTTGTACAGCCAGTTGCGGACCAGGCCGTGATGGTCCCGGTAATAGAAATGCACCTGGCGCAGGTAGGCCTGGTCGGGTGTCGACATGGGTGGGCCTTGAGATGAGAAGGTTAATTATTTGAGAGTTATTCTCATTCTACAGATATGCCCGGCGCGGCAGCAAGGCGCCGGGACGGGTGGCGCATCCCGGCGTTCCGTGGCCGTCCTCAGGGAGCGCTGATGTCGCGGTGATCGACCTCCACCGTGTGCCCCGGGCCGAGATCGAAGAGCACGTAGAACTCGCCGGGCGGGCGGCGGAAGGTCAGGCTGGAGTCGGCGCCCAGCTTGCCGGGCAGGATGACGCCGCCGTCGTAGCCGACCACGTCGAGGGTCGCGCCGGGGGCCGCGCTGCCATCGCTCATGCCGGCGATGCAGCGGACCTGTTCGGCATCCAGCGCCTTGCATTCGCAGAACAGGCCGTGGGCGGAGGCGGCCGGGCTGACGGCCAGGGCGAACAGGGCGCCCGGCAGGGAAAGTCGCTTCATTGGTTCTTGCCTCGCTGCTGCAGCCAGGCGACCAGCGACGGCGATGCCTGGGCCAATGGGATGCTGGTCTGCCGGACGCTGCCGTCCCAGCCTTCGACGGTGAGCCAGAGCGCGTCGTCCGGGCGCGCCCGCGCAGGCACCGGCACTTCGACGAAACGCCGCGACGGGCTGCCCGACAGCAGCGCTCCGGCGGTGCGCAGGTCGCGTGGCTGGCCGATGCGCAGATAGGCGGCGCGCACCTGCGGGTCGCATTCCCCGCAGAACGCCAGGGTGAAGGCCTTCATGTAGCCGGCGCGGCCTTCCAGTTCCGGCGCGCCGGTTTCCCATTCGGCCAGCCGCACGCTCCAGGGGCCGACCTGCAGTTCGCCGACCTCGCGCTCGCCCAGCCCGCCGAGGCCGCGGTCGAGCCGCGCCTCGTGGAAATAGGCCGGCATGAAGCCGAGCGGGATCAGCACCAGCAGCGCGCTGAGGTGGAAGCGCCAGCGCAGCCAGAGGCGCCGCGGGGCGGAGATTCGCTGGGTAGCGTTCATTGGTTGGTCTCCAGGCTGGCGGTGGCGAGTTTCGCCGAGGAAGCGCGCCGGAGTTCCTTGGCGCTGGCGATCAGGGTGCGCTTGCTCCAGACCAGCAGCCCGCTGAGCACCATCATGCTCAGCAGCAGGCCGAAGACGAACCACACCAGCTTGATCCACAGGCCGCCGAAATCGCCGGTGTGCAGCGGACGCATGGATTCGGTGACGAACTCCACGCCGCTGCGGTCGCCGAGCAGGCGGGTGGCCTCGACCGCGCCGTCGTAGGGGTTCACCGAGGCACTCTCGTACATCAGCGGGTACCAGGCCTTGCCGGTCACCTCGATATGCCCGTAGGCGTCGCCGGGGAAGCTCAGCCAGACCGGCTCCAGGCCGGGGATGCGCGCCTGCGCGGCGGCGATGGCCTGGTCCGGGCCGATGCGCGGCGGCGGGTTGCCGTCGGTCAGCGGCACCTGGTCGTGGGCGATGATGGTCGGCACGCCCTCGCTGGAGAGGGTGACGTGGTTGTCGTAGAGCAGCGCCTGGATCAGGAACCAGGTGCCGGTGATGGAAATCACCGCGATGAACCAGATCGACCAGATCCCGGTCAGGCGATGGAAATCGCCCCAGAAGATCCGCGCGCCCTGGTTGAAGCGCAGGGTCGGCCTGAAGAAGCCGCGCCAGAAGCGCTTGTACACCACCAGCCCGGTGACCAGCGAAGCCAGCATCGGCAGGCCGAGCAGCGACACCAGGTACCAGCCCCAGCTGTAGCCGTTGGTCCACGGCACCAGCCACCAGCCATGCAGGGCGCGGGTGAACTCGCGGAAGTCGAACAGCGGGCTGCTGCCCTGCACCCGGCCGCTGTAGGGGTTCACGTACAGCGTGGCGTTGCGGCCATCCGGGTAGCTGACTTCGGCCTCCAGCGCGAAATGGCTTTCGCCGGGCACGTGCAGCCGCTGCAGCGAGGCGCCGGGCTGCTGCGTCGCGATGGCGGCGAGGATGGCGTCATGCCCCAGGCGCGGGGCGTCGTCGTCTGGCGCGCTGGCGCGCACCGCGGGGTTGGCCAGCCAGACGATCTCCTGGCTCACGGTCGCCAGGGTGCCGGTGATGCACACCAGGAAGACGAAGAACCAGATCGGCAGCGCGAGCCAGCTGTGCACCAGGAACCAGGTTCTGGATCGGGATTTCTTGGACATTGGGGAGTCGACTGCAGGAAGTGGAAAGAAGCCCGCCGGGCAGACGGGCAAAGGACACCAAAGGAACGGGGGTGCCATGGATAAGGACGGACGAGTCGGCAAAACCCGGCAGTTGCAGTTGCAAGCAATTGTTTCGGGCCGGGAGCGGCGGACTGATCGTTCCCACGCTCCCGCGTGGGAATGCCGCCTTCGACGCTCCTGCGTCGGCTTTTTCGGGGTGGCACTTCGGGGCGGGCCTGAAAAAAGCGTGATTTTTCCTGCGGGTTTTTCCTTCTCGTTCGTCTCTATCTATGAACACGGCGGATTCGCTCCGCCCGGACCGACAACAACGAGACGAGAAAGGAGACTCGCATGCCCGCCACTTCCACCCATCCTTCGTCCCCGCGCCCGGCCCGGCAGTTGCTGGAGCGTGCCGGCCTGCGCTGCAGCATGTCGCGGCTGAAGGTGCTCGACCTGCTCTACTACTGCCGTAGCGGCACCGCCCTCGAACTGCACGCCTGCCTGCAGGAGCAGGACCTGGACATCCCGGTGAACTGCATCCGCCAGGCCCTGCGCCGGCTGCACAAGAGCGGCGTGCTGGAGCGCGACGAGCAGAAGCGCTACCGCCTGGCCCTCGATCTCGATTCGCTCACCGGTGGGCAGCCGACCCGGCACTGATACAAGGAAGTCGTGATGTTGCGGTACAGGCGGGGCCGGCTGATCGGTCTGGTGGTGCTGGCGCTGGTCCTGCTGGGCGGTCTCGGCTGGTCGTTCGGTTCCGATGGCGCGAAGTATCGGACGCAAGCGGTGGAGCGCGGCGATATCGAAGCGCTGGTCAACGCCATCGGCACGCTGCGGCCGCGCACCCAGGTGGAAGTCGGCGCGCGGGTGTCCGGGCAGATCGACCGGCTGCACGTGAAGGCCGGCGACGTGGTCGCCAGGGGACAGCTGCTCGCCGAGATCGACCCGCGGATTCCCCAGGCCACGGTGGATGCCGGCGAGGCGCAGCTGGCCGACCTGCAGGCGCAGCTCGCCGAGCAGCGCGCCCGCCTCGAACTGGCGGCGCAGCAGCAGGCGCGCCAGCAGCGCATGCTCGGCGACGGTTCGACGCGGCTGGAAGACGTGCAGGTCGCCGAGGCCGAGCACAAGGTGGCGGCGGCGCGCATCCGCCAGTTGGAAGCGAAGATCCGCCAGACCCGCTCGACCCTCGGCGCCGACCGCACCCAGCTGGAATACACGCGCATCTACGCGCCGATCGCCGGCACGGTGATCTCGCTGATCGCCGAGGAGGGCCAGACCCTCAACGCCACCTACCAGACCCCGGCACTGCTGCGCATCGCCGACCTGGCGTCGATGACCGTATGGACCGACGTGTCCGAAGCCGACGTCGGCCGCGTGCGGGTCGGCATGCCGGTGCGCTTCACCACCCTCGGCGGCGAGGGACGCAGCTGGAGCGGCAGCGTCCGCCAGGTGCTGCCGGCGCCGCAGGAACCGAAGCCCGCGGAAGGCGGCGAGGCCGCGGCGGCGAGCGCCAGCAAGGTGGTGCAGTACACCGTGCTGTTCGACGTGGACAACGCCGACGGCGCTCTGATGCCGCAGATGACCGCCCAGGTGTCCTTCGTCGACGCCACCGCGAAGAACGTGCTGCGGGTGCCGCTGGCCGCGCTGGAGGCGGTGCCCGGCGAACGCGGCAGCTATCGCGCGCGGGTACTGGAGGACGGCAGGGCGAAGCCGCGCGAGCTGCGCATCGGCGTGCGCAACCGTCTCGACGGCGAGGTGCTGGACGGCCTGGCCGGCGGCGAAACCCTGGTGCTCGGCGAGCTGGACCCGGACGACCGGCCGCGGAGGTTCCAGTGGTGAGTGCGCAGCCCGCGCTGATCGAGCTGGACGACATCGGCAAGGAATATGGCGGCGGCGCCAGCCCGAAGGTCAGGGTGCTGCACGGCGTGTCGCTGCGCATCGAGGCCGGCGAGTTCGTCGCCATCGTCGGCGCCTCGGGCTCCGGCAAGTCGACGCTGATGAACGTGCTCGGCTGCCTCGACCGGCCCAGCTTCGGCAGCTACCGCTTCGCCGGCGTCGACGTGGCGTCCATGGACGACGACCAGTTGGCCTGGCTGCGCCGCGAGGCCTTCGGCTTCGTGTTCCAGGGCTACCACCTGATCCCCACCTGCAGCGCGCGGGAGAATGTCGAGGTGCCGGCGGTGTATGCCGGTCGTTCCGCCGCCGAACGTGCCGCGCGATCCGCCGCACTGCTCGGCCGGCTGGGCCTCGGCGAGCGCCTGGAGAATCGCCCCAACCAGCTTTCCGGTGGCCAGCAGCAGCGGGTTTCCATCGCCCGCGCGCTGATGAACGGCGGCCGCATCATCCTCGCCGACGAGCCCACCGGCGCGCTGGACAGCCGCAGCGGCGAGGAAGTGATGGCGCTGCTCGACGAACTGTCCGCCGAGGGCCACACGCTGATCCTGATCACCCACGACCGCCAGGTGGCGGCGCGGGCGCGGCGGGTCATCGAGATCCTCGACGGCCGGGTGGTCAGCGATTCCGGCAGCGCGCCGGTGCAGCAGGCGCTGCCCGTGCCTGACCTGGCCGGCGCCCGCCAGTCCACCGGCGCCAGCCTCTCCGCCGATCTCGGCGAGGCGCTGCGTTCGGCCTGGCGGGTGATGTGGCTGAACCGCTTGCGCACCGCGCTGACCCTGCTCGGCATCGTCATCGGCGTGGCCTCGGTGATCGCCATGCTCGCCATCGGCCTGGGCACCAAGCAGCAGGTGGTGCGGCAGATGGCTTCCCTCGGCGCCACCATCATGTACCTCGGCGGCGACCATCCGCCGGAGGGCGGGCCGCGGGGCGACGTGACCCTCGACGACCTGGAGGCGCTGGCCGGCCTCAGGTCGATCCGCCACGCCATGCCGGTGATCGGCGACCCGCTGACGGTGCGCCGCGGCAACCTGTCGAAATCCATCTACACCTTCGCCTGCACCGAGGACATGCCCGCCATCCACCGCTGGCCGGTGGTCCAGGGGCGCTTCTTCAACGCCAGCGAGGACCGCGCCCTGGCGCCGCTGGCGGTGCTCGGGCACAAGGCCTGGAAGCATTTCTTCCCCGACGGCGACAGCCCGCTGGGCCGGCAGATCCTGGTCGGCAGCGCGCTGTTCGAGGTGATCGGGGTGATGAAGGAAAAGGGCGCCGACTCCGGCGTCGAGGACTACGACGAGATGATCTTCATCCCCTACCAGGCCGGCCGCGCGCGGGTCTACAAGGGGTTCAGCCACCCCGACTACGCGGTGATCGACGCCGCTGCGCCGGAGCTGGTCGAACGCGCCGAACGGGACATGCAGGAACTGCTGCTGGAGCGCCACGGGCGCAAGGACTTCTCCATCGGCAACGCCGCCGCCAAGCTGCAGGCGCAGGCCCAGGCGCAGGACAGCATGACCCTGATGCTCGGCCTGATCGCCGCGGTGTCGCTGCTGGTCGGCGGCATCGGCGTGATGAACGTGATGTGGATGACCGTGCGCGAACGCACCCGCGAGATCGGCATCCGCGTCGCCACCGGGGCGCGGCAGAGCGACATCCTGCGCCAGTTCCTCAGCGAATCGGTGCTGCTCAGCGTGGTCGGCGGCGCCATCGGCGTGGCGATCGGCCTGGCCATCGGCGGCGTGCTGCTGGCGGCCGGGGTGCCGGTGGTGTTCTCGCTGACGGCGATCCTCGGCGCCTTCGCCTGCGCGCTGGCGACCGGGCTGGTGTTCGGCTTCGCCCCGGCGCGCAAGGCGGCGCGGCTCGATCCGGTGGTGGCGCTGGGGAGCGATGCATGAGGCGTACGGCAGTATCGCTGGGGATGCTCCTGGCGCTGGCCGGCTGCGCCGGCGATCCGCCGCTCCCCGCGCCGTCCGCCGAGCTGCCGGCGCAGTGGCGCTATTCCGTGCCGGGCGAGGCCGATGCGGTGGATGCCGAGTGGTGGAAGCGCTTCGGCAGCGCCGAACTGGACCTGCTGGTCGAGCGCGCCCGCCGCGACAGCCATGACGTGCAGGCCGCGGAGGCGCGCCTGCGCCAGGCCCGCGCCGGCGTGCAACTGGCCGGGGCGGCGCTGCTGCCGACGCTGGACGGCGTGCTGCGCGCGTCGCGCTACGACGTCAGGCACGGCGACTCCAGCCACGACTACCGCGCCGCGCTGGAGGCCAGCTACGAGGTGGACTTCTGGGGCCGCAACCGCGCCCTGCGCGATGCCGCCGGCGAGCAGTGGCGCGCCTCGCGTTTCGACCTCGACACCCTGCGCCTGAGCCTCACCGCCGCCGTCGCCACGGCCTGGCTGGAGCGCGCCGGCTTCGGCGAGCGGCTGCGCATCGCCGAGCTCGACCTGGCGAGCGCCGAACGGATTCTCGCCACCCTGGAGTCCCGCGAACGCGCCGGCGCCGCCATGCCGCTGGAACTGGCCCAGCAGCGCGCGCTGGTGGCCGGGCGGCGCGGTGAAGTGGCCGCCCTGCGCCAGCAGCTGAACCAGAGCGAAGTCACCCTCGGCGTGCTGCTCGGCCTGGCGCCGCAGTCGCTGCACCTGGCCGGTGCGCTGCCGGAGGGACTGGCGGCGCCGCGCATCGACAGCGGCGTGCCGGCGCAACTGCTGGTACGCCGCCCGGACATCGCCCGCGCCGAGGCGCAGCTGGCCGCCGCCGATGCCGACCTGGCCGCGGCCCGGGCGGCGCTGTTCCCGCGCGTGGTGCTGAATGCCGGTGGCGGTTTCGCCAGCGAGCGCATCGGCAGCCTGCTCGACGACCCGTTCCACGAACTCTCCGCCGCGCTGCTGGCACCGATCTTCGACGGCGGCCAGCTGTCCGCCCTGCGCGACCAGGCCGACGCGCGGCGCACCGAGCTGCTCGCCGACTATCGGCAGAGCATCGTGGTGGCGCTGGCCGAGGTGGAGTCCGGCCTCAACGCCATCGCCGGCCTCGACGCTCGGCTGCAGGCGCAGGATGAACAGGTTCATCAGGCGCGGCTGGCCTTCGCCCTGGCCGACTCGCGCTACCGCGCCGGCGCGGAAAACCTGCTCACCCTGCTCGACGCCCAGCGCACCCTGTACGCCGCCCAGGACCTGCAGGCGGTGCTGTGGCAGGCGCGGCTGCAGGCCAGCGTGGCGCTGTACAAGGCGCTTGGCGGGGGCTGGAAGGAGGAGGGCTGAGACTGCAGTGCCGATTTTGCTCCGCTTCGGTTCGCCAACCCGGTCTACATTTGAAAGTGTCGGACCATTCGTACAAAGACCGAACGGAGTGATGCCATGAGCCAGTTGTTCGAGCCCTTGACCCTGCGCAATCTCACCCTGCCCAACCGCATTGCGGTCTCGCCGATGTGCCAGTACTCGGCGGTAGATGGGCTGGCCAACGACTGGCACCTGGTACACCTCGGCAGCCGGGCGGTCGGGGGCGCCGGGCTGGTGATAGTCGAAGCGACCGCGGTCAGCCCGGAAGGGCGGATCACCGATCAGGACCTGGGGATCTGGAGCGACGAGCAGATCGAGCCGCTGCGGCGGATCACCCGCTTCATCGAGACCCAGGGCGCGGTGGCCGGCGTGCAGCTGGCCCACGCCGGGCGCAAGGCCAGCACCTGGGCGCCGTGGCTGGGCAAGCACGGCTCGGTGCCGATCGGCGAAGGCGGCTGGGTACCGCTGGCGCCTTCGGCGATCGCCTTCGATCCGCAGCACACCACGCCGATGGCGCTGACCGAAGAACAGCTGGGCGAAGTGCTGCAGCTGTTCGTGCGGGGCGCCGAGCGGGCGCTGGCGGCCGGCTTCAAGATCGTCGAGGTGCACGCCGCGCACGGCTACCTGCTGCACCAGTTCCTCTCGCCGCTCTCCAACCAGCGCCGCGACAACTACGGCGGCTGCTTCGAGAACCGCATCCGCCTGCTGCTGGAAGTGACCAGGGCGGTGCGCGATGTCTGGCCGGAAGAGCTGCCGCTGCTGGTGCGCCTGTCGGCCACCGACTGGGTGGAGGACGGCTGGAACCCGGACGAGACGGTGGAGCTGGCGCGGCGCCTGAAGGACCTGGGCGTCGACCTGATCGACGTGTCCTCCGGCGGCACCGCGGTGAACGCGGAGATTCCGGTGGGCCCGGGATACCAGACCCAGTTCGCCGAGCGGGTGCGCAAGGAGGCGGGCGTCGCCAGCGGCACGGTGGGCATGATCACCGAGCCGGTGCAGGCCGAGCACATCCTGCGCACCGGCCAGGCCGACATGATCCTGCTCGCCCGCGAACTGCTGCGCGATCCGTACTGGCCGCTGCACGCCGCCGACGAGCTGGGCGGCCAGCAGGTGCCGTGGCCGCCGCAATACCTGCGCGCGGCGCAGCGCGGCACGCCGAAGCGCAGCCCGTTCGTCGGCGCCTGAACCCCTGTCCGGCAACCGGCAGGCCGGGGAGGGGCCGGCCGGTTGTCGCAGCTGTGGCGTTTTCAATGTGATGCGTGTCGCAGATTTGCTACTCTCGGGGCCTCGCGTACGGATTACGCAGCTTTCCCGACAGGTATCAGCATGGATGCAAACGATCTCCCCCCGAACCTGCCGGAGTCCGGCCTCGCCCTGCTGGCGAACATCCTGGCCCTGGCAACCCGCAACATGTCCAACATCAGCGCGCTGGTCACCCAGCTCTCGGTGGAACTCAGCCAGAGCGCCGATCCGCATCTGCAGCGGGTCGGGCAGAACGTCCTCGGCGACATCGCCCATCTGGCCGGCGACCTGGACAGCCAGTGGGAGCTGATCGGCTCGCTGTCGCGCTATTTCCCGCCGTGGCAGCAGGTGCAGGCGCAGAGCCCGGAACTGATCACCGAAATCCACATCACCGAGCTGCCCACCGCCGAATAGGCGCTGCGGTTGATCGGGATCGGCCATGGGTCCGGCGTTGGCGGCTAGCCTGAAGGGAGTTTTCCCTGAAGGAGTCCCTCCGATGAAAGCCCTGGTCTATCGCGGTGTCGGTGACATCGCCCTGGAAGAACGCCCCGATCCGCAACTGCAGCAGCCCGGCGACGCCGTGGTGCGGCTGGTGAAAACCACGCTGTGCGGCACCGACCTGCACATCATCAAGGGCGATGTGCCGACCTGCGAGCCCGGCCGCATCCTCGGCCACGAGGGGATCGGCGTGGTCGAGCAGGTCGGCGCGGCGGTCAGCCAGTTCAAGCCCGGCGACCGCGTGCTGATTTCCTGCATCAGCTCCTGCGGCAAGTGCGATTTCTGCCGCAAGGGCATGACCTCGCACTGTCGCACCGGCGGCTGGATCCTCGGCCACCTGATCGACGGCACCCAGGCCGAGAAGGTGCGTATTCCCCATGCCGACACCAGCCTCTATCACATCCCCTCCGGGGTGGAGGAGGAGGCGATGGTGATGCTCAGCGACATCCTGCCCACCGGCTTCGAATGCGGCGTGCTCAACGGCCGGGTGCAGCCGGGCGGCAGCGTGGCCATAGTCGGCGCCGGGCCGGTGGGGCTGGCGGCGCTGCTCACCGCGCAGTTCTACTCGCCGGCGCGGATCATCATGATCGACCTCGACGACAACCGCCTGGAAGTGGCCCGGCGCTTCGGCGCCAGCGACTGCCTGAACGCCGGCGACGGGCAACTGGTGGAAAAGGTCATGGCGCTGACCGGCGGCCTCGGCGTGGACAGCGCCATCGAGGCGGTCGGCGTGCCCGCGACCTTCACCCTCTGCGAATCGATCATCGCCCCCGGCGGCGACATCGCCGTGCTCGGCGTGCACGGCAAGCCGGTGGAGCTGCACCTGGAGCGGCTGTGGTCGCACAACATCACCCTGCGCACCCGCCTGGTGGACGCGGTGACCACGCCGATGCTGCTGAAGAGCGTGGAGGCCGGCAAGCTGCAGCCGGAGCAGCTGATCACCCACCACTTCGCCCTGGCGGACATCCTCGAGGCCTATGACACCTTCGGCAAGGCGGCGGAGAACAAGGCGCTGAAGATGATCATCGAGGCGTGAGGAAAGGCCTTTTCGCGGGCATGGCCCGCTCCTACAGGGGGCGTCCAGGCCCGCGGTTCCTTATCGTTCCCACGCTCCCGCGTCCATCCCCTACGACCAACGATTCCTTGACCCCGGACAAACGCGGGTATATACACGCATCATGCTGAAGACCCAATGCCTCTGCACCAAGCTGCGCCGTGCCGCCCGTGGCGTCACCCGCATCTACGACGACGCCCTGCAGGAGATCGGACTGACCACCGCGCAGTTCTCCCTGCTGCGTCATCTGGCGCGCCTCGACCAGCCGAGCATTTCCTGCCTGGCCCAGGCGATGGGGCTGGATCGCAGCACCCTGGGGCGCAACCTGCGGCCCCTGCAGGCGGAGGGGCTGGTGAGCCTGGGCGACGACGGCGCGGACCAGCGCAATCGCATCGTCGTGCTGACCGCCGCTGGCCGCCAGCGCCTGCAGCAGGGCGAGCATGCCTGGCATTCCGCGCAGCAGCAGGTGGCCGACCGCCTGGGCGAAGAGCGGCGGGCGCAGTTGATGGCCTTGCTGGATGAACTGGAGAACCTCGGCTGAGCGGAATGCCCGGCGGGGGATGATCAACGATAGGTGCGGGTATATACCCGCAAGATGGAGTGGCCGATGACCAGCCAATCGCGTGCGGGCTTCTGGATTCTGTTGTCCGGTGCCCTGATCCTTGCCCTTTCACTGGGCATCCGCCATGGCTTCGGCCTGTTCCTGGCGCCGATGAGCGCCGAATTCGGCTGGGGGCGCGAGGTGTTCGCCTTCGCCATCGCCCTGCAGAACCTGATCTGGGGCATCGCCCAGCCGTTCACCGGGGCGCTGGCCGATCGCTTCGGCGCGGCGCGGGTGGTGGCCGTCGGCGGGCTGCTGTACTGCCTGGGGCTGGTCCTGATGGGCTCGGCGGAATCGGCGAGCAGCCTGTCGCTGAGCGCCGGCCTGCTGATCGGCATCGGCCTGTCCGGCACCTCCTTCTCGGTGATCCTCGGCGCGGTGGGCCGCGCGGTGCCGATCGAGCAGCGCAGCCTGGCGATGGGCATTTCCGCCGCCGCCGGCTCCTTCGGCCAGTTCGCCATGCTGCCCGGCACGCTGGGCCTGATCAGCTGGCTGGGCTGGTCGGCGGCGCTGCTCGCCCTCGGCCTGCTGGTGGCGGCGATCGTCCCGCTGGCCGGGCTGATGCGCGACAAGCCGCTGCCGGTGCAGGGCCACGAGCAGACCCTGGGCGAGGCGCTGCGCGAGGCCTGCAGTCACTCCGGTTTCTGGCTGCTGGCGCTGGGCTTCTTCGTCTGCGGCTTCCAGGTGGTGTTCATCGGCGTGCACCTGCCTGCGTACCTGGTCGACAGCCATCTGCCGGCCACGGTCGGCACCACGGTGCTGGCGCTGGTCGGGCTGTTCAACATCTTCGGCACCTACATCGCCGGCTGGCTCGGCGGACGCTTTTCCAAGCCGCGCCTGCTCACCGCGCTGTACCTGATCCGTGGGGTGGTGATCCTGGCCTTCGTCTGGACGCCGCTGAGCGTGTGGACGGCCTACGCCTTCGGCATCGCCATGGGCCTGCTGTGGCTGTCCACCGTACCGCTGACCAACGGCACCGTGGCGACCCTGTTCGGCGTGCGCAACCTGTCGATGCTCGGCGGCATCGTCTTCCTGTTCCACCAGATCGGCGCCTTCCTCGGCGGCTGGCTGGGCGGCTACGTCTACGACCATACCGGCAACTATGATCTGGTATGGCAGGTGTCCATCCTGCTCAGCCTGCTCGCCGGGCTGCTCAACTGGCCGGTGCGCGAACGTCCGGTGGAACGTTTGCGCGAGATGGAGGCGGCATGACCCGCACTCGCCTGTGGCTGCTCTTCGCGGTCGGCACCGCGCTGCTGCTCGGCCTCGCCTGGTGGGGCTGGCAGCGCGGCGGGATGGCGCTGATGCAGCTCGGTTTCGGCTGCTGAAAGGTTTGCCGCTGGGGCGCGGGCAGGGTAGCGTGGCGGAAATCACCGGAGGACTTTCGTCATGCGTGCCGTCCTGTCATTGCTCGCCCTTGCCCTGCTTCCGCTGACCGTCGCGCAGGCGGCGGATTGCCCGCCGCTGCTGCAGGGCGAACTGATGAAGCTGCGCTCGAAGGAGTCGCTGGATCTCTGCAAGCTCTACGCCGGTAAGCCGCTGGTGGTGGTGAACACCGCCAGCCACTGCGGCTACACCCCGCAGTTCAAGGGGCTGGAGGCGCTCTACCAGCGCTACAGGGACCAGGGGCTGGAAGTGCTGGGCGTGCCGTCGGACGACTTCAAGCAGGAGGCCGCCAGCGACGTCGAGACCGCCAAGGTCTGCTACGGCAACTACGGCGTGACCTTCAACATGACCGCCGTGCAGCACGTCACCGGCGACGAGGCGATCCCGCTGTTCCGCGAGCTGCGGGAGCAGAGCGGCCAGGAGCCGCGCTGGAACTTCTTCAAGTACGTGGTGGACCGCCAGGGCAGGGTGGTCGGCCAGTTTTCCAGCAAGACCACGCCGGACGATCCTGCGCTGCAGGCCGCGGTGGAGAAGGCGATCGCCAGCCAGTGAGGCGAGGCGGAAACGAAAAAGCCGGGAACGAGTCCCGGCTTTTTCATTTGCGTCGCTATCAGAAGCGATAGGTCAGCTGGGTGCCCAGGATGTGCGCCGTGTTGTCGTACTTGGCGTGGTAGGCCGGCTGCAGGAGCGGATTGTCCCCGGCGGGGTGATTCACGCCGGCAGTGTTCTCCCACAGGTAGCCGTAGGCGACGTCGATGGTCAGGTCGTCGTTCGGCGAGTAGCCGGCGCCCAGGGTGAAGACCTTGCGGTCGCCCACCGGGATGCGCACGGTGCGGTCCTCGTTGCTGGTCGGCGACGGGTCGTAGGCGAAACCGGTGCGCAGCACCCACTGCTTGTCCAGTTGGTAGGACGCACCGATGGCGCCGGACCAGGTGTCCTTCCAGTTCAGCTCTTCGCTAAGGGTGCCGAAATTCCCCTGGAAGGGCGGCAGCAGTCCGCTGTTCTGCACTTCGATGGACTGCAGGCGGCTCCAGCGGGTCCAGGTGGCGCCTGCATAGAGGGTCCAGCGATCGTCCAGCCTGTGGGTGATGGAGGTATCCACCGATTCCGGCAGGGTGACGTCCAGCTGGGCATCGTACTTGCCGCTCAGCAGGTCGCCGCCGAGAGCCGGCGGAGCGTTGCGGATCTTGGTGTCGCCTTCCAGCTCGTACTTGACCCGCGAGTGGTAGGTCGCACCCCAGGTGGTGTCGTCGCTCAGGTCGACCATCACGCCGAGGTTGAAGCCGGTGGCGACGTCGTCGCCCTTGATGCGGATGGCGGTGTCGCCACCGTTGCCACCCAGTGCGGCCGGGATGACGGCGGTGTTCAGGTCGCTGTCCAGCTGGCCGTCGATGCGGTTGATGGTCGGGCCGAAGCCGACGGAGACGCGATCGTTGAACTTGTAGGCCAGGGTCGGCTGGATGGTGATCACGCGGATACGGCTGTTGGAACCGTGGGAACGACCGGCGAAGCTGCTTTCGTAGTCGTTGACGATGCCGTAGGGCGCGTAGATGCCCAGGCCGAAGGTGACCTTGTCGTCCAGCGGAGTGGAGAAGTAGCCGAACGGCACCGCGCTCAGCGGGACCGAATCGCCCTTGCTGGTGCCGAAGGCGCCGGTGGAACTGCGCGAACCGCCCTGGGCGTCGCTGATGTCGTCCTTGGCGGCGACCAGCGCCAGACCGCCGCTGACCTCGGTGCGCTTGAGCTTGCTCAGGCCGGCCGGGTTGCCGTAGAGGGTGCTGGCGTCGATGGGGGTCGAGGCGCGGCCGGCGTACGCGGTGCCGGCGGTGCTGACGCTCTGTTCGTTGATCGCGAAGCCGTTGGCAAGAACTTGCCCGGAGAGGGCGCCAATGGTCAGTGCCAGGGTGGATTTAAGCCACGTTGTTTTCATTGTAAGAGCAACTCCTGTGGTTAACGCCGCGCAAGCTACCAAGATTTCCAGTCGATTGGTAGTAGGCTAAGTTGTGCTCTATTTCGGGGTATTGAGCAGAAACGGCGACTATCTAAGGCTTTGTTGCGGTGAAATTGATTCTGACCGTTTGGTCATTTAATGAATCTCATGCGGCCAGGCTCAGGTTGCCGATGAAGTTCTGCCAGGCATCGGTGAAATCGTGCAGGCAGCCATTGGGATGGAACACCCGCCGCCAGATGCGCGCCTGGCCGAGATGGTCGCTGGCGTGGGGCAGCGGCAACTGTTCGGCTTCGATCAGCATCCAGGCGATGGCGGTGCTGTAGCGCAGGTTGACGGTCAGCTCCAGGTGCGGCGCAGCGAGGAAGGCGTGCTGGCTGGCCAGGCCGCGGACCCGGCTGGCGAGGTCCGGATCGAGCGCAAGGTAGCGGTCCCAGAGGCTCTGGTGGCGGCGTTCGCTGATGCGGAACAGGCCGTGTCCGTGACGATCGTCGAGGGCGCTGCCGAGGGCCGACTGGCACGCCGCGGTACCGAGCAGCAGCGCCTCGGCTGCGGCACTGTGACGCTCCAGGTAGAGGAGGGTAGGGCGGATCACGTGCTGGCACAGATCGCTGGCGGCAATTCCCATATCGGCCTCGTCTTCTGAATTAGACGGCGGGGCTGGGCGGCATTGGCAGCTTCTGATCGTTCTCCTGGGCCCCGCCGTAAGCGGACTTAGCCGCTCGATTTGAAGTGTAGTGCGATCTTTGTGCTGTAAAGGCCTGTTTTTAAATTGTTTTGATTCTCAGGTTATTTCCCATATGCCCTGCGGAAATTAACCGGCGGTTCATGACACTCGAATTGGCAGCGCGCAGGGCGGGTGCGACCCGCCGGATTCCGCGTGTGGAAACGGCGGGTTGCACCCGCCCTGCGGGACTGCGGTTCAGTCGCCGGTGGCGACCGGGTGCCGCGCATCGGTGATCCATTCGCTCCAGGAACCCGCATACAGGCGCCCCAGGGGATAGCCGGCGAGGCTGAGGGCGAACAGGTTGTGGCAGGCCGTCACCCCCGAGCCGCAGTAGGCCACCAGCTCTTCCGCCGGGCGCCCGCGCAGCAGGGCGGCGAAGCGCTGGTGCAGCTGTTCCGCCGGCAGGAAGCGGCCCTCGCCATCGAGGTTGTCGGTGAAGGCCGCGCATTGGGCGCCGGGGATATGCCCGGCGACCGGGTCGATCGGCTCCACCTCGCCACGGAAGCGCGGCTGGGCGCGGGCATCGATCAGCGGCAGCTGCGGGTCGTTGAGCAGGGCGCCGAGTCCGGCGGCGTCGATCAGCAGGCTGTCGTCCGGCTCGCCTTCGAAATCCCCCGGGATGATGGTGATTTCCGCCGTGGTCAGCGGCAGGCCGGCGGCGCGCCAGGCGGCCAGGCCGCCGTCCAGCAGGTAGACGCCATCGCGCTTGCCGAGCCACAGCAGCAGCCACCAGGCGCGGGCGGCGAAGGCGCCGGGGCCGTCGTCGTAGAGCACGATCTGGCTCTGGTTATCCACACCCCAGGCCCGCAGGCGCTGCACCAGTTCCGCCGGGTCGGGCAGCGGATGGCGGCCGGTGACGCCCTTGATCACCGGGCCGGACAGGTCCTGCTCCAGATCGGCGTAAAGTGCGCCGGGGATGTGGTTCTCCAGATGGGCGCGGGCGCCGTAGCCGGGATCGTCGAGGGAGAAACGGCAGTCGAGGACCACCAGGTCGGGGTCCTCCAGGCGGGCAGCCAGATGCTGCGGGCTGAGCAGGCGGGCGAGGGGCATGGACGGGCTCCTGTGTCGTGTCGGGATCGTCTGGCATCATAAGGCCTGTTCGACGACTTTCGCTGCGCTCCCCGGTTCATTGGGAGTTTCCGCGTGTCGGGCCTTCAGCCGCTTGACCATCGTCCGTCCCGCAGCGACCGCTGGCGCCGAAGTGATCCCGGGTCGCCCCTGCGCAACTATTCTCGCTTGAAGAGGCCCGCATGCGCGCGGCCGGCTCTATATAATGCGCCGCACTTGAAACCTGGGAGATGTTCGTGAGCGCACTCGATATCCAGTGGATTCGCGACGATGCCAGCCTTGCGCAGCAATGCCGGGACTGGAAGCAACGGCCGTACCTCGCCCTCGATACCGAGTTCATGCGTGTCGATACCTTCTATCCGGCAGCCGGCCTGGTGCAGGTGGGCGACGGCGAGCGGACCTGGCTGGTCGACCCGCTGCTGATCCGCGACTGGTCGCCGTTCGCCGCCGTGCTCGAAGCGCCGGCGGTGGTCAAGGTGTTCCACGCCTGCGGCGAGGACCTGGAAGTGTTCCAGCGCCTGACCGGCAGCCTGCCGCAGCCGCTGTTCGACACCCAGCTGGCCGCCGCCTACCTGGGCATGGCGCATTCCATGGGCTACTCGAAGCTGGTCAAGGAACTGCTCGACGTCGACCTGCCCAAGGACGAGACCCGTTCCGACTGGCTGCAGCGTCCGCTCACCGACATGCAGGTGCGCTACGCCGCCGAGGACGTGCAGCACCTGGCGGAAATCTACCTGAAGCTCGACGCCCGCCTGAGCGATGAGAAGCGCGCCTGGCTGCTGGCCGACGGCGCCGACCTGGTGCGCAACCAGACCCGCGTCAGCGACCCGCAGGAGGCCTACCGCGACGTCAAGCTGGCCTGGAAACTGGCTCCGGCGCAGCTGGCGGTGCTGCGCGAACTGTGCGTCTGGCGCGAGGAACAGGCGCGCCTGCGCAACCGGCCGCGCAACCACGTGCTGCGCGAGCACACGCTGTGGCCGCTGGCGCGCCTGCAGCCGCGCGACAAGGTCGCCCTGGCGCGCATCGAGGACATGCACCCGCGCACCGTGCGCCAGGACGGCGACAGCCTCATCGCGCTGATCGCCCACGCCGCCGCGCTGCCGCCCGAGACCTGGCCCGAGGCCCTGCCCGAGCCGCTGCCGCGCGAGGTTTCGGCGCTGCTCAAGCAGCTGCGCGCGATCGGCCAGCGCGAGGCCGAGCGCCTGGACATGGCGCCGGAGCTGATGCTGCGCAAGAAAGTCCTCGAAGCCCTGATCAAGACCGGCTACCCCAACGGCCCCTACCGGCTGCCCGATTCCCTGCAAGGCTGGCGCCGCGACCTGATGGGCCAGGCCTTGCTGGACTGTGTGAATACCGCGGAGACCCCATGAAACGCATCTGCTCCATCTACAAGAGTCCGCGCAGGAACGAGATGTACCTGTACGTCGACAAGCGCGATGCCCTGCAACGCGTGCCCGAGGCGCTGCTGGCGGCCTTCGGCGCACCGCAGCACTGCTTCGACCTGCTGCTGACCCCCGAGCGCCAGCTGGCGCGGGAAGACATCGGCAAGGTGCTGGAAAACATCGACAAGCAGGGCTTCCACCTGCAGATGCCGCCGGCCGAGGACGAATACATCGAGCACCTGCCGGAAGAGCTGTTGCGCATGAACGACCCGCTCTGAGGTTTCTTCGACAGTGTCATGGCGATGGCACTGTGCAGGCTCGCGGCTTGGGAGCATTATGGGCAGGCAAACGGAGCGCTACGGAACATTCTGACAAGGGTCGTGTCTATTTCCGTCATTTTTGCCGCTCGCCCTTTCGCCGAATCCACAGGGATGACTTCATGAAGCGAATCACCATGTACCCGATGCTGCCGTCCAGGCCAGCGGTTAGTGCGGTCTAGATCATGCGAGTGCTCATTCTCGATCGTGAACACAAGCTGTACGCCGCCCTGGTCGCCGCGGCCGAACCGGAGCTCAAGCTGGTTTCCGGCGCCAATCCCGACGCCCTGCAGGACGAAGCCGCCACCTGCCCGGTGTGGCTGGGCGAGCCGGACCTGGTCGCACGGATGCTGCGCAAGGGCGTGCACCCGGTGTGGGTGCAGTCGACCTGGGCCGGCATCACCCCGCTGCTCGCCGACGACCTGCCCAAGGACTACGCGCTGACCCGCGCCGTGGGCATCTTCGGCCAGGTGATGAGCGAATACCTGCTGACCTACCTGCTAGCCCACGAGCGGCAGATGCTCGGCCGCCTGGCCAGCCAGGTCGGCGCGCAGTGGGACGACCGCCTGCCGGGCAGCCTGCATGGCCGGCAGATACTCATCGTCGGCACCGGCGAGATCGGCCAGGCGGTGGCGCACATGCTGCTGCCGTTCGGCGTCGAACTGGTCGGCGTGGCGAAGACCCCGCGCCAGATCTCGCCGTTCCAGCGCATGGGTTCGCTGGACGACCTGCCGCGGCTGGTGCAGACCGCCGACTACGTGGTCAACCTGCTGCCGGATACCGCCGATACCCGCGACATCTACAACCTTGCGCTGTTCAACCGGATGAAGCCCGGCGCGCTGTTCATCAACGCCGGGCGCGGCACCTCGGTGGTGGATGCCGACCTGACCGCCGCGCTGGAGGCCAACCAGCTGGCCGGCGCGGTGATCGACGTCTGCCGCCAGGAACCGCTGCCGGCCGACCATCCGTTCTGGCACACCCCGCGCCTGCTGCTCACCGGGCACACCGCGGCGCCGACCCTGCCGGGGCCGATGGTGCAGCTGTTCCGCGACAACCTGGCGCGCTTCTGGGCCGGGCAGGGCATGCGCGGCGAAGTGGATTTCACCCGCGGCTATTGATCAATAAATAGCCAATGGTCGCCTGCGCTTGGCCGGCGACCATTGCGGGCATAGACTTGGCGCCCCCGTGAAATGCCCCCACAAAGAAAATGGCCGCCAAAGTCGAACCCTTCTGGAAACGCAAGACCCTCGCCCAGCTCGATCAGGATGAATGGGAGTCGCTCTGCGACGGCTGCGGCCTGTGCTGCCTGCAGAAGCTCGAGGACGAGGACGACGGCAGCGTCTACTACACGCGCATCGCCTGCAAACTGCTCGACCTGAAGACCTGCCGCTGCACCGACTACCCCAACCGCCGCGCCAGCGTGCCCGACTGCATCCAGCTCACCCCGGCGCAGGCCGACGAGTTCCAGTGGCTGCCGCCGACCTGCGCCTACCGCCTGGTTTCCGAGGGCAAGGACCTGCCGCTCTGGCACCACCTGGTCTGCGGCGACCCCGACGCGGTGCACCACGAACGCATCTCCCAGTCCGGCCGCATGCTCAGCGAGACGCAGGTGGCCGAGGACGACTGGGAGGACTATCTGATCTTCCGCGCCGGCTAGACCCGTCCCGAACCCTCCATGCCCGCGGTGGTGCGCGTTTCCGCGCCACTGTGGGTACCCATTCCTGTTTCGCCTCAAAAATTGACGAGAATCATTTTCGATTGAGATTGATTCTCTTATTCTGCGCCGCAACTTTTTCCACCGGCTGAAACCAGCCGGCGTGGATTCCCTTCAGCCAGCCAGGGCCTCGTCCCAAGCCAGCCGCTAACAGCCCATCCTGTTGGAGTTGAATATGCGCAAGCTGGCCTTGCCCGCTGTCCTTTCCGCCGTGGCGCCCTTCGGTGCCTGCGCGACCGATGCCTTCGAGCTCAATCCGACCACCATCACCGCCAGCCAGACCGAACATGCCGTGGCCGATGCGCCAGCGTCGGTGACCGTGATCAGCGCCGAGGAAATCCAGGCCAAGGGTGCGACCAACCTGCTGGAAGCCCTGCGCGGCCTGCCGGGCATCACCCTGACCGGGCGCCAGGTCGGCGGGCGGAAGAACATCACCATCCGCGGCATGGAGGATCGCCACACCCTGGTGCTGATCGATGGCCGGCGGATTTCCTCCACCGACGACGTGATCGGCCATTCGGACTACCAGTACGGCTGGGTGTCGATGGACCAGGTGGAGCGCATCGAGCTGGTCCGCGGCCCCATGTCGGCACTCTATGGTTCCGAGGCCATGGGCGGCGTGGTCAACATCATCACCCGCAAGGCCACGCCGCAGTGGCACGGCAATGGTTCGCTGCGCGGCGATTCCGGCGCGGGCGATGGCCATGTGCTGTCGGCGCTGGCGGGCGGCCCGCTGGGCGGCGGCCTGAGCCTGGAACTGAGCGCGGAGGACCTGCGCAGGGGCGCCACGCCGCTGGAGGAAGACCACCGCTTCTCGGAAATCGAGGGCCAGGCGCGGCAGACCGGCAGCCTGTCGCTGGGCTACCAGCTGACCGAAGGGCACGACCTGACCTTCGACCTGCTGCGCAGCGACGAGGAACGCTGGCGCCACGATCTGCGGGGCGCCACGGAGTTCCGCGACCAGTACGACATCGACCGCAGCCAGGAATCCCTCGGCTACACGGGGCAATGGAGCCAGGTGCGTTCGGAGCTGCGCTATACGCGCTCGAAGTTCGATGTCGCCAACCGGCGCAGCATGGGCATCGCTACCACCCGGCCGCAGGCGCTGCGCGACGATATCGCCGATGGCAGCCTGGCCTTCGCCCTGGGCGAGCGGCACTTCGTCACCCTCGGCGGCGAATATCGCGAAGAGGAACCGGAGAACGCCGGCCTGGTCGGCGGCTCGGACGAAGCCATCCACCAGGCCATCTACCTGCAGGACGAGGTGTCGCTGGCCGAAGACTGGGCGCTGACCCTCGGCGCGCGGCTCGACCGCCACGAGATGTTCGGTTCGGAGACCAGTCCGCGCGCCTACCTGGTCTGGCGGGCTACCCCGGACCTGACCTTCAAGGCCGGCTACGGCGAGGCGTTCCGCGCGCCGACCCTGAAGCAGATCTCGCCGAACTACGTCGGCGCCGAAGGGCCGCACACCTTCTACGGCAACCCGGACATCCAGCCGGAAACCAGCCGTTCCTACGAGCTGGGCGTGGACTGGCGGCGGGAGGGCAGCGCCTACACCGCCACCCTGTTCCACAACGATGTCGAGGACCTGATCGACTACCGCCTGCTCCGCCAGGTGGGGCCGCGCCGCTTCTACATCTACGACAACATCTCCAGGGCCACCATCGACGGCTTCGAGGCTTCGGCGTGGCAGGCGCTGGGGTACGGCTTCGCCCTTTCCGCCAGCTTCCTCTATCTCGATGCCCGCAACGATGACACCGACGACAAGCTGAACGGCCGCCCGGAGGTCAGCATGACCCCGACCCTGGAGTGGAACGGCGGCCCCTGGGGCTTCCAGCTCAGCGCGCAATACACCGGCGAGCAGTATCTCAGCGGCAACGACGGCCAGGAGAAGGTGCCGGACTACACCCTGCTGAATCTCACCGGCAGCTACCGGGTGAACGACAACCTGAGGCTGCGCGCCGGCCTGCTCAACGCCAGCGACGTGCGGCTGGAGGACAAGTCGCCGCTGTTCGGCTACGCCGAGGCCGAGCGTTCCGCCTACCTGGCGCTGGACATGAGTTTCTGAGGTTTTTCCGGCTGCCGGTCGCGAGGGCCGGCAGCCATTTGATTGTTGGCGAGGGGAGCTACAGGGAATGCGGGTGAGGTTGATGTCGTGGTTCGTCTGGCTGCTGGCGCTGGCCTGCACGCCAGCATATGCGGCGAAGAGCGTGCTGTTCCTCAGCGCGCCGCCACTGCAGGCCGGCAAGTACCAGCGGATGGTCGACCTGGCGCAGGCGCAGGGGCTCGCCATGGATTACCGCTTCGTCAACCAGCCGGGTGCCGCGCTGACCCCGGGCGACCTGGCGAAGCACGACCTGCTGGTCATCGATGCGCCCTATGGCGCCGCCCTGGGCGCGGCCCAGCGGGCGCTGTCGCCCCTGCTGCCGCAACTGCGCACGCCCTGGGTCTGGTTCCGGGCGGATGGCGCCGAGGCCCGGGGCATCGACCCGGCGCTCGCCACGCAGCTGTACGAGTACTACCACAACGGCGGCCCGGCCAACTTCGCCGGATTCTTCTGCCAGCTCAACCGCCAGGTGTTCGGCCTGGGCACGGCGGACTGCGCGGCACCGGTGCGCTATCCGGAGTCGGGCATCTATCACCCGGATTATTCCGCGCGGATCTTCGCCGACCTGGCGGACTACCTGCGCTGGAAGGGCGTCGATGCAGCTGCGCCGCCACCGCTGGTCGCCGTGCTGTTCCACAAGAGCTACCTGGATTCCGGCCTGACCGGCTTCATCGACGAAACGCTGCGGCGGATCGAGAAGTCTGGCGCGCTGCCCCTGGCGTTCTACGTGCCGGCCATGGCCAACGGCGAAATCACCCGCATGCTGTCGTTGCGCGGCAAGCCGCTGGATGGGGTGCTGATCAACACCCAGATCATGCTCAACGGCGAAGGGCGCAAGGCCGAATTCGAGAGCCTGGGCCTGCCGGTGCTCCAGGCCATGCCCTATCGCAAGGGCGAGCAGGCGGACTGGGAGGCCGACCCGGTGGTGCTGGACGCCCAGGACATCCCGTTCTACCTGGCGCAGCCGGAGTATGCCGGGGTGGTCGACCCGCTGATCAGCGCCTATACCCGCAAGGCCGATGGCGACATCGTCGGCATCGACCGGCAGCTGAGTGCCCTGGTGGGCAAGGCGCTGGCGCTGATCCGCCTGCAGCGGACGGCGAACGCCGAAAAGAAGGTGGCGGTGTTCTATTACAACTATCCGCCGGGGGAAAAGAACCTCGGCGCCTCCTTCCTCAACGTACCGCGCAGCCTGGAAACCCTGCTCGCGGCGTTCCGCGAGCGTGGATACGAGGTCGAGACGCGCGACGAGCAGGCGCTGATCGAGCAGCTGTCGGCGCTGCTGGCGCCGTTCTACCGCGACGGCGCCCTGCCGGAACTGCTCTCCCGCGACCTGGCGGAACGGCTGCCGCTGGAGCGCTACGAGGCCTGGTTCGCGACCTTGCCGGAAGCGCTGCGGCGCTCGATCGAGCAGCGCTGGGGAACGCCGGAGAAGGCCGGGCTGCTGGTCAGGGAGGGCGACAAGGCTTATTTCGCCGTGCCGCGCCTGCGCCTGGGCAATGTCGTCCTGCTGCCGCAGCCGCCACGGGGCGAGCGGCTGGACGACCGGGAAAAGGCCCTGTACCACGACACCAAGGTGCCGCCTTCGCACAGCTACCTGGCCACCTATCTCTGGGCCCGGGAGCCGGCCGCCAGCGATGCGCTGGTGCACCTGGGCACCCACGGCACCTACGAATGGCAGCCCGGCAAGGAGCGCGGCCTGTCGGTGCAGGACTATCCCTACCTGGTGGTGGGCGACACGCCAGTCATCTATCCGTACATCGTCGACAACATCGGCGAGGCGTTGCAGGTCAAGCGGCGCGGGCGCGGGGTGACCATCAGCCATGCCACGCCGACCTTCTCGCCGGCCGGGCTGCATGGCGAGATCAACCAGCTTCACGAACTGCTGCACCAGTGGCTGAACATGAGCGAAGGCGAGGTGCGCAACAAGAACGCCGAGCGGATTCGCAGCCTGGCTGGCGAACTGAACGTCGGCAAGGACATGGGCTGGGCCGAGCCGGCCATCGCCGCCAACTTCCCGGCCTTCGTCGACGCCCTGCATGTGCACCTGCACGAGCTGGCGCTCTACCAGCAACCGCTGGGGCTGGCGACCTTCGGCCGCACGGCGGACGAGGACCTGCGCCTGTTCACCGTCATGCAGATGCTCGGCAAGCCGCTGCTGGCCGCCCTGCATCCGCAGGACCCGGAGGAACAGCTGGCCGGCGACTACCAGCGCCTGAAGCAGACCGACGTCTGGCAATGGCTGGACCGGCACGTCCGCCAGCAGCAGCCGGTGGCGGCCGATGCCACCCAGCAGGACTTGCAGCGCAAGGGCCGCGAATACTGGCAGGCGCTGGCCGGCAAGCAGGAACTGCAAGGTTTCTTCGCCGCCCTGGACGGCCGCCACATCGCCACCTCCTACGGTGGCGATCCGATCAGGAATCCCGACAGCCTGCCGACCGGGCGCAACCTGTATGGCTTCGACCCGTCCCGCGTGCCCACGCCGCAGGCCTGGGAGGCTGGCCGCGAGGCCGCCGAGAAGCTGATCGCGCAATACCGGGACGAGCACGGCGCCTTCCCGGACAAGCTGGCGTTCTCCCTCTGGTCGGTGGAAACCATGCGCCACTATGGCGTGCTGGAGGCCCAGGTGCTGGCGGTGATGGGCTTCAAGCCGAAGTGGGATGCCGGCGGCCGGGTCATCGGCATCGAGAGGATTCCTGCCGCGGAACTGCAGCGGCCGCGCGTCGATGCGGTGGTCTCGGTGACCGGCCTGTACCGCGACCATTTCCCCAACATCATGAAATGGCTGGCAGAGGCGGCGCGCCAGGGCAGCGAGCTGGACGAACCCGACAACGCCATCGCCGCGCACAGCCAGGCGGTGGAGCAGGCGCTGCTGGCGAAGGGCATGAACGCCGCCGATGCCGCGGACGCGGCACGGACGCGGATCTTCTCCTCCGAGTCGGGCAGCTACGGCACCGGGCTGAGCGACGCCACCCTGGCCTCGGACACCTGGGGCGAGACCGCTGCCGGCGGCCAGTCCCGCGGTGAAGGCGAGAGCAAGCTGGCCAGCCTCTACCTGGAGCGCATGCAGTTCGCCTACGGCCCGGATTCCAGCCGATGGGGGACGAAGGGCCAGGTCAACGCCTACGCCGAGCATCTCCGCGGCGTGCAGGGCGCGGTGCTGTCGCGCTCGTCGAACCTCTACGGGATGCTCACCACCGACGATCCCTTCCAGTATCTCGGCGGCATCGGCCTGGCCGTGCGCCACCTGAGCGGCAAATCGCCCGAGCTGTTCATCTCCAACCTGCGCGATGCCGACAATCCGCGCAGCGAAACCGCCGCCGGCTTCCTCGCCAGGGATCTGCGCGCCCGCTACTTCCACCCCGGCTGGATCAGGCAGATGCAGCAGGAAGGCTACAGCGGCGCGCTGGAGATACTGGATACCGCCAACAACCTGTGGGGCTGGCAGGTGACCGCGCCGGAAACCGTGCGCAACGACCAGTGGGACGAGTTCAAGGCGGTGTATGTCGACGACAAGTACCAGCTCGGCATGCAGGAGTGGTTCGAGAAGAACCATCCACAGGCCCAGGCGCAGATCATCGAACGCATGCTGGAGGCGGCGCGCAAGGAGTACTGGTCGGCGGATGCGCAGACCCTGCAGCAACTGGCGCAGCGCTGGCAGGAACTGGCCCGGCAGCACGACGCGAGCAGCGAAAACAGCCGCTTCCGCGAATTCGTCGAACAGGCCGCCGCGGGCTACGGACTGAACCCGGCCGCCGCGCCGGCGAACGAGGCGCAGCCCGAGGCTTCCGTGCCGAACGCCGCGCCAACCCGGGAGGTGAGCGGCGTGCGCCTGGAGAAACAGGCGAACGCCGCCGAGCCGGTGCCGGACTGGTCCATGTTGCCGGTCCTGGCGCTGATGCTCGCCGCACTGTTGTCCGGCCTGTGGCGGCAATCGGCCCGCCGCGCCGGTTATCGCTAACGTTCAGGAGTCATTCATGCAGTTCTACATCGAGTCCATGCTCTACAACGCCAGCCAGCTGTTCATGTTCCCGGTATTGCTGGCGGTGTTCCTGCTGTTCCTCTACGCCTTCTACGCGCTGGGCTGCTTCCTCTGGCAGGCCCGCCAGCGCCGGAGCGGCGATGCGCGCGGCTTCGACCTGCTCGCCAGCTGGCGCGGCGATCCGCAGATGAGCGCCGAAGCCCTGGAGACCCTGGCGTTCAGGCGCCTGGAAACCCCGCGCATCGTCACCCGGGTGACGCCCATGCTCGGCCTGGTCGCCACCATGATCCCCATGGGCCCCGCATTGAAGTCGCTGGCCGGAGGCCAGCTGGCCGAGGTCAGCGACAACCTCACCGTGGCCTTTTCCGCGGTCATCCTCGCGTTGGTCGCCGCTTCGCTGACCTACTGGGTGGTCAACGTGCGGCGCCGCTGGTACGCCGAGGAACTGGTGCAGATCGAGCGCGACAAGTCCCACGGCGCCGGTTCCGGCTTGCGCGTCGCCTGGGATGCGGCGGTCCACGACCTGGCCAGGGAGCATGAGTGATGAGCCTGAAGCTGCTGGAAGACGCCGAAGCCGACGACCCGATCCTCTCGGTGGTCAACCTGATCGACGTGTTCCTGGTGATCATCGCCGCGTTGCTGCTGGCGGTGGCGAACAATCCGCTCAACCCCTTCAGCCACGACGATGTCACGGTGATCACCAATCCCGGCAAGCCGGACATGCAGATCATGGTCAAGGAAGGGCAGAAGCTGGAGCACTACAAGGCCAGCGGCGACATCGGCCAGGGCGAGGGCGCCAAGGCCGGGGTCGCCTACCGGCTCAAGGATGGCTCGATGGTGTACGTGCCGGAGTAGGGCTTCGCCATTGTCGTACTGCCGCCTGTCATGGGCGGCAGAGGAGTGGAAATGAACGAGCGACACAGGCAGCGGGAGGGAATCGAGCCCGACAGGCTGCCGAAGGACCGGTCCCGGCGCCGCTGCATCCCCAGCCGCACGCTGCTGGGAGACGCCAGGGAACTGGTGATCGAACACGAGGGGGTCGAGTACGTGCTGCGCCTGACCCGGCAGAACAAGCTGATCCTGACGAAGTGAGCCGCATTGCAGGAGTCAGCTTGCTGGCGAACCTGGCGTAGGAGCGGGCCATGCCCGCGACCGGCGGGTGTCAGCCCGCCAACCCCAGCACCTTCAGCAGGAACGCATACTCCAGCGCCACATCCTTCAGCCCCTGGTAGCGCCCGCTCATGCCGCCGTGGCCGGCGCCGAGGTCGGTCTTGAGCAGCAGCAGGTGGTTGTCGGTCTTGCTGGCGCGCAGCTTGGCTACCCACTTGGCGGCTTCCCAGTACTGCACCCGGGTGTCGTTGTAGCCGGCCACCACCAGCAGCGCCGGGTAGTCCTGGGCGCAGACGTTCTCGTAGGGCGCGTAGCCCCTGATCCGCTCGTGCACCTCCGGTTCCTGCGGGTTGCCCCATTCGTCGTACTCGGTGACGGTGAGCGGCAGCTCGGGGTCGAGCATGGTGTTGAGCACGTCGACGAAGGGCACCTCGGCGATGGCCGCGGCGAACAGCCTGGGTCGCTGGTTGAGCACCGCGCCGATCAGCAGGCCGCCGGCGCTGCCGCCGCTGATGGCGAGTTGCGCCGGCGTGCTGTAGCCCTCGGCGCAGAGGTGTTCGGCGCAGGCGATGAAGTCGCCGAAGGTGTTCTGCTTGTGCTCCAGCTTGCCGGCGCGGTACCAGGCCTCGCCCAGCTCGCCGCCGCCGCGCACGTGGGCGATGGCGAAGACGAAGCCGCGCTCCAGCAGGCTCAGGCGGGCGTGGGAGAACCAGGGGTCGAGGCATTCGCCGTAGGCGCCATAGCCGTACAGGTAGAGCGGCGCCGGGGAGCCGTTGGCGACGGCGTCCAGCACCTCGCGGCGGGCCACCAGGCTGATCGGCACCTGCACGCCGTCCGCCGCCTGCGCCCACAGGCGCCGGCTGAGGTAGGCGTCGGCGTCGAACGGGCCTTCCACCGGGGTTTCCTTGAGCACCTTCTGCTCGCCGCTGACCAGGTCGAGCTGGCGGATCTGCGCCGGGCGGTTCAGCGCCTCGTAGCGCAGGCGGGTCACCGGGCTGTCGAATTCCAGGCTGTCCTGCACGTAGAGGTTGTAGGCCGCGTCCGGCAGTTCGATGCGCCGCGGCTGCTGGCCCCAGGCGCGCACCTCGACGATCGGCAGGCCGCCTTCGCGCAGGCTCAGGGTGTAGGCGCCGGCGCTCAGGCTGACGCCTTCCAGCATCACCTCGTCGCGGTGGCCGATCAGCTCCTGCCAGCGTTCGCGTTGCGGCTGCGCCTCGCCGGCGTGGTAGAGGGCGAAGTTGATACCGCTCTGGTTGCTGCGGATCAGCCACGCCCACTCGCCGTCGAGGCGGCCGTGGTCCGGGTAGTACTCGTGATCCTCCTCGCGCGGCGCGAAGCAGCGGAAGGCCTCCTGCGGCGTGTCCGCATCGAGATGCCAGGCCTCGCTGGTGGTCTTGCTGTTCAGCAGCAGGATCAGCTGGCGCTCGGAACTGGAGCGGTAGCAGTGCAGGAAGAAGCGCCCGTCGGTCTCCTCGAATACCAGTTCGGCGCCTTCCTCGCCAAGGCGGTGGCGGTACAGCTTGTGCGGGCGGTGGGTGTCGTCCAGTTCGCCGAAGAACAGCGTGCGGCTGTCGTTGGCCCAGGTCATGCTGCCGTCGCAGTCCTCGAAGGGCAGGGCGCGCAGCGTGCCGTCGGCGAGGTCCTTGACGTACAGCCGGTAGATTTCGTCGCCGCTGGTGTCGAGGCTGTAGGCGAGCAGCGAATGGTCCGGGCTGATGCTGAAGGCGCCGACCGACAGGTAGCCGTCGCCGGCCAGGGCGTTGGGGTCGAGCAGCAGCTGCTCGGCCGCGGTATCCACCGTCAGCGAGCCGTCCGCCGGGCGCGGGCAGCGGTAGTGGCGCGGGTATTCGTCGCCGGCGGTGGTGCGCTGGTAGTACAGCCACGGGCCCCAGGGCGTGGGCAGCGACAGGTCGGTCTCGCGGATACGGCCCTTGATCTCCTGGAACAGCTGCTCGCGCAGGTCCGCCTGGCCCGCCAGGCATTCCTCCAGGTAGGCGTTCTCCGCCCGCAGGTAGTCGAGCACGTCCGCCGCGTCGCGGTTTTCCAGCCAGGCGTAGGGATCGGCGGCGGCTTCACGGCGGGCGATGGGAGGCTGGGGTATGGACATGCTGGCTCCTGGTGGGGGGTAAAGGGCGCACCCGCGGGGAAAAGCGGCTATCATAGTCGCCCCTCCGCCGCCATCGCACGCACGCGCATGAACGAACAAGATTACCTGCTCGCCTGGGGTGTCTACCTCGTGGCCGCTCTCGGCCTGACCCTGGTCTGCTTCCTGGCGACCGGCTGGATGTGGCGCTACCTGCGCGAGCCGCTGCGGATCGTCGCCGTCGTGCTGCTGTTCACGCCGACTCCGGTGGACCCGGCGAACAACCTCTACGCCCCGGCCATCGCCATCACCGCGCTGGACATCCTGTTCAAGATAGGCAACAACGCCTGGCGTGCGGTTTCCGATCTGGCGCTGGTCACCCTGCTGGCCTTCGTGCTCTATCTGATTTTCGTCGCCATCCGCTGGCCCTTCCAGCAGCGCGCCCGCAAAAAGGCCCGCGACGAGGCCGCCGCGAAAACCGACGAACCGACCATGCGCCAGCTGATGCAGCCGGCGCTGATGCCGGACGCCGACACCAGCAACGGCCGCGCCCGCATCGAACCGCGTCTCTGAAACGCGCCTTGCGTCCCGCCGGGCGCGCGTCCAGCATTGATGAAAACACCCGCCGAATCCGCCCGGCGCGCCGTCTGCCGCGCCTGAGGAGAACTGAGCCATGTGCGAACTGCTCGGCATGAGCGCCAACGTACCCACCGACATCGTCTTCAGCTTCACCGGGCTGATGCAGCGCGGCGGCGGCACCGGTCCGCACCGCGACGGCTGGGGCATCGCCTTCTACGAGGGGCGCGGCGTGCGGCTGTTCCAGGACCCGCGGGCGAGCATCGATTCGGAGGTGGCGCGGCTGGTGCAGAGCTACCCGATCAAGAGCGAGACGGTGATCGGCCACATCCGCCAGGCCAACGTCGGCCGGGTCAGCCTGGCCAACACCCACCCCTTCGTCCGCGAGCTCGGCGGGCGCTACTGGACCTTCGCCCACAACGGCCAGCTGGCGGATTTCCAGCCGCAGCCCGGCTGGTACCGGCCGGTGGGCGACACCGACAGCGAGGCGGCCTTCTGCGACCTGCTCAACCGCGTGCGCCGCGCCTTTCCCGAGCCGGTGCCGGTGGAAGTGCTGCTGCCGATCCTGGTCGGCGCCTGCAACGACTACCGGCAGAAGGGCGTGTTCAACTGCCTGCTCAGCGACGGCGACTGGCTGTTCACCTTCTGCACCAGCAAGCTGGCCTGGATCACCCGCCGCGCGCCGTTCGGCCCGGCGCGGCTCAGGGATGCGGATGTCACCGTGGATTTCCAGGCGGAAACCACGCCGGACGACGTGGTCACGGTGATCGCCACCGAGCCCCTGACCGACAACGAGAACTGGAACCTGCAGCAGAGCGGCGAGTGGATGCTCTGGTGGAGAGGGGAGATCGTCGACCAGGGCCGCGTCTGAGCGAGCACTGCCGCGCAGATCGAGACATCGCGACTTGCCAGCCCGCCAGGATCGGGCCAGCCTGAAAGCGTGCCTTCGTCCCGCAAGGGGGCGCGAGAAGGATCGGAACAAGAAGGGGGAGGACGATTATGCTGCGCAGTTACATCCGCCTGGTGCTGTTCGCCCTCGGCCTGCTGGTGGCCGTGCAGGTTCCGGGCTTCATCAAGGACTACGGGCTGCGCCTGGATGCCCACCGGCTGGAGGCCGTGCAGGCGCTGAAGGGCTTCGAGGACAGCGCCGCGCGTTTTTTCGACGGCGACCTGAACGCCCTGCTGGCGCACTACCGGAGCAGCGCCGACCCGGTGTTCCAGCGCGACGCCGACAACATCGAGGTGCTGATGCGCCGGGCGCGCCTGTTCGAGCGCGAATGGCAGGCCCTGCAGGGCCCCTGGTACTCCCGCGCCTGGCACCTGGCCGCCTCGCCGAACCGCGAGTTGCTGCAGGAAACCCTCGACAACTACAGCTACCAGCTGGTGCTGGCGCCGGAAGCCATCGCCTGGGGCCTGGCCGGCGGGCTGCTGCTGGCGTGGCTCGCCGAACTGCTGATCGTCTCGGCCGGCGCGCTGATCGGCGCCGGCGGCAATCGGCGGATGGCGCGGCGGCACTGGGTCTGAAACGCGGCCGCTAGGCTGCGCTGCGCACCAGCAAGCCCTGCTCCCGCTCGCACAGCTCCAACAGGAAGTCCCACACCAGCCGCAGGCGCACCGAACGGTGCAGCTCGCGGCGGGTGCACATCCAGTATTCCCGCTCGATGAATTCCTCCCGCAGCACCGGCACCAGCAGCGGATCGCGCAGGCCCATGAACTGCGGCAGGATCGCCAGGCCGACGCCGGCCTGTGCCGCCTGCTGCTGGGCGACCACGCTGGTGCTGCGGAACACCACCTGCGGATGGCGGCAGAAGCTGTGGTGGAACATCAGCTCCTGGCTGAACAGCAGGTCGTCGACGTAGCCGATCCACAGGTGCCTGCACAGATCATCGCGGTCGCGCAGCGGCGGCGCCTGCTCCAGATAGGCCGGGCTGGCGAACAGGCTCAGGCGGTAGCGGGTCAGGCGGCGGCTGATCACCAGGTCGGCGTTTGGCCGCTCCAGGGTGATGGCGATGTCCGCCTCGCGGTTGGTGATGCTGACGAAGCGCGGCACCGACACCAGCTCCACTTCCAGCCCCGGATAGCGGCGCATCAGCTCGGCCAGGCGCGGCGCGAGGAACAGGCTGCCCAGCCCCTCGGTGACGCCGATGCGCACCTGTCCCAGCGGCGCGATGCCCTGGCTCATTTCCTCCTGGGCGAGCAGGGCGGTGTTCTCCATCGCCTCGGCGTGCTTGAGCAGCGCCTGCCCGGCCGGGGTGAGCTGGTAGCCGCCGGTGTGCTGGGCGAACAGCTGGGTGCCGAGGTCGCGCTCGATGTTCTCGATATGCCGCGCCACCGTGGCGTGGGTGGTGTTCAGGCGCTTGGCGGTGGTGAGCAGGCGGCCGCTGCGGTGCAGTTCCAGGAAGTAACGCAGGTCGTTCCAGTCGAACATTGATGGGCTCCGTGGCTGTTAGAAAACTAACAACAGCTGACCCGAAACGTACGTTTTTTTATCGCCAGCGAGCTACTAGCCTCTAGTCGCATAACAAGAACGAGGCTCCAGGCAATGGATTCGCATGACTACATCATCGTCGGCGCAGGCCCCGCTGGCTGTCTGCTCGCCAACCGGCTTTCGGCCGACCCCGCCAACCGCGTGCTGCTGCTGGAAGCCGGCGGTCCGGACAACTACCCCTGGATCCATATCCCCGTTGGCTATCTCTACTGCATCGGCAATCCGCGCACCGACTGGTGCTTCGACACCGAATCCGTACCCGGTCTGGCCGGCCGCGCGCTGAAGTACCCGCGCGGCAAGGTGCTCGGCGGCTGCTCGTCGATCAACGGGATGATCTACATGCGCGGCCAGTCCCGCGACTACGACGGCTGGGCCGCCGGGGGCAATCCCGGCTGGGCCTGGAACGACCTGCTGCCGCTGTTCCTGAAGATGGAAGACCACTTCTCCGGCGGCAACGCGCTGCACGGCGCTGGCGGCGAGTGGCGGGTGGAGCGCCAGCGGCTGTCCTGGGCGATCCTCGACGCCTTCCGCGAGGCGGCGGCGCAGAGCGGAATCGCCCCGGTGGACGACTTCAACGGCGGCGACAACGAAGGCTGCGGCTACTTCCAGGTCAACCAGCGCGGCGGCGTGCGCTGGAACGCCTCGAAAGCCTTCCTCCGGCCGATCGCCAAGCGCCCCAACCTGAACGTGCTGACCGGCGTCGAGGCCGAGCGGCTGATCCTGGAAAACGGCCGCGCCAGCGGGCTGGTGGTGAGCGGGCAGGGTGGCCGCCGCGAACTGCGCGCCCGCCGCGAGGTGATCCTCTGCGCCGGCGCCATCGGTTCGCCGGCCATCCTGCAGCGCTCCGGCATAGGTCCGCGCGCGCTGCTGGAACGTCTCGGCATTGGCGTACGACACGAGCTGGCGGGCGTCGGCGGCAACCTGCAGGACCACCTGCAGCTGCGCCTGATCTACCGCATCAGCGGCGCGCCCTCGTTGAACAAGATCGCCTCGACCCCCTGGGGCAAGCTGGGCATGGGCCTGGAGTACCTGTTCAGGCGCAGCGGACCGCTGTCCATGGCGCCGAGCCAGCTGGGCGCCTTCGCCAGGTCCGATCCGTCGCAGCCCTCGGCCAACCTCGAATACCACGTGCAGCCGCTGTCGCTGGAGCGCTTCGGCGAGCCGCTGCACGACTTCCCGGCCTTCACCGCCTCGGTCTGCGATCTGCGCCCGCTGAGCCGCGGCACCGTGCAGATCCGTTCCGCCGACCTGCGCGACAAGCCGGCGATCCAGCCCAACTACCTCAGCCACCCGCAGGACCTCAGGGTCGCCGCCGACGCCATCCGCCTGACCCGGCGCATCGCCGCCGCCCCGGCGCTGGCGCGCTTCCGCCCGGAAGAGTTCAAGCCGGGGCCGGACTACCACAGCGAGGAAGACCTGCAGCGCGCCGCCGCGCAGATCGGCACCACCATCTTCCACCCGGCCGGCACCTGCCGCATGGGGCAGGGCGCCGACGCGGTGGTCGACAGCCAGCTGCGCGTACACGGCATCCCCGGCCTGCGCATCGCCGACGCCTCGATCATGCCGACCCTGACCTCGGGCAACAGCTGCTCGCCGGTGCTGGTGATCGCCGAGAAGGCGGCGCAGATGATCCTCGCCGACCCGGCGCGGGATGCGCAGGTGATCGGCCGGCCGGCGGAGGTGGCCGTTTCATGACGACGTGCAACGGGTGTCGGGCGGCCGCCAGGCCGCAGCCAGAACAACAATAAGGAGACAGCGCAATGACCGAAATCGCACAGGACAGTAGCTACGCACAGCCGCTATCGACGCGGCGCGAAGAGCGCAAGGTGATCTTCGCCTCGTCGCTCGGCACGGTATTCGAGTGGTACGACTTCTTCCTCTACGGCGCGCTGGCGGCGGTGATCAGCAAGCAGTTCTTCGCCGGGGTCAACGACACCACCGCCTTCATCTTCGCCCTGCTGGCCTTCGCCGCCGGCTTCCTGGTGCGGCCCTTCGGCGCGCTGGTGTTCGGTCGCCTGGGCGACATGATCGGGCGCAAGTACACCTTCCTCGCCACCATCCTGCTGATGGGCCTGTCGACCTTCGCCGTCGGCCTGCTGCCGTCCTACGCCAGCATCGGCGTCGCCGCGCCGATCATCCTCATCGCCCTGCGCATGCTCCAGGGCCTGGCCCTCGGCGGCGAGTACGGCGGCGCGGCGATCTACGTCGCCGAGCACGCCCCGGCGAACAGGCGCGGCAGCTACACCAGCTGGATCCAGTCCACCGCCACCGCCGGCCTGCTGCTGTCGCTGCTGGTGATCCTCGCCTGCCGCCACTTCACCGGCGACCAGTTCGAGACCTGGGGCTGGCGCCTGCCGTTCCTGCTGTCCATCGTGCTGCTCGGCATCTCCACCTGGATTCGCCTGTCCATGCAGGAGTCGCCGGCGTTCCTCAAGATGAAGGCCGAGGGCAAGTGCTCCAAGGCGCCGCTGCGCGAATCCTTCACCAACTGGAAGAACCTGCGGGTGGTGCTGACCGCGCTGTTCGGCATCAACGCCGGCCAGGCCGTGACCTTCTACACCGCGCAGTTCTACGTGCTGTTCTTCCTCACCCAGGTGCTCAAGGTCGATCCGGCGCTGTCCAACAGCCTGCTGATCATCGCCCTGGTGATCGGTGCGCCGTTCTTCATCGTCGCCGGCTGGCTGTCCGACCGGATCGGCCGCAAGCCGGTGCTGCTGCTCGGCCTGGCGCTCGCCACGGCGTTCTACTTCCCGCTGTTCAAGGGCCTGACCCACTACGCCAACCCGCAGATCGACCTGGCCACGAAGCAGGCGCCGATCACGGTGATGGCCGACCCGGCGACCTGCACCTTCCAGTTCGATCCGGTGGGCAAGGCGAAATTCGACAGCCCCTGCGACAAGGTCAAGACCCTGCTGGTGAAGAGCGGCGTGCCCTACAGCTCGGTGGCCGCGCCGGCCGGCAGCGACGTGGTGGTTACCGTCGGCGAGACGCGCATCGAAGGCTTCGACGCCGAGGCCCTGGGCGCCGCGGTGAAGGCCGCCGGCTACCCGGGTCAGGCCGATTCCGCGCAGGTCGACCGGCCGATGGTGGTGGCCATCCTGGTCGCCCTGGTGCTGATCTCCTGCCTCTGCTACGGCCCGCTGGCGGCGCTGATGGTCGAGCTGTTCCCGACCCGCATCCGCTACACCTCGCTGTCGCTGCCGTACCACATCGGCAACGGCTGGTTCGGCGGCCTGCTGCCGACCCTGTCGTTCGCCCTGGTGGTGTACACCGGCGACATCTTCTACGGGCTCTGGTATCCGGTGCTGATCACCGGGGTGAGCCTGGTCTGCGCGCTGCTGTTCCTGCGCGAGACGCGGCATACCGATATCCACGCGGATTGATCGGACATGGGAGCGGGCATGGCCCGCTCCTGCAGCCAAGGTTCGCGAGCAAGCTCGCTCCTACAGGAAGCGCGAACTCACCTGTAGGAGCGAGCTTGCTCGCGAACAGTTTTTTCGACGCGGAAGCGTCGAGAGCGGCAGCAGGCAAGACCTGCCTCACCACCCCAGCGTCACCCCCGCCAGCACCGCATACCTTCCCACCTTGGCGATCCCCACCAGCAGCAGGAAGCGCCACAGCGGCTCGCGCATCACTCCCGCCACCAGCGTCAGCGGGTCGCCGATGATCGGCGCCCAGCTCAACAGCAGCGACCACTGGCCGAAACGCCGGTAACGCCGTTGCGCCTTTTCCAGTGCCGCGTCGCTCACCGGGAACCAGCGCCGGCCGCGCCAGTGCTGCAGGTAGCGGCCGAGCGCCCAGTTCAGCAGCGAGCCGAGCACGTTGCCGAGGCTGGCGGCCAGCAGCAGGCTCCAGACCGGGTGCTGGCCGGCGAGCAGCAGCCCGACCAGCACGGCTTCCGATTGCAGGGGCAGCAGCGACGCGGCGCCGAAGGCCGAGAGGAACAGTCCGCCATGGGCGGCCAGGGTGAACATCAGTGCGGTCTATTGGTGATACGGAAGTGGATAGGCGGGATCGATGGAAACAGGGTTGGAAATGCGCGTCGTCGGAAGAAAGCCGACGTCCGTAGGAGTCCGTCACAAAACCATTGACCCCTGAAGGTGCTGGCTAATATATGTCAGACCGCTCCTAAAAAGGTCGTGGGAAATTACCTACGACCATGGCTGGCCCTCCATATACCGGGGAACGCAGTGAAGAATTGGACTCTACGCCAGCGCATCCTGGCCAGTTTTGCGGTTGTCATTGCGATCATGCTGCTGATGGTCGTCTTCTCCTACTCCCGCCTGCTCACCGTCGAGGACGCCGCGCGCCGCGTGCATGACGACGCGATGCCCGGCACCTACGCGCTGACCACGGTGCATACGGCGTGGAGCGACAGCATCCTGATGATCCACGAGCTGATCGGCTTCGGCGACGGCCGCGCGCTCGACGACACCACCCGGCAGCTGTTCCGCACCAACTACCAGGCCCTGCAGGAACGCATCGCCCTGTACGAGAACGCGATCCAGAACCAGGACGATCGCGACCTGCTGGGGCGCTTCAAGCAGGAGGTGGAGGTCTACCAGAGCCAGCTTTCCCAGGTCCTCGAGCTGTACGGCAAGGACCGCGCCGCCGCCCGCGAACTGATGGACGACCAGCTGCAGCCCGGCTGGGAGGACGGCCGGCGCACGCTGAACGAGCTGATCGCGCTGAACAAGCGCATCGCCGACGGCGCCGCGGCGCGGATTCTCGACGAGGTGCGGCTGGCCGAACTGACCATGCTCAGCTCCCTGCTGCTGGCGATGGCCGCCGCGGCCTTCCTCGGCCTGCTGCTGATGCGCGCGATCACCGCGCCGGTGGGCAAGGTGGTGGACGTGCTCGGCGTGATGGGCGGCGGCGACCTCACCGCGCGCCTGGCGCTGGAGCGCAAGGACGAGTTCGGTGTGATCGAGGCCGGCTTCAACGGCATGGCGGAAGAGTTCAAGGGGCTGGTGGCCCAGGCGCAGCGCTCGGCGATCCAGGTGACCACCTCGGTGACGGAGATCGCCGCCACCTCCAAGCAGCAGCAGGTCACGGCCAGCGAGACCGCTGCCACCACCACGGAAATCGGCGCGACTTCCCAGGAGATCGCCGCGACCTGCCGCGATCTGGTGCGGACCATGAACGAAGTGTCGTCCGCCGCCGAGCAGACTTCGGTGTTCGCCGGCTCCGGCCAGCTCGGCCTGGCGCGCATGGAGCAGACTATGCGCCAGGTGATGGGCGCCGCCGAGCTGGTCAACGCCAAGCTGGCGATCCTCAACGAGCGCGCCGGCAACATCAACCAGGTGGTGACCACCATCGTCAAGGTCGCCGACCAGACCAACCTGCTTTCGCTGAACGCCGCCATCGAGGCGGAGAAGGCCGGCGAATACGGCCGCGGTTTCGCCGTGGTGGCCACCGAGGTGCGTCGCCTGGCCGACCAGACCGCGGTGGCCACCTACGACATCGAGCAGATGGTGCGCGAGATCCAGTCCGCGGTGTCCGCCGGGGTGATGGGCATGGACAAGTTCTCCGAGGAAGTGCGCCGCGGCATCGCCGAGGTCGGCCAGGTCGGCGAGCAGCTCACCCAGATCATCCAGCAGGTCCAGGCGCTGGCGCCGCGGGTGCAGATGGTCAACGAAGGCATGCAGGCCCAGGCCACCGGCGCCGAACAGATCAACCAGGCGCTGGTGCAGCTCGGCGAGGCCACCGGGCAGACCGTCGAATCGCTGCGCCAGACCAGCTACGCCATCGACGAACTCAACCTGGTCGCCAACGGACTGCGCAATGGCGTCTCCCGCTTCAAGGTCTGAGGCGGACCGCGCGCGGCTCTACCTGCTGTTCCGCCTCGGCCGGGACCGCTACGTGCTGGACGTCCGCGAGGTGGCCGAGGTGCTGCCGCTGGGCGCCTTCAAGCGGGTGCCGGAGGCGCCGGCCTGGGTCGCCGGCCTGCATGCCCATCGCGGCGAGCTGCTGCCGGTGCTGGACCTCAACCAGCTGTGCTTCGGCCGCCCGGTGCTGCGCCGCACCAGCACCCGCCTGGTGCTGGTCGACTACCGCAGCGGCGGCAGCGGGCCGCGGCAACGCCTCGGCCTGGTGCTGGAACAGACCACCCACACCCGCCGCCTCGATCCGGCGGCGTTTCGCGACTACGGTCTGGAGTCGGGCGAAGCGCGCTATCTCGGCCCGGTACTGGAGGATGAGGAAGGGCTGCTGCAGCTGATCCGCGTCGACGATCTGCTGCCGGACAGCGTGAGAGCCATGCTGTTGCCGCCGCATGCGGAGGGGGATGCATCATGAGCGATCGCTTTGCCCGCCTGCTCAGGCAGCGGATCGGTCTCGACGCGGAAGCCATCGGCGGTGCGCTGGTCGCCCGCGCCGTGCGCCTGCGCAGCACGCGGGTGAGCGGCGGCGACATCCAGGCCTACTGGGAACTCCTGCAGGCCTCGGAAAACGAGCAGCAGGCGCTGGTCGATGCGGTGGTGGTGCCGGAGACCTGGTTCTTCCGCTATCCGGAATCCTTCGCCGTGCTCGCCCGCCATGCCGCGCGCCGCGCCGCCGAGCTGAAGGGCGCGCGGCCGCTGCGCCTGCTCAGCGTGCCCTGCTCCAGCGGTGAGGAACCCTATTCCCTGGTCATGGCGCTGCTCGACGCCGGCCTGCCCGCCGGAGCCTTCCATGTCGACGCGCTGGACGTCAGCCCGGCGCTGCTGGAGCGCGCCGAAGCCGGGCTCTACCGGCGCTATTCGTTCCGCGGCGAACAGCTCGGCTTTCGCGAGCGCCACTTCACCCGCTGCGGGCAGGACTACCGGATTTCCGCCGCGGTGCGCGACAAGGTGCGCTTCCGCAGCGGCAACCTGCTGGAACCGGCCTTCCTCGCCGGCGAGTCGGCCTACGACTACGTGTTCTGCCGCAACCTGCTGATCTATTTCGACCGCGCCACCCAGACGCGGGCGGTGCAGCTCATCCGCCGGCTGACCCGCGAGGACGGCCTGCTGTTCATCGGTCCGGCCGAGGCCTGCCTGCTGCATGGCGAGCCGCTGCGCGCGCTGGGCGTGGAGCAGGCGTTCGCCTTCCGCCATCCGCCGCGCGAGGAACTGCGCAAACCGGCGGGCGGGGTTCCGCCGCCGCGCCTCGGCATACCGCAGCGTCCCGCGTTGCCGGTCCCCGCGCCGGTGGCCGTTTCGCCGGTGCTGGCGCCGATGGCGGGCGACGCGGGCGAGCTGGCGGAGATCGCCGAACTGGCCGACCGCGGCCTGCTGCGGGAGGCCCGCCTGCGCTGCGACGCGCACCTTGCCGCCCATGGCCCGAGCGCCGAGGTCTACTACTGGCAGGGCCTGCTCTGCGATGCAGAAGGGTGCTCCAGCGAAGCCCAGAACTGCTATCGCAAGGCGCTGTACCTGCAACCGGATCACCAGCACGCCCTGCTGCAGCTGGCCGCGCTGCTCGCCGCCCAGGGCAACGGCGAGGCCGCGCGGCGCCTGCAGGCGCGCGCCGCGCGAGGAGTGAGCGCCAATGCTTGAACTTTCCACCGGCCTGCAGCTGGACTGGACCGCCCAGCCGGTGGACGACTGCTGGCGGCGCATCGGCGTGCACGGCGACCGCTCCTGCGCGCAGCTGGCCGAACACATCCACTGCCGCAACTGCCCCACGCATTCCGCCGCCGCCGTCAGCCTGCTGGACCGCTACGCCCTGCGCGAGGACATCGAGACGCCGGTGCGCCACGCCGAGGAGGCGGAGCCCGCGCAGGACGGCCGCAGCCAGCTGATCTTCCGCATCGGCGACGAGTGGCTGGGCCTGCCGAGCCTGTCGCTGGTGGAGGTGGCGCCGGTCTGCCCGGTGCATTCCCTGCCGCACCAGCGCTCGCCGGTGCTGATCGGCGTGGCCAACGTGCGCGGCGCGCTGGTGGCCTGCATCTCCCTCGGCGAACTGCTCGGCCTCGCGGCGGGCGGCGCGCGCAGGGAAGGCCGGCACCTGCCGCGCATGCTGATCCTCGCCGCACCCGGCGGGCCGATCGTCGCGCCGGTGGACGAGGTCGCCGGCATCCACGCGCTGAGCCCTGCGGAAGTGGTGGTCGACGAGGCGCCGCAACTGTTCGTCAACGACCGCTTCACCCGCGGCGTGGTGCACTGGCGTTCGCGCAGCGTGCGCCTGCTGCAGGAAGAGGAGCTGCTGGAAGCCGCCACCCGGAGCCTGGCATGACTCCGGAGCAGATGAAGGAAGCCTCGATGCTCGAGCTGTTCCGGCTCGAGGCGGAAGACCAGACGCAGATTCTCTCCCGCGGCCTGCTCGCCCTGGAGCGCAATCCGGCCAGCGCCGACCAGCTGGAAGCCTGCATGCGCGCGGCCCATTCGCTGAAGGGCGCGGCGCGCATCGTCGGCCTGGATGTCGGCGTGCAGGTGGCGCATGCGATGGAGGAATGCCTGGTCGATGCGCAGTACGGCCGGCTGCTGCTCGGTTCGGAACATGTCGACGCGCTGCTGGCCGGCACCGACATCCTCCTGCACATCGCCGATGGCGCGGCGGACAAGGCCGAACGCGCCCAGGCCGGCGCCGCCGCGCTGCTGGAGCGCCTGCGCGCCCTGGCGGCGGAAGCGGACGCCCGCTCGCCCGCCGTGCGCCAGCCGCCCGCTCATGCCGCGGCGTCGTCCGCCGCCGCCGAGGCCGCGGAGAGCGACCAGCGGGTGCTGCGGGTCACCGCCGAGCGCCTCAACCAGTTGCTCGACCTGTCCAGCAAGGCGCTGGTCGGACCGCAGCGCCTGAAGCCGATGCTGGATGCCCTGCAACGCCTCAAGCGCCTGCAGGCCGGCGCCGCACGGGAACTGGACGCGCTGCGCGATGCCGCCGAGAGCGAGGCGTTGCCGGCATCCGTGCACGGCCAGCTCGCCGATGCGCGGCGCCTGCTCGGGGAGTGCCAGCAGCTGCTCGGCGAGCAGATCGCCGACCTCGACGAATTCGCCTGGAGCGCCGGCCAGCACGTCCAGTCGCTGTACGACACCGCGCTGGCCTGCCGCATGCGTCCGTTCGCCGACGTGCTCGGCGGGCAGGAACGCATGCTCCGCGACCTCGGCCGCTCGCTGGGCAAGCTGGTGCGCCTGGAGGTGGACGGCGCTTCCACCCAGGTCGACCGCGAAGTGCTGGAAAAGCTCGAAGCGCCGCTCACCCACCTGCTGCGCAATGCCGTCGACCACGGCATCGAGCCGCCGCAGCAGCGCCTGCGCGCCGGCAAGCCGGAGGAGGGCGTGCTGCAGCTTTCGGCCCGCCAGCATGCCGGCATGCTGGTGGTGGAGCTGCGCGACGACGGCGCCGGGGTCGATCTCGACTGCCTGCGCCAGAGCGTGGTGCGCCGCCAGCTGGCCAGCGCCGAGACCGCCGCGCGGCTGGCCGAGGACGAGCTGCTGGCCTTCCTCTTCCTGCCCGGCTTCAGCCTGCGCGAGGAAGTCACCGAGGTGTCCGGGCGCGGCGTCGGCCTGGACGCGGTGCAGCACATGGTGCGCCGGCTGCGCGGCGGCATCCGCATGTCCCAGGTGACGGGCGGCGGCGCCCATTTCCGCCTGGAGGTGCCGCTGACCCTGTCGGTGGTGCGCAGCCTGGTGGTGGAGATCGGCGGCGAGGCCTACGCCTTCCCGCTGGCGCACATCGAACGCATGCTCCGCCTGCCGCCGGAGGCGGTGGTGCAGCTGGAGGGCCGTCAGCAGTTCTGGCACGCGGGGCAGCACGTCAGCCTGGTGTCCGCCAGCCAGCTGCTGCAGCGCCCGGAAGGCGAGCCGGTGCAGGGCGAGATTCCGCTGGTGGTGATCCGCGAGCGCGATAACGTCCACGGCCTGGCGGTGCAGCGCTTCATCGGCGAGCGCACCCTGGTGGTGCTGCCGCTCGACCCGCGCCTGGGCAAGGTCCAGGACGTCGCCGCCGGCGCGCTGCTCGACGACGGTTCGCCGGTGCTGATCCTCGACGTCGAGGACCTGCTGCGCTCGGTGGACAAGCTGGTCGCCAGCGGCCGCCTGGAGCGCGTCGATCCCGGCGGACGGGCGCCGGGCCCGCAGCGCAAGCGCGTGCTGGTGGTGGACGATTCGCTCACCGTGCGCGAGCTGGAGCGCAAGCTGCTGGCCAGCCGCGGCTACGAGGTGACGGTGGCGGTGGACGGCATGGACGGCTGGAACGTGCTGCGTGCCGAGCGCTTCGACCTGGTCATCACCGACATCGACATGCCGCGCATGGACGGCATCGAACTGGTTTCCCTGATCCGCCGCCACAGCCGGCTGCACGCGCTGCCGGTGATGGTGGTGTCCTACAAGGACCGCGAGGAGGACCGCCGGCGGGGCCTGGACGCCGGCGCCGACTACTACCTGGCGAAGGCCAGCTACCGCGACGAGGCGCTGCTGGACGCGGTGGCCGACCTGATCGGGAGCGCGCAGGATTGAACATCGGCATCGCCAGCGACCAGCCCCAGGCCATCGCGGCGCTGCGCCGGGCGCTGGCCTGCGAGCCGGGGCACCGGGTCCTCTGGGTGGCGGCCAGCGGCACCGAGGCAGTCGCCCGGTGCGCGCTGCAGCGTCCCGACGTGCTGCTGATGGACCTGCAGCTGCCGATGCTGGACGGCGTCGAGGCGACCCGGCAGATCATGACCAGCACGCCCTGCGCCATCCTCATCGTCACCGCCGACCTGGAGTGCAGCCTGTCGGAGGTTTCCGCGGCCATGGGCCACGGCGCCGTCGGCGCGCTGGAAACCCCGGGCCTGGCGCCGGGCGATCCGGCCGCGACGGCCCGGCCGCTGCTGCGCAAGCTGCGCAACCTGGCCTGGCTGAACGCTCCAGGTGCTGCCCGCCCATCCGCCGGCAAGCCGCTCCAGCGCGGCGCCCGGCCGCAGCGCAGCCTGGTCGCCATCGGCGCCTCGGCCGGCGGCCCGGCGGCGCTGGCGGAACTGTTCGGCCGGCTGCCGCAGGACTTTTCCGCGGCCATCGTGGTGGTGCAGCACGTCGACGAGAGCTTCGCCGGCGGCATGGCCGACTGGCTGACGACCCAGTCGCGGATTCCGGTGCGCCTGGCACGCCCCGGCGAAGTCCCGCAGCCGGGACGCGCCCTGCTGGCCGGCAGCGGCAATCACATCCGCATGCTCAGGGGCGGCGAGCTGGGCTACAGCGATGAACCGGGCAGCCATATCTACCGGCCATCCATCGACGTGTTCTTCGACAGCGTGGCGGAACACTGGCCGGGCGAGGCGGTGGGCGTGCTGCTCACCGGCATGGGCAGCGACGGCGCCCGCGGCCTCGGGCGCATGCGCAGGCGCGGCTTCCTGACCCTCGCCCAGGACGAGGGCAGCAGCGCCGTGTACGGCATGCCGAAGGCCGCCGCGGCACTCGGCGCCGCCGCGGAAATCCGCCCGCTGAGCGAAATATCCGGCCGCCTGGTCGAGCTGTTCGGTTGAACGGGGAGAGGGCGAGCTTGAACGATGCGAGGAGCGACGATCCGGTGATGAAGACAGGCGATGCCGACGTGCTGGTGCTGCTGGTCGACGACCAGGCGATGATCGGCGAAGCGGTGCGCCGGGCCCTGGCGGATGACCCGAACATCGATTTCCATTTCTGCTCCGATCCGCGCGAGGCCATCGCCCAGGCGATCCAGATCAAGCCCACGGTGATTCTCCAGGACCTGGTGATGCCGGACGCCGACGGCCTGGCGCTGGTCCGCGAGTACCGCGGGCACGTGGCGACCCGCGACATCCCGATCATCGTCCTGTCGACCAAGGAAGAGTCGGTGGTGAAGAGCCTGGCCTTCGCCGCCGGGGCCAACGACTACCTGGTCAAGCTGCCCGACCCCATCGAACTGGTGGCGCGCATCCGCTACCACTCGCGCTCCTACCTCGCCCTGCTGCAGCGCGACGAGGCCTACCGCGCCCTGCGCGAGAGCCAGCAGCAGCTGCTGGAGACCAACCTGGTGCTGCAGCGGCTGATGAACTCCGACGGCCTCACCGGGCTGTCCAACCGCCGGCATTTCGACGAGTACCTGGAACTGGAATGGCGTCGCGGCCAGCGCGAGCAGAGCCAGCTGTCGCTGCTGCTGGTCGACGTGGACTTCTTCAAGGCGTTCAACGACACCTTCGGCCACCTGGAGGGCGACGAGGCGCTGCGCAAGGTCGCCGGGGCCATCCGCGACAGCTGCAGCCGCCAGTCCGACCTGCCGGCGCGCTACGGCGGCGAGGAATTCGCCATGGTCCTGCCGGGCACCTCGCCGGGCGGCGCCCGGCTGGTGGCGGAGAAGTTGCGGCGCGCCGTCGAGGACCTGCGGATCAGCCACGAACTGCCGGTGCACGGCGCCTTCCTCACCGTCAGCATCGGCGTGGCGACCCTCACGCCGCAGGCAGCGGTGAGCTTCCGCCGGCTGATCGAGCTGGCCGACCAGGGGCTGTACAACGCCAAGCATGGCGGGCGGAATCAGGTGGGAACGGTCAGGCTGGAAACCTGAGGGACGCAATCGGTCGGCCTTGCCTTGAGTCAGGCTGCCCGGCGGGCGTGAGTCGGGTATACTTTGCGGCTTTTCGACGCATAACCCGCGAGTGCTGCCCGCCATGGAAATCCAACCGATCCTCAACAGCATCAAGGACCTCTCCGACCGCACCCAGGCTATTCGGGGGTATCTTTGACTACGATCTGAAACATGATCGTCTGGTCGAAGTGAACCGCGAGTTGGAAGACCCGGCCGTCTGGAACAACCCCGAATACGCACAGAACCTGGGCCGCGAGCGCGCCACCCTGGCGCAGATCGTCGAGACCCTCGACGAACTCACCGGCGGCCTGGCCGATTCCCGCGACCTGCTGGACATGGCCGTCGAGGAAAACGACGAGGGCGCCGTCAACGACGTCGCCAGCGAAGTCGAACGCCTGCGCGAGATCCTCGAGAAGCTGGAATTCCGCCGCATGTTCAGCGGCGAGATGGACCCGAACAACGCCTACCTGGACATCCAGGCCGGCTCCGGCGGCACCGAGGCCCAGGACTGGGCCAACATGCTGCTGCGCATGTACCTGCGCTGGGCCGACAAGCACGGCTTCGACGCCACCATCATCGAACTGTCCGAAGGCGAAGTCGCCGGCATCAAGGGCGCCACCGTGCACATCAAGGGCGAGTACGCCTTCGGCTGGCTGCGCACCGAGATCGGCGTGCACCGCCTGGTGCGCAAGAGCCCGTTCGACTCCGGCAACCGTCGCCACACCTCGTTCACCGCGGTGTTCGCCTCGCCGGAAATCGACGACAACATCGAGATCGAGATCAACCCGGCCGACCTGCGCATCGACACCTACCGCTCCTCCGGCGCGGGCGGTCAGCACGTGAACACCACCGACTCCGCGGTGCGTATCACCCACGTGCCGACCAACACCGTGGTGGCGTGCCAGAACGAACGCTCCCAGCACGCCAACAAGGACACCGCCATGAAGATGCTGCGGGCCAAGTTGTACGAGCAGGAGATGCAGAAGCGCACCGCCGCCTCGCAGGCGCTGGAAGACTCCAAGTCCGACATCGGCTGGGGCCACCAGATCCGCTCCTACGTGCTCGACCAGTCGCGCATCAAGGACCTGCGCACCGGCGTGGAACGCAGCGACTGCGACAAGGTTCTCGACGGCGACCTCGACGAGTACCTCGAAGCCAGCCTCAAACAAGGCCTCTGACGCGGAGCCCCCTGTAGGAGCGAGCTTGCTCGCGAAGCTCTTGACCTTGGGTACGCGAGCAAGGGCTAGGCGCCCCCCTCGGTCCTACACGTATCCCCCCATTTGATTAAGACGCCAGGCAGATAGAACGACCATGAGCGACCAACAACTCGACCAGACCGAACTGCAGCAGGAAGAAAACAAGCTGATCGCCCAGCGCAAGGAAAAGCTTGCCGCCGTGCGCGAAGCCAGGGCCATCGCCTTCCCCAACGACTTCCGCCGCGACGCCTACTTCGCGGACCTGCAGAAACAGTACGAAGGCAAGACCAAGGAAGAGCTGGAAGCCGCAGCCATCCCGGTCAAGGTCGCCGGTCGCATCATGCTCAACCGCGGTTCCTTCATCGTCCTGCAGGACAGCAGCGACCGCCTGCAGGTCTACGTCAACCGCAAGACCCTGCCGGAAGAAACCCTGGCCGAGATCAAGACCTGGGACCTGGGCGACATCATCGGCGCCGAAGGCGTACTGGCCCGTTCGGGCAAGGGCGACCTGTACGTCGACATGAACAACGTGCGCCTGCTGACCAAGTCCCTGCGTCCGCTGCCGGACAAGCACCACGGCCTGACCGACACCGAGCAGCGCTACCGCCAGCGCTACGTCGACCTGATCGTCAACGAGGAAACCCGCCACACCTTCCGCGTGCGTTCCCAGGTCATCGCCCACATCCGCCGCTTCCTCAGCGACCGTGGTTTCCTCGAAGTGGAAACCCCGATGCTGCAGACCATCCCCGGCGGCGCGGCGGCCAAGCCCTTCGAGACCCACCACAACGCGCTGGACATGGCCATGTTCCTGCGCATCGCGCCGGAGCTGTACCTCAAGCGCCTGGTGGTCGGCGGCTTCGAGAAGGTCTTCGAGATCAACCGCAACTTCCGCAACGAAGGCGTCTCGACCCGGCACAACCCCGAGTTCACCATGCTCGAGTTCTACCAGGCCTACGCCGACTACGAAGACAACATGGACCTGACCGAGGAGCTGTTCCGCGAGCTGGCCCAGGCCGTGCTCGGCAGCACCGACGTGCCCTACGGCGACAAGGTCTTCCACTTCGGCGAGCCGTTCGCCCGCCTGTCGGTGTTCGACGCCATCCTCAAGTACAACCCGGAACTCACTGCGGCTGACCTCAACGACGTCGACAAGGCCCGTGAGATTGCGAAGAAAGCCGGCGCCAAGGTCCTCGGCCACGAAGGCCTGGGCAAGCTGCAGGTGATGATTTTCGAGGAGCTGGTCGAGCACAAGCTGGAGCAGCCGCACTTCATCACCCAGTACCCGTTCGAGGTCTCGCCGCTGGCGCGCCGCAACGACCAGGACCCGAGCGTCACCGACCGCTTCGAGCTGTTCATCGGCGGCCGCGAGATCGCCAACGCCTACTCCGAGCTGAACGACGCCGAGGACCAGGCCGAGCGCTTCATGCTGCAGGTGAAGGAAAAGGACGCCGGTGACGACGAGGCGATGCACTACGACGCCGACTTCGTCAACGCCCTCGAATACGGCATGCCGCCCACCGCCGGGGAAGGCATCGGCATCGACCGCCTGGTGATGCTGCTGACCAACTCGCCGTCGATCCGCGACGTGATCCTGTTCCCGCACATGCGCCCGCAGGCCTGAGCCGGAACGCCGTGAAGAAGCCGCCTTCGGGCGGCTTCTTCGTGTCTGGGTTTTCCATCGTTCCCACGCTCCCGCATGGGAACGCATCCGTGGACGCTCCTGCGTCCGCATGCCGGCCATGGCGGTGGATAACGCTGGCGCGTTATGCACCCTGCGGTTGCCTCGCGTTGCCCCAACGTTCGCCACCGCATATCCCACCGCGACCGAACAATTGATTCCCCGCCGAAAAGCCCGAACAATGCCGCATCAGGCAGATGTGTGCCGGAGGAAATTTCATTGAGCCGAGTGTCCCAGCGAAACAGTGCCGCGCAAGTCGCCAGCGCGGTGGCCGGAAGTGTCCAGTACCAGGGCCGCAAGGCCGCCCGCGAGGGCAGCGAGCAGCGCCGCCAGGCGATCCTCGACGCCGCCATGCGCATCATCGTCCGCGACGGCGTGCGCGCGGTGCGGCATCGCGCGGTGGCGGCGGAGGCCGGGGTTCCGCTGTCGGCGACCACCTACTACTTCAAGGATATCCAGGACCTCATCACCGACACCTTCGCCCAGTTCGTCGAGCGCAGCGCGGAAAAGCTGTCGCAATTCTGGGCCAGCGTGGAGGGCGACCTGCAGGCGATGGCCGCGAACCTGGTCAGCCATCCGCAGTCGCGCCAGGAGCTGGCCGATCGCATCGTCGCGCTGACCATCCGCTACGTGCAGATGCAGCTCAACGAGAACCGCGCGCACCTGCTCGCCGAGCAGGCGCTGCTCCAGGAAGCGCTGCTCAACCCGCGCCTGACCCGGCTGGCGCAGAACCACCGGCGGATCCTGTCCCGCGGCGTGGTGCACTTCTTCGAGGTGCTGGGCTCCGAGCGGCCTATCGAGGATGCCCGGCTGTTGACGGCGATCATTCTGCAAATGGAGTATCAGGGCCTGCTCGACGGCGTGGAGAACCTGAACGTCGACGCCATGCGCGGCGCACTCACACGCTACCTTTATCTGGTGATGGGACTTTGAAGCGAACCCCGCAGTACTGAATGCGGGGTTTTTCATATCGGCGTCGCGCCCGGCAGTTGGCGGGATGCCTAAGGAGAGAGTGATGAAAGTCTGGCGAGCACTGCTGGCATTGAGCCTGGGGCTGCTCAGCGGCTGCCTGGTGACCTTCAAGGACCCGATTCCCGCCAACGAGGCGGCGCCGGTCCACCTCCTCGGCGAATGGTCGCGGGTCAACGAGTACGGCGAGGAGCAGTTCCTCGAGATCACCCGCTCCGGACCCAACGTCTACCGCGCCATCAGCTATCTGGAAGAGCGCGAGAACACCGACAGCATCGAGGATTTCGGCTTCACCGTGGCCCATCACGGCAAGCGCTGGTATCTCTCCGCCGGCCTGCCGAAGAGCATGGGCGGCAACTTCGCCCTGGGCGGCTTCGAGATCACCGACAAGGATGAACTGGTGATCTACAACCTGGACGTCGAGCACGTCCTCCAGGCCATCCAGGACGGCGCGCTGGCCGGGCAGAAGGTGGACACCGAGCAGGGCGACGGCGCCCTGGTGACGAGCCCGCTGCCGAAGGTGCTGGTGTACTTCAACGACCCGGCCAATTCCGACCTGTTCGTCGAAGCCCTGCGCTTCCAGCGGGTCACCAAGAGAGAGGCCAAGTGATGAGTCCCCGGCGCAAGAAGGCCACGCCCAGCGAGTACCAGCAGATCATCCGCGGCCTGTCCGACCGCATCGTCGAGGCGCAGACGCCGATCCGCGTGCTCGACGCGATCAAGTGGGACGACTCGATCCGCGCGGACTTCCTCAAGGGCCGCGGCAAGCACGCACCGAAGGTCGATCGCGCCTATTACGACAGCCGTCCGCTGGCCTTCGACCCGGGCGCGAAGAAGCAGGAATTCCAGAACATCGAGCGCGACATCACCCGCCAGCTCGGCCAGTTCAACCCGGTCGGGCAGATCATGCGGCGCATGTGCAAGGAATACCGCATGGTCATCCGCATGCTGGAAGCGCGCGGCACCGCGGATTTCGGGCTGATCTCCCAGGAACTCTACGGCTCGGCGTCGGACGCCTTCCACGCCGGCGACCCGACCCTGGCCGACCTCGGCCTGATGCTCTCCGACTACCTGAACAACATCGCCGACCGCGGCGACCTCAAGGACGAACCCAAGACCCTCACCGCCAAGCAGGTGGTGGAGATGCTGCAGACGCGGCTGAACAACGTCTTCGGCGAGGAGGAGGGCACCATCCGCGTGTTCGAGTCCGACGGCATCGTCGCCGACGCCGCGGCCGGCGCCGACTACATCAAGGTGCGCGCCGATGCGCTGTTCAACGAGCGCGACGTGCGCGCGCTGGAGGTGCACGAGGGGCTGGTCCACGTCGGCACCACCCTGAACGGCCTCAACCAGCCGATCTGCACCTTCCTCGCCAAGGGCCCGCCATCGTCCACCGTGACCCAGGAAGGGCTGGCGATCCTCATGGAGGTGATCGCCTTCGCCTCCTACCCGACCCGCCTGCGCAAGCTGACCAACCGCACCCGCGCCATCCACATGGCCGAGGACGGCGCCGACTTCCTCACGGTGTTCCATTTCTACCGCGAGCAGGGCTACAGCGTGGAAAGCAGCTACCAGAACGCCAGCCGGGTGTTCCGCGGCTCGACGCCGGACGGCCTGCCGTTCACCAAGGACCTGTCGTACCTGAAGGGCTTCATCCTGATCTACAACTACATCCAGCTCGCGGTGCGCAAGGGCAAGCTGGAGCAGATCCCGCTGCTGTTCTGCGGCAAGGCGACCCTGGAGGACATGCGCACGCTGCGGCAACTGGTGGACGAGGGGCTGGTGGTGCCGCCGAAGTACCTGCCGCCGCAGTTCCGCGACCTCAACGCGCTGGCGGCGTGGATGTGCTTCTCGAACTTCCTCAACCACCTGAGCCTCGACCGCATCGAGGCGGATTACGCGAATATCCTGTAGCGCTGCACCGAGATGCCCTTCGTAGGGAAGCCGTTGTCAGCCTGCACCGTAGGAGCGCACTCCGTCCGCGATCCCCGGCCCCATGGATGACCCGACCATGACTCACCGCTTCAAGGCCGCCGCGCTGTCCCTGCTGCTGTTCCTCGGCGGCTGCAGCGAGCTGCTGTTCTACCCCAGCCCCGACGTGCCCTTCACCCCGGCGCGGGCCAAGCTGGAATACCGCGACGTGACCCTGACCACCAGCGACGGCGTGAAGCTCGCCGGCTGGTGGCTGCCGGCGAAGGCGGGCGTGCCGGTCAAGGGCACCGTGCTGCACCTGCACGGCAATGGCGGCAACATGGCCTGGCACCTGGGCGGCGCCTTCTGGCTGCCGAAGCAGGGCTACCAGGTGCTGATGCTCGACTACCGCGGCTACGGCCGTTCCCGCGGCGCGCCGGCGCTGCCGGAGGTCTACCGCGACATCGACGCCGCCTTCGCCTGGCTCGACCGCGCCCCGGAAGCGCAGGACAAGCCGCTGGTGGTGCTCGGCCAGAGCCTCGGCGGCGCGCTGGCGGTGCACTACCTGGCGCAACATCCGGAGCGCGTGCGGCAACTGCACGGCCTGGTGCTGGACGGCGTGCCCGCCAGCTACCGCGAAGTGGCGCGCTACACCCTGGACAAGCCCTGGCTGACCTGGGCATTCCAGGCTCCGCTGTCCCTGCTGGTGCCGGACGGCGACAGCGCGATCCGCGCGATGCCGCGACTTTCTGGCGCACCTGTGCTGTTCTTTCACAGCATCGACGATACCATCGTGCCCCTGGAAAACGGCCTGAGCCTGTACAAGGCGGCGAATCCGCCGAAGGTCTTCCAGCTCACCCGCGGCAACCACGTGGAAACCTTCGGCGACCCGACCTGGCGTGAAGTGATGCTGCGCTTCCTCGACGATCCGCGGCACTTCAGCGGCCTGCGCCGCCTGGCCGAAGTCCCCCTTACCGATCCGCCGGCCGATTCCGCGCCGGCCCAGCAGACACAAGGCAGTCAATGAACGAACGCAACCCGATCCCCTACATCCTCACCGCCATCGCCAGCATCTTCGGCAGCGTCGCGGTGCTCTGGTACTACGGCTACCTGCATTTCGCCAAGCCGGAAGACGCCCGCCTGCTGGCCGAATTCACCATGCTCAAGTCCATTCCCGGGGAAGACGTTAAACTGTCCCTCGAGCCGGCGGACCAGGTCGCGCATTGCATCGACGGTGTGCTGGTGCTGTTCGACACCAAGACCAAGGGGCTTTCCGGGGTGCTGGTCGACGACCGCAGGCATGCGGTGCGCTGCCTGGGCCAGGAGACCCCGCAAGAGGTGAAATGAACATTCGAGTCTGGCAAGGCGATATCACCTGCCTTGAGATCGACGCCATCGTCAACGCGGCCAACAGCTCGCTGCTCGGCGGTGGCGGCGTCGATGGCGCCATCCACCGGGCGGCCGGCCCGGAACTCCTCGAATACTGCCGCCAGCTCGGCGGCTGTCCCACCGGCGAAGCCAGGATCACTCCCGGCTTCCGCCTGCCGGCCCGGCACATCATCCACACCGTCGGCCCGGTCTGGCGTGGCGGCGGCCACGGCGAGCCGGACCTGCTCGCCGCCTGCTACCGCAACAGCCTGCGCCTGGCCGAGGAAAACGCCCTCGCCGGCATCGCCTTCCCGGCGATCAGCTGCGGCATCTACGGCTATCCCCACGAGGCGGCGGCACGCATCGCCATCGCCGAACTGCGCGCGGCGCGCGAGGCGGGCAGCCCGTTGCGGGAGATGATCCTGGTGTCGTTCTCGGCGGAGATGGCGGAGCTGTATCGCTCCCTGCTGGGCTGAACGTAGGACGGGTGAAACCCGCTGAATAACGGCAATGGCGGGTTACACCCACCCTACGGCTGTAGGAGCAACTGTCTTACATCGTCTTGATGCTTCCCCCTCACCCTAACCCTCTCCCTCAGGGAGAGGGGACCGTTCGGAGTCGCCGGGTGGCACGGCATTCACCCCGACGCCAATCTGCCCCCTCTCCCTCTGGAGCGGGGCGCGCAGCCAGGGCTGGGGTGAGGGAGCCACAACACCAGACTTTCCCGTAGGAGCGGGCCATGCCCGCGACAGAATGGCCTCCCACGCCGTGCCTACCCCCGCGAGCGCAACAACCGCAAGCCGTTGAACACCACCAGCAGGCTGGCCCCCATGTCGGCGAACACCGCCATCCACAGGGTGCCCAGGCCGAACAGGGTGAGTGCCAGGAATATCGCCTTGATCCCCAGCGCCAGGGTGATGTTCTGCACCAGCACGCCCTGGGTCCGCCGCGACAGGCGGATGAACAGCGGCAGCTTGCGCAGGTCGTCGTCCATCAGCGCCACGCTGGCGGTCTCGATGGCGGTGTCGGTGCCGGCGGCGCCCATGGCGAAGCCGATGTCGGCCTGGGCCAGCGCCGGGGCGTCGTTGATGCCGTCGCCGACCATGCCGACGCGGCTGCCGCCGGCCTGGCGCCGTTCCACCTCGCGCAGCTTGTCCTCCGGCAGGAGGTTGCCGAGGGCCACGTCGATGCCCGCCTGGGCGGCGATGGCGGCGGCGGTGTGCGGGTTGTCGCCGGTCAGCATCAGGGTTTTCACGCCGAGCTGGTGCAGCTCGGCGACCGCCTCGCGGCTGGTTTCCTTCAGCGCGTCGGCCACCGCGAACAGCGCCAGCGGGCCGCTTTCGTCGAGCAGCACGATGACCGTCCTGCCTTGTTCCTCCAGCGCTTCCAGGCGGGCTTCCAGCTGCGTCGAGCACAGCCCCAGTTCCTCCACCAGGCGGTGATTGCCGAGGTTGTAGGTGTGCCCGTCGATCACGCCCTTGACCCCGCGGCCGGCCAGGGCAACCAGGTCGCTCATCGCGTACAGGACGACATCATCGGCTTCGGCGGCCCGGGCCACGGCCTGGGAAACCGGGTGGTCGGAGCGCGCGGCGAGGCTGGCGGCCAGCGCGCGGATGTTCTCCCGCTCCACCAGCGGCAGGAAGTCGGTCTGCCGCGGCTTGCCCTCGGTCAGGGTGCCGGTCTTGTCCAGCGCCACCCAGGCCAACTGGTGGCCGAGTTCGAGGAACGCGCCGCCCTTGACCAGCACGCCGAGCCGCGCCGCCGCGGTGAGGCCGCTGACGATGGTCACCGGCGTGGAGATCACCAGTGCGCAGGGGCAGGCGATCACCAGCAGCACCAGCGCGCGGTAGACCCAGTCCAGCCAGGCGCCGCCGAAGAACAGCGGCGGCAGCAGGGCGGTGAGGATGGCGATGGCGATCACCGCCGGCGTGTAGATGCGCGCGAAGCGATCGACGAAGCGCTGGGTCGGCGCGCGCGAGCCCTGGGCCTGTTCCACCGCGTGGATGATCCGCGCCAGGGTGCTGTCGTCGGCGCTGCGGGTGACGCGGTATTCCAGCGCGCCTTCGCCGTTGATGGTGCCGGCGAACAGGGTGTCGCCCAGTTCCTTTTCCACCGGCAGGCTTTCGCCGGTGATCGGCGCCTGGTTCACGCTGGAGCGGCCATTCAGCACTTCGCCGTCCAGGGCGATGCGCTCGCCGGGCCGGACCCGCACGTGCGCACCGGGAGTCACCGTCTTCGCCGGGATGGACCGCCATTCGCCGTCCACCAGCACGGTGGCCTGCTCCGGGGCGAGCTGGAGAAGACCGCGGATGGCGCGGCGGGCGCGCTCCAGGGACTTCGCCTCGATCAGCTCGGCGATGGCGAACAGCACGCTGACCATCGCCGCTTCCGGCCACTGGCCGATCAGCAGGGCGCCGGTGACGGCGATGCTCATCAAGGCGTTGATGTTGAGGTTGCGGTTCTTCAGGGCGATCCAGCCCTTGCGGTAGGTCGGCAGCCCGGCGCCAAGGATCGCCAGGATGGCGAGGGCGGCGACCAGCCATTGCGGGCCGAGGGCGAACCATTCGCAGACCTCCGCCGCCAGCGCCAGCCCGCCGGCCACGGCCAGCGGCCACCAGGGCTTGTGCCGTGGCGCCGGGGTTTCGGCGAGGGGCTGGCGCTCATCCAGCGCCTCGGCCTGCATGCCCAGCGAGGCGATCAGCCTCTGCAGCGGCTCGATGCTTTCGAAGCGATGCTGCACTCGGAGCAGGCGCTGCATCAGGTTGAATTCGAGGTTCTCCACCGCCGGGACCTTGCCCAGCGCATCGCGCAGCAGGCGTTCCTCGGTCGGGCAGTCCATGGCTTCGATGCGCAGGCTGCTCCAGCGCAGCTCGGCACCCCCGGTCAGCGCCCCCGTATCGATGGCGGCCGCGCGCGGCGGGTGTTGATGGTCGTGGCAGCAGGAGTGCTCATGGCTCATGGCGTCGCATCCGATTTGACGAGTTGCCATGCATTGCACACCCTGTAGTAACTACAGAGTCAACCAGAACCTGCTGCGCACGGGAGACCCGCGATGAAAATCGGCGAACTGGCGAAACTCACCGGCTGTCCGGTGGAAACCATCCGCTACTACGAACGCGAGGGCCTGCTGCCGGAGCCGGCGCGCAGCGAGGGCAACTACCGGCAGTACGACACGGCGCACGTGGAGCGGCTGTCGTTCATCCGCCACTGCCGCTCGCTGGACATGACCCAGGACGAGATCCGCATCCTCCTCGGCCTGCGCGATCGCCCCGAGGCGGATTGTGGCACGGCCAACCGGCTGATCGACGAACACCTGCACCACGTCGAGGTGCGCATCGCCGAACTGCAGTCGCTGCGCCAGCAGCTCGGCGAACTGCGCGCGCGTTGCGCGGGCACGGGGAACAGCGAGGATTGCGGCATCCTGCGCGAGCTGGAACAGCCGGCGGAGCCATCGACGGTGCCGGCCGACTGCGCCGAGGCGGGGCACCTGCATGTGCCGGGGGTGCATGGGCGGCATTGAGTGCGGCGCGGGGTTCCTTTCGCGCACCCAACGTGTAGGAGCCAGCTTGCTGGCTCCTACAGGACCTGCATGGCCGGCCTACAACGCCGCTGGTTTATTGGATCCCCGCATTCGCGAGGATGACGGAATCAATTCCCCGCCGCTTCCTTCTCCTCGGTCAGCTCGTGCAGATACTTGCGTGACAGCTGCAGGAAGCGCGGCGTCTGGCCCACGTCCTCGTAGAGCGGATCGCCCTGTTCGTCGGTGGCCACCACCCTGGTGCCCTTCACGTAGGGGAAGCTCGCCTCCAGCTCTTCCAGGGCGGAGGCCACCAGCTCGCCGAGCAGTTCCTCGCTGCTGCGCTTCGGATACATGTCATGCAGCGCGGCCAGGCGGGCCGCGGTTTCCACGTCCAGGGGAATGCTGTACTGGTGCTTGGTCAGGCGCCCCCTGGCATTCTGTTCCCAATGGCGTACCAGATCGCGGATCTTCATGTTCACCTCGTCGGCCCGCGGGTGGCGGGCGTGGCTGGCGGCCCTCATGAGGCCGGGTGATGATTTCCCGGGTCGTTTCGGGGATCACTTTCAGCCTAGACGTTGTCCGAGCAGAAGCCCTGGCGTTCGTCGCGCTCTTGTCAGCCGGAAGCGGCCTCGGCACTCTGGAAAACCATCAGCGCAAGGGGAGGGTTCGTCATGCCGGATATCGATGCCAGGCTGCGCGAGGACGTGCACCAGCTGGGCGAGCTGCTCGGCCAGACCATCCGCGACCAGTATGGCGCGGGCTTCCTCGACAAGATCGAGCTGATCCGCCAGGGCGCCAAGGCCGCCCGGCGCGGCTCGGCGGAAGGCGCGCGGCAGCTCACCGCGACCCTGGACGGCCTGGCCGAGGACGAACTGCTGCCGGTGGCGCGGGCGTTCAACCAGTTCCTCAACCTCGCCAACATCGCCGAGCAGTACCACCGCATCCGCCGGCGCAAGCCCGACGAGCCGGAGCCCTTCGAGAACCGGGTGTTCGCCGAACTGCTGGCGCGCCTGCGCAAGTCCGGGCACGAGGCCGGAGAGCTGGCCGCCCAGGTCGCCGGGCTGGAGATCGAGCTGGTGCTCACCGCGCATCCCACCGAAGTGGCGCGCCGCACGCTGATCCAGAAATACGACGCCATCGCCGCGCAACTGGCGGCCCAGGACCACGCCGACCTGCTGCCCGAGGAACGCCGGCGGGTGCAGGCGCGCCTGCGCCAGCTGATCGCCGAGGCCTGGCACACCGAGGAAATCCGCCGCAGCCGGCCGAGCCCGGTGGACGAGGCGAAATGGGGCTTCGCCGTCATCGAGCACTCGCTCTGGGAGGCGCTGCCGAACTTCCTCCGCCAGGTCGACCAGAGCCTCCGGCAGCACACCGGCCAGCGCCTGCCGCTGAGTGCGGCGCCGATCCGCTTCGCCTCCTGGATGGGCGGCGACCGCGACGGCAATCCCAACGTCACCGCCGCGGTCACCCGCGAGGTCCTGCTGCTGGCGCGCTGGATGGCCGCCGATCTGTACCTGCGCGATGTCGACGGGCTGGCCTCCGAACTGTCCATGCAGCAGGCCAGCGCCGAGCTGTGCGAGCGCGTCGGTCCGGTCGCCGAACCCTACCGCGCCCTGCTCAAGCAACTGCGCGACCGCCTGCGCGCCACCCGCGCCTGGGCCGAGCGGGCACTGGCCTGCAGCGAGCAGCCGCCGGCCGAGGTGCTCTCGGACAACCGCGAGCTGCTGGAACCGCTGGAGCTTTGCCATCGCTCGCTGCACGAATGCGGCATGGGCGTGATCGCCGATGGCGCGCTGCTCGACTGCCTGCGCCGCGCCGCCACCTTCGGCCTGTTCCTCACCCGCCTGGACATCCGCCAGGACTCCACGCGCCACGCCCGGGCGCTCAGCGAGATCACCGAATACCTCGGCCTCGGCCGCTACGACGAGTGGGACGAGGCGGTGCGCCAGGAATTCCTTCTCGAAGAACTGGCCAATCGCCGGCCGCTGCTGCCGGCCAGTCACGCGCTGTCGGCGGAGACCGGGGAAGTGCTCGCCACCTGCCGGGCGATCGCCGCGGCGCCGGCGGCCTCGCTGGGTTCCTACGTGATCTCCATGGCCGGGCACCCTTCGGACGTGCTGGCCGTGCAACTGCTGCTCAAGGAATCCGGCGTCTCCCGGCCGATGCGCGTGGTGCCGCTGTTCGAGACCCTGGACGATCTGGACAACGCCGGGCCGTGCATCGACCGCCTGCTCAGCCTGGACAGCTACCGCGACGGCCTGGCCGGGCCGCAGGAAGTGATGATCGGCTACTCCGACTCGGCCAAGGACGCCGGCACCCTGGCCGCGGCCTGGGCGCAGTACCGGGCGCAGGAGGCGCTGGTGGACATCTGTGCGCGGCATGGCGTCGAGCTGCTGCTGTTCCATGGCCGCGGCGGCACCGTCGGGCGCGGTGGCGGCCCGGCGCATGCGGCGATCCTCTCGCAGCCGCCGGGCTCGGTGGCCGGTCGTTTCCGCACCACCGAACAGGGCGAGATGATTCGCTTCAAGTTCGGCCTGCCGGGCATCGCCGAGCAGAACCTCAACCTCTACCTGGCGGCCGTGCTGGAGGCCACCCTGCAACCGCCGCCGGTACCGGAGCAGGCCTGGCGCGAGGAAATGGACCGCCTGGCCGCCGATGGCCTGGCCGCCTACCGCGCGGTGGTACGGGAGCATCCGCAGTTCGTCGAGTATTTCCGCCAGGCCACGCCGGAACAGGAACTCGGCCGCCTGCCGCTGGGCAGCCGCCCGGCCAAGCGGCGCGAGGGCGGGGTGGAGAGCCTGCGGGCGATTCCGTGGATCTTCGCCTGGACCCAGACGCGGCTGATGCTGCCGGCCTGGCTCGGCTGGGAAGACGCCCTGCTGAACGCCATCGAACGGGGCGAGGGCGCGCTGCTCGGGCGCATGCGCAACGAGTGGCCGTTCTTCGCCACGCGCATCGACATGCTGGAGATGGTGCTGGCCAAGGCCGACGGGGAAATCGCGCAACTCTATGACCAGCGTCTGGTGCAATCGGAACTGCGACAGTTGGGGTCGCATTTACGCGACCTATTGTCGCAGTCGATCCGCGTGCTGCTGGGGCTTACAGGCCAGTCGCGGCTGCTCGCCCAGGCTATCGAGACGCGCGAATCCATAGGCATCCGCAATATCTACCTGGACCCGCTGCACCTGCTCCAGGCGGAGCTTCTGGCGCGTTCCAGACGCTGCCAGGGGGATGCCTGCGGCGGCCTGGAAAAGGCCCTGCTGGTGACCGTGGCGGGCATCGCGGCGGGGCTGCGCAACACCGGTTGAGGCGGTTTTTCCACCCGATTCCGGTGGCTTGTGTGGTGTGGGGGCGCTGTGTATCTTGGACAGCCTTTCGGCGCGTTCTTGCGCCATCCCTGCATGTGAGATTGGCCCCCCTGCGGCGGATCCAGATTTCGCTTAACAAGTATTAAAGGAGCATATCGATGCGTGTGATTCTGCTCGGGGCGCCCGGTGCCGGCAAAGGTACCCAGGCTCGCTTCATCACCGAAAAGTTCGGCATTCCGCAAATCTCCACCGGTGACATGCTGCGCGCGGCGGTCAAGGCGGGCACCGAGCTCGGCCTCAAGGCCAAGAGCGTGATGGATGCCGGCGGCCTGGTTTCCGATGACCTGATCATCAACCTGGTGAAAGAGCGCATCGCCCAGCCCGACTGTGCCAACGGCTTCCTGTTCGACGGCTTCCCGCGCACCATTCCGCAGGCCGAGGCCATGAAGGAAGCGGGCGTGAGCATCGACAACGTGCTGGAAATCGCCGTCGACGACGAGGAAATCGTCAGCCGCATGGCCGGTCGCCGCGTACACCCGGCTTCGGGCCGCGTCTACCATGTCGAGCACAATCCGCCGAAGGTCGCCGGCAAGGACGACGTCACCGGCGAAGACCTGATCCAGCGCGAAGACGACCGCGAGGAAACCGTGCGTCACCGCCTGTCGGTCTACCATTCGCAGACCAAGCCGCTGGTCGACTTCTACCAGAAGCTCGCCGCCGTCGATGGCACCCCGAAGTACAGCTGCGTCGAAGGCGTGGGTTCGGTCGACGAGATCACCGCCAAGGTGCTCGCAGCCCTCGGCTGATCCGACCCGATACAGCTCCAGAGGCCCGCTTGCGGGCCTTTGGCGTTTATAATGCCCGCCCTTTTCGTATTGCTCCGAGACCGACCGATGCCGACCCTGCTGGCCCTGGATACCTCCACCGAAGCCTGTTCCGTCGCCCTGCTGCACGACGGCCGCCGGTTCGTCCGCCACGAGGTGATCCCGCGCCTGCACGCCCAGCGCCTGCTGCCCATGGTGCAGGACCTGCTCGCCGAGGCGGGCATCGCCCTGTCGGCGCTGGACGCCATCGCCTTCGGCCGCGGCCCGGGCGCCTTCACCGGCGTGCGCATCGCCATCGGCGTGGTGCAGGGCCTGGCCTTCGCCCTGGAGCGCCCGGTGCTGCCGATCTCCGACCTGGCCGTCCTCGCCCAGCGCGCCCACCGCGAGCACGGCGCCACCCAGGTGGCGGCGGCCATCGATGCGCGGATGGACGAGGTCTACTGGGGCTGCTACCGGCTGGAAAACGGCGAGATGCGCCTGGCCGGCGCCGAGGCGGTGCTGCCGCCGGAGAAAGTGGCGCTGCCGCGGGATGCGTCCGGCGAATGGTTCGGCGCCGGTACCGGCTGGGGCTATGTCGAGCGGCTGGCGGTGCAGGCCAACGCCCATGACGCCACGCTGCTGCCCCACGCCGAGGACCTGCTCGCCCTGGCGCTGTTCGCCTGGGAGCGCGGCGAGGCGGTGCCGGCGGACCAGGCGCAGCCGGTCTATCTGCGCGATAACGTCGCCACGCCGAAGGCCAGCTGAACACCGTTCCTCTTTTTTGTAGGAGCCAGCTTGCTGGCGATCAACCGTCTTGACCGGCTACATCGGTGCCAGACCAATACTCCGGATCGCCAGCAAGGACTAGGCGTCCCCCTGGCTCCTACAGGTACGGCGACACTGTCGCCAGATTGCCACACCACCCACCACTGACTAGATTTACCCATATCTCCCCCGAGTCCCGACCATGCGCATCGACGCTTCCTCCACCCTCATCCCGCTCGACCGCGGCGCCCGCACAGGGAGGCCGGTCACGCCGGTGCATGAGATTCGCCAGGACTTCGGGCGGACAGGGGAACAGAAGCCGCGCGGCGCCGGCAGCTACAGCCTGCCGATGCTGGTCGTCGACGACGGCGGATACTCGCGCCCGCTGGGCAGCCGCGCCGCCCAGGCGCTGGCCAGCTACGCCGCCACCGCCGGCCTGACCGCCGATCCCGACGCCCCGGAAGTCCTGGGTCTCGACCTATACGCCTGATGCTGCCGTATTACCTCGGATGCCCGTCATGGAACGAGCCGGCCTGGCGCGGCACCTTCTATCCCGCCGACCTGCGCCCCGCCGATACCCTCGGCCACTACGCGCAGGTGTTCAACGCCGTGGAAGGCAACACCACCTTCTATGCCCGGCCGAACGCGGAAACCCTGCAGCGCTGGGCGGCGGCCATGCCGGCCGGCTTCCACTTCTGCGCCAAGCTGCCGCGCGACATCAGCCATGAAGGCGACCTGCGCGAGCAACTGGCCGCCACCGCCGACTTCCTCGAACTGCTGGCGCCGCTGGGCGCGCGGGTGATGCCGCTGTGGCTGCAGTTGCCGGCCAGCTTCGGCCCGCAGCGGCTGGGCGAGCTGGGCTACTGGCTGGACGAATTCGCCGCGCGGCGGATCGCCGTGGAAGTACGCAACCAGGCGTTCTTCGCCAGGGGTGACGAGGAGCGCGCGCTCAACCGTATGCTCCACGAGCGCGGCGTCGAGCGCATCTGTCTGGATTCACGGGCGCTGTTCGCCTGCCATTCCGACGATCCCGCCGTGCTTCATGCCCAGTCGAAGAAACCCAGGGTGCCGGTGCGCCCGGCCGCCTTCAGCGACAGCCCGCAGGTGCGCTTCATCGGCGGGCCGGACCTCGGCGCCAACCACGGCTACCTGCTGCCTTGGGTGGACAAGGTCGCCGGGTGGATCGAGCAGGGCCTGACGCCGCACGTATTCCTGCACACCCCGGACAACCACAGGGCAGCGGAACAGGCGCAGCGTTTCCACGGGCTATTGATGCAAAGGCTTCCCGGCCTGCCGGCGTTGCCGGAAGTGAAGCCCGAGGTCGAGCAACTCGGCCTGCTCTGATCGCCAGCCCTTTCCAGCGGGGCTAATCTGCTGGTTTCCCTTTTCCCATGGAGCTGCCCATGACCACTCAACAGCAACGCGGCCTGGCCTTCCAGGCATTGCACCAGGGCGACGGGCTGCTGGTCCTGCCCAATCCCTGGGATGCCGGCTCGGCGAAGATGCTTGCCAGCCTGGGCTTCAAGGCCCTGGCGACCACCAGCGCCGGCCTCGCCTTCTCCCTCGGCCGCCCCGACGCCGAAGGCGCAGTGAGCCGTGGCGAAGCGCTGGCCAATGCGCGGGCGATAGTCGAGGCGACGCCGCTACCGGTAGCGGCGGACCTGGAAAATGGCTACGGCGACGCGCCCGAGTACTGCGCCGAAACCATCCGCCTGGCGGCGGCCATCGGCCTGGTCGGCGGATCCATCGAAGACGCGACGGGGCATGCCGAGCGGCCGATCTATCCGCTGGAACAGTCCGTCGAGCGGGTCCGCGCAGCGGTGGAGACGGCGCGCGCGCTGCCATTCCCGTTCACCCTGGCGGCGCGGGCGGAGAACTTCCTGCACGGGCGCGACGACCTGGATGACACCATTCACCGCCTGGTCGCCTATGCCGAGGCCGGCGCTGACGTGCTCTACGCGCCGGGGCTGACCACCCGCGAGCAGATCGTCGCGGTGGTCGACGCGGTGAAGCCGCGTCCGGTGAATGTGCTGGTCGGTTCGCCGACACTGAAGCTGTCGCTGGCGGAACTGGCCGAGCTGGGCGTGAAGCGCGTCAGCCTCGGCTCCAGCCTGGTGCGGGTGGCCTACGGCGCCTTCCTGCAGGCAGCCACGGCGCTCGGCCGCGATGGCAGCCTGGCGGAGACGCAGCAGGCGATCCCGTTCGCGACCATCAACGACCTGTTCCATGGCAAACCCTAGCGGCCGCGTCGTTGTCTGGCTGCTGCTGGCGGGACTGTTCGGCGTACCGCTGGCGGTCCATCAGGGCTGGCTGGAGGTTCCGCCGCGCTGGAATCCCTGGGCGCCGCTGGACGTGCGCGAGCCGCCCAACCTGCTGACCCGCTTCAAGCTCTGGCGCCTGGGGCGCGATTCCGGCCTGTGCCGGCAGGCGCTGGAGACCTCCGGCCTGCGGGTGCAGCCGATGGCCGACAGCGAGCCGGCCAGGGGTTGCCCGCTGAGCGGAGTGGTGCGGGTGCAGGGCGCGGAAGTGGGGCTGAGCAGCAGCTTCCTCGCCAGTTGTCCGCTGGCGGTGAGCTTCGCCCTGTTCGAACGGCATGCCCTGCAGCCGGCGGCCCACGCCGTGTATGGCCAGCCGGTGGTGGCGCTGGAGCACCTCGGCAGCTTCGCCTGCCGCAACGTCTACGGCCGCGAGAACGCCCGGCGCAGCCAGCACGCCACGGCCAATGCCCTGGATATCGCCGCCTTCCGCCTGCGCGACGGTCGGCGCATCGTCATCGCCCGCGACTGGAGCGGGGAGGGCGATGCCGCGCGTTTCCTCCGCCAGGTTCACGACGGCGCCTGCGCCAGCTTCGACGGCGTGCTCGGCCCGGAATACAACGCCGCCCACCGCGACCACTTCCACGTCGACATGGGCGGCTGGCAGCTCTGCCGCTGATTCCGCCTGGGGTAGAATCGCGGTTTTTTCCAGGATTCCAGCCCATGAGCGATTCCCCGAACCCGCCGCGCATCGTCGTCCAGGCTCTCGGCGCCGAATTCCAGGCGGCCGCGCGGCAGTGGGCGCAGCGTCTCGGCCTGGAACTGGCGGAAGACCCCTCGGCGGACTTCGCCCTGCAACTGGGCGAGCACGGGCTGCAACTGCTGCAGCTCGGACCGGATTCGCCGGGGCCGGTACGCGTCGACTTCCTCGAAGGCGCCGCCGCGCACCGCCGCCAGTTCGGCGGCGGCAGCGGGCAGATGATCGCCAAGGCGGTGGGCATCCAGCCCGGCGTGCGACCCTTCGTGCTGGACGCCACGGCGGGCCTCGGCCGCGATGCCTTCGTGCTGGCGACCCTCGGCTGCGAGATGCGCCTGATCGAACGCCAGCCGCTGATCGGCGCCCTGCTGGAAGACGGCCTGGCGCGGGCGGCGCGGGATTTCGAGGTGGTGCCGATCGTCTCCCGCATGCGCCTGCTGCCGGGCAATGCCATCGAGCTGATGAACGCCTGGGAAGGCGAACCGCCGCAGGTGATCTACCTCGACCCGATGTTCCCGCACCGCGACAAGAGCGCGCTGGTGAAGAAGGAAATGCGCCTGTTCCGCCCGCTGGTGGGCGACGACCTGGATGCCCCGGCGCTGCTGCAGGCCGCGCTGCAGCTGGCGACCCACCGCGTGGTGGTGAAGCGCCCGCGCAAGGCACCGATCATCGAGGGCGCGAAGCCGGGCTACAGCCTGGAAGGCAAGTCCAGCCGCTATGACATTTATCCGCTGAAGAGCCTGAAGCAGTAGGCCATTGTAGGAGCAACCATGCCCGCGATCGTTTTCGCGTTGGGTCGCGGGCATGGCCCGCTCCTACAAAAAGCACTATCCGGCCACTCTGGCGCTGAAGGAAAACCGGATCGCCAGCAAGCTGGCTCCTACAGGTCCGCTGTCAACCGGGCCATGTCTGCGAACGCAGGGGAAAACCTGTAGGAGCGGGCCATGCCCGCGAAATGCCGGCAGCGCCGATGTCGCGCGCATGGCGCGCCTACAGGGGCGCGCGAGCCGCACCTACGGCCGATACGCCCTGATGAACAAATCCACCACCTCGCGCACATGTCGCTCGCTTTCATCCTCGCTCGGCGCTTCGACGCAGCCGACCAGCAGGCGGAAGTGCACGCAGCCCTGCACCAGCATGAGGAAATGCTCGGCGGCGTGGCGCGGGTTGTCGAAGTGCAGGGCGCCGCTCTGCTGGGCGTGGGCGAACAGGCGCTCCATCTGATCCAGCACCCTTTGCGGGCCGGCGTCGAAGAACAGTTTCGACAGCTGCGGATTCTGCCCGCCCTGGGCGACCATCAGGCGGCTGAGGGCGATGGCTTCCGGGCTGTTGACCAGCCGGTTGAAGCCGCGCGCCAGCGGCAGCAGCAGCTCTTCGAGCGTCGCGCCGGCCGGCGGTTCGGCGAACAGCTCGGGCATCTGCTCGGCGCACTTGGCCCGCACCGCCTCGCTGAACAGCGTTTCCTTGTCGGTGAAGTGGCTATAGACCGTGAGCTTCGAGACTCCAGCCTCGGCGGCGATGGCTTCCATGCTGCTGCCGTCGTAGCCCTTGCTGACGAACAGCACCTTGGCCGCCTCGAGGATGGCCTGGCGCTTGGCCAGGTCCTTGGGGCGGCCCGGGCCGTTCGAACTGGTCGGTTGGGACATGCTTTATTACCAATGAAATACTGGACTGAGCGGTACTGTATTTTTACTATACCGGGGAGTATAAAAATTCCAACTCGCTTTTGCGAAAGGTCATCATCATGTTTCGCCATGTTCTGTCCGCCGCTTTCCCCCTTGCCTTCATCCTCTCTCTGACAGCCTGTGGCAATGGTGAGCCGGCCAAGCCGGCGGTGCGCCCGGCCATGGTGGTCCAGCCGGTGCCCGCCGGCAATGTGACCGAAGCCTATCCCGGCGAGGTGCGTGCCCGTTTCGAGCCGGAACTGGCCTTCCGCATCGGCGGCAAGGTCAGCAAGCGCCTGGTGGACATGGGCGAGCGGGTGAAGAAGGACCAGCCGCTGGCCGAACTCGATCCGCAGGATGTGCGCCTGCAACTGGAGGCCATGCGCGCCCAGGTCGCGGCCGCCGAGGCCAACCTGCAGACCGTGCGCTCCGAACACTCCCGCTACAGAACCCTGCTCGACCGCGGGCTGGTCAGCCGTTCCCAGTACGACAACGTGGAAAACGTCTACCGCGCCGGCGAGGCGCGCCTGAAGCAGGTGCGCGCGGAGTACGACGTGGCGCGCAACCAGACCGCCTACGCGGTGCTGCGCGCGCCGCAGGACGGGGTGATTTCCGCCCGCCGGGTGGAAGTGGGGCAGGTGGTGGCCGCCGGACAGACGGTGTTCACCCTGGCCGCCGACGGCGAGCGCGAGGTGTCGATCAGCTTCCCCGAGCACGCCATCGAACGCTTCCGCGTCGGCGAGAAGGTCAGCGTCGAACTGTGGTCGCAGCCCGGCAGGCGCTTCAGCGGGCATATCCGCGAGCTGTCGCCGGCGGCCGATCCGCAGTCGCGCACCTTCGCCGCGCGGGTCGCCTTCGAGGACGCCAGGGTGCCCGCCGAACTCGGCCAGAGCGCCCGCGTCTACGTGCGCGCCAATGGCGAGGTGCCGCTGTCGGTGCCGCTCGGCGCGCTGACCGCCGAGGCCGGGCGGGCGTTCGTCTGGGTGGTCGATCCGGCTTCCTCAACACTGAAGCGCCGCGCGGTGCGCACCGGTCCCTACACCGAGGACCGCGTGCCGGTGCTGGAGGGCCTGGACGGTAGCGAATGGGTGGTGGCGGCCGGCGTCCAGGTGCTGCGCGAAGGCCAGGAGGTACGGCCGGTCGACCGGGAAAACCGTTCGGTCAAGCTGCTGGCGAAGGAGTGACGGGCGATGCAATTCAATCTCTCCGCCTGGGCGCTGAAGAACCGCCAGATCGTCCTCTACTTCATGCTCCTGCTCGGCATCGTCGGCGCGCTGTCCTATAGCAAGCTGGGGCAGAGCGAGGACCCGCCCTTCACCTTCAAGGCCATGGTGATCCGCACCCTGTGGCCGGGCGCCACCGCCGAGGAGGTCTCGCGCCAGGTCACCGAGCGCATCGAGAAGAAGCTGATGGAGACCGGCGACTACGAGCGCATCCAGTCCTTCTCGCGGCCCGGCGAATCGCAGGTGATCTTCGTCGCCCGCGAGGACCTGCGCTCGAAGGACGTTCCCGAGCTCTGGTACCAGATCCGCAAGAAGATCGGCGACATCCGCTTCACCCTGCCGCAGAGCGTGGTCGGGCCGTTCTTCAACGACGAGTTCGGCACCACCTTCGGCAATATCTACGCGCTTTCCGGAAGCGGCTTCGACTATGCCGTGCTGAAGGACTACGCCGACCGCCTGCAACTGCAGCTGCAGCGGATCAAGGACGTCGGCAAGGTCGAGCTGATCGGCCTGCAGGACGAGAAGATCTGGATCGACCTGTCCAACACCAAGCTGGCCACCCTCGGCGTGCCGCTGGCGGCGGTGCAGAAGGCGCTGGAGGAGCAGAACGCGGTGTCCGCCACCGGCTTCTTCGAGACCGCCAGCGACCGTGTGCAGCTGCGGGTTTCCGGGCGCTTCGACTCGGTGGAGGACATCCGCGACTTCCCCATCCGCGTCGGCGACCGCACCTTCCGCATCGGCGACGTGGCCGACGTGCACCGCGGCTTCAACGATCCGCCGGCGCCGCGCATGCGCTTCATGGGCGAGGACGCCATCGGCATCGCCGTGGCGATGAAGGAGGGCGGCGACATCCTCGTCCTCGGCAAGGCGCTGGACGCCGAATTCCAGCGCCTGCAGCAGACCCTGCCGGCGGGCATGGAGCTGCGCAAGGTGTCCGACCAGCCGGCGGCGGTACGCCAGGGCGTCGGCGAGTTCGTCCAGGTGCTGGCCGAGGCGCTGGTCATCGTGCTGCTGGTGAGCTTCTTCTCCCTCGGCCTGCGCACCGGGCTGGTGGTGGCGCTGTCGATCCCGCTGGTGCTGGCGATGACCTTCGCCTGCATGTACTACTTCGGCATCGGCCTGCACAAGATTTCCCTCGGCGCCCTGGTGCTGGCGCTGGGCCTGCTGGTGGACGACGCGATCATCGCGGTGGAGATGATGGCGGTGAAGATGGAGCAGGGCTACGACCGCTTCAGCGCGGCTAGCTTCGCCTGGACCAGCACCGCCTTCCCCATGCTCACCGGCACCCTGGTGACGGCGGCCGGCTTCCTGCCGATCGCCACCGCGCAGTCCGGCACCGGCGAGTACACCCGCTCGCTGTTCCAGGTGGTGACCATCGCCCTGCTGGTGTCATGGATCGCCGCCGTGGTGTTCGTGCCCTACCTGGGCGAAAAGCTGCTGCCGGACCTGGCCAGGCTGCATGCGCAGAAGCACGGCGGCAGCGACAAGGGCCACGATCCCTATTCGACCGGCTTCTACCAGCGCTTCCGGCGCCTGGTGGAATGGTGCGTGCGCTATCGCAAGACGGTGATCGCGCTGACCCTGCTGGCCTTCGTCGGCTCGGTGATGGCCTTCCGCCTGGTGCCGCAGCAGTTCTTCCCGCCGTCGGCGCGCCTGGAGCTGCTGGTGGACCTCAAGCTGGCCGAGGGCGATTCGCTCAAGGCCACCACCGAGCAGGCGCAGCGCCTGGAGAGGCTGCTCGCCGAGCACCCCGGCATCGAGAACTACGTGGCCTACGTCGGCACCGGCTCGCCGCGCTTCTACCTGCCGCTGGACCAGCAGTTGCCGGCGGCCAGCTTCGCCCAGTTCGTGGTGCTGGCGAAGGACTTGCAGACCCGCGAGGAAGTGCGCCGCTGGCTGATCGAGCGCATGGCCGAGGACTTCCCCACCGTGCGCAGCCGCATCAGCCGCCTGGAGAACGGTCCGCCGGTGGGCTACCCGGTGCAGTTCCGCGTCTCCGGCGAGCACATCGGCGAGGTTCGCGCGCTGGCCCGCCAGGTCGCCGGCAGGATGCGCGAGAACCCGCACGTGGTGAACGTGCACCTGGACTGGGAGGAGCCGAGCAAGGCGGTGTTCCTCGACATCGACCAGGACCGCGCCCGCGCCCTCGGCGTCAGCACCGCGGACATCTCGCAGTTCCTCCGCAGCAGCCTGACCGGCGCCACCGTCAGCTATTACCGCGAGGACAACGAGCTGATCGAAATCCTCCTGCGCGGCAGCGAGAGCGAGCGGCAGGACCTGTCGCAGCTGCCGTCCCTCGCCATCCCCACCGCCAGCGGGCGCAGCGTGGCGCTGTCGCAGGTGGCGACCCTGGAGTACGGCTTCGAGGAAGGCATCATCTGGCGGCGCAACCGTCTGCCGACGGTGACCGTGCGCGCCGACATCTACGACGAGACGCTGCCGGCCACGGTGGTCAAGCAGATCTCGCCGACCCTCGAGCCGATCCGCGCCGAGCTGCCCAGCGGCTACCTGCTGCAGATCGGCGGCACGGTGGAGGACTCGGCCAAGGGGCAGAACTCGGTGAACGCCGGCATCCCGCTGTTCATCGTGGTGGTGCTGACCCTGCTGATGCTGCAGCTGCGCAGCTTCTCGCGGGTGGCGATGGTGTTCCTCACCGCGCCGCTGGGGCTGATCGGCGTGACCCTGTTCCTGCTGATCTTCCAGAAACCCTTCGGCTTCGTCGCCATGCTCGGCACCATCGCCCTGGCCGGGATGATCATGCGCAACTCGGTGATCCTGGTGGACCAGATCGAGCAGGACATCGCCCACGGCCTGGACCGCTGGCACGCCATCATCGAGGCCACCGTGCGGCGCTTCCGTCCCATCGTGCTGACCGCGCTGGCGGCGGTGCTGGCGATGATCCCGCTATCGCGCAGCGTGTTCTTCGGGCCGATGGCGGTGGCGATCATGGGCGGCCTGATCGTCGCCACGGCGCTGACCCTGCTGTTCCTGCCGGCGCTGTACGCGGCGTGGTTCAGGGTGAAGCAGGAGGAAAGCGCCGGAGAGAAAGGCGCCGCGGCGGGGGATTCGGAGGCGACGCTGGGGGCGTGATGCTGCGTGCGATCATTTCGCGGGCATGGCCCGCTCCTGCAGGTTTCGTGCAGCCAGTAGGGTGGATCACGCTCCATCGATCCACCATGGCCGCCCATGCGGCCCCGCAATGGTGGATGAAAAGAGCCTCATCCACCCTACGAAGAGCCCGGCGTTGGTGGCAGCCTCACCACATCGGTGGATGTAGGAGCGGGCCATGCCCGCGACCCCAACAAAAAGCCCCGCAACACCGGCGGGGCTTTTTCCATCGGGATGACTACAGGTCGAAATCGTAGTCGTTCAGTTGCTTCTGCAGACGACGTTCTTCCAGATAGTTGTCGATGATGCGGCGCTTGGTCAGGTTGGTCTTGGCGACCTCCGCTGCGGCTTCGACGCTCTCATCGGCTTCGTCTTCCACTACTGTCACTTCGTCTTCCAGTTCGAGGTCTTCTTTAGCCATACCAGTCACTCCAGTTTATGGGGTGTGCTTGGCGCCCTTATATCGACAAAGTACGGGGCGGTAAAAAAGATTTTTTCAATGGAGTCGGACGATTCCTACAGTAGTTATCAATCGTCCGACGTCTTGTGCTTGTACTCGCACAGGTCCTCGATCCGGCAGCTCCCGCAGCGCGGCTTGCGCGCCTGGCAGACGTAGCGGCCGTGGAGGATCAGCCAGTGGTGGGCATCCAGCAGATATTCCTTCGGCACGAACTTCAGCAGTTTCTTCTCCACCTCCAGCACGTTCTTGCCGGGGGCGATGCCGGTGCGGTTGGCGACGCGGAAGATGTGCGTGTCCACCGCCATGGTCGGCTGGCGGAAGGCGGTGTTGAGCACCACGTTGGCGGTCTTGCGGCCGACGCCGGGCAGGGCTTCGAGGTCCTCGCGGTTGTCCGGCACCTCGCCGCCGTGCTTTTCCATCAGGATGCGGCAGGTCTCGATGACGTTCTTCGCCTTGCTGTTGTACAGGCCGATGGTCTTGATGTACTCGGACAGCCCTTCCACGCCCAGCGCATGGATCGCCGCCGGGGTGTTGGCTACCGGATACAGCTTCGCCGTGGCCTTGTTCACGCCGACGTCGGTGGCCTGGGCGGAGAGGATCACCGCGATCAGCAACTCGAACGGCGTGGCGTATTCCAGTTCGGTGGTGGGGTTGGGGTCGTCATCGTGCAGGCGACGGAAAATCTCCGCGCGCTTGGCGGCATTCATTCAATCACTCCGGTCACGCGGACGCGCTGGCGCTGTACCGCGGGTTCGCTGCCCGCCTGCGCCCTGGCGCGTTCCGCCAGGCTTTCATCGATACGGTTCTTCAGCGCGATCAGCAGGCCCAGCACGAGGAACGCGCCAGGCGGCAGGATCGCCAGCAGGAAGCCGCGGTAGTCGCCGAACAGCTGGATCTTCCAGGCGGCCGCGGCGGGGCCGAACAGCAGCTGCATGTCGGCCAGCAGGGTGCCGTGGCCGAGCGCTTCGCGCAGGGTGCCGAGGGCGAGCAGGACCAGGGCGAAGCCGAGGCCCATCATCAGCCCGTCGAACGCCGAGCGGGCCACGCCGTGCTTCGCCGCGAAGGCTTCGGCGCGGCCGAGGATCACGCAGTTGGTGGTGATCAGCGGGATGAAGATGCCGAGGATCTGGTACAGCTCGTAGGTCCAGGCCTGCATCAGCAGCTCGATGCAGGTGGTCAGCGCGGCGATGATCAGGACGAACGCCGGCAGCCGCACCGCCTCGCTCACCGCGCCGCGGATCAGCGCCACGGCGGCGTTGGAGCAGGCCAGCACGAGCATGGTCGCCAGGCCCAGGCCGAGGGCGTTGACCATCGAGTTGCTGGTGCCGAGCAGCGGGCACAGGCCGAGCAGCTGCACCAGGCCGGGGTTGTTCTGCCACAGGCCCTGGCGGGCGATCTCGCGATAGTCAGTCATGCGGCTTCACCGGCGTGGAGGGCGTGAGCAGCGCGCCGCGGTGCTCGTCGAAATACTGCAGCGCCTTGTGCGTGGCCTTGACCACCGCACGCGGCGTGATGGTGGCGCCGGCGAACTGGTCGAACTGGCCGCCGTCCTTCTTCACCCGCCAGCCGGGCTCGCCCGGGTCGGACAGCGAGCGATGGTCGAACTCGTGCAGCCAGTCGCTCTTGCCCAGCTCGATGCGGTCGCCGAGGCCGGGCGTCTCCTTGTGCGACACGACCCGCACGCCGAGCAGGCGGCCCTCGACGCTGACCCCGACCAGCAGCTGGATCGAGCCGCTGTAGCCGTCCGGGGCGACGGCCTGGAGGATCACCGCGGTCGGCCGGCCATGCAGGGTGGCGACGAAGGCCGGCAGCGGGCGGTCCTGGCCGAGCAGCCTGGGGGCGAAGACGCTGACCTGGTTGTCCAGCGGCTGGTTGTCGTAGCTGCCCGGCGGCAGCAGTTGCAGCACGGCGCGCCCGCGGGCCTCGCGCTGGGCCGCCTTGATACGTTCCTTGGTGAACTGGTGGACACCCGCCACCAGCCCCACCGTGACCAGGGCGAACAGGCCGAGCACAAGGGCGTTCCTCGCCATCGAGCGCTGGATCTGCATGGATCAGTCTCCCAGTTTGAAGCCGCGCTGCGGCTTCTTGTGCCCGTAGGTCCGCGGGCGGGTGTAGTAGTCGATGGTCGGCGCGGCGAGGTTCATCAGGAGCACGGCGAAGGCTACTCCGTCAGGGTAGCCGCCCCAGGCGCGGATGATGTAGGTGAGCACCCCGACGCCGATGCCGAAGATCAGCCGCCCGCGGTTGCTGGTGGCGCCGGAGACCGGGTCGGTGACGATGAAGAAGGCGCCGAGCATGCTCGCCCCGGAGAACAGGTGCAGCAGCGGCGAGCCGTGGGAGTCCGAGCCGGAGCCGTTCCAGAACAGCAGGCTCATGACGAACAGCGCGCCGAGCATGCCCGCCGGCGCATGCCAGGTGAACAGCCGGCGCCAGAGCAGGAACAGGCCGCCGGCGAGGAACGCCAGGTTGACCAGCTCCGCGCCGCGCCCGCCGACCGAACCGAAGGCGGCGGTCTGCGCGGCGAGTTCCTCGATGGTCCGGCTGTTGTCGGTCTTCAGCGCGTCGAGCACGGTGGCGCCGACCCAGGCGTCCGGCGCCTGGCCGGCGAAGCCGAGGATCTGGCCGAGGCCGTCGACGAGGCCGAGGCTGGCGTCGGGGCTAGGCCAGCGGGTCATTTCCAGCGGGAAGGACACCAGCACCACCACGTAGCCGAGCATCGCCGGATTGAACGGGTTCTGCCCGAGCCCGCCGTACAGGTGCTTGCCGAACACCAGGGCGAAGGCGCTGGCGATCGCCGACAACCACCAGGGCGAGTAGGGCGGCAGGGCCAGGGCCAGCAGCACGGCGGTGACCAGCGCGCTGCCGTCCTTGAGGAAGAACGCCAGCGGACGCCTGCGCAGTTTCAGCAGCGCCGCTTCGCAGCCGAGGGCGATGGCGCCGCACCAGAGCAGGTTGAACAGCGTGCCGACGCCGTACAGCGCGATCAGCGCCAGGGCGCCGGGCGCGCAGGCGGCCAGCACGGTGAGCATCACGCGCTGGGTGCGGTTGCCGGCGCTGACGTGGGGCGAGGTGATGCGGGGCAGTTTCATCGCTTACTCCGCCGGGGGATTGGCCAGGGCGCGCTCGGCGGCGTCGAGGCGGGCGCGGGCGGTTTGCAGTCGTTCTTCCGGGGCGCCTTCGCGCTCCAGCTTCTTCAGGTCGGCGCGGGCGTAGGCCAGTTCGGTCTTCAGCGCGCGGGTCTCGGCGTTGACCGGGCGCTTGTCGATGCGCACCAGCTCCGGCGCCGGCTTGCCGCTGGCGTCCTCGGCGGCATGCAGGGCCTGTTCCGCCTGGGCCAGGGCTTCGCGCAGCGGGGCGAGGGTGGACTCGTCGGCGCCGGCCTGCTGCGCCTTCTTCAGTTCGGCGCGCCTGGTGGCGAGGACGATCTTGGCGGCCTTCAGCGCCTTCTGGCCGTCGCCTGGGGCCTGCGGGACTTGCGGCGCGGCGGGCGGCGGCTGGAGTTCGGCCAGTCGCCGGTCCAGGCGCTGCACCTCTGCGCGCAGGTCGTCCAGGGTCGCCTGCTGCTCGTCGCTGGGTATCTCGCCGAAGGCCTTCTCGAACTTCTTCAACTGCGCGCGGGCCATGGCGGCGTCGATCTTCAGCTTCTTCTGCGCCGCTTCGTCGACCACCGGTGCGACGGTCGGTGTGCTGGCGGCTTCGGCGGCGGCCAGCGCGGCCCTGGCTTTTTCGGCGACGGCGCGCAGCTCGGCGACCTGGGCCTGCAGTTCCGGGGTGTCGTGGGCGGCGAGCTGCTTCTCGGCCTTCTTCAGTGCGACCTGGGCCATGCTCGCCTCGATCTTCAGGCGCTTGAGCTCGTCCGGCGCGGTGCCCACCGCCTTCTCCGCCTTGACCCGCTCGATGGCAGACTGCGGCGCCTCGGCGGTCACTGCCTGAGTGGGCGCCGCCTGGGCTTCGCGGACGCGGGCCGCCTTCTCCTGGCGCGCCTGGCGCTCGGCTTCCCGGCGTTCCTCCTCGCGGCGCAGACGCTCCTGGCGCTGCTCGAAGCGCAGGCGCGAATGCTCGGCCTTCTGCTGCTTCAGCTGCTGCTCGCGGATATCGGCCTTGGCTGCGCGGTAGTACTGCACCAGCGGGATGCTCGACGGGCAGACGTAGGCGCAGGCGCCGCACTCGATGCAATCGAACAGGTTGTACGCCTGCAGTTGTTCGTGGTCGCCGCCGAGGGCGAAGAAGTGCAACTGCTGCGGCAACAGGCTGGCCGGGCAGACCTGAGCGCAGTCGCCGCAGCGGATGCAGGGCATGGCCGGCGGCGGGGGCGGCAGTTCCTCGCGGGTCGGGGCGAGCAGGCAGTTGCCGGTCTTGGTCAGCGGCACGTCGAGGGAAGGCAGCGGCACGCCCATCAGCGCGCCGCCGTAGATCAGCCGGTCCAGCCGGCCGCGATCGAGACCGGCGAACTCCAGCAACTCGCCCACCGGCGTGCCGATCAGCGCCTCGGCGTTCATCGGCCGCGCCAGCGCGGCGCCGGTGAGGGTGGCGATCCGCGAAATCAGCGGGCGGCCGAGGAGGATCGCGTCGTGCACCGCCAGCGTGGTGGCGACGTTGACGCAGAGCGTGCCGATATCCGCCGGCAGCCCACCGGCCGGGACTTCACTGCCGGTGAGGATCTGGATCAGCTGGCGCTCGCCGCCGGAAGGGTACTTGGTCGGAATCGCCCGCAGCTGGAACGGCCGCTCGCCGATGGCGGCCTGCACCGCGGCGATGGCTTCCGGCTTGTCGTCCTCGATGCCGATCAGCACCTGTTCCGGCTGCAGGATGTGGACGAGCACCTCGATGCCGGCGACCAGTTCGGCGGCGCGTTCGCGCATCAGCATGTCGTCGGCGCTGATGTAGGGCTCGCACTCGGCGCCGTTGACGACCAGGGTGTGGATATCGTCCTGGGCGCGCGAGGCCAGCTTGGCGGCGGTGGGGAAACCGGCGCCGCCGAGCCCGGCGATGCCGGCCTGGCGGATGCGCTCCAGCAGCTCTGGTGCGCTCTCGCTGCGGTAGTCGACGCAGGGCTGCAATGGTGTCCATTCCTCGCGGCCATCGCTGTCGATGACGATGGCCGGCGCCGGCAGGCCGGAGGCATGTGGATAAGGCTGATCGCCGATGGCGACCACGACTCCCGAGGTCGGCGCATGCAGCGCCGCGCTGATCGGGCCGCCGGGCTCGGCGATCTTCTGCCCCTTGAGCACCCGCTCGCCGACCTCGACGCAGGCCAGCGCCGGGCTGCCGACATGCTGCGCCAGCGGCAGGACCAGCCGCGCCGGCAGCGGCGCCGTGGCGATCGGCGCGGTGGTGGACTGGCGCTTGTTGGCCGGCGGGAAGATGCCGCCGGGGAAGTCGCGGACCTGCGCATTCATGCCGCGCGCTCCTGATCGGTGGCGATCAGCCGGGCGGCCGGCAGCGGCCATTTCCACTCGCGCACGCCGGGCAGCAGGTCGCGCATCTCGATGCAGTCCACCGGGCAGGGCTCGACGCACAGGTCGCAGCCGGTGCATTCGCTGGCGATCACCGTGTGCATCTGCCGCGCGGCGCCGACGATGGCATCCACCGGGCAGGCCTGGATGCACTTGGTGCAGCCGATGCACTCGGCCTCGCGGATGTAGGCCACCCGCGGCGGCGTCTCGGCGGGGGCGTCCAGCGGTTCCACCGGCAGGTCGAGCAGTTCGGCGATGGCGTGGATGGCCGCCGCGCCGCCGGGCGGGCACTTGTTGATCTTGTCGCCGCCGGCGATGGCCTCGGCGTAGGGCTTGCAGCCGGGGTAGCCGCACTGGCCGCACTGGGTCTGCGGCAGCAGCGCGTTGACCTGCTCGGCGATGGGATCGCCTTCCACATGGAAGCGCACCGCCGCATAGCCGAGCGCCGCGCCGCAGACCAGGCACAGCACCAGCAGCACGCCGACCGCGAGGAGCACGCTGGTCATGGCTTGATCAGCCCGGTGAAGCCCATGAAGGCCAGCGACATCAGCCCGGCGGTGATCATGCCGATGGCCGCGCCCTGGAACGGCTTGGGCACGTCGGCGATGGCGATGCGCTCGCGCATGGCGGCGAACAGCACCAGCACCAGGGAGAAGCCCAGCCCGGCGCCGAAGCCCTGGGCGGTGGACTGGATGAAGCCGTATTCGGCCTTGTTGGCGTTGATCAGGGCGACGCCAAGGACGATGCAGTTGGTGGTGATCAGCGGCAGGAAGATGCCGAGCACGCGGTACAGCAGCGGGCTGGTCTTCTTCACCAGCATCTCGGTGAACTGCACCACCACGGCGATCACCAGGATGAAGCCGATGGTGCGCAGGAATTCCAGGTCCAGCGGCTTCAGCACGTAGCGCTGCAGCAGGTGGCTGCACATCGCCGCCAGGGTGAGGACGAAGGTGGTCGCCAGCGACAGGCCGATGGCCGTCTCGATCTTCCGCGACACGCCCATGAACGGGCACAGGCCGAGGAACTGCACCAGCACGAAGTTGTTGACCAGGATGGCGCTGACCAGGATGAGGGCGAGTTCGGTCATTGCAGGGGGTTATCCATCCGGATGGCCGTTCAGATGCCGGTGATCAGTAGATCGATAGCCGCGATTATTTCGCCGCGCAAGTGCGCGAGGCTGCCGACCGGCTCGCCGAGGTCGCGAAGGGCGATACCCGCCATCTGTGGCGTCAGCAGCAGGTAGTCGGTCCCTTCGAAGGTCGCCCTGGGCGTCAGGCGGCTGATGCCCTGCAGCGACTGGCTGCGGCTCAGCGGAATGACCATGCGCGTCTTCAGCGAATCCAGCAGTTCGCTCTGCACGTCCAGCAGCAGCGGAATGTCTTCCCGCGAGCGCGGATTGCTGTTCCGGTAGAGATTGAACTGCGCCATCAGAAGCTCCGCAGTCCCTCGCTGAACACGCCGTTCTCCTCGACATGGCGATTGTACGAGTCGATGGCCTCGCGGTTCTGCTCCAGCCATTGGCGGGCGAGGCGCTGCTTGACCTCTTCGGCCAGGGCTTCTTCCAGCACGGCGGACAGGTTGACGTCCAGCTCCCGGGCCTTCTTCAGCAGGTCGCTGTTGAGGCTGAGGTTGGTCGGCTTCTTCGGTGCCTGGAGATCGTAGGGAGCATGCATGGCGATGGTCCGGAGTGAGTATGCGCATAATTTATGCGCATGGCTGGCGCAAGACAATCCGCGTGGCCTGAAAACGGCGAAGCCCAACATCGGTTGGGCTTCGCGGGCGTCCGGTTGCCGGTCAGCTGACGCGCTGGCCCGGCTTGGCGCCGCTGTCCGGGCTGAGCAGGTAGATTTCCGAACCGCCCGGGCCGGCGGCCAGGACCATGCCTTCGGACAGGCCGAACTTCATCTTGCGCGGCGCCAGGTTGGCGACGTACAGGGTCAGGCGGCCTTCCAGCCTGCTCGGGTCCGGGTAGGCGCTCTTGATGCCGGAGAACACGTTGCGCTTCTCGTCGCCGATATCCAGGGTCAGGCGCAGCAGCTTGTCGGCGCCCTCGACGAACTCGGCCTTTTCGATCAGTGCGATGCGCAGGTCGACGGCGGCGAAGGCGTCGAAGTTGATCTCGGCGGCGATGGGGTTCTTCACCAGTTCGCCGTTGCCGGCCGGCTGGGCCGCAGAGGCGGCGAGGTCTTCCTTGGAGGCTTCGATCATGGCTTCGATTTTCGCGGGCTCGATACGGGTCATCAGCGGGTTGAACGGGTTCAGCTGGTGATTCGCCAGCAGTCGCTCGTGGTCGGCCCACTTCAGCGGGGCGACATTGAGGAAGGCTTCGGCGGCCTCGGCCAGCTTCGGCAGCACCGGCTTGAGGAAGATCACCAACTGGCGGAACAGGTTGACGCCCAGGGCGCAGATGGCCTGCACCTCGGCCTGCTTGCCTTCCTGCTTGTTCAGCGCCCACGGCGCCTTGTCGGCGATCCAGGCGTTGGCCTGGTCGGCCAGGGCCATGATTTCGCGCATGGCGCGGCCGAAGTCGCGGGCCTCGTAGGCGGCGGCGATGCTCGGTGCGGCGGCCTTGAAGGCTTCCACCAGCTCAGGGGCCGGGTTGGCCTCGACCAGCACGCCGGCGTTGCCCTTGTGGATGAAACCGGCGCAGCGGCTGGCGATGTTGACCACCTTGCCGACCAGGTCGGAGTTGACCTTCTGCACGAAGTCCTCGAGGTTCAGGTCGAGGTCGTCGACGCCGCGGCCGAGCTTGGACGCGTAGTAGTAGCGCAGGTATTCCGGGCTCAGGTGGTCCAGGTAGGTGCGCGCCTTGACGAAGGTGCCGCGCGACTTGGACATCTTCTGGCCGTTGACGGTCAGGTAGCCGTGCACGTTCAGCGCGGTCGGCTTGCGGTAGCCGGCGCCTTCGAGCATGGCCGGCCAGAACAGGGCGTGGAAATTGACGATGTCCTTGCCGATGAAGTGGTACAGCTCGGCCTTGGAGTCCTTGTTCCAGTAGGCGTCGAAGTCCAGCTCCGGGCGGCGTGCGCAGAGGTTCTGGAAGCTCGCCATGTAGCCGATCGGCGCGTCCAGCCAGACGTAGAAGTACTTGCCCGGCGCATCCGGAATCTCGAAGCCGAAGTAGGGCGCATCGCGGGAGATGTCCCATTCCTGCAGGCCGGAATCCAGCCACTCGGCGAGCTTGTTGGCCACCGAGTCCTGCAGGGTGCCGCTGCGGGTCCACTGCTGCAGCATGGCCTGGAAGTCAGGCAGCTTGAAGAAGTAGTGCAGCGATTCCTTGAGCACCGGGGTGGCGCCGGAGATCGCCGATTTCGGGTCTTTCAGCTCGGTGGGCGAATAGGTCGCGCCACAGGCTTCGCAGTTGTCGCCGTACTGGTCGGCGGTGCCGCATTTCGGGCAGGTGCCCTTGATGAAGCGGTCGGCCAGGAACATCTGCTTTTCCGGGTCGAAGTACTGGGTGACCGGGCGGGTGGCGATGTGGCCGGCTTCGCGCAGCTTCAGGTAGATGGCGCTGGACAGCTCGCGGTTCTCGTCCGAGTGGGTCGAGTAGTAGTTGTCGAAGTCCACCAGGAAGTCGGCGAAGTCGGCCATGTGCTCGGCGCGCACGGCGTCGATCAGCTGTTCCGAAGTGATCCCTTCGCGCTCGGCGCGCAGCATGATCGCCGAACCGTGGGCGTCGTCAGCGCAGACGTAGGTCGCCTGGTTGCCACGCATCTTCTGGAAACGCACCCAGATGTCGGTCTGGATGTACTCCAGCATGTGACCGAGGTGGATGGAACCGTTGGCGTAGGGCAGGGCGCTGGTGACGAGAATCTTGCGGGCTTCGGACATGGTGATCAGGCCGTACGGGGAAATCGAGGGAAGTCGGTAACTATATAGGAAGGGGCGAGCTGCAAGCCACAGGCACCGGGCAATTGCCTGAGCGAAAGGCGGGTTGGTGTGTAGGAGCAACTGTCTCGCGCCATGGCCAATCGTTGGTGTAGGGCGAATGAAGCGGAACGCTTCATCCGCCGACCAGGCCACGCCGATGGGATGGCGGATAGCGCTGGCGCGCTATGCGCCCTACGTGGCTGCTCATGGTCCACTTGACGCCATACCTGTAGGAGCCAGGGGGACGCCTAGTTCTTGCTGGCGAACCAGGTTTTCCCTCAACGTCGGCGTGGAAGGAGAACACGGCAATCGCCAGCAAGCTGGCTCCTACAGGTCCGCTGTCAACCGGGGCATCTCTGCGAACGCAGGGGAAAACCTGTAGGAGCGGGCCATGCCCGCGATTCCAGGCGCGGATAGGCACTGCCGGGTCGATCTGTTCGCGAGCAAGCTCGCTCCTACAAGGGTAAAATGCCCGCCTGTTCTGCTCAGCCTTTCTTCGGGAGACTCCATGAGCGTCATCACCCGTTCCACCGTGGAAGCCGTACTCCGCCAGATCATCGACCCTCACACCGGCCAGGACCTGCTGACCGCCGGCTACCTGCGCGACCTGGACATCCAGGGTGGGCGGGTCAGCCTGGGCCTGGAGCTGGGTTACGCCGCCGGCCTGTTCAAGGGCGGTCTGGCGCAGACCGTGCAGATGGCCCTGGAGGCGCTGGATGGCGTCGATTCCGCGCAGGTCCGCGTCGACACCCGCATCGCTGCGCACAAGGCGCAGGCCCAGGTGCCGGGCATGAGCAACGTCAAGAACATCGTCGCCGTGGCTTCCGGCAAGGGCGGCGTGGGCAAATCCACCACCGCTGCCAACCTGGCGCTGGCGCTGGCCCGCGAGGGTGCGCGGGTGGGCATCCTCGACGCGGATATCTACGGCCCGAGCCAGGGCATCATGTTCGGCCTGGCGGAAGGCACCCGGCCGAAGGTGAAGGACCAGAAGTGGTTCGTGCCGATCGAGGCGCACGGCGTGCAGGTCATGTCCATGGCCTTCCTCACCGACGACAACACCCCGGTGGTCTGGCGCGGCCCGATGGTTTCCGGCGCGCTGATCCAGCTGATCACCCAGACCGCCTGGGATGACCTCGACTACCTGGTGATCGACATGCCGCCGGGCACTGGCGACATCCAGCTGACCCTGGCGCAGAAGGTGCCGGTGGCCGGCGCGGTGATCGTCACCACCCCGCAGGACCTGGCGCTGCTGGATGCGAAGAAGGGCGTGGAGATGTTCCGCAAGGTCAACATCCCGGTGCTCGGCGTGGTGGAGAACATGGCCGTGCACATCTGCTCCAACTGCGGCCATGCCGAGCACCTGTTCGGCGAGGGCGGCGGGGAGAAGCTGGCGGCGCAGTACGGCGTCGAGCTGCTCGCCTCGCTGCCGCTGTCCCTGGCGATCCGCGAGCAGGCCGATGGCGGCAAACCGACGGTGATCGCCGATCCGGAAAGCCAGCTGGCGATGATCTACCAGCAGATGGCCCGCTGCGTCGGCGCGCGCATTCCCCTCAGCGAGCAGGCGGCGCCGGCGATGCCGAGCATTTCGGTCAGCGACGACTGAGCCTGTCCATTGGGTCCCCGCGTGCGCGGGGATGACGGATGAAGCGCACCGGGACAAAGTGCCGCCTGGCGCGGTGCTTTGCCCCGGACGAGTCGTCCCGGTAAGATTCGCGCTTCTTTTTCACCTGCAACGGGATGCCCGCCATGACCATCAAATCGGACAAGTGGATTCGCCGCATGGCTCTGGAGCACGGCATGATCGAGCCGTTCGTCGAGCGCCAGGTGCGCGGCGCCGACCAGAACCGGGTGATCTCCTACGGTGTTTCCAGCTACGGCTACGACGTGCGCTGCGCCGCTGAATTCAAGGTCTTCACCAACATCCACTCGGCGGTGGTCGATCCGAAGAACTTCGACGAGAAGAGCTTCGTCGACATCCACAGCGACGTATGCATCATCCCGCCGAACTCCTTCGCCCTGGCGCGCACCGTCGAGTACTTCCGCATTCCCCGCGACGTGCTGACCATCTGCCTGGGCAAGAGCACCTACGCGCGCTGCGGCATCATCGTCAACGTCACGCCGCTGGAGCCGGAATGGGAAGGCCACGTGACCCTGGAGTTCTCCAACACCACCAACCTGCCGGCGAAGATCTACGCCCACGAAGGCGTGGCGCAGATGCTGTTCCTGCAGTCGGACGAGGCCTGCGAAGTGTCGTACAAGGATCGCGGCGGCAAGTACCAGGGCCAGACCGGCGTGACCCTGCCCAAGGCCTGAGCGGGCTTTGCGGAATGAAAAACCGGGCTGATGCCCGGTTTTTTGTTGTCTGCCCTACCCGGATGCTTCGTCGAAACCGTAGGAGCGGGCCATGCCCGCGAATCGCACGCATGGCGTGCTCCTACAGGTTCCGATCGGTGTCGGGAACGGTGGAAATGCTTCGCGATTTCCACCCTACGGGCCAGGTCCCCGGCATTTCCTATACTCAAGCTCCCCACCACCACAGAGGGAGACCTGTCATGCGCCGCCTCAGCCTGCTGTTCGCTTCCCTGTTGCTCGCCACACCGTTGTGGGCCATGCATTGTCCGGCGGACATGGCCAGGATCGACGAGATTCTCAAGACCAATCCACCCAGCGACCCGGCCACGCTCGCCAAGGTGCAGGAGCTGCGCGCCGAAGGCGAACAGCTGCACAAGTCCGGCGACCACTCCGGTTCGGTGAAGGCGCTGGGCGAGGCGCTCGATCTGCTCGGCGCCAAGTAGTCCACGCTGGACGGGCGTTCCGGCCTCGCGGCAGGGGCGCCCGCTACTTCTCCGGCACCAGCGTCAGGCGCTTGCTGCCGTATACCCGTTCGAGGTTCTGCGACTGGAACGGGAAGCTCATGTAGTTGCCCTTCAGCCAGGCATCGATGCCGTCCGCGTAGTGCGGGCTGGCCGGGTTGCCGGACTGGCCGCTGCTGTTGAGGCCGATCATCGGCTCCGGCTGGCCGAAGTCGACGACGATGCGCATGGCCGGAATCAGCCAGGTGTCGAAGTCCTGCCCCCAGTGGTAGCCGGACACGTTCAGCGTGCTGTGGTCGCCGCCGGCCGGGTAGGGGCCGCGGTCCAGGTAGCCCTTGATCGCGTTCAACCCGGCGCGCTGGCCGGCGCCCAGGTACGGCGCCATCTTGCTGCTGTCGCTGACCCACTCGTAGCTGTGCAGCCTGCCCCACTGCCAGGCGCGGCGGTCGCTGCCGAGCTTCTCCTCGCAGAAGGCCACGGCGGCGGCCAGGCTGCGGGCGAGGATCGCCGGCTTGTCTTCCTTCTGCGGGGTGCGGGTGTCGTCCCAGAACGGGCTGTCGTCGCGGCCGAGCAGGTGGTCGGCCTGGGCCGAGTAGGAAATGTCGCCGGCCTGGATCAGGGCCTTCCACGCCGGGCCGTCTTCCGGACCGAGTTCGTCGAGGAAGGTCTGGCGCGCGCTTTCCTGCAGGAAGGCCTCGTACAGCGCGGCGTCGGCGGAGGTCGGCGCCAGCTTGCCGTCGAACGCCATCAGCCGGTCCAGGGCCTCGCGGGCGCGGGCGCGCTGGTCGGCGGGCAGGGCGTCGATGGCCTGCTTCAGCGGCTGGGCCATGCCCGACGCGTCGAGCATCGCCTGCAGCTTGCCGGCGAAGGTGGTGGTCTGGTCGTACTGCATGGCGATCATGCTGCGCGCGTCGTGGCTCCTGCTGGCGCCGGCCAGTTGGGCGATGCGTTCGGCGCGTTCCGGGTAGTACCAGGAACTGGACAGCTGCGCGCCGTAGCCCGGCTGCACGGTGCGCTGGTTGGCGGTGCCGAGCCAGCCCTGCTGCGGGTCCTGGTCGGACGGGTGAAGGATCGGGTCGGCGTAGCCGTCCCAGTCGTAGCGGCCGTCCCAGCCGGGCGAGGGCAGCAGGCCGCGGCCTTCCCTGCGGTTGGGGAAGCGCCCGGTGACCTGCCAGCCGATGTGCTGCTCGTCGGCGAACACGATGTTCAGCGCCACCGCCCGTATCTCGCGGGTGGCGTCGAAGGCCTGCTCGACGCTCTTCGCCCGCGACAGGTCGAACAGCGCGTCGAGGGTCCGGTCGGCCTCGCCCTGGATGCTGCGGTAGGCGATGCCGTAGCCGCTGGACATCGGCAGCGGCTGGAGGAGGTGCTTGCGCTCGCCCAGGGCGCTGTTCAGCAGCGGGCCGTGGCGGGTTTCGTAAATGGTCTCGCGGACCGGGCGCTGGCCCTTGACGAAGAAGGTTTCGTTGCGCTCGACGACCGGCTGCCACTGGCCGTCGGCGAGGTACTGCAGGCGGCCGCCCTGGCGGCGCACCTGTTCCAGGTAGAGGTCTTGGCTGTCGCCCAGCACCATGGTCATGCCCCACGCCAGCTTGCCGTTGAAGCCGGCGATCACGCCGGGCACGCCGGCGAGGGAAACGCCCGCGGCGGAATACTTCGGCGAGCGGATCTGCACGTAGTTCCACACCGACGGCATCGACAGCGGCAGGTGGGTGTCGTTGGCCAGCAGGGACTTGCCGCTGCGGCTGCGCTGCGGGGAAATCGCCCAGTTGTTGGACGCGGCGACGCCGAGCATCTGCAGCGCGGCGATCTGCTGCGCGGCGCCGTCGACGGCCGCGAGGCCGGGAATCTGGCCGGCCAGGTTCAGGCCCTTGAGCTTGTCGGCCTCGTCGAACGGCAGCGGCTCGTCGGGGTAGATCGGCAGCAGCCAGGCCAGCTTGTCGGCGCCGACCTTCTGCGCCAGCACCAGCGAGGCGATCTCTTCCTGCAGGTTCACCGCCAGGCCGAAGTTCAGCAGGGCGTAGACCAGCGCCGAATCTTCCGGCTTCCAGTATTCCGGGCGATAGCCGGACTGGGCGAGGTCCATCGGCAGGTTGTCGCGGTTGCGGTAGATGTAGGCGTTGACGCCGCGCGCGTAGGTCTCGAAGAAGCGCTTCAGACGCGGCGAGGAGGCCGCGTAGATGATTTCCGCCTGCTTGCGCAGGTTCACCGTGCGCATGAAGCGGTCGATCTCCAGCGCGCCCGGGCCGACCATTTCCGCCAGCCGTCCCTGGGCCATCAGGCGCAGGCCGACCATCTGGCTCAGGCGGTCGCTGGCGTGCACGTAGCCTTGGGCGAACAGCGCGTCATGGAAGCTGCTGGTCTCGATCAGCGGCATGCCCAGCGCGTTGCGGCGGATCGACACGTTGTCGGCCAGGCCCTTGATCGGCAGCACGCCGCTGCTCGGCGACACGCTGCCGCTGTAGCGGTCCTGCAGCCAGGCCTGGCAGCCGGTCAGGCTGACCGCGGCGCTCAGGGCGGCCGCGAGGCCGAATCGGGATAGCGGGCGGAAGGCGCGCGGAACCATGGAAAGGGTGCTCCTGCTCGGGGCTGGCGGAAAAAGGCGTTACGGTAGTGACGCGGCGATTGCCGCGCAAGCCACGGGAGCAGGAAGCGGACGGAGGAGCATCAGGGCTTCGGCGGATTGATCCGCGCGGCCAGTTCGTAGGCGCGCACGGTGGCGGGGCGGGTCTTGATCGCTTCGAACCAGCGCTTGACGCTGGGGAAGTCGCTCAGGTCCTGGGATTGCCATTCGAAGGGCACGATCCAGGGGTAGATGGCCATGTCGGCGATGCCGTAGTCGTCGCCGGCGACGAAGGCGCGGTCCGCCAGGCGCTTGTCCAGCACACCGTAGAGGCGCGCGGTTTCCTTCACGTAGCGGTCGATGGCGTAGGGGATCTTCTCCGGCGCGAAGCGGTTGAAGTGGTGGTTCTGCCCGGCCATCGGGCCGAGCCCGCCCATCTGCCAGAACAGCCACTGCAGGGTTTCCTCGCGGCCGCGCAGGTCTTGGGCGATGAACCTGCCGGTCTTCTCCGCCAGGTAGAGCAGGATGGCGCCGGACTCGAACAGCGCCAGCGGCTCGCCGCCGTCCGCCGGGGCGTTGTCGACGATGGCGGGGATCTTGTTGTTCGGCGAAATCTTCAGGTAGTCCGGGGCGAACTGCTCGTCCTTGCTGATGTTGATCGGATGCACACGGTAGGGCAGGCCGGCTTCCTCGAGGAAGATGCTGATCTTGTGGCCGTTGGGCGTGGTCCAGTAGTACAGGTCGATCATCTGGGTTCTCCGCGAAAGTGTGGGGACAGTCTAGTTGCGACTGCGCCGGCTGCCGGGAGGTTCGACTGGCGGAAAGCAAGAGGCCCGCATTCGCGGGCCTCTGGTTGCTACGGTCCCGGGATCAGGCGCCGTGGCACTTCTTGAACTTGCTGCCGCTGCCGCAGGGGCAGGGATCGTTGCGGCCGACGTCCTTCAGCGGATTGCGCACCGGCTCGTGGCTGTGGTTGCAATGCGGGCCGTGGACATGGCCGTGGTGATCGTGATCATGGTCATGGTTGCAGTTCGGACCATGTACATGGGGTTCCTGGCTCATTGGAAGCTCACTCCGGGATGTAATCGCCGGGGATTATCTCGCCATTGCGGGCAATGTGCACGCTGCGGCCGAACAGCAGGCCGGTCTTCACTTCGCCATCGAGACGGTAGCGGATCGGCTGGTCCGGTTTTTCCAGGAGCTTGACGATGTACTTCATGTGCCGCCAGAGATTGGTGGTCACCGGCACGTCGAAGGTCTCGTGGCCGTTGGCCGGCACGGTGAACCAGGTATTGGATTCACCCTCGGCGAGTTGCACGTCGTTGAGCTTCACCTTGTAGCGCAGGCCGCGCACCGGCAGGCTGAAGTCGTTCGGATTGTCGATGCGGAAGCGCAGGAGGAATTCCTGCTCCAGCAGCCTGGCCTTCACCACGTCGACCTTCATCAGCTTGACGTCGGGACTCTCGAAACTGCCGGTGATCCAGCTGCAGCCGGACAACAGTCCGATGAGCCAGAGAAGGCTGATAGTTCTTATGATTTGCGCCTGACGATTCATGTCCATCCCCCAAGACGCCCCAGTGTACCAAGCACCTGCTCTGCCGCAAGCTGTTGTTCCGTTAAAAGAAGCTGCACCATACTGGGCGCATCCTGATCGGCGGGCGAACACGGGAGTGTGACGATGAGCCGCTTTGAAATCGCATTTTCCGGGCAGATCGCGCCGGGCGCATCGGTGGAGGCGGTCAAGGCCAACCTGGCCAGGCTGTTCCAGGCCGACGCCCAGCGCATCGAACTGCTGTTCTCCGGGCGCCGGGTGGTGATCAAGAACAACCTCGACGAGGCCGCGGCGGAGAAGTACCGCAGCGTGCTGGAGCGCGCGGGGGCCATAGTGGAAGTGCTGGACCTGGAGGCGCTGGTCGAGGAGATCGAACTGGCCCCGCCGCCGGCCGATCCCGAAGCGCCGCCGCCGCTGAAGGTGGCGCCGCGCGACCAGTACATGGCCGCCTTCGCCGAGGTGGAAGCGCCGGACTTCGGCCTCGCCCCGGTGGGCGCCGACCTGCAGGACGCCCACCCCGAGCCGCAGCGCCCGGAGCTGGACCTGAGCGGGCTCAGCGTCGCCCCGGTGGGCAGCGACATGGGCCAGGCCAAGGCCCCTCCAGCCGCGCCGGCGCCGGATATCAGCCATCTGAAGCTGGTGGAGTAGGGCGGGGCCAAGCTGCACTCGTAGGAGCGAGCTTGCTCGCGAACAAAATGCGCTGAGATACCAAGACAGTTGCTCCTTCATGGAGTCGCGCCGCCTGAAACACGCACAGAACCTGTAGGAGCCAGCTTGCTGGCGATTGCCGTGATCTCCTTCCCCGCCGACGTTGAGGGAAAACCTGGTTTGCCAGCAAGCTGGTTCCGACAGGTCTGGCGTCAAGCGGGCCATGGGCAGCCACGTAGGGTGCATAACGCGCCAGCGTTATCCGCCATCCCATCGGCGTGGCCTGGTCGACTGGTACAGGCCGGTCGCGGGCATGGCCCGCTCCTGCAAAAGCGTCGCCCGCGCTTCAATCGCTCTGCTGCGGATCGTCCTTGTAGACGAACTTCGGCATTTCCCAGTGGAAGCGGATCGCCAGCAGGCGGAACAGGAAGCCGGCGAACAGGGTGATCAGCAGCGACTGTTCGTTGGGCAGCTTCAGGTGGATGCACAGCAGGTAGCACCAGGCGCTGGCGAAGGACACGCTGGCGTAGAGCTCGCGGCGGAAGATCAGCGGCACGTCGTTGCAGAAGATGTCGCGCAGGATGCCGCCGAAGACTCCGGTGATGACCCCGCTGATCGCCGCGATCAGCAGGCTGTGGCCCATTTCCAGGCTGACCTGGCAGCCGATCAGGGTGAAGGCCACCAGCCCCACCGCGTCGAGCGCCAGGAACAGCGAGCGCAGGTGGCGCATCAGCGGTGCGATGAACACCGTGACCAGCGCGGCGAACGCGGTCAGCGCCAGGTATTCCGGATGGCGCACCCAGGTCAGCGGGTAGTGGCCGAGCAGCATGTCGCGCACCGAACCGCCGCCCAGCGCCGTCACGCAGGCCACCAGCACCACGCCGAACAGGTCCATGCTGCGTCGCCCCGCCGAGAGCGCGCCGGTCATGGCTTCCGCGGTGATGGCGATGATGTAGAGGACGGTGAGCAGCATGGTCGGGCTCCGCGGCAGGGCGCCAAGGGAGCGCTTGTGGCGCTCCGGGCGCGAAAAAAGCGCGGATTCTAGCCGACCGGCCGGTCTTCTCCCAAATCGGATGTCAGCCGATCCACGGGCCGCAGCATTTCTTCAGCTTGCCGCCGGCACCGCAGGGGCAGGGATCGTTGCGGCCGAGCTTGAGCGGCACGGTCGGGTCGAGGAAGTACCAGTGCCCGTCGCGCTGGACGAAGCCGGAAGTTTCGCGGTGCGCGTGTTCCCCCTCGCCGTCGTGCCAGCGCGCGGTGAAGGTGACCCGCGCGTGCTCGGGCTGGCCGCCCAGCACCTCGTGGCTTTCCACCTCCAGGCCGAGCCAGGTGCTGCCCTGGCTCCAGGCGCGGATGGAGTCGAGGTTCAGCCCGGCCTGCTGCGCGGGCAGGGTGGTGTCGCGCAGGTAGTCGATCAGGCCGAGCACATAGGCGCTGTAGCGCGAACGCATCAGTGCCTCGGCGGTGGGCGCCGGCTGGCCGCCGTGCAGGCGGCCGCAGCAGTCGGGGAGCGGGATGCCGCTGCCGCAGGGGCAGGTCGGTTCGGTCATGGTCACCACCAGTATTTGCCGAAATTCTCCGGGTTGGCCCAGAACTTCGCGTTCAGCCAGTCCGGTACCTGCTTGTATTCGTGCAGGTCGTAGGTGAACAGCGTGAGCGTCTGCTCGCCGCGCTGGAAGCGTTCGCTGGCCTGCATGGCCAGGGCGAAGAAATCGGTGTCGCGGGTATCCGCCGCGGCCAGGTCGACCAGCACGGCAACGCGGCTGCTGTTCAGGTTGCGGATGCCGCCCACCAGTTGCAGGCCCTCGCGGCGCGGCATGTGCTCCAGGCAGTCGGCCAGCACGGCGAGGTCGTAGCGCTGGGCGGCCAGATCCGCCGGCAGCGGGCCCGCCGGAGCTTCCGCCAGCGTGCAGTCCGGGTGCGCGGCGCGGAAGGCTTCCACCGCCGGCATGCCGCTGGCGCCCACCAGCAGCAGGCGTTGCGGGGCGTAGCGGTCGAGCAGTGCGGCCAGGGCCTGTTGTGGGGTGCGCGGTGAATTCATGGCGTTCTTCGGGATGCAATCGGATGCGCAGAGACTAACGTTTGCAGCGCGCATGGCCTAGTGCTGGCGCATTCTGCAAGGGGCGTCTTTACTCCGTAATTGTCGGTTCAGACCCGTTCTCAAGAGGAGAAATTTACATATGAGCATCACAAGGACCGCTTTACCCCTGTTGCTGGTAAGCAGTTTGCTCACCGGATGCGCAGGGCTGCAGAAGTCCGACTGGCCGACCTGCGCGCTGGTCGGAGGTCTCGGAGGCGCCGGTCTCGGCTCCATCGAGAACAGCACCTGGGCAGGCTGGGGTGCTCTGATCGGCGGTGTGCTGGGTGCTTCCTATTGCTGGGTACATGGAGCAGAAGAACAGGTGGCGGCCGTCGAACCGGCGCCTGCGCCCGAGCCGGCTCCTGCGCCGCTGCCGAAGGAAGAGACCATCGTCGTGCGCGACCTGCATTTCGCCTTCGACTCGTCGAAGATCGATGCGCGCGACAAGGATCAGCTGGACACCATCGCCAGCCGTCTGCGGGGCGAAGCCGCCAGCACCGAGCTGAACATCGCCGGCCATACCGACAGCGTGGGTACCGACGCCTACAACCAGACCCTGTCGGAGAAACGCGCCAACGCTGTGGCCAATTACCTGGTCGATGCGGGCGTTCCCGCCAGCAGCATCAAGTCGGTCAGCGGCTACGGCGAAAGCCAGCCTGTCGCCGACAACAAGACCTCGGATGGCCGCGCGCAGAACCGCCGCGTGGAAATCCAGATCAAGCGTGAGTGATGCGCTGCACGTAGTACATCCGGTGGGGGCCTTCGGGCCCCCGCTGTTTTTCCGCGCCGGTTCACTGGCGCAGCCGTTGCGCTCCGGGGTATGTTGCTGGCGAAATGACTTCGGGGGCGTTCATGAATGCACTGGTAGGGCTGGGCAAGCTGGTTGCCCTGTTTTTCTGGCTGGCGGTGCTGGCCAATCTGGTTTCTCCTTTCGCACATCCTTTTTCCATGCTGCTCAAGGTCGCCGGCGCCGTGATCCTGCTGATCCACGTGATCGAACTGGCGGCTTTCGGCAGTCGTCTGCGTGGGCGCCGGCACGTCTGGCTGGATGGCCTGCAGGTGCTGCTGTTCGGCGTGTTCCATCTGCTCAGCGTGGCGAAGACCGGTACACGGGGAGGTTCGCATGCGTAGGGTTCTGGGCGTATTGCTGCTGGCCGCGCCGCTGGGCTGCCTGGCGGCGGACAGCGTGAACGTGGAACCGAACACCGTCCTGCGCCTGCCGGCGAAGGGCGATTCGCTGACCCTGGAACGGGTCAGCGTGGCCGAGCAGGGCGCCCTGCTGATTCCCGCGCGGGTCCGCGAGCTGCGCATCGGCCACCTGGAACTGGCGAAGAACGCGCGGCTCGGCGTGTTCCCCGGCCAGCAGGCGCTGCACATCGACGTGCGCGAAGGCCGGCTCGCCGACGGCAGCGTGATCGCCGCGCAGGGCGCTTCGGGAAGCTTCCAGAAGCCGGCCAGCGCCGGGCGCGACCTGGTGCTGCGGCTGCAGAACGTCGCGGTGGGCGATCTGCTGGTGGACGTTCGCGGCGGCGTCGGTGCGCCGGGCCTGGACGGCCTGGATGGTGCCAATGCGCGCGCCGCCGGCTGCCTGTGGGGCGGCTCGCGGCCCGCCGGCAACGGCGAGAATGGCGCCGATGGCCAGCCGGGAGCGCCCGGCGGCAAGGTGCGTTTCGAGGTGCCGCAGGACTTCCCGATGGAAGTGGTCAGGGTCCGCCTGGAAGGTGGCGTCGGCGGGGCGGCGGGCAAGCCCGGCAAGGCGGGCGCGAAGAGCGGCCCGCGCAACTGCATGGTCTACAGCACCACCGGCGGCGCCGCTGGCAAGCCGGGCCAGCCCGGCGTGGAAGGCCCACGGGGCAGCGACGGCCGGCTCGACGTGGTGCGCTTCTGATTACCAGTGCAGGCGTGCGGCGGCGATAGCCACCAGCACCAGGCCGATCAGCAGGTTGCCGCCGATGGTCTTGCGGATGCGCCCCAGCACCGCGCCGCCGGCCGGCCAGTCCTGGGCTTCCAGCGCGCGGCGCAGCTCCGGCAGCTGCAGCGCCTGCACGCGCAGGAACAGCGCCAGCATCGCCACGTAGAGTCCCATCATGACCTGCACGTGACGGGGCGCTCCGGCGAAGCCGTTGAAGCTCAGCTGCAGCATGCCGACGCCGGTGACCGGCAGCAGGATCACCGCACCCCAGACCCAGACGAAGAAGCGGCGGAACACGTCCAGCCACAGCTTCAGCCGCGCCGGCGGCTCCAGCGTGGCGACCGCCGCGGGGCGCAGGATCATCCACGCGAAGAACATGCCGCCGACCCAGACCAGGGCGGCCAGCACGTGCAGGGCGTAAACGAAGGCGAAGGGTGTCATTGAGCGTTCTCCAGTGGCGGTCGGGACGAAGCGCGCTATCATAGCCGGCCAATCAAACTACTGAAAATTTATCCAGCTTCCGGATGTGTCCACAGGGCCGTTCCGGCGCCCGGGAACCCCATGCTCAGCAACGAACTCAAGGCCCAGATCCAGGGCGCCTACTCGCGCTTCCTCGAAGCCAAGGAACTCAAGCCGCGCTACGGCCAGCGCCTGATGATCGCCGAAGTGGCGAAAGTCCTCGGCGTGATCCAGAGCGACGAGGAAGGCCATCGCGAAGGCGAACCCGCGGTGGTCGCGGTGGAGGCCGGCACCGGCACCGGCAAGACCGTGGCCTACAGCCTGGCCGCCATCGCCTGCGCCAAGTCCGCCGGCAAGCGCCTGGTGATCGCCACCGCCACCGTCGCCCTGCAGGAGCAGATCGTCCACAAGGACCTGCCCGACCTGCTGCGCAACAGCGGCCTGAGCTTCAGCTTCGCCCTGGCCAAGGGCCGCGGGCGCTACCTGTGCCTGTCCAAGCTCGACCATCTGCTGCAGGAAGGCCAGGCGCAGAACGCCACCGCCCAGCTGTTCGAGGAAGACGGTTTCCGCATCGACGTCGACGAGGCGTCCGGCAAGCTGTTCAACCAGATGATCGAACGCCTGGCCGGCAACCGCTGGGACGGCGACCGCGACAGCTGGCCGGAAGCCATCGACGACGCGCACTGGGCGCAGCTGACCACCGACCACAGCCAGTGCACCAACCGGCATTGCCCGAACTTCGGCCAGTGCGCCTTCTATAAGGCACGCGAGGGCATGACCAAGGTCGACGTGATCGTCACCAACCACGACCTGGTGCTGGCCGACCTGGCCCTCGGCGGCGGCGCCATCCTGCCGGACCCGCGCGAGACCATCTACGTGTTCGACGAAGGCCACCACCTGCCGGACAAGGCCATCGGCCACTTCGCCCACTTCACCCGCCTGCGCGCCACCGCCGACTGGCTGGAGCAGGTGGCGAAGAACCTCACCAAGCTGCTGGCGCAGAACCCGCTGCCCGGCGACCTCGGCCGGCTGATCGAGCAGGTGCCGGAACTGGCGCGGGAGGTGCGCACCCAGCAGCAGTTCATGTTCACCGCCTGCGAGGAGATCGGCGATTTTCGCGCCGGCGAGGACATGGAAGGCCGCGAGCGGCCGCGCCACCGCTTCCCCGGCGGGGTGGTGCCCGAGCACATCCGCGAGATGGGCATCGAGCTGAAGAAGGGCTTTTCCCGGCTCACCGACCTGTTCACCCGCCTCACCGAGATCCTCAAGGAAGCCATGGATGGCGAAGGCGCCGCCGGCGTCACCAGCTACCAGGCGGAAGAGTGGTACCCGCTGTTCGGCAGCCTGCTGTCCCGCGCCCAGGGCAACTGGGAGCTGTGGACCGCCTTCACCTGCGAGGACCCGCAGGACAGCCCGCCGATGGCGCGCTGGCTGACCCTGGCGGAAAGCGGCAGCTTCTACGACATCGAGGCCAACGCCAGCCCGATCCTCGCGGCGGAGACCCTGCGCCGCAACCTGTGGAACGTCGCCTACGGCGTGCTGGTGACCTCGGCGACCCTGACCGCCCTCGGCACCTTCGACCGCTACCGCATGCGCGCCGGTCTGCCCAGGAGCTCGGTGACCGCCGTGGTGCCGAGCCCGTTCCACCACGCCGAGGCCGGCCTGCTGCAGGTGCCCGACCTCAAGGCCGACCCGCGCGACGCCGCCGCCCACACCGCGGCGATCATCCGCGAGCTGCCGGGACTGGTGGAAGGCGCGCGCGGCACGCTGGTGCTGTTCGCCTCGCGCAAGCAGATGCAGGACGTGTTCGACGGCCTGGAGCGCGACTGGCGCAGGCGCGTGCTGATCCAGGGCAACCTGTCCAAGCAGGAGACCCTGAACCGGCACAAGTCGCGGGTCGACGACGGCGATCCGAGCGTGCTGTTCGGCCTGGCCAGCTTCGCCGAGGGCGTCGACCTGCCGGGCGCCTACTGCGAGCACGTGGTGATCGCCAAGATTCCCTTCGCGGTGCCGGACGACCCGGTGGAAGCCGCGCTGGCCGAGTGGATCGAGGCGCGCGGCGGCAACCCGTTCATGGAGATCGCCGTGCCGGATGCGTCGCTGCGCCTGGTGCAGGCCTGCGGGCGGCTGCTGCGCACCGAGGAGGATCGCGGCACCATCACGCTGCTCGACCGCCGCGTGGTGACCCAGCGCTACGGCAAGGCGATCCTCAACGCGCTGCCGCCGTTCCGCCGCCAGATCGCCTGAACGCTGCGCCGGCGCCGCGCTCGAAAGCAATCAATCAACGCCGGCCATGCGTGCCGGCGAGACGCAAGGACAAGGTCGCATGAGTTCTCCCCGCTGGCATCTGCCGCTGCTGCTCAGCCTCGCGCTGGCCAGCGCCCCGAGCTGGGCCGCAGGCGGCAACGAAACGCTGTTCAACTTCGTCAAGCCCATGGCCGTGGTCACGGTCGGCACCCAGGATGCCGACCTGCCCAGCACCACCGCCGAGGCGACGCCGGAAGGCGAGATCCTGCGCCGCGTGAACTTCCGCCCGGCGAGCCAGCCGACCCTGCGCCTGGCACCGGCCAGCGGCAGCTGGGACTGGTCCCAGGCGGACAGCATGAGCCTGCGCATCCAGAACGCCATGGACTGGGCGCTGACCCTGGAAATCGACATCGATGGCATCGACGGCAAGCCCGGCCTGCACGCCAGCGTGGCGCTGCCCGCCGGCCCGGCGCAGACCCTGCTGGTGCCGCTGAAGGCGACGTCGCCGGAGATGTTCGGCATGCGCACCGGCGTGCCGATGCCGTTCAATCTCGACGGCCAGCGCCTGCTGATCGCCACCCGCGTCGAAGGCGAACTGGACCGCAGCAAGGTCGGCGCAGTGCGCATCTACCTGCGCGAACCGAAGGCGGCGCAGGACATCCTCGTCGCCCGCTTCGGCACCCGCTCCGGCGGCAAGGAGCTGCGCCGCGCCTACACCGGCATCATCGACGGCTTCGGCCAGGCCAGCCGCGGCGACTGGCCGGAAAAGGTGAAGAGCCCCGAGCAGTTGGCCGCCGCCTGGAAGGCCGAAGGCGAGCAGTTGCAGAAATGGCAGCGCGATCCCGCCCGCTACGACCGCTTCGGCGGGTTGCTCGGCAGCCTGCGGTTCGAGGCCAGCGGCTTCTTCCGCAGCGAGAAGCGCAACGGCCGCTGGTGGCTGGTGACGCCGGACGGGCATCCGTTCTGGTCCCTCGGGGTGAACACGGTGAACGCCGAGAGCAGCCAGACCTACGTGGAAGGCCGCGAATACATGTTCGCCAGCCTGCCGAGGGACGGCGAGCCGCTGGCGGTGTTCTACGGCCAGAGCGACGACCGCTCCGGCGTCGGCGCGCAGCAGGGGCGCAACTTCGGCAGCGGTCGCTGGTTCGACTTCTATGCCGCCAACCGCTTCCGCGCCAACGGCGGGCTGAGCGGCGACGCGGCGGCCGAAGCCTGGCGCGAGCGCACCCTGCAGCGCCTGAACGGCTGGGGCTTCAACAGCCTCGGCAACTGGAGCGCCCCGGCCTTCGCCACGTCGCAGCGCATGCCGTACAGCGTGCCGCTGTCGATCAGCGGCGACTACGCCACGGTGAGCACCGGCTACGACTGGTGGGGCGCCATGCCCGATCCGTTCGACCCGCGCTTCGCCATGGCCGCCGAGCGCGCCATCGCCATCGCCGCCCGCGACCACCGCGAAGACCCCTGGCTGCTCGGCTACTACGCCGACAACGAGCTGGCCTGGGCCGGCCGCGAAGGCCCGCAGGCGCGTTTCGCCCTGGCCTTCGGCGCGCTCAAGCTGTCCACCGACAGCCCGGCCAAGCGCGCCTTCATCAAGCAGCTGAAGGACAAGTACAAGGAGCACGAGGCACTGGCCGCGGCCTGGGGCGTGCAACTCGGCGCCTGGGAAGATCTCGACGCACCCGGCTACGAGGCGCCGCTGCCGGACGAGGCGCATCCGGCCATCGCCGAGGACTACAGCGCCTTCCTGCGGCTGTACGCGGACCAGTACTTCAAGACCCTGCACGACTCGCTGAACTGGCACGCACCGAACCACCTGCTGCTCGGCCCGCGCTTCGCCGTCAGCACGCCGGAGGCGCTGGCTTCCTGCGCGCAGTACTGCGATGTGCTGAGCTTCAATCTCTACGTGCCCAGCCCGCAGCTGGGCTACGACGCGGAATACGTGCGCAGCCTGGACAAGCCGGTGCTGATCAGCGAATTCCACTTCGGCTCCCGCGACCGCGGCCCGTTCTGGGGCGGCGTGGCGGAGGTGTACAACGAACAGCAGCGTGGCGAGAGCTACCGGAAATTCCTCGCCGAGGCGCTGAAGGACCCGCAGATCATCGGCGCGCACTGGTTCCAGTACCTCGACCAGCCGGCCAGCGGACGCCTGCTCGACGGCGAGAACGGCCACATCGGCCTGGTGGGCATCACCGACCTGCCGTTCGGGCGCTTCGTCGACGCGGTGCGCAAGGCCAACCAGCAGTTGGAGAAGGGGTTGCTGAAGGAAGCCGAGGCCGCCGCCAGTGCCGAACCGCAACCGCCGGCGCCGGCCGCGGAGCCGCCCGCCGAGACCGATCCGGCAGCCAGCGGCGAGCAGCCGGCCGCCGCACAGCAAGAGTGATCCGAGGAATCCCGCATGACCCTGCAAGGCCACTGTGACAGCCGTTTCGCCCCGCTCGCCGATGCCTTCGCCGCGCTGTTCGACGATCCGCAGGAACGCGGCGCGGCGCTGTGCGTCCAGGTCGGCGGCGAAGTCGTGGCCGACCTCTGGGCCGGCCGGGCGGGCCGGGAGGCGGACCAGCCGTGGCAGGCCGACAGCATTCTCAACCTGTTCTCCTGCACCAAGACCTACGCCGCCGTCGCCCTGCTGCAACTGGTCGGCGAGGGCAAGGTCGAGCTGGACGCGCCGGTCGCCCGCTACTGGCCGGAATTCGCCGCCGCCGGCAAGCAGGACATCAGCGTGCGCCAGTTGCTCGCCCATCGCGCCGGCCTGCCGGCGGTGCGCGAAACCCTGGCGCCGGAAGCGCTCTACGACTGGCAGCGGATGACCGCGGTGCTGGCCGCCGAAGCGCCCTGGTGGACGCCGGGCGTGGAGCATGGCTATGCGCCCATCACCTACGGCTGGCTGGTCGGCGAGCTGATCCGCCGGATCGACGGCCGCGCGCCGGGCGAGGCGATAGTCGCGCGGGTGGCCGCGCCGCTGGGGCTGGATTTCCATATCGGCCTCGCCGACAGCGAGTTCCACCGCGTCGCCCACGTCGCGCGGGGCAAGGGCAACCTCGGCGACGCCGCGGCGCAGCGCCTGCTCAGGGCCACCATGGGTGATCCCGCCGGCCTGCAGGCGCGGGCGTTCGGCAATCCGCCGTCGATCCTCACCAGCACCAACAAGCCGGAGTGGCGGCGCCTGCAGCAGCCGGCGGCGAGCGGCCACGGCAACGCCCGCTCGCTGGCCGGCTTCTATGCCGGGCTGCTGCAGGGGCGGCTGCTGGATGACGCGCTGCTGGCCGAACTGACCCGCGAGCACAGCGTCGGCGACGACCGCACCCTGCTGACCCGCACCCGTTTCGGCCTCGGCTGCATGCTCGACCAGCCGGAAATCGCCAACGCCACCTATGGCCTCGGTGCGCGCGCCTTCGGTCATCCGGGGGCGGGCGGTTCCATCGGCTTCGCCGATCCGGAGCGCGAACTGGCCTTCGGCTTCGTCACCAACACCCTCGGTCCCTACGTGCTGATGGACCCGCGCGCGCAGAAGCTGGCGCGGGTCGCCGGGAGTTGCCTGTAGTCCTTCGTCGGCTCGCCTGAGCGGCGGGGAACCGCAACGCCGATTGGCCTCTCGAATCCATTCAACCGAACGCCGGCATGCCGCTCGTCCGCCGCTTCGTTGCGGGCGCGCAGCATGGGGAAACCCGAGTACGCTTGTCAGATACCGCAACCGCTTTGCGCGGCTGGCGTTCGGCTCCGACCGTTTTTCGATCCACCCGCTCCATGGAGTCCACGCATGAACCTCCTCAAGACTTCGGCCCTGCTGCTGTGCATCGGCCTGGCCGGCTGCAGCCAGTGGCAGAACACCGCCCCAGACCAGGCAGGCCAGTCCTCCGCTTCGAAGAAACCGCACTGGTGGTCGCTCGGCTCGAAGGGCGGCGCGACCGCGGGCGAGTCGGCGGCGGATTCCCAGGCCGGCATGGCCTGGCTGGACCAGAACGAGAAACCGTTGCGTTCGGCGGCCGCCGACAGCGGTTTCGAGGTCGAGCGCCGCGACAATGCGCTGGTGCTGATCGTGCCGGTGGATACCTCGTTCCATCCCAAGCGCCCGGAGATGCTGCTGTCCAGTTCCCTCGCGCCGCTGGGACGGGTGGCCAAGCTGGTGGCGGCCGATCCGCAGGGTGGCGTGATGGTGGTCGGGCATACCGACAGCAGCGGCAGCGAGGTCGCCAACGACCGGCTCAGCGTGGAGCGCGCGCAGGCGGTGGCCTCGCTGTTCCGCCTCAGCGGCCTGGACAAGGAGCGCGTGCGCATGAGGGGCGTCGGTTCCGACCTGCCGCGGGCGGACAATTCCACCAGCCAGGGCCGCGCGCTGAACCGCCGGGTGGAGGTCCTCTGGGCCCTGCGCGGCGTGCTGCCGACCCTGGCGCGCAACGAGTGACTTGCTCTGCCTCAAGCAGACTGCCACGACACTGGTTAAGCTTAGGGACCTATTCCAGAGGAGGTTTTCAATGGCTCAGACCCTGGCCGAAATGCGCCGCGAATACACCCGGGACGGACTCTGCGAGTCCACCGCCCCGACCGAACCCTTCAGCCTTTTCCACCAGTGGTTCGAGGATGCGGTGAAGACCGAGCAACTGCCGGTCGAGCCGAACGCCATGACCCTCGCCACCGTCGACGAGGAAGGCCGCCCGCACTGCCGCGTGCTCCTGCTCAAGGGGCTGGACGAGCGCGGCTTCACCTTCTTCAGCAACTACGAGAGCGACAAGGGGCGGCAGCTGGCGGCGCGCCCCTATGCGGCGATGACCTTCTTCTGGCCGGCGCTGGAGCGCCAGGTGCGGATCGAGGGCGTGGTGGAAAAGGTCTCGCCGGAAGAGTCCGCCGCCTACTACCGCGTGCGCCCGCTGGGCAGCCGCCTGGGTGCCTGGGCCTCGCCGCAGAGCCGGGTGATCGCGGGGCGCGACGAGCTGGAACAGCTGCTGGCGGCAACCGAAAGGCGTTTCGCCGATACCCAGCCGCCCTGTCCGGACCATTGGGGCGGCTATCGCCTGTTGCCGCAGCGCATCGAGTTCTGGCAGGGCCGTGCCAGCCGTCTGCACGACCGGCTGAACTATCGCCAGGAAAACGGCGGATGGCTGCGCGAGCGGCTGGCGCCCTGAGTCGGTCCTGTCCGTCGGGGGTGGCTGAATGAAACTGGTGATCGCTCCCGATTCCTTCAAGGAAAGCCTTTCCGCGCCGGAAGTCGCCGCCGCCATCGCCCGTGGCTGGCTGCGCGCGATGCCGGCCGCGGAGATCGTCCTGCGGCCGCTGGCCGACGGCGGCGAAGGCACGGTGGACGCGGTGCTCGCTGCCCGCCCGGGACAGCGCATCGACTGCCGGGTGCGCGGCCCCCTGGGGCAGCCGGTGACCGCTCACTGGGGGCGTCTGGACGATGCCACCGCGGTGATCGAGATGGCCGCCGCCAGCGGCCTGCACTGGGTGCCCGAACGCAAGCGCGACGCCACCCGCACCACCAGCTACGGCACCGGCGAGCTGATTCGCGCGGCGCTGGATTCGGGGGCGCGCAAGATCATCCTCGGCCTCGGCGGCAGCGCGACCAACGATGCCGGGCTGGGATTGCTGCAGGCCCTCGGCGTGCGCTTCCTCGATGCCGCCGGCAGGGAGCTGGGCGACGGCGGCGCGGCCCTGGCCGGTCTGCATGAGCTCGACCTGGGCGGCCTCGACCCGCGCCTGCTGCAGGTGGAAATGGAAGTCGCCGCCGACGTCGACAATCCGCTCTGCGGGCCGCGTGGCGCCTCGGCGGTGTTCGGTCCGCAGAAGGGCGCCAGCGCCGCGCAGGTGGAGGAACTGGATGCCGCCCTGCAGCATTTCGCAGCGGTAGCCGCCGCCACCCTCGGCGAGGACCACAGCCTGTTCCCCGGTGTCGGCGCCGCCGGCGGCCTGGGCTTCGCCGCGCGGGCGTTCCTCAAGGCGCGATTCCGTCCCGGCATCGCGCTGGTGGCCGAGCTGTCCGGGCTGGCCGAGGCCCTGCAGGGCGCCGATCTGGTGATCACCGGCGAAGGCCGGCTGGATTCGCAGAGCCTGCACGGCAAGACGCCGGTGGGCGTGGCGCGCATGGCGCAGGCGGCGGGCGTGCCGGCGATCGCCCTGGCCGGCAGTCTCGGCGAGGGTTACGCCGCGCTGCACGAGACCGGCATCGCCGCCGCCTTCAGCCTGGCGCCGGGGCCGCTGAGCCTGGCCCAGGCCCTGGCCCGCGCCGCGCAGGAACTGGAGGCGCGCGCCGAGGAACTGGCGCGCTTCTGGCTGGTGGCTCAGGCGGCGCGATAGTCCTTCGCCGCCTGTTCCAGCCAGGCGGGCAGCTCGCGGCGTCTGACCTTCGCCCGCCTGGCTTCCTCGAGACGCTGCAGCAGGTATTCGCGCTTGGCCGGATCGTCGCCGGCCAGGGAGAGCGCCAGGTCGCGATCCATCCAGCGGCGGATGCGCCAGTAGATCCACCAGTGGAAATACAGGCCGGCGGCGGTGGTGACGACGATGATGAAGTAGTCCATGGAGTGTTCCTTGCGGCGGCAGGCGCCCACCCTAGCCGATCGTCCGGCGCTCATAAAGACGGCCGGCCGCGGGCATTTTCCCCGCGATGAGCGAAAATATAGGAATCGAAGCCTGCGCAGTTCCCTGGCGTGATCTTGCGCAACGCGCCCGGCGTGACAGCGGGGCCTGCGGCGGAGTCTAATAAAGGCAGTCTTTCTCGGAGGTTCTTCGTTATGCGTAAGCCCGCCCTGTTCGCCGTGACCTTTGTTGCACTGGCCCTGACTCTCGGCGGTTGCCAGTCCAGCCTGACCGGCGACACCTACTCCCGTGAAGAAGCGCGCACCGTGCAGAACGTCCGCATGGGCACCATCCAGGCGCTGCGCCCGGTGAAGATCGAAGGCACCAAGACGCCGATCGGCTCGGTTGCCGGCGCGGCGGTCGGCGGCATCGGCGGCAGCAGCATCGGCCAGGGCCGCGGCAGCTACGTGGCCGCGATCATCGGCGCGGTCGCCGGCGGCCTGATCGGTTCGGCCACCGAGGAGGGCCTGACCCGCGCCCAGGGTGTCGAGATCACCGTGCGCGAGGACGACGGCAGCACCCGTGCCTATGTGCAGGAAGTCGACGAAGGCGCGGTATTCCGCGTCGGCGAACGCGTCCGCATCCTGACCGTCAACGGCACCAGCCGCGTCTCGCACTGATCTTTCCTTCCAGGTCGCTCCTGCGAGCGACCGCCTCTCTCCAGCGCGCGAAACTGCATCCGGTTTCGCGCGCTATCGTTTCAGGACATCCGATTCCCGGCGGGTACGGGTGATTTCGAAATAATTCATTCCATGGCGATCTTCCGATAGATGCGGATAATAGGCGCCGTTTTGCCGCGGGGACGCCCCGCCGGCAGATAGCGGGCATCGCCCGGAATGAAAAAGGAGTGATCGATGATTCTGGCGCTGATCGTTGCGCTGCCATTCCTGGGCATCTTCCTGCCGATCCTGGCCGAACGCCTGGGTCGCAGCGCCTGCGCCACGGCCACCGCGCTGGTGCCGCTGGCCGGCCTGGCGCTGTTGTGGAGCCAGCGCGGCGCGCTCGCCGGCGAGCGTCTGCTGGCACGCCACGACTGGCTGCCGGAACTGGGCTTCAACCTCAGCCTGCGCCTCGACGGGCTGGGCTTCCTGTTCGCCCTGCTGATCCTCGGCATCGGCGTGCTGGTCATCCTCTATGCCCGCTACTACCTGTCCGAGCAGGAACCGACCGGGCGCTTCTACGCCTTCCTGCTGCTGTTCATGGGCTCGATGCTCGGCGTGGTGCTGGCGGAGAACCTGCTGCTGATGCTGGTGTTCTGGGAACTGACCAGTCTCTCGTCGTTCCTCCTGATCGGCTTCTGGAGCTACCGCTCGGATGCCCGCAAGGGCGCGCGCATGTCGCTGGCGGTCACCGGCGGGGGAGGGCTGGCGCTGCTCGCCGGCATCCTGCTGATCGGCCAGGTGGTGGGCAGCTTCGAGCTGAGCGACGTGCTCGCCGCCCGCGACGTCCTGCAGGGCAGCGCGGTGTTCCCGGTAGCGTTGTGCCTGGTGCTGCTCGGCGTGTTCACCAAGTCCGCGCAGTTCCCCTTCCATTTCTGGCTGCCCCACGCCATGGCGGCGCCGACCCCGGTTTCCGCCTACCTGCACTCGGCGACCATGGTCAAGGCCGGCGTGTTCCTGCTGGCCCGCCTGTATCCGGTGCTCTCGGGCAATGACCTGTGGTTCTACCTGGTCAGCCTGACCGGCCTCGCCACGCTGCTGATGGGCGCCTTCATCGCGCTGTTCCAGAACGACCTGAAGGGCCTGCTGGCCTACTCGACCATCAGCCACCTCGGCCTGATCACCCTGCTGTTCGGTCTCGACTCGCCGATGGCCAACGTCGCCGCGGTGTTCCACATCATCAACCACGCGACCTTCAAGGCCTCGCTGTTCATGGCCGCCGGGATCATCGACCACGAGACCGGCAGCCGCGACATGCGCCGCATCAACGGCATGTGGAAGTACCTGCCGCACACCGCGGTGCTGGCGATGGTGGCGTCCGCGTCCATGGCCGGCGTGCCGCTGCTCAACGGCTTCCTCAGCAAGGAGATGTTCTTCGGCGAGACCCTGGCGCAGAACATGATGGGAAGCTTCAACTGGCTGATCCCGGCGCTGGCGACGCTTGGCGCGCTGTTCTCGGTGAGCTACTCGGTGCGTTTCATCCACGACGTGTTCTTCAATGGCGAGCCGATCAACCTGCCCAAGGTGCCCCACGAGCCGCCGCGCTACATGAAGGTGCCGGTGGAAATCCTGGTGTTCCTCTGCCTGCTGGTCGGCATCGCGCCGGCCTGGACGGTGGCGCCGCTGCTCTCCGCCGCCGCCGGCGCGAGCCTGAACGGCCCGGTGCCGGCCTACAGCCTGGCGATCTGGCATGGCTTCAACATGCCGCTGGTGATGAGCCTGGTGGCGCTGGTCGGCGGCACGTCGCTGTACATCTTCCGCAGGCCGCTGTTCGACTGGTACGCCGGCCTGCCGGCGATGGACGCGAAGCTGGTGTTCGAGCAGCAGGTGAAGCGCGTGGCGATCTTCGCCGGTCGCTGCACCGATGGCCTGGAGAACGGCTCGCTGCAGCGCTACGTGATGCTCCTGCTGCTGGCCGCCGTGGTGGTGGTGTTCGCCGGCCTGGCGCCGCTGCCCAGCCTCGCCGGCACGCGGCCGCTGACCACGCTGGACGGGATCACCGCGCTCGGCCTGGTGCTGCTCGCCCTGAGCGGCCCGCTGGTTGCCTGGTTCCATCGCCAGCGGCTGGTGGCGCTGGTCATCCTCAGCATCGCCGGCCTGCTGGTGGCGCTGGCCTTCGCCCGCTTCGCCGCACCGGACCTGGCGCTGACCCAGCTGTCGGTGGAAGTGGTGACCATGGTCCTGCTGATGCTGGCGCTCTACTATCTGCCGACCCGCACGCCGAAGGAAACCGGCAGCCTGCGCAAGCTGCGCGACGTCGTCGTGGCGCTGCTCTGCGGCGTGATGGTGGCGCTGCTGGCCTACGCCGTGCTGACCCGCCCGTACCAGACCATCGCCGGCTACTACCTGGACAACAGCGTCGGCGGCGGTGGCGGGCACAACGTGGTGAACGTGATCCTGGTGGACTTCCGCGGCTTCGATACCCTCGGCGAGATCAGCGTGCTGGCGATCGCCGCGGTGGGCATCTTCGCCATGCTCGCCGGCCTGCGCCTGCCACGTGCGGAGCGGGATGCCGAGGGCCGCGCCTGGGCGGCCGAGCGCTTCCCGCCGATCCTCGCCATCCTCTCGCGGCTGATGCTGCCGCTGGCGCTGCTGGTGGCGGTGTTCATCTTCCTGCGCGGGCACAACCTGCCGGGCGGCGGCTTCATCGCCGGGCTGATCACCGCGGTGGCGCTGATCCTCCAGTACATCGCCTGCGGCACGCGCTGGGTGCGCACGCGACTGCCGCTGAACTATGCGCGGCTGGCCGGCCTCGGCGTGCTGGTGGCCGGTCTTACCGGCCTCGGCAGCTGGGCGTTCGGCCATCCGTTCCTGACCTCGTCGTTCGGCCATTTCCACATCCCGCTGGTCGGTGAGATCGAGCTGGCGACGGCGATGCTCTTCGACCTGGGCGTGTACCTGACCGTGGTCGGGGCGACCCTGCTGATCCTCTCCGGGCTCGGCGAAATGACCGCGCCGCCGGATGAAGCGGTGATTGCCAAGGAGGTGCACTGATGGAGGCGCTGTTCGCCATCGCCCTCGGCCTGCTCACCGCCAGCGGTGTGTACCTGCTGTTGCGGGCGCGCACCTTCCCGGTGGTGCTGGGCCTGACCCTGATTTCCTATGCGGTGAACCTGTTCCTCTTCGCCATGGGCCGGCTCGCCGGCGAACCGGCGGTGGTCGGCCAGGTCGCCAATGCCGGCGACCCGATTCCCCAGGCGCTGGTGCTGACCGCCATCGTCATCGGCTTCGCCATGACCGCCTTCGTCATCGTCCTCGCCCTGCGCGGGCTGGCTGAGACCGGCGACGACCACGTGGATGGCGCGGCCGGGGAGGGCGAGGAATGAATCACCTGCTGATCCTGCCGATCGTGCTGCCGCTGTTCGCCGGCTGCCTGCTGCTGGCCGCCATTGGCGAACGCGCGCAGCGCGGCCTCTCGCTGCTCGCCACCCTGGCGCTGCTGCCGCTGAGCGGGGTGCTGCTGCAACAGGCCGCCGGCGGGCAGATCCAGTTCTACGCGCTGGGCAACTGGCAGCCGCCGTTCGGCATCATCCTGGTGCTCGACCGTCTGAGCGCGCTGTTGTTGCTGGCCAATGCGCTGCTCGCGGTGTTCGCGCTGCTCTATGCGCTGCGTGGCGACGACCGCCGCGGCAAGCATTTCCACGCGCTGTTCCAGTTTCAGCTGGCCGGCCTGAACGGCGCCTTCCTCACCGGCGACCTGTTCAACCTGTTCGTCTTCTTCGAGATCCTGCTGATCGCCTCCTACGGCCTGCTGCTGCACGGTGGTGGCGCCGGGCGGGTGCGCGCCGGCGTGCACTACGTGGTGCTCAACCTGGTCGGCTCGGCGTTCTTCCTGATCGCGGTGGGCGTGCTGTATGGCGTCACCGGGACCCTGAACATGGCCGACATGGCCCGCCACGTCGCCGCGCTGGATGCCGCCCAGGCGCCGCTGGTGCGTGCCGCGGCCCTGCTGTTGCTGGTGGTGTTCGGCCTCAAGGCGGCGCTGCTGCCGCTGTACTTCTGGCTGCCGCGCGCCTATGCCGAGGCGAGTGCGCCGGTGGCGGCGCTGTTCGCCATCATGACCAAGGTCGGCATCTATTCGATCCTGCGCGTCTACACCCTGATCTTCGGCGCCGAGGCCGGCGAGCTGGCGAACCTGGCGCAGGACTGGCTGTGGCCGCTGGCGTTGCTCGGCATCGCCGTGGGCGCCATCGGCGCGCTGGCGGCGAACACCCTGCAGGGCATGCTGGCCTACCTGGTGGTGGTGTCGGCCGGCACCCTGCTGGCGGCGCTGGCGATGGGCAGTCAGGCAGCGTTGAGCGCGGGGCTGTATTACCTGCTGCACAGCACCTGGGTGGCCGGCGGGCTGTTCCTCCTCGCCGACCTGATCGCCCGCCAGCGTGGCGAGAAGGGCGGCCATCTGCGGCAGGGGCCGGCGCTGCTGCAGCCGCATCTGCTCGGCGCGCTGTTCTTCCTCGGTGCCATCGCGGTGGTCGGGCTGCCGCCGCTGTCCGGCTTCATCGGCAAGCTCATGTTGATGCGCGCCGCCAGCACGCCGGCGGAGACGCTGGCGCTGTGGGCGGTGCTGCTGGTCAGCGGGCTGGTCACCATCGTGGCGCTGAGCCGGGCCGGCAGCACGCTGTTCTGGCGCACCGGGCGCACCGTGCTGGGCAGCGCCGAGCGCGATCCGCTGCGCCTGCTGGCGACCCTCGGCCTGCTGCTCACGGCGCCGCTGCTGGTGCTGCTGGCCAAGCCGCTGCTGGTCTATGTGCAGGCGACCGCCGCGCAGTTGCTGGATGTCGAGCTGTATCGCCAGGCGATCCTCGGAGGTGGCGCATGATCCGCCGCCTGCTGCCGCATCCGCTGCTCAGCGCCTGCCTGCTGCTGACCTGGCTGCTGCTGGTCAACGATTTCTCCCTCGGCCACTGGCTGCTCGGCGGCGCACTCGGACTCGTGCTGCCGTGGCTGTGCCGGGACCTGCTGCTGCCCGTCCCGCGCATCCGCCGGCCGCTGCTTCTGCTGCGCTTCATCGGCCTGGTGCTGCACGACATAGTGGTCGCCAACCTGCAGGTGGCGCGGCTGGTGGTCGGGCCGACCCGCGCGCTGCGCCCGGCCTTCGTCGAGATTCCGCTGGACCTGAATGACGACCTGGCGATCACCGTCCTCGCCAGCGTCATCACCCTGACCCCGGGCACGGTATCCGCCGATCTCGGCGCCGATCGCCGGACCCTGCTGGTGCACGGCCTGGACGTGCCCGACCCGGAAGCGCTGGTCGCCGACATCAAGTCGCGCTACGAGGCGCCGCTGAAGGAGATATTCGAATGCTCGGCTACGTGATCCCCGTGTGCCTGGCGATGCTCGGCGTGGCGCTGCTGCTCACGGTGGCGCGGCTGGTCCGCGGCCCGGGCCTGCCGGACCGTATCCTGGCGCTGGACACCCTGTCGGTGGAAGCCATCGCGCTGATCGTGCTGTTCGGCATCTGGAGCGACTCCGGCCTGTACTTCGAGGCCGCGCTGCTGATCGCGGTGATGGGCTTCGTCAGCACCGTGGCATTGTCCAAGTACCTGCTGCGGGGGGACATCATCGAATGAATGCGCAGTTCTGGATCGAGGCCGTGGTGTCGCTGCTGCTGCTCGGCGGCAGCCTGTTCGCCCTGCTCGGCGCCATCGGCCTGTACCGCCTGCCGGACTTCTACACCCGCCTGCACGCACCGACCAAGGCGTCGACCCTCGGCGTCGGCGGAGTGATCCTCGCCTCGCTGGTGTACTTCACCGCCCGTGGCGAGCTGAGCCTGCACGAGATACTGATCACCGCATTCCTCTTCATCACCGCACCGGTCAGCGCGCACCTGCTGGCGAAGGCGGCGATGCAGCAGCGCGAGGAGCGGGTGAAGGACACCCAGGGCAAGCCGTGGGAGTGATTACCCTGTAGGAGCGCACCTGGGCGCGACCGGTCGCGGGCGTGGCCCGCTACACGGTTTCGCTGGAATGTCCGAGTAGGGCGCATAACGCGCCAGCGTTATCCGCCATCGCATCGGCACGGCCCTGGAGCAGGGCTTGTTGGTCGCGGGCATGGCCCGCTCCTACAGGTCGACTCCCTGCCGGGCGCAACAGTTTTCCCTGCTCTCTGTGCCTGTCGGCCCCGCCCGGCGGGCACCTATACTTCGCGGATTCCCGTCTTCTGGAGCGTTCCGTGCAGCATTCCCGGCCGTTCGCCCTCGCGTGCCTGGTGCTGGCCATGGCGCTGTGGGGCAGTTCGTTCATTGCCCTGAAACTGGCATTCCAGGAATTCCCGCCGATGTGGGTGATCTTCGCCCGCATGGCCATCGGCAGTCTGATCTTCCTCGCCGCCTGGCGCTGGCGCGGGCGCACCGAGTATCGCGCCGGCGACTGGAAGTACCTGCTCGGCCTGGCGGTCTGCGAGCCCTGCCTGTACTTCATCTGCGAATCCCTGGCGCTGCAGTACACCAGCGCCTCCCAGGCCGGGATGATCACCGCGCTGCTGCCATTGCTGGTGGCGGTGGGCGCGTTCTTCCTGCTCAGGGAGCGGATCGGCCGCAACACCTGGCTGGGCTTCCTGCTGGCGGTGATCGGCGCGCTCTGGCTGACCCTGGTCAGCGAGGCCGACCCGCATGCGCCGCAGCCGCTGCTCGGCAACTTCCTCGAACTCCTCGCCATGGTCTGCGCGACGGGCTACACGCTGCTGCTCAAGCACCTGTCCTCGCGCTATTCGGCCTTCATGCTCACCGCCATGCAGGCCTTCATCGGTTCGATCTTCTTCCTGCCGCTGGCCGCCATCACTTCCGGCACGCCGCCGCTGCCCAGCGGTCAGGGGCTGTTCGCCCTGGTCTATCTTGGCAGCGTGGTCACGGTCGGCGCCTACGGGCTGTACAACTTCGGCGTCAGCCGGCTGCCGGCCAGCCAGGCGTCCGGCTTCACCAACCTGATCCCGGTATTCACCCTGGTCTTCGCCGCCGCGTTCCTCGGTGAAGTCTTCACCGGCCAGCAGGCCCTGGCGGCCGGAGTGGTGTTCGCCGGCGTGGCGCTCAGCCAATGGCGCACCACGCCACCCACGCAGCCGGCCGGTGTGCTGGACTGACTGAATCCTTTCCCTGCGAGGTAGCGCCATGACGATCAACGAACGCGTCTGGACCCGCGAGGCGATCCGCATCATCGAGGCGGATTTCCAGCGCAGCGCCGATACGCACCTGATCCCGCTGGACATGCCCGGCCTGCCCGGCGTCGACCTGTACTTCAAGGACGAGTCCAGCCATCCCACCGGCAGCCTCAAGCACCGCCTGGCGCGTTCGCTGTTCCTCTACGCCCTGTGCAACGGCTGGCTGAGGCCGGAGGCACCGGTGATCGAGGCGTCCAGCGGCTCGACGGCGATCTCCGAGGCCTATTTCGCCCGCCTGCTCGGCCTGCCGTTCATCGCCGTGATGCCGGCCAGCACCTCGAAGGAGAAGATCGCGCAGATCGCCTTCTACGGCGGGCAGAGCCATCTGGTCGACGACCCGACGCAGATCTACGCCGAGTCCGAGCGCCTGGCGCGGGAGAGCGGCGGGCACTTCATGGACCAGTTCACCTTCGCCGAACGCGCCACCGACTGGCGGGCGAACAACAACATCGCCGAGTCGATCTTCCAGCAGATGCGTCACGAGCGCTTCCCCGAGCCGGCCTGGCTGGTGTCCAGCCCGGGCACCGGCGGCACCCTGGCGACGCTGGGGCGCTTCGCCCGCTATCGCCGCCACGAGACCCGCGTGCTCTGCGCCGACGCCGAGCGTTCGGTGTTCTTCGATGCCTACCGCACCGGCGATCGCAGCCTGACGCTGAGTTGCGGTTCGCGGATAGAAGGAATCGGCCGGCCGCGGGTGGAAGCGTCCTTCCTGCCGGCGGTGATCGATGCCATGGCCAAGGTGCCGGACGCCCTGTCGCTGGCGGCCATGCACTACCTGGCGGGGAGACTTGGCCGGCGTGTCGGCGGCTCCAGCGGCACCAACCTGATCGGTGCGCTGGTGGCCGGCCGGCAGATGGTCGCCAATGGCGAATCCGGCTCGGTGGTGGCGATTCTCTGCGACGGCGGCGAGCGCTATGCCGAGACCTACTACGACCGCTTCTGGCTGGTGCAGCAGGGCTTCGAGCTGGAGCCGCTGATCGAGGCGGTACGCCTGTGTGCGGAGGAGGGCGCCGAGTTGCCGTCCGGAGTTGAACTGGCGGGATTCGATTGAATCAGTCGCCGCTGGCGCCGCCCGGCCAGGCGCAGCCGCGCAGCGCTTCGTCGTTCAGGCGCAGTTCGGCGGACAGGTGGCTGAGCGCGCCGCTCATGCTGTTCACGCAGCGCGCCGGGGCGACCCAGAGTTCGAGCTTCTTGCCATCGGCCTCGCTGGAGTAGCTGCTGCTGCCGTCGGGCAGGCTTTCCACCACGTAGGGCAGCACCTGCTGCGGCTGGCCGGGACGCTCCAGCAGCAGGCCTTGCGCATTCACCATCACGCTCCAGCCCGGCTCGTTGCCGCCGGCGCGGACGATGGTGCGCTTGAAGTTCGGATCGTCGCAGCCGTGCCCTTCGTGCTGCAGGCGGTAGACCCGGGAAACGTCCAGCGTGCCGTCGGTGCCGCTGGCGGTGCTGCCGCTGAAGCTGCCGCCCAGGTCGGCGAACAGCGTCTTGCCGCCATCCTTGAACAGTTCGGCCGCATCGCGGACAAGGCCGGTATTGCCGCTATCCTCGATACTGAAGCGACGTTGCTCGTTGCACGGCGTGAACACCAGGCCGTTGCCCTGCCGGCTCAGTTCGCCCTGCTGGCGCGTGGCGCCGTGCAGGTCGACGGGCTTGGGCGACCAGACCTGGCAGGCGGCGAACAGCGGCAGAAGGCTGAAGAGGGCGAAACGGCTTGGACGCATGATCGGACTCCCTGGAAAGGGGCCCAACGTTACCGAGCAGGCCGGACTACCACAAGAGCCGGCATGAGGAGTGAGGCGATGATCAGATGCAAGCGGGCGTATGAACCGGTGGAAGCGAGCGATGGCCAGCGTGTACTGGTCGACCGCCTGTGGCCACGGGGCATCCGCAAGGAGGAGCTGCAGGCCGAGTGGTGGAAGGACGTGGCGCCGTCGAACGAGCTGCGCAAGGAGTTCCACCATGATCCCGGGCGGTTCGGGGAGTTTCGCCAGGCCTACCGCAAGCAACTGGTGGCGCATCCGGAGTACTGGTGGGGGCTGCTGGACCTGGCGCGCAAGGGCGACCTGACGCTGCTCTACGGTGCGCGCGACGAGCAGAACAACAATGCCCAGGTGCTGGCGGAGTTTCTCGAGGACGAGCTGGAGCGGCAGCAGCCGGGGAGTTCGCCGACCTGCTATGCGAAGGACTTCGAATGACCCTGGTTTCCCCTCGCCGCCACCGGGGCGAGGGGACGACAGTCAGGCCGCCGCTTCGCCCAGGGCCGCGTCCAGGCATTCGAGGAACAGCTCGGCATGCTCCTGCTCGAAGGCCAGCAGCGGGCGGATCTTCAGGATGTTCTCCATGGGGCCGGCGGCGCTGATCAGCACGCCGCGCTCGCGCATGGCGTTCACCACACGGCGGGTCTGCATTGCCGCCGGTTCCTTGCTCGCGCGGTTGGTGACCAGTTCCACGCCGAGGAACAGGCCCGCGCCGCGCACGTCGCCGATCAGTTCGTGGCGCTCGGCCAGCCGCCTGAATCCATCCAGCAGGAAATCGCCGATCGCCTTCGAACGCTGCTGCAGTCCCTCGTCACGGATCACGTCTAGCACTGCCTGGGCCGCCGCGCAGGACACCGGGTTGCCGCCGAAGGTGTTGAAGTAGCGCACGTTGCGCCCGAAGCTTTCCAGCACATCGGCGCGTGCCACCACGCCGGCGATGGGCTGGCCGTTGCCCATGGGCTTGCCGAGGGTGACCAGGTCCGGCTGCACGCCGTGGCGCTGGAAGCCCCACATCTTCTCGCCGGTGCGGGCGAAGCCGCACTGCACTTCGTCGGCGATGTACAGCAGGCCTTCGGCGCGGGCCACCGCCACCGCTTCGGCGAGGAAGCCGGCCGGATCGGGGAAGACCCCGTCGCTGGCGAAGATGCCGTCGAGCAGCAGCGCGGCGGGCTCGATGCCGTTGGCGCGCAGGTCGGCGATGGCGGCGCGGACGTCATCGGCCAGGGTTCTGGCGACGTTCTCCGCGCCCAGTCGGTAGGCGTCCGGTGCACGCACGGTGCGCGCATGGGCGGGCAGGGTGATGCCGGCGCCCAGCGAGGGCGAGAGTTCGGAAATGTCGCCGGTGACGCCGTGGTAGGCGAAGCGGGTGACGATCACTCCGGTGCCGCCGGTGTAGTGGCGGGCGATGCGCAGCGCCAGGTCGTTGGCCTCGCTGCCGGTGCAGGTGAACATCACCTGGTCGAGCCCGGCGGGGAAGGTCGCCAGCAGCTGTTCGGCGTAATCGAGGATGCCTTCCTGCAGGTAGCGGGTATGGGTGTTCAGCGTGGCCGCCTGGGTGGCGATGGCCTGCACCACGCGCGGGTGGCAGTGGCCGACGGAGACGACGTTGTTGTAGGCGTCGAGATAGCGCCGGCCCTGCTTGTCGTACAGCCACACACCCTCGCCGCGGACGGTGTGCAGCGGGCGTTCGTAGAACAGCCGGTAGGCCGGGCCGAGCAGGCGCTCGCGGCGCTCGATCAGGCGGCGCTCCTCCTCGCTCAGGCGTTCGGCGTCGGCGGCGCTGTATCCGTTGATCATGGTCATGGGCGGGGCTCCTGTTGGCAGGCGGCGGCGATCTGGTCCTGGGCCTGGCTGCGGGTCAGGCTGGCCAGGCCTTGCAGGCTGCGCCAGGCGTGGCGGGTATTGCGCAGGATGTAGTCGCGGTTTTCCGGGTGCAGGCTGGCGCGCCAGGCGGTGATGCACAGGGTCATGGTCAGGCGGGTGGCGATCAGGTCGGCGAGGATTTCCTGCTCGGCCTCCAGCAGCGGGTAGCGCCGGTGGTAGGCGGCGATCATCTCGGCGGCGGTGGCCAGCGGCGCGTCGGGCTCGCCCACCTGGTAGGCGGCGGCCACGCCGAGGTCGTTGATCAGCGGGGCGTGGACCATGTCGCCGAAGTCGAGGATGTTGCGCAGCTGTTCCGGATGCTCGACGTCGACGATGACGTTGTGCGGATTGAGGTCGTTGTGGATCACCTGCGCGCGCAGCGAGGCCTGGCGCGGCAGGGCGTGCAATTCGAAGTTGTCGAGGAAGCGTTCGACGAGGGCGCGACCGTCCCTGTCCTCGATGTAGGTCAGCAGCCGGCGCAGGCGCGAGGCGTGCTTGAGGTCCCAGAGCAGTTCGTGGCCGGATGCGGGATGTTCGAAGCCGTTCAGCGCCAGTCCCAGCCGCGCCAGGGCGTCGCCCAGGTTCTCCCGCAGTGCGCGGCTGCGCTCTGGCACGCGGTGCAGCGGCAGGCCGTCGACGAAGGAGAACAGGCGGGCGAGCATGGGTTGCCCGTCGATTTCCACCGGTACCTGATAGCGGCCATCGAGCGCGGGATATACGCGCTGCACCGGCAAATCCGCATCGGCGGCTTCGACGCGGAGCAGGGCGCGGTTCTGGAAATCCACCACCTGCGGGTCTTCCAGCGGGTGGGAGAGCTTCAGCAGGCGCGACGCACCCCGGGCATCGGTGATCTGGAAGTTCAGGTCGCGTTCGCCGGCCAGCTTGTTCAGCGTGCCGTGCAGGCCGAAGCATTCGGCGGCGATGGCGGCGGCCTGCTGGTCGCTGACCCGGGCCGGCGCGGCCTCGAGCAGGTGGTCGTGGGCGGATAGGGTGTTCAGTGACACGGTTGCTACTCCATCGGGTCAAGCATGCAGCGGCCCGGCGAACCCTGGAGACCCGCCCGGCACGGTGCCGGGCGGGTTCTGCCAGTTTACTTGCTCGCCCAGGCGTTGAAGCGTTGTTCCAGTTCCTCGCCGTGGTCGATCCAGAACTCGGTGTCCATCGCACGCGCGTTTTCGAGGTTCTGCGGCGCGGTGGGCAGCTTGGTGCGGATGGCCGGATCGATCAGGTCGATGGTGTGGGTGTTGGTGGGACCATAGGGAATCGCTTCGGCGAAGACCTTCTGGTACTCCGGGCTGTTGGCCAGGGCGATGAACTGCTCGGCCTGCGCCTTGTTCTTGCTGCCCTTGACGATGGCCCAGTGGTCCAGGTCGTAGAGGCTGCCGTTCCACTGGATGGCGAAGTCGCGGCCTTCCTTCTGCGCGGTGGTGACGCGGCCGTTGTAGGCGGAGGTCATCACCACGTCGCCCGCGGCCAGCCACTGCAGCGGCTGCGCGCCGGCTTCCCACCACTGGATGTTCGGCTTGATCTGGTCGAGCTTGCGGAAGGCGCGGTCGACCCCTTCCCTGGTGCCGAGCACCTTGTACAGGTCTTCCATCTTCACGCCGTCGGCGAGCAGGGCGAATTCCAGGGTGAACTTGGCGCCACGGCGCAGGCCGCGCTTGCCCGGATATTTCTGCACGTCCCAGAAGTCGGCCCAACTGCTGGGGGCGGTCTTCAGCTTGTTGCTGTCGTAGGTGAGCACGGTGGACCAGATGAAGATGCCGGCGCCGCAGTCGCTGACGGCGGCGGGGAGGAAGTCCTCCTGCTTGCCCAGCTTCGACCAGTCCAGCGGCTCGAACAGGCCTTCGCTGCAGCCGCGGATCAGTTCGGGGGATTCCACTTCCACCACGTCCCAGCTGGTCTGCCCGGTATCGGCCATGACCTTGATCTTGGCCATCTCGCCGTTGTACTCGGCGGCCTGCACGGTGGTCCCGTTCTTCGCCGAGAAGGGTTGGTAGAAGGCCTTTTCCTGGGCCACCTTGTTGTCCCCGCCGAAGGACACTACGGTCAGGGGAGCGGCGTGGAGCTGGGCGGCGCCGCCGGCCAGCAACATCAGTGCTGCGACTTTCTTGAACATGCGGATACTCCTGGTCGGGCCCATCCGGCCCGGAAAAAAGAGGGCAGCTTCAAGAGAAGGGCTGGGGCGGCCCGAGCTGGGAGGCCAGCCTTGCGCCCGGTACTTCAGGGAGAGGAGCGCGGTGCGCTGGTGCGGTCGGTCATGCGATGTCCTCGGTTTCTTGTTGTTGTTCGGATCAGGTGACGCCGGGAGGGATTAAAACATCTTCCAAAATATGATGCATCATGTTTTATTCTTTTCCATCGCGCGTCCACGGACGTCCACATTTCGCAGGGGAAGTTTCATGAGCCAGACCAGGACCTTGCTGCTGACCGGCGCCAGCCGCGGCATCGGCCACGCCACGGTGAAACATTTCAACGCGGCGGGCTGGAAGGTGTTCACCGCCTCGCGGCAGGACTGGAGCGCCGAGTGCCCCTGGGCCGAGGGGCTGATCAACCACATCCACCTCGACCTGGAGGACATCGAAAGCGTCGAGCGCAGCCTGCCGGCGATCCGCGAGAAGCTCGGCGGCCAGCTGCATGCGCTGGTTAACAACGCCGGCATCTCGCCCAAGGGCCCGGAAGGGCAGCGCCTGGGCGTGCTGGAAAGCGACTACGCCACCTGGCTGAAGGTGTTCAACGTCAACCTGTTCTCCACCGCGCTGCTGGCGCGCGGGCTGTTCGAGGAACTGAAGGCCGCGCGCGGCACGGTGATCAACGTCACTTCCATCGCCGGCTCGCGGGTGCACCCCTTCGCCGGTGTCGCCTACGCCTCGTCCAAGGCCGCGCTGGCGGCGCTGACCCGGGAGATGGCCCACGACTTCGGCCGCCACGGCGTGCGGGTCAACGCCATCGCGCCGGGGGAGATCGATACCTCGATCCTTTCCTCGGGCACCGAGCAGATCGTCGAGCGCGACATTCCCATGCACCGCCTGGGCAAGCCGGAGGAGGTGGCCTCGCTGATCCACTTCCTCTGCACCAGCGGGGCGTCCTACGTGAACGGCGCGGAAATCCACGTCAACGGTGGCCAGCATGTCTGAAGCCCGCTGGCATTCGGTGCGGGCAACGACCATCATTCGCGCCCGAATGCCGCACCACGCGATGAGAAAGCGATGAACTACCCGATCGAAGGCCTCAACCATTCCTACCTGGGCAGCGGCGTCTACGCGCTGCTCCGCGAGGCGCTGATCACCGGCCGCTTCAAGCCGAACGACCGCCTGCGCATCCGCGACCTGGCGCAGCAGCTGGGCACCAGCGTCACGCCGGTGCGCGATGCGATCCTGCAACTGGCCAAGGAGCAGGCGCTGGAGCTGCGGACGCCGCGGGACATCCGCGTGCCGCTGCTGACCAGCGAGCAGTACCTGGAGATCCGCAGCATCCGCCTGGCCCTCGAAGGCCTCGCCGCCGAAACCGCCGCGACCAGGGTCAGCGCCGAGCAGCTGGCGATGCTGGAGACCAACATCCGCGACAACCTCGAAGCGATCCACGCCGATGACCTGGTCTCGGCGCTCAAGCTCAACCAGGCCTTCCACTTCGCCCTCGCCGAGATCGCCGGCATGCCGCTGCTGCGCGGCTTCCTCGACAGCCTGTGGATGCGCACCGGCCCGCTGATCGCCCAGGCCTACGGCGACTTCAACGAACGCATGGCCGTCGAGCACCACTGGGAAGTGCTGCGTGCGCTGCAGCAGGGAGATGGCGTGGCGGCGCGCGAGGCCATCCACACCGACCTGCTGGATGGCAGCGAGAAGATGCTGGAGTTCATTGCGCAGAACGAAAGCGACGCCCAACTGGCCAGCTGACGCTGTAGGAGGGGGCCATGCCCCCGACCTGCATGTGCGCCCTGGTCGGTCGCGGGCATGGCTCGCTCCTACAGTGCCGCCGGTTTATTGGATCCCCGCGTTCGCGGGGAAGACGGAGTTGAGAGTCGCACGGAGTTATCCGGAAAATCCGTCATTCCCGCGAACGCGGGAAACCAGAAGACAGTTGCTCCTACAGAATCCGCGGGACTACAAATGAAAAACGGCCCCGAAGGGCCGTTTCTCGTTGCGTTGCCGAACCTCAGCCGCCGAGATACGCGTCGCGCACCTTCGGGTTGACCAGCAGGTTCTCGCCGGTGTCCTGCATGACGATATGGCCGTTCTCCAGCACGTAGCCGCGGTCGGCGAGCTTCAGCGCCTGGTTGGCGTTCTGCTCGACGAGGAAGACGGTCACGCCTTCCCTGCGCAGCTGTTCGATGATGTCGAAGATCTGCTGGATGATGATCGGCGCCAGGCCCAGCGAGGGTTCGTCGAGCAGCAGCAGCTTGGGCTTGCTCATCAGCGCACGGCCGATGGCGAGCATCTGCTGTTCGCCGCCGGACATGGTGCCGCCGCGCTGGTTGAAGCGTTCCTTCAGGCGCGGGAAGAGGTCCAGGACCTTGTCGATCTGCTCCTGGTAGTCGCCCTTGCTGGTGAAGAAGCCGCCCATGGCGAGGTTCTCCTCGACGGTCAGGCGGGCGAACACGCGGCGGCCTTCCGGCACGACGGCGATGCTCTTGCGCATGATGTCGGAGGATTCCTGGCCGACCAGTTCCTCGCCCAGGTACCTGATGCTGCCGGAAGCCGCGCGCGGCGAGCCGCACAGGGTCATCAGCAGGGTCGACTTGCCGGCGCCGTTGGCGCCGATCAGGGTGACGATCTCGCCCTGCTGGACTTCCAGACTGACCTCGTGCAGCGCCTGGATCTTGCCGTAGAAGGTGGAAACCTTGTCGAACTTCAGCATGACTCAGGCCTCCCCCAGATAGGCTTTGATCACGTCCGGATTGCCGCGGATCTCTTCCGGGGTGCCGTCGGCCAGGGGCGTGCCCTGGTTGATCACGTAGATATGGTCGGAAATGCTCATCACCAGCTTCATGTCGTGCTCGATCAGCAGCACGGTGACGCCGTGCTCGGCGCGGAGCATGGCGATCAGCGCCTTGAGATCCTCGGTCTCGCGCGGGTTGAGGCCGGCCGCCGGTTCGTCGAGCATCAGGATCTGCGGGCGGGTCATCATGCAGCGGGCGATTTCCAGCCGGCGCTGCTGGCCGTAGGCGAGGGTGCCCGCCGGGCGGTTGGCGACTTCCTTCAGGTTCACCACTTCCAGCCAGTGCGCGGCGTAGTCCAGCGCCTCGGCCTCGCTGCGGCGGAAGGACGGCAGCTTCAGCAGGCCGGCGAAGAAGTTGGTGTTGAGGTGGCGGTGCTGGGCGACCAGCAGGTTTTCCACCGCGGTCATTTCCTTGAACAGGCGGACGTTCTGGAAAGTCCGCACCACGCCCTTGTGGGCGATCTTGTGGCCGGGCAGGTGATGCACGGCCTCGCCCCGCAGGAGGATTTCGCCGCCGGTGGGCTGGTAGAAACCGGTCAGGCAGTTGAATACGGTGGTCTTGCCGGCGCCGTTCGGGCCGATCATCGAGACCACCTGCTTTTCCTTCACGTTCAGGGCCACACCGTTGACGGCCAGCAGGCCGCCGAAGCGCATGGTGAGGCCGCTCACTTCAAGAATCGGTCGGCTCATTTGCGCAACTCCAGGTGCGGGCGCTGCATGGGCAGCAGGCCCTGCGGACGCCAGATCATCATCAGCACCATGATGGCGCCGAACATCAGCATGCGGTACTCGCTGAACTCACGCATGAGTTCCGGCAGCAGGATCATCACCACGGCGGCGAGGATCACGCCGAGCTGCGAACCGAGGCCGCCCAGCACCACGATGGCGAGGATGGTTGCCGACTCGATGAAGGTGAACGACTCCGGAGTCACCAGGCCCTGGCGCGCGGCGAAGAAGCTGCCGGCGAAGCCCGCGAAGGTGGCGCCCAGGGTGAAGGCGGAGAGCTTGATCACCGTGGGGTTGAGGCCGAGGGCGCGGCAGGCGATCTCGTCCTCGCGCAGCGCTTCCCAGGCGCGGCCCAGCGGCATGCGCAGCAGGCGGTTGATCACGAACAGCACGACGAAGACCAGCAGCAGGGCCACCAGGTAGAGGAAGATCACCTTGTTGTTCGAGTTGTAGGCGATGCCGAGGAACTCGTGGAAGGTCTGCATCCCTTCCGGCGCGCGACGCTCGAAGCTCAGGCCGAACAGGGTCGGCTTGTCGATGTTGCTGATGCCGTTGGGACCGCCGGTCAGCCAGGTCAGGTTGCGCAGCAGGATGCGGATGATCTCGCCGAAGCCGAGGGTCACGATCGCCAGGTAGTCGCCGCGCAGGCGCAGCACCGGGAAGCCGAGGATGAAGCCGAAGAAGGCTGCCATCAGGCCGGCGATCGGCAGGCAGGTCCAGAAGCCCAGGCCGTAGTAGTGCGAGAGCAGGGCATAGCTGTACGCGCCGACGGCGTAGAAGCCGACGTAACCCAGGTCCAGCAGGCCGGCGAGGCCGACCACGATGTTCAGGCCGAGGCCGAGCAGGACGTAGATCAGGATCAGCGTGGCGATGTCCACCGAGCCGCGCGAGCCGAAGAACGGCCACACCAGAGCCAGCAGGATCAGCACGAAGATGATCTTGCGCTGCACCGAGGAGTGGGTCAGGCGTTCGGCGAGCTTGGTGTGGGGCATCGACAGGGCCTGTTTGACGCTGCCGCCGAAGGCGAAGCGGTCACGCACCAGTTGCCAGACGAACATGGCCACGGCGCACGCGGCGATGATCCACAGGGTCATCGGCTTGGCGCCGCTCACCTGCAGGCCGATGCCGACCACGCTGAGTTTCAGACCGAGAACGGGGTAGGCCACCGCCAGCACCAGCAGGGCGCTGAAGAAGGCGACTTTGAGTTTCTTGCTCATACCTTTTCCACCTCCGGACGGCCGAGGATACCGGTAGGCCGGAACAGCAGGACCAGAACGAGCAGGCTGAACGCCACCACGTCCTTGTACTGATCGCCGAACACGTCGGCGCCGAAGGCTTCGGCGACGCCGAGCACCAGGCCGCCGAGCATGGCGCCGGGGATGCTGCCGATGCCGCCCAGCACCGCGGCGGTGAACGCCTTGATGCCGGCGAGGAAGCCGATGTGCGGGTTGATCACGCCGTACTGCATGCCCAGCAGCACCGCGGCCACGGCGGCCAGGGTGGCGCCGATGACGAAGGTCAGGGCGATGATGTTATTGGTGTTGATGCCCAGCAGGTTGGCCATCTTCAGGTCCTCGGCGCAGGCGCGGCAGGCGCGGCCCAGGCGGGAGCGGGAGATGAACATGCTGAGGCCGTACATGGCCAGCAGGGTGACGATGAAGATCAGCACCTGCATGTACGAGATGGTCACGCCGGTCATTTCATCGGCGCCGATGACGAAGTTGCCGGGCAGCAGGTTGGGGATGGCCTTGTCCTTGGAATCCTGCGCGAGCAGGACCTCGTTCTGCAGGAAGATCGACATGCCGATCGCCGAGATGAGCGGGATCAGGCGGTTGCTTCCACGCAACGGACGGTAGGCGATCCGTTCGATGCTGTAGCCGTAGGCACTGGTGACGATGATGCTGGCAGCGAAGGCGCAGACGATCACGATGGGCAGACTGACGATACCCATCATGGCCAGGCCGGTGATCACGATGAAGGCTACGTACGAGCCGATCATGTAGACCTCGCCATGGGCGAAGTTGATCATGCCGATGATGCCGTAGACCATGGTGTAGCCGATGGCGATCAGGGCATAGGTGCTGCCAACGGTAAGGCCGTTAACCAGCTGTTGCAGATAGTGATAGAGCTCAGGCATTACCTAACTCCTCGGGCGTCGCGTGAAGCGGCGCTTGTGGCGCGACGGACCCCCGGAAAACTCGGATAAACAAAGCCCACTGCATGCTGGCAGTGGGCTTTGGGTGTCGACGTCAGGACTTATTTGGCTTCGGTCTTGGTGCCGTCCTTGTGCCACTGGTAGACCACGAAGTTGAAGTTCTTCAGGTCACCCTTCTCGTCGAAGGCCAGGTCGCCGGTGGGAGTGGCGAAGGTGTTGGCGCGCAGGGCTTCCGCGACCTTCTCGGTGTCCTCGCTGCCGGCCTTCCTGATGCCGTCGGCGATGACCTGCACGGCGGCGTAGGCCGGGAACACGAACGGACCGCTCGGGTCTTCGTTCTTCGCCTTGAAGGCGTCGACCAGCGGCTGGTTCTTCGGATCCTGGTCGAAGGACTTCGGCAGGGTCACGTACAGGCCTTCGGAAGCCGGGCCGGCGATGGCGGAGATTTCCTTGTTGCCGACGCCTTCCGGCCCCATGAAGCCGACCTTCAGGCCCTTCTCGGAAGCCTGGCGCAGCAGCAGGCCCAGTTCCGGGTGGTAGCCGCCGTAGTAGACGAAGTCGACGCCGGACTGCTTCAGCTTGGCGATCATCGCCGAGAAGTCCTTGTCGCCGGCGTTGATGCCTTCGAACAGCGGGACCTTGATGCCGGCGTCTTCGAGGGTCTTCTTCACTGCAGTGGCGATGCCTTCGCCGTACTGCTGCTTGTCGTGGAGGACGGCGACGGATTTCGGCTTGAGGTGCTCGGCGATGAACTTGCCGGCGGTCGGGCCCTGCAGGCTGTCGAGGCCGATGGTGCGGAAGATCAGCTTGTAGCCGCGGGAGGTGATGTCCGGGCTGGTGGAAGCCGGGGTGATCATCAGGATGCCTTCGTCCTCGTAGATGTCGGACGCCGGCTGGGTGGAGCTGGAGCAGAGGTGGCCAACCACGAACTTGACGCCATCGTTGACGATCTTGTTGGCAACGGCCACGGCCTGTTTCGGATCGCACGCGTCGTCGTAGACCACGCCTTCGAGCTGCTTGCCATCAACGCCACCGGCCTTGTTGATCTGCTCGATGGCCATCTTGGCCCCAACGAACTGCATCTCCCCGTACTGGGCGACCGCACCGGTCACCGGACCGGCCAGGGCGATCTTGATGGTGTCGGCGGCCATCGAGTAGCTGGCGACGCCTGCAAGGGCCATGGCGGTGAGCAGCTGGGAAAGACGCTGAGTACCCTTTTTCATAATGCTCCACTCTTCTTGTGATTCGTTTTTGTAGTCCTTGTGCCGGGAGGCTGAAGGACCGGGTAAGACCCGGAAAACCCACCGGCAACTGTACCGGTACAGTGTAGAGTGCCATTTTGCCGCTTGAAAAGCGGGGTAGGGCGGGCTGGCCGAGTGCATGTCGCATGTTCGCAATAAACGTATAGAAAAACGGCGCCTATCCTGCCAGCCTCCTTATTCCATCCAAGGATGATCGGACGTCGTGCGGAACTTGCCTGGCAGGGGGCCGGCGCTATCATGGCGCGCCCGATTGCCTGGTGAGATCCATGACTGAACAAGCTAGCACCCTATATGCCAAGTTGCTTGGCGAAACCGCGATGATTTCCTGGCAGGAGCTGCAGCCGTTCTTCGCCCGCGGCGCCCTGCTGCGCGTGGCGACCGGGCTGGATCTGGTGGAAATCGCGGAGGCCGTGGCCGAGGACAACCGCGAGAAGGTCGCGCGCTGGCTCGCCGAGGGCGGACTGGCCAAGGTCGACGAGCCCCAGGCCGAAGACTACCTGGCCCGCGATCCGCAGCTCTGGGCCGTGGTCGTGGCGCCCTGGGTGCTGGTCCAGGAGCGTGCGGAAAAGCCGGCGTTGCACTGATCCGGGCAAGCCTGCGCTTTGCCAAACGCGGTCTAGAATGTAGTGGATTCATCACAGGGAGATAGATCATGTTTGAACCTGGGCACCTGCATCTGCAATCCCTCCCCGGCATGGGACAGGGGGATGTGGATATCCACCTGCGCTACGAGGTTCGCCATGAGGCCGAGAAGGGCACCTTCATGCACTTCACCATGACTGGCGAGATCGGCGGCAACCCGTTCACGGAAGAGTGGGACATGTCGCGCGACACCGCCTTCAACTTCGCCAGCGATGCCACCCGCATCGCCCAGAAGCATGGCCTGCACCCGCGCTTCGGGGCGGTCACGCCCAACCACAAGGATTACGATGCGATGTTCGAGGACATCCGTCAGAAGCTGAATGCCAAATCCGGCGAGCCGGTCGACCTGGACAAGGTGCTTCGCGGGGAGTGATGGCGGTTGCATGAAAAAGCCCGGGCCATGTGGTCCGGGCTTTTTTGTGTCTGGCAGGTGGTGGTTCGTAGCCCGCTTTTCGTAGGAGCGAGGGCTAACTCAACCGGTCACCCACCTCTGCCTGGCCCACGCGCTCAGGCTGTCCACCGCCAGCACCAGCACCAGCATCGCCAGGATCACCGTCGAGGCCTGCGCCTGCTGGAACAGGCTGAGGCTGAAATACAGCATCTGCCCCAGCCCGCCCGCGCCGACGAAGCCGAGCACGCTGGCCATGCGGATGTTGTTCTCCCAGCGGTACAGCGTGTAGGCCACCAGTTGCGGCCAGACGCCCGGCAGCGTGCCGTAGGCGAACGCCGCGACCCGTCCACTCCCGGCCAGGCGCAGCGCTTCGGCAGGCGCGGTCGGGGTGTTTTCCAGCGCCTCGGCGAACAGCCGGCCGAGCACGCCGCCGGTGTGCAGGGCCAGGGCCAGGGTGCCGGCGTTCGGGCCGAGGCCGGCGGCCAGCACCATCAATGCGCCCCACACCAGTTCCGGCACCGCGCGCAGGGCGTTGAGCAGGAAGCGCGAGGCGCTCTGCGCCAGGCGGCCGAAGCGGCCGGCGGCGGGGAGGGCGAAGAGCATCCCGAGCAGCGCCGCCAGCAGCGTGCCGAGGGCCGACATCGCCAGGGTTTCCAGGGCGCCGCGGCCGATGTCCCGCAGGTGCGGGGCGGACAGGTCCGGCGGGAAGAATTCGCCGGCATAGGCGCCCATCTGGCCGAGTCCGCTGGCGCTGAACAGCCCGCCGGTATCGATTTCCAGATAGGCGAAGGACACCCCCACGGCGAGCAGGATCAGCGCCAGCCAGCCGATGGCGCGCAGGAGCCCGTTCATTCCAGCCTCCCGCGCAGGAAGCGGCTGAGCAGGTCGGCGCCGAGCACCAGCACGAGGAAGGTCAGCAGGATGCTGGACACCTCGCCGCCGGCGAACATGCGCAGCGACAGGTCGATCTGCTGGCCCAGCCCGCCGGCGCCGACGAAGCCCATCACCACCGAGGCGCGGATCGCGCATTCCCAGCGGTACACCGTGTAGGAGATCAGCTCCGCCGCCGCCGACGGCAGCACGCCATAGGCGAAGGCGCTCAGCCGCGAGCTGCCGCCGAGCAGCAGGGCGCGGGTCGGGCGCGGGTCGACCGATTCGAAGATTTCCGCATACACCTTGCCGAGCATGCCGCTGTAGGTGATGGCGATGGCCATCACCCCGGCGGTTGGGCCGAGCCCCACCGCGCGCACGAACAGCAGCGCCCAGACGATCTCCGGCACGCTGCGCAGGACGATCAGCAGGCCGCGCACCGGCCAGCGCAGGGCGCGCGCCCACCAGGCCGGCAGGCCGCCGCGCGGCAGCGCCGAGATGGACAGCGCGCGGGTCGCCAGCAGCGATGCGGGAAAGGCGATCAGCCAGGCCAGGGCCATGCCGGCGGTGGCGATGGCCAGTGTTTCCAGGGTGGCCTTGCCGAGCAGGGCGAGGAATTCCTCGTCGTGGGCGGGCGGCCAGAAGCCGGCGAGGAAGTTCGCCATGGTGCTGGCGTTGTCGCCGCTGAACAGGCCGGGGATGTCCAGTTCGCTCAGGCGCAGGCCCGGCCACAGCAGGACCAGCGCGAGCAGGGTCAGCGCCAGGCGCGGCAGCGCCGCCGGGTCGCGGGTGCGTTCGCTCAGCATCGCGGAATCTGCACCACCTGCGGCCGGGTCACCGGGCTGGCGTGCTCCTCCGCGTCGAGCTGCTCGTTGGCGTAGAGCATCTGCAGGTCGGTCGGCTTCACCTCGGCGGCGGGGCGGTCGAAGACGATCCGCCCGTCGCGCACGCCGACGATCCGCGGGAAGTGTTCCAGCGCCAGGTCCACCGCATGCAGGCTGGCGATCAGCGTGACCTTGCGGCTTTCCGCTTCCCGCGTCAGCAGGTCGAGGGTGTGCCCGGCGAGCACCGGGTCCATGGCCGAGACCGGTTCGTCGGCCAGCAGCAGTTCCGGCTGCTGGTACAGCGCGCGGGCGATGCCGACGCGCTGCAGCTGGCCGCCGGAAAGCTGGTCGCAGCGCTCGAACAGCTTGTCGGCGAGGTCGAGGCGCTTGAGCGCGGCCCGTGCACCGGGAATGTCGACGGGGTAGACCAGGCTGGCGAGGCTTTTCCACAGTGGCCACTGGCCGAGACGCCCGGCCAGTACGGCGGTGACCACGCGCTGCCGTGGTGGCAGCGGCGGCGCCTGGTGGATCAGGCCGATGCGCGCGCGCAGGCGCTGGCGTGCCGCGCCACCCAGCGCCCAGGGCTGGCTGCCGAGCACTTCGTAGCTGCCGGCGGACGGCCTGAGGTTGGTGGCGAGCACGCGCAGCAGGGTGGTCTTGCCGGCGCCGGACGGGCCGATGATGGCGACCCGCTCGCCGGTGCCGACGCGCAGGTCGATCCCGGCGAGGGCGCGCTGGCCGTTGGCGTGGATGTGCTCCACGCCGTTCAGCAGCAGGGTCACTTCAGCAGGCCGGCGGTACGCGCGGACTCCTCGATGCCCTTGTAGTTCTCCGGCTTGGTCTCGATGAAGCGGCTGGCGGCCTGCAGGTCGAGGATTTCCTTGTCGCGCGGATTGGCCGGGTCGAGGGCGAGGAAGGCCTGCTTGATCTTCTCCGCCAGCGCCGGGTCGAGGTTGCCGCGCACGGTCCAGTTGTAGTCGTAGTAGGTCGGGGTGGTGGCGAAGACCTTGACCTTGCTGGTGTCGACCTTGCCGCCATCCACCAGCTTCTGCCACACCGAGGCGTTCAGCACGCCGGCGTCGACCTTGCCGGCCTGTACCCAGGCCACCGTGGCGTCGTGGGCGCCGGAGTAGGCCACGCGGGAGAAGTACTGCTCGGGGACGATGCCGTCCTTCTGCATGAAGTAGCGCGGCATCAGGCTGCCGGAGGTGGAGGAAACCGAACCGAAGGCGAAGGTCTTGCCCTTGAGGTCCTGCAGCGACTTCACGTTCGGGTCGGCGGTGATGAATTTGCTGGTGAACTGCTGGTCCTGCTCGCGCTGCACCAGCGGGATGGCGTTGCCGGTCTTCAGGCGCGCCTGGACGAAGGTGAAGCCGCCCAGCCAGGCCATGTCCAGGCGGTCGGCGGCCAGCGCTTCGACCACGCCGGCATAGTCGGCCACTGGAACGAATTTCACCGGCATGCCCAGTTTTTCCTGCAGGTAGGCGCCCAGCGGCTTGAACTTGCGCAGCAGTTCGGTGGGGGCTTCGTCGGGGATGGCCGAGACCTTGAGTTCCTTCAGGTCCTCGGCGTGGGTCAGAACGGCGGACAAGGACAGGGCAAAACCGGCGGCGAGCGCCAGGGTACGTTTCAGCATGAGAGAGTTCTCCGGGTCAAAAGCGGAAAAAACCAATCCGAGTATAGGCAGCTTGCCAGCAGTGACAGGCAAACGACTTCTGAGACGGCGCGGGTCGGCGTCCGCCGCTGGGACGGCTAAGATGGCGTTTTTCGAGCCCGCCATTTTCCCGGAGTCTGCTTCATGTCGTCTACCTTGCCTTCAATCGCATTCGCCGGCCTCGGCCTGATGGGCGTGCCCATGACGCGCCGCCTGCTCGCTGCCGGCTACCCGCTGCGTGTCTGGAACCGCTCCGCTGGCAAGCGCGAGCTGCTCGCCGCCGAAGGCGCGCAGGCTGTCATCAGTCCCGCCGAACTGTGCGCTGGCGCGGAGGTGGTGATGCTCTGCCTGGCCGACACCGCTGCGGTGCGCGAAGTGGTGTTCGGTCCGGGCGGCATCGTCGAGGGCGCCCGCGCCGGCCAGTTGCTGGTGGACTTCTCCAGCCTGGAACCGGCCGCCACGCGGGAAATGGCCGCCGAACTGGAAGCCCGTACCGGCATGCGCTGGATCGACGCGCCGGTATCCGGCGGCACCCCGGGCGCCGAGGCGGGCAGCCTGGCGATCATGGCCGGTGGCCGCGCCGAGGACATCGAGCGGGTGCGGCCGATCCTCGCCCACCTCGGCCAGCGCCTGACGCGCATGGGCGACGTCGGCGCCGGGCAGGTGACCAAGGTGTGCAACCAGATGATCGTCGCCTGCAACGCGCTGGTGATCGCCGAGGTGGTCGCCCTGGCGGAGAAGGCCGGGGTCGACGCCAGCCTGATCGCGCCGGCGCTGGCCGGTGGTTTCGCCGATTCGAAGCCGCTGCAGATTCTCGCCCCGCAGATGGCCGAGAGCCGTTTCGAGCCGGTGAAGTGGCACGTGCGCACGCTGCTCAAGGACCTCGACACGGCGGTCAGGCTGTCCCGCGAGCAGAGCTCGTCGACGCCCATGAGCGGCCTCGCCGCGCAGCTGATGCGCCTGCACGGCAGCCAGGGCAACCTGGAGCGCGACCCCGCCACCCTGGTCGAGCAGTATCGCGAGGTGAAGCCGTGAAAATCTGCGCCAACCTGTCCCTGCTGTTCACCGAGCTGCCCCTGCTGGAGCGCGTGGGCGCGGCGGCCGCTGCCGGTTTCGACGGCGTCGAGATCCAGTTTCCCTACGAGGTGCCGGCCGGGGAAATGCGCGATGCGCTGCACGCTGCGGGCCTGCCGCTGGTATTGATCAACCTGCCGGCGGGCGACTTCATGCAGGGTGGCGCCGGGCTGGCGGCGGTACCGGAGCGCGAGGCGGAGTTCACCGCGGCGCTGGAGCAGGCACTGGAATATGCACGGGTGGTCAAGCCGCTGTTCCTCAATGTGCTGGCCGGCCGCCTGGTACCGGGGCTGGAGCGCGAACAGGCGTTGGCGACCCTGACCGAACGGTTGCGGCGCGTCGCCGAGGTATTCGCCGGCGAGGGCGTGATCGTGCTGACCGAGGCGATCAACGATCTCGACATGCCGGGCTTCCTGCTCAACACCCCGGAGCATCTGCTGGACATGCTGGCGCGTGTCGCCCGGCCGAATCTCGCGGCGCAGCTCGATCTCTACCACATGGCGCGCATGGGCCTCGATCCGGCCGGCTGCATGCGGCAACTGGCCGGGCACATCGGCCACGTGCAGTTCGCCGATGCCCCGGGACGCGGCGAGCCGGGCTCCGGCACGCTGGATTTCCCCGCCGCGCTGCGTGCGCTGGAGGAGATCGGCTACAGCGGCTGGCTGGGCGCCGAGTACCGTCCGACGGGCAGCACGGCCGAAAGCCTGGGCTGGCTGTCGAAGTGGCAGGCCGGCTGAGCGGCCGTCGCGCGAATTTCACGCTTTCTTGACTGCCAGCCGACTAGAGTCCCGCCGCCTGCCGTGGCGGCGGGCGTCGTTTTCTTCGCATGGTCCCCGAGGAGTGCCGTAGATGGCCGAGGGCAACAAACGCCGCATCCCGCAAATCGGTTCGACAGCCCTGGTGCTGCTGTTTTCCCTGGCGCTGGTGCTGCTCTACAACTTCGCAACCTGGAAGGCGCTGGATGCACTGGTGCCCTTGCAGGGCCTGCATCGCGCGGCGTTCTTCGCCTCCTTCGGGGTGTTCCTCTGGGCCGCCTTCAGCCTGCTGCTGACGCTGTTTTCCTTCCGTCCGACATTGAAACCGGTGCTGACGCTGGTTGCGCTGTGCTCGGCGGCAGCGGCCTATTTCATGAACAACTACGGCATCGCCATCGACACGGTGATGGTGCAGAACGTCTTCGAGACCAACCCCGGCGAGGCCGGCGCGCTGCTCAGCGCGAAGCTGGGCGGCTACCTGCTGCTGCTCGGCGTATTGCCGGCGGCGCTGGTCTGGTGGCTGCCGGTGGTCTACCGGCCGTTCCTGCGCGGCTTGTTGAACAAGGCGCTGGTGATCACCGGCTGCGTGCTGGTGGTGGCGGTCGTGGTGGGCGGCTTCTATTCGACCTACGCGCCGATCTTCCGCGAAGAGGACAGGCTGACCCATTTCATCAACCCGACCAACTACATCTACGCGGTCGGCAAGTTCGCCCGGCAGCACCTGCGCACCCCGGAGAACCTGGTGGTGCAGCCCATCGGCGAGGACGCGGTGATGAGCGCCAAGGCGCAGCAGCGGGCGCGCAAGTCGCTGACGATCCTGGTGGTCGGCGAGACCGCGCGGGCCGACCACTTCTCCCTCAACGGCTATGCCCGCGAGACCAATCCGCAGCTGAAGCAGCTCGACATCCTCAACTTCACCCGCGTGCATTCCTGCGGCACGTCCACGGCGGTATCGGTGCCGTGCATGTTCTCCATGTTCCCGCGCGAGGACTACAGCGACCGCAAGGGCAAGACCTACGAGGGCCTGCTCGACGTGCTGCAGCGCGCCGGGGTGCAGGTGCTCTGGCTGGACAACAACAGCGACTGCAAGGGCACCTGCCTGCGCGTGCCGCACCGGGATATCCCGAAAAGCCAGCCCGGCCCCTTCTGCGACGGCAGCAACTGCCTGGACGAGGCCATGCTGCAGGACCTGCAGGCCTACATCGACAGCCTGCAGGGCAACGCCCTGATCGTCCTGCACGCCGACGGCAGCCACGGTCCCGAGTACTTCCAGCGCTATCCGAAGGCCATGGAGCGCTTCACCCCGGTGTGCCGGACCAACCAGCTGGGCAGTTGCAGCCGGGAGGAACTGGTCAACGTGTACGACAACACCATCCTCTATACCGACCACTTCCTGGCCAGGGTCATCGAACTGCTGCAGCGCAACCAGGAGCGCTTCGACACCTCGATGCTCTACGTTTCCGACCACGGCGAATCGCTCGGCGAGAACGGCATGTACCTGCATGCCGCGCCCTACGCCATCGCCCCGGAAGCGCAGACCCACGTGCCCATGGTGATGTGGTTCGCCCCGCGCACCCTGGCCGACCAGGGCATCGCGCGCGGCTGCCTGCAGGCCAAGGCGGACGAGGCCGATCTCAGCCACGACAACCTGTTCCATTCGCTGCTCGGGCTGTTCCAGGTGCATACCGGCGTGTACCAGCCGAAGCTGGATGTGTTCCATTCGTGCCGGCTGAGCATGACGGCGGAGCAGGGGTGAGGGGCGTCCCAGGGAACGCCCAGTAGCCATGGTTCCCACGCTCCTGCGTCTGGCCGCGGAGAAGCGTAGGGTGGATCAGTTCCATCGTTCCACCAACCGGCCACGCCAATGGTGTCCTCTTCGTAGGAGCCAGCTTGCTGGCGATCCGCTGTCCACTCTTGAACGACGAAGCCGCCGGGAAGAATGGCTATCGCCAGCAAGAACTAGGCGTCCCCCTGCTCCTACGAAAGCGTGCATTTCCGTAGGGTGGATGGAAAAGCGTGATCCACCCCAGGTACGGCCCGACGAAAAAAAGCCCGGGCGACATGCCCGGGCTTTTTGTTGCTTGCCAGATAGCTACTTGTCGCCCCGCACCAGCAGCACCGGCCGGTTGCTCACCCGGATCAGCCCTTCCGCCACGCTGCCCAGCATCAGCCGGCGCACGCCGCGGCGGCCGTGGGTGCCCATGACGATCAGGCTGGCATTGCAGGTCTCGGCTTCCACCTCGATGCGCTCGGCGATTTCCTCGCTGGCGCGTTCCTGGCAGACGCGGTCGAAGGTCGCCTTCACGCTGTGTCCGGCAACCTTTTCCCGGGCCTTGGCCAAGGTGTCGTCGGCGGCTTTCAGGGCCGCTTCGCGAAGGGGTTCGGGGTTGTAGTAGACGGCATAGTCGGGCAGGTGGCGAAGAGGGCTGTCGACGATGGTGATGACGCGCAATTCGCCGCCGCTCAGTTCCGCGAGCTTGACCGCTTCTGCCAGGGCGCGGTCGGAAACCGCACTGCCGTCCACCGCTACCAGAATGCGTTCGTACATGATGTTTCCCCTCGGTATGTAATTGGTGTAGGAAAACTCTAGCTCGCCCTGAGGGGAACGCACTTGAGCAAAATCAACCGTGCCGGGGTGGATGAGCCTTTCCCTGGCGCCAGCAGGACAGAAGCCGCGGCGGTTGCCCGGCGCGGCTTCTGCTGGAGCGGGAAGGCCGGAACCTAGCCGGCGACCAGTATGCGGATCGCCTCCAGGCGCAGCGAGGCCTTGTCCAGCAGCTCCAGGCTCTGGTCGCGCTGCTTGCGCAGGGCTTCCAGCTCGCTGTCGCGGACGCTCGGATTGACCTCCTTGAGGGCGGTCAGGCGCGCGAGTTCCTCGTCGAGGCTGGCGACCAGATGCTGGCGCGCCTTCTCCACGCGCTCGGCGTGGCGCGGCAGGACCTTGCTCTCGCCGATGGCGAACTGCTTGGCCAGCGCGTCGCGCTGGGCCTGGACGAACTTGTTGGCGCTGCTGCGCGGCACGCTTTCCAGCTGGTCGTTGAGGGTCTCGAAGGCCACCCGGGCGCTCAGGTCGTTGCCGTTGGCGTCGAGCAGGCAGCGCAGCGTCGCCGGCGGCAGGAAGCGGCCCAGCTGCAGCGAGCGCGGCGCCACCGCCTCGCTGACGAAGAGCAGTTCCAGCAATACGGTGCCGGGCTTGAGCGCCTTGTTCTTGATCAGCGCCACCGAGGTGTTGCCCAGCGAGCCGGACAGCACCAGGTCCATGCCGCCCTGCACCATGGGGTGTTCCCAGGTGAGGAACTGCATGTCCTCGTGGGCCAGCGCCTGGTTGCGGTCGTAGGTGACGGTCACGCCTTCGTCGCTGCCCAGCGGGAAGCTGGCGTCGAGCATCTTCTCGCTCGGCCTGAGGATCAGGGCGTTCTCCGAGTGGTCCTCGCTGTCGATGCCATAGGTATCGAACAGCTTCTCCATGTAGATCGGCAGGGCGAACTGGTCGTCCTGTTCCTCGATCTCCGCCACCAGCGCCTCGCCTTCGCCGGCGCCGCCGGAGTTCAGCTCCAGCAGGCGGTCGCGACCGCTGTGCAGCTCGGCTTCCAGGGCTTCGCGGGCGGCGCGGCCCTCTTCGAGCAGCGCTTCCCATTCCTTGTCGTCAGCGCTTTCCATCAGCTGCAGCAGGCGTGAGCCGAAGCGGTGCTGCAGGGCGTTGCCGGTGGGGCAGGTGTTGAGGAAGGCGTTCAGCGCGTGGTGATACCACTGGAACAGGCGTTCCTGCGGACTGGTCTCCAGGTGCGGGACGTGGATCTGGATGGTGTGGCGCTGGCCGATGCGGTCGAGACGGCCGATGCGCTGCTCCAGCTGGTCCGGATGCGCCGGCAGGTCGAACAGCACCAGATGGTGGGAGAACTGGAAGTTGCGGCCTTCGCTGCCGATTTCCGAGCAGATCAACACCTGCGCGCCGAATTCCTCGTCGGCGAAGTAGGCCGCGGCGCGGTCGCGCTCGAGGATGCTCATGCCTTCGTGGAACACCGTGGCCGGGATGCCGGAGCGCAGGCGCAGGGCGTCTTCCAGGTCGAGGGCGGTTTCCGCGTGGGCGCAGATCACCAGCACCTTGTACTGCTTGAGCATCTTCAGGGTGTCGATCAGCCACTCGACGCGCGGGTCGAAGCGCCACCAGCGGGTGTTCTCGTCGCCTTCCTCGACCTGCTCCTGGAAGCTCACTTCCGGATACAGGTCGGGGTGCTCGCCGATCGGCAGCTCCATGTATTCCACCGGGTTCGGCAGCGGATAGCTGTGCAGCTGGCGCTCGGGGAAGCCCTGCACGGCGGCGCGGGTATTGCGGAACAGCACGCGGCCGGTGCCGTGGCGGTCGAGCAGCTCGCGGACCAGGCGCGCGCGGGCGTCTTCATCGCCGCTTTCCACGGCGGCCAGCAGTTCGTCGCCGGCGGCGCCGAGGAAGCCATGGATGGCCGCGCGGGCGTCCGGGGAGAGGCGGCCGTGGTCGATCAGTTCCTGCACGGCTTCGGCCACCGGGCGGTACTGGCTGCTTTCGTTGCGGAAGGCTTCCAGGTCGTGGAAACGGTCCGGATCGAGCAGGCGCAGGCGCGCGAAGTGGCTGTCCAGGCCAAGCTGTTCCGGCGTCGCGGTGAGCAGCAGGACGCCCGGGATCACCTGGGCCAGCTGTTCGACCAGCTGATATTCGCGGCTGGCCTTTTCCGGATGCCAGACCAGGTGATGGGCCTCGTCCACCACCAGCAGGTCCCAGCCGGCGGCGAACAGGGCGTCCTGGGCGCGCTCGTCTTCCCGCAGCCATTCCAGCGCCACCAGGGCGAGCTGGCTGTCCTCGAAGGGGTTGCTGGCGTCGCTTTCGACGAAGCGCTCGCGGTCGAACAGCGCGACTTCCAGGTTGAAGCGCCGGCGCATCTCCACCAGCCACTGGTGCTGCAGGTTTTCCGGCACCAGGATCAGCACGCGGCTGGCGCGGCCGGAGAGCAGCTGGCGATGGATCACCAGGCCGGCCTCGATGGTCTTGCCCAGGCCCACTTCGTCGGCGAGCAGGACGCGCGGGGCGATGCGGTCGGCCACTTCGCGGGCGATGTGCAACTGGTGGGCGATCGGCTGGGCGCGGGCGCCGCCAAGGCCCCAGAGGGACGACTGCAGCAGGCGGGTGCGGTGTTCCAGGGTGTAGTAGCGCAGGCGGAACCAGGGCAGCGGGTCGATCTGCCCGGCGAACAGGCGGTCGCTGGCGAGGCGGAACTGAATGAAGTTGGACAGCTGGGTTTCCGGCAGTACGCGGACTTCGTTGTGCGCGTTGATGCCGCTGTAGACCAGCAGGCCGTCGGCTTCCTCGACCTCGCGGACGGTCATCTTCCAGCCTTCGAAGTGGGTCACCTCGTCGCCGGGAGCGAAGCGCACGCGGGTCAGCGGGGCGTTGCGTTCGGAGTACTGGCGGGTATCGCCGGTCGCGGGATAGAGCACGGTGAGCATCCGGCCATCCAGCGCCAGGATGGTTCCCAGCCCGAGCTCGGCCTCACTGTCGCTGATCCAGCGTTGACCCGGTTGATACTGCGCCATGGACACCTCCCGAAAAAAGCCGGCTATGGTAACGGAACACGCGGCTTTCAGCGACGGTTGTGCGCTGGCCGAAACGTCCGAGAACCGCTGCGGGCTTGTCGTTGATTGCCTGTGTGGGCCGACAGGCCTGCAGGCCGGGAATCCCGTCGAAAGCGTAGAAAAGTGTAGCGAGCCGGGGCCGGAACGAAGCCCGGCACCCGATCCGCCTGACCAGAGGAAGGAAGCATGCTGCAACCCATTCCCGGCGTGATGCCGGCGACCGCCCAGCAGGACGTGCCGAAGCCGCGTCCGGATGTACCGCCGGTCGCCCCGCCGCAGGCCGGCGTCGGCAGCAGTGGCGTGGGTTCGGATGAGCACGCGCCGGTGGCCGACCGGCGGCGCCGGCAGCGGCCGGCGGGGGCGATGGATGAGGCGGAAGACGACGTGGAAGAGTTGGGAGAGGCGCCGCGCAAGGGGCAGTGGATCGATATCGAGTGCTGATGCGGGGCATACTCGCAGTCGTTGCCCCCGGTGGTTCTTGCGATGCTGTTTTCCGACGCCCCGATCATCCTTCCCGACGCGGACATCCGCCTGATTCCGCACTGGTGTTCCGTCGCCACGGCGGGGGACTGGTTCGAGCGGCTGGTGGCGGAAACGCCCTGGGAGCGACCGAGCGTTCGCCTTCACGGGCGCGACTATCCGGTGCCGAGGCTGGTCGCCTGGTATGGCGATCCCGAGGCGACCTATCGCTATTCCGGTCTGGTGCATCGGCCGCTGCCCTGGACGCCGCTGCTGGGGGAGATCCGCGCGCGGGTGGTGGAAAGCGTCGGCCAGCCGCTCAACGGCGTGCTGCTCAACTACTACCGCGATGGCCGGGACTCGATGGGCTGGCACAGCGACGACGAGCCGGAGCTGGGGCGCAATCCGCTGGTGGTTTCGCTCAATCTCGGCGGCACGCGGCGTTTCGACCTGCGCCGCAAGGGCGACACGGCGATCGAATGTTCCCTGGAACTGGGAGCGGGTTCGCTGCTGGTCATGTCCGGCGCAACGCAGCATTATTGGCAGCATCAGGTAGCCAAGACCCGCCGCGCGGTGGCGCCTAGACTGAATCTGACCTTTCGCCTGGTGCATTCCCTGTCATGAGCAACGACGACAAGCTGATCGACCTGAACGCCGAACGTAACAAGCGCATCCACGACGTGCACGAACAACGTCTGCAGGAGGTGCGCCAGGCCTTCGAGAAGGCGCTGCCGATGGGCAAGCCGGGCAAGAAAGGCAAAGGCAAGCCGAAGAAGCGCTGATCCTCCTCCCTCTGCCGCGGAACGCCGGTTTCCGCGGCCTCCCGCCGCATCCCCTCATTTGCCGCACTTGATCTGGATCAGTGCAGAGACCGCTGCCGATCCAGGCCCATGGCCCAGTTGATACAGATCAATATTCACATCCCCGCCGCCGGTAATCTGAACCCATCTTCAAAGAGCAGATGAGCAACAGAGGGCCGGTACCATGTTCATTGACGAAGTGGTTCTCGCAGGTGTCATCACCGTAGGTCTGATGATCGTCTTCTGCGGCGGGGTTGGATATTTCATCTGGAAGGATTCGCATCGGCACTGACCGGTAATCCTCCCGGATACACAGAGCACGCAAGGCACTTCGGGCGACTTAAGGTCGCCCGTTTTTTTTGTGCGCGAAAAAGCTGGAACAGGTATCGTTAGCTGGCTAATAATGTTTGCCACATGCTGCCACGCTTGACCATTCTGAATATTCCTAGCCACCTTCGGGAAATCGCGTGCGACCCTCGCTGCAGGCCTTCCTTGCGCCGGATCCACTGGCGCTCAAGTTCGCGGTAAAGACCCTCCTGGCGGGCGGCCTGGCGCTCTGGTGCGCCTTCCGGTTCGATCTGGACCAGCCGCAATGGGCGCTGATGACGGTATTCATCGTCTCCCAGCCGCTCTCCGGCATGGTGATCGCCAAGGGTATCTTCCGCCTGCTCGGCACCCTGGTCGGGACGGCGATGGCGGTGGTGATGATCGCCCTGTTCGCCCAGACGCCCTGGCTGTTCCTGCTCGCCATTTCCCTCTGGATCGGCCTCTGCACCGCCGCGTCCACCACCCTGCGCAACCACGTTTCCTACGCCTTCGTGCTGTCCGGCTATACGGTGGCGATCATCGGCCTGCCGGCGACCCTGCAGCCGCTGGGCGTGTTCGACCAGGCCGTGGCGCGCTGCACGGAGATCTGCCTGGGCATCCTCTGCGCTTCGTTCGTCAGCGCGACGCTCTGGCCGCGGCGGGTGGAAGCCAACCTCGACAGGCAGGCCCGCGCCACCTGGCTGGCCGGGATGCAGGCGGCGCGCAGCGAGATCGGCGAGCAGACGCGCGAGGCCAGGAGCCTGCTGGCGGCGCTGGGCAAGATCGTCGAGGTCGACGTGCAGCGCGATCACGCCTGGTTCGAGGGCTATCGCGGACGGCAGCGGTCCCGGGCGCTGCGGGTATTGTCGCGGGACCTGCTGAGCCTGCTGCGCACGGCCAGGGGCGTCGCCCGCCAGCGCACCCTGCTGGAAGAAGCGGACGCCCGCTGGCTGCAACCGTGGATCGACGAACTCCAGGCCTGTCTGGAAAACCCGCGGACCGCCGAGATGCAGGCATTGCGCGAGCGCCTCGCGGCGGCAGCCAGGGACGAGAACCTGCCGAACGACCTGCGCTACTGCCTGGCGCGCTGCAGCGTGCTGCTGCGCAAGGCGGTCGATGCCGAGCGCAGCGTGCAGGCGGTGGCGAGCGGCGAACTCGATGCCAGCGCCCCGGGCAACCTGTCCTGGCACCGCGACTGGCTGATGGCGCTGTTCTCTGGCGGGCGCAGCGCGCTGGCGCTGCTCTGCATGTCGGTGTTCTGGATGGCCACCGCCTGGCCGGGAGCGATCGGCGGGATGCTGCTCACCGCGGTGATCTGCAGCCTGTTCGCCGGACGCGACAATCCTGCCGCCCTCGGCATGGCCTTCCTGCGCGGCATCCTCTATGCGATCCCCGCGGCGGCGCTGGTCACCCAGTGGCTGCTGCCGCAGTGGAACGGCTTTCCGCTGCTGTGCATGGCCCTCGGCGTGCCGCTGTTCTTCGGCGCGCTGGGCATGGCGACGCCAGCGCTGGCCGGGGTGGCGACTTCCTTCGCCATCCACTTCATCACCCTGGTGGCGCCGCGCAACCAGATGCACTACGACCTCGCCGCCCTGCTCAATTCCGCCCAGGGCGTGCTGATCGGCGTGGGCAGCGCGGTATTGCTGTTCCGATTGCTCAGCCTGCCGCCGCACTGGCTGAGCCGGCGCCTGATCGAGGCCACCTGCATCGACCTCGGCCGGCTGACCCGGCGGCCCCTGGCGCAGGCGGAGAACTGGTTCGGCGGACGCATGGCCGACCGCCTGATCCGCCTCGCCCGGCACTACACGCTGTTGCCGGAAAGCGGCCAGCAGCGCTGGCAGGATGGCCTGCTGGCGCTGGACCTGGGCAACGAGCTGATCCACCTGCGCGCCTGCCTGGCCGGTGCGCGGGGCGTCCTGCGCAAGGCGCGCGAGCGATTCCTCGGCAATCTGGGCGATATTCTCGAAGCGGGACCGGGCGAAGGGCGCGAGCGGCAGCTGGAGGCAATCTGCCTGGACCTGGAAAAGGCCCTGGACGCCGACCGCGCCGGCCAGAACGAGCCCAATCGCCTGGCCCGCGCGGCGCTCGTGCAAATGCGCCGGACCTGGCGCCAGTGGTGCCTGCCGGAGGAACGCCATGGGGCTGCATGAAATGGGCTGGGGTGGGGTCTACCTGAGCCCGCTGTTCATCTATGCGCTGGTCGCCCTGGGGCTGACCGTGCTGGTCCGCATGCTGATGCAGCTGACCCCGCTCGGTCGCTGGATCTGGCACGAAGCCCTGTTCGACTGTGCGCTGTTCCTGCTGATCCTCTGTGCCATTACCTGGAGCCTCACCGGAGGCGGATAAGGAGAATTGCCGATGCGCGGATTCCTTCGCGTGGCCCTGACCCTGGCGGTGGTCGTCGCTGCGGTGCTGGCCGGTATCTGGCTGTGGCGCTTCTACATGCTGTCGCCCTGGACCCGCGACGCGCGGGTGCGTGCCGATGTGGTGGTGATCGCCCCGGACGTTTCCGGCTGGGTCACCGACCTCCGCGTGCGGGACAACCAGCAGGTGAAGGCCGGCGACCTGCTGATGAGCATCGACCGCGAGCGCTACCAGGCCAACCTCGACCAGGCGAAAGCCCTGGCCGACACCCGCTACCAGCAGCTGCGCCTGCGCCAGAGCGAGGCCGCGCGGCGCAGCCGCCTGGACACCCGCACCATCAGCGCGGAGGACAAGGAAAGCGCGCAGATGCGCGCCGCCATCGCCAATGGCGAATACCAGGAGGCGCTGGCCCAGGTGAAGCTCGCCACGCTCAACCTGCGCCGCAGCGAACTGCGCGCGCCACGCAGCGGCCAGGTGACCAACCTGCGCCTGGCCCAGGGCAACTACGTGCAGACCGGCCAGCCGGTGATGGCGCTGGTCGACCAGCAGTCCTTCTACGTCACCGCCTATTTCGAGGAAACCAAGCTGCCGGGCATCCGCGTCGGCCAGCCGGCGCGGGTGGTGCTGATGAGCGGGGATGCGGTGATCGACGGGCGGGTGGAAAGCATCAGCAGCGGCATCACCGACCGCAATGCGGTGCCGGACAGCCAGTTGCTGGCGAATGTCGAACCGACCTTCAACTGGGTGCGCCTGGCGCAGCGGATTCCGGTGCGGATCAAGCTGGAGAAGGTGCCCGAAGGCATCCACCTGAGCGCCGGCATGACCGCCAGCGTCACGGTGGGGGAAAACTGAAGGGGCAGACTTCTTAGTAGGGTGGATCACGCTCCACCGATCCACCACGGCCGCGCAGTCGGCCCCGGAATGGTGGATGGAAAAGCGCCATCCACCCTACGTTTCGCTGACCGCCGTGTTTCCAGGCAGGGCGGAGGCCCTCAGCCGATGGTGATCGGCGGCAGGGCCGGCAGTTCGATGTCCAGCTTCTGCTTCGGCGCCAGCACTTCGGCAGCGCCGTCCACCACCATCTCGCCATTCTGGTTGAACACGCGGGTGGCGACCTTGACGCGATTCTTCGGCAGCTTTTCCAGCACTTCCAGTTCCACGGTCAGGCTGTCGCCGAGTTTCACCGGGCGGGTGAAGCTCAGGGTCTGGCCGATATAGATGGAGCCCGGGCCGGGCAGGGTAGTGGCGATGGCCGCGCTGATCAGCGCGCCGCTGAGCATGCCGTGGGCGATGCGTTCCTTGAAGAGGGTGCCGGCGGCGTAGTCGGCGTCCAGGTGCACCGGGTTGCGGTCGCCGGAGACTTCGGCGAACAGCTGGATTTCTCGCTCGCCGATGGCGCGCTGGAAGCTGGCCTTCTGGCCGACTTCGAGTTCTTCGTAGGTGACGTTCTGAACCTGGGTCATGGGTTTTCCTCGTTGGTCGAACGACGGCAGGAACGCTCCAGCCAGTCGATCAGGTTGCGGATGACCTCGTCGCGATTGGTCTCGTTGAACAGTTCGTGACGGGCGTCGGGGTAGATCTGTTTCTCCACCTTGCGCAGGCCGGCGCTGGTCAATGCCTGGGCCAGCAGCTGCAGGCGCTTGCCCTGGCTGACCGGGTCGCGTTCGCCGCCGATCACCAGCAGCGGCAGCGCCGGGCGGATGCGCGCCAGGCGCTCGACCGGCGTCAGCTCCGCCAGGCCGCCGAGCAGGTCCAGCCACAACTGGTTGCTGCAGCGAAAGCCGCAGAGCGGATCGGTGGTGTACCTGTCGACTTCCTGCGGATCGCGGCTCAGCCAGTCGAAGGGCGTGCGGTTGGGCCGGAACGCCCGGTTGAACGAACCGAAGGAGAGGAATTCGATCAACCCGCTGCGCCCCAGCGGCCCCTGGCGCCAGCGCTCGAAGCGGGCGATGGGCAGCACGCTGCGGTACAGCGCGACGGGCTGGTAGTTCGAGCCGGAGAGCACGGCGCCCTGCACGCTGGCGCTGTGTTCGATCAGGTAGGCGGTGGATATGTAGCTGCCCATGCTGTGGCCGAGCAGGACGATGGGCAGCCCGGGATGATTCTGGCGGACGTGCTGGTTGAGCGTGGCGAGGTCGCCGATCACCTTGCCCCAGCCATCGCTGTCGGCGTAGTGGCCGAGGTCGCCGGATTCCGCGGTGCGCCCGTGGCCGCGCTGGTCGATGGCATAGAGGTGGTAGCCGGCCGCGTTCAGCGCGCTGCCGAGCCGCTCGTAGCGGCCAGCATGCTCGGCCATGCCGTGGGACAGCATCACCGCGCCACGGGCGGAGCCATCCGCCGTCCAGTGGCGGGTGTACAGCGGCGTTTCGTCACTGGCCGGGAGCCAGTAGGCAGCGTGGGGCATGCGGGGGAATCCTTGCGCCGGCCGGGCCAGGGTCCGGCATTCTAGCAGCGCCATTCCGGCGGCAGAAAGCCCGGGCAGGCGCCGGGCCGCCATCCGGAAATTCATGGAAATGATGTCGGGGCATGCCCGTGTTTGCGCCCCGCCGCCCAACTGCTAAGTTCCCCGGAGCTGATCGATCTACTCAGGTAAGAGGACAACAACAATGCAGCCTGATTTCTGGAACGACAAACGCCCGGCTGGCGTGCCCAGCGAGATCGACCTGACCACCTACAAGTCGGTGGTCGAGGTGTTCGAGCGCTCCTGCAAGAAATTCGCCGACCGCCCGGCCTACAGCAACATGGGCGTCACCCTGAGCTACGCCGAGCTCGACCGCCTGTCCGCGGCCTTCGCCGCCTACCTGCAGAAGGGCACCGACCTGCGTCCGGGCGACCGTATCGCGATCCAGATGCCGAATATCCTGCAATTCCCGGTGGCGGTGTTCGGCGCGCTGCGCGCCGGGCTGGTGGTGGTCAACACCAATCCGCTCTATACCGCCCGCGAGATGCGCCACCAGTTCAAGGATTCCGGGGCGCGGGCGCTGGTCTACGTCAACCTGTTCGGCAAGCTGGTCGAGGAAGTGCTGCCGGATACCGGCATCGAGCACCTGATCGAGGCGCGCATGGGCGACCTGCTGCCGCAGCCGAAGGGCTGGCTGGTCAACCTGGCGGTGAAACACCTGAAGAAGATGGTGCCGGACTACAGCCTGCCGGCGGCGGTGCCGTTCAAGGAGGCCCTGCAGCAGGGGTGCGGCCATGCCCTGCAGCCGGTCCGGGTCGGCCTCGACGACGTCGCCGTGCTGCAATACACCGGCGGCACCACCGGCGTGGCCAAGGGCGCGATGCTCACCCACGCCAACCTGGTCGCCAACATGCAGCAGGTGCACGCCTGCCTGTCGCAGCTCGGCCCCGATGGCCATCCGCTCATGAAGGAAGGCCAGGAAGTGATGATCGCGCCGCTGCCGCTGTACCACATCTATGCCTTCACGGCGAACTGCATGTGCATGATGGTCAGCGGCAACCACAACGTGCTGATCACCAATCCGCGCGACATCGGCGGCTTCGTCAGGGAACTGAAGAAGTGGCGCTTCTCCGCGCTGCTCGGCCTCAACACCCTGTTCGTCGCGCTGATGGAGCACCCGGAATTCAAGGATCTCGATTTCTCCAACCTCAAGGTCACCAACTCCGGCGGCACGGCGCTGGTGGCCGCTACCGCCGAGCGCTGGAAGGCAATCACCGGCTGCGCCGTGGTCGAGGGCTACGGGCTGACCGAAACCTCGCCGGTGGTCACCGCCAACCCCTACGGCGACAAGGCGCGCCTGGGCACCGTGGGCATACCGATGCCGGGCACGGCGCTGAAGGTGATCGACGAGCAGGGCCAGGACCTCGGCCTCGGCGAGCGCGGCGAGCTGTGCGTGAAGGGGCCGCAGGTGATGAAGGGGTACTGGCAGCGTCCGGAGGCCACTGCCGAGGTGCTCGACGCCGAGGGCTGGCTGAAGACCGGCGACATCGCGGTGATCGACCAGGACGGCTACGTGCGCATCGTCGACCGCAAGAAGGACCTGATCATCGTTTCCGGCTTCAACGTCTATCCCAACGAGATCGAGGACATCGTCATGGCCCACCCGAAGGTGGCCAACTGCGCGGCGGTGGGCGTGCCGGACGAGAAGTCCGGCGAGGTGGTGAAGCTGTTCGTCGTGCCGCGCGAGGGCGGGCTGACGGTGGAGGAGCTGAAGGCCTACTGCCGGGAGAACCTGACCGGCTACAAGATGCCCCGGCACATCGTCATCAAGGATGCGCTGCCGATGACGCCGGTGGGCAAGATCCTGCGCCGGGAGCTGCGCGAAACCGCCTGAAGAAGCCGGTTTCATCGAAGGAAAAAAGAATGACCAAAGGTGCTGCCTTTGGTCATTTTTGTGACCGGCGGGGTCACCTTTGGTGCTGGTCGGTGTCGGGCAAAGCTGATAATCTCGGCCCGCTTTTCGCCCCCTGTCCGCGCGAAAAGCGGTATAAACACAACAAATAGCCGCCCAGAGCGGTATAGATCAGCTGTTGCTCAGGAGTGGGCTTTCCATGACCGAAAATTTCTGGAAGGACAAATATCCGGCCGGCATTGCCGCCGAGATCGATGCCGACAAGTACCCGAACATCCTCGCGGTGCTCAAGGAGTCCTGCCAACGCTTTGCCAGCAAGCCCGCGTTCAGCAACCTCGGCAAGACCCTCAGCTACGGCGACATCTACCGGCTTTCCGGTGATTTCGCCGCCTGGCTCCAGCAGAACACCGACCTCAAGCCCGGCGACCGCATCGCCGTGCAGTTGCCCAACGTCCTGCAATACCCGGTAGTGGTGTTCGGCGCCATGCGCGCCGGCCTGGTGGTGGTCAACACCAACCCGTTGTACACCGCGCGGGAAATGGAACATCAGTTCAAGGATTCCGGCGCCAAGGCGCTGGTGTGCCTGGCCAACATGGCCCACCTGGCCGAGGAAGTGCTGCCGAAGACCGGCATCCGCCACGTCGTGGTCACCGAAGTGGGCGACATGCTGCCGCCGCTGAAGCGCTTCGTGGTCAACGCGGTGGTCAAGTACGTCAAGAAGATGGTCCCGCCGTTCCGCCTGCCGCAGGCGGTGAAGCTGAACGACGCGCTGGCCAGGGGCCGCGGCAAGACCGTTCGCGAAGCCGCTCCGAGCAGCGACGACGTCGCCGTGCTGCAGTACACCGGCGGCACCACCGGCGTGGCCAAGGGCGCGATGCTCACCCATCGCAACCTGATCGCCAACATGCTGCAGTGCAAGGCGCTGATGGGCGCCAACCTCGGCGAGGGCCGCGAAATCCTCATCGCGCCGCTGCCGCTCTATCACATCTACGCCTTCACCTTCCATTGCATGGCGATGATGCTGACCGGCAACCACAACATCCTGGTCACCAACCCGCGCGACCTGTCGGCGATGGTCAAGGAACTGGCCGAGTGGAAATTCACCGGCTTCGTCGGCCTGAACACCCTGTTCGTCGGCCTGTGCAACAACGACGCCTTCCGCAAGCTGGACTTCTCCACGCTGAAGCTGACCCTGTCCGGCGGCATGGCGCTGCAGCAGGCCACCGCCGAGCGCTGGAAGGACGTCACCGGCTGCCCGATCAGCGAAGGCTACGGCATGACCGAAACCAGCCCGGTGGTGTCGGTGAACCCGTTCCAGAAGATCCAGATCGGCACCATCGGCATCCCGGTGCCGTCCACCCAGTGCAAGGTCATCGACGACAACGGCAACGACCTGCCGTTCGGCGAGCGCGGCGAACTGTGCGTGAAGGGCCCGCAGGTGATGAAGGGCTACTGGCAGCGTCCGGAGGCTACCGCCGAAATCCTCGACCAGGATGGCTGGCTGCGTACCGGCGACATCGCCATCATCCAGGACGACGGCTACATGCGCATCGTCGACCGCAAGAAGGACATGATCCTGGTGTCTGGCTTCAACGTGTACCCGAACGAACTGGAAGACGTGCTGGCGACCCTGCCGGGCGTGCTGCAGTGCGCGGCCATCGGCATTCCGGACGAGAAGTCCGGCGAGTCGATCAAGCTGTTCGTGGTCGCCAAGCCGGGCGTGACCCTGACCAAGGAGCAGGTCCTCAAGCACATGCACGACAACCTGACCGGCTACAAGCGCCCGAAGGCCGTGGAATTCCGCGACAGCCTGCCGACCACCAACGTCGGCAAGATCCTCCGCCGCGAGCTGCGCGACGAGGAACTGAAGAAACTTGCGCAGAAGGACAAGGTCGCCTAGTAACGGGCGGTCGTGTAACGGAAGAGCCCCGCATCGCGGGGCTTTTTCGTTGACGATGGTGGGGCGGCGTAGGGTGGATCGGCTCCATCGATCCACCAAGGCTGAGCAGGCGGCCCCGTAATGGTGGATGAAAAGAGCTACGGAGCTGCCGCCCACTCGGGATCGACCATCACGCCGCTCGCCGCCTACCATATACCCCTCCCACTCCAGATCGCCGACCGCCATGACCGAGCCCACCGCCGATGACCTCCAGCGTGCCGAGGCGCTGACCCGCTACCTGCACGAGAACATCCCGCTCAGCCAGTTCATGCAGATCCGCGTGCTGCCCAGCGCGCCCGGCAGCCTGTGGCTGAGCGCGCCGCACGCGCCGAACCGCAATCCGCACAACACCGTGTTCGGCGGCAGCCTGGCGACGCTGTCCATCGCCGCCGGCTGGACCCTGCTGTTCGACGCCATGCGCCGCGAGGGGCTGGATGCGGCGCTGGTGATCCAGCGCCACGAGTGCGACTATCGCGCCCCTTCCAGCGCCGAGTTCGTCGCCGAGGCGGTGCTGCCGGACGAATGGCCGGCCTTCGTCGCGCAGCTGCGCGAACGCGGGCGGGCGCGGCTGAAGCTGCCGGTGCGGATCACCTGCGAGGGCCGCGAGGTGTTCACTGCCAATGCGATGTACGCCGCGCGCATGGAAGCCTGAACCGACGCGCCCGATCTGCGACAATCGCCGACTTTTTCACGTAGCTGACCTATCGCTCGATGACCGACATCGCCTCCCTGCACAAGAACCTCGACCACGCCCTGATCCGCGACCGTCACCGCCTGCGCCGCCAGCTCCACGAACTGCGCAAGCAGGCGGAGCCGGACGAGGCCAGACTGGCGCAATGGCTGGAACGCTTCCAGGCGTCCTGCGCCAAGGTCGAGGCGCGCCGCACCAGCGTGCCGCGCATGCGCTACGACGACAGCCTGCCGATCGCCGCCAAGCGCGACGAGATCAAGGCCGCGCTGGAGAAGCACCAGGTGGTGGTGATCGCCGGCGAAACCGGCTCGGGCAAGACCACCCAGCTGCCGAAGATCTGCCTGGAGCTGGGCCGCGGCATACACGGCCTGATCGGCCACACCCAGCCGCGCCGGCTGGCCGCGCGCAGCGTGGCGACGCGGGTCGCCGAGGAGGTCGGCACGCCGCTGGGTTCGCTGGTGGGATACCAGGTGCGCTTCGAGGACCAGAGCGACGACAGCACCCTGGTCAAGCTGATGACCGACGGCATCCTGCTCGCCGAGACCCAGCACGACCGCTATCTGGAACGCTACGACACGATCATCGTCGACGAGGCCCACGAGCGCAGCCTGAACATCGACTTCCTGCTCGGCTTCCTCAAGACCCTGCTGCCGCGCCGGCCCGACCTCAAGCTGATCATCACCTCGGCGACCATCGATCTGGAGCGCTTCTCGAAGCATTTCGGCGACGCGCCCATCGTCGAGGTTTCCGGCCGCACCTATCCGGTGGATACCTGGTACCGCCCGCTGGCGGCGGAAGTGGACGAGGACGGCGAGGCGCTGTTCGACGATCTGTCGGTGGACGAGGGCATCCTCCGCGCGCTGGACGAGATCGCCGCCCACGAGCGCGAGGTCGGCAAGCGCCCCGGCGACGTGCTGGTGTTCCTTCCCGGCGAACGCGAGATCCGCGATGCCGCCGACATGCTGCGCAAGGCCAACCTGCGGCATACCGAGGTGCTGCCTTTATATGCACGGCTGACCCCGGCCGAGCAGCAGAAGATCTTCCAGCCCATGCCGGGGCGCAAGATCGTGCTCGCCACCAACGTCGCCGAAACCTCGCTGACCGTGCCGGGCATCCGCTACGTGATCGACAGCGGCACCGCGCGCATCAGCCGCTACAGCTACCGCGCCAAGGTCCAGCGCCTGCCCATCGAGGCGGTGTCCCAGGCCAGCGCCAACCAGCGCAAGGGCCGCTGCGGGCGGGTCGAGCCGGGCATCTGCGTGCGTCTGTACAGCGAGGAGGATTTCAACTCGCGGCCGGCTTTCACCGATCCGGAAATCCTCCGCACCAACCTGGCCGCGGTGATCCTGCAGATGCTCCATCTGCGCCTCGGCGACATCGAGGCCTTCCCCTTCATCGAGCCGCCGGACGGCAAGGCGATCAAGGACGGCTTCACCCTGCTGCAGGAACTCTCGGCGGTAAACCGCGAGGGCCAGCTCACCCCGCTGGGCCGCCAGCTCGCGCGCCTGCCCATCGATCCGCGCCTCGGCCGCATGCTGCTGGAGGCGGCCAACCAGGGCAGCCTGAACGAAGTGCTGACGGTAGCCAGCGCGCTCTCCGTGCAGGACCCGCGCGAACGCCCGATCGAACGCCAGCAGGCCGCCGACCAGGCCCATGCCCAGTGGAAGGACCCGGACTCCGACTTCGCCGCGCTGATCAACCTCTGGCGCGGCTTCGAGGAACAGCGCCAGGCGCTGGGCTCCAACGCGCTGCGCAGCTGGTGCCGGAAGAACTTCCTCAACTATCTGCGTCTGCGCGAGTGGCGGGATGCGCACCGGCAGCTGACGCTGATCTGCCGCGAGCTCAAGCTGCCGTTCGGCAAGGCAGAAGGGGCTTCTCGTAGGAGCGAGCTTGCTCGCGAACAACCCAACGCAGCGAAACCCCAGGACAACAAGGGCGCCAAGAGCGTTCGCGAGCAAGCTCGCTCCTACAAGGATGGAGAGCAGCCCAAGCGCGACATCGACTACGCCGCCGTGCACAAGGCGATCCTCTCCGGCCTGCTCAGCCAGATCGGCCAGAAGGCGGAGGAGGGCGATTACCTTGGGGCGCGCCAGCGGCGCTTCTGGATTCATCCGTCCAGTGTGATCGGCCGCAAGAAGCCGCAGTGGATCATGGCCGCCGAGCTGGTGGAGACCACCAAGCTGTTCGCCCGCATGGTCGCGAAGATCGAGCCGGACTGGCTGGAGCCGCTGGCCGGGCATCTGCTGAAGAGGAACCACCTGGAGCCGCACTGGGAGAAGAAGCGCGGCCAGGTCGTCGCCTACGAGCAGGTCACTCTCTACGGACTGATCATCGTTGGCCGCCGCGCCGTGCACTACGGGCCGATCGATCCGCCAGTGTCGCGCGAGCTGTTCATCCGCGAAGCACTGGTGCGCGGTGAGATCAACAGCCGGGCGAAGTGCCTGAGCGCCAACCGCCAGTTGCTGGAAAAGCTCGACGAACTGGAAGCCAAGGCGCGCCGGCGCGACATCCTCGCCGACGAGGAAACCCTGTTCGCCTACTACGACGCGCGGCTACCGGCAGACATCTACCAGACCGCCAGCTTCGAGAAATGGTACGAGCGCGAGCAGAAGCAGCAGCCCGACCTGCTGATCATGCGCGAGGAAGACGTGCTCGCCCGCGACGCCAGCGAGGTCACCGCCGGGCTCTACCCGGATCGCCTGCGTATCGGCGAACTGGAGCTGCCGCTGACCTACCACTTCGAACCCGGCCATCCGCGCGACGGCGTGACCATTCGCGTGCCCGCTCCATTGCTGCCGCAGCTGAAGGGCGAGCGTCTGGAATGGCTGGTCCCCGGCCTGCTGGAGGCCAAGTGCGTGGCTCTGGTGCGCAACCTGCCCAAGGCGATCCGCAAGAACTTCGTGCCGGTGCCGGACTTCGTCCGCGCTGCGCTGGGCAAGATGGTCTTCGCCGAAGGTGCGTTGCCGGAAGCGCTCGGCCGCGAGTTGCAGCGCATGACCGGCTCGCGCGTGCCGGATGAAGCGTGGGCGGAAGCCGAGGCCGGGGTGGAAAGCCATCTGCGCATGAACCTGGAAGTGGTCGATGCCCGCGGCAAGTTCCTCGGCGAAGGCCGCGATCTCGCCGAATTGACCGCACGCTTCGCCGAGGCCAGCCAGGCCGCGCTGGCCATCCCGCAGGCGGACAAGGCGCAGAAACCGGTGGAAGCCAAGGGCTTCGCCGAAGTGGCGGAAAAGGCCCAGCAGAAGATCGCCGGCCTGTCGATGACGGTCTACCCGGCGCTGGTGGAGGAAAGCGGCGCGGTGAAGGAGGGCCGTTTCCCGACCCAGGCCGAGGCCGAATTCCAGCATCGCCGCGCCCTGCAGCGCCTGCTCCTGCAACAGCTGGCCGAGCCGGCCAAGTTCCTCCGCGGCAAGCTGCCGGGGCAGACCGAGATGGGCCTGCTGTATCGCGATCTTGGCCGCGTCGAGGCGCTGGTGGAGGACATCCTGCTCGCCAGCCTGGACAGCTGCATCCTCGAAGGCGAGGCGCATCTGCCCCGCGACGGCGCCGCCCTGGCGTCGCTGGCGGAGAAGAAGCGCGGCGCCTGGACCGAGCACGCCGAGCGCCTGGCGCGCCTGGTGCTGGAAAGCCTGAAGCTCTGGCACGGCCTGCAGAAGCGCTTCAAGGGCAAGGTCGACCTGGCGATGACGGTGCCGCTCAACGATGTGAAGGGGCAAATGGCCAACCTGATCTACCCGGGCTTCGTCCGCGACACGCCGCTGGAGTGGCTGAAGGAATACCCGCGCTATCTCAAGGCGGTGGAACAGCGCCTGGACAAGGTCGCCGGCCAGGTCCAGCGCGACCGCGTGTGGAGCGGCGAGATGGCCGGCTACTGGGAGCAGTACAAGGCGCGCCTGGCCAAGCACTCCCAGGAAGGCAAGCGCGACCCGAACCTGGCGCTGTACCGCTGGATGCTGGAGGAATACCGCGTCTCGCTGTTCGCCCAGCAACTGGGGACGAAGCTGCCGGTGTCGGACAAGCGCCTGAGCAAGCAGTGGAGCCAGGTCGAAGCCTGAGCCGCAGGCAATGCGGCTGCTCCCCCTGATACCGGGGAGCAGCCGTGAACGCGCTCAGTGCCGCCCGGTCTTCACGCCAGGCCGCGCACCCGCTTCGTGGTCATCTGATCTCGCCGCAGAACAGGTCCTGGTTGCCGTCGGCCGGACTGCTGCGCAGGACGATCGAATAATCCCCCGAGCGCAGCTCGTCCATGCTGACCGGCGCCGTTCTCGACAGTCCCGTGGTGTCGCCGAAGAAATCATGCTGGGTGGTGACGATACGGTTCAGTTCGTACGCCGGCTGGGCGCCGGGACTCTCGCAGGAACCCGGGTAGATGTAGGCGTAGAGGTGGAGGGGCAGGGCCGCATTGTCCGGTGCGCCGGAGTAGTACAGGTTCACGCTGGTTTCGCTGCCGCGGTCCTTCAGAATTGCCTGGCCGATGTGCCCCGCGAAGGCCGGGGCGGCTTCCAGCGGCACGGCGATTACCTGTCCGGTCGCCGTTCCGTATGCCAGCAGCCCGGCTGACGCGATCAACAACGCCAGCCCGATTTTCTTCGTCTTCTTCGTGTTCATAGCTGACCACCTGCTGTAGTGGGAATTACTGCGATGGCCCCCGCGTTCATATTAGGCGCATGCCGCGCCGTTCCCGAGGTCTCGTGACATGCGGTAGCTCCCGGCATGCATCCGGGCGCACGGAGTTCATTGGCGAGGCGGTTTCAAGCCGGGTATCGTTCGCCATTCGATCACACCGGTAATGGAGAACCCCATGAGCCTGCAAGGCACCTACGATCCGCAGAACATCTTCGCCATGATCATTCGTGGCGAGGCGCCGTGCTACAAGCTGTACGAGGACGACGACGTGCTCGCCTTCCTCGACCTGTTCCCGCAGTCCTTCGGCCATACCCTGGTGATCCCGAAGAAGGCGCAGGCGCGCAACCTGCTGGAGATCGACGCGGACAGCCTGTGCAAGATGACCCTCGCGGTGCAGAAGCTGACCCGAGTGCTGGTCGACGAACTGCAGCCGGACGGCGTGCAGGTCGCCCAGTTCAACGGCGCGCCGGCCGGGCAGACGGTGTTCCACATCCACATGCACATCATCCCGCGCTTTGCCGGCCAGGGGCTGGGCATCCACGCCGCGCAGAAGGCCGATCCGGCCGAGCTGGAGAAGCTGCAGGCGCGCCTGGTGCAGCGGATTCGCGGCTGATGCGGCAAGCGCCGGCGCTTCAGTGGATTGCGCCGCAGAAGATGTCGTAGTTGCCGTCCGCCGGGCTGGTGCGCAGGACGATGGAGTAGTCGCCGGCGCGCAGGGTGGCGAGCGGAACGGGCGCCACCTTGTACAGCGACCAGCCGGCGCCGACCTGCCGGTTGCGATGGGTCACGGCAGTGTCGTTGAGCTCGTAGGCGGGTCTGGCGTCCGGGCTGGCGCAGGCGCCCTGGTAGATGTAGGTGTACAGCCGCAGCGGGCGGGTGGTGCCCTGGGGCGCGCCACTGATGAAGACGGTCATGTAGGTCTTGCCGTCGGCGGGGGAGAGCGTCGCCTGGCCGATGCGGCCCGCGTTTCGCTGGGTGGCATCGAGCATGACATTCACCGGCTCGCCTTCCTTCCCCGCCGAAGCGCACGCGCACAGCGCCGCCATCAGTGGCAGCGCGAGCATGGATTTCATCTTCATCGCCATTCTCCTGCTGCCTGCAGGCCGTTCTTCACTATAAGGACCGGCAGGCTGGTCGGGCGGCGAAGCGACGATTGGCGCGGGTCCTAGTCGAGCTGGCGGATGTCGTAGCCGATGCGGTTGTCGCTGAGGATGCGGAAGCGCCCGGTCTCGCCGGCGGCCAGGGTGACCGCCAGTTCGCGGCGCAGGTAGCCCTTGCTGCAGAGTCCGTCGCCTTCTTCGTCGATGCCGATACCGACCACATGGGTGCCGGGCGGAACATGGAAGCTGGCCGACTCGCTGGCGCCGATGCGGGCGACGAGCTGGCGGTCGATGGAAAAGGCCACGAAGCAGCCGGCGCCGAGGAAGCCGGTGTCGCGTTCCACCGTCAGTTGCGTGCTGTGCGCCGTCGCCTGCTGGTAGGCGAGCAGGCGCTTTTCGGGCACCGGTTGCACCTCGTCGCTGGGCACGGATGAACAGCCGGCCAGGGCCAGCAACGACAGTACGGCAAGGATCGAGCGCATGGGTTCCCTCCATGATGGACTCAGCGAAGGCTAGCCCAGGATCGCTCCGGGTGCCGCAGCATCTGTGGTCATTGGCGGATGAAGCGTTCCGCTGCATGCGCCCTGCGGACAGACCGCCCGGTCGGAAAGTGGACGAAATCAGATTTCGGGTAATTTCCCCGGCGATTGCTTTGCCGGGGCGTTTTTTCGCGGCAATTTGCAGCATAATCCTCCGCCATGTCCGTGCCGCAGAAGCGGCGCGGCGAAAGGCCGTCAGGCGGCTGCGCAGGCGATTCGCGCCTCGGGCTGCCAGAATGATCTGCGGTCGGCGTCCCGCTCGCGGCGGGACCGAGAATTTCCGGCGTCGCCCAGCGTGCGGCGCGTCGAAGCCCAACCCGATTGAGAAGAGGATTGACCGTGCATAAAGTCGTGATCAGCGGTACCGGTCTGTATACCCCGCCGTTCAGCATCTCCAACGATGAACTGGTGGAGTCCTTCAATACCTACGTCCACCAGTACAACGCGCAGCATGCCGAGGCCATCGGCAAGGGCGAGCTGGAGCCGCTGAGCGAGTCGAGCTCGGCCTTCATCGAGAAGGCCTCCGGCATCAAGAGCCGCTTCGTGGTGGACAAGGCCGGCATCCTCGATCCGCAGCGCATGGTTCCGCGCATTCCCGAACGCAGCAACGAGGACTGGGGCATCCTCTGCGAGATGGCCGTCGCCGCCGCCCGGGAAGCGCTGCAGCGCGCCGGCCGCACTGCGGCGGATATCGATGGGGTGATAGTCGCCTGCTCCAACCTGCAGCGCGCCTATCCGGCGGTCGCCATCGAAGTGCAGGCGGCGCTGGGCATCCAGGGCTTCGGTTTCGACATGAACGTGGCCTGTTCCTCCGCCACCTTCGGCCTGCAGGCGGCGGTCAATGCCGTGCAGCTCGGCCAGGCGCGGGCGATGCTGCTGGTCAATCCGGAAATCTGCTCCGGCCACCTGAACTTCCGCGACCGCGACAGCCACTTCATCTTCGGCGACGCGGCCACCGCGGTGATCGTCGAGCGCGCCGACCAGGCCACCTCGCCACAGCAGTTCGAGGTGCTGGACATCAAGTTGCTGACCCAGTTCTCCAACAACATCCGCAACAACTTCGGCTTCCTCAACCGCGCGGCGGAAGAGGGCATCGGCACCCGCGACAAGCTGTTCGTGCAGGAAGGCCGCAAGGTGTTCAAGGAAGTCTGCCCGATGGTCGCCGAGCTGATCGGCGAGCAGCTGGCGCGCAACGACATCCCGGTCAGCGACGTGAAGCGCTTCTGGCTGCACCAGGCCAACCTCAACATGAACCATCTGATCGCCCGCAAGCTGCTCGGCCGCGACGCCGAACCGCAGGAGGCGCCGGTGATCCTCGACACCTACGCCAACACCAGTTCGGCCGGTTCGGTGATCGCCTTCCACAAGCACCAGGACGACCTGCCGTCCGGCTCCATCGGCGTGCTCAGCTCGTTCGGCGCGGGCTACTCGATCGGCAGCGTGATCCTGCGCAAGCGCTGATCATCCGGGGGAGCCATCACGGCTCCCTCTTGCTTTCCGGCTCCTGCCGCTCCCGCCACGCATCCAGCCCGCCGGACAGCGCCCAGGTCCGCTGATGCCCCGACGCCCGCAGCCGCTCGGCCAGCATCGCCGCCGACAGCTCGTGAGGGCAGGCGCAGTAGATCACCACGTCGGTATCGGCGAGGTCGTCCTTCAGCGCGTCCAGCGGGCTGTCGAGGCCGAAGGCGATGGCCCCGGGAATCCCGTCGCCGCCGGCCTCCGCGCGGACGTCGAGGATCAGGGGCACGCGTTCCTGGTTCAGCCGCTCGCGCAGCTCGTCGACGCTGATGCGCGGAATCCGTGCGGTGCGCCGCAGCAGGTTGTAGCGCCGCCACAGGCGCCAGGCGATGAACAGGACGAAGGCGCCGGCCAGCAGCATCACACCCAGCGTGGCGTATTCCTGCAGCAGGCCGAGCAACTGGTCGACGGTTTCGCTGAAGATGCCGCCAAGCAGCAGCGCGGAGCCCGCCCACAGTGCCGCGCCGGCGACGTCGTAGCCGACGAAGCGGCGCCAGGCGGTGCGGGTCATGCCGGCCATGGTGGTGGACAGCGCGCTGGCGCCCGGCAGGAACTTCGACATCAGCAGGGCGCGCGGGCCGATGCGCAGGTACAGGCCCTGGCTCTGGCGGATGCAGCTGTCCTGGGAGAGGGAGATCCGGCAGATGCTCTTCAGCAGGAATCCGCCGTAATGCCGGCCGGCCAGGTACCAGGCGCAGTCGGCGATCAGGCAGGCGAGCACGGCGACCGCCAGCGCCTCGCCCAGCGGCACGCCGCTGCCCTGCAACGCCAGCGCTCCGGCGACTATCAGTGCCGGGTAGGCGGGGATCGGCAGGCCCAGCTGTTCCAGCAGGACGTTGAAGAACAGCAGGAGCAGGCCGTGGCGTTCGATCAGCGGTTGGAGTTCATGCATGTGGATTCCTGTCCTGCCGTGGTGGATTCGACTGCTTCGCAGCATAACCCCAGTGGAGAGAGGTGGATTCTTATCGCTAGACGCGATCAAAAGTTCCGCTGTAATAAAAGTTTTATCTTCATGCAACCTTTCTGAAATACCCCCTCGCCAACATTCCCGCAGCACGAACAGGCCGCCAGACGGCTGCGCAAGACCTTTGGGGGGCGGCGCGACAGCCAGGCCGTCGATGCTTCAAAAACCATTGAGGGGAAAATCCGATGATCCGCAAGCATTTCGGCGGCTTTACCGCCACGACTCTGGCACAGGCCGTAGTGGGGGCCATGGTTCTGCCGAGCCTGGCGCACGCCGAATTCATCAAGGACAGTAAAGCCAGCGTCGAACTGCGCAACTACTACTTCAACCGCGATTTCCGCCAGGCCAGCGATCCCGTGCCGAGCCAGAGCAAGCAGGAAGAGTGGGGCCAGAGCTTCATCCTCAAGTACGAGTCCGGCTTCACCGAGGGCCTGGTCGGCTTCGGTCTGGATGCCCTGGGCGGTCTCGCCCTGAAACTCGACTCCAGCCCGGACCGCAGCGGCACCGGCCTGCTGCAGCAGGATCGTGAAACCAGGCGCGCCCAGGACAGCTACAGCGACCTCGGCGTGACCGCCAAGGTGCGCGTGTCCAAGACCACCCTGAAGGGCGGCACCCTGGCGCCGAAGCTGCCGATCCTCGTATCCAACGATTCCCGCCTGCTGCCGCAGACCTTCTCCGGCGGCTCGCTGAACTCGCTGGACATCAGCAACCTGACCTTCGATGCCGGCCACCTGACCCAGGTGAACCAGCGCAACTCGCAGGACTACGAGGACATGACCGTCACCACCGGCGGCAAGCGCAACATCACCGGTGCGGTCGCTTCCGACAAGTTCGACTACGCCGGCGCCGGCTACAAGTGGACCGACAACCTCACCACCAGCTACTACTACGCCAAGCTGGAAGACAACTACTCGCAGCACTACCTGAACCTGGTGCACACGCTGCCGATCGCCGACAAGCAGTCGCTGAAGTCCGACGTGCGCTGGGCGCGCTCCAACGACGAAGGCAACACCAACGTCGACAACAAGGCGTTCAACGCCATGTTCACCTACAGCCTGGGCTACCACGCCTTCGGCGTCGGCTATCAGGACATGAGCGGCGACACCGGCTTCGCCTTCGTCAATGGCGCCGACCCGTTCCTGGTGAACTACATCCAGATCGGTGACTTCGCCAGCAAGGACGAGCAATCCTGGCAGGCGCGCTACGACTACAACTTCGCCGGCCTCGGCATTCCCGGCCTGACCTTCATGACCCGCTACGTCAGCGGCGACAACGTTGACCAACTGAGAGTGGGAGCGGACGACGGCAAGGAGTGGGAACGCAACACCGACATCGGCTACGTCTTCCAGGAAGGCCCGCTGAAGAACCTGGGCGTGAAATGGCGTAACGCGACCATGCGCTCCAACTTCAGCAACGACATCGACGAGAACCGCCTGATCGTCAGCTACAGCATGCCGCTCTGGTAACAGTCGCGACGCAGATCCGGTTCGAGCCTTTATGCCGCCCGCCTGACCCAGGCGCGCGGCATTTTTTTCATTCGCGCACGACCTGGCCGGTGAACACCAGGGTCGCGCGGCAGCGGCGGCAGAAATAGCGCCGGCCCTGGGCGACCAGGTTGTGGCGCTGGCTGGAGAAGGGGAAGTCGCTGCTTTCCACGCAATGGCAGCGGTAGATGTAGCGGGTCATGTGGCGCCGCTGGATTTCGTAGGTATGGCAGCGGTCCGGCGGCAGGCCGTAGATCCCGCGCATGATCAGCTGCCATTCATCGCCGTGCGGGCGGATGTGCGGGCCGAACATCTGGTGCGCGACCAGGTGCGCGACCTCGTGGGCGACGGTCTGGCTGAGGAAGTGTTCGCGGTTTTCCCGGTACAGCTGCGGATTGAAGCGCAGCAGGTTCTCGTGCAGATGGGCGACGCCGGCCTTCTGCCCGCGCAGGCGGAAATTCACTTCCGGGCGGGGAAAGCGGCGCTGGAAAAATTCTTCCGCCTGCCGGTAGCAGGCTTCGACGCGGGCGTGCAGTTGTTCGGGCATGGGACGGATTATGCCGGAGCGGGGCGGCTGAGCCCCAGCGCCAGACGCTTCCGCTCGTCCGGGCGGGCAAAGAAAAACCGGGCGCGAGGCCCGGTTTCGTCAGCAGGTGAGCCTTACATGTATTCCGGGCCGATGCCGCTGCCCCACAGCACCACCGAGATGGCGATCATCGCCACCAGTACCACGAGTCCCACCGCCAGCACCGAGCTGGAGAAGAGGAACCCTTCGTCCTTGGGTATGTTCATGAAGGTCGGGATGCCCACGTAGAGCAGATATGTCGTGTAGCAGGCCGCCAGCGTTACGATGACCATGCCCAGCCACAGGTTCGGATACAGCGCCGCCAGGCCGCCGATGAACAGCGGAGTCGCGGTGTAGGCAGCGAACACTATGCACTGGGTGAGCGTCGGCGAAGCGTCGTAGGTGCGCGCCATCCAGTGGATGAAGGCGCCCATCACGGCGACGCCGGCGAGCATCGCCACGTAGGTCAGTATGGTCAGTTGCAGCGCGCTGGAAGCGGTCAACTTGACCGGCCCGGCGTTGCCCACGACCCAGCCGACCTGGGTGGTGCCTATGTATGCGGAAATTACAGGAATGGCAGCGAGAATCAGGACATGGGTCAGGTACATATGGCTGATGCTTTCCTCTTCGCCACGGATTTCCTGCCATTCCTGATCGGGATGGGTGAAGAGCCCCCACACATGATGGATCATGTCAGCAACCTCCTCGTTCTTATACAGGCCGCCCCCCAGCGAGGCGCCGGGGACGCGTAGCCAGCGTCTCCCGGTGCCAGGCCGACCTATGCGACCTTATGACGCAGTATAGGGTAGGCTCCGAAGCGGCGTCGTCCGTGGGGTTAGAGCGAATCGAAGCTTGAGGGTGGGCGTTAATAGCGATGCAGCATTTGCTGGCGAAGGGCCGCGCCTCGCCGAATTCCTTCGTCGACGGGGCTGGGGTGAGCGAGCCTTTGCGCGTAAAATAGCCAGCTTTTCGTCTTCCCTGCGGATTCCACAGCACCATGGGCACCCTTTCGGTCAACCAGAACAAACTGCAGAAACGCCTGCGCCGCCTCGCCGGCGAAGCCATCGCCGACTTCAACATGATCGAGGATGGCGACAAGGTCATGGTCTGCCTGTCCGGCGGCAAGGACAGCTACACCATGCTCGACATCCTGCTGTACCTGCAGAAGGTGGCGCCGATCCGCTTCGAAATCGTCGCGGTAAATATGGACCAGAAACAGCCCGGCTTCCCGGAGCACGTGCTGCCGCAGTACCTCGAATCCATCGGCGTGCCCTACCACATCATCGAGAAGGACACCTATTCGGTGGTGAAGGAGAAGATCCCCGAGGGCAAGACCACCTGCTCGCTGTGCTCGCGCCTGCGCCGCGGCACGCTGTACACCTACGCCGACGAGATCGGCGCGACCAAGATGGCCCTCGGTCACCACCGCGACGACATCCTGGAAACCTTCTTCCTCAACATGTTCTACGGCGGCACGCTGAAGGCCATGCCGCCGAAGCTGCTCTCCGACGACGGCCGCAACGTGGTGATCCGTCCGCTGGCCTACTGCAGCGAGAAGGACATCGAGGCCTATTCGGTGCTCAGGGAATTCCCGATCATCCCGTGCAACCTCTGCGGCTCGCAGGACAACCTGCAGCGCCAGGTGGTCAAGGAAATGCTCCAGGAGTGGGAACGCAAGTCGCCGGGGCGCACCGAGATCATGTTCCGCTCCCTGCAGAACGTGGTGCCGTCGCAACTCGCCGACCGCAACCTGTTCGACTTCACCAGCCTGCGCGTCGACGACAATGCCACCCCGCGTTTCCTCGACGTGATGAGCCTCTGAGGGACTTTCGCAGGATGGGTTGAGCTTGCGATACCCATCGTTGCCCGGATCAAGGATCGACCATGCGCGACTATCAATGGCTGTACGAATACTGCGTCAACCGTTTCGGTTCGGTGGAGGCGCTGGAAGCGCGCCTGCCGCAGCCGAAGAGTGCGGCGGAACTGGCCGCGGTTGGCGATGACCGCTACCTGTCGCTGATCAGCCTGCGTATCTTCCGCGCCGGCCTCAAGCACAGCCTGGTGGACGCCAAGTGGCCGGCCTTCGAGGAAGTGTTCTTCGGCTTCGATCCGCAGAAGGTCGTGCTGATGGGCGGCGAGCGCCTGGAAAACCTCATGCAGGACGCCCGCCTGATCCGCCATCTCGGCAAGCTCAAGAGCGTGCCGCTGAACGCCCAGATTATCCTCGACATCGCCCGTGAGCACGGCAGCTTCGGCAAACTGCTGGCGGACTGGCCGGTGACCGACATCGTCGGTCTGTGGAAACTGCTGGCCAAGCGCGGTAATCAACTGGGCGGGCTTTCCGCGCCGCGCTTCCTGCGCATGGCGGGGAAGGACAGCTTCATCCCCACCGACGACGTGGTCGCCGCACTGAAGGCGCAGGAAATCATCGACAAGGCGCCGACCAGCCAGAAGGACCTGGCGGCGGTGCAGACCGCCTTCAACCACTGGCACGAACAGAGCGGTCGACCGCTGTGCCAGCTTTCGGTCATGCTGGCGCATACGGTGAACCACTGACAGGTAGCGGGGGAGACGGCATGGATTCGGCGATCGAGCGCACCGCGGCGGCACTGCAACGGGCCGAGCGAATCCTCGTCATCACCGGCGCCGGCCTCTCCGCCGATTCCGGCATGCCCACCTATCGCGGCCTGGGCGGCCTCTACAACGGCCTGACCGAGGAAGGCCTGCCGATCGAGTCGGCGCTGTCCGGGCCGATGCTCCAGCGCAATCCGGAACTGTGCTGGAAATACCTGGCGGAGCTGGGCAAGGCCTGCCTGCGGGCCGCGCCGAATCCCGGACACGAGGCGATCGCCGAACTGCAGCGGCGCAAGCCGGAGTGCTGGGTGCTGACGCAGAACATCGACGGCTTCCACCACCGCGCCGGCTCCCCGGCGGAACGGCTGATCGAAATCCACGGGGTGCTGAGCCCGTTGTTCTGCCAGTCCTGCGGTGCTGAAAGTGCGGAACTGGAAGAACATCTGCACCGCCCGCTGCCGCCACGCTGCGCCGCTTGCGGCGGGGTGCTGCGGCCGCCGGTGGTGCTGTTCGAGGAAATGCTGCCGGAGGAGGCGATCGATACGCTCTATGCGCAATTGCGCAAGGGTTTCGACGCGGTTCTGCTGGTCGGCACCACCGCGAGTTTCCCCTACATCATCGAACCCGTGCTGCGCACCAGGGCCGAAGGCGGTTTCACTGCCGAGATCAATCCGGCGGCCACCGATCTCAGCGCCGCGGTCGATGAACGACTGGAAGGAAAGGCCTTAGATATTCTGCCGCGCCTGCTGAGTCACATTTCCCGATAAAAAACTTGCATTGGGTCCATCGAGCGGGCAAATTAGCCCGCTAACGGAAACTAATGAGTCACGGTCGTGCCCATGCTTAAGCGCTTCGCACCCCTCGTGCCCATGAGTTTCGTCTTGCTGCTGGCCGCATGCGCCAGCCATTCGCCCGCATCGCGTCAGGACCAGGCTGCAGTCGCATCGCAAGCCACCCATGCCGCGCAGATTGACCAACAAAAGGCAACGGCGGCGGATATCGAGCAAGGCGAGGGGGCAGGAAATAAAAAAGAAGACTCGTCCATTCGAGTCTCCAGCATTCTGGATCGCGCGTTCGAACTGATCGGCACGCCGTACCGCTTCGGCGGTCGCTCCGAGAAGACCGGGTTCGATTGCAGCGGCTTCGTCGGATATCTGTTCCGCGAAGAGGCCGGCATCAATCTGCCGCGCTCCACCCGGGAAATGATCAACATGGACGTCCCGCTGGTCTCCAAGGAAGACCTGCAACCGGGCGACCTGATCTTCTTCAACAATCGCGGTCGTGGCCGGGTCAGCCATACCGGGATCTATATCGGCGATGGCCAGTTCATCCATTCCGCCAGCCGTCGTAGCGGTGGGGTGCGGGTGGACAGCCTGGACGAGAGTTACTGGCGCCTGAGCTATCTCGAAGCCAAGCGCGTTCTCGAGCCGGGTTACCAGCCACGCTTTTCCATGAACCGCTAAACTTAAAGTTTTACTTTAAGTATTGCGTTCAAGTCCATGTAAGCGCAAAGTGATGGCATCCTGATCAGGATGCCATCATCATGCATGCTCCTCAGCGAATCCTTCTTCTCGCCATCCTCGCTTCCCTGGCCGCCTGCGCCAGCCGGACTCCGCCGGCACCTCCGCCCGTGGTTTCAGCGCCGTCCACCAGTGCCTATTCGCCGGCTGCCGACGACATCCTGATCCGCGCCATCGGCCTGGTGGGAACACCTTACCGTTGGGGTGGCAACACGCCGGAAGGCGGCTTCGATTGCAGCGGCCTGATCGGCTACGTCTACCGCGATTCCATCGGTCTGCAGCTGCCGCGCTCGACCCGGGAAATGATCGTCATGCGCGCCCCCAGCGTGTCGCGCGCCGCCCTGCAGAGCGGCGATCTGGTGTTTTTCGCCACCGCCGGTGGACGAACCGTGAGCCATGCCGGTATCTATGTCGGGGAAGGGCGCTTCGTGCACGCGCCCCGCACGGGCGGGACGGTACGCCTGGACAGCCTCGACAACGCCTACTGGCAGAAAGCGTTCCTCGACGCCAAGCGCGTGCTGGCCGGACAGAGCCTCGCCCTCCACCCCTGATATCCGGGAGGGCACATGACCACTCGTACGCTGAATCTGGACGACGCGCTGTACCAGTACATGCTCGACGTCTCCCTGCGCGACACACCGCTGAAGGCCCGTCTGCGCGCGGAAACCGCGCTGCTGCCGAATTCCCGCTGGCAGATCGCCGCCGAGCAGGGCCAGTTCCTCGCCCTGCTGGTGAATCTGCTCGGCGCCCACCGCATCCTCGAAATCGGCACTTTCACCGGCTACAGCGCCCTGTGCATGGCCGAAGCCCTGCCCGCGGACGGCCGCATCCTCTGCTGCGACCTGCCCGACGACTACAACCAGACCGCCCACTCGTACTGGCGCGAAGCCGGCGTCGATTCGCGCATCGAACTGCGCCTAGGCCCGGCACTGGAAACCCTCGCCGCGCTGGACGAGCCGGAAAGCTTCGACCTGGTCTTCATCGACGCCGACAAGGCCAACTACCCGACCTACCTCGAACACGCCCTGCGCCTGCTGCGCACAGGCGGGCTGGCGGTGTTCGACAACGTCCTCTGGAGCGGCCGCGTCCTCGAAACCAACCCGGACAGCCCCGACACCCGCGCCATCCAGCAACTGAACCGCGCCCTGAAGGTGGACGAGCGGGTGGACTACTCGCTGCTGCCGCTAGGCGATGGCATGAGCCTGTGCCGAAAACGCTGACGGGCTTGCCTGGACAAGGCCCCTTGGCTAGATTCTGCAGGTAATCGGGCCGATAGCTCAGCTGGGAGAGCGCCGCGTTCGCAATGCGGAGGTCGGGAGTTCGATCCTCCTTCGGTCCACCAGATTCAAAGGCTCGCAGTGATGCGGGCCTTTGTTGTTTTCGGGGCAGAGGATCCGCTGCCCGCAGCATGTCTTCATGCCGTGGCTACTGGAGAATGATCGGGCAGGGAGCGGCCGAGGCTGTGTAAAAACGCGGCGGGTGATGAATAGCTGGATGTTGGGTTGTTTTAGCAGCGCCCAGAGGCCCCATGGGCGCTGGGCGTGTCGATCCGAGTCATTCAACTGCCTTGGGAAAGTGTGGCTCCGCGATGCTGTGCGACGGGCTCAGCGGGCCGCCAATGGAGTTTCAGGCCTTAATGGCGGCCATCAGCGCACTATTGCCCAGCAGGTTCAGCACTCGTTTGAAGTTGTAAGCGAGCACATGCAGGCTCATCTCCGTGCTCACCCGCTCGAGCGTTCGGGTGAGGAAATGGGTGGCACCCATCCAGGCCTTCAGCGTGCCGAATGGGTGCTCCACCGTCTGGC
>NZ_FNIJ01000026.1 GCF_900103845.1 Pseudomonas jinjuensis
CACCCATTTCCTCACCCGAACGCTCGAGCGGGTGAGCACGGAGATGAGCCTGCATGTGCTCGCTTACAACTTCAAACGAGTGCTGAACCTGCTGGGCAATAGTGCGCTGATGGCCGCCATTAAGGCCTGAAACTCCATTGGCGGCCCGCTGAGCCCGTCGCACAGCATCGCGGAGCCACACTTTCCCAAGGCAGTTGAATGACTCGGATCGACACGCCCAGCGCCCATGGGGCCTCTGGGCGCTGCTAAAACAACCCAACATCCAGCTATTCATCACCCGCCGCGTTTTTACACAGCCTCGGCCGACAGCAGCCGCCTTTCCTCGCCGGCATGGACGGGACTGGCGAACAGGGGAATCAGGGCAGCGAGGATGAACGGAAGGGAACGGCAGAGGTGGGCAGTCTGGCGCATGAACGGCTCTTGCTGGATGACGGCGGCGCTGGCGCCACGGCGCGGAGAAACGGCCGGAGAAGCGGCTGGACTCCGGCGCCGGGCTATGACTGCCGGCCACGGCACTGGTTCACGGGCGCAGGGGGAAAATTTGCCGCGGATGCGGAGGAATGCCGCCGCGGCAAGGGCGCATCAGCCGTGCTGCCGCGCCGCCCCGCAATTCAGCAGGTGGGCGATCTCCTCCTCCACGAACCCCGCTTCCGCCAATACCTCGCGGGTGTGCTCGCCCAGTTGCGGCGGCGACGCGAAGGGCCCGGTGCTGCCGTCGAAGCGCACGCCGGTGCCGGGCAGGCGCACCCTGCCCTCGCCGTCGCCGCAGGGCAGTTCCTGGAAGAATCCCACCGCACCGAGATGCGGGTCGTCGAGCAGGTCGTCCAGGCTGTTCACCCGGGCGACCGGAATGTCGCGGCGGTTCAACGCCTGCACCCACTCGTCGGTGCTGCGCTGCACGAGGTAGCCGGCCAGCAGCGCGTACAGCTCGTCGATGTGCCGGGTGCGCGCCGCCATGCCGCTGAAGCGCGGATCGGCGGCCAGCTCGGGGCGCCCCACCTCGGCGAAGAAGCGCGCCCAGTGCTGGTCGGTGTAGGGCATCACGCACAGGTGGCCGTCGCGGGTCGGATAGGGACGGCGGTCGCGGCTCAATATCCGCGAGTAGCCCACCTCGCCCAGCGCCGGTTCGAAGCTCTGCCCGGCCAGGTGCTCGACCAGGTTGAAGCTGCTCAGCACCTCGAACATCGGCACTTCCACATAGCCGCCACGGCCGCTCTGCGCACGCCCGAGCAGGGCGGCGAGGATCGCCTGCGCCGCCACCAGCCCGGCGATCTTGTCCGCAGCCGCGGTGGGCAGGTAGCGGCTCTCGCCGGTCTGCCGGCGCACCAGGTCGACCATCCCGCTCATGCCCTGGATGATGTCGTCGTAGGCCGGCCGCCCGGCATAGGGGCCGGCCTCGCCGAAGCCGTTGAGGCTGGCGCAGATCAGCCGCGGATTGCGTTCGCGCAGGGCGGCGGCATCCAGCCCGAGGGCGGCGAGCTTCTGCGGGCGGATGTTGTGCATCAGCACGTCGGCGCCGTCCAGCAGCCGCAGCAGCGACTCGCGGCCGGCGGCCTGCTTGAGGTCGAGCACCACGCTGCGCTTGTTGCGATTGAGGTTGAGATAGGTGGACGCCATGTCGGCCACGCGGCTCGCGCCGGTGCGCCGGGTCGAATCGCCGAGCGGCGTTTCCACCTTGATCACGTCGGCCCCGAAATCGCCGAGGTACTGGCTGGCATAGGGGCCGAACATCACGCTGCTGAGGTCGATCACGCGGATGCCGTGCAAGGGACGGCCAGGCTTGTCGAGAGGTGTCATGGCGGACTCGAAAGGTTCAGGGCGCGGCCGGCGGCGCCAGGGAAATGCGGATGAAGTCGAGCAACTGCTTCTGGAAGCTGGCGAGGTCCACCGCCTCGGGATCGAGGAGGTACTGCATCATCATCCCGCGCATCGCGCCGAGCACCAGCGTGGCGGTGGCCAGCGGATCGACGCCGGGACGGATCTCGCCGCTGGCGATGCCGGTGCGCACCTGGCGGGCCAGGTACTCCTGCACCGAACGGTTGTAGGAGCCGAGCACCTCGACGGTTTCCGAGTCCTCGGTCACCGCCTCGGCCATCAGCGCCAGCAGCGCGCGGGTGTTGACCCAGTCGGTGTCCGAGCGCCCGAGATAGACGCTGATGAAACCGAGCAGGGTGTCGAGGCCCGGACGGCGCTGCGGGATCTCCGCCTCGACCATCTCCATGAAGCTGGTGTTGACGAAGCCGGCCAGCGCGCGCAGCAGCCCGGCCTTGTTGCCGAAGTGATGGGCGGCGAGACCGCGGCTGTAGCCGGCTTCCTCGCCCACCTCGGCGAGGGTCATGCCGACCCAGCCCTTGCGCGCGACGATCCGCCGGGCCGCCAGCAGCAGGCGCTGCTCGGCTTCGGCACGGCGTTCGGTCTGGGTGCGGCGGGTCGGGGTCTGGTCGGCGTTGCTCATCGAAGGGTCCTTATTTGCCTTTGAACACGGGGTCGCGGCGCTCGGCCATGGCGCGATTGCCCTCGGCGAAGTCCGCCATGGGGATCTGCCACTCCTGCTCGGAGGCCTCGCGGTCGATGATGGCGTCCACCGCATCGGCCAGGCCCATGCGCAGCGTCTCGCGGCTGGACATCACTGCCAGGGGGGCGGAGAGGGCGATCTCCTGGGCCAGCGCCCGCGCAGCCTGACGTTCTTCGCCCGGCTCGGCAAGTACGTCGGCGAGGCCGATGCGCACCGCCTCGACGCCGTCGATGCGGCGGCCGGTGGCGATCAGCAGCGAGGCCATCTGCACCCCGACCACGCGCGGCAGGGTCACCGAGATGCCGAAGCCCTGGTGGATGCCGAGGCGGTTGAAGTTGGCCGAGAAACGCGCCTTCGCGCTGGTCACGCGGAAATCGCCGAACAGCGCCAGGCCCAGCCCGCCGCCGATCGCCGCCCCCTCCACCACGGTGATCACCGGCTTGCGGATGCGGAACAGGCGCACGGCGAACTTGTACAGGCGACGCGGGAACTGCGGGTCTTTGGTTTCCTCCGAGCCGGTGAAGTCGGCGCCGGCGCAGAAGGTCTTGCCCTCGGCCTGGAGGATGGTCACCCGGCACTCCGGTACCTGGTCCAGATGCTCCAGCGCTGCGACCAGATCCATGATCAGGTCCTTGTCGAAGAAATTCAGCGGCGGACGGCTGAAGGTCAGGGTGGCGATATGGCCGTTCAGCTCGAGGCTCAGGCCGCGTCCGGGGGTGAAGGCGGTGGTCATGGGGGCTCCTGGGGATAACGGGCGCTTGCTGTGCGGTGAAGGATGCTGTTAGGTTATTTGCTTGCTAGCTGACAAGCAAGTTTATTAACTCACCCCAAGAGTCTCACGCCCATGCAGGCCCTCACGATCCAACCCTGTCGTCTCGACGCCCGCACCGACGCCCTCCGCGCCGAAGTCAGGGCGTTCCTCGCCGACGCCCTGAAAGACCTTCCCCCCGCCGAGCGCGCCAAGAACTGGAACGGCGCCGACGAAGCCTTCAGCCGCAAGCTGGGCGAACGCGGCTGGCTCGGCATGACCTGGCCGAAACGCTACGGCGGCCATGAGCGCAGCGCCCTGGAGCGCTACGTGGTGCTGGAAGAACTGCTGGCCGCGGGCGCGCCGGTGAATGCCCACTGGATCGCCGAACGCCAGAGCGGCCCGCTGCTGATGAAGTTCTCGCCGGACAACCTGGCGCCGAAGATCTGCCCCGGCATCGCCCGCGGCGAGATCTACTGCGGCATCGGCATGAGCGAGCCGGACGTCGGCTCCGACCTCGCCGCAGTGCGCACCCGCGCCGAGAAGGTCGACGGCGGCTGGCGCGTCACCGGCCAGAAGATCTGGACCACCGGCGCCCAGCGCGCGCAGTACATGGTCACCCTGCTGCGCACCGCCCCGCGCGACGAGCAGAACCGCCACGCCGGCCTCTCGCAGTTCCTGGTCGACATGAAGTCTGCGGGCGTCACCGTGCGGCCGATCTACAACATGCTCGGCGAACACGACTTCAACGAGGTGTTCCTGGACAACGTCTTCGTTGCCGACGACCACGTGATCGGCAACCCGGGCGACGGCTGGAAGCAGGTCGGCGCCGAACTGGCGCTGGAGCGCAGCGGCCCGGAACGCTACCTGTCCAGCACCCAGCTCTATCTGGAAATGCTCGACGCCGCCGATCCGCAGGATTCGCACCAGGCGGTGACGCTCGGCCGCGTGGCGGCTCGCTACGCCGTGCTGCGGCAGATGTCCCTCGGCGTCGCCGGCATGCTCGCCCGCGGCGAGAACCCGGCCACCCCGGCCGCGCTGGTCAAGGACCAGGGCGCCGTACTCGAACAGTCGCTGCCGGACATCGCCCACGACCTGTTCGGCGGCATCCGCGAGCCCGGTTCGAACCTCGACCAGGTGATGCGTTACGTAACCCAGACCGCCCCGTCCTTCTCCCTGCGTGGCGGCACCCGCGAAATTCTCCGCGGCATCATTGCCAGAGGACTTGGACTGCGATGAGCGAAGCACTCGATCTCCCGGTGGCGGACGACAGCGCCCCCTCCGAACTGCAAACCATGATCGCCGACAGCGTCGAGCGCCTGTTCGCCGAACAGGTCACCCCTACCCTGCTCGCCAGCTTCGATGCCGGCCACGCCGCCGATGACCTGTGGCGGATGGTGCTGGACAACGGCCTGCCCGGCGCGCTGGTCCCGGAAGATGCCGGCGGCAGCGGCGCCAGCTGGCTCGACGCCAGCCCGGTGCTGCGCGCCATCGGCTACTGGCAGGCGCCGCTGGCCCTCGGCGAGACCATGCTCGCCTCGCTGCTGCTGGCCCGCGCCGGACTGGAAGTGCCGGAAGGCGCGATCAGCCTGATCCAGGCCGGCCGCCTCGGCGACCTGCGCCTCTCCGGCGACGGCAGGCAGCTGGACGGCCGCGTGGTCAGCGTGCCCTGGGCGCGCAGCAGCCGCTGGGCGGTAGTCGCCGATGCCGGCCGCATCGCCCTGGTCGACCTGCGCCAGGCGGCCATCGCGCTGGAAGCCGGCAGCAACTTCGCCGGCGAGGAACGCGACACCCTGGTGTTCAGCCAGGCGGCAGTGTCCGCCCGCGGCGACCTGCAACTGGCCGACATCGCCGAACCGGTCTGGCTGCTCGGCGCACTGGTGCGCTCCTGCATGCTGGTCGGCGCCCTCGAATCGAGCCTGGACAAGGCGGTGCAGTACGCCAACGAGCGCGTCCAGTTCGGCAAGCCGATCGGCAAGCAGCAGGCGCTGCAGCAGTACCTGGCGCAGATGGCCGGTTCCATCGGCGCCGCGCGCATGGCCGTGCAGATCGCCCTGCGCAGCGCCACCGAAGCGATGGGCGCCGAAGCGGGCAGCCGCAGCTCCCTGGCCTTCGACGTCGCCGTCGCCAAGGTCTGCGCCGGCGAAGCGGCCAGCCTGGCCTGCTCGGTGGCGCACCAGGTGCATGGCGCCATCGGCTTCACCCACGAACACACCCTGCACTTCGCCACCCGCCGCCTGTGGTCCTGGCGCGACGAGTTCGGCAGCGACGCCCAGTGGGCGCGCGTGCTCGGCGAATCCGCCATCGCCGCCGGCTCCGCCGGATTCTGGCAAGGCATCACCGCCCGCAGCCTCTGAACACCGCCCCGCCCCCTGCGGGCGGGGTTCATCGACATCGTTCCGGTTCGCCACGGCGAGCCACCCCTGAGGAGAGCTCCATGAGCAAAGTCATCGTTGCCGGCGTCGGCATGATCCCCTTCACCAAGCCGGGCGCCAGCGCCAGCTACACCGACATGGGCGCCGAAGCGCTGCGCCTGGCCCTGCAGGACGCCGGCATCGGCTACGACAAGGTGCAGATGGCCTTCGCCGGCTACGTCTACGGCGATTCCACCTGCGGCCAGACCGCGATCTACGAGGTGGGCCGGACCGGCATCCCGATCATCAACGTCAACAACAACTGCTCCACCGGCTCCACCGCCCTGTACCTCGCCCGCGCCGCCGTCGAAAGCGGCCAGGCCGACTGCGTGCTGGCCCTCGGCTTCGAGCAGATGCGCCCGGGCTCGCTGAAGTCCAACTGGGACGACCGCCCCGTCACCCGCGCCCGCTTCCTGCCGATCGTCGAGCAGCTGACCGCCGACGCCGCCGACGTTCCCGGCCCGCTGCGCACCTTCGGCGGCGCCGGCCGCGAGCACATGCAGAAGTACGGCACGAAGATGGAAACCTTCGCCGCGATCCGCGCCAAGGCCAGCCGCCATGCCGCCAACAACCCGCTGGCGCTGTTCAAGAAGGTCGTCACCACCGAAGACGTGATGAACGACACCGTGATGTGGCCGGGCGTGATGACCCGCCTGATGGCCTGCCCGCCGACCTGCGGCGCCGCCGCGGCGATCGTCTGCTCGGAAGCCTTCGCCAGGAAGCACGGCCTGCGCACCGACGTCGCCATCCTCGCCCAGGCGCTGACCACCGACCCGGTGGAATCCTTCGACCCGCCGTCGATGATCAGCTACGTCGGCTTCCAGATGGCCCAGGCCGCCGCGCAGAAGGTCTACGAGAAGTCCGGCTTCGGTCCGCAGGACATCCGCGCCGTGGAACTGCACGACTGCTTCGCCCACAACGAACTGCTGACCTACGAAGCCCTCGGCCTGTGCCCGATCGGCGGCGCGGAGAAGTTCGTCCTCGACGGCGACAACACCTACGGCGGCCGCGTGGTCACCAACCCGTCCGGCGGCCTGCTGTCCAAGGGCCACCCGCTGGGCGCCACCGGCCTGGCGCAGTGCTACGAGCTGACCCACCAGCTGCGCGGCACCGCCGGCGCCCGTCAGGTCGAAGGCCTGAACATCGCCCTGCAGCACAACCTCGGCCTGGGCGGCGCCTGCGTCGTCACCATGTTCGGCAAGAACTGATTCGGCAGCGCGGCCGCGTTCCTCGCGGCCGCTTCACCCTTCCAGACAGGAAAACACCATGAGCAAGAAACTCGACGGCAAAGTCGCCATCGTTACCGGTTCCGGCCGCGGCATCGGCCGCGCCATCGCCCTGAAGTTCGTCAGCGAAGGCGCCAAGGTGGTGGTCAACGACCTCGACCAGGGCCCGGCCGACGAAGTGGTTGCGGAAATCCGCGCCCTCGGCGGTGAAGCCGTTACCTGCTGCGGCAACGTGGTCGCCCCGGACTTCGGCGAACGCTGCGTGAAGACCGCCCTGGATGCCTTCGGCCGTCTCGACATCATCATCAACAACGCCGGCTTCACCTGGGACAACGTGATCCAGAAGATGTCGGAAGAGCAGTGGGACGCCGTCGTCGACTGCCACCTGAAGGCCCCGTTCCTGCTACTGAAGGCCGCCTATCCGTACTTCCGCGAAGCGAGCAAGGCCGAAGCCGAGCGCGGTGAAGTGGTGTACCGCAAGGTGGTCAACATCTCCTCCGTTTCCGGTACCCAGGGCAACGCCGGCCAGATCAACTATTCCGCCGCCAAGGCCGGCATCATGGGCATGACCAAGACCATGGCCAAGGAATGGGGCCGCCTGAACGTCAACGTCAACTGCGTTGCCTTCGGCGCCATCGAGACCCGCCTGACCCAGCCGACCACCGAAGAGAAGACCGTGGCGGTGGAAGGCCGCGACATCAAGGTCGGCGTCCACCCGGACCGCATCGCCGCCGTCTACCGCGACACTCCGCTGGGCCGCTTCGGCACCGCGGAAGAAGCCGCCGGCTCGGTGTTCATGTTCTGCATTCCCGAAGCCAACTTCGTTTCCGGCCAGACCATCATCTGCGGCGGCGGCCGCGGCGGCTTCTGATCGGACGGCGCCCCCGCCGATCGATCATCGAAGCCTGGCGCGCCCGGAGCGGGCGCGCCTTCCATCCAGGCCGGTCGCCGACCGTCCGAACCGCTCCGGCCGGCCCGCCGGCATTGTGTGCTAGCCTTAGGGCCTCTCCTCACGGTCGCTGCCCCCGGCTGGAATGCAGCGGCGAAACCTGCAAGGTGGAGACTGGCCCATGCGCAGTTCGATCGCTCAGGGGCAAGTCGACACGGCCACGGCCTTGCGCTGCGATGCATCCGCAAGCGCCCTGCTGGAGGATTGGCTGAGCGAGCACAGCCAGGCCTGCGCGCTGTTCCTCGATGTCGACGGCACCCTGCTGGACATAGCCGACACCCCCGATGCGGTACAGGTACCGCGCGAGCTGTCGGCGGCCCTGGAAATCCTGCATCAGCGGCTCGGCGGCGCCCTGGCCCTGGTCAGCGGACGCCCGGTCGACGATCTCGACCGCCTCTTCTCGCCCCTGCTGCTGCCCGCGTGCGGCTGCCACGGGGCCCACTGGCGCGCACGCGCCGACGCCATGCTGCGCGAGGAGACCGAAGCGGTCATCGACGCCGCCCTGCGCGGGCGCCTGCATGCCCTCGCCCGCGCGCACCCCGGCGTTCTCACCGAAGACAAGGGCAGCAGCTTCGCCCTGCACTACCGCGCCGCGCCGGACGCCGGAGACTCCCTCGCCGCCGCCCTGGGCAGCCTGCTGGGCGAGCCGGGGAACGCGGGATTGCACCTGCTGCCCGGCAAGATGGTGTTCGAGGTGATCGCCCATGGCTGCGACAAGGCCCTGGCGATCCGGCGTTTCCTCGGCATCACGCCATTCGCCGGGAGACGGCCGCTGTTCATCGGCGACGACCTGACCGACGAGCCCGCCGTCGCCCTGATGCCCGCCATCGGCGGACTGGGCCTGTCGGTCGGGCGCCTGTTGCCGGGCGCGCGCGCCGCCTTCGCCGACGCGGCAGCGGTACGTTCGGCACTCATCCACCTGGCTGGAGGAATGGCACGATGACCACCCCGCACCATGGCGCACTGGAACTCGGGCTGATCGGCAACTGCCGCGTCGCCGCCCTGGTGAACACACTGGGACGGCTGGTCTGGTGGTGCTACCCGAACTTCGATGGCGACCCGGCCTTTTCGCGACTGCTCGCCGGCGACGAGGAAAAGGGCTTCAGCGACTGCCTGCTCACCGGCATGAACAGCAGCCATTCGGAGTACGTGCGCAACACGGCGATCATCGCCACCACCCTCCGCGACGAAGCCGGCAACGTCGTGCGCATCACCGATTTCGCCCCGCGCTTTCCCCAGTACGGCCGCCATTTCCGCCCGGCGCAGCTGTGCCGGCTGATCGAGCCGCTGCAGGGGCTGCCCCGGGTGACCCTGCGCGTCCGTCCGACCCACGGCTACGGCAAGCCCTGCCATGCCGTCGCCGGCTCCAACCATATCCGCTACCTGGGCGGTGCCGAGCCCATCCGCCTGACCACCGACGCGCCGCTGTCCTACATCCAGCACGAGACGCCCTTCGTGCTCAGGCGCCCGATCAGCATGGTGATCGGCGTCGACGAGCCGCTGGACGACGCGCCGGAAGAAGTGGTCAGGGACTTCCTCAAGCGCACCGATACCCACTGGCACGAATGGGTGCGTTCCCTGGCGATTCCCTTCGAGTGGCAGGACGTGGTGATCCGCGCCGCCATCACCCTCAAGCTGTGCAACTTCGAGGAAACCGGCGCCATCATCGCCGCGGTGACCACTTCCATCCCCGAGGCGCCCGGCACCCAGCGCAACTGGGACTACCGCTACTGCTGGCTGCGCGACGCCTACTTCGTGATCCTCGCGCTCAATCGCCTGGGCGCGACCAAGACCATGGAGCACTACGTCGACTTCATCGCCACGGTAGCCACCGGTGATGCCGACCTGCGGCCGCTGTATGGCATCGTCCCCGACCTGGACCTCACGGAACGCATCGAGCCCGACCTCGCCGGCTTCCTCGGCCACGCGCCGGTACGGGTCGGCAACCAGGCGGTGGAACAGGTCCAGCACGACGTCTTCGGTTCCGTGGTGCTGGCGGTGCTGCAGAGCTTCGTCGACCAGCGCCTCCCCACGCCGAGTGGCGAGGGCATGCTGCGCCTGCTCGAATCGCTCGCCGGGCGGGCCGCCCGCACCGCCTTCGTGCCGGATGCCGGCATCTGGGAATATCGCGGCCGCAAACGCGTGCACACGCACTCGGCGCTGCTCTGCTGGGCGGCCTGCGACCGGGTCGCGCGCATCGCCGGGCGGCTCGGCTACAGCCAGAAGACCGAAACCTGGCGCGGGGAGGCGCGGCGCCTGCGGGAGCAGATCCTGCGCGACGCCTGGAGCGAGCGCCGCCAGTGCTTCACCGGCAGCTTCGGCCTGGACGACCTGGACGCCAGCGTCCTGCTGATGCACGAACTCGGCATCATCGAGGCCAGCGACCCGCGCTTCATCGCCACGGTCGAATGCATCGGGCGCGAGCTGAACGTCAACGGCCACCTGCTGCGCTATGCCACGGCCGACGACTTCGGCGTCCCCGAGACGGCCTTCCTGGTGGTCAAGTTCTGGTACCTGGACGCCCTGGACGCCATCGGCCGCCGCGACCAGGCCCGCGCGCTGTATGCCGAGCTGGTGGCGGCGCGCAACAGCTACGGACTGCTCTCGGAGGACCTCCAGCCGCACACCGGCGAACTGTGGGGAAACATTCCCCAGACCTACTCGATGGCGGGCCTGATCAATTCGGCCATGCGCCTGTCCATCCGCTGGGAGGAAGGTCTATGCCTCGACTCGTAGTGATCTCCAACCGGGTGGCGATACCCGACGAGGGAAGCGCCTTCGCCCCCGGGGGGCTCGCCGTCGCGGTGGAAGCGACCATGCGCGAGCGCAGCGGGCTCTGGTTCGGCTGGAGCGGCCAGGTGCAGGATGAGCCGCCGGCGCTCACCACCATCGAGCGCGGCAACATGAGGTACATCCTCACCGACGTGCGTCCGCACGACTTCCAGGAGTACTACAACGGCTTCGCCAACCGCGTGCTGTGGCCGATCCTGCATTACCGGCTGGACCTCGCGGAGTTCAACGAGGCGGACTTCGGCGGCTACCTGCGCGTCAACGAGTTCTTCGCCGAACGCCTGGGCCCGCTGCTGGAAGCGGACGACATCCTCTGGGTGCACGACTACCACCTGATTCCCCTCGCCCAGGCCCTGCGCGCCCGCGGCCACGCCAACCGCATCGGCTTCTTCCTGCACATCCCGATGCCGCCGCCCGACATCCTGACCGCCCTGCCCCACCATACCGAGCTGGTCCGGGCCCTCACCGAATACGACCTGATCGGCTTCCAGACCGAGAACGACGCCGCCAACTTCGCCCGCTACCTGACCCGCGTACTCGGCGCGGCGACGCCGGACGGGCGACGCTACCACCTCGGTCCGCACAACTTCCGCGTCGGCGTGTTCCCGGTGGGCGTCGACACCGATGGCTTCCGCAGGCTGGCGGAGTCCGCAGCCCAATCCCCCTGCGCCGTCGAACTGCAGGAAAGCCTGGTCGGCCGGGCCCTGCTGGTGGGAGTGGACCGCCTCGACTATTCGAAGGGCATCGTCAACCGGCTCGACGGCTACGAACGCCTGCTGGAGAAATATCCCGAGTGGCACAGCCGGGTCACCTACCTGCAGATCGCTCCCGGCAGCCGCCAGGACATTCCCGAGTACGCCGAGATCGATGCGATGGTCAACGCCAAGGTCGGCCACATCAACGGCCGCTTCGGCGCGGTTTCCTGGGTGCCGCTGCGCTACGTGAGCCGCACGCACCAGCGCGAGGACATCGCCATGGTCATGCGCATGGCGCGCGTCGGCCTGGTCACGCCCCTGCGCGACGGGATGAACCTGGTGGCCAAGGAATTCGTCGCCGCCCAGGACCCGGCCGACCCCGGCGTGCTGATCCTCTCGCAGTTCGCCGGCGCCGCCGCTGAACTGGGCGCCGCGCTCATCATCAACCCGCACGACCGCGACGCCCTGGCCGACGCCATCAATACCGCGCTGCTCATGCCGCTGGAGGAACGCCAGGCCCGCCACCAGGAAATGTATTCCGTGCTGGAGGCCAACCACATCCGCTACTGGGGCACGAGCTTCATCGAAGCCCTGACACGGCCCGGGCGCACGATGAACTGGCTGTCGAGCCGGTTCATGGCCGGCTGAGCGGGATGACGGGATCGGGCGGACGCAGGGTGGATGAGGTTCTTTTCATCCACCATTGCGGGGCCGCATGCGCGGCCATGGTGGATCGATGGAGCTGATCCACCCTACGGCACTGCACGACGCCGTCATCGCGCTCGCTCAGATGCCGGCGAACGCCTGGCGGATCAGCGGCTTCTGCAGCTTGCCGGTGGCATTGCGCTGCAGGGGCTGGTTGGTGAGCCAGATCTGCACCGGCACCTTGTAGCCGGCGATGCGGCGCTGCAGGAAGTCCTGCAGATCCTCCGGCGTGACGTGCGAACCGTTCACCCGGGCGACCATCGCCACGCACTCGCCGAACTGCTCGTCGGGTAGGGCGAACACGGCGGCTTCCAGCACGTCCGGGTGTTCGACGGCGTTGTGTTCCACCTCCAGCGCGGAGATGTTCTCGCCGCCGCGGATGATGATGTCCTTGATGCGGTCGGTGATGTAGAGCATGCCGTGCTCGTCCAGGTAGCCGACGTCGCCGCTGTGCAGCCAGCCGTCCACCAGTGTTTCGGCGGTTTCCTGCGGGAGCTGCCAGTAGCCGTCCATCAGCGTCGACGAACGCAGCCAGATCGGACCCGCCTCACCCGCCGGCAACGGCTGCGAGGGATGCTCCCCGATCACCAGTTCCACCAGCGGCAACGGCCAGCCGGCACTGTCAGGGAAATTCACGAACTGCTCGCCGGAATGCGCGGCGCCGATGCCGTTGCTCTCCGTCATGCCGTAGCCGGTGCCGGCCATGGCCATCGGCTTGATCTTCAGCAGGCCGTCGAGTAACGCAGCGGATGCCGCGCCGCCGCCAAGGCCGAGGGAAAACAGCGATTCCGTGCTGCCGAACCCGGGATGGGACAACAGTTGCTGCATCATGGTCGGCGCGCCGTTGAACTGGGTGCAGCGCTGCTCGCGAATGATCCGCAGCGCTTCGTCCACGTCCCACTTGTAGAGGATCACCAGCCGCCGGCCAACGCGCAGGGCATTGAGGAACTGGGAATACAGGCCGCTGACGTGGAACAGCGGGAAGGCCAGCAGCGCCGAGGGAGCGAACCCCGAGGCGATGATCGGCTTGATCCGCTCCGGCGAACTCATGCCGGCGAAGGCACCCTGGAACTCCAGGCTGTAGAGCGACTGGGTCACCGCGTGATGGCGCGACAGCACGCCCTTGGCGCGGCTGGTGGTGCCGGAGGTGTACAGGATCAGCGCCGGGTCGTCCGGTTGCGGCTGGGCCAGTTGCATCGGTGCCAGTTCGCGCTGCAGCAGCGCATTCCAGCCGTTCACGCCGGACGCGGCAGGTTCGTCGTCCACCAGCAGGACCTGGCAATCTTCAGCCAGTCCGGCCGCCATCAGCTCGTAGCGCGGCGCATCGCAGACCAGCACCGCGGCGCCGGCATCACGCACCGCATGCAGCAGTTCGTCATGCAGGCCCCAGCTGTTCAGCGGGACGGGAATCGCCCCGGCCTGGGCGGCGGCGACGAATGCCAGCATCCACTCAGGACGGTTGCGCATGGCGATGGCCACCCGCTGTCCCGGACGGACATGCAGCACCTGCTGAAAGGCCGCGGTGAGGCGGTCGGCGACCTCGAAGAAGCGCGCGAAGCTGTATTCCTGCTCCTGCCACAGCAGGAACGGTCTATCGCCGTGCACGCGCCCCGCCTGCAGCGCCTCGACCAGATTGACCGGGGCCTTGGCGAACGCGCGCAGACCGTGCGCGTCGGTGTGCAGGGCGAAGGGCGACGGTTCCGACAGCAGTTGCTGCCAGGACGCGAGCCAGTTGGCGATGGGTGGTGTACTCATTGTGTCATCTCTCGCTGCCGTGCCGGTTCAGTAATGCTTCGCGCCATTGAATACCTGATCGAGGAAACCGATCAGCTGGCGATCACTTTCCTGTTTGACCGGTTCGTCGCGGCCGACAATGTAGCCCTTGTGCAGGCAGCCCACGTAGTACCGCCCACTGGTGATGCGCAGCTGGAAGCGGCTGGCACGATCCAGCGGCGTGCTGGCCGGGATCATCGTCCTGCCGGCGATCGTCGGCATGCCGCCCTCGTCGTAGACCACATCGCAGCCATTCACGTAGGTGAGGTCGTTGGTGTGGCGTGCTTCGAGGTTCTCCCACGAGTGGCCGGCGTCGGCGTAGATCTGCGAGCCCACCTTGCTGCCGCCCAGGCGCAGCTGGTGCTCGCGACGCGCGCACTGCTCGAGGTCGTTGGTGACGTCCGCCGCACCGCGCAGGCTGAGCAGCGGTGCGCCAGTGGTCTTGCTGGTGCCGAACTCCTGGAAGCACGGACCGTAGTAGTCGACATGCAGCGCAAAGCCCGGCAGATCAGCAGCCAGCGCGGACTTGATGCGCTCGTCCATCGCCAGGCGGGTGGCGATGCCACCACGGGAGAAGCCCATCACGCCGATGCGCCTGGCGTCCACCGCAGGATGCTGGTTGAGCATGCGCAGCGCCGCGTAGGCGTCGGCGACCACATCGAATTCGGAGACGGTGCTCGCCTTGAGAGCGTAAGGCGCATCCTCCGTCACCCCGCGCGGGCTGTAGTAGTCGATGATGATCGCCGCGTAGCCCTGCTCGCTGAGCAGCTTGCCGTACGCCATCTCGCGGCCGTCCTTGATGCCACCGCTGCCCGGCAGGATGACCATCGCCGGCACCTTGTGCTTCGCGCTGGCGCCCTTGGGCAGGAACAGGTGGCCCAGCCCGCTGTAGGGCGCGGCCTGGTCGTAGTGCTTGAGCATGACATCCAGGTCGAACGGCGTGCGCGAGTCGAAGCGCACCACGCCCTGGGTGTCGGCGGCCAGTGCGGTGGCCGCGACCTTCTCCGGCAGCGGAGTGATGGAAGGCAACGCCGATGCGCTCTGCGCCTGGGCATTGGCAGTCAGCAACAGGCCGGCAAGGGCCAGCACAGGCAAGGTTTTGCGGATCATTGTTGTTGTCCTTGTCAGATCGTGGTCTGGATTCAGTCGTTCAGGTTCTCGGCATAGCGCTGGCAGTGGAAGTCGCTGTCGCCCAGGCAGGCCTGCGCCACACGCACACGCTTGAGGAACAAGCCGAGATCGTACTCATCGGTGACGCCAATGCCACCATGCATCTGCACTGCCTCGTTGCTGATCTTCTGCGCGGCCTCGTTGGTCTTCCACTTCGCCAGGCTGACCAGGCGACGACGCTCGCCAGCGGACGTCGCGTTGCAGTCCAGAGCTTCGAAAGCGGCCATCACCGCGCTGCGTGCCAGCTGCAGGTCGACGAACAGCCGCGCGGCGCGATGCTGCAGGGCCTGGAAGCTGCCGATGGGTACGCCGAACTGCACGCGGGTCTTCAGATACTCGACGGTCATGGCGAACATGCTCTCGCATGCGCCGAGCAGTTCGGCCGCCAGGCAGGCGCGGCCACGGTCGAGGGCCAGATCGATGGCCTCGTGCGGATTGTCCTCACCGAGGCGCGCGGAGAACGGCAGGCGCACGTCATCCAGCTTCAGGGCGATGTGATTGCGCGCGTCGATCAGCTGCAGGCGCTGCACCTGCACACCCGGAGTACCGGCGGGAATGAGGAAGACCGCTTCGCCGCCCTGCTCCAGCCGCGCCGTTACCAGCCAGCCGTCCGCTTCGGCGCCATCGACCACCCAGCTCTTCTCGCCGCGCAGGACGTAGCCATCGGCATCGCGATTCGCGCTGACACCGGCCACCTGCGTGGCATGACGGTGCTGGCTGTCGTGGGCCAGCGCCAGGCGCAGGTCGCCACCAATCAGTTGCGGAATCAGTTCCTGGCGTTTCTCGTCGTCGGCCAACTGCTCGACCAGGGCGCCGGACAGCACCACAGAGCTGAGCAGCGGAGACACCGCGAGATTGCGGCCGATCTCCTCGAACAGCGGTGCGAAGCCGGCAAAGCCGAACTCCAGGCCACCATCGGCTTCGCTGAAGGCCACCGCGCTCCAGCCCAGTTCACGCATGCCGGCCCATACTTCGCGGTCGAAACCGCAGGCTTCCGGCTGGTCGCGCAGGCGGCGCTGAACGGCCACCGGCGAACGCGCGGCGAGGAAGTCCCGTGCGCTGTCCTTGAGCTGAATCTGGTCGTCGCTGTAGATAAGACTCACGGCGCGCTCCTCACTTGACTTCCGGCAGGCCAAGCACGCGCTTGGCGATCACGTTCAACTGCACCTCGGACGAGCCGCCCGCGATGGTCTGGGTAAAGCTGCTCAGCCAGGCATGCACGATGGCCAGCTCGCGCTCGCCGAAGGAGTCGTCCTCCCAGCCGAGGGCGCGCAGGCCGAGGATGTCCAGCAGCAACTCGAACTTGTCGCGTTCCTGCTCGGTATGCACCAGCTTGGAAATCGCCATCAGCTCGGACACATCCTGGCGCGCCGACATCATCTCGGTGAGGCGCCGGTTGGTCAGGCTGTAGGCGTGTTCGTCCATGGCGCAGGCCACGGCGCGCTGGGCCAGGGCGATCTCGCCCGGCTGGCTGGGGGCCGGCAGGTACCGGCCGAGGTATTCGAGCAGATCGAAATGGGTCGGCAGGCTGAATTCGCTGAACCGGGACATGGACCGGCGCTCGTGCTGCAGCAGCGCCTTGGCCAGCGCCCAGCCGCCGTTCAGTTCGCCGATCAGTTGGCTGCGCGGCACGCGGACGTTGTCGAAGAACACCTGGCAGAAGGTCGATTTGCCGCTGATCAGGTCGATCGGCGAAACCGTAACGCCCGGCGAGCGCATGTCCAGCACGATCAGGCTGATGCCGGCCTGCTTCGGCTCCATCGGGCCGGTGCGCACCAGCGCGTACATCCAGTCGGACTTGTTGCCGTAGGAAGTCCAGATCTTGGTGCCATTGACGACGAATTCGTCGCCTTCCAGCCGCGCACTGGTGCGCAGGCTGGCGAGGTCGGAACCGGCGTTCGGCTCGGAGAAGCCCTGGCACCAGCGCACTTCGCCGCGCGCCATCGGTGGCAGCAGTTCGCGCTTCTGTTCGTCGCTGCCGAATTCGAGGATCACCGGGCCGAGCATCCAGATGCCCAGGTTGATCTGCGGCGGGCGGCAGTGGATGCGGCGCATCTCGCGCTCCAGCACGGCCACCTGCTTCGGATCGAGTCCACCACCGCCGTACTCCACCGGCCAGTCCGGGCAGAACCAGCCCTTGTCGCGCATGCGTTCGAACCACAGGCGCTGGTCCTCGTGCTTGAACTCGACCTCGCGGCCGCCCCAGACCATCTCGTCGGCCGGCATGGGCGTGCGCATCGACGCCGGGCAGTTGGCCTCGAGCCAGGCGCGAACCTCCTGGCGGAACAATTCGATATCACTCATGGCATGAAAATCCTGACAGCGATTGATAGGCACTCTATCGAGGCGCGCGGGTCGGCGACCACGTCCGGACGGACGAGAAGCCGTCGACCCGACGGAGCGCCCTAGGTGCGCGCGGCGGCGGTGCGGCCGGCCATCCGTCCGAAGAAGGTGGAGTCGCCCAGCGACAGGCCAGAGCTGTAGCCCTCGCCCCAGCGCGGCAGGCCGCAGGCGGTGCGCCCGGCGGCGTACAGGCCGGCGATGGGATTGCCGTCGGCATCCAGCACCTCGCCGCTCGGCCGGGTCGCCAGGCCGCCCAGGGTGAAGGCGTGCGCTTCGAGGGAATCGAGGCAATAGCTGAGCGCGGCGAACGGCGGTTCGCTGAGCGGCCGCAGCCATTCGGCATCCTTGCGCAGCAACGGGTCCGAGCCTGCGGCGGCGTGGCGATTGAATTCAGCGACCGTGTGTTCCAGTTCGCCGGCGGGCAGGCCGAGTTCCTCGGCGATTTCCGTCCAGCTTTCGCCGACCGCGGCGATCTCGATGTCTTCCTGAAGCATCGGGCGGCCGAAGATCTCGTTGTCCACCAGCAGCCAGGCGCGGCCGTTCGGCTGGCGCAGCACATGGTGGGCGACGCGGCCGTGATAGGCGTCCTCGTTGATGAAGCGCTGGCCGCGCTCGTTGACGAAGATGCCCTTGACCAGCGAGGCCGGCGGGAAGAACGGAATGGTGGCGAAGAACTCCTGCATGTTCAGGGTCGCGGCGCCGACGCTGATGCCCATGCGGATGCCCGAGCCGTCGTCGTTGCCGCCGGTGACCAGTTGCGTGCAGACCTTGGCCGCCGGCGCGAAGCGCTCGACCATCGCGGCGTTGCCGATGAAGCCGCCGGCCGCCAGCACCACGCCATGGCGCGCCCGCACGAAGCGTTCCTCGCCCTGGCTGCGCACCACCAGGCCACAGACGCTGCCGTCTTCCTCGACCACCAGGCACAGCGCCCGGCTGTCGTAATGCGCCGTGGCGCCGAGGGCCAGTGCGCGTTCGCTGAGCTTTTCCATCAGCAGCTTGCCGCCGCCCCAGCCCTCGAACTGCACGGTATGCCCGCGCGGTGCCGGCCTGGCTTCGGCGCTGAACGGCCAGGCCTTCTCGCTGCCGGACCAGAGCAGGGTGTCGTCGCTGACCGGCTCGATCCACTTGCCCGGCAGGTAGGTGCCCTTGAACGGCACGCCCTGCTCGCGCAGCCAGCCGAAGTGCTCGACGCCGTGCTCGGCGTACAGCCCGACGCGCTCGGCATCGGCCGCCGGGCCGCCGGCCATCATCAGGTAGCGGCGGAAGTCCTCGGTGGAGTCCTCGAAACCGGCCTCGCGCTGCACGTCGGTGCCGCCATTGCCGCCGACATAGACCTCGCCGCCGGAAAGGCTGGCGCTACCGCCGGGGGCGGAGGCGACTTCGAAGATGTCCACGCGGACGCCGGCCTGGCGCGCCTCGATCGCCGCACAACTGCCCGCCGCACCGAAGCCGACGATGGCGACGTCGGTATCCACATCCCAATAGGGAACCTCTTCCGCCCTGCACGCACGTCCCGGGCTGTAGCGCTTCTGCATGGACTCGCACTCCGTCTGTTCGTCGATGGCAGGATGATACGGGCGGTGCGGGGCGGGCTTCATAGTCTGGACGAACGATGCGGGTGGGGGCGGTTGGACACGGTATCCGGTGTGCGTGCGGGGCTTGCGAAAATTTATTCGGTCGCGGGCATGGCCCGCTCCTACAGGACGGTGCAAGTGCCGCGGCTTCGTGCAGGGCGCATAACGCGCCAGCGTTATCCGCCGTTTTATCGTTCCCACGCTCCTGCGTGGGAATGCCGCTCTCGACGCTCCCGCGTCGATGGGGCGTGGGTGTCCCCTGTAGGAGCGCGCCATGCGCGCGACACCGTGGCTGGTCGCGGGCATGGCCCGCTCCTACAGGACGGTACAAATGCCGCGGCTTCGTGTAGGGCGCATAACGCGCCAGCGTTATCCGCCGTGACATCGGCACCCTGCCCATCGGCGGATGAAGCGTTCCGCTTCATTCGCCCTACGGGTTTTCCCCTGCCAATCTCCAGAAAAAAGAAAGGCCGGCGCAAGGAGCCCGCGCCGGCCTGAAACCCGGACAATCAGCGCGAACGCGGCATGCCGAGGCCGAACTGGGCGATCAGCTCGCGCTGGATCTCGTTGGTGCCGCCGCCGAAGGTCAGCGTCACCGCGGCACGCACGTCGTATTCCAGCTCCCCGAGCAGCGCCGCGGCAGCGCTGCCGGCTCGCACGAGGCCGCTCGCCCCTACCACTTCGCTGAGCTTGCGGAGGATTTCCACCACCGACTCCGAGCCATACACCTTGGTCACCGACGCCAGGGCGACCTCGACGTGGCCCTGTTCCAGTTCGGCCGCGATGCGGAAGTTGATCAGCCGCATCGCGTCGATCCGCGCATAGCACTCGGCGAGCAGGCTGCGCACCCAGGGCTTGTCCATGGCGCGGCGGCCCTGCTCGTCCGGGGTCCTGGCCCACTGGTAGACGCGGCGGAACATGCCCACCACCCGGTCCGACCAGGAGCCGAGGCCCAGCCGCTCGTGGTTGAGCTGCGCGGTGACCAGCTGCCAGCCCTTGTGCAGCTCGCCCACCAGCATCTCGCGCGGCACCCGCACGTTGTCGTAGTAGGTCGCCGCCGTGCTGTTGCTGCAGGTCGGGATGACGGTGTGGGAGAAGCCCTCGCTGGTGGTATCCACGATCAGGATCGAGATGCCCTTGTGGCGCGGCTCGTCCGGGTTGGTGCGTGCCGCCAGCCAGATGAAGTCGGCGGAGTCGGCGCCCGAGGTCCACAGCTTGTTGCCGTTGACCACGAAGTGCTCGCCTTCCAGCCGCGCCGAGGTCTTCAGCGTGGCCAGGTCGCTGCCGGCCGCCGGTTCCGAGTAGCCGATGGCGAAGTTGATCTCGCCCGCGGCGATGCCCGGCAGCAGGCGCTCCTTCTGCGCCGCCGAGCCGTGGGCCATCAGCGCCGGGCCGACCGTGCTGATGGTGACGAAGGGCAGCGGCGCGCCGGCGATGTTGGCTTCCTCGAAGAAGATCAGCTGCTCGGTCGGGCCGTAGCCCTGGCCGCCGAATTCCTTCGGCCAGCCGACAGCCAGCCAGCCGTCGCGGCCCATCTGCCGGACCACGTTGCGGAAGGTGTCGCCGCCCTCGGCGCCGCGCAGTTCGGCGCGCAGCTCCGGGGTCATCAGTTCGGTGAAGTAGTCCCGCACCTTGAGGCGCAGGCGTTTCTGCTCGTCTGTCAGGTCCACGAACATGCTTGCTTCCTCATGCCGCGCCAAGGATCAGGCCGCTGGTGGGCACGCCGGTACCGGCGGTCACCAGCACGTGCTCGACATCCGCGACCTGGTTCACCGCGCTGCCGCGCACCTGGCGCACGCCCTCGGCGACGCCGTTCATGCCGTGGATGTACGCCTCGCCGAGCTGGCCGCCGTGGGTGTTGATCGGCAGCGAACCGCCGCGCGCATGCTCGCCGGCGCGGATGAAGTCCTTCGCCTCGCCGCGCGGGACGAAGCCGAACTCTTCCAGCTGCGGCAGCACGAACGGGGTGAAGTGGTCGTAGATCACCGCGGTCTGGATGTCCTTCGGGCCGATGCCGGACTGGCGATACAGCTCGCGCGCCACCACGCCCATCTCCGGCAGGCCGGTGATGTCCTTGCGGTAGAACGAGGTCATGCTCTGCTGGCCTTCGGTGACGCCCTGGGAGGCGCCCTTGATGACGACCGGCTTCTGCTTGAGGTCGCGGGCGCGCTCGGCGGAGGTGATGACCAGCGCAACGGCGCCGTCCGATTCCTGGCAGCAGTCCAGCAGGTGCAGCGGCTCGCAGATCCAGCGCGACGCCTGGTGCTCTTCCAGGGTGATCGGCTTCTGGTAGAAGAACGCCGCCGGGTTGGTCGCGGCGAAATCGCGCACCGCCACCGCCACCCGGCCGAAGTCTTCCGACGTGGCGCCATAGGTATGCATGTAGCGCTGGGCGAACATGCCGACCCAGGCCGCCGGGGTATGGAAGCCGTGGGGCATGTACCAGCCGTAGTTGACGTTGTCGAAGATCGGCGTCGAACCGAAGCCGTAGCTGCCGGTGCCGAAGCGGTACCAGGAGCGCTCGTTCATCGCCCGGTAGACCACCACGGTCTTCGCCACGCCGGTGGCGACCGCCATGGCCGCGTGCATGATCGGCCCGCAGGCGGCGCCGCCGCCGTGGGGCACCTGGGAGAAGAACTTCACGTCCTTGCAGCCGAGCAGGCGGGCGATCTCGTATTCGGGAACCTTGTCCACCGAGTAGGAGCTGAAGCCCTCCACTTCACTGGGGTCGATGCCGGCGTCGGCGAGCGCGGCGAGGGTCGCCTCCATCGCCAGGCGCAGTTCGGTGCGTCCGGAATTCTTGGAGAACTCGGTGGCGCCGAGGCCGACGATGGCGGCCTTGCCGGAAAGCTGTGATTGACTCATGAACCCTTCTCCCTCTTATGCCGGCAATGCCAGCGCCACTGTGCCGCTGACGTGGTTGCCCATGGAGTTCCTGCCGCGCAGCGTGACGGTCAGGGTGCCGGACGCCTCGTCGCGCTCGCTCACTTCGCCGCTGAAGGTCATGCTGTCGCCGGGATAGTTCGGCGCACCGAGCTTGATGCGGATGTCCTTGAAGCGCGCCAGCGGGCCGGCCCACTCCTCGACGAAGCGCTGCACCAGCGCGCTGGTGGTGAGGATGTTCATGAAGATGTGCGGCGAGCCGAGGGCCTGCGCGGCTTCCTTGTCGTGATGACCGGGGAAGTAGTCGCGGGTGGCGATGGCGCCGCCGTTGATCAGGGTGACGGTGATCGGCACGACCAGCTCGGGAAGCTGTTCGCCCAGGGATACGTCAGCGAATGCTCTGGTTTTCTTCGAGGTCATATTTCCATCCCAGCTTGTCATTGTTGGCCAGCCAGTCCCCCAGGCGTTCGAGGCTGGCAGCGGAACCGCCCAGCCCGTGGCTGAGGTCGCGGCTCCAGTAGAGGAAGCGGTGAATCGGATAGGTCAGGTCGACGCCGATGCCGCCGTGCACGTGCTGCGTCTTGTGGCCGACCAGATGGCCGGTCTCGCAGGTCAGCCAGCGGGTGGCGAGCGCTTCGCTGTCGCAGCCGAGGTCGTTGTCCAGGCGGTAGCAGAGCTGGTACAGCGCGGTGCGCAGCGCTTCGACGGCGATGCGGCAGTCGGCCATGGTCATCTGCACGGCCTGGAAGGTGCCGATGGCGCGATCGAACTGGCGGCGCTCGTTGACGTACTCGACGGTGCGGCGGATCTGCTCCTCGCTGACGCCCACCTGCAATGCAGCCAGGGCGGCGATGGCGCGCTGCTCCAGCCATGCGGTGGCGGCGACCGGCAGCACATGAGCGGCTTCCACGATCACCCCGTCGCATTGCACATCGGCCACGGCAAGGCCATGGGTGTATACGCCCGGAGTCAGCGCAACGCCGGCATCGCGCGGTTCGATCAGCACCAGTTGCGCGCCCTCCTCGCCTTCGGCGAGCAGCAGCAGGCGGCAGGTATGGCCCGCCAGCGGTACGGCATTGATGGTGCCGTCGAGCTGCAGGCCGCGTTCGCTGCGGCTGAGGCGCAGGCCGATGCCGGGGCTGTCGGCGCTGCCGTTGAAGCTCAGGCTGAGCAGGCGCGTGCCGGCGGCCAGTTCCTCCAGCAGCCCGTGCAGGCTTTCATCGCCCCAGCGCGCCAGCGCCGCGGTGCCGAGCTGGTGCTGCCACAGCGGCACCTGGCCCAGTCCGGCGCCCTGCGCCTGCAGCACGCCCATCAGTTCGGTCATGCCCAGCCCGCTGCCGCCCACGGCTTCGGGAATGGCCAGCGCCAGCAGTCCGGTCTGGATGCAGGTGCCCCACAGCTCCGCCATGAACGGCTTGCCGGACAGGTCGAATTCGCGCAGGCGCTCGTCCGTGCAGTAGTCGCGGAACACGCCGCCGGCCATCTCGGCGATGGCCTTCTGGTCTTCGGTCAGGGAAAAGTCCATGCCTCGCCCCTCACTCTGCGACCGGCCGGAACTGCGGCAGGGTCTGCTGATCGTCGAAGCGCTGGAATTCCACCTGCAGGCGCTGGCCGATCCGCAGTTCGGCGCGGTCCACTCCGACCAGGCCGGCGATCACGCGCACGCCCTCGTCCAGCTCCACCAGGCCGACCGGGTTCGGGTAGTCGAACGGCGGCACTTCCGGGTAGTGCATGACCACGAAGGAGTACAGCTTGCCCTTGCCGCTGGCCTCGACGGTGTCCCAGTCGAAGCTGTGGCACTCGATGCACACCGGCGCCGGCGGATGGCGCAGGGTCTGGCAGGCGGTGCAGCGCTGGATCAGCAGCTTGCCGGCCTCGCAGCCTTCCCAGAAATAGCGGGTGTCGTCGCTGACGCCCGGCAGCGGGCGCCTGGCCACGGGCTTGGCGGGTTTCTCTTCTGCCGCCGGACGCGCAGCCGGGCGGAACTTGAAGACGCGGAACAGCTGCGAGCCGACCTTCTCGTCGGCCTCGCCCTGGCCTTTCTCCGAGTAGTAGGTCATCAGCTGGGTGACGAAGAAACCGGTGCCCAGCGGCGTGGTCTTCTCGTCGCTCACCGAGTCGAGGCGGCTGGTGAAGTACAGGCGCTCGCCGAGCTGGATATCGCGGTCGAAGTACAGCTCCGAGTTGACCGCGACCACCGCCGGATAGCCGTAGGGCTCGATCAGCTGCAGCACTTCGAAGGAGTTCTCGCTGGTGGAGCCCGGCGCGTAGTTGTCCAGGTCGAGACCGGACATGCCCCACACCTGCAGCATGGCGGGCGGCGCGATCACGTCGTCGTAGCCGGCGTCGCGGGCGAAGGCGCGGTCGGTGTAGAGGGGATTGTCGACGCCCATGATCTCGCACCAGTGGCGAATCATCGGGGCATTCACCGCGTCCCAGGCGTAGACGCGACCGTACTCGCGTCCGACCATGGCGCGGACTTTTTCAATCAGTTCTTGATCAGCCAAGTTCGTCTCCTGGATGTCTGCTGGACGAGGCCGCGAGCGGCCCTGTCGGGTTGGATCAGGTGCTGGAATTGGAAGCCGCCAGGAAGGCCGGTTTCTCGCCGCCGCCGTGCAGCAGCAGGTTGCTGCCGCTGAGGTAGGAAGCCATGGGCGATGCCGCGTACAGGCAGGCGTTGGCGATGTCCTCCGGCTCGCCGAGGCGCCCCGCCGGAATGGTTTCGCCGACGGCGCGGATGCCCGCTTCGTCGCCGTAGTGCAGGTGCGACTGCTCGGTGCGGATCAGCCCGGGACTGACCGCCACCACGCGCACCTTCGGCGCCCACTCCACCGCCAGCGAGCTGACCAGCGAGAGCACGCCGGCCTTGGCCGCGCCATAGGCGGCGGTGCCCGGCGACGGGCGCAGGGCGCTGATGCTGCCGATGAACAGGATCACCCCGCCGCCGGCCTGCTCCTGCATGAGGCGGTTGGCCTGCTGGGCGACGTTCAGCGGCGCGACCAGGTTGAGGCGGATGATCCCCTCGCTGAAGCGCGGCGAAACGCTGGCGGCGTCCACGGCGGGACTGCCGCCGGCGTTGTTGATCACCACATCGAGCCGGCCGAAGCGCTCGTGCAGGCTGGCGAAGAGCTGCGCCAGCGAGTCGCCGTCGCGCACGTCGGCGGCGATGAACACGGCCTGCCGGCCTTTGGCTTCGGGCAGTCGTTCCGGCTGCTGGCGGCCGCAGACCACCACATCCGCGCCGGCTTCGAGGAAGCGCCGGGCGATGCCCGCGCCGATCCCCTTGGTGCCGCCGGTGACCAGCACCACCCGGCCGCTGTAATCCAGACTCTTGTTTGCATCCATCGGGCATTCCTCCCATGACCGCTTGTGGTCAATGGTGGCGCCTGCCGCAGGATGCCTCGTCGTCTGAACGGACGATGAACCGCGCGGGGACGGTTTCGACAATGCAGGCATCTTCACGCGGGCGCCGTGTGCCCGCCCCTGCCCAGGAAACCGACGCATGAGCCTGTCCGAAGAGCCCACCGTCCTGCTCGACTTCCCCGCCGCCGGCGTCGCCCGGCTGCGGCTGAACCGACCCAAGGTGAACAACGCCCTCAGCCTGGAACTGCAGGCCCTGCTCTCCGAGCACTTCACCCGCCTGGGCGCCGACCCGGCCGTGCGCTGCGTGCTGCTGACCGGCGGCGAGCGCGTGTTCGCCGCTGGTGGCGACATTTCCAGCATGGCCGGGGTCGGCCCCATCGAGATTCTCCAGCGCCATACCGAGCGCGTCTGGGCGCCGATCCAGCACTGCCCGAAGCCGGTGATCGCCGCGGTGTGCGGCTACGCCTACGGCGGCGGCTGCGAGCTGGCGATGCTGGCCGACATCATCATCGCCGGGCGCGGCGCGAAGTTCTGCCAGCCGGAAATCCGCATCGGCATCATGCCCGGCATCGGCGGCACCCAGCGCCTGGTGCGCGCGGTGGGCAAGGCCAAGGCCATGCAGATGGCGCTGACCGGCAGGCCGATCAGCGCCGAGGAAGCCTGGGTCGCCGGGCTGGTCAGCGAAGTGGTGGAGGACGAGCAGGTGCAGGCCCACGCATTGGCGCAGGCGGAGATGATCGCCGGCATGCCGCCGCTGGCCGCGGAACAGATCAAGGAGGTGATCCTCGCCGGGATGGACGCCTCCCTCGAAGCGGGCCTGGCCCTGGAGCGCAAGGCCAACGCCCTGCTGTTCGCCTCGCGCGACCAGAAGGAAGGCATGCACGCCTTCATCGAGAAGCGCCCGGCCCGATTTGAAGGACATTGACGAAGGAGCAAACGCGATGCAGCAACCGATGTTTTCCCTGGAAGGCCAGGTCGCCCTGGTCACCGGCGCCGGCCGCGGCATGGGCTTCGGCATCGCCGAAACCCTGGCCCGCCTGGGCGCCACGGTGGCGGTGAACGACTTCTATGCCGACCGCGCCGAAGAGGCGGTACGCCAGCTGCGCGAGCAGGGCTTCAACGCCATCGCCGCTCCCGCCGACGTGACGGACTACGCGCAGGTCAAGGCGATGTTCGAGACCGTCGGCGCGGTCGATATCCTCGTCTCCAACGCCGGCGTGCCGGTGGATGGCATGGGCTACGCCAAGTTCGTCGAATCGACCCCGGCCGACTGGGAGCGCATGGTCCGCCTGAACATGTTCGGCCTGATGAACATCTGCCACGTGGCGATCCCCGGCATGATCGAGCGCGGCTACGGCCGGGTGGTGGCGATCACCTCCGAATCCTGGCGCGCCGGCCTGCCCATGGGCATCGCTGCCTATGCGGCCTCCAAGGCCGGCGTCGTCGGCTTCATCCGCCAGCTCGCGGCGGAAACCGGGCGCAAGGGCATCACGGTGAATGCGCTGTCCCTCGGCACCATGAACAACTGGGACTCCGGGGAACTGGCGAAGAAGACCTGCTTCGTGCCGCGCGCCGGCTCGCCGCAGGACGTCGGCGCCGGCGTCGCCTACTTCGCCTCGCGCGAGGCGGCGTGGGTGACCGGGCAGGTGCTGCCGCTCAATGGTGGCAGCCTCACCGCCTGACGCTCCGCAAGGTTGGTGGAAAACGCTTCGCGTTTTCCACCCTGCCCGGCTGACTTGCCAGGGCTACAGGAACGGCTCCGGTGATGGACTGTAGGAGCGCGCCATGCGCGCGACATCCGCGGCGCCGAAATTTCGCGGGCATGGCCCGCTCCTACAAAAGCGCCCCGCATTGCGCCAGCGTTCCCTGAATCCGGTACGTCAGACGCCGCCCTTGTAGGAGCGAGCTTGCTCGCGAACCAGCGGAGTAACGCTTCGCGAGCAAGCTCGCTCCTACGCCAAGAGCATCCGGCGCGGATGGCGCCTTACCCCCGCTCCCTTCGCAACGCCTGCTTGTCCACCTTGTGCGACGCATTGCTCGGCAGGCGCTCGTAGAACGCCACCTTGCGCGGCACCTTGTAGTTGGCCATGTGCTCGCGGCTCCAGGCGATCAGCCCGGGCTCGTCGAGCACCGCACCTTCGCGCAGCACCACGCAGGCACAGCCCACCTCGCCCATGCGCTCGTCGGGAATGCCGATCACCGCGACCTGGGCGATCGCCGGGTGCTCGCTGAGTGCCGCCTCGATCTCCGCCGGATAGCAGTTGAAGCCGCCGACGATGAACATGTCCTTGAGGCGGTCGGTGATGCGCAGGTTGCCGGCGGCGTCCAGGCTGCCGATGTCGCCGGTGTGCAGCCAGCCATCGGCGTCGATGGTCTCCGCGGTCGCCTCGGGGTTGTTGAAGTAGCCCTGCATCACGTGGAAGCCACGCAGGCAGATCTCCCCCGCCTCGCCCTGCGGCAGCGGCTGGTTGTCGGCATCGACGATGCGCACCTCGGTGCCGGGAATCGGCTTGCCGCTGGTGCCGGCGATGGTCTCCGCCGCGTCCTGTGGATCGCAGATGGTTGCCAGGCCGCCGCATTCGGTGAGGCCGTAGGCGGTGGTCACCACCGCGCAGCCGAGTTCGCTGCGGATGCGCTCGATCAGCACCGGCGGGATGGTCGAGGCGCCGGTCACCGCCACGCGCAGGCTGGACAGGTCGGCGCTGCGCAGGCCGGGGTGGGCGAGCATCGACAGGTACAGCGTCGGCGGGCCGGGCATCACCGTGATGCGCTCGGTGGCCACGCGCTGGAAGATCGCCTCGGCATCGAACACCGCGTGCGGCAGGATGGTCGCGCCGGCCAGCAGGCAGGTCAGCCAGCCGGCCTTGTAGCCGAAGGAATGGAAGAACGGATTGACCACCAGATAGCGGTCGCCCGGCTGCAGGCCGATGATCCGCACGTACTCGCGGAAGGCCCGCAGGCTCTGGCCGTGGGCGCACATCACGCCCTTCGGCTTGCCGGTGGTGCCGGAGGTGAACAGCAGGTCGGCAAGGTCCTCGGGACGCACCGCCCGCGCACGCCCAAGGGCGGCGCCGAGGCTGATCTCGCGGCCAGCGGCGAGGAACGCGGCGAGGCCGCACTCGCCCTCACCGCAGGATGATTCGGCATCCAGCACCACGACCCGCTCCAGACTCCGCGGCCGGTGCGGGGCGAGCATCGCCGGATAGTCGATGCCGAGGAAGCGCTGCTGCACGAACAGCACGCGGGACCCGCTGCGTTCGAGGATGTCGGCCGCCTCGGCGCCCTTCATCCGCGTGTTCAGCGGCACCAGCAGCGCGCCGGCGCATTGCAGGCCGAGGGCGAGCAGCACCCAGTCGATGCTGTTCGGCGCCCACACCGCGACGCGGTCGCCCGGCTGGACGCCGGCGGCCATCAGCGCGCGAGTGATGGTCAGCACGCGCTCGGGCAGTTCGGCGTAGTCGATGCGCTGCTCGGCCGACTCCAGGGCGGCGCGCCCGGCGTGCTGGATCGCCGCCGCCAGCATCAGCGCCGGAATGGTGGCAGCGGTGGCGGTGTCCGCCGTGCTGCCGGTGAGGATGGATTCGCGGGAAGTCATGGCGGCTACTCGTCAGTCAGGGAAGCGCAGGTGGACCTTGGCGCTGGTGGCCACGGCCTGGCAGGCCAGGGTCCAGCCTTCGCGCAGTTCTTCGGCGTCGAGGGCGTCGTTGGCGAGCAGCTCGACGTCGCCGGAGACCAGCGTGCACATGCACGAGGCGCAGGAGCCGACCAGGCACGAGTGCGGCGGCTTCATGCCCTCGCGGCGCATGGCGGTCAGCAGCACCTCGCCGGGCTCGCAGTCGATCTCGCGCACTTCGCCGTCCAGTTCGACGGTCAGGCGGGCCGCCGACGCGCCTTCGACCGGAGCGCTCGGCGCCGGCTGCTCGTCCTCGCCGGGCAGCGAGACGAAGCGTTCGACATGGATGGCCGCATTGGACAATCCCGCCAGGCGCAGCGCCTCGACCGAGCCGTCCATGAACGGCCCCGGCCCGCAGATGAACGCCTGGGCGCCCTCGAAGCCTTCGGCATGGCCCGCCAGCTGGGCGACGCTGGGACGACCCTGCACGCTGTCCAGCCAGTGGATCACCTGCAGCCGCTCGGGATACTCGGCGGCCAGATCGCGCAGGCGCTCGGCGAAGATCACCGAACGCTCGTCGCGGTTCGCGTAGATGAGCCGCACCCGCCCACTGCCCTGGCGCAGCACGCTGCGCAGGATCGACAGCACCGGGGTGACGCCGCTGCCGCCGGCGAACAGCAGGAAATCGCCGTCCAGCCTGCGCGGGGTGAACACGCCGGCCGGCGGCAGCACCTGGATGCTGGCGCCCGGCTTGAGCTGGTCGCACAGCCAGTTGGAGCCGCGGCCGTCGTCGACGCGCTTGACCGTGACGCGCAGCGGCTCGTCCTCGGCGGGCGAGCTGGACAGCGAGTAGCAGCGCGGCAACCAGCTGTCGCCGTGGGGAATGCGCAGGGTAAGGAACTGGCCGGGCCGGTAGCTGAAGCGCTCGGCCAGCTCCACCGGCACGTCGAAGACGAAGGAGCAGCTGTCGGCGGTCTCGGCGACCACCTCGGCCACCCGCAGGCTGATGTACTCGGGTGCGTTCATGGTCAGATGCTCATCACGAACTGGCCGCTGTCGACGCGCAGCTCGATGCCGTTGACCGCGCGGGACTCGTCGGACGCCAGATAGACGACGGCATGGGCCACGTCCTCGGGCAGGCAGGCGCGGTTCATCGGGTCGCTGTCGATGGTGAAGCGCGCCGGGTCGACGCCCTTCGGATAGGAGGCGCGGGTCATCGCCGTGAGGATGCCGTCCGGGTGCACCGAGTTGCAGCGGATGCGGTACTTGCGGCGCCGGCAGTGCGCGGCGACGCTGCGGGTCAGCGCCGCCACCGCGCCCTTGCTGGCGCTGTAGGCCACGTAGTCGTCGCGCCCGGCGATGGCCGCGATGGACGACATGTTGACGATGGAGCCGCCGCCACCGCTCAGGGTCATCAGTTCCAGCGCGGTCTGGCAGCCGAGGAAGACGCTGTCGGAATTGATCCGCAGCAGCTTGTGCCAGTCCTCCAGGGAGGCTTCCTCGATGGTGCCGGGAATCAGGATGCCGGCGTTGTTCACCAGCACGTCGAGGCGCTGGTAGCGCTCGCGCACCAGGGTCGCCAGCTCGCGCCAGGCTTCCGGGCTGCCGACGTCCTGCTGCACGAACAGGGCGTTGCCGCCCAGTTCGTCGGCGATCCTGCGGCCGGCCTCGGCGTTGAGGTCGGTCATGATCACCCGCGCGCCCTCGGCGATGAATTGCCGGGCGGTGGCTTCGCCGACGCCGCTGGCGGCGCCGGTGACGATGGCGACCTTGTTGATCAGTCTGTTGCTCATCTTTCTTACCTCACTCGACGCCGGCCAGGTGCCGCGCCGCGATGTAGCCGAAGGTCATGGCCGGGCCGAGGGTGGCGCCGGCGCCGGGATAGGTGGTGCCCATCACCGAGGCGGAGGTGTTGCCGATGGCGTACAGGCCGTCGATCGGCTCGCCGCTCTTGTGCAGCACCTGCGCGCGGGCGTTGGTCAGCAGGCCGCCCTTGGTGCCGATGTCGCCGGCGTTCATGCGCATGGCGTAGAACGGGCCCTTGCCGATCGGCGCCAGGCAGGGGTTGGGGCTGACGTTGCTGTCGCCGTAGTAGCGGTCGAATTCGTTGCCGCCGCGGGCGAACTCCTCGTCGATGCCGGTTTCGGCGTAACGGTTCATGCGCTTCACGGTTTCCTTCAGGCCGCCCGCGTCCACGCCGATCTGCGCCGCCAGCTCGTCCAGCGTGTCGGCCTTCCAGTACACCTTGCCCAGCCATTCCTTGCGCAGGCGGCTGTCCGGCATGATCTGCGCCGGCATCAGCGGGCCCATGGCGTAGTGGAAGCGGAAATGGCTGTCGAAGATCGCCCAGGCCGGCACGCTGCGGCCGCTGGTGGCCTGGTTGTCGCGGTACATGGCGTCGACGAATTCCAGGTACGGCGCCGCCTCGTTGACGAAGCGCCGGCCCTCGCCGTTGACCACGATGGCGCCGGGGAAGGCACGCTCGGCGAATACGCCGCGGGACTTGTCCTCGCCGGGCACCTGCAGGGTCGGCGCCCACCAGGCCCAGTCCATCAGGTCGGTATCGGCGCCGATGCGCAGCGCGGCTTCCAGCGCCGCGCCGGTGTTGGCGCCGGCCGGCGTGGCGCTCCAGTCCACGCTGGTCGGCTGCGGCAGGTACTTCTCGCGCAGCTGCTGGTTCTGCTCGAAACCACCGGCTGCAAGGATCACGCCCTTGCGCGCGGTGATGCGGATCGGCTGGCCTTCGCGCCGGAGGACCACGCCGGCGACCTTGCCGTCCTGCTCGATCAGCTCGCTCAGCTCGGTGTTCAGCCACAGCGGCACCTTGCGGTCGAGCAGCGACACCCTGAGGCTGGCGATCAGCGCATTGCCCAGCGCGGTGCGGCGGTCACGGCGGCTACCGGTCTTGCGCCGCCAGGCGAAGTCCAGCTTGTAGCGCAGCATCAGCCACAGCACCATCAGCCGCCAGCCGGGCGTCCTGGCCATGGCCTTGTGCGCATCGCGGGCGGTCCAGGCGATGCGGCCCATGAGCATGTTGCCCGGCGCCGCCTCGCGCAGCTTCGGCAGTTCGTCGCCGAGCTGGGACAGGTCGAACAGTTCCGGGTCCAGGGTGCGGCCGCCGGGCAGCGAGCCGGGCAGGTCCTGGTAGTAGTCGGGATATTTCTCGGCCACCGCATAGCGCACCCGCGAGTGCTTCTCGAGGTAGCGGATCATCTTCGGCGAGTGTTCGAGGTAGGCCTTCAGCCGGCGCTCGTCGACGCGGCCTTTCACCGCTGCGTGCAGGTAGCCGAGCGCCTTGTCGAAGCTGTCCTTGCCGCCCTTGGCCTTGAAATGGTGGTTGTTGGGAATCCAGATGCCGCCGCCGGACAGCGCGGAGGTGCCGCCGAACTGCGCGGCCTTCTCCACCACCAGCACCGACAGGCCGTGATCGGCAGCGACCACCGCGGAGGTCATCGCCCCCGCGCCGGAGCCGATCACGACCACGTCGTATTCATGCGCGTACTTGTTGTTCTCTTGCATGGCAGTCTCACTCGGAATGCGGCGGCCCCGCAGCGCAGGGCCGCCGGGCGATCAGACGTAGGGATCGGGGTTCGGCAGGCCGAGCTGCACGGCGCCGTAGCTGCGCGCGAAGGCCGCCACGTTGTTGGAGATGTGCCCGCGCGCCTGGTGCATGTCGCGGAAGGTGCGCGCCACCGGGTTGGTGTTGTACAGCCCGCTCGCCGCCATGCAGCGCAGCAGCTGGCTGATCTTGTCGGCGCAGATGTTGGTGACGTAGGCCGACTGGTAGCGGTACAGCAGGCGCGATTCCACGTCCGGGAATTCGTCGCGGGCGGCCTGCCGGGTGAGCGACTCGAAGTTGCGCTCGAGGACCAGGCGCAGCATGTCCAGGGTCAGGGTCGCGTCGGCCACCACTTCCTGGGCCAGCGGGTCTTCCGCGGTCTTCGCGCCGTGCTTGCCGATGTGCGCGGCGGCGACGGCGCGGAACTCGTTGATCGCGCCCTGCAGGGCGCCGATGCACGAGCTGGACACCGCGCGGGTGAACACCTGGGCGAAGGGAATGGCGTAGAGCGGGCTGGTATTCACCAGGCGGCCCGGGGTCGCTTCCATGCAGGTGTTGTTGGTGCGCTGCACGCGGTGAAAGGGCACGAAGGCGTCTTCGACCACTATGTCGTGGCTGCCGGTGCCGCGCAGGCCCACCACGTCCCAGTTGCGCTCGATGCGGTAGTCGCTGCGCGGCACGAGGAAGGTACCGTGCTCGGAGCCTTCGCCATTGGCATCGGCCGGAATGATGCCGCCGAGCAGGGTCCACTTGCAGTGCTCGCTGCCGCTGGAGAAGCCCCAGCGCCCGCTGATGCGATAGCCGCCCTCGACCGGCGTGACGCGGGCCACCGGCATGTAGGTGGAGCCGATCAGGGTGTCGCTGTCGCTACCCCAGACATCCTCCTGCGCCTCCAGCGGATAGCGCGCCAGCTGCCAGGGGTGCACGCCCATCACGCCGTAGATCCAGGCGGTGGACATGCAGCCTTCGGCGAGGGTCATCTGGATCTCGAAGAAGGCGCGCGGATCGAGTTCGTAGCCGCCGAAGCGCTTGGGCTGCAGTACGCGGAAGAAGCCGGCCTCGACCATGTCGGCGACGGTCTCGTCGGGAATCTTCATCTCCCGATCGGCCTGCGCGGCGCGCTCCCTGAGCGCCGGAATCATCTGCCGCGCGCGGTCGATCAGCTCGAGTTCTTTTTGTGTTTTCTGCCGAGTGGCTGACATGCCGGAATCCTCCAGTGAATCCGCTGCGAATTAGCGCGGTTGGCTGGATTATCCGAACGCGGGAGTGGCGGGCTCATCGTCAATGCGGACTAGGATTGGCGGGTTCCTGGCACGGATCGCGGAAACCATGGCGCACGCCAATGTCGCGCGCATGGCGCGCTCCTACAGGGACCACGGTGGAGTCGGTTGTAGGAGCGGGCCATGCCCGCGACCTCACCGGACACTGCGATCATTCCTGCGCTCCCACCTAAGAACCATGAACCGCCGGACATAAAAAAACGCCCGCCACCAACCGGTGAACGGGCGCCTGGAAATGCCGCGGCGAAAGGGACGCTCAGCGGCTGATCATCGAGGCCATGCCGGCCGCGAAATGCTCGTGATAGGGCGGCAACGTTCCCCACTCCCGGCGCGGGTCGACCGGAGCGCCGTTGAACACGGTGCGCACGTGGCTGAATTCGACGAAGCCCTCGCGGCCGTGGTAATGCCCCATGCCCGAAGAGCCGACACCACCGAACGGCGCATCCTCCAGCGCCGCATGCATCATCGCGTCGTTCAGCGTCACGCCGCCGGAGAGCGAGTGCGACAGCACGTAATCCTGCTCGGCCGCATCCGTGCCGAAGTAGTACAGCGCCAGCGGCCGCTCGCCCGCGTTGATCTCGGCGACGGCGTGCCGCACCTCCTTGTAGGTCAGCAGCACCAGCGCCGGGCCGAAGATTTCCTCCTGCATGATCAGACTGCTCGTCGGCGGATTGACGACGATGCTCAGCGGCCGCTTGCGGCCCGCCTCCACCGGCACGTCCGGGCAATGCACGATCTCCGCGCCGAGTTCGCGGGCGTCGTCCAGATAGCTGTCGATGCGCCGCATGTGCGCGTCGTTGACTACCGCGACCAGGTCCGGATTACCGGCGGCGGACGGATACAGCGCGCTGTAGGCGGCGCGGAACTCACGGAGGAATTCGTCCTTCAGCTCCAGCGGCACGTAGAGGGTGTCCGGGGAAATGCAGATCTGCCCGCCATTGGTGCCCTTGGCGGCGGCCAGGCGGCGGGCGGCTTCCGCCAGGTCGGCGCTGCGGCCGATGATCACCGGCGACTTGCCGCCCAGTTCGAGGGTGACCGGCACCAGGTTGTCGGCGGCGCGGCGCATGATCTCGCGGCCGACGCGGGTGCTGCCGGTGAACACCAGGTGATTGAAGGGCTGGCTGGCGAACGCCTGGGAAACCTCGACGCCGCCGGTGATCACTGCCAGCTCCAGCGGATCGAAGCGCTCGGCAATGGCGGCAGCCAGCACCTCGGCGGTATTGGCGGTGAGTTCGGAAGGCTTCAGCACGGCGCGGTTGCCGGCGGCGAAGGCATAGGCCAGCGGGCTGAGCAGGGTGAACAGCGGCGCGTTCCAGGTGCCGATGATGCCAATGCTGCCCTTGGGCTGGTACTGCACCCAGGCGCTGGCGCCGAGCTGGTCGTAGGGCGCGATCATCTGGCGCGGCTCGTTGGGCATCCAGTCTTCCAGATGGTCGCGGGCATGCTTGAGCGAGGCGAGCGAGCCGAGCACGTCGTTCATCAGGCCGAAGCCCGGATGGCGGCCACCGAAGTCGGCGTCCATCGCCTCGGTCAGCGCCATGTGGCGGTCGACCAGCAGGTCGATCACCGCCTGGATGCGCCGCTTGCGGGTCTCGGCGCAAACCGGTCCTTCCTGATCGAAGACCCGGCGCTGTTCGGCCAGCAGACGGCTCAATTGTTCGGTGCTTTGCAGGTGCGCGCTCATCTTTCCTCCCGTATCCGTGGACAGGCGGTTTCTTGTAGTTGGCGAAACGGTAGGGCAGCCCGGACGGCGACGCCTCGTCCGTTCGGACGTGGCAGCGGCCTCCCTCCCCCGGCAACTTGCGCAATGCCGGAATCCCCGGCCCAGAACCGTTCCGGGAGTGCCATGAAAGCCATCTCGCTGATCAGCCGGCGCAGTGACCTGACGCCGGCGGAATTCCGAGCCTACTACGAAAACACCCACTGCTGGCTGGCCATGCAGCACTTCCCCTACCGCCGCTACACCCGCAATCACGTGCTCGCCGCCAGTGTCGCAGTGGATTTCGACTGCCTCAGCGAGTTCGCCATGGACCCCGGCTTCGACGGCCGCGCGGTGATGCAGTCGCGCTCGCGGGCGCTGCTGGTGGACGACGAGAAGGAATTCATGGACCCGGCGCAGATTCGCGTGGCGGGGGCGGAAGAGATTCCGTTGCACGGATCGCCGATTGACGGCGGCACCCGCCACGTCCTGGCCCTGCAGCGCGGCGACCTGGACGACGGCGACTTCCGCCGGCAGGTGGACCTGCTTGGCCAGAAACTCGCGCATCTCCCGGACGTCCGTCATGCCAGCCTTGACCTGGTCCACGGCTCCGGTTTCCCATTCGCAGCGCTGATCTGGCTGACCCTCGACGGCGACGCCCCGCTGCGACTCCCGCCCGGCCTGCCCCTGGCGGAACGGACGACGCAGCTCACCGTCGCCACCCATGCCACGCCGGAAGCGGTCCTGCGCCAGCACCACGTGGCCTATCTCCCCTGAATCAACGACAACAACAATCACGAGGTCGCCGATGAACCCACTTTCCCGCCGCCAGTTCCTCGCCAGCAGTTCGGTGCTGGTCGGAGGTCTTGCCCTGGACTTCGCCGCACCGGCGGCATTCGCCTCGTCGGGCATGCGCTTCGACGAGTACCGCAAGCACGACGCCACCGCCCTCGCGGCGCTGGTGCGCAGCGGCCAGGTGAGCGCCGCCGAGCTGCTGGAACTGGCCATCGCCCGCACCGAGCAGGTCAACCCGGCGATCAACGCGGTGGTGCTCAAGCACTACGATCTGGCCCGCGCCAGCCTGAAGAACCTCAAGCCCGAAGGCCCCTTCGCCGGCGTGCCGTTCCTGCTCAAGGACCTCGGCGTGAGCATGGCCGACACCGTGACCACCCAGGGTTCGCGCTTCTTCCGCGACGCGCGCAACGCCAGCGACGACCCGTTCGTGAGCAACGCGCGCCAGGCCGGCCTGGTGATCTTCGGCAAGACCAATACCCCGGAATTCGGCAGCAGCCCGAGCACCGAAGGCACCCTGTTCGGCGCGACGCACAACCCCTGGGACCCGAAGCACAGCGCGGGCGGTTCGTCCGGTGGCGCGGCGGCCGCGGTGGCCGCGGGCATCGTTCCGGTGGCCCATGCCAGCGATGGCGGCGGCTCGATCCGCATCCCCTCCTCCGCCTGCGGCCTGTTCGGCCTCAAGCCCAGCACCGGGCTGGTTCCGCTGGGCCCGGCCGGCAGCAGCTCGGTGGGCGTCATCTCCGCGCAACACGTCGTCGCCCGCAGCGTCCGCGACAGCGCCGCGCTGCTGGATGCCCTCGCCAAGCGCAACCCGGGCGGCGAATACGAGCGCCAGGCCGGCGAAGGCAGCTACCTCGACCAGGTGAAGCGCGAGCCGGGCAAGCTGCGCATCGCCCTCATGCACGACCCGCTGCTGCCGTTCCCGGTATCGGCGTCCTGCCGCGCCGCGGTGGATGCCGCCGCCCGCCATTGCCAGGCGCTCGGCCATGACGTGGTCGAGGCGACTCCACCGATCGACATGAAGGCCGCCATGGCCGCGGGCGGCACCATCAACTGCCTGAAGGTCTCGGATCGCATCACGGCCTACGAGAAGCTGCTCGGCCGCCCGGTCCGCCAGGACGAACTGGAGCCGGTGAACTTCGAACTGCTCGCGTGGGGCCGGCGGATCACCCCGGAGCAGCGCCAGCAGGCCATCGCCGGGCTCGACCAGCTGCGCCAGCAGATGGCGCAGTTCATGAGCCGCTACGACCTGATCCTCAGCCCGACCATAGTCGAGGAGCCGCCGCTGCTGGGCGTGCTCGACATGAACCTGCCGCTGGACAAGTTCGGCCCCCTGGCGACCCGCGATTCGGTGTTCACCACGCTGTTCAACTTCACCGGCCAGCCGGCGATGTCGGTGCCGCTGCACTGGAGCGACAGCGGCCTGCCGGTGGGCGTGATGTTCGCCGGCCGCTTCGGCGAGGAGCGCACGCTGATTCGCCTGGCGGCACAGCTGGAACAGGCCCATCCCTGGTTCGACCGCCTGCCGCCGGTATAGAAAACACCTGCCCGACCTGGGCCGGCGACCATCTCGCCGGCCCCTTCCAACGCTGCCCGGCGATGCCGCGCGGCGCCGTTCGGTTTTGCACTGAAGTCCTGATTCCACGCGGCTTGCAAGCACTTGTCGCCCATAGTCTTTCCGGACGATGTCCGGTTGCCGCGGGCGTGAAGAATGACTCCTGGGTCTGTCCCTACAACCTCCGGAGTCAATCGAGATGAAAACAACAACAAAACGAATTGCGCTGGCCGTCACCCTGGCGGCCTGCTCTTCGCTTTCCCTTTCAGCACTGGCGAAGGTCAGTCCCGAGGAAGCTGCACGACTGGGCAAGGACCTGACCTGCGTGGGCGGCGAGAGGGCCGGCAACGCCGACGGCACCATTCCCGAGTTCACCGGGCAGTACATCGACGAAGTGCCGGGCTGGAAGCACCAGCTGTATTCCGGCGACAAGCCGGTCGATCCGTTCGTCGACGAGAAGCCGCGCCTGGTCATCGACGCCAGCAACTACCGCCAGCAGGCCGATCACCTGACCCCCGGCCAGATGGCGATGTTCGAGAAGTACCCGGAGACCTACAAGATCGAGGTCTATCCCGGCAAGCGCATCTTCGGCTATCCCAAATTCGTCTGCGACAACGCCAAGTGGGGCGCGGAGAACAACGAGCTGACCGACAACGGCCTGGGCATCAAGGGCCTCGGCCAGGCGCCCTTCCCGATCCCGAAGAGCGGTGCGGAGCTGGTCTGGAACCACCTGCTGGCGCCCGGCGCCTGGATCGAGGACGTGATCCGCTCCATCGCCTCGGTCCTGCCGGACGGCAGCATCGGCTGGGGCCGCACCCATAACCGCAACCTGTCGCCGAACAACAGCCCGAACGAGCGTCCGACCACCGATGGCGTGCGTTCCTACGCCTGGAACATCTCCCTGGCACCGGTGCGCGAAGCCGGCACCAACACCGTCGCCCAGGAGTTCTACAACTGGGCCGGCCGCGGCCGCCTGGCCTGGAGCTACAACCCGGGCACCCGCCGCGTGCGCATGCTGCCGGGCTTCGGCTTCGACCAGCCGATGATCGGCACCAACGGCACCATGACCATCGACGACGACCGCATGTTCAACGGCTCGCCCGAGCGCTACGAGTGGAAGAACCTGGGCAAGAAGGAAATCTACGTTCCGATCAACGCCTACAAGGTCAACAGCAACAGCGTGAAGTACGCCGACCTGCTGACCCCGCACCATCCGCGCCCGGAATTCCTGCGCTACGAACTGCGCCGCGTATGGGTGCTTGAAGGCACGCTGAAGGAAGGCTACCGCCACCTCTACGGCAAGCGCGTGCTGTTCCTCGACGAGGACACCTGGAACGCCCTGATGGCCGACAACTACGATGCCCGCGGCAAGCTGTGGAAGCACTCGATCACCAGCTTCTACTACCATCCGGACTCGAAGTCGCTGTTCTCCGGCGTGCAGTTCTCCCATGACCTGAACTCCGGGCAGTACGTGGCCTACTCGCTGACCAACGAGGAAGCCCGCGGCCCGATCCTCAACAACGCCTCGCTCAAGCCCGAGATGTTCACCCCCGACGCCCTGCGCGCGCAGGGACGCTGACTGGTTTGACAAAAGGCCGGCAAGTCCGGCCTTTTTTCTTTTGTCGAGAAATGGAGAAAACAGACATGCCCATCACTGCAGTAACCGGATCGGCATCCGGAATCGGCGCGGCGCTGTGCCGCCAGCTGCGCGAAGCCGGCCACCAGATCATCGGCATCGACCGTGCCGGCGCCGATGTCAACGCCGACCTGTCCACCCCGGCTGGCCGCGCAGAAGCCGTCCGCCAGGTGCTGGAGAAAAGCGGCGGCGTGCTCGATCACCTGGTGCTGTGCGCCGGCCTCGGCGTCACCGCGCCCAGCAGCGGGCTGATCGTCGCGGTGAACTACTTCGGCGTCAGCGCGCTGCTGGACGGCCTTGCCGAAGCCCTGGGCAAGGGCAATTCGCCGTCGGCCGTGGTGGTCGGTTCGGTGGCTTCGGTGCAGCCGGGAGCGGACAGGCTGGAGATGGTCGAAGCGATGCTCGCCGGCGACGAGGAAGCGGCTGTGGCCGGCGCCAACCAGCTCAACGAACCGAGCATGGCCTACGCCGGCTCCAAGTACGCGGCGAGCGTGCTGGTACGGCGCAAGGTGCACGAGTGGGCGAAGCTGGGCATCCGTCTCAACGTGGTGGCGCCGGGCGTGGTGGAAACGCCGCTGTACAAGGCCTCCACCGAGGACCCGAAATACGGCGAGGCCACCCGCAACTTCGTCGCCCCGCTAGGCCGCGGCAGCCAGCCGGACGAGCTGGCCGGAGTGATCCGCTTCCTGCTGTCCGAACAGGCGAGCTTCATGCACGGCACCGTGGTGTTCGCCGATGGCGGCATGGATGCCATGATGCGGCCGAATCGGTTCTGATCCCCTCGCGGGGCCGTTCGGTCCCGCTTCTCTATTTGTAGGAGCGAGCTTGCTCGCGAACCCGGCCCCGCCATTCGCGAGCAAGCTCCGCTCCGACAGGTTTTGCCCTACGTGGATCGTTCATTCTGCCGATGCCCTTTTTGTAGGAGCACGCCATGCGTGCGACGCTCCTGGTCGCGGGCATGGCCCGCTCCTACAGGGCCGGCAGCAGCGTTTGGGTAGGGCGCATAACGCGCCAGCGTTATCCGCCAGCCCTTAGGGACGCAGGAGCGTCCTGGGATGCATTCCCACGCGGGAGCGTGGGAATGATGGCAATCCGCCGCGCGCTTACACCTTGTGTGTAGGAGCCAGCAAGCTGGCTCCTACAGGTTCAGGCATCCGCACCAGCGTATCGATCGCTGCGGATAGCGCCGCCCTGGATGCTCTGCGTCCGGCCGTAGGGCGGGTGCAACCCATTGATATCCAACGCCCGGAATGGCGGGTTTCACCCGCCCTACGCCTGATCAGCCACCGTCTCGACGGTTACCACGGTCGTCTGCGCCCGCCTCCGCTGCAATACGACCAGCAACGCGAACGGCACCACCAGCGTCAGGTTCACCAGCACCAGTGCATGGCGCAGCGACTCTTCGCCACCGAAGGGAATCAGCGCGTCGCTGAGCGCGCCGGTGACCAGCGGCCCCAACCCTACCCCGCACAGGGTCGACAGCATGGTCTGCAGGGCGATGGCCGTGGCGCGCTGCCAGGGGCTGACCAGTTGGGTGAGGAGGTTGAAGGACGGCGCCACCCACCACACCGAGAAGAACGACGACAGTGCGCACCAGAGGATCGCCGTCGGCACCGGCAGGTCGCCGAGCATGAAGGCCACCTCGGCCGGCCAGCACAGGTAGGCCAGCAGTGAAGCCAGCGACACCAGGTGGCCGATCAGCGGGATACGCAGCAGCCACGCGGGATCGATCAGGCACAGGCGGTCGGCGAGCCAGCCGCTGAACAGGCTGCCGATCGCCGCGGACGTGCCCATCACCACGCCGGCGAGGATGCCCGCTTCCTGCAGCGACAGCCCGTGGGAACGCACCAGGAACGACGTATTCCACATCGCCAGGGAGAAGGCGCCGAAGGTGGTCAGCGCGGTGGCGGATATCAGCAGGCGGTAATCGCCATTGCGCAGCAGTTCCATTGCGCTGGCGAGCATGCCGGACGGCTTCTGCTGGGTGAGGGTCAGGTCGTCCCAGCGCCCGCGCGGCGGCTCGCGCACCAGCAGGCCGAAGACCAGGGCGAGGACGCCCAGTGGCACGGATATGAGGAAGAAGCCCCAGCGCCAGCCGTGCACCTCCACCAGCCAGGCGCCGACGCTCAGGCCGAGGATCGCCGAGAGTGTCGGCGCACCGGTGAAGCAGCTGATCGCCAGCGAGCGATAACGCGGCGGGTAGAGATCGGCCACCAGCGACAGCGACGCCGGCGACAGCGGCGCCTCGGCCGCCGCCACCAGCATGCGCGCCAGCACCAGCATGGCGAAACCCACGGCGAGGCCGCAGAGCAGCGTCGCCAGCGCCCACAACGCCGCCACCACGGCCAGCACGCGGACGCGCGGATAGCGGTCCGCCAGCCGTCCCGCGGGCAGGCCGAGGACGACATAGACCGCCGCGAACGCCAGCCCGGAGATCAACCCCATGGCGGCGTCGCTGGCGCCGAATTCCCGCTTGATCGGCTCGATCATCACCGAGATGACCTGCCGGCCGATGAAGCTGCCGGCATAGGCCAGCACCAGCAGCGCGAGCACGCCGTGGGTGCGCCAGCCCAGCGGGCCGGCGGGTTGAGTGGTCACGGGATCAGGCCGAGGCGGAACGGCGCTTGAGCAGGGTCAGCGCGGTGTCTTCGATCATGTCCTCCTGGCCGCCGACCATGCCGCGCCGGCCCATCTCCACGAGGATTTCCCGCGCCGACACGCCGTACTTCTTCTCCGCGCGCTTGGCGAACAGCAGGAACGAGCCATAGACACCGGCATAACCCATGGTCAGGGCGTCACGGTCGCTGCGGATCGGGAAGTCCATGATCGGCACCACGCGGTCCTCGGCGACGTCCTGGATGCCGAACACGCTGACGCCGGTATCGATGCCCATGCGGTCGCAGACGGCGACGAGGATTTCCATCGGAGTGTTGCCAGCGCCGGCGCCGAGGCCCGCACAGGCCGCGTCGATACGGGTGGCGCCGGCGGCGATGGCGGCGATGGAATTGGACACGCCCATGGCCAGGTTGTGGTGGCCGTGGAAGCCGATCTCGGTTTCCGGCTTCAGCGCGGCGCGGATGGCGGCCACGCGGGCGGTCACGTCATCCGGCAGCATGTAGCCGGCGGAGTCGGTGATGTAGACGCAGTTGGCTCCGTAGGACTCCATCAGCAGGGCTTGCCTGACCAGCCCCTCCGGGCTGTTCATGTGCGCCATCATCAGGAAGCCGACGGTGTCCATGCCGAGCTTGCGCGCATGGGTGATGTGCTGCTCGGAGACATCCGCCTCGGTGCAGTGGGTCGCCACGCGAATGGTATTCACGCCCAGCTCGTGGGCCATCTTCAGGTGGTCGACGGTGCCGATGCCCGGCAGCAGCAGCGCCGAAACCTTGGCCCGCTTGAGCAGCGGGATCACCGCCGAGAGGTATTCCTCGTCGCTGTGCGCCGGGAAGCCGTAGTTCACCGAACTGCCGCCCAGGCCGTCGCCGTGGGTGACTTCGATCAGCGGAATGCCGGCCTCGTCCAGCCCCTGGGCGATGGACTGCATCTGCTCCAGGCTGATCTGGTGGCGCTTGGGGTGCATGCCGTCGCGCAGGCACATGTCATGAACGGTGATTTTCTTGCCGCGAAGGTCCATGGCCGGTCGCCTCCTAGAGTGTGGTTTGCTTGAGCAGGTTCTCGGCGAACATCTCCGCCGTGCGCGCCGCGGCGGCGGTCATGATGTCGAGGTTGCCGGCGTACTTCGGCAGGAAGTCGCCCAGGCCCTCCACTTCCATGAAGATCGACACGCGCTTGCCGTCGAACACCGGGCCGTTGACCAGCTTGTAGCCGGGCACGTACTTCTGCACCTCGGCGATCATGGCGTGGATGGATTCGGTGATCGCCGCCTCGTCCGGCTCGCCCTCGGTCAGGCAGTGCACGGTGTCGCGCATGATCAGCGGCGGCTCGGCCGGGTTGATGACGATGATCGCCTTGCCCTTCTTCGCGCCGCCGACCTTTTCCACTGCGCCGGCGGTGGTGCGGGTGAATTCGTCGATGTTCTTGCGCGTGCCCGGGCCGACGGATTTCGACGCCGCGGTGGCGATGATCTCGGCGTAGGCCACCGGTTGCACCCGCGACACGGCGGCGACCAGCGGGATGGTGGCCTGCCCGCCGCAGGTGACCATGTTGACGTTCAGCGCGCCGGCGCGGAGGTTTTCCTCCAGGTTCACCGGCGGCACGCAGTAGGGGCCGATGGCCGCGGGGGTCAGGTCGATCATCAGCACGCCCAGCTCGTTGAGCTTGCGGCTGTTCTCGGCATGCACGTAGGCGGAGGTGGCATCGAAGGCGATGCGGATGTCATCGGCCTGTACGTGCGGCAGCAGGCCGTCGACGCCGTCGCAGGTGACCTTCAGGCCCATTTCCTCGGCGCGCTTGAGGCCCTCGGAGGTCGGGTCGATGCCGACCATCCACACCGGTTCCAGGTATTCGCTGCGCTTGAGCTTGTACAGCAGGTCGGTGCCGATATTGCCGGGCCCGATCAGGGCGCAGCGGATCTTCTTGCTCATGGTGGTCTCGCTCAATCAGTGAATGCCAGGCTGGCCGTACCGAGGCCGCCGATGGAAAGCTCGACGCGGTCGCCGGCAGCCACCGGCACCAGCGGCGCCAGCGCGCCGGAGAGGATGATTTCGCCCTTGCGGAACGGAATGCCGAGGCGGCCGAGGGTGTTGGCCAGCCAGGCCACCGCTTCGCACGGGTGCCCCTGCACCGCCGAGCCGAAGCCATGGCCGGTGGGCTCGCCGTTCCTGAACAGGCGCAGTTCGGCGGCGGCCAGGTCCAGGGAACGCGGATCGACCCGCTGCTCGCCGAGGGCGAACACGCCGCAGGATGCGTTGTCGGCGACGGTGTCCTGGATGGCGATCTTCCAGTCGTGGATGCGCGAGTCGACGATCTCGAAGCAGGCGCTCACCGATTGGCTGGCCGCCAGCACGTCGGCGGCGGTGACGCCCGGCCCGCTCAGGTCCTCGGCGAGGATGAAGGCGATCTCGCCCTCGGCGCGCGGCTGGATCAGGTTGTATTCGGCCAGGCTGACGGCCGCACCATCGGCCACCTGCATGCGATCGGTGAGGAAGCCGAAGTCGGGCTGATGCACGTCGAGCATGTCCTGCACCGCCTTGCTGGTGACGCCGATCTTCTTGCCCACCACCCGCTCGCCGAGCGCCTCGCGGCGACGGAGGAACTGCAGGGAGATGCGGTAGGCGGCGTCGAGGTCGATGTCCGCATGCCGTGCGGTGATCGGTGCGACGGTGCGGCGCTCGCGCAGGGCGGCGAACAGCTCGTCACCCAGCGCCTGGATCAGTTTTTCGTCCATGGATCGCTCCTCAGCCGGGGAAGACGCTGTTCTCGGCGCCGCCATCGACTTCGATGATCTTGCCGGTGACCCACTTCGAGGCCGGAGTGGCGAGGTAGAGCGCGGCGGCGGCGATGTCTTCCACCTCGCCGAGGCACTGCATCGGCGTGGCCTTTTCCATCTGCGTGCGGATTTCCTCGGGCATCACGCGCAGCAGCGCATCGGTGAGGATCGGCCCCGGCGCGATGCCGTTGACCCGCACCAGCGGGGCGAAGTCCTGGGACAGCAGACGGGTCAGGTGGCTCAGCGCCGCCTTGGCCGCGCCGTAGCTGCTGAAGCTCTTCTGCACGTAGCGCGCGGCGCCGGAGGTGATGTTGATGACGTTGCCCTGCCCCGCCTCGCGCATGTGCGGCACGCAGAGCTGGATCATGTGATAGGCGCTGCTGACGTTGAAGTGCAGGGTCTGGTCGAAGCTGTCGACCGGCAGCTTCAGCGGGTTGTTCGGCCCGGCGCCGCCGGCATTGTTGACCAGGTGCGTTACCTTGCCGTAGGCCTCCAGCGCAGCCGCCACCAGCGCCTCGCGCTGCCCGGCGTCGGTGACGTCGCAGCTCACCGCGATGGCTTCGCCGCCCTCGGCGCGGATCTGTTCCGCCACCGCCTCGACGTCGGCCAGGGTGCGCGCCGCGCAGACCACCTTGGCGCCGGCTGCCGCGTAGGCCAGGGCGATGCCGCGACCGATCCCCTTGCCCGCTCCGGTGACGATCGCCACGGAGTCCGGCAGGGCAAAACGTTCAAGCAGATTCATTGCAAGTCCTCGGATGATGGGTTCAGGCGGTGTGCACCAGCGGGGTCGGTTCGGTCGCCCAGAGGTCCGGCAGGCCCGGATCGGTTGTCTGGATCAGCCGCTTGAGCATGATCTTCAGGGCCTGCGCATCGCCCGGGCCGAGCTTGTCGACCACCTGCTGCTCGACCGCCTTGGCCAGGGCGATCTGTTCCAGGGAAATCTCGCGGCCGGCGGCGGTGAGCACGAAGCGCAGGCCGCCGTTCAGCCGTTCGCTGGCGATGTAGCCCTGCTTCTCCAGGAACAGCAGCATCGACTGGGTCACCTCGTAGCCGGTGTAGGCGACGAACTCGTTGATCTCTTCGAGACTGAGGCATTCGCGCACGCTGAGCACCGAGAGCACGAAGAAGGCGTGCTCGTCGACGCGCTGGCTACGCAGCAGCGAGCGCAGCGCGGCCAGCAGCTGGTAGTGGGCGCGGCCGGCGAGGTAGCCGAGCAGGTCCTCGGTGTAGCTGCACTCCGGCGGCGGATTGGCGCTGCTGGAAAGCTGCACGCCCTCGCGCGGCTTGCGCGCCGCCAGGGCGTACTGGCCGCTCTGGAACGCCAGCGGCGGCAGCTCGCTCTTGTCGAACTGCAGCACCTCGCCGACGAAGATCACATGGTCGCCGCCCTCGTACATGAAGGCGGTGCGGCACTGGAAGCGCGCGGTGCAGGCCGGCAGCAGCGGGATGTCGTTGATGCCTGTATCCAGCTGGATGTCGGCGAACTTGTCCTCGCCGCGCGAGGCGAAGCGTCCCGACAGGGCTTCCTGCTGGGCCGACAGCACGTGCACGTTCCAGGAGCGGTTGGCGGAGAACGCCGGCAGGCTGAACGCCGACTTCGCCAGGCTCCAGAGCACCAGCGGCGGGTTCAGCGATACCGAGTTGAAACTGTTGGCGGTGATCCCGATCGGCTCCCCCGCCTCGTTGCGGGTGGTGATGATGGTCACCCCAGTGGTGAACGTGCTCAGAGCCGCCCTGAAGGCCTGGGGGTTGAAGCTGGGCTGAGCGGTCATGGTCTGCCTCGTGGTGGCTTGTCCGGGTTGTGTTCAGTATCCGATCGGGCCGCTCCGCGCTCATCGTCGATACGGACTATGGCAGGCCATGCGCCGCTTCCAGCCACTTCGCGCCGCCCAGGCACGGCCATGAAAAGACCGCCGATTGGCCCCGGACGATCCGATCGCGCTAGAGTCTTTCCCTTTCCGCGCGATTCTTTCGCTTCACCTGCCTGGAACGACGCCGATGTCCTCCGCCAAAGAACTCCTGATCGACGCCGAAGTCGACGACTCCCCCCAGCCGCACCATCCACCGACCAGTCCCTGGCTGCTCCTGGCCGGCCTGATCCTGGTGGCGCTCAACCTGCGGCCGGCGCTGTCCAGCCTCGCGCCGCTGCTCAACCAGGTGCGCGACGACACCGGCCTGTCGGCGTCCGCCGCCGGCCTGCTGACCACCCTGCCGGTGCTCTGCCTCGGCCTGTTCGCGCCGCTGGCGCCGATCCTGGCGCGGCGCCTGGGCGCCGAGCGCACGGTGCTGCTGATCCTCCTGCTGCTCGCCGGCGGCATCGTCCTGCGCAGCCTGTTCCCGGTGTTCGGCCTGTTCGCCGGCAGCGTGGTGGCGGGCGCCAGCATCGGCATCATCGGCGTGCTGCTGCCGGGGATCGTCAAGCGCGACTTTCCCACCCATGCCGGGGTGATGACCGGGGTCTACACCATGGCGCTGTGCCTCGGCGCGGCGGTGGCGGCGGGTGCGACGGTGCCGCTGGGCGCGCTGCTGGACGACAGCTGGCAACTGGCGCTGGCGTTCTGGGCGCTGCCGGCGATCCTCGCCGCGCTGGTGTGGCTGCCGCAGGCCCGCAGCAATCATCACGCCCAGCGCCAGGCCTACCGGGTCAGCGACCTGTGGCGCGATCCGCTGGCCTGGCAGGTCACCCTGTTCATGGGGCTGCAGTCTTCGCTGGCCTATATCGTGTTCGGCTGGCTGCCGTCGATGCTCATCGACCGCGGCCTCACGCCGACCGCAGCGGGGCTGGTGCTTTCCGGTTCGGTGATGGTGCAGCTGGGCAGCGCGCTGGCCGCTCCGTGGCTGGCGACGCGCGGCCGCGACCAGCGTGTCGGCGTTGTGGTGGTGATGGTGCTGACCCTCGCCGGCCTGCTCGGTCTGCTGTATGCGCCGCTTTCCGGCATCTGGCTGTGGGCGGTGGTGCTCGGCCTCGGCCAGGGCGCCTGCTTCAGCATCGCCCTGGCGCTGATCGTGCTGCGCTCGCGGGATGCCCACATCGCCTCCAACCTCTCGGGCATGGCCCAGGGCGTGGGCTACACCCTGGCGGCCATGGGGCCGTTCCTGGTCGGCGTGGTGCACGATCTCAGCGGCGGCTGGAGCGCCGCCGGCGTGATCTTCGTGGTCATCTCGATCGCCGCCACCGTCGCCGGCCTCGGCGCCGGACGCAACCTTCTGGTCGGGGCGCGCAGCGAGCCGATCTGAAGTGCGGTCGCGGGCATGGCCCGCTCCTACAGGTGCGAGATCACACCGTCGGCGGCGTCTGCTGCTTGGGGCTGGCGATCCAGTCGGTTACCAGGTTGTAGACCACCGCCAGCAGCACCGGGCCGACGAACAGGCCGATGAAGCCGAAGCTGAGCAGGCCGCCGAGCACGCCGAGCAGCACCACCACCAGCGGCAGGTTGCCGCCGCGGCTGATCAGGTACGGCTTGAGGATGTTGTCCACGCCACTGATGACGAAGAACCCCCAGAGCGCGAGGAACACTCCGTAGCCATAGCTGCCCTGGACGAACAGCCAGACGGTGGCCGGCCCCCAGATCAGCGGCGGCACCATCAGCAGGCTGAAGGCGAAGGTCAGCAGGCCGAGGATGATCGCCCCGGGCACCCCGGCGATCAGGAAACCGGTGGTGGCCAGCACGGCCTGGGCGGCGGCGGTGCCGATCACGCCGTTGACCACCCGCTGCACGGTGCCGGCGATCAGTTCCAGGTAATGCCCGGCGCGGTCGCCGATCAGGCGTTGCAGCATGCTGTGGGCGAAGGCTTCCAGGCGCTTGCCGTCGCGGTAGAAGAAGAAGATCAGCACCAGGCTGAGGACCAGCTCGAAAATGCTGCCGCCGAGCTTGGCCGTGCGCGCCAGCAGCCAGTTGCCGACCTGCCCCATGTAGGGCTTGAGCGCGGAGAAGAAGGCCACGCCCTGCTGGTCGATGGAGTACCACCAGCCGATCAGCCGACCGCCGATCAGCGGCGTGCGCGCCAGCCATTCCGGCGGTGGCGGCAGGCCGGACATCTGCAGGTTGCGCAGGAACTCGACGGCCTCGCGCACCTTGTCCGCCAGGCCGAAGCCGAGCCAGATCAGCGGAATGGCCACCAGCACGATCCAGCCGGCGGTGAGCAGGCCTGCCGCCAGTGCCTCGCGTCCGCCCAGCAGGCGGGTCAGGCCACGCATCAGCGGCCAGCTGGAAAAGGCCAGCACGGCGGCCCAGAACAGCGCCGAGGTGAAGGGCGCCAGCACCCACAGGCTGGCACCCAGCAGGCCCAGCAGGAGGATGCGCAGCAGCAGGCGGTCATTGTCGAACATCGGGCCGGACTCCGGTCGGTGAAGCGGGGATCAAATCCCAGTTTAGGCGGGTGTCTCCGCGGCCGGCCTGGCGGCGCGGCGCGGAGGTTCAGCGCAGCCAGGTCAGGTGCAGCCCGGCGCCTTCGTGGGTACCCAGTTCCATGCGCGCCGCGCGCACGCCCTGGCCACCCAGCGCGCCGCGCCAGTCCTCGGCGTGGCTGCCGGCCAGTTCGACGCGCACGCCGGTATCCAGGCGCAGGGTGCGCACCAGCAGGTCCAGCCAGACGCCGCCGGGTTCGTCCGGCACATGGGCGAGGGTCAGCTCGCCGTTGGCCTTGAGCAGGCGCAGCAGGGTGGCGGCGCTGGGCAGCAGTTCGCCGAGGGCGGTATTGCTGTCCAGCTGTTCGGCGTGCAGGTAGGCGCGGCGGTTGCCGCGGGTGATGGCGTAGATGGCGAGCAGGGTGTTCTCCTGCGGCGGCGCCAGGCGCACCAGCAGGTAGGCCTGCTGGTCGTCCGGGCCGTACAGCCTGGATTTGTGGAACACCGCGTTGGCCAGCAGGCTGCTCGAACCGCAATCGCGCGCCTCGCACCAGAACAGCGGCGTGGCGTCGGCCTTCAGCAGGGTGCTGCGGGCGGCGCCGAAGGCCAGCGGCCGGTCCTCTTCCTCGGGCAGGCGATAGGTGACGGCGGTGAGCTGGCCCACGCCGCGCACCTCGCCCTCCATGCGCAGGCGGCCGCTGATGCGGCTGATCGCCCCGAGCGGATAGATCCGCTCCTGGTCGGCAGCCTGGTCGAAATCGACGATCTCCGCCCGCGGGTAGCGCGGCAGGACCTGCAGGTCGTGGCTATCGGCGACATCGGCGGCGCCAACGGGAGTAGCGGCCAGCAACGCGCTGGCAAGCAGGAATGTACGCATCCGCACGCTCAACGAATCAGCATGGAACGGGCGGTTTCCACGGCCTTGTCGGCGTCGGCCTCTTCCTTGCGCGGCACCAGCAGGCCGCGCTGCACGGCGGGACGCGCCTCGATGGCGGCGAGCCAGCGCTGCAGGTTGTCCAGCCCCTCGACGGAAACCCCGGACCAGTCGTGGATGCGTACCCAGGGGAAGGTGGCGATGTCGGCGATGCTGTAGTCGCCAGCCAGGTATTCGACCTCGCCGAGACGGCTGTCGAGCACTTCGTAGAGGCGGCGGGTCTCGTGCTGGTAGCGGTCGATGGCGCCCTGCAGCTGCTCCGGGAAATAGCGGAAGAACACGTTGGCCTGGCCCTGCATCGGCCCTACCCCGCCCATCTGGAACATCAGCCACTGGATCACCGTGGAGCGGCCTTTGCTATCGAGCGGCATCAGGCGGCCGGTCTTCTCCGCCAGGTAGATGAGGATGGCGCCCGACTCGAACACGGCGAAGTCGCCGTTGTCGCGGTCGACGACGGCCGGGATCCGCCCGTTCGGGTTGATCCGGAGGAATTCCGGACTTTTCTGCTCCCTGCGATCGAACGACAGCGCATGCACTTCATAAGGCAGGCCGAGTTCTTCGAGTGCGATGGATGCCTTGTGGCCGTTCGGCGTGGCGGCGGTGTAAAGGTCGATCATGCTCACTCTCCCGACTGTGATCCATGCAGACTCGTGGCTCGCCCCGCTTTAGTCAAGGCGCGGACTTTGCCGGATATTTTCAGTCCGCCGTCAGGAATGGCCGGATGACCGCCGCCACCGCCTGGGCACCGGCCTCGTCGTCCAGGTGCAGATGGTGCCCGCCGGGCAGTTCCTCGATGGCGAAGGGACGGCCGTCGAGATGGTCGCGCACCCCGCTCTTCCTGCCGAGCACGCCCTCACGGGCCAGCACCAGGCTGACCGGGCAGCGCAGCGAGTCGAGCAGGTTCAGCGCGCCGTCACGGCTGAAGCGCAGCGGCGACGGCAGGGTCAGGCGCGGGTCGGTGCGCCAGGTGTAGCCGCCCGGCACCGGCATCAGTCCACGCTCGGCCAGCAGCTCGGCGGCTTCGCGGCTGACCGCGCCGTCCTTCATGCGCGCCGCCACGGCGCGTTCGATACTGGGGTAGACCGGTTTTTGCTTGCGCCCCAGCAGGAGCTGCGCCTTCAGCGCCTGGCCGAGGTTTTCCGCGGTGCTCCCGGCTTCGCTGGTGAAGGGCACCAGCCCGTCGATCAGCGCCAGGCGCTCCACCCGCTCCGGCATCGCCGCGGCGAGCAGCACCGAGACGATCGCGCCCATGGAATGGCCGAGCAGGGAAAAGCGCTCCCAGCCCAGCTGCTCCGCCGCCATCAGCACGTCCAGGGCATTGTCCCAGAGCGAATAGCCGGCGCCGGCGGGACGGTGCGCCGAGTAGCCGTGACCGGCGAAATCCAGCGCGACGATGCGCAGCCCGGGAAGCTTCGGCGTCAGCCGGGCGAAGGTCATGGCATTGTCCAGCCAGCCGTGCAGGGCGATCACCGGGCGGCCGTCTTCCGGCCCGGAAAGGTGCGCCGCCAGCTCGATGTGCGGCAGGCTCAGGCGGATTTCCTCGACGTGGGCGGTCATTGTCGGGCGCTCCCCTGCCCGCGGCCCATCACGTTCTTCAGCAGCTCGGCGGTATCCCGCGGGCGCTCCAGGGGGAACATGTGGCCGCCCGGCAGCGCCAGGCATTGCGCATTCGGGACGCGTTCCATCCAGCGCACGAACGGCCCCGGCAACACGCGGCTGTCCCGGCCGCGCACCAGCGTCAGCGGCACCGCCAGTTGCTGCGGGCGTCCCGGGCTGCGGTGCGGGACGTTGCGGTAGATGCTGATCTCGGTGGCCGGGTCGAACCTCAGGCGCAGCCCGCGGTTCTCGGCATCCGGCGCCAGGCCGTGGCGCAGGTAGGCGTCCAGGCAGTCGGGATCGAAATGGCGGAACAGCGTCTTGCCGGCGAAGTATTCGCGCGCCTCGTCGAGGTCGGCGAACTGCTCGCGACGCCCCAGGGTGCGCCCGGCCGGGGTGACGCGGTCGATCAGGCCGAGGCTCTTGACCGCGCGGATCATCAGCTGACCGGTGGTGGAGAACACCGGCGAGTCGAGCATGACCACCCCGCGATAGCGCTCGGGCCGGAGCAGCGCCGCGTGGTAGTGGAGGATGCCGCCGAGGGAATGGCCGACGCCCCAGACCGGCTCGTCGAGGCCGTCGAGATGGTGCAGCAGTTCGTCCACCAGGTTTTCCCAGTTGGCATTCACCGGGAAGCGCGGGTCGTGCCCGTGCATCTCCAGGTGGCGTACCCGGTACTCCGGCTGCAGGGCGTCGAACAGCTTGCCGTAGGTGGCCGAGGGGAAACCGTTGGCGTGGGCGAAGAAGACCGCTTGCGACATGCTGGGTGAACTCAGGGGAATGACAGTCTGAATTTTCCGACAGCACCGTGGGCGCGGCAATGGCCCGCGCTCCCGCTTATGACGGCACTACGGTCAAACTCCATGGCGCTCCGGCGGATTTGCCCTGATCGGCGCTTCGTGCAAGACAACCTCGGCGGATAACCGTGAACGGTTATTCGCCCTACGAAAGCCCCATCGTAGGGCGCATAACTTGGAATAAGTTATCCGCCAGCACACCTCACACCCAACGCGCCGCGTGGTTCACCACGTTGAACAGGATGCCGCCCGCCACCAGCAGGAACACCAGCCCACAGGCACCATCGATCACCGGCACTGCGCGCTGTAGGCGCTGCTGCCACAGCGGTCGGGTGAGGATCACGCTGAGCAGGCTGAACCAGGCGAAGCCGACGACGAACAGCATCACCGCCACCGAGACCTTGCCGGGCGCCGACATGTCCACCGGGATCAGGCTGGTCAGCAGCGCAAGGAAGAACACCAGCGCCTTGGGGTTGAACAGGTTGGTCGCCAGCCCGCGCAGCCAGGGGCCCAGCTTCGACGCGGACAATTCACCGTCGAGCCGCCCTGCTCCACCCGGCTTGCGCAACGCGCGCAGCGCGCCGACACCGAGCCAGCCGAGATAGGCCGCGCCCACCAGTTGCAGCGCGCTGAACAACAGCGGTGAACGGCTGAGCAGCAACGACACACCGGTCAGCACCAGGGTACCGTGGACCAGGATGCCGCAAGCCAGTCCAAGGGCGCTGAGCACGCCGGCGCGGCGACCCTGGTGTAGCGAGGTGCGCACCACCAGGGCGACGTCCGGGCCAGGGCTGACCAGGGCGACCGCGAACACAGCGGTGAGCATGAGCAAGACGTGAACCTCCTGCATGGCGGGATTCTCCAGTGGGAAAGGGAAACGCGAAATCGGGCGGATCAGCGCTGGCGTAGTCGCGTGGGCGGCAATCCGTAGGTACGGCGGAACAGGCGGCTGAAATGCGCCTGGTCATAGAAGCCCAGGCTCAGGGCGATCTCCGCCAGCGGCTGACCCTTGATCACCCGTGGCAGCGCGCGCTCCAGGCGCAGCTGGGTCAGCCACTGATGTGGTGGCAACCCGCACTGGTGCCGAAAGCGGCGCAGCACCTGCCAGGGACTGAGGTCGCAGAACGCGGCGATTTCTTCCAGGGTCGGCGGGGTTTCCAGGCGCGATTCCAGCCACTCGCGAATGCGCGCCCAGGTCGGAGCATCGAAACCCTGCTCCGGTTCGCGGATGCGCAGGCTGGAGGCGCGTTCCAGCAGTGCGGCCAGCGCTTGCCAGAGTTGGCCTTCCTGGGCCAGACGCTCGCCGCCCAGCATCAGGGCATGGGCGCGTTGCAGTTCGGCTTGCAGCAGCGGATCGCGCAGTTGCGCGGCGGTCAGGCGTGGCGCGCCCTGGCGCCCATCACTGAAGGCGCGGCAGGCATCGTCCAGCCATTGCGGGTCGATGGACAGCACGCGGATACGATAGCCGTCCTCGTCCTCGCTGGAACCATCGTGGATGCTCTCGGGGCTCATCAGCAGGATGTCGCCGTTCCCGGCCAGAGAGCGCTCACCGCGATGGGTGTAGCGCTGGCAGCCGTCCAGCATCAGTCCGACGTGGTAGTCAAGATGAAAGTGCCGGGGAAAGGCGAATCGGCGGTACTCGGCGTCGATGAAACGGACGCCGGGCAGGCCGCTGCTGTGGTGTTCGATGCGTTCCATGGGCCTACTGTACCGGCGCGGGAACGGCGGGTCTTGGACAAAATTGCGAGGGTGCCGGGCGGCGGCGCTCCCTGCAGGAGCGCGCCATGCGCGCGATCGCGGGCATGGCCCGCTCCTACAAGATCAATGGCCCCTGGCCCTAGCCCTCTCCCGCAAGCGGGAGAGGGGACCGCTCAGCACAGGAGACACCTCGACATCTGCCGGCACGATCTGCCCGCTCCCCCCTCTGGGAGAGGTGAGGGCATGCGCTGGCACAGCGCTGCAAAAGGCAGTTACTCCTACACGCCCCTGCTGGCTCAACGCTCCAGCGGCACCACCGCCATGGTCAGCCGCGAGATGCAGCTCGGTTTGCCGTCGTCGCCATGCAGGCGGATTTCCCACACATGCGTGCTGCGTCCGATGTGCAAAGGACGGGCAACAGCGGTGACCCGCCCGCTGCGCAGGCCGCGCAGGTGGTTGGCGTTCACTTCCAGACCGACGCAGGCGTACCTGGTGCTGTCGATGCACAGGTGGCAGCCGGTGGAGCCCAGGGTTTCCGCCAGCACCACCGAGGCGCCGCCGTGCAGCAGGCCGCGCGGCTGGTGGGTGCGCGAGTCGACCGGCATGCTGGCGGTGATCGACTCGTCATCGAAGGATTCGAAGCGAATCCCCAGGACCTCGCCGATGCTGTTCGCCAGCATGGCGTTGAGCGCGTCCAGGTCCGGCCGGGTGCGCCATATGCTCATGGATGATCCCCCTCTCTCATTCGAGCCATTGAACCGCCTCGCGGCGCTCGACCCATTGCTGGAGCTGGCCGCCGTAGGTTTTCTCGATCACGTTGCGCTTGATCTTCAGGGTCGGGGTGAGGAAGCCGTTGTCCACCGACCAGACGTCCTTCATCAGCACCAGTCCGGCCAGCCGCTCGTGCTTGTCCAGGCGGCCGTTCACCTCGTCGAGCAGGACCCGCAGGCTGTCTTCCAGTTCGCCGCGCGCGCCGTTCGCGGCCTCGCGGCGCCCGACTTCGGACAGCACGCACAAGCCGATCGGCGCACTGAGCCCGTCGCCGACCACGCAGATCTGCTCGATGCGCGTATGCACGGCCAGGCGGTTCTCGATCGGCGCCGGGGCGACGTACTTGCCCTTGCTGGTCTTGAAGATTTCCTTCATCCGCCCGGTCAGGCGCAGGTTGCCGTCGGCGTCCTGTTCGCCGACGTCGCCGGTGCGCAGGAAGCCGTCCTCGGTCAGGGTTTCGCGGGTGCGCTCCGGGTCCTTGTAGTAGCCGAGCATGGTCGCACCGCTGCGTACCAGTACCTCGCCGTCGTTGCCGATGCGCACCGTCACGCCGGGGCTGGGCTGGCCGATCCAGCCGGCCTTGTGCCGGCCGGGCCGGGTGGAATGGGAATAGCCGCAGTTCTCGGTCATGCCGTAGACCTCGTGGATTTCCAGGCCCAGGCGGCGGTACCAGTGGAGCAGCGCCTCGGGCACCGGGGCGGCGCCGCAGGCAGCGTAGTGCACGGCATCCAGGCCGAGCCCGGCGAGCACCTTGCGGCCCACCAGCCGGCCGAGCACGGGCAGGCGCAACAGGCGGTCGAGTCGGGCGGCCGGCATCTGCGCGTAGACGCCCATCTGGAAGCGGGTCCAGATGCGCGGCACGCCGAAGAACAGGGTTGGCCGCGCCCGGCGCAGATCGGCGACGAAGGTATCCAGGCTGTCGGCGAAGAATATCGTCAGGCCGGCATAGAAGGAGGTCATCTCCACCACCATCCGCTCGGCCACGTGGCACAGCGGCAGGTAGGACAGCACCCGGTCGTCCTCGCCGACGTTGAACAGCTCCAGCGCATGGCTGGCGGCGAAGGCGAAGTTGCCGAAGGAGTGCATCACGCCCTTGGGCATGCCGGTGGTGCCGGAGGTGTAGATGATGGTGGCCAGCGTGGCGGCATCAGGGCGCGGGTCGTCGGCGATCGGCGCACAGGACTGGAGGTCGCTCCAATGGTGGTCGAACTGCCCCTGCGGATGGATCGGCAGGGCCACGCTGAGCACGCCCGCCGGCACGCCGTCGCGCATCGCCGGCCAGTCGTCGAGCTTGCCGATGAAGGCCACCAGAGATTCGGAGTGCTCCAGCACCTGCCAGACGGAGTCGGCCTGGAGATTCGGGTAGAGCGGCACGGATACGTGCCCGGCCATCCAGATCGCCAGGTCGGCGACGATCCAGTGCGCGCAGTTCTTCGAAATGATCGCCACCCGGCTGCCCTCCGGCAGCTGCAGGCTGCGCAACCAGGCCGCGGCCCGCCGCGCCTGCTCGCCGACCTGGCCCCAGGTCAGGGTTTCCAGCGAGCCATCCGGCTGCGGCTGGACCAGGTAGCGTTTCTGCGCGTGACGCGCTTCGTTCTGGTAGAACAGGTCGAGCGGTAGACGGACTGCAGTAACCACGTGCCCCTCCATTTATTTGTTGTTCTAGAGGTGAAGCGTCGAACCGACCAAGCACTTGCTTGGTGAAATATTCCATGCCAGTCCGCGACAGACAAGGCTGTCGGCGAGAACTTTTTGTAACTCCTGCAGCAGGAAACGGCGAGGCCCCATGCGGGGCCCCGGATCAGGAATGGCGCGGATGGTAGAGGGACACCAGCTTCATCAGGCCGGCGGCGGGGAAATCGCCCTCCAGCTCCGCCAGCGAGGCGGTGGCCATGGGCAGCGCCTCGTTGCGGCTGCCATGCAGCAGCAGCCCGGCCAGCGCGCCGATCAGCGGCTGGTGGCTGACCAGCAGCAGGTGGCGCTCACCGCGGCCGTCGAGGAAACGCAGGACGTCGCGCGGATCGTCGTCCGGCGTCAGCCAGGGCGCGGTGCCGACGGCGTTGTCGAAGCCCAGCGCCTCGCGCACCAGTTCGGCGGTTTCCTGGGCGCGCACGTAGGGGCTGGCGAGGATGCCGTCGAGCGGATGACCGGACAGGTGCCCGGCGCTGATCAGCACTTCCTTGCGGCCGTGGGCGGTCAGCCGCCGCTCGGCGTCGCGGCGGGCCTGGGGTTCGGCCTCGCCATGGCGCAGCAGCCAGAGTTTCATAGCTTCGGCTCTTCGTCGCGCACGGGATGCTCGGCCGGCGGCACGCTGTGCGCGGCCTCCCCTTCCGGTTCGCGCGGGGTCGGCCAGTCGGCGAACGGCCAGGGCTTCTCGTCGCTGTGGAAGGTGCCGAAGCGGCCGATCTGCGCGAGGTACTGGCTGAGGCTGTCGCCGAAGCCCATCAGGCTGCCGCTGGGCGCGCCGTAGACGATCCGGTAGATCAGCTGGAGGACGACGACGGCGCCGAGGATCAGCTCCGCCACCTGCCATACCAGCACGAACAGCAGCATCCAGAAGACGCGCAACACGAGAGATTCCTTTTCCTGACGATCAGCGGACATGGCGTCCTCCTCAAAAACCTGTGGTGGGGATGAAATCGACGTCGGTCTTCGGCTCGCCGCTCATCAGCGCCTGGATGACCTGTTCCAGGGTGCGTCCGCCGAAGAGGATCGCGTACAGGCCGGCCACCAGCGGCATGTAGACCTGCAGCTCGTCGGCCCTGGCCTTGAGCACCTTGAGGGTGTTCACCCCTTCGGCGGTCTCGCCCATGCGAGCCACCGCCTCGTCCAGGCTCAGGCCTTCGCCGAGGGCGTAGCCGACCTGGTAGTTGCGGCTTTTCGGCGAGGAGCAGGTGACGATCAGGTCGCCGACGCCGGCGAGGCCGAGGAAGGTCATGGGGTTGGCGCCGAGCTTGACGGCGAAGCGGGTCATTTCCGCCAGGGCGCGGGTGATCAGCATGCTCTTGGTGTTCTCGCCCATGCCCAGCGCGGCGGCCATGCCGGCGATGATGGCGTAGACGTTCTTCAGCGCGCCGCCCAGCTCCACGCCGAAACGGTCGGCGCTGGCGTAGACGCGGAAGGTGCGGCCATGCAGAGCGTCCTGTACGCGGGCGCAGAGGTCTTCGTCCTCGCTGGCGACCACCGTGGCGGTGAGTTCGTGCTCGGCGATCTCGCGGGCCAGGTTGGGGCCGGAAATCACGCCGATGCGCGCTTGCGGGGCGATTTCCTCCAGCACCTGGCTCATCAGCCGGAAGCCCTGGGCCTCGATGCCCTTGGTCAGGCTGACCAGCAGCTTGCCGGCCAGGACGTCGGCGAAGGGCTCGAGCACCTTGCGCAACGCGCTGGAGGGCAGCGCGACGAAGATCATCTGGCAGGTGGCCAGGGTAGCCGGCAGGTCGGTGACCGCCTCGACGCCGTCGGCGATCCGCACGCCCTTCAGGTAGCGCGGATTGGCGCGCTGGGTGCGGATGGACTCAGCCTGTTCCTCGTCGCGCATCCACAGAAGCACGCGCTGTCCATTCTCCGCCAGCAGGTTGGCGAAGGCGGTGCCGAAACTGCCACCTCCCAGCACGGCGATCGGTTGCTGCTCAGTCATGACTCATCCAATACGGGCCGCTCGGCGCGGCGATTGCAGCATTATAAGGCCCCACCGGCGGGCGCACAGCCTGCTTCGCCGGACTGCCAAACGGCGCCGCCTCGTTTAACATCCGGCCCAACGACAGGAAACGGGAACAGCCGTTCGGCAATCCATGGCTACACATCCATCCTCTGCCGCAGCGTCGGATCGCCGCTGGGGCATCATCATGGGCAGCGGCAAGGGCTGGAATATCCAGGCCCGCATGCTGGCGATCAGCCTGGGACCGGCGCTGCTGCTGACCCTGCTGCTGACCGGTTATTTCACCTACGCCCGCCTGCAGGATCTGCGCCACGAGCTGGAGCATACCGGCCAGTTGATCGCCAACCAGCTCGCGCCGGCAATCGAGTATGGCGTGGTGACGGGCAATCTGCCGGTGGTCAGGAATCTGCTGCAGGCAACCCTGTCGACGCCGAACGTGCGCTTCGTCGAGGTGCGCGATAGCAACGACGCCATTCTCGTCTACGTCGAGCACCCGGATGGTTCGTTGAAGCCCGGCCCGCGGGTGGTGGTGTTCCATGCGGCGATCCAGCGCCACAGCCTGCCCCCGCCGGCGAATGCGCGCGACGACGCGGGTTATCTGGGACGGGTGGTGGTCGGCATGACCGACGATGCCTTCAGCGAGTGCCAACGGGACATCCTGCTCAAGGCCGGGCTGATGGCGCTGGCCGCCCTTGTCCTCACGCTGGTGCTGGTGCGACGTCTGGCGCGCCGCCTGTCGGCGCCGATCAGCATCATGGGACGGGCGGTGCAGGCGATCCAGAGCGGCGATTACCGCACTACCCTGCCGGTGCTGGACAATGGCGAACTGGGCGACCTCGCCCGGCACATCAACAATCTGGCGCGCGGCCTGCAGCAGGCCAGCGTCGAGCAGGAGCGCAGCATCGCCCAGTTGATCTCCGCCCGTGAGGAAGCGGAAGAGGCCAACCGGGCGAAAACCGATTTCCTCGCCATGATGAGCCATGAGCTGCGAACGCCGATGAACGGCGTGCTTGGCATGCTGCAATTGCTGGAAACCACCGAACTGAACCAGGAACAGGCCGAATACACCGCGCTGGCCACCGAGTCCACCGAGCACCTGCTCAAGGTGATCAACGATATCCTCGATTTCTCCCGCATCGAGCGTGGCGCATTCGAGCTGGAAAGCATTCCGTTCAACCTGCTGGAGCTGATCCAGGGCTCGGTGCAGGTCTTCCAGCACAGCGCCCAGCAGCGCGGCCTGGAGCTCTGGCTGGATGCCCAGGAGGGCCTGGAGCAGCTGGAAGTCCAGGGCGACCCGACCCGAGTGCGGCAGATACTGGTCAATCTGCTCGGAAATGCCATGAAATTCACCGAGGAGGGGAGTATCCGTCTCGATGCGCGCTGGCAGCCGCTGGACGACAAGGTCATGTGGCTGACCTGTGCAGTGCAGGATACCGGCATCGGCATTTCCGCCGAGCGCCTGGAACACATGTTCGATGCCTTCCAGCAGGCCGATTCGTCGATTTCCCGTCGCTACGGCGGCACCGGCCTCGGCCTGGCGATCGCGCGCACCATGGCCGAACGCATGGGCGGCACGCTGCATGCCAGCAGCGAGGAAGGCGTCGGCTCGACCTTCACCCTGGAAATCCCGCTGCCGTTCCGCATCCGCCAGGCGCCGGCCGACAGGGCCACATCCAGCCCGGACGCACCTGCCGCTGGTCAGTCCGTGCTATTGGTGGAGGACAATCCGGTCAATCAGACGGTCATAGAAGCCATGCTGCGCAGCCTGGGTTACCGGGTCACCCTGGTCAACGACGGGGCCGAGGCGGTGTGCGCCGCGGCGCGTGAGGAGTTCGCCGCAATCCTGATGGATTGCCGGCTGCCGGTGCTGGACGGCTACGAGGCGACCCGGCAGATCCGCGCCACCGAGCGGGGCGCGCGGGTTCCGATCGTCGCGCTGACGGCCAATGCCCTGGAGGGCGACCGCGAAGCCTGTCTCGGCGCCGGCATGAACGACTACCTGGCCAAGCCGTTCAAGCGCGCCGACCTGCAGGCCCTTCTGCAACGCTGGGTGACATCCGGAAGTTGATCCCCCGGGACGCTTCGAACACACTTCCATCCCCGGAGCGGGCGACCTTGATGATCCCAGGCACGACATGGCCTGACAGAAACAAGGATGGTAGTTCGTCCCGCTGTGACTTAAACCCATAGGCATTAGTCTATGACTAGGCTGCCGCCCGATGCCGAAACAACAATCCAGGCACGCGGAGCCGCAGGCCGATGCACAATCGCCCTGTCGTTGAGGATTTTTGAGGAGCTCGCATGACCAAACAACACGCCTTCACCCGAGAAGACCTGCTGCGCTGCAGCCGCGGCGAGCTCTTCGGCCCGGGTAATGCGCAACTGCCCGCCCCCAACATGCTGATGATCGATCGCATCACCCACATCAGCGAAACCGGCGGCAAGTACGGCAAGGGCGAACTGGTCGCCGAGCTGGATATCAACCCGGACCTGTGGTTCTTCGCCTGCCATTTCGAAGGCGACCCGGTCATGCCGGGCTGCCTGGGCCTCGACGCCATGTGGCAGCTGGTGGGCTTCTTCCTCGGCTGGCAGGGCAACCCCGGCCGCGGCCGCGCCCTCGGTTCGGGCGAGGTGAAATTCTTCGGCCAGGTGCTGCCCACCGCCAAGAAAGTCACCTACAACATCCACATCAAGCGTACCATTAATCGTTCGCTGGTCCTCGCCATCGCCGATGGCAACGTCAGCGTCGATGGCCGCGAAATCTACAGCGCCGAAGGCCTTCGCGTCGGCCTGTTCACTTCCACCGACAATTTCTAAGGGTTATCCGCATGCGTCGCGTCGTGATCACCGGTCTGGGCATCGTTTCCTGCCTGGGCAATGACAAAGACACCGTCTCCGCCAACCTGCGCGCCGGCCGTGCCGGGATCCGCCACAATCCTTCCTACGCCGAAATGGGCCTGCGCAGCCAGGTGTCCGGTTCGGTCGACCTGAATCTGGAAGAGCTGATCGACCGCAAGGTCTATCGCTTCATGGGCGACGCTGCGGCTTACGCCTACCTGGCGATGGAACAGGCCATCAAGGACTCCGGTCTGAGCGCGGAGCAGATCTCCAATCCGCGCACCGGCCTGGTAGCCGGCTCCGGCGGCGCCTCCACCATCAACCAGATGGAAGCCATCGATACCCTGCGCGAGAAGGGCGTCAAGCGCATCGGCCCATACCGCGTGCCGCGCACCATGAGCAGCACCGTTTCGGCCTGCCTGGCCACGCCGTTCCAGATCAAGGGCATCAACTACTCCATCGCCTCGGCCTGCGCCACCAGTGCACACTGCATCGGCCACGCCATGGAACAGATCCAGATGGGCAAGCAGGACGTGGTCTTCGCCGGTGGCGGTGAAGAAGAGCACTGGAGCCAGAGCTGCCTGTTCGACGCCATGGGCGCCCTCTCCTCGCAGTACAACGAGACCCCGGAAAAGGCCTCGCGTGCCTACGACGCCAAGCGTGACGGCTTCGTCATCGCCGGCGGCGGCGGCATGGTCGTGGTGGAAGAGCTGGAACACGCCCTCAAGCGCGGCGCCAAGATCTACGCCGAAATCGTCGGCTACGGCGCCACTTCGGACGGCTACGACATGGTCGCCCCGAGCGGCGAAGGCGCGATCCGCTGCATGCAGCAGGCGCTCTCCACCGTCAACGATCCGATCGACTACCTGAACACCCACGGCACCTCCACTCCGGTGGGCGACGTCGCGGAAGCCAAGGCGGTACGTACCGTATTCGACGACAAGGCACCGAAGATCAGCTCGACCAAGAGCCTGTCCGGCCACTCCCTGGGTGCTGCCGGCGTGCACGAGGCCATCTACTGCATGCTGATGATGGAAGGCAACTTCATCGCCGGCTCGGCCAACATCGAAGAGCTGGACCCGGAAGTGGCCGATCTGCCGATCGTCCGCACCACCGAGGAAAGCGCGAAGATCGACACCGTGATGAGCAACAGCTTCGGCTTCGGCGGCACCAACGCCACCCTGATTCTGAAGCGCTGGAAAGGCTGATTCAGCCCACCAGTAAAAAGGCGCCTTTCGAGGCGCCTTTTTTGTTTCTGCGTTTTTTGTTGCTGACAGCGAAACCTGATTCTCCTTCCCCTGCGGCCTTGTTCGGGCCAGGATCTCTCCATCCGTCAAAGCAGGGAGAGTGCAAGTGGAGATCGTGATCAGGAGGGCTCGTAGTGAAGACGCAGCCGCCATCAGCCGCGTGATCATATCGGCCGTCAGGGAAAGCAATGGACAAGACTACCCAGCGAGCGTCATCGAGTCGGTAGTTAGCCACTTCACGCCTGAGCGCGTAGCGCAACTATTGGATGAGCGCCTGGCCCTCGTCGCTATCCTGGACGATGAGATCGCCGGTACGGCAGCCCTGGATGGCAACTCAGTTCGCAGCGTCTTCATCGCACCTCAGCAGCAGCGGAAGGGCATTGGCCAGGCACTGATGGCTCGAATCGAAGAAACCGCCCTGGAGCGAGGCATAGACGCCCTGCTGGTTCCTTCGTCCATCACCGCTGAAGCGTTCTACACCCGACTAGGCTATAGCATCGTGCGAGAACAGCACCACGGCGAAGAGCGCACCATCATCATGACCAAGCCTCTCCACCGCTCCCCTCCCCTGTAATCGGATGGACTCGCCCTCGCCAAGGCGTCAAAGCACCACGCTGGCATTCCAAGAATGCCAGCAACAGGGAGGGCGAGTCCGTGAAACAGCATACGATGATGCAGCAGTTGCTGTCAGTAGCGGGCCACGCCCGCGACAGATAACGGCTCGGTGGGAAGGGATTTTTTCGCGCGCAAAGCAAAACCCCCGGCCATCGCTGGCCAGGGGTTTCGGGATAGGTGCTTGACGATGACCTACTCTCACATGGGGAGACCCCACACTACCATCGGCGATGCGTCGTTTCACTGCTGAGTTCGGGATGGGATCAGGTGGTTCCAACGCTCTATGGTCGTCAAGCAATTCTTTCGGACGCTCGTGGCTCTCGCTCACGCTCATCCAGATTCGGGTATGTGATGTAATTTGCGGTTCTCACGAACTTTCGGTTCGTCGACTTCACCATCACCGCACAATCTTCTCAGATTGCTTGGGTGTTATATGGTCAAGCCTCACGGGCAATTAGTATCGGTT
>NZ_FNIJ01000016.1 GCF_900103845.1 Pseudomonas jinjuensis
CAGCTTGCTGGCGATCAGTTCCTCCGGACACGTTGGCATCAAGCGAAGCATGGATCGAGAGCAGGCTCGCTCCTACGAAAAGAGGCAAAAACTTCAGCCCGCCGCCAACACCCCCGCCTCCGCCTCGCTGCGCTTCAGCACGGCATACAGCACCCCGGTCACCACGCTCCCCGCGGCGATCGCCAGCAGGTACGCCAGCGCGTGGTTCATGGCGTTGGGGATCAGCAGCACGAACAGCCCGCCGTGGGGCGCCAGCAGTTTGCAGCCGAACAGCATGGACAGCGCCCCGGTCAGCGCGCCGCCGACGATGCTCGCCGGGATCACCCGCAGCGGGTCCTTCGCCGCGAAGGGGATGGCGCCTTCGGAGATGAAGCACAGCCCCAGCACCAGCGCCGCCTTGCCGGCCTCGCGTTCGCTCCGGGCGAACTTGCGGCGGGCGAGCAAGGTGGCGATGCCCATGCCGATCGGCGGGACCATGCCGCCGGCCATCACCGCCGCCATCGGCGCGTAGCTCTGCGAGGCCAGCAGACCGACCGAGAAGGCGTAGGCGGCCTTGTTGATCGGGCCGCCGAGGTCGACGCACATCATCCCGCCAAGCAGCAGGCCGAGCAGGATGGCGTTGGTGGTGCCCATCCCGGCGAGGAAGGTGGTCAGGCCGGACATCATCCCCGCCACCGGCTTGCCGACCACGTAGATCATCACCAGCCCGGTGAACAGGCTGGACAGCAGCGGGATGATCAGGATCGGCTTGAGCGCCTCGACGCTGGCCGGCAGCGGCAAGCGGCGGGCGATTTCCCGGGCCGAGTAGCCCGCCAGCAGGCCGGCGACTATGCCGCCGAGGAATCCCGCACCGAGCGTGCTGGCAAGCAATCCACCGATCATCCCCGGCGCCAGCCCCGGGCGGTCGGCGATGGACCAGGCGATGTAGCCGGCCAACATCGGCACCATCAGCTTGAACGCCGCGTCGCCGCCGATCTGCATCAGCGCCGCCGCCAGGGTGCCTTCCTGCTTGAACGCCTGGATGCCGAAGACGAACGACAGCGCGATCAGCAGGCCGCCGGCCACCACCATCGGCAGCATGAAGGACACGCCGGTAAGCAGGTGCTTGTAGATGCCCGTCGCCTCCTTCTTGCCGCCCGCAGCGGCCGGTGCAACAGCCGGCCCCTCTTCCCTGCCCTCGGCAACCGCGCGTTCGAGGATCGCCCGGGGCTGCTTCAGCGCCACGCCGGTGCCGCAGCGGAAGATGCGCTTGCCGGCGAAGCGCGCGGTGTTCACCTCGATGTCCGCCGCCAGCAGCACCACGTCGGCGGCCTCGATATCGGCCGGCTGCAGCGGATTGCGCGCGCCCACCGAGCCCTGGGTTTCCACCTGCAGTTCCCAGCCCATCTGCTTCGCCGCCTGCTGCAGCGCCTCGGCGGCCATGAAAGTGTGCGCCACGCCGGTCGGGCAGGCGGTGATCGCCACTACCCGTCTGGTGGCAGACGGCTGCACGGCGGGCGCGGCCGATCCCGCCCAGACCTGCGCCTCGCGCTCGGCGCGCTGCAGGAAGGCCGGGCAATCCGCCAGCGCCTCGGCCGGAGTGGCCTGGACCAGGCGCTTGCCGGCGAAGCGCGACAGGTCCAGCGGCAGGCTGCTGACCACCAGCACCAGGTCGGCGGCCTCGATCTGCGCGGCGCTCAGCTGCAGTTCCGGCTTCTGCGGATCATGCTGTTCGACGCTCACGCACCAGCCCAGCCGCTCCGCCGCGGCGCGCAACAGCCGCGCGCTGAGCACGCTGGCGATCTGGCCGCCGGGGCAGGCCGTGATCAGGGCAAGGTTCATGGAAGTACCTCTTGTTGTTCTGGGGTGCCTTTTGATGGGTATCGCTCCGCTCAACCCATCCTACGGTTGGTGGCGGCGGTGATATTCACGCCCCCGGATTGACGCGCACCGCGCCCTCGATGATCGCCAGCCGCTCCGGGTCCTGGATGCCGAAATCGAACTGGGTCACCGCCAGCGCGGCGACGGCGGTGGCATGGCGGATGACGCGCTCGGCGTCCCAGCCGGCCAGCAGGCCGTGGACCATCGCCGCCAGCAGCGAATCGCCGGCGCCGACGGTGCTCGCCACTTCCACCCGCGGCGGCGTCGCCCACAGCGTCGCGTCCGGGCCGAACCAGTTCACCCCGTGGGCGCCGTGGGACACCACCACATGCTCGATGCCGCCGGCGCGCAGCCGTTCGCCCAGCTCGCGCTGCCCTGCCCCGGACAGGTGCGGCTTGCCGCCGATCTCGGCGAACTCCACGCCGTTCGGCTTGATCAGCCAGGGCTGCGCCTGCAATCCCTCGACCAGCGCCGGCCCGCTGCAGTCGAAGGCCACCCGCAGGCCGAGGCGCTTCAGCCGCAGCAGCAGTTCGCGCAGCCAGTCCGGCTCGACGCCGCGCGGCAGGCTGCCGGCGACCACGGCAAGCTCGTGCCCGGCGGCAATCTCGTCGAGCCGCGCCAGCAGCTGCTCCTGCGCCTGCGCATCGACTTCCGGACCAGGGCCGTTGAGGTCGGTGATGCGCCCGCTGCGTTCGGCCAGCTTGATGTTGCTGCGCGTCTCGCCCGGCACGCGGACGAATTCGTCGACGAAGCCACGGCGGCGGAACAGTTCCTCGAACGGCGCCAGGTTTTCCGCGCCGAGGAAACCGCTGACGGTCAGCGAATGGCCGAGATCGGCGAGCACCTGGGCGACGTTCACGCCCTTGCCGGCGGCCTGGGTCAGCACCGCCTCGCTGCGGTTCACGTCGCCGAGTTCGAGATGTCGCAGGCGCACGGTGAGGTCCAGCGCCGGGTTCAGGGTCAGGGTCAGGATTCGGGCCATCAGTGCATCTCCTCCAGTGCCTGGGCGACCAGCGCGCGGACCTCGGCGGCCGAGCCGAGGCCGAGGGCGGTCTGCGCCAGTTGGCGGACTGCGGACAGTTGCAGTTCGCGCACGCGCTGCTTGACCAGCGGGATGCTGCGCGCCGAGACGCTCAGCTCGTCGACTTCCAGCCCCAGCAGCAGCGGCACGGCCTGGGCGTCGGCGGCCAGTTCGCCGCACACGCCGACCCACTTGCCATGGGCATGGGCCGCGCGCACGGTCATGTCGATCAGTTGCAGCACCGCCGGGTGCAGGCCGTCGGCCTGGGCGGACAGGGTCGGATGGCCGCGGTCGATGGCCAGCGCGTACTGGGTCAGGTCGTTGGTGCCGACGCTGAAGAAGTCCACCTCGCGCGCCAGCACCGGGGCGAGCAGCGCGGCGGACGGCACCTCGACCATGATGCCGAGCTGCAGGTCGCCGTCGACACGCAGCTCGTCCTTCAGGCGCAGGGTCATGTCGCGGGCCTGCCGCCATTCCTCCAGCTGGCCGACCATGGGGAACATGATCCGCAGCGGCCGGCCATCGGCGGCAGAAAGCAGCGCGCGCAGCTGGGTCTGCATGATCTGCGGGCGCTGCAGGGTCAGGCGCACGCCGCGCACGCCGAGGAAGGGGTTTTCCTCCGTCGGGACCGGCCAGTACGGCAGCGGCTTGTCGCCGCCGACGTCGAGGGTGCGCACCACCAGCGGGCGGCCGCCGAGGGCATCCAGCACATGGCGGTAGGCCGCTTCCTGGGTCGCGTGGTCCGGCGCCTGGGCGCTTTCCATGAAGATGAATTCGCTGCGCAGCAGGCCGACGCCCTCGGCGCCCAGTTCCACTGCCTGCGCGGCGCCGGCGGTGTCGCCGAGGTTGGCGACGACCTCCACGGCATGTCCGTCGCGGGTCTGCGCCGGCTCGTGGCGGCGCGCCTCGGCCAGTTCGCGGCGGCGCCGGGCTTCCTCGCGCTGGCGCAGGGCCTGGGCCAGCACGTCGTCGGCCGGCGCCACGCTGAGCAGGCCCCGATCGCCATCCAGCAATAGCAGCGTGCCCGGCTGCAGCGCCAGCACGTCGTCGCCGGCGCCGACCAGCGCGGGAATGCCGAGGGCGCGGGCGATGATGGCGCTGTGCGAGGTGGCGCCACCGCGCGCGGTGACGATACCGGCAACGCGCTCGCGATCCAGCCGCGCCACGTCCGACGGGCCGACCTCGTCCATCACCAGGATGTACGGCTGCTCCGGCGCCTTCGCCGCCTCCACGCCGCAGAGCCGCGCCAGCACGCGCCGGCCGACGTCACGCAGGTCCGCCGCACGCTCGGCCAGCAGTGCATCGCGCAGCCCTTCCTGCTGGCTGGCGACACGCTCGATCACCGCGTTCCAGGCGGCCTCGGCGCTGTCGCCCTCGACCAGCCGCGCCTGTACTTCCTCGGTCAGTTCCGGGTCGTCGAGCAGTGCCTGGTGGGTGACGAAGATCTCGCGGATCGCCTTGACCTGGCTGGACTGCACCAGCGCCTCGATCTCCGCGCCGATGGCCGACTTGGCCTGTTCCAGGCGCAGCATTTCCTCTTCCGGCGAGCGGCCGTGGGGGGAGAATTCGAAGACCTGCGGCACCTGTGGATAAGCCGGGCCGCTGGCGATCCCCGGCGATGCGGCGATGGCCTGCAGCACGCTGCCGGCGGGCGGCGCGGTGCGTTGCACGGAAGCCACTTCCTCCATCGCAGCCTCGGCGACTTCCGGCAGCGGCTCGACTTCTTCGCCCAGCCCCTCCTCCACCGCCGCCACCAGCGCCGGCAGGGCATCGGCGGCGATCTGCGGTTCGGCGAAGAACTCCAGCCCCTGGCCGCGCCGGGCACCAAGGCTGAGCAGCTTGCTCAGGCTGCGGATCGACACCGGGGCGCTGTCGCTGCCGGCGATGCGCACGCGCAGTTCGCCGGTGAAGTTCTTCGCCAGGCTCATGAGGACCTGCGCCGGCCGCGCATGCAGGCCGTGGGGGTTGGCCAGCGTCACCTGCGCGCTCGGCCAGTCCACCGGCAGTTCGCCGCCCAGCGCTTCCAGCACTGCGCGCACCGAGGTCGCGGACGCCAGCTCGCCGCCGCGGCCGTCCACCAGCAGATCGCCCAGGCGTTCCAGCACGCCGCGCTGCGCCTCGCCCTGGCTGGCCAGGCAGAACAGCCCGCGCACCGTGGCACCGGCATGCGCCACCTCGCGCGCCGGGGTGACGAAGGCCAGCCCAGGGCGCAGCACCTTGTCGCCGCTGTGCAGCCACCACAGGCCGTGGCCCAGCGGCAGCGCCTGGTCCTGCGGCAGGGTGGCGGTGAAGCCGGTCTCCACGCAGCCGAGCTTCTTCAGCCGGCGGGTGGCCTGCAGCACCAGTTCGTCGAAATCGTCCACCGCCACGCCGAGGCCGACCAGCTGCGCCTCCAGCGCCAGCGGCTGCGGCGCGCCCTGCAGCACCTGCAGCAGTTCTTCCGGGGTGCGCGCCTCGCGCAGGGCGGCGCCGGCGTCGGCCTCGCCGAGGGTGCGGGTGAGCAGTTGCAGCAGGCGCAGGTGTTCGTCGGATTTCGCGGCGATGCCGATCGCCAGGTGCACGGTCTGGCCGTCGCCCCAGTGCACGCCCTCGGGGAAATGCAGCAGGCGCACGCCGGTGCGCAGCACCAGCTCGCGGGTTTCCGGCGTGCCGTGGGGAATCGCGATGCCCTGGCCAAGATAGGTGGAACCCTGCCCCTCGCGGGCCTGCAGCCCGGCGAGGTAGCCGCTGGCGACCAGGCCGTCCTCTTCCAGCATGGCGCCGAGCAGGGCCAGTGCTTCGGACTTGTCCGCCGCTCGCTGGTCCATGCGAATCTGCCGGGGGTCGAGTTCGAGCATCGTGCATCTCCTCGCCACGCCCCGCCGGGGGCGCGAGGGCGGCGTTTCGGGCGGTAATCCGCTTGTATGGTGAATCAGCTTAGCCGGGTGGGCAGGGGCAGGAGCCGGCGCTTGCTGAATCGTTTCACCTATTGAGGCTGGCACGTTACTCGATAATGCGTGATCCTTGAAGACCCCAATCGTCGGCAGCAGTCCAGGGATTCCGTTGAAACTCAGTGATATCGCCCGTCTGGCCGGCGTTTCCGTCACCACCGCCAGCTACGTGATCAATGGCAAGGCCGAGCAGCGGCGCATCAGCAGCGCCACGGTGGAACGCGTGCGCGCGGTGATCGAGGAGCACGGCTATCACCCCGACCAGCAGGCCGCCAGCCTGCGCCGCGGGCAGACCCGCACCCTCGGCTTCATCCTCCCGGACCTGGAGAACCCCAGCTATGCCAAGCTCGCCAAGCTGCTCGAACAGGGCGCCCGAGCGCGCGGCTACCAGTTGCTGATCGCCTGCTCCGACGACCAGCCGGAAAGCGAACAGCAGGTGCTCAACCTGTTCCGCGCGCGGCGCTGCGATGCACTGATCGTCGCCAGTTGCCTGAGCAGCGACGACAGCCAGCTGCTCCGGCTCGCCGAACGGGTGCCGGTGATCGCCGTCGACCGCCAGCTCGATCCGCAGCGCTTCTGCTCGGTGGTCAGCGACGACCGCGACGCCTGCCAGCGCCTCACCGCCACCCTGCTGCAACCAGCGCCGCGGCACATCGCCCTGCTCGGCGCGCGGCCGGAACTGATCATCAGCCAGGAGCGCGCCGCCGGTTTCCGCAGCGCCCTGCGCAACTTCTCCGGCGAAGTGCTGGTGGAGCACGGCGCCAGTTTCAGCCGCGAGTGCGGCCGGCAACTGATGGAAGAGCTGCTGCAGCGCCTCGGCTACCTGCCGGACGCGCTGATCACCACCTCCTACGTGCTGCTGCAGGGCGTCTTCGACGTGCTGCAGAACCTCTCCGGCGGCTGGCCGGCGCAGCTGCGCCTGGCGACCTTCGGCGACACCCAGCTGCTCGACTTCGTGCCGCTGAAGGTCAACGCCATCTCCCAGCAGCACGCGCTGATCGCCGAGCGCGTGCTGCAACTGGCGCTGGAGGCGGTGGAACACAACTCCTACCGCCCCGGCGTGACGGCCGTGCCGCGCGTGCTCAAGCTGCGCGCCGGCTGAGGAAAACGCCGATGCGCCTGATCGACACCCACAACCACCTGGACTGCGCGGACTTCGCCGAAGACCGCCAGGCGGTGCTGCAGCGCAGCCGCGCGCTCGGGGTGGAGCGGCAGGTGCTGCTCGGGGTATTCCGCGAGAACTGGGAGGATGTCTGGCATCTGGTGGAAACCGAGCCGGACCTCTACGCCGCACTGGGCCTGCATCCGATCTACCTGGCGCGGCACCGGCAGGAACACCTCGCCGACCTGCGCGCCTGGCTGCAACGCCTGGCCGGCCACCCGAAACTCTGCGCGGTGGGCGAGATCGGCCTGGACTACTACGTGGAAGGGCTGGACCGCGACGAGCAGCAGCAGGTGTTCGAGGCGCAGCTGCAGGCCGCCATCGATTTCGAACTGCCAGTGCTGCTGCACGTGCGCCGCGCCCATGCGCCGATGATCGCCACGCTGAAGCGCTACCGGCCGAAGCGCCAGGGCATCGTCCACGCCTTCACCGGCAGCCGCGAGGAAGCTCGGGAATACCTGAAGCTCGGCTTCCGCCTCGGCCTCGGCGGCGCCCCGACCTGGCCCCAGGCCAACCGCCTGCACAAGGTGGTGCCGGAGATTCCGCTGGAAGCCATCGTGCTGGAAACCGACTCGCCGGACATGGCGCCGGCGATGCATCCGTACCAGCGCAACAGCCCGGAATTTTTGCCGGACATCTGCGCTGCGGTGGCGGAGTTGAAAGGGACCAGCCCCGAGGAGCTGGCGGCGGCGACCACGCGCAATGCGATGGAGTTGTTTGGCTGGAGGTAGGGTGAATGACGCGCCAGCGTCATCCACCGATGGGGTTCGTGCCCGGCCTGGCGGCGGATAACGCCAGGGGCGTTATGCGCCCTACGGTCTACGAACAGCGGCGCTGCAGACGTAGGGCGAATGACGCTCCAGCGTCATCCGCCAATGGAGGTTCGTGCCGGCCCTGTGGTGGATAACGCTGGCGCGTTATTCACCCTACGAAAGGCTCACTCAAACCCTGAACGCCCCAATCAACCGCTTCAGCTCCACCACCTGCTCGCCCAGCTCGCGGCTGGCGCGTTCGGTGGCGTTGGCGCCTTCGGCGGTGCGTTCGCCGGCCTGGTTGATCTGCACGATGTTCTGGTCGATATCCTGGGCCACCGCGGTCTGCTGCTCGGCGGCGGCGGCGATCTGCTGGTTCTGGTCGACGATCATGCCCACCGCGCCGAGGATGTTCTCCAGCGCCTGCTGCACGCGGGCGGACTGGCTGACGGTGCCGTCGGCGGTCTGGTGGCTGTTGCCCATCGCCTTCACCGCCGCGCCGACGCCCTGCTGCAACCGGGCGATCATCTGCTCGATCTCCTCGGTGGACTGCTGGGTGCGCTTGGCCAGGGTGCGCACCTCGTCGGCCACCACGGCGAAGCCGCGGCCCTGCTCGCCGGCGCGGGCGGCCTCGATGGCGGCGTTGAGCGCCAGCAGGTTGGTCTGCTCGGCGATGCCCTTGATCACGTCCAGCACGCGGCTGATCGAGGCGCTGTCGGAGGCCAGCTGGTTGATCACCGACACCGACTCGTCGATCTCGCCGGCCAGGCGCTGGATGCTGCCGACCTGCTGTTCGACCAGGGCGCGGCCGCTGGCGGTTTCCTCGTTCACGCTCTGCGCGCTGCCCACCGCGGCCACCGCGCTGCGCGCCACTTCCTGGGCGGTCGCGGACATCTCGTTCATCGCCGTGGCGACCTGTTCGATCTGGTCGCGCTGGCCGGCCACCGCCTGGTTGCTCTCGGTCGATACCGACTCCACGCGCACGGTCTGCCGCTCCACCTCGGCCACGGTGCGGCCGACCCGGCTGATCAGGTCGTGGATCTTCACCACGGTGTCGTTGAAGGCCTGGCCCAGCTCGCCGAGTTCGTCGCGGCTGTGCACCTTGAAGCTGACGGTCATGTCTCCGCCCGCGACCTTTTCCATCACCCGACCCAGCTGTTCCAGGGTGCTGCGGGTGGAGACGTAGAAGGCGCCGTACAGGTAGACGATGGCGAGGAACACCAGCACCAGCGCGCCCACCAGCATGACCATCTGGCCCTGCTTGGCGGCCAGGCGCTGCTCCAGCTCGCCGCCGACGTAGCTCAGCACGCGGTCTTCCAGGCCATGGGTCTTCGCCAGCAGCGCGCTGGTTTCGTCGAAGAACTGCTGCCAGGTGCCGTTCAGCGTCTCGGTCATGATCAGGCGGTCCTCGAACAGCTTGAAGACGTCCTTCAGCGACTCCCCGCTGGCGGCGACATCGGCGGCCAGCGCGGCGTTGGCCGCCGGGCTGGAGGCGAGTACATCCTGCAGCTTGACGGCGTAGTCGCCGCGCAGCTTTTCCAGGTCCAGCTGCAGCTCTTCGAGCTTGCTGCTCGCGGCGGAGTTGAGAATCCGCTGGCCCAAGGCGATCGAGCCGATGACCCGGCCGGTGCTGACGGTTTCGCTGACATGCGGCGTCACCGAGGTGATCAGCTCGGCCATCAGCCGCACTTCGCTGGAATCGTCCTGCGCCAGCCCCGCCTGCGAGACCTGCAGGCGGACGAGGATGCGCATGGCGTTGCTCAGGCGCATCGCCAGGGCGCTCCGGCTCTGCACCGACTTCTCCTCGACGATGGACTTGAGCGCGGCCAGCACTTCGTCGCGCTGGCTGTTGAAGGCGGCGATCTGCTCCGGCTCCCCGGTGATCGGCTGCATGGCTTCCAGCTCCGCCTGCAGGCGTTTCTGCATCGGGTCGGCACGCTCCTCCACATCGACGGCATTCTTCGACTGGAAGAGCGCGCCGATCTGCATCAGGTCGGCGAAAGCCTCAACGTCGCGGCGCAACTGCTGGGCGGCGGCGATTTGCTGCATGCCCTGCACCTCGATGCGAGTGGTGACGAACTGGCGGTAGGAATCACGCACCAGGTAGAAATTGGTGATCAGCATCGGCAGGAAAAACAGCACGCTGATCAGGCTGAACTTCTTGCCGAAGCTCAGGCGGTTCATCAGCGCGATCGCCGGATAGAGCGCAGTCTTCACTACGACGTCTCCTGTTCCCGTTGTTCTTTTATCGTTTCGGGGATCGACGGCTGGGGTTCGAGGTCGGGACAGCCGTCCGTGTGCGGGTGGGGCTCCCGCAGCACTCATATCGGCCGGGACAGGCAGGACTTGAGGACTTGTGGGATAGATGGCCTTTACAGGAACAGCGCCTGCAGCGCGAACACCGCGTACCAGAGCACCGCGGAGCGCACCAGCAGTTGCCACAGCGCATCCAGGCTGGCGACGCCCTGGGCGCCGACGCGGCCTTCGTCGGCATGCTCGGCGACGCAGCTGGACATCGCCAGCAGGCGCGCGGCGGGGATTTCCCAGGACAGCAGCTCCTGCAGCAGGGTGCGGCTGACCACCACGAAATCGCCGACCAGGGCGAAGCTCGCCACCAGCGCCCGCGCCGGCAGCCAGTCGAAGGCATGGCGCATCTGCGCCGCGCGCTCGCGGATCGCCGGTTGCGCGGCGTGCTCGGCGGTCAGGGCGAGCAGCCGGTAGGCCAGCGCGGCGACCGGGCCGAGCAGCGCGTACCAGAAGATCACCGCGAAGAAGCTCTGGTAGCCCTGCCAGACCAGCAGCGCCTGCACCTGCTGCAGCAGGTCGCGATCGCTCTCGGCGCGCACGCCGAGGTCGCGCTCGGCGACGTGGTAGGCGCCCTGCACGTCCTCCCGCCGCCAGGCGTCGCGGAACGGCCCGATGGAGCGCAGCACGTCGCCGCGGCCGAGGCTCCAGACCACCACCAGCAGGTGCAGCGGCAGCGCCAGCAGGCCGTAGGCGACCGGCTGCAGCAGGCTCATCACCAGCGCCAGCAGCATCAGCGGCGGCAGTACCGCGAGCAGCACGCCCAGCCACGGCCGCTGCGCCACCGCCGGCATGCCTTCCACGGAGCGCAGCAGGCCGAGCCAGAAACCGTCGCGCTGCAGTCGGCCGCGCCAGCCGGAGAACTTCTCGATCAGCAGCGCCAGCAGAAGCACCAGAAAACTCATTTCGACTCCTTGTGATGGCCGAGGGCGGCCAGGTAACGCGCCCAGTCGAACGCCTCGCCGGGATCGGTCTTGCGTACGGGGGCGATGTCGCAGTGGCCGCGGATGCGCTCGGGCGTGATGCCCGGATAGGCGCGCAGCAGCTGCCGGGTCAGATCGGCCAGCGCGGCGTATTGCTCGTCGGTGTAGGGATCGCTGTCGGTCCCCTCCAGCTCGATGCCGATGGAGAAGTCGTTGCAGTTCTCCCGCCCGTCGAAGCGCGAGACGCCGGCATGCCAGGCGCGGTCGTTGCAGGAAACGAACTGGAACGTGCTGCCATCGCGCTCGATGAGGAAATGCGCGGAAACGGTCATCGCGGCGATGTCGCAGAAGTAGGGATGCTCGTCCGGGTCCAGGCAGTTGCGGAAGAACTCCTGCACCTTGCCCGTGCCGAACTGCCCCGGCGGCAGGCTGATGTTGTGGATCACCAGCAGGGACACCACCTCGCCGCCCGGACGGGCATTGAAGTTCGGCGATGGGCAGTGCGCGATGCCATGGCACCAGCCGCTGGCGGGGTCGAGTTGCATGCAGGATTACCGCGGGGAACGACAGGAGCCCCACTCTAAAGCAGGGGCCGGGGGAAAGGAACTCGGGACGCCGATGGAGGTGAGGACTTGACCCTGTAGGAGCGCGCCATGCGCGCGACATCCCGAACAGGTCGCGGGCATGGCCCGCTCCTACACGAGTGCAAGGCCGGCCGGAACGTAGGGTGGATCAGCTCCATCGATCCACCATGGCCGCGCATGCGGCCCCGGAATGGTGGAGTCGCTCCCACAAATCGCCAGAGTGCAAAACCTGTAGGAGCCAGCTTGCTGGCGATCGTCCATGCCAGCCGGCGACACAACGATCACCGGATTATTCGGGATCGCCAGCAAGCTGGCTCCTACAAGTGCAGTGCCCAGGCGCAACTCCGCTGCCCTGGACGTAGGGTGGATCAGCTCCATCGATCCACCATAGCCGTGCATGCGGCCCAGTAATGGTGGATGAAAAAAGCCTCATCCACCCTACCGGAGCGTTCGGCGCCTACCCCAATCAGGAATGCTTCAACCGCCGCAGATTGCCGATCACCGACTCCAGCGCCCGGTCGAACAGCAGCGCGTCGTCCAGCAGGCGCACGGCGTTGCGGCGGAATTCGACGGCCAGGGCCATGCGGGTCTTTTCCAGTACCTTCATGCCGGTGCGGTTGACGAAGATATAGCGGCCGCTCGGCTTGATCACCGCGGCCAGCTTGCAGCGCAGCTTGTGCTCGGGGGTGGTCTGGATTTCCAGCCAGCTGCCGACGCGCAGCGAATCGACCTGCAGCAGGGCCTCGTCATCGTCGGCGAGGAATTCCTCCGGCTCGTGCAGGCGCGGCTCCTCGGGCGAGACCAGGACGATCTCCTCGACCACCGCGACCATCGCCGGCAGCCCGGTCCCCGGCGCCTCCTGCGGGGCGGCGTCCGCCGCGGCGCGGGCCGCATCTTCCTCGGCCTGCTTGTAGCGCTGGAAGGCCTGCACGTGCAGCCCCTCCAGGCGGCTGAAGAACTCGCCGGTGGAGAACGGATCGAAGGCCGCGCTGGCCAGGCCGTCGCGCAGCGACTTGAGCAGGCACGGCACCATCTCCAGCAGGCGCATGCGCGACTCCGGCTCCTCGTGGGGCTCCACGCTCCAGATCAGGTCGTCCATGGTCGCCACCGCCGCGCGCCATTCCTCGGAAGCCGTGCCGTGCTTCAGGCAGGTCAGCAGCAGCACCTTGCTCCAGGCTTCCTCCAGCAGGCGCACCACCACTTCCGGCAGGGTGCGGCCGAGCAGGCGGTCGTTGAGCACGCGCTCGACGTCCTGGCGCGCCAGGTCCGCGCGCATGCGGCCTTCCTCGGCGTCGCGGATGCGCTGCTCCAGCAGTTCGCTGCGGCGGCGCTCCACGCCGGTGAAGGCGATGAAGTCTTCCAGCAGCTCGGAGAAGATCGCCGGGTCGTCGGTGAAGTCGTTGAGCAGGCGCATCATGATCTGCTCGATCTTCTGGAACAGGCTGTCACGCTGCACGTCGCTCTGCTCGCCCCAGCCGAGCGCCGCCGAGGCGATCTCGTTGAGCAGGCGCCGCGCCGGGTGGCCGCCCTGGCTGAAGAAGGTCTTGTCGAGCACGGCGACCTTGAGCATCGGGATCTGCATGCGCGCGATCAGCGCCTTCAGCGAATCTGGCAGGGTGCGGTCGTCGAGGATGAATTCGAAGAGCATCGACACCAGGTTGATCACGTCCTCGTCGACCTGGCCGACCACCCGCGCGCGGCCGCTCTTGTTGCTGACGCGCATCAGCAGCTGTTCCAGGCTCTGGCGCACGTCGACCTCGTGGCCGTGTTGCGCCGGCATGTGCGCCTGCAGGTGGGAAAGCAGGCGCATCAGGTCGTTGCTGGTGATCGGCAGGGAGTCCGGTGCCGGCTGGCGCGCAGCCATGCTGCCGCGCACCTGGGCGAGGAGGTCCTGCAGGGCGCCGAAGGCCTGCTGGCTGCCGGCGTCCAGGTGGTAGCTGCCCGCCGCCTGCGCCTGGGCGACCTGGGAATCGGCGCCGCGAGCCGCCGCGCCATGCCGCGGCGCACGCGGCGGGACGCTGCTCTTCAGCTCCGGCAGCACCCCGTGCGCCACCAGCACCTGGTTGGCCTCGGCGTACAGATGTTCGGCATCCGCCAGCACGTATTTCTCGAACAGCTTGAGGATGATCAGCTTGACCTTGATCTCCACGCCGAGCCCCTGGCAGGCCTCGAGGAAGGCCTCGCAGAGCAGGCGCGGGCCGAGGGGATTGGTCTTGTCCTCGACCTTGCGGCTGACCAGGCTGTTCAGGCGGGTGCTCAGGTGCGCCAGGGCGACGCCGGCGCGGCTCATCACCTTGGCGACCATGGCGTCCATGGCGACGGATTCTTCCAGCTCGTCGTTCTGCACCAGGGTCAGGCTGTCGCAGGAAACCGGCTCCAGCGGCGCGGCGCGAGCGACTTCGTACTGGTTGAGGCTGGCGAAGTTGTCGATGAATTTCTGCAGGAAGCCGCGCTCGATGGCCTTGCGCTTCAGGCGCAGGTCGCGCATGGCTTCGAAGAAGGTGTTCTGTTCGGCGTTGCTGGTGGCGCGGTCGGCCATCTCGAACAGGGTGTCGTCGGCATTGTCGAACAACGCCTGCATGGCGTGCCGCAACTGCAAGGCGACCCTGTCGCGCACGCTGACCAGCGCCACGGGCAGGCGGCCCATGGAAGAAGTCTGCGACTGCCCGGCAGCCGCCTGTTTCAGCGGCACAACATTCGCGTCATTCTGCATCGCAAGTCTCCGGCTGCCGCGCCCGTTACGGGACCAAGACAGCGCTTTATTGCGGCGTCATCCGTGTCGCCAAAATAATGACGTCAAATAGACAAACTGCGACGCATTATAAGGAAGCTTCCTACACAACCAATAACGTTTTCTTTCAATGTTGATAAGCATCACAGTAGACGGTTCCCACAACGCCCACTTGATCAAAATGCCATCAGACGAGCGTAACCCCACACGATCCGACGTGCGGCTCGTATAATCCCGGCACCGCGAACCAGGAGCATCCCATGCCGAACCTCACCCTTGCCGACCTCACCGGGGAAATCCAGGCCAACGTCCGCGCCGCCCTGGCCGAGGACATCGGCAGCGGCGACATCACCGCCCAGCTGATTCCCGCCGATCGCCTGGCTTCCGCCCGCATCATCACCCGCGAGGACGCCACCGTCGCCGGCACCGCCTGGGTGGACGAGGTATTCCGCCAGCTCGATGCGCAGGTGAAGGTGGAATGGAAGGTGAAGGACGGCGACCGGGTCAGCGCCGACCAGACGCTGTTCACCCTCGAAGGCCCGGCCCGCGCCCTGCTCAGCGGCGAACGCAGCGCCCTGAACTTCCTCCAACTGCTCTCCGGCACCGCCACCCGCGCCCGCCACTACGCCGACCTGGTGGAAGGCACCGGGGTGAAACTGCTCGACACCCGCAAGACCCTCCCCGGCCTGCGCCTGGCGCAGAAGTACGCCATCACCTGCGGCGGCTGCCACAACCACCGCATCGGCCTCTACGACGCCTTCCTGATCAAGGAAAACCACATCGCCGCCAGCGGCGGCATCGCCCAGGCCATCGCCGCCGCCCAGCGGATCGCCCCCGGCAAGCCGGTGGAAGTCGAAGTCGAAGACCTCGACGAACTGCGCCAGGCCCTGGACGCCGGCGCCGACATCATCATGCTCGACGAACTCAGCCTCGACGACATGCGCACCGCCGTGAGCCTCACCGCCGGCCGCGCCAGACTCGAAGCCTCCGGCGGCATCAACGAAACCACCCTGCGCGGCATCGCCGAGACCGGCGTCGACTACATCTCCCTCGGCACCCTGACCAAGGACGTCAGGGCGCTGGACCTGTCGATGCGGCTGAGCCTGTGACCACCCGCTTCGCCACTCCCGCGAACGCGGGAGCCCAGTAGGCAGCTCCAAACAAAAAGCCCCGCACGAAGCGGGGCTTTTTGTTGAAGCTGGTGCCGGTAAGAGGAATCGAACCCCCGACCTTCTCATTACGAATGAGCTGCTCTACCGACTGAGCTACACCGGCGGCGGGCGCTAAATTAGCATCTGCCAACAGACTAGGCAATCACTCCCGGTGCGGCTGTATTTCGGCGAGCAAAAAGCAATGCATAGCCGAGGGCCAGATATACCAGTGGCAAGCCGTAGTAAAAAATTCCATCCACCATCGAGAGCAAGAACAGGGCGAAAAGAACGGCAATTCCCAAACTCAGGGAGTCGCGCTCAACAATGGGGAAAGAACGAAGTCTTCCAATTCCCTTCATCCAGATCCCAAGCATAGGGCTGCATATAACGAAGAGTCCGCCAAATCCCCACTCGACCAGCAATTGAACTATGGCGTTATGTGCCTGCAATACATGCTTACCCTGCATGATTTGCCTTACGTAATCACCACCCCAGCCAAGCCAGGGGCGCTGAACGACATACTCCCACAGGTTTCCCCAGATCGTCAGTCGCCCGGAACTCAGCCTGTTGACGGAATCAGCTGCATCCGATCGCAATACGGCGGAAACCCAGCCCAACCCCGAATGCTTGACCGGGAAAAGCGCCGAGATAAGGAGTGCCACTGCCAAACCGACCAGAAGCGCAAACCACGCGCGCTTGTAAACGCTCAATGGAGCACGTGTCGCCAGCAGCGTAAGAATCCCGGCCACTCCTCCTGCAAAGGCTCCACGACTGCCACTCCACAACAAGAGCGTCATTGCGATCATATAAGCCAGCCATGCCACTTTCTGTGCCCGTCCCTTGTAGATCAGGGCAGCCCAGGCTGACACTACGATCCCGACACAGAACAGATAACCGACGTGGCGAATATGCAGGAACAGCGGCGGCTCGCCAAACCAGTTGTATGCATATGGGTCCGCAACCGAGACCCAGACCAGAGCGACGATCCCGGTATAGAAAACCACAGCCCCCAGGATCGCCCCAACCGCGTAATGCAACGCGCGCTCGTCAAGCCTCAACCATATGAGCAACGTGACGGCAAAACAGAAATGAATGAATACCTGCACCGCTCGCCAGCGCCCTTCCAGCACCATGCCTTCACGCTCTAGCAGAAATGACGAACCTATGAGCAGCAAACCAATGACGCCAATCCATACCAGCAGCCACCCCGGTAATCTCTCCATCTTTTCGAAGGCCAGAAGCCCCAGCATGACCAGCAGCGCTTCAACAATAGCGATATATCGCTGATTCTCATCGATCGTTCCTGCATTCATCAGGCAGACACCGAATAGAAGCCCCGTGATTGCCAGACGGAAGATTCGTTTCGACACAGTCTCATCGATGCAGCCGGAAACCTTCAAGATTCCGAAGATCCATACCAGATGCACCAGCAGATAATTTCCGCCAGGCCAACTCCAGAATGGTAGATTGTCAACTCGACTCAACAGAAATCCGGCAATCAGGGAAAATAGCGAGACACCGAAAAAAATCATCGCCATTGAGACAGTCGGGGTGCGTTTCAACAATGCGAATGAAGAAAAAGCCAGGGAAAACTGGAACAGTCCAATCGGCCAGTAATTAATGAACGCAGCCGACAGGTAATAAAGCGCTGCCGGCAGAAACAGAAAACCAGCAAACTGTGACGCTATCTCGACTGTTTCGCGTTCAGCAAATGCAACTGCTCTCTCTATAGTGCTCATTTCTTCAGATACCGATCCCTGTATGCCTGAATCCTGGCAATGTCATCTTCTTCAGGCTGCAACTGATCGGTCGGCAGCCCATGTTCGTCCAGCCTGTATGCCAGATACCTGTTCCCAGCCGGCTCATACCAGGTGATGCGGTCGGCACAACGCCAGCCGATGTCCTTGGTGGCAAGCAGTTCGGGCAGGCGGTCTTCGCGCAGGCGCAGGCGCCCCTGCTGATCGATCTCGTAATACGAAGCCGCCTGCGCCGCCACCTTCGTCTCGTCGAGCGTCCGATAATCCTGGGTGGTATCCAGCCGAATGCCGGTTTCGACCATGATGCATGGACTGCCGGCCTGCAGATCGACCTTGCCGTCCCGGACGTAGTTTTCAACGGTGCGCCGGATATCCAGCAACGAAACCTGCTGCCGATTCAGACCGGCCTTGCTCACCGGCTTGCCATCCCGAAACTCCACCGTCGCCAGCAGAATCCGATTCTCATGGTCACTCAGCACATCAGCGCCGTGACCATAGCCCCGCACGGAAAATGGCTGCCCATCACGCAGCACCGAAGCTTCCACCTCGCCAAGCCCTTCGCCGTGATCGGACAGCAGAATCACCAGCGCGTTATCGAGCACCCCATTCTTTTTCAGCCCATCAAGGAGACTGGCAATCTGTCCGTCAACAACTGTCAGCGCCTCCAGATGTTTACCCAGGAAGCCGTTCTCCCTTTCCACACGGGCCTGTGCATGCCGGGTCTTGAACGGAAAATGAGCGGACTCGAAGTGCACCGCCAGGAACAGCGGCTGACTGGTTCGTGACGAACTGATTATGTGGTTGACGAAGGCACTGGAAGAGTAGTTGGTGTAGGACGCCACATTCATATAGGAGTACGGAAAAAGATAACCCCCCAGCGGAGTTTGCAACAGCAGATTGCTCAGAGGGTTATCATTTATACCCTGAAGCACGAAATCCAGCGCACCAGCCTTCGGCCCGATGACTTCGTCAAAACCGAAGCTTTCGTCGATATTCGAAAAGCGCCGTTCATCGATGGCAAAGACGGTGCGATACCCCTGACCTTGCAATGCAACAGGTAACAGGTCAGCTCGCTCGACGTGTTCCATATTGCGCAAATTGAATACAGCCCCATGCTCGACAGGCTGTTTCCCGCTCAGAATGCTGACCCAGGCAGGGAATGTGCGCCCAAGCGGTGTATATGCTCTGCTGTAACGATCCGCATGACTAATCAAACTGGAGAGCTCTGGCAGCAACAAGCGATTACGCTCAAATACGCTAGAAGACAAAGAGTCCGCGCCTATCAAAACTATATTTCGCCCTTTATTCTCAGCCCCTCCCCAGCCTAAAAAAAACACACTTCCAAACAACAAAGGAAGGGCAAACAAAAAGAATCGCACCGTTCTCCATCGCACAGACGAAAAAAATGTGAACAAAATCAAAAACAGCCAAAACAAAGATAAAACCGTCAACCAAACCGGTCCAGAAACCACACGAAAGGAAACAGAATAATTAGAAAAAGAAAAAAACCAAGAGTTTAATGCCACACCCAACAACCAAGCAAAAAACAAAACAAAACCAATAACAAAAAGTGAATTCTGCCTTGCTCTTCGAGCAACATCCTTTCCCGCCCAGCCCCCCACCAAAACAACAAACAACACTAGAAATGCTAAAGAAATAAAGTTTCGAATAATCTCGAACCACACCACCTCAAAGGACAGGAGTTCACCAAACAAACGCTCTACTCTTGCCTCATCATGCGTAACGAAAGATGCATCGATAAAATAGGGGGATAGGTATAACAAAAAAAACAAAACAAAAAATATCCCTCCCCGAACGCCCCTCCATTTTATCCAAGACATTTTCACAACCTCTGCAGACCGCAAATAAAAAAGAGACCGCAAACGCGGCCCCTTTTATCTACCCGAGAAACAACTCAGGAACTGGAAAGACGACACTCAGCCGGCACATACTTATTCTGATCAGCAGAACCCACTTCACATTTCCAAGTAACGCCATTACTAGCAATCTCAGGCTTTAGAGTAAGAGTAACCTCACCGGCTTTCTTAGTCGTTACCACAGTCACTTCGCCATTCTCACAGGCTAGCGACGCAACGTTCCCATCTTCTTTGTCTTTAAACTGGCTGACACCATCGCAGGACTTAGCGTCGATGTCATTGTTGTTAGCAATATTTTCCCCGATGGTAGCTTTAGACCCGGAAGCCAGAACCAACGCCTCAGAAACGCGAGCACGAATGGTGTAATCCTGATAAGCCGGCAGCGCAATGGCAGCCAGAATACCGATGATCGCCACAACGATCATCAACTCGATCAGCGTAAAGCCTTTTTGAGCTTTCATTTAACTCTCCTGGATTTGAATTCGGTCTGCGACCTGATCACATCAGTGCATAACGCATGCCATTTCCGAGAGAGTCATTTTTCCTAGGGAAAACAGAGAAAGGTCCTACGACCTCCTACCGAGTCAGGCAATAACTGACATTTTTTGTCATGTGACTCCCGGGCATTTGGCGCCAATCTGCCAGTGCGTTATAAGTTCAGAAAATTCTCATCCGATCCCGCCTCCCATGAACGATCAAGTCGTCCTCTCCGGCCTCGCCCGCCAACTGGTTCTTGCCGAGCTGCTCGATGAAAGGAGCGCCCAGCAGGCGCAGTTGCAGGCGCAGCGCAACAAGCTGTCGCTGGTGACCTACCTGGTGCAGAACAAGCTGGTGAAGAGCCGGCCGCTGACCGAGCTGGCCGCCGAGCAGTTCGGCGTGGCCTTCTGCGATCTGAGCAGCATCGACCGGGAAAGCATGCCCAGGGAGCTGGTCAGCGAGAAACTGGTGCGCCAGCACCGCGTCATCCCGCTCTGGCGCCGGGGCAACAAGCTGTTCGTCGGGCTCTCCGACCCCACCAACCACCAGGCCATCACCGACGTGCAGTTCAGCACCGGGCTGACCACCGAGGCCATCCTGGTGGAGGACGACAAGCTCGGCGACACCATCGAGAAGCTGTTCGAGAGTCCTAGCGGGGGCTTCGAAGACCTGGCCGATGTCGATCTCGATGGACTGGATATTGAAAGCGGCGATACGGAGCGAAAGGAAGAAGCCATCGGCGGCGATGCCGACGATGCCCCGGTGGTGCGTTTCGTCAACAAGATGCTGCTGGATGCCATCCGCGGCGGTTCCTCGGACCTGCACTTCGAGCCCTACGAGAAGGTCTACCGGGTGCGTTTTCGTACCGACGGCATCCTCCACGAGATGGCCAAGCCGCCAATCCAGCTGGCCAACCGCATCGGCGCACGCCTGAAGGTCATGGCCGGCCTGGATATCTCCGAGCGGCGCAAGCCGCAGGACGGCCGGATCAAGATGCGCGTGTCCAAGACCAAGTCCATCGACTTCCGCGTCAACACCATGCCCACCCTGTGGGGCGAGAAGGTCGTGATGCGGATTCTCGACGCCGCCAGCGCGCAGATGGGCATCGACGCCCTGGGTTACGAGGACGACCAGAAGCAGCTCTACCTGGACGCCCTGAAACAGCCGCAGGGGATGATCCTGGTCACCGGGCCGACCGGCTCCGGCAAGACCGTTTCCCTGTATACCGGCCTGAATATCCTCAATACCCCGGACATCAACATCTCCACCGCCGAGGACCCGGTGGAGATCAACCTGGAGGGCATCAACCAGGTCAACGTCAATCCCAAGCAGGGCATGGACTTCTCCCAGGCGCTGCGCGCCTTCCTGCGCCAGGACCCGGACGTGATCATGGTCGGCGAGATCCGCGACCTGGAAACCGCCGAGATCGCCATCAAGGCTGCCCAGACCGGCCACATGGTGATGTCCACCCTGCACACCAACAGCGCCGCGGAAACCCTGACCCGCCTGCTGAACATGGGTGTCGCCGCCTTCAACCTGGCCACCTCGGCCAACCTGATCATCGCCCAGCGCCTGGCCCGCCGGCTCTGCGCGCACTGCAAGAAGGAGCATGACATTCCGCACGAGGCGCTGCTGCAGGAAGGCTTCCCCGCCGACACGCTCGGCACCTTCAAGCTCTATGCCCCGGTGGGGTGCGAGAATTGCAAGGGCGGTTACAAGGGCCGGGTGGGTATTTATGAAGTGGTTAAAATCACTCCCGCCCTGCAGCGCATTATCATGGAAGAAGGCAACTCCATGCAGATCGCCGAGCAGGCCCGCAAAGAAGGCTTCCGCGATCTGCGCACTTCCGGGCTGATGAAGGCCATGCAAGGCATCACCAGCCTCGAGGAAGTCAACCGCGTCACCAAGGATTAATCCATGGCGGAAAAAGCACAAAGAATGAGTGTCTTCGTCTGGGAAGGCACCGACAGGAAGGGCGGGAAGATCAAGGGGGAGCTGTCGGGGACCAACACCGCGCTGGTCAAGGCGCAACTGCGCAAGCAGGGGATCAACCCGACCAGGGTGCGCAAGAAGGGCATATCCCTGCTGGGCGCGGGCAAGAAGATCAAGCCCCTGGACATCGCCCTGTTCACCCGCCAGATGGCGACCATGATGGGCGCTGGCGTGCCGCTGCTGCAGTCCTTCGACATCATCGCCGAAGGCTTCGACAACCCCAACATGCGCAAGCTGGTGGAAGACATCAAGCAGGAAGTGGCCGCCGGTAACAGCCTGGCCAATTCCCTGCGCAAGAAGCCGCAGTATTTCGACGACCTGTACTGCAACCTGGTGGATGCCGGCGAACAGTCCGGTGCGCTGGAAGCACTGCTGGACCGGGTGGCAACCTACAAGGAAAAGACCGAGTCGCTGAAGGCCAAGATCAAGAAGGCGATGACCTACCCCATCGCGGTAGTTGTCGTCGCAGTCATCGTTTCGGCGATCCTGCTGATCAAGGTAGTTCCGCAGTTCCAGTCGGTGTTCTCCAGCTTCGGCGCCGAGCTTCCGGCCTTCACCATGATGGTCATTCATCTTTCCGAAGCGCTGCAGAAGTGGTGGTTCATCTTCCTGGTGGCGCTGTTCGCCATCGCCTTCGCCTTCCGCGCCGCCCATAGGCGATCGGAGAAATTCCGCGACTCGGTCGACCGCACCATCCTCAGGCTTCCCATCGTCGGCCCGATCCTCTACAAGTCCGCCATCGCCCGCTATGCGCGCACCCTGTCCACCACCTTCGCCGCCGGTGTGCCGCTGGTGGAGGCGCTGGATTCCGTGGCCGGCGCGACCGGCAACGTGGTGTTCCGCAATGCCGTGAACCGGATCAAGCAGGATGTCTCGGCGGGTACCCAGCTGAACTTCTCCATGCGCACCACCGGCGTCTTTCCCAGCATGGCCATCCAGATGGCCGCCATCGGCGAGGAATCGGGCTCACTGGACTCCATGCTGGACAAGGTCGCCTCCTTCTACGAGGAAGAGGTCGACAACGCCGTGGACAACCTCACCACCCTGATGGAGCCGATGATCATGGCCGTACTGGGTGTGCTGGTGGGCGGCCTGATCATTGCCATGTACCTGCCCATTTTCCAACTCGGCTCAGTCGTCTAGAACATGTCCGTTATCGAATTACTGGCCAGCCAAGCGCTGGCCTTTGTTTTCTGTGCTGCCCTGCTCGGCCTGCTGATCGGCAGCTTCCTCAATGTGGTCATCCACCGCCTGCCACGGATGATGGAACTGGAGTGGCGGCAACAGGCCCGCGAGACGCTCAGCCTGCCGGAGCACGGGCCAAAGGAAATCTACAACCTGGTCCTGCCGCACTCCGAATGCCCGCACTGCGGGCACGCCATCCGCGCCTGGGAGAACATTCCCGTGCTCAGCTACCTGGCGCTGCGCGGCAAGTGCTCGTCCTGCAAGGCGCCGATCAGCGCCCGCTATCCGCTGGTCGAGCTGGCCACCGCCCTGCTCTCCGGCTTCATCGCCTGGCATTTCGGCTTCACCTGGCAGGCCGGCGCGATGCTGCTGCTGAGCTGGGGCCTGCTGGCGATGAGCATGATCGACGTCGACCACCAGCTGCTGCCGGACGCGCTGGTGCTGCCGCTGCTCTGGCTGGGGCTGATCGCCAACTCCTTCGGGCTGTTCGCCGACCTCGGAGATGCGCTGTGGGGCGCGGTGTTCGGCTATCTCAGCCTGTGGTCGGTGTACTGGGCGTTCAAGCTGCTGACCGGCAAGGAAGGCATGGGCTACGGCGACTTCAAGCTGCTCGCCATGCTCGGCGCCTGGGGCGGCTGGCAGGTGCTGCCGCTGACCATCCTGCTGTCGTCGCTGGTCGGCGCCGTGCTGGGGCTGATCCTGCTGCGCCTGCGCAACGCGGAAAGCGGCACGCCGATCCCCTTCGGCCCCTACCTGGCGATCGCCGGCTGGATCGCCCTGCTCTGGGGTGATCAAATAACCAGCAGCTACCTGCAATTCGCTGGCTTCAGATAGTCAGAAGCTGTTCATGATCTGCTCGCGAGATCGTAAACAGGTTCTCAGGAAACTCCCGACTCGCTAGGATGCGTTCCCCCTGAAGCCACACGAACGGCCCGAGGAGAACGATGAAACCCTGGATTCTTGGCCTTACCGGCGGCATCGGCAGCGGCAAGAGCGCTGCCGCCGCGCACTTTTCCGCACTGGGCGTGCACATGGTCGATGCCGACCATGCGGCGCGCTGGGTGGTGGAGCCGGGCCGTCCCGCGCTGGCGCGGATCGTCGATCGCTTCGGCGAGGAAATGCTGCTGCCCGACGGCCAGCTCGACCGCGCCGCGCTGCGCGAGCGGATCTTCCGCTCCGAGGACGAGCGCCGCTGGCTGGAACAGCTGCTGCACCCGCTGATCGGCGAGGAAATCTCCACCAACCTGGCCCAGGCCGAGTCGCCCTACGCGATCCTGGTGTCGCCGCTGCTGGTCGAGTCCGGACAGAAGCGCATGACCCGCCGCGTACTGGTGGTGGACACCCCGGAGCACCTGCAGCTGGAGCGCACCATGCGTCGGGACAATGTTCCGGAAGAGCAGGTTCGGGCGATTCTCAAGGCGCAGGCCCAGCGCGAGGAACGCCTGAAGTACGCCGACGACATCCTGGTGAACGACGCCGACCTGGCGCACCTGCAGCGCGAAGTCGAGCGGCTGCACGATTTCTATCTCAGCCTGCGAGGAGGACAACCATGAGCCAGCCCCTGATCGTGGAATGCCCCACCTGCGGCGCACCGGTGGAATGGAGCGACAAGAGCCCGTACCGGCCGTTCTGTTCCGACCGCTGCAAACTGATCGACCTCGGCGCCTGGGCGGCAGAGGAGCATGCGATTCCGGGTGACGATCTGGAAGACGAGGTGTTTTCCGGCGACCTGGATGCGCCGCGGCGGGGGCATTGAGGACGGTTTATTGGTTCCCCGCGTTCGCGCGTGGGAACCAATAAGGGTGGGTGACGTTGTAGGAGCGAGCGGGCCGGGGCGGGCCATGTCCGCGAATCGCACCCATGGCGCGCCTACGTTTTCGGCGAACGCCTGGGCCGGGGCATACGTAGGGTGAATGGGGCTTTTTCCATCCACCATTCGCGTGACTCTCAACATCGATGGAGAGCCGCTCCCACAAATCGCCAGAGTGCCAAACCTGTAGGAGCCAGCTTGCTGGCGATCATCCATGCCAGCCGGCGACACAGCGATCGCCGGATCGTTCGGGATCGCCAGCAAGCTGGCTCCTACGAAGAGCGGCGGCATTTCACGGATCGAGCACGCCGGGGTGGGCGATCACTTCGGCAACGAGCCGACATCGGCCACCACCACAACGCCATGCCCCTGTAGGAGCGGGCCATGCCCGCGAATCGCACCCATGGCGAGCCTACGTTTTCGGCGAACGCCTGGGCCAGGGCATACGTAGGGTGGATGGGGCTTTTTCCATCCACCATTCGCGCGGCTCTCAACATCGATGGAGAGCCGCTCCCACAAATCACCAGAGTGCCAAACCTGTAGGAGCCAGCTTGCTGGCGATCATCCATGCCAGCCGGCGACACAGCGATGGCCGGATCGTTCGGAATCGCCAGCAAGCTGGCTCCTACGAAGAGCGGCGGCACTTCACGGAACGAGCGGGCCGGAGCGGGCGATCACTTCGGCAGCGAACCGGCATCGGTCGCCACCATAGTGCCATGGCCCTGTAGGAGCGAGCTTGCTCGCGAACCCCAGCCCCGCAGCGGGGTTCGTTCGCGAGCAGCCCCCTCCCCCTAACCCTCTCCCGGAGGGAGAGGGGACCGCTCGAAGTTGCCGGTTGGCACGACATTCCCCCCCGGATGCCGGGGCATACGTAGGGTGGATCACGCTCCATCGATCCACCATTCCCGAGCGCCAGGGCCAGGATGGTGGATGGAAAAAGCCCCATCCCCCTAGGTGTCATCATTCTTGTCTTCCTCCTTCCACGGCGCCTGCAGGTAGCGCGTGCGGTTGAAGGTTTCCAGCCAGTCCGGATAGAACACCACCAGTCCGGTGATCACCGTGCCGTTGATGAACGCCTCGGGGAACATCACCAGCCACAGGTAGCCGAAGAAGTCCTCCAGCCAGGGCGGCATCGGGAAGATGCCATCGACCCAGAGCACGCCGAGGCCGAGCATCAGGCAGCAGACCGCGGTCAGCGCCGCCGGGAAGAAGCACGAGCAGAAGATGTAGACGAACAGGTTCCGCGGCTGGCGGCGCTCGACGAAGATCGCCGCCAGCTCGGTGATCAGCACCGGCACCAGCACCAGCAGCACGCCGTTCACGCCGATCGCCAGCCAGTCCTGGCGGTCGAGCAGGCACAGGCCGATCTGCGCCACCAGCCCCACCAGTATCGCGAAGGGCCAGTCGAGCAGCAGGGTCACGGCGGTCATGCCGAGGAAATGGAAGGACACGCCGGAATCGAAATCCCGCCGCACCAGCCACAGGAAGAACACGCCGAGCATGGTGCCGAACACCAGGTGCTGGCGGCGGAAGTCGCTGATCAGCTCCAGCCAGGGCGCGCGCCAGGCGGCCAGCAGGACCATGGGCAGGTAGATCGCCCAGCCGATCTCCAGGCTCTCTTCGGACAACAGTTGCGCGGCGATCACCGGGGGGCCTGCTCCAGCGCTCCGCGCAGTTGCGCGGCGGAATCGAAGGCCTGGCTGGAAACCAGCCGCCCGCGATCCAGCTGCAGCCACAGCACCTTCTTCTCCGGCACCTGTGGATAACGGTTGACCACCCGCGGCTCGCGATCCAGCAGCACCCGGTAGGTGTAGTCGCGCATGGCCGGCACGGCGAACAGCTTCGAAACCATGGCGGGCATGCGGCTGACGTCGGCGACGAACAGCGCATGCCGCGCTTCGAGGTAGCCCTGCGGGCGCCCGGCCAGCGCCTCCTTCACCAGCCCGGCGCCGGTCATGTCGCGGGTGATCAGCAGGATGCGCAGCTCATCGTTGAGCGTGTAGGGCTTGTCGAACTGGTCGAGCAGGGTCCAGCCGGTCGGCAGTCCCCCGTCCCCGGCATGCGCCAGCGACGCCAGCAGGCACAGCAGCAGCGACCCGCAGAGTTTTCTCATCTGTCATCTCCCGACTGAATAGACCTGGATGTCCTCGCGACGCTGCCAGTCCTGCTGGGCATCCCAGAAGGCCAGCGCCTGCGGCTCGTCGCGCAGGACGAATACGTGGGACTTGCCGATCCCCAGCCGCGCCAGGCGGGCCAGCGCCTCATCCAGCAGGGCGCGCGCCAGGCCACGGCCGCGAAAGCCCTGGTCGACCAGCAGATGCTGCAGGTAGCCACGGCGCCCGTCGTGCCCGACCAGCAGGCTGCCGACGATGCCGCCGTCGTCCTCCAGCACCAGGCTGAGGCCGGGATTGCGTTCGAGATAGGCGACGAAGGGCGCGTACTCGTCGTCCCGGCGCAACTGGATGCCCGGCGTGCGCGCCCACAGCGCGACGAGTTGCGGATGATCGGCGGGAGTGGCTGGGCGCAGCAGCATCGACTGGTTCCTGGGGAGGCTGAGGACAAGTCTACACGGCCACCCCGCAGTCCGGAGCGCTACTCTCGGCCAGGATGCGGTCGATTGGCGCGGCCTTCGCGGCTACGCTGAAGGCATGAACGAGTCCGATTATCTGCGCCTGCTGACCCGCCAGGCCGAGCAGGCCAACGATTTCCTCTCCAACGCCCGCAAGTGGGAGCGGGAATGCTGGGCCTGCGAGCGCCTGCTGTCGGCGCTCAACGTGCAGTACCGCCGGGAAGACTTCATCGCCCCCACCCAGCAGCCGCCCGACGTGCTGTTTCGCGACGCCTGCTTCGAGGTGTTCTTCGTGCTCGATCCCGGCCGCCGCCTCAACGAGGAATGGCGCGAGGAACTGCTGCGCCGCCGTTCCGCGCGCAGCCTGAACCAGCTGATCCGCCGCGAGCAGCGGCCGCGGCGGATTCCCTGCGCGGAACTGCAGGCGCGGCTGGCGCCGACCCTGCGCAAGAAGGCGCACAACTACCGGGAGCGCGGGATCGATCCCGGCGAACTGGACCTGGTCGCCTTCGTCAGCCTCAGGCGCGAAACGCCGGATTTCGGCACGCCCTTTCCGCCGCCCACGGAATACCTCCGCCAGGGCTGGCGCTCGCTGTCGCTGGTCGGCCCGACCTTCGCCCGCGTGCTGTTCGCCCACCTGGACGCGCCGGACTTCCTCCGTGGCAACCTCGGACGCAGCGTGCTGTTCGACATGGGCGTCGGCCTGTAGCCGCTTCGCAAGTTGCCGATTGAGGGCGCCAGGGCGCACGTCTAGAATGCTTCGCATTACAAACGGAGGCCCCTCATGCCCAGTCGTCTGAGCCCCGAAGACCAGCAGAAGGTCGAGCAATACCTCAGCTCCCCCGTCCACCAGGTCAAGCGCGCGCCGTTCCGGCCGTGGCTGATGATGGGCGCGCTGCTTCTCGTGGTCATCGCGCTGGGCCTGCTCAGCCGCCTCCTGGCCTATCTGGCATGACCAGTCCCCACGGCCCGCACAGGATTCCCAACCTATGAGACCCACTCATGTCACATCGCATCGTAATTGTCGGCGGCGGCGCCGGCGGGCTGGAGCTCGCGACCCGTCTCGGCCGCACCCTGGGTAGACAGGGCAAGGCCAGCATCACCCTGGTCGACGCCAACCTCACGCACATCTGGAAACCCCTGCTGCACGAAGTCGCCGCCGGCTCGCTCAACTCCTCGGAGGATGAGCTGAACTATGTCGCCCAGGCGAAATGGAACCACTTCGAGTTCCAGCTCGGCCGCCTCGCCGGGCTGGATCGCGCCGCCAGGCGCATCGAACTGGCCGCGACGCTGGACGAGAACGGCGTCGAGCTGGTGCCTGCGCGTTCGCTGGAGTACGACAGCCTGGTGATCGCCATCGGCAGCACCACCAACGACTTCGGCACCCAGGGCGCCGCCGAGCACTGCATCTTCCTCGACACCCGCGAGCAGGCCGAGCGCTTCCATCGCCAGATGCTCAACCACTATCTGCGCGCCCACGCCGGGCACGAGGGCAGCGAGCAGATCAGCGTGGCCATCGTCGGCGCCGGGGCGACCGGCGTGGAGCTGGCCGCCGAACTGCACCACGCCGCCCACGAACTGGCCGCCTACGGGCTGGACCGCATCCAGCCGGAGAACATGCGCATCACCCTGATCGAGGCCGGCCCGCGCGTGCTGCCGGCGCTGCCGGAACGGATCAGCGGCCCGGTGCACCGCACCCTGGAGAAGCTCGGCGTGCGCGTCGTGACCGGCGCGGCGGTCAGCCAGGTGACGGCCGACGGCCTGCACACCAGCGCCGGCGAGCACATCCCGGCGAGCCTGAAGGTGTGGGCGGCGGGCATTCGCGCGCCGGCGCTGCTGAAGGACCTGGACGGGCTGGAAAGCAACCGGATCAACCAGCTGCTGGTGCGCCCCACCCTGCAGACCACCCTCGACGACGACATCTTCGCCTTCGGCGACTGCGCGGCCTGCCCGCTCGGCGACGGCAGCGAGCGCAACGTGCCGCCGCGCGCCCAGGCCGCGCACCAGCAGGCTTCGCTGCTGGTGAAGGCGTTCCGCCTGAAGCTGGAAGGCAAGGCGCTGCCGGAATACCGCTACCAGGACTACGGTTCGCTGATCTCGCTGTCGCGCTTCAGCGCCGTCGGCAATCTCATGGGCAACCTGATGGGCAGCGTCAAGCTGGAAGGCTGGCTGGCGAGGATGTTCTACATCTCGCTGTACCGGATGCACCAGATGGCGCTGTACGGGCGCTTCCGCACGCTGCTGCTGATGCTCAGCGACCGCCTCGGCCGCAGCACCGAGCCGCGCTTGAAACTGCACTGAGCCGCGCAGGAAAAGCGCCCGGCGGGCAGCCGGGCGCTGTCGTCACGAACAGCTGCCGGTCGTCGTCTTGGTCACCGAGGCGCGGCCGGTTGCGCTGAAGGTCACGACACGCTCCTGGCTCCCCGGGTTGGGCGTGGACCGGCACACCGTCAGCACCGCCTGGGTGGAACCGACGCCGGACGGCTGGAACTCCAGCAGCTTCACTTCGGACAAGATTCGCAGTCCCGACGGCGCCGCCTTCTCGGCCATCACCACCGTGCCGCCGCCGAGCACGATCCAGCCATCCTCCCAGTCGGCGGACGAACTGCATGTCGCGCCATCGCTGGAGGCGCACAGCGACACCACCGCGTTGCGCTTGATCGCCTCGCTGCGCGCGACCCGGGCGCCGGACACCAGCGAATTGGCGCTGGCGCCCAGCTTGCTGCCCAGCGTCATGTCGGAGAAGTTCGGCACGGCGATGGACAGCAGGATGGCGGCCACCGCCAGGGTCACCATCAGTTCGATGATGGTGAAGCCACGCTCGTTCAGGTTCGTCATGCCCGGCCCTACTGCTCGATGTTCCAGTACACCCGAGCCTTCGGCTGGGTCTGCCCCGGCGGGGGCTCGGGGGTGGTGCTTTCCAGGGGCGAGTCGCCACTTGCGCCGATGATGAAGGGCACGGTCACGCCGTTGTCCAGCTTGACCATGCCGGCCACCGGCGACGGCGGCAGGCCACCGCCGGCAATCACCTGGAAGCGATCGGTATTGGTGCCCTCGGCGTTGCGGAAGTTGACGTTGTAGACCTGCGCGGTGCCGAGCCCGCTGCAGCTGCTGGTATCGTTCGGGTCCCGTGGCTGGTGGGTGCTGAAGGTCACGTTGCCGAATACGGTGAGGCCCGCAGTCACCACCTGTTCAGTGGATGCCAGGGCGAGGGACCAGCCCTTGGGTGCGGAACTCAACTGCGCGGCGGTAGGCGTGGCGCTCGAGTTGATGTCCAGCAGGGATGCCATGCAGATCAGGCTCGCCCCACCACAGGCGCCGTCCTCGTCCGCCAGCCAGGTGGTGACGTTGGGACGGTCGCGCACCATGAAGAAGCGGTTGGCCACGCCGGCCGCGTCATCGTAGCTCAGCAGGGGTTTCTCCCGGTCTCCCGAGCCCACGAGGAGGATGATGTCGCCATTATCGACGACGATGTCCGGGCCGAAGAAGAACTTGCGGTTGGCGGAGCAATCGACGGTCGGCGTGTCGCAGCCCAGCGAAGCGATCCTGGTGATGCTCCAGGAACCGGGAGGCGTGTCGCCGATGGGGGTGTTGGCGGTGGCGCCGGAGATGCGGTACAGGTTGCCGCCGAGGTCGGCCGCATAGGCATAGGTGAGCATGCCGGAGCTGTCGTTCAGCAGCGAAATGTCGCCCACCACGCCACGCAGCGTGTCGAAGGACTTCAGCAGGTCGCCCGACTCGGCATCGAGCACGTAGATGGCGTCGCCCTTGCCAGCCGAGCCGCAGGTATTGGGATCGGCGTCTTCGCAATTGTCGTAGCCGCCGCCCATCAACAGGATCGGCTCGTCGCCATTCTGATGCCCCCGCGCCCTGGCCGGCACGGCGGAAGACCAGGTCTGGCCGATCTCCTCGATATCCTCGCTGCTGCAATCGTCGTCGTTGCCCAGGTTCGGGCAACCGATCTTCCACTTCAGCTCAGGGTCATTGAACGTGCTGACATCGAAGGCATAGAGCACCCGCCCGCCCCGGCGCATGGTGGCGAAGACGGTGGAATCGCTGCCGTCCCGGATCGCCGTGATGGTTCCATCGATGCCATAGGGCTTCGGCTGCGGCGTCGGGTCGCCCGTCGTATGGCCGGGGAAGGCGATGCTGACGGTGTTGTCGCGCAGGCGCTTGATATTGGGATAGAACTCCGGCGGCATGAACGACCAGATTTCCCGGCCCGCCGCGAAGCCGCCAATAGCCTCGCTACGGTTGCCGTTCACCGCATGCAGCAAACCGTCGTTGCCGCCATAGAACACCACGATCTGCGGAGAGGTATCGGTGCCGTAGTTGATGGCCACCGGACGGGAGTGCACGACATCGCCATGCACCGAGGGGCGCATTTCCGTGGTGTTCTCGTTGGTATTCTCGTCCCGGTTGTCCTGCCCTCGCGCCCAGTTGATCAGTTGATCGCGCTCGGCCGCATCCGCCGCCCCCAGCAGGCTGGCGCTAATCGCATTGTTGCTGATGGCGAACTCGGTCAGGCCATTGCAGTTGTCGAAGTCCGGCGAACAGGTCTTCACCATGCGCGCCGTGCCCGAGCGCAGGACATAGGCCTGGGCGCCCTTCTCCACGATATTGCCGTCCGGCGTATTCGACTTGTCGGAATCAGGCACCGTCAGGCAGGCCCCCTGCGGCCTGAATGCCCAGTAGGTGTCGAGCTCCTCCGGCGTCCAGAAGCTGCGCGCGCATTCGTCGATGAAGCCGGTATTGGAGTTGATCGCACCGTCGCCCTTGGCATCCTGCAGCCTCAGCACATCGCCGGCGAGCCCCAGCCTGTATTGCTTGAGGTTGCCGGCCCAGCGCGGAAGGCCGTTCTGGTCGGGGCGGAACATGCCGACGAAGACCTGGTTGAGGAAGGTGCCCTGGGTGTTCACGCTGACCGGCAGGCTGACCGAGGCGAACACGCTGTTGGTCGCCTGGATCTTCGAGAAGATCGAGTTCAGCGCATTGGCGATTTCCGAGCCGTTGCTGGTGACATCGAAATACGTGCCGCTGGTGACGTTGGCCATGCTCTTGAGCAACGCCGTCCAGCCGGGACCCTGGCCGTTGGTGACCTTGTTGACGTCCACCGTGTAGACGGTGATGCCCAGGTCGCTCTTCTTCATGAAGCGCGCCCACTCGTCCGCCACGTTGTCCTGGGAGCCGCTGGGGGAGATCGGAATGGCCGACGTGTCGCCGCCGACCGCCCTCAGCGCCGCGGTGGCCTGGGTGATGTCGTTGTTGCTGTCCTGCGCGGCGCCGTTGCTGATGTAGATGACGAAGTTCTTGGCGCAGCCGCCGACGACCGGGTTGGCATACTGGGTGGCGTTCTTCGACGGCAACGCATTGCCGGCCAGGGCGTATATGTCCGCGGATGCGTCTCTGCTCCCGGATGCGCCCGTGCCGGTGGGATTGCCGGCGTAGTCGGTCTTGACCTTCTGGTTGCCGGCATACGGCGTGCCGGCGGAGAAGTACAGGTAGGCTTCCTGCATCGCCTTGCCGGCCTTGCCGGCGTTGCCCTTGTCCTCGCCGACGTCGAGGCTGTCGACCAGCGCCTGGTATTTGAGCTTGGTGTTGGCATCCAGCAGGCGGATGGCCGCCCGCACATAGGCGCCATCGTTACCCTTGTTGTCCTTGCCGGTTTCGGTGAACAGCATCAGGCCGACACGGAACTGGTCCGCCTCCAGCGCGCTGATCACCGACGACAGCGCGTCGATCTCGTTGCTGAACGGCGTGTTCCAGTTCGCCGTATTGTCCAGGATGATCAGGACGTTCGGTGCCGACGTGGCGTTTGGCGGGGTCCCGACGAACAGGTCGATGTCCTCCGCCCAGCCCGGGTGCTGGAAGATCAGCAGGAGCAATGGCAGCAGTCTGGACCAGTAGCGCTTCTTCGACTGAGGGTGGTTCGGCAGGACAGTCATGGTCGCTCCCCGTCATTCCAGGTCATGGACACACTGCATTCTTCTGGGCGTCGGTCAGCAATACGCGCACGCCTGACCGGACATGAACCGATGCCCCCGTGGCGGCATCGTCGACGCGTGCGTCCAGGTTCCACACGGTGTTCCACCTGGCGCTGGAAAGACCGGGAAGACTGGCGCTGCTGGGCGTGGAGGAAGGCGCCGCGGTCACCCGCAGACAGGCAGGCGCGGCCATGGCGACCACGTAGTCCGTCCGGTTGTCGTTGTTGAGATCCACATTCAGGGATTCGGCAACCGGGGCGCTGGCGAAGGCCGAACTCATCACCCGTTCGATGGCCACGTTGGCGGCGGCGATCGCCTCGTTGCGGTTCTGCATGTTGCCCACCGCCTTGAGGTTGGAGCCGCTCAGGTTGAAGGCGCCGGTGACCATCAGGGTCATCAGCAGCATCATGATCAGCGCGACGATCAACGCCGCGCCGCGCTGCGCAGGGGCCGTATTCATGGCGTTGCCCTCCTGCCGGAGATGTTGTTCAGCCGCACCGTGGTGCTGAAGACGTGGCGCTTGTAGCTGTCCGTGAACGGCCCGTAGGTGACGCCGCCCAGGCTATAGGTCTTGCTCGAACTGTAGCCCGGCGTGGCGTCGCGGCTGCGGACCAGCACGTCGATCTTCGCGGCCACGGCATTCATCAGCTGATCCATGCTGCAGGGCACCGCTTCGGTGCATCGGACGAAGGCGCCATCGGGCGTTCCATCGCCGCGGTTGGTGGGAGATGTCCGGGTGGACTCGTCCGCCCAGGCCACCGCCGCGGTGTAGTCCACAGCCGCGCCGCTGTCGCTGACGTCGTCTATTCCCAGCGTCACGGCGAAGCCCTCGATGCCCTCGATCAGGGCTACCGCCGGCTGCTGCTGGTTTTCCGGGGTGGCGCCGGCGGAGGTGCCGAACTGCGAACGCATCAGGGTCGGTATCCCGTCGCCCGGGGTTACCGCGTAGTCCCGGATGTAATAGAGGTTGGCGACATAGCGCCGCTTTTCCGCAATGGTGGTGCAGTTGCGCCGCTGCAGGGTGAATCCGGTGGTGTCCAGGACGTAGGGCTCGGCGGTCTCGCTGTCGCAGAACGAGGCCTGGAAATACACCGGCCCGCTCACATCGGCCGCACAGTTCGCCGCCCCGGCTGCGCAGGTGTCGGCATGGCGCACCACCAGCACATCGGTGCCTTCCTTTCTGTCGGTGACGATCGCGCCACAGCCGGCCGGGACGCCCGCATAGACCTGCAGCGGGATGCCCAGCAGGTTGGTCCTGTCCTGCGCCGTCCAGGACGAGAAGACCTCGCAGGGGGCCGGTATGTCATCGGGCACGTCGCTGGGGATGTCGCTGGCGGTCAGGTCGTCGAACTGCGGGATATAGCCGTTCCAGAAGCCGGTATGCAGCAGGTCCGCCTGCACGACCTGGATGGCGAAGCGGCCGTTCTCGATCAGCGCGTTGGTCTTGGCCATTTCGTCGTTGGCGCGACTGAGATTCAGGTAGAGCGTCAGTACCGCCGACATGATCAGCAGGCTGATCACCGACGCCACCATCAGTTCGATCAGGCTCAGGCCCCGCTGCCGGCCGGCCGGCGCACCCGTCTGTCGGCGCTTCATAGCGGCGCCACCCGGACCATGGTGGTCACCACGCGCCGGCAGAGGTCGTTCACGCAGGCCGAACTGCCGTTGTACAGGCCGGCGCCACAGGCCACTCCGTCGGGCGGAGCGGAAATGGGCGTCATGCCCTGCCAGGCGATGGTGATCAGATAGGTGTCGCTGCCTACCGATTCGACGCAGCCGCGGCCGCCGATCATTGCCCCCAGCTTCTTGCTGGCAGCATCCACTTCGGCGGCGCCCTGCAGGGCACGGCACCACTCCGCGCTGTCGCTCTGCTGACGGGAGGCGCCATCGCTGCAGGTCGCGCCGACGCCAAGCGGCGAGGATGCGCCGGTCACATAGCTGGCCGCCGCGTTCGCGTTCGCCAGGATGCGATTGGACATGTCGTCCAGCAGGATCAGCGCCTGGGCGCGCTGGTAGGACTCGACGTCGGAAACCTGCATGCGCGACTGCAATTTCGCGAGGCCGAGCAGACCGATCAGCAAAATCACGATGGTGACCAGGACTTCGATCAGGCTGATGCCACGCTGTCGTGGTGAAACGGCCGAAGCGTCCATGATCACCACTTCCCGGTCGGCGTCTTCACGCCTTCGCTGGTGAGCGTCAGTGCGCCATCGCCGGCCTGCGCCCCGGTGGGCGTGAAGGTGATGGTGAAGGTCGGAACCGATCCCGAGCCCAGCGTGATGTCATAGCCGTAGTTGGCGGACACCTCGCTGGACAGCGCGTATCCGCCGCTTTCCAGCTCGCTCTTGCTGGCATAGGTCCGGTTGGCGAGAAGATATTGCTGCTGGCGGTTGGCAATATCCATCATCTCGGCCTGCGCGGCGGCGCGCTTGCCTCGGATCACGTATTGCTGGTAGCTCGGATAGGCCACCATCGCCAGAATCGCGACGATAGCGACGGCTATCATCAGCTCGATCAGGGTGAACCCCTTGCGATGCTTCGACATCAGTGCGCCTCACGGATGGCACATATAGTTCTTGTCGTCGCACTCGTTCTTCGAGCGGTGCAACTTTTATTTTAACGCTGCCCGAGGCAAGGCCCAGAAAACAGCTGTGGCTCACTGAGCCGTTCGGCAAGCACATTCATCCATATATCGGATCAGCCGCCAAACCTCGCGAACCTAGCATATGGCCAGACCTCCAGCCTTCTGCGGAGCTCTTTTTTTGAAAAGCGGGAGATACATCACACTCTACTGCGGCCTGCCAACCGGCCTTATATCCATAAAGGCGAGCGGGCGAAAAAGTTATCGATAAAACCTCTTGGCCCACCACCGATCCGGTGGAAGCGCTGTCATCGATACAAGCAGAAATGTGGGGATGGCGGCCGGAAGGAAGGCCCTGCGGCGTTGCCGCGAAGCCATGAATGGCCCGGAAACGAAAAAAGCCAGGACTATGCCTGGCTTTTTTCTTGCTGAACTTGCCAGCAATATATGGTGGGTCGTGTAGGATTCGAACCTACGACCAATTGGTTAAAAGCCAACTGCTCTACCGACTGAGCTAACGACCCATAAAGGTGGTCGGGGTAGAGAGATTCGAACTCCCGACATCCTGCTCCCAAAGCAGGCGCGCTACCGGACTGCGCTATACCCCGCTTGGAAGTTGGCTCCGCGACCTGGACTCGAACCAGGGACCCAGTGATTAACAGTCACTTGCTCTACCGACTGAGCTATCGCGGAACGACGAGCCTTCCAATCTCCTCTACGCTTCGGCTTTTGCCGAGTTCCCGTAGCTGAGGCGCGCCATTTTACGGTTCCCGAACCGCATGTCAACCCTCTGATCCAAAAAGTTTTTTCTTCCTTTGCAGGGGTGCTTGCACATTGCTATATCTCAATAGGATTCGCGAGAACTCTGCAGCGTGTTTCGGATTGATCACGGACAGGATCGCCAATGAGTAACAAGGACACGCCACCGCCATCGACCATCGCCAGTCGCGGCATACAGCCGCGCTTCGGCGAGCTCGTGCAGAACTGCAGGCAGCTGGCGATGAACCGCCTGGCCGAGCTGCTGGGCGAAGTCTTCGCCCAGGTCGACGACACGCTCTTCGAGTGCGCCGAGAAAGCCGAGAACAACCAGGTCCAGGCGCTGTTCTTCGACAGCATGCGCGAGATCCGACGCCAGCGGCCCACCCTGGAGCGCGCCTATCACCAGCGCATCGCCAAGGGGCTGGTGGACTTCCTCGAGGGCCGGCTTTCCTCCGGCGACGAGCTCGATGAACTGGACATCGACCAGCTGGCGCTGGTGGAGGCGGACGAGTACGAGGAAACCCTGCTGATCACCAACATGGTCAACCAGGTCAAGGCGCAGTGCGTGCAGGCGCTGTTCGCCCTCGAACAGCGCCTGGCCCTGCTCAACAACGGCTGCAAGCTCAGCGAGGACAACAACCCCTTCGGCCCCCAGGCGATCGCCCGCGCCTTCCGCGAAACCCTGGCGGAAAGCCCGTTCCCGCTGCGCGTCAAGACCGTGCTCTACGTGCTGTTCGACCAGCAGGTGATGCGCAAGCTCGGCCCCCTCTACGACCAGCTCAACCAGCGGCTGGTGCAGGCCGGGGTACTGCCCAACCTGAAGCACCGCCCGCAGCAGAGCGCCACGCGCCAGCCCGCCAACGGCTCCCGGGCTGCGCCTGCACCCGCCGGCGACGCCGAACGACCTTCCGCCCCGCCTTCCGGCCAGGGCATCGGCGATCTCGATCTTTCGCTGCTGCCGCCGAGCGATCCGGGCGCGCTCTACAGCGGCCTCGCCGCGCTGCTTACGGAATACCGCAGTGTGGAGACCAGCGACCTGCTGTTCGGCCACAGCCCGAGCATCGCCAGCTTCGACCCGGAAACGGCCACCAGGACCTACAGCGCCGACGAGCTACTGGATGCCCTCAACCAGCTGCAGAAGGAATCTGCCTTGGACCTGGCAAAACGCTTGCGCTTCCCGCAACCGGTAGACCAGTTGAAAGCCGAGCTGCATCGCCAGTTGGAGGCCGGCAGCGCGCATCCCGGCCAGAACCGGTTGACCGAGCAGGAAGCCGATGTGATCGACCTGGTCGGGATGGTCTTCGACTTCATCCTCGACGACCCCAACCTGCCGGACAGCTGCAAGACCGCCCTGTCCCACCTGCACACGCCCTATCTCAAGGTGGCGCTGCAGGACAAGGCGCTGTTCACCCAGCACCACCACCCGGCGCGCCGACTGCTCAACGCCATGGCCCAGGCCGGGGTGCTGTACGGCGGCGAAGGCGAGGAACGCAACCTGCTGGCGAAGATGCAATGGGTGGTCGAGCAGGTGATCCAGAATTTCACCGGCGATCTCGGCCTGTTCGACAACCTCATCGCCGAGTTCAACGAATACCTCGCCACCCTGCGGCAGAGGGTCGAACTTCGCGAACGCCGCGCCGTGGAAGCCGCGCGCGGCCGCGACCGCCTGCTTTCCGCCCGCGAGCACGCCCTTTCCGTGGTGCGCACGGCCATGCAGGGGCGCGAGTTGCCGGAGCTGGTCAGCAACTTCCTCGAACTGAGCTGGAGCGATGCGCTCACCTTCATCCTGCTGCGCAACGGCGAGCAGAGCCTGGAATGGAAGCGCGCCTGCGTCGCCTGCGAGCAACTGGTGTGGAGCGTCACGCCGCTGGACGCCGACGGCCGCGAGCATCTGCAAGGCATCCGCGCGGGCCTGCTGGAAGACCTGCGCCGCGGCCTGGAAGTCCTCGGCGGCTACCACGAGGACAGCATCCGCCGGCTGCTGCAGGACATAGTCGCCTGCCAGCAGGCCATCCAGGCGCGGCAGCCGCAACTCGCCGCCGACCTCAAGCCGGAACTTCCGGAAAGCCCGCTGGGCGCCATGCTCGGCGACGGCTTCGAATTCAGCGGGAAGGAAATCGAGGAGCAGCTTTCCGGCCGCGCCCGCGCCATCGTCAAGGAACTGGAGGGCATCGGCTTCGGCGCCTGGTTCGAATTCCACGACGCCACGCCACCGCGCCGGCTGAAGCTGTCCTGGTTCAGCCCGACCACCCACAACTACATGTTCGTCGACCACTCCGGACAGCGCGCGGCGATCAAACCGCTGCTGCAACTGGCGCTGGAGATGGAACGCGGGGAGGTGCGCCTGGTCGCCGAGGAACAGGACGCCCCGCTGATGGACCGGGCCATGAACGCCATCTACCGGATGCTGCAGCGCTTCGCCGGGCGGCCGCCGAAACACAGTTGAGGAGCAATGCATGGAAGAGCGTCGCCAGCGCAATCGGCAGGAAATCGATGTCACCGTGGATGTATTCGATCGCAACTCGGGACGCTATCTCGGCCGGCTGGCCAACCTTTCCCCGGACGGTTTCATGCTCTGCGGCAAGGAAGTGCCGCCGGTCGACTCCGTCTGGGATTGCCGCCTGGTACCGGCACCGCCGCTGAGCGACCTCGGCGAGATTCACTGCGGCGCCGACTGCCTGTGGACCCGCAGCGGACAGGACGGCCAGCTGGGCTGGGCCGGTTTCCACATCATCGACCTGGCGGAAGACCAGGCAGCGGCGCTGGAGGTGCTGCTGTCGCGGATCTGAGCGATTCGCCAGAAAGATCGCCAGCAAGCTGGCTCCTACAGGTTCGGCGTAGCGCTCATCCCTCGTGGATAACGCTGGCGCGTCATTCGCCCTACGTCGCAAATGAAAAAGCCCCGCAAACCGCGGGGCTTCTTCATTGTGGCAGGACCTCAGGCGAACACGATCTCGTCGCCTTCCACCCTGGCGTGGATCTTCGCCCCCGGATGGAACTTGCCGGCGAGGATCTGCTGCGCCAGCGGGTTCTCGATCCAGCGCTGGATCGCGCGCTTCAGCGGGCGCGCGCCATACACCGGGTCGAAACCGACGGCGATCAGCTTGTCCATCGCCTCCTCGGTCAGGTCCAGGCTGAGCTCGCGCTCGGCCAGGCGCTTGCGCAGGCGGCCCATCTGGATTTCGGCGATGCCGGCGATCTGGCTGCGGGCCAGCGGCTCGAACACCACCACCTCGTCGATCCGGTTGATGAACTCAGGACGGAAATGCACGTTCACCGCGTCCATCACCGCCGCGCGCTGGGCCTCGCGGTCGCCGACCAGTTCCTGGATCTGCGCCGAGCCGAGGTTGGAGGTCATCACCACCACGGTGTTGCGGAAGTCCACGGTGCGCCCGTGGCTGTCGGTCAGGCGGCCGTCCTCCAGCACCTGCAGGAGGATGTTGAACACGTCCGGGTGGGCTTTCTCCACCTCGTCCATCAGCACCACCGAGTACGGCTTGCGGCGCACGGCCTCGGTCAGGTAGCCGCCCTCCTCGTAGCCGACATAGCCCGGAGGCGCGCCGATCAGGCGGGCCACGGAGTGTTTCTCCATGAACTCGGACATGTCGATGCGCACCAGCGCTTCCTCGGTGTCGAAGAGGAACTCGGCCAGCGCCTTGCACAGCTCGGTCTTGCCCACCCCGGTCGGGCCGAGGAAGAGGAACGAGCCGCTCGGCCGGTTCGGGTCGGCGAGACCCGCGCGGGAACGGCGCACGGCGTTGGAGACCGCTACCACCGCCTCGTTCTGGCCGATGACGCGCCTGTGCAGTTCATCCTCCATGCGCAGCAGCTTCTCGCGCTCGCCTTCGAGCATCTTCGCCACCGGGATGCCGGTCCACTTGGACACGACCTCGGCGATTTCCTCGTCGGTCACCTTGTTGCGCAGCAGCTGCTTCTCGGCCTTGCCGTGCTGGTCGACCATCTGCAGGCTGCGTTCCAGGTCGGGAATGGTCTGGTACTGGATGCGCGCCATGCTCTCCAGGTCACCCTTGCGCCGCGCCGCTTCCATTTCCTGCTTGGCCTGCTCGATCTTCTGCTGGATCTGCGCGGAGCCCTGCACCTCGGCCTTCTCCGACTTCCAGATTTCCTCGAGGTCGGCGTACTCGCGCTCCAGCTTGACGATATCGTCCTCCAGCTTGGCCAGGCGCTTCTTCGCCGCCTCGTCCTCTTCCTTCTTCAGCGCCTCGCGCTCGATCTTCAGCTGGATCAGGCGGCGGTCCAGGCGGTCCAGCTCTTCCGGCTTGGAGTCGATTTCCATGCGGATGCGGCTGGCGGCCTCGTCGATCAGGTCGATGGCCTTGTCCGGCAACTGGCGGTCGGTGATGTAGCGGTGGCTGAGCTTGGCCGCGGCGATGATCGCGCCGTCGGTGATTGTCACGCCGTGGTGGACCTCGTAGCGCTCCTTCAGGCCACGGAGGATGGCGATGGTGTCTTCCTCGCTCGGCTCGTCCACCAGCACCTTCTGGAAGCGCCGCTCCAGCGCCGCGTCCTTCTCGATGTACTGGCGGTATTCGTCCAGGGTGGTGGCACCGACGCAGTGCAGCTCGCCGCGGGCCAGCGCGGGCTTGAGCATGTTGCCGGCGTCCATGGCGCCCTCGGCCTTGCCGGCGCCGACCATGGTGTGCAACTCGTCGATGAACAGGATGATCCGGCCTTCCTGCTTGGACAGCTCGTTGAGCACCGCCTTCAGGCGCTCCTCGAACTCGCCGCGGAACTTGGCGCCGGCGATCAGCGCGCCCATGTCCAGCGCCAGCAGGCGCTTGTCCTTCAGGCCGTCCGGCACCTCGCCGTTGACGATGCGCTGGGCCAGGCCCTCGACGATGGCGGTCTTGCCGACGCCGGGTTCGCCGATCAGCACCGGGTTGTTCTTGGTGCGCCGCTGCAGGACCTGCACGGTGCGGCGAATCTCGTCGTCACGGCCGATCACCGGGTCGAGCTTGCCCTCCTCGGCGCGTTTGGTCATGTCGACGGTGTACTTGTCCAGCGCCTGGCGCGATTCCTCGGCGTTCGGGTCGTTCACCGCCTCGCCGCCGCGCAGGTTGGCGATGGCGTTCTCCAGCGCCTTGCGGGTCACGCCCTGGCCGAGCAGCAGCTTGCCGAGGCGCGAGCTGTCGTCCATCGCGGCGAGCAGCACCAGCTCGCTGGAAATGAACTGGTCGCCCTTCTGCTGGGCCAGGCGGTCGGCCTGGTTGAGCAGGCGCGCCAGGTCCTGCGACAGGTTCACGTCGCCGGTGGGGCTCTGGATCTTCGGCAGCGCGTCCATCTCTTTATTCAGGGCGGTGCGCAGGCCGCCGACGTCGAAACCCACCTGCATCAGCAGCGGCTTGATCGAGCCGCCCTGCTGGTCGAGCAGCGCGGAGAGCAGGTGCACCGGCTCGATGGCCGGGTGGTCATGACCGACGGCCAGGGACTGGGCATCGGAGAGGGCAAGCTGCAGCTTGCTGGTCAAACGGTCTATTCGCATGGGGTCGTCCTTCCTATGTATGACAGGCCGGGCGATGAGTGCCCCTGATCAAGAAATAACCTGTCGGGATGCCAGTTAGATAAGGACGATTGTGGCCGCTTCAAGGCGTAGGACAATGATTCCGGTCAGAATGACCATTTCTGACACGTTTGCTCCGCACTTCTGTAGGAGCGCACCTGGGCGCGACCGGTCGCGGGCATGGCCCGCTCCTACACGGATGCCTGGCGCCATCGTTCCCACGCTCCTGCGTGGGAATGCAGCTCTCGACGCTCCCGCGTCGATGGGACGCGGAGCGTCCCCGGATGGGTTCCCACGCAGGAGCGTGGGAACCATATGGATGCTCTTGATGCTGGCCCTACATGGAGTCGCGCCGCCCCTGGATCGCCAGCAAGCTGGCTCCTACAGGTATGGCGTCAAGCGGACCATGAGCACCCGCCCTCACCAATGCAGAGATCAGCGCTCCAGCCAGACCAGACTGGCAAACCGCCCCGTACGCGCGCTGCGGCGGTAGGAGTAGAAACGCCCGGTATCGCTGAAGGTGCAGAAACCGCCGCCATACACCGCCTCGACGCCCCGCGCCGCCAGGCGGATGCGCGCCAGTTGGTAGATGTCGGCCATGTAGCGCCCTTCATTGCTGCTCGGACGGAACGCGGCGTCGGCCTGCGGATGGCTGGCAAGGAACGCCTCGCGCACTTCCGGGCCGACCTCGAAGGCCTGCGGGCCGATGGCCGGGCCGAGCCAGACCAGCACGTCCTCGGCAGGGACGGCCAGCGCATCCAGGGTCGCCTCCAGCACGCCGCCAGCCAGCCCGCGCCAGCCGGCATGAGCGGCGGCCACGCGAGTGCCGGCGCGGTCGCAGAACAGCGCCGGCAGGCAGTCGGCGGTCAGCACCGCGCTGGCGATGCCCGGGGTCGCGCTCCAGCTGGCGTCGGCTTCGGCCACCACGGAAGGATCGGCCTCGACCACCGCGATGCCATGCACCTGGCGCAGCCAGGCCGGCTCGCAATGCAGCGCGGCCGTCAGGCGCCGGCGGTTTTCCGAGACCGCCTGCGGATCGTCCTCGACATGGTCACCGAGATTCAGGCCGTCGAACGGCGGCAGGCTGACGCCCCCGGCCCGCGTGGTCATACAGGCACGGACGTTGGCCGGGGCCGGCCAGTCGGGTGTCAGCCAGTCGGTCATACGAAGGACTCGTTGTCCTGCCGCAACAGGCTGAGCAGCCAGGTGAAATCGTCCGGCAGCGGCGACTCCCACTTCATGCGCACGCCGGTGGCCGGGTGGTCCAGTTCGAGGAAGCGCGCATGCAGCGCCTGGCGGGGGAAGTCGCGCAGCGATTCGACCAGGGTCGGATTGGCCCCCGGCGGAATGCGGAAACGGCCGCCGTAGACCGGGTCGCCCACCAGCGGATAGCCGATGTGCGCCATGTGCACGCGGATCTGGTGGGTGCGGCCGGTTTCCAGCTTGACCCGGGTATGGGTGTGCGAGCGGAAGCGTTCCAGCACCCGGTAATGGCTGATCGCCTGCTTGCCGGTGGGAACCACCGCCATCTTCTGGCGCATCACGCCGTGGCGGCCCATCGGCGCATCGATCTTGCCGCCGGAGACGATCACGCCGACCACGATGGCCTCGTAGATGCGGCTCACCGAGCGCGCCTGCAGCTGGGCGACCAGGTTGGTGTGCGCCTCCAGGGTCTTGGCGACTACCATCAGGCCGGTGGTGTCCTTGTCCAGGCGGTGGACGATGCCGGCGCGCGGCACGTTGGCCAGTTCCGGCACGTGGTGCAGCAGGGCGTTGAGCATGGTGCCGTCCTGGTGGCCGGCCGCCGGGTGAACCACCAGCCCGGCGGGCTTGTCGATCACCAGGATCTGCTCGTCCTCGTAGACGATGTCCAGCCCGATGTCCTGGGCCTTCCACTCGCCCTGGACCTCCAGCTCCACGTCCAGCGCCAGGCGCGAGCCGGCATGCACGATGTCGCGCGGGCGCAGCACGGCGCCGTCGACGGTCAGGCGGCCGTCCTTGATCCAGCCGGCCAGACGCGAGCGGGAATGTTCGGAAAAGAGCTGTGCGGCGACCTGGTCGAGACGCTGGCCGCCCAGCTCGAAGGGCACTTCGGCCGCGAGTTGGATGCTATCGGACATATGGGGCACGGAGGGCGCGCAACCTTTTTGTTTCGGCTACGCGCTGTGGTTAAATACGGGACTTTGTTCCAGGGAGGCCCCCTGGGGCGCCAATCATAACAGACGACCGCGGCCACGACAGCCGACCGTCCAGGGATGCAAGCCGCCATGCAAGTGAAACACCTGCTGCTGATCGCCACGCTCGCCTTCGTCACCGCCTGTTCCTCCAAGGGCGACAAGGTCGACGAGAACCTGAGCGAGAGCCAGCTGTACCAGCAGGCGCAGGAAGACCTGAACAACAAGAGCTACACCAACGCCGTCAGCAAGCTGAAGGCGCTGGAATCCCGCTATCCGTTCGGCCGCTATGCCGAGCAGGCGCAGCTGGAACTGATCTACGCCAACTACAAGAACATGGAGCCCGAGGCCGCGCGTTCCGCCGCCGAGCGCTTCATCCGCCTGCACCCGCAGCACCCCAACGTCGACTACGCCTACTACATGAAGGGCATGTCCTCGTTCACCCAGGACCGCGGTCTGATGGCGCGCTTCCTGCCGCTGGACATGACCAAGCGCGACCCGGGCGCCGCCCGCGACTCGTTCAACGAGTTCGCCCAGCTCACCAGCCGCTTCCCCAACAGCCGCTACGCCCCGGACGCCAAGGCGCGCATGATCTACCTGCGCAACCTGCTGGCCGCCTACGAGGTGCACGTCGGCCACTACTACCTGACGCGCAAGGCCTACGTCGCCGCCGCCAACCGTGGCCGCTACGTGGTGGAAAACTTCCAGGAGACCCCGGCGGTCGGCGATGGCCTGGCGATCATGGTCGAGGCCTACCAGCGCCTGGGCCTGAACGACCTGGCCGACAGCAGCCTGCAGACCCTCAAGCTGAACTACCCGGACAACCCCAGCCTGCAGGACGGCCAGTTCGTGCCGCGCGAGGACGAGGAAGACCAGCGCTCCTGGCTGGCCAAGGCCACCCTGGGCTTCATCGAGTCCGACGCACCGCCGCCGGAGCATGTGGAAACCCAGGCCAGCCGCGACGTCATCCGCCAGTACGAGGACGCCGTGCAGCAACTGCCGCCGGAACTGAAGCAGGATGCCCAGGCCGACGAGCCGGAAGAAGCGCCGGCCGAGGAAGACGGCCAGCCGCGCCGCTCCTGGTGGAGCCGCCTGACCTTCGGCCTGTTCGACTGACACGCCGCAACGCACGAACGAGGGAGGCCACGGCCTCCCTTTTTCATTCCCGCTTTCTGCAAGCGCAGCGGCGACGGAAACAGCCCACAACTCCGTCAGATCACTCCTGTGTTCAACGTGCCGGCTTCGATACACTGATGTTCTCGATACGGGAAAGGGAAAGTCATGCTCCGACTGCTGTTCTGGATCGCCCTGGGTGCCTTCATCTACTGGCTCTGGCGCCGGGCCATCCGGCCGAAGCCCCCGGCGTCGCGCGGCGACGAAAGCGCCGAACCGATGGTGCGCTGCGCCCAGTGCGGCGTGCACGTTCCCCGTACCCAGGCGCTGCAGCACGAGCAGCGCTGGTACTGCAGCCGCGCCCATCTCGAGCAGGACCACGCCAACCGTGGGCAGTGAAAGCATCCCGCTCGCCGGCCAGTACGGGCGGCACATCCTCCGCCTCTACCACCTGTACCGCCTGAGCGTCGGCCTGCTGCTGGTCCTGCTGATCTCCAGCAATCTCGACGACGACCTGCTCAACCCCAGCTACACGCAGCTGTTCCATGTCGGCTGCTGGTTCTACCTGATCGTCAACATCCTCATCGCCGTGCTGATGCCGGGCCCGCAGCAGATGCTGCCGATCCTGATGCTGGCGCTGATGGACGTGCTGATGCTCAGCGCGCTGTTCTATTCCGCCGGCGGCGTCCCCAGCGGGGTCGGCAACCTGATGGTGGTCGCGGTGGCGATCGCCAACGTGCTGCTGCGCGGACGCATCGGCCTGCTGGTGGCCGCGGTGGCGAGCATCGGGCTGATCTACCTGACCTTCTATCTCAGCCTCAGCCTGCCCACCTCGATGAACTACTACGTGCAGGCGGGCGGACTCGGCGCCATGTGCTTCGCCGCGGCCCTGCTGATCCAGGCCCTCGCCCGGCGCCAGCACTTCACCGAGACCCTGGCCGAACAGCGCGCCACCACGGTGGCCAATCTCGAAGAACTCAACGCCCTGATCCTGCAGCGCATGCGCACCGGCATCCTGGTGCTGGACAGCGACCAGCGCGTATTGCTGGCCAACCAGAGCGCCAGCGCGCTGCTCGGCATCAGCGAACTGGCCGGCAGGCCCATCGCCCAGAGCAGCCAGGGGATGCTGTACTGCCTGCAGCAATGGCTGCACAACCCGACCCTGCGCCCGCCGAGCCTGCAGGCGCCGGAAAGCGGCCTGACCCTGCAGCCGAGCTTCATCCCGCTGCACCGCGGCGACGAGCAGCACATCCTGGTGTTCATCGAGGACATCTCGCAGATCGCCCAGCAGGCCCAGCAGCTCAAGCTGGCGGCCCTGGGGCGGCTGACCGCGGGGATCGCCCACGAGATCCGCAACCCGCTCGGCGCCATCAGCCATGCCGCGCAGCTTCTGGAGGAATCCGAGGACCTGCAGGGACCCGACCAGCGCCTGGTGCAGATCATCCAGGACCAGTCGCGACGGATGAACCTGGTGATCGAGAACGTCCTGCAGCTTTCCCGCCGCCGCCAGGCCGAACCGCAGCTGCTCGACCTCAAGTACTGGCTGCATCGCTTCGTCGGCGAACTGCGCGAAAACCTGCGCAACGACCAGCGCATCCACCTCCAGACCACCACCGGCAGCATCCAGACCCGCATGGACCCGAACCAGCTGAACCAGGTGCTGACCAACCTGGTGCAGAACGGCCTGCGCTACAGCGCGCAGAAGCACGGCAGCGGGCAGGTCTGGATGAAGCTGTCGCGCGACAGCGAGACCGACCTGCCGGTGCTGGAAATCCTCGACGACGGCCCCGGCATCGCCGCCGAGCAGCAAGGCAAGCTGTTCGAGCCGTTCTTCACCACGGAAACCAAGGGTACCGGCCTGGGGCTGTATATTTCCCGTGAGCTGTGCGAGAGCAACCAGGCCCGTATCGACTACAAGCCGCGCGACGAAGGGGGCAGCTGCTTCCGTATCATCTTCGCCCACCCGCGCAAACTCAGCTGACAGAAGCCGCAAAGAGCATGAGCCGCCAGAAAGCCCTTATCGTCGACGACGAACCGGATATCCGCGAACTGCTGGAAATCACCCTCGGCCGCATGAAGCTGGACACCCGCAGCGCGCGCAACGTCAAGGAAGCCAGGGAATACCTGGCGCGCGAACCCTTCGACCTGTGCCTGACCGACATGCGCCTGCCCGACGGCACCGGCCTGGAACTGGTGCAGCACATCCAGCAGCGCCATCCACAGGTGCCGGTGGCGATGATCACCGCCTTCGGCAGCCTGGACACCGCGGTCAACGCGCTCAAGGCCGGCGCCTTCGACTTCGTCACCAAGCCGGTCGACCTCGGCCGCCTGCGCGAGCTGGTCGGCACCGCGCTGCGCCTGCGCTCGCCGGACGCCGCCGAAGCGCCCATCGACAACCGCCTGCTCGGCGACTCGCCACCGATGCGGGTGATGCGCAACCAGATCGCCAAGCTGGCGCGCAGCCAGGCGCCGGTCTACATCAGCGGCGAATCCGGCAGCGGCAAGGAGCTGGTGGCGCGGCTGATCCACGAACAGGGCCCGCGCAAGGACGACGCCTTCGTCCCGGTGAACTGCGGGGCGATTCCATCCGAACTGATGGAGAGCGAGTTCTTCGGCCACCGCAAGGGCAGCTTCACCGGCGCCGTGGAAGACAAGCAGGGCCTGTTCCAGGCCGCCAACGGCGGCACCCTGTTCCTCGACGAGGTGGCCGACCTGCCGCTGCCGATGCAGGTCAAGCTGCTCCGCGCCATCCAGGAAAAGGCCGTGCGCGCGGTGGGCGGCCAGCAGGAAGTGGCGGTCGACGTGCGCATCCTCTGCGCGACCCACAAGGACCTCGCCGCCGAAGTCGCCGCCGGACGCTTCCGCCAGGACCTGTACTACCGGCTGAACGTCATCGAACTGCGCGTCCCGCCCCTGCGCGAGCGCCGCGAGGACATAGTCCCGCTCACCGAAAGCGTGCTCCGGCGCCTGGCCAGCGACAGCGGCCTGGCAGCGGCGCGGATCAGCGCCGATGCACTGGAAAAGCTGAAGAACTACCGCTTCCCCGGCAACGTGCGCGAACTGGAGAACATGCTGGAGCGCGCCTACACGCTGTGCGAGGACGACCTGATCCAGCCCCACGACCTGCGCCTGGCCGAAACCGGCACCGTCGAGGCCAGCGGCCAGGCATCCCTGGCGCAGATCGACAATCTCGAGGACTACCTCGAGGACATCGAGCGCAAGCTGATCATGCAGGCCCTGGAGGAAACCCGCTGGAACCGCACCGCCGCCGCCCAGCGCCTGGGCCTCACCTTCCGCTCGATGCGCTATCGGCTGAAGAAGCTGGGGATCGATTGAGGCGGCGGATGGCGGATAACGCTGGCGCGTTATGCGCCCTACGAAGCCCCGACCTGTAGGAGCGAGCGTGCCGGAGCGGCGACGAACCGGCGTAGCGCATGCCCCTGTAGGAGCGGGCCATGCCCGCGAAACCCGGCCACTCCAATACATGAGATCGTGCCATCGTTCCCACGCTCCCGCGTGGGAACGCCTCCATGGACGCTCCTGTGTCCGTACACGGAGCGTGGAGGCAACCAGCTCTAAATCCGCCCCTCCGGCGCATAAAGCTGCGGATCGATGATCGCCTCGCGCCCCAGCATCAGGTCCGCCAGCAACCGGCAGGAAGCCGGCGCCAGCACCAGGCCGTTGCGGTAGTGCCCGGTGTTCAGCCACAGCCCGGCGAACCCGGGCACCGGCCCGATGAACGGAATCCCCTCCGGCGACCCCGGCCGCAACCCGGCCCAGTGGCGGATCGGCTGCTGCCCGGACAGGGCCGGCAACAGCTCTTCCGCGGAAGCACGCAGGCTGGCCAGCGCTTCATCGGTAGGCGTCTTGTCGAAACCGGCATGCTCCAGCGTGCTGCCCACCAGGATGTGGCCGTCGCGGCGCGGGATGGCGTAGCGTCCCTTTGCCAGCACCATGCTGGACAGGAAATCCTCGGCGCACTTGTAGAGGATCATCTGCCCCTTCACCGGCTCCACCGGCAGCGACAGTCCCAGCCGGGCCAGCAACTCGCCGCTCCAGGCGCCGGCGGCCAGCACCACGGACTCCGCCCGCAACTCGCCCTCGGCGGTACGCACGCCCTCGATCCGCCCCGGCGCGCCGAGGAAATCCAGCACCTCGCAGTTCTCCCGCAGGGTGACATTGGGCAGACGGCGCAAGGCTTCCCGCAGCGACCTGGCCAGGCGCGGATTGCGCACATTGGCCACATCCGGCATGTGCACGGCGCGCGAGAAACCCTCGCCCAGCACCGGCACCGCCTGCCTGACCGCGGCGATATCCACCTCGTGCAAGGGACGCCCGTTGGCCCGGGCCCACTCCAGCGCCTCGGCCTGATCGTCCAGGTCCAGCCAGTACAGCCCGGTGACATGCACCTCGGGATCGACGCCGGTCTCCTCCAGCAGACGCTGTCCCAGCTGTGGATAGAAATCCTGCGACCAGTGCGCCAGGCTCGCCACGGCCCGGCCATAGCGCCAGGGATAGAGCGGCGACACGATCCCGCCCCCCGCCCAGGATGCCTCCCGCCCGGTTTCGCCACGCTCCACCAGCGTGACCCCGACTCCTTCCTGCGCCAGCGACCAGGCACTCAACAGCCCGATCACACCCCCGCCAACCACAATCACATCCGGCATGCCGCACACCTTCTGGCCAAAAGAAACGCCGGCGACACTATACCGGCCTCCCCTCCCCCTGCCCAATCGCAGGCGCGGAACAGGCCCATGGCAATTCCGGATTGCGCCTACAAGCCCCCGTGCAGACTTCTCGGCGCATGTCCGCACACCCCGCCGATACTGTCCCGACCGCCATCGATCAAGGAACGATCATGTCCAGGACACACGGCTTCAGCCTGGTCGAGCTGCTCGTCACGCTCAGCCTCCTCGCCATCGCCCTCTCCTTCGCCGCCCCCGCCTTCAGCGAACTGGTCGCCGCCCAGCGAACCCGGATCGCCCTGCACGACCTCACCGAAGCCCTCCTCCAGGCCCGCGCAACCGCAATCACCACCGGCAAGCCGATCAGCCTCGCCGCCACCGGCAGCGCCTGGGCGAATGGCTGGACGCTGTTCGTCGACAGCAACAACGACGGCATCCGCCAGCCGCACGAACGACTGATCAGCGTCCACGAGGCCCTGGAAGGCATCGAGATCAGACCCGACTCCACCTCGCGCAAATACATCCACTACATCCCCCGCGGCAGCAGCATCCAGCAGAACGGCGCCTTCCACGCCGGCAACCTGGTCATCTGCGGCAAAAGCCAGCGGAGCTACAAGATCGTCATCAACCGCGTCGGCAGAATCCGCTACGAAAGCGCAGCCAGCGCAACCCTGTGCCCACGCTGACCAGCGCACAGACACTTCGCGAAGCGGTTCACAGAAGCGGCCGGACGACGACCGGACATCGTCCTATCGGCAACGATCATCCATAGAAAAAGGACATTTCCCACAAGAAAAGGCAGCATTACCTCTATCCAAAGTGTGAGGAATGCGTCTATGCGGCGTCCTGTGAAGTCGACAGGATTCACCCTGATCGAGTTGATGGTCGTAATCGCGATCGTCGCCATCCTGGCGTCGGTAAGCGCACCGAACTTCCGCAACCTGATCCTCGACAACCGCCTGAGCAACACCACCAACCTGATGCTCGGCATGCTGCAACTCGCCCGCAGCGAAGCGGTCATGCAGCGCACCACCATCAGCGTCTGCGCGGCGAACGACGCCAAGAGCGCCTGCGCCGACAGCACCAACTGGAGCAACGGTGCGTTGTTGATGAGCGGCAGCACCGTCCTGAAGGTGATAAACCCGGTCAGCACCGAGGTGACCATCACCAGCTCGGCCAGCAAGGTCGAGTACCAGCCCGACGGCACCACCACGGCGGGCACCATTTCGATCAGCGACGCACGTCCGGCGTCCCGCCAGATCAAGATCAACGCCATCGGACAGGCGTGCAGCGGAAGCGCCTGCTCATGAGAACCAGACCAGCGAACCGTGGTTTCACCCTGATCGAAGTGCTGATCGCCCTGGTCATCCTCGCGGTCGGCCTGCTCGGCATGGCTTCCCTCATGATGAGCAGCCTGCAATCGAGTCAGGGCGCCTATCTGCGCAGCCAGGCCAGTCTGCTCGCCTTCGACATCGTCGAACGCATGCGGGCAAATCATGCACAGGCTATTAGCACAAACGACTACACCCTCGCCGAGAACGCCACAGGGTCCACCGATCCGAACTGCAAGACATCCGGCTGCAATCCGGCACAGCAGGCGCAGCAGGATCTCCACGACTGGCGGGCAGCGCTTGCCGACGGCATCCCCGGGGCCAAGGCGAGTATCACTCGCACGCCCCCAAACGAGTACGAAATAACCATTTCCTGGGAAGAGACGGGAACAGCACTGAAAAAGTCTGACGAGACGGAGATTTCTCCATCCTTCAGCCTGAGGGTCGACCTATGAAGCGGCAGCAACAGGGTCTGTCCCTGATCGAACTGATGATCGCCATACTCATCAGCTCGTTGTTATTGCTCGGTGTAATTCAGCTCTTCGGCAACACGAGCACTTCCGATCGCACCAATACTGCAATGGCCAGAATCCAGGAGAGTGGCCGGATTGCCCTGGAGATCATCGGAGCCGACGCTCGCCGGGCCGGCTATCAGGGATGCAGCTCTGCCGCAAACAAGACCACTATCGGCAGTTTGACCTTTCCTGCCGATGCCCTGGCCGCCACGGAAAACAGCGTAACTTTCCGCTACGCCACCGCGGCCAATACCGGCACCCTGTTCGGCGCCAACAAGACGTGCGACGACGACGCGCTCTATTTGAACAATGTGACCTACAGCAGTTGCCCCAGCGGGGGCGTGCAACATATCTGCAAGAGCGTCAATGGCGGCACTGCTACCGCAGTGCTGGACAATGCGGAAATCACCTCCATCAGCTTCGGGGTGCCCAGTGGCGGAGTTACGCAGTGGAAGGACAGCGAGGATATTTCGTCCACTGATCTGGCATTGGCCCACGCAGTAAGACTCACGCTGACCGTTACCGACTCGCGCAATGAAGTATCGCGCGAATTTTCCAGCACCTATGAACTCAGGAATCGCCTCTGATGAACCTACGCGCCCACCAGAACGGTATGGCCCTGCTCGTCAGTCTGGTATTGCTGCTATTGCTGACCATCATCGCCATAACTGCCGCCAACCAGTCATCGCTGCAGGAGCGCATGGCGGCCAACAGCCAACAGCAGACCATTGCATTCCAGGCCGCAGAAAGCGGCATCCAGGGCTGGCTTGCCGAATACGAAAGCAACCCGCGCATCGAACCCATCAGCGCCGCAAAGGAACTGACCGCGACGGCTCCCTATGAAGCAAGCGCGCCCCAACCCGGCACCTGTTTCGACGTGGTTCCGTCCTACTCGCTGAATGCGGCTGACGATAGCGGTTCATTCCAATACGCCTGTTTCGATATCCAAAGTACCGGCAAGTCCTGTGTCGACAGCAACTGTGCTGACGAAGACAACCCGGCGCGCGCCAGGCACCTCCAGGGCCATCTGGTTCGCTACTGAATTCAAGGACACGAAATCATCATGAAAGCGCCAAGCTTCCTGTGCAGCGCCTTTGCCTCCGCCCTCGCCACAGCGACGATTCTGTACAGCGGCATCAGTTATGCCGACGACACGGAAATCTTCTTCGGCGGCTCTACCATCGACGCAGGCATTCGGCCCAATGTGCTGTTCATTCTCGACGATTCCGGGTCGATGAACGACAACAAGACTCCGACTCGCATGGCGCAGTTGAAGAGCGCATTCAACACCATCATTCACAGCGCCGGCAGCATCAATGTGGGAGTCATGGCGCTCAATACCAAATCGGGCGGATCACGCCTGCTGTCCCCGGTCCGCCCGATCGACGAGTCCATCAACGTCAAGCTATCCAGCCCGGTACTTCTGGCCAGCGGCGACGATGCCAGTTATTTCAGCAGCGGCACTACGAACATCAACGATCCTACTCTGGTGATGGGGTATACGGGCAACAATGAAGGTGTTACGCGCTCGCTTGGGTTCAAGACCACCTATTCGGCGGAAAACACGTCCTACTATGTAGTAAGAAGCAATAGTACCGACTATGCCTGCTCCTCCAAGATCGCCGATAAGGGAAATGTATGCCCCACCGGACTCAAGGCGACTATCAACTCAAACAAAGACAGTGGTAACGACGGGATTCTGTTGTTCCGAAATCTGAATATCCCTGCTGGTGTCAGCATCCAGTCTGCGAAACTGGTTATAACCCGTGCCACCACCGGTACTGTCAGATCATTCTCGGTAAAGATAGAAAATACAAAAACGGCAGCCGCCTTCAATAACGACGACGTCATCGGCAGTGAGCGGAATTATGGAAATTCCGACCTGAACATTTCTTCAGTCACTCCGAGCCTGAATGGGGAAGAGCTTACCTTCGACCTCAAGAACCAGCTCCAGAAGTTGAAAGACCTGTCCCCTGCCGCCAACCCCATTGGCGATATTTCCGTGCGTCTGCGCGGCACTGGCAGCAATAATTATTCCTGGTATCTCGGCGACGGCACAGAGACATCTCCGGAAATCACGCCCCGCCTGGAAATCACCTGGACGGGCAGCGAAAGCACGAACCGCACCACAGGCCTGCGCTTCCAGAATGTCGCCATTCCCAAGGACGCGATCATCACTTCCGCACGCATCGACTTCGTACCGGCCGCCTCGGACGATCGCCCGGTAACCTTCAGCGTCACGGCACAGAACAGCTCGGACGCGAACATCTTTACTGCAGATGCCACCAACTTCACCGGCCGCCCCAAGACGGCGAACAGTTCCACCTGGACACCCGCCGAATGGCGCACAACCAAGCCCCAGGTCTATGTGGAAGGCCCGACCGTCACAGCCCTGGTACAGACTGTCGTCAACAACAACGATTGGTGCGGCAACAACTCCATGGCCTTCTTCATTACTCCCACAGCGGGAAGCGGAAACCGTACGGCCTTCAGCGTCGATGCCGCCAAGGATCTCCAACCCGTACTCAACGTCAAGTATGAAGGCGGTGACGAAGGATGCCTGGACCCGATCCTCGACATATCGGTAGTCGACAACAAGGATGATGGATATCAGGAGAGTACTTCTCAGGGGGAGAGAACTCCCAACCTGACCTCGACCTCTCTCTCCTTCAGCAATGACTATATCGTCAGTCGTTACCAGAGAGTTCCCGTCAAGCAAGGCGCGACAGTAAAAGAGGCGCAGATAATAGTCACGCCCAACAATGCCAACTCCGGCACGGCAACGGTCAACTTCCATGACATCGACAACTCTCCAGAGCTCAATACCAATAACCGTAATCTGAGCGATCGATTCCCAGGTAGTGGCGGAGCCAGTTGCAGTTTCCCGTCTGGCACGGCGGGAATCCCTGTCACCTGCTCGGCCGCAGGAATAAAAACACAACTACAAGCGATCTTCTCCCGCCCGGGATGGAGCGACGGCAATGCGCTGAGCCTGCTGCTCAAACCCTCCAGCGGCAGCCTGGCGCTCAAATCGCGGGACAGTGGCGCAGGCAACAGCATCGTTCTCCGCGTCAAGCTTGCTTCCGGCGGCCTGGGTGCAAACAGCTACACGGTCCGTGACTACACGGATGGCATCGTACAAAGCCTGTCGGCCGACGGTAATACGCCCATCGTCCCCGCCCTGCACGAAGCCGCAGGCTATCTGACCCGTGCGACGGGCAAGCATGTCGGCACCGTCCCCAGCCCCATCACCAGTTCCTGCCAGGCCAACTACCTGGTCCTGCTGACCGACGGCGAAGCCAACAATGGCCGGAACTCGACGGAAGGTGGCCCAGCCCGAACCAACATCGCGAGCATGACTGGCAGGACATGTACGGGCGACGCCAGCGACACTGACGAGCAGTGCGGCCGGACTCTGGTCACATGGCTGGCAACGGAAGACCAGGCCGATTACGACGGCCTCAATACGGTTACTACCCATACCATCGGTTTCAACACCAGCAACAACGCCCAGGCCACCAGTTTCCTGAACAGCCTGGCCACATTGGGAGGCGGCAAGGCGTACTCGGCGGAAAACGCCGGCGAACTTGCCAGTGCGTTCGACGATATCGTCCAGGCGGCTCTGGCGACCAATACGACGTTCGTGAATACCAGCGCGCCAGTGAACACCTTCAACCGCGCGGACAACCGGGATGAGCTTTACTTCGCCCTCTTCCGTCCGTCCGAATCGGATCGCTGGGTCGGCAACCTCAAACGCTATCGCCTGGCGACTCAGGATGGCGTCGCCACTATCGTCGACGCCGACGATGCCCCTGCCATCGATGCCAATACCGGCTTCTTCAAGACCAGCGCGCGCAGCTTCTGGAGCGCTACCCAGGATGGCAGCGACGTTGCCAAGGGGGGCGCCGCCTTCAACCTGCCAACCCCGGCCAATCGCAAACTGTTCACCTACCTTGGCGATTCGCCGGCAGGCACCTCCGCGGCGCTGGAGAATCTGGTAGGCAATGACAACATTACCGCTACCAGACTTGGCGACAGCACCATGACCACGGTCGAGCGTGCCGCCCTGATCGAATACATCAGCGGGGTGGATACTGACGAAAGCGGCAACAAGCGGAACCGCCAGGCTCTCGGCGACCCTATCCACTCGTCTCCACGCCTGGTTACCTATGGCTGCAACGCCTTCACCGACGGAGAGTGCACAGACCCGGACCTGAGCGCCTTCCTCGGTACCAATGAAGGCTTCATCCATGCCTTCAACACCAATAACGGTGCGGAGCAATTCGCCTTCATGCCCGAGGCCTTGCTGCGGAACATCAGGCAGCTCAGGAACAACGCAAAATCCACTGCGAACAAACCACGCCTGTATGGCATGGACAACACCGTGACTGTCTGGGTGAACGATGCCAACAACAACGGTGTCATCTATGGCGATCCCAGCACCGACACCACGACCGGCCTGAACACCAACGAGTTCGTCTACGCCTATGCCACCATGGGTCGGGGTGGGCGCAATATCTATGCGCTGGATGTCACCGATCGCAGTGCGCCGCGCATGCTGTGGCAGATACTCGGTGGCACGACCCCCGGCTTCGAGAAGCTGGGCCAGACCTGGTCCACGCCGGTCAAGACCCGGATCAGGGTAGGCGACACCATCAGGGACGTACTGATCTTCGGCGGCGGATACGACGAGGACCAGGATGATCTCAACATTTCCACCAGCGTGTATGCGGAAGATGACATCGGCAACGCCATCTATATCGTCGATGCCAGGACCGGGGAAAAGCTCTGGTCCGCCAGCAACGGCGCGGGCCATGACAAGACGCTGGAGAAGATGAAGTTCAGCATTCCCAGCAGCGTGCGGGTGATCGATATCCAGCAGAACGAGGCTGGAGCCCTGGTTACGGACCCCGACAAACTGGCGGACCAGTTCTTCGTCGGCGACATGGGCGGACAGGTATGGCGGTTCTACATAAACAATGGCAGCACAGGTGCCGCGCTGGTAACGCCTGGGGGGACCACTGGCGACGGAGTCTTCGCCAGCATCGGCGGCACCACGCCAGCCACGGCGAGGCGCTTCTACAACGAGCCGGACGTGGCATTGCTGAATGTCGGTGGAAGCCGTGTTCTCACCGTCAATATCGGGAGCGGATACCGTGGGCATCCTCTCAACGAATTCATCGAGGATCGCTTCTACTCGTTCCGCACCACCACGCTGTTCAAGACCACCGGTGAAGGAACCCTGACAGAAACCGGCATGTACGACGCCACCCAGAACCTTCTGCAAGCTGGGGACGACTCGCAAAAGACTACCGCCAACACGGCGTTCCAGAGAACCTCGGGCGGCTGGTTCATCACCCTGACCAACTCGGGAGAAAAGGTACTTTCGCGTTCATTGACCGCCAGTGGAACACTGTTCTTCAACACCTACGAACCCAGCACAAGCACGACAGCCTGTAGTGCGGCAGTGGGAAAGAACCGTTCCTATGCCGTGCGTCTGCTCGATGCCACGCCCGCCTCGATAGAAGCGGGTGGCGACGGGACTCCCAGCGATCGTGCGCAACTCAGTAATAGCGGCGGCATTTCCGGCGACCCGCAACTGTTCTGTACCGGCGACAATTGCTGGATATTGCCGGACCCGGCAATCGACCCTGTGCGGGCAGAAAGTCCACCGCTTGGAAAAACATACTGGATAGACAGCCCCGACGCCGACTGAGCGGGGGGAACAGAAGAAAGGCGGGGTCTACCTGCCTTTCCAAACGATGCCAAGAGTCAGAACCACATGGAAAGACAGACCGGTTTTACGCTGCTCGAACTGATGATCACGGTAGTGATCGTCGGCATACTCGCCGCCATCGCCATACCGAGTTACCAATCCTACGTCCGCCGCTCCGCCTGCGAGGACGCCAAGGCGGTGCTGGTCGGCGCGGCCAATGTGATGGAGCGCTTCCGCGCGCAGAACAACACCTACGAAGACGCATCGCTGGGCGCCTACGACGCCAGCCCGGTCGATGGCGCCAGCAAGCAGACGGACATCGCAATCAGCGCTTCCACCGCCACCACCTACACGCTGACAGCGACGCCTCGTGATAGCGGCCTGCTCAAGGGCAAGGGCACCCTGACCCTGGATTCCACCGGTGCACGCGGCGGCACTGGCGCGCTGGCCAACGCCTGGGACAGTTGCAGCGGTATCTGAAAACGAAAAAGCCCGATCGACCGATCGGGCTTTTTCATTACCGGGGCAGGCTCAGACCGCCTTCACCCGCAGTTCCTTCGGCATCGAGAAGGTGATGTTCTCTTCCCGGCCATCCAGCTCGACTTCCGGCTTCGCGCCCCATTTGCGCAGTTGTTCGATCACGCCGCGCACCAGCACTTCCGGGGCGGAGGCGCCGGCGGTGATGCCGATGCTGCGCACGCCGTCGAACCACTCGCGGCGCATGTCTTCGGCGCCGTCGATCAGGTAGCCGGGGGTGCCCATGCGTTCGGCCAGTTCGCGCAGGCGGTTGGAGTTGGAGCTGTTCGGGCTGCCCACCACCAGCACCAGGTCGCACTGGTCGGCCAGTTCCTTCACCGCGTCCTGGCGGTTCTGGGTGGCATAGCAGATGTCGTTCTTGCGCGGGCCTTTGATGTGCGGGAACTTGGCGCGCAGGGCGTCGATCACCTTGGAGGTGTCGTCCATCGACAGGGTAGTCTGGGTCACGTAGTGCAGCTTCTCGGGGTTGCGTACCTCGAGGGCGGCGACGTCTTCCTCGTCTTCAACCAGGTAGATGTCGCCGCCATTGGCCGTGTTGTACTGGCCCATGGTGCCTTCCACTTCCGGGTGACCTTCGTGGCCGATGAGGATGCACTCGTCGCCGTCGCGGCTGTAGCGCACCACTTCCATGTGCACCTTGGTCACCAGCGGGCAGGTGGCGTCGAACACCTTGAGGCCGCGGTTCTCGGCCTCCGTGCGTACCGCCTGGGACACGCCATGGGCGCTGAAGATGACGATGGTGTCGTCCGGCACCTGGTCCAGCTCTTCGACGAAGATGGCGCCACGGTTGCGCAGGTTCTCCACCACGAACTTGTTGTGCACCACTTCATGGCGCACGTAGATCGGCGGGCCGAACACGTCCAGCGCGCGGTTGACGATCTCGATCGCGCGGTCGACGCCGGCGCAGAAGCCGCGGGGGTTGGCGAGTTTGATTTGCATGGCGGGGAATCTCGACGCGCGAAAACAGGGGCCAATGGGCTGCAGGGAGACGATGGGTATCGCTGCGCTCAACCCATCCTACGCCCCACGCTCCTAGAGCGCTTTAACTTCGATGATGTCGACTTCGAAGGCCAGGCTCTTGCCGGCCAGCGGGTGGTTGAAGTCGATGGTGACGTGCTGGTCGTCGAACGCCTTGACGATGCCGGGCAGCTCGGTTTTGGCGGCGTCGTTGAAGATCACCAGCAGGCCCTCGGCGAGCTCCATGTCCTGGAACTGCTCGCGCGGCATCACCTGCACGTTGGCCGGGTTCGGCTGGCCGAAGCCCTGCTCCGGCTCGATCTGCAGGGTGCGCTTGTCGCCGGCCTTGAGACCGAACAGCGCCTGCTCGAAGCCCGGCAGCAGGTTGCCGTCGCCGACCCTGAAGGTGGCCGGCTGCTTGTCGAGGGTGCTGTCGACGACGCTGCCGTCTTCCAGCTTGAGGGTGAAGTGCAGGGTGACTTCCGTATCCGCGCCGATGCGCTGCATGTTTTCAGAAGACTCAGCCATGGGCGGTCTCTCCGGATTTTTTCGATTTGAACATGTCCAGCGCCAGCATGATGGCACCGACGGTGATGGCGCTGTCGGCCAGGTTGAACGCCGGGAAGTACCAGCGGTTCTGCCAGTGCACCAGGATGAAGTCGACCACGTGGCCGAGCACGATGCGGTCGTACAGGTTGCCCAGCGCCCCGCCCAGGACCAGGGCGAGGGCGATGGCCAGCCAGGTTTCGCTGGCCTTCAGACGCTTCAGCCAGACTACCAGCACGACGCTGACGACGATGGCGATCAGGGCGAACAGCCAGCGCTGCCAGCCCGAGCCGTCCGCCAGGAAGCTGAACGCCGCGCCAGTGTTGTAGGCCAGCGTCCAGCTGAACAGATCGGGGATCACCACGATCTGCTGGTACAGCGTCAGCTCGCTCTGGAAGAACGCCTTGCTGGCCTGGTCGAGGACGAACACCAGCACGGTGAGCCACAACCAGGCCAGGCGGCCAAGACGACCGGCGTCAGGCATAGTGACGAACCTCGCCAGCGCCTTCGATGTTTTCCACGCAACGACCGCACAGCTCCGGATGCGCAGCATTGCTGCCGACATCGGCGCGGTGGTGCCAGCAGCGGCCGCACTTGGCATCGGCGGTCTTCACCACCTTCAGCTTGAGCCCCGGCAGCTCGCTGTCAACCGCTTCGGCCGGCGCTTCGGCCAGCGGTGCGACCCTGGCGCTGGAGGTGATCAGCACGAAGCGCAGCTCGTTGCCCAGCTTGTTCAGGCGTGCGGACAGGGAATCGTCGGCGAACAGGGTGACTTCGGCCTGCAGGTTGCCGCCGATGGCCTTGGCGGCGCGCTGGTTCTCCAGCTCCTTGTTGACCGCGGCCTTGGCCGCCATCACGTCGTCCCAGTAGGCGCGATCCAGCTCGGCGTCAGCCGGCAGTTCGGAAAGGCCGTCGTACCAGGTGCTCAGCATCACCGACTCGGCGCGCTCGCCCGGCAGGTACTTCCAGATTTCCTCGGCGGTGAACGCCAGGATCGGCGCGATCCAGCGCACCAGCGCCTCGGCGATGTGGAACAGCGCAGTCTGGCAGGAACGGCGGGCGACGCTGTCGGCCTGGGTGGTGTACTGGCGGTCCTTGATGATGTCGAGGTAGAAGCCGCCCAGCTCCTGCACGCAGAAGTTGTGCACGCGGGAGTAGACGTTCCAGAAGCGGTAGTCGCGGTAGGCTTCTTCCAGCTCGCGCTGCAGCTGCAGGGCGCGGTCGATGGCCCAGCGGTCCAGGGCCAGCAGCTGGTCGTTCGGCAGCAGGTCCTTCGCCGGGTCGAAGCCGCTCAGGTTGGAGAGCAGGAAGCGCGCGGTGTTGCGGATGCGGCGGTAGGCATCGGCGCTGCGCTGCAGGATGGTCTGGGAAACGGCCATCTCGCCGGAGTAGTCGGTGGCGGCGACCCACAGGCGCAGGATGTCGGCGCCGAGGCTGTCGGTGACCTGCTGCGGGGCGATCACGTTGCCGAGCGACTTGGACATCTTGCGGCCGGACTCGTCCACGGTGAAGCCGTGGGTCAGCAGCTGGCGGTACGGCGCGTGGCCGTCGATGGCGCAGCCGGTCAGCAGCGAGGAGTGGAACCAGCCGCGGTGCTGGTCGGAGCCTTCCAGGTAGAGGTCGGCGGCCGGGCCGCTGGCGTGGCCCAGTTCGGCGTGGGAGCCGCGCAGCACGTGCCAGTGGGTGGTGCCGGAGTCGAACCAGACGTCCAGGGTGTCGCTGATCTTGTCGTACTGCGCGGCCTCGTCACCGAGCAGCTCGGCGGCGTCCAGCTTGAACCAGGCTTCGATGCCTTCCTTCTCGACGCGCTGGGCGACGGCTTCCATCAGCTCGACGGTGCGCGGGTGCAGATCGCCGCTTTCCCTGTTCAGGAAGAACGGGATCGGTACGCCCCAGTTGCGCTGGCGCGAGATGCACCAGTCCGGACGGCCGGCGATCATGCCGTGCAGGCGCGCCTGGCCCCAGGCCGGGACGAAATCGGTCTGCTCGATGGCGGAGACGGCGCGCTCGCGCAGGGTGGCGCCCTGCTCCGGCTGCTTGTCCATGCCGACGAACCACTGCGCGGTGGCGCGGTAGATCAGCGGGGTCTTGTGCCGCCAGCAGTGCATGTAGCTGTGGTTGACCGACTCGTGGGCGAGCAGGCAGCCGACTTCTTCCAGCTTGGCGACGATGTTCGGGTTGGCCTTCCAGATGAACTGGCCGCCGAAGAACGGCAGCGACTCGACGTACACCCCGTTGCTCTGCACCGGAGTGAGGATCTCGTCGTTGTGCATGCCGTAGCGCTTGCAGGTGTGGAAGTCGTCCTCACCGTAGGCCGGGGCCGAGTGGACCACACCGGTACCGGCGTCCAGCGCCACGTAGTCGGCCAGGTACACCGGCGAGAAGCGCTCGTAGAACGGATGGCGGAAGCGGATGTGCTCCAGCGCCTCACCCTTGGCGGTGGCGACCACCTGGCCTTCCAGCTTGTAGCGGGCCAGGCAGGACTCGGCCAGGGCCTCGGCGACCAGCAGCAGCTTGTCGCCCACGTCGACCAGCACGTAGTCGATTTCCGGATGGACGTTCAGCGCCTGGTTGGCCGGGATGGTCCAGGGGGTGGTGGTCCAGATGACGATGTAGGCGGTCTTCGCCAGGCCCGGCAGGCCGAAGGCGGCGGCCAGCTTGTCGGCGTCCTCGATGGGGAAACCGACGTCGATGGTCGGCGACTTCTTGTCGGCGTACTCGACTTCCGCCTCGGCCAGCGCCGAGCCGCAGTCGAAGCACCAGTTCACCGGCTTCAGGCCCTTGAACACGAAGCCCTGCTTGACCATTTCGGCCAGGGCGCGGATCTCGCCGGCCTCGTTGGCGAACTCCATGGTCTTGTACGGGTTGTCCCATTCGCCGAGCACGCCCAGGCGGATGAAGTCGGCCTTCTGCCCTTCGATCTGCTCGGCCGCGTATTCACGGCACAGCTCGCGGGTCTTGTCCGCCGGCAGGTTCTTGCCGTGGGTGGTCTCGACCTTGTGCTCGATCGGCAGGCCGTGGCAGTCCCAGCCCGGCACGTAGGGGGCGTCGTAGCCGGCCAGGGTCTTGGAACGGACGATGATGTCCTTGAGAATCTTGTTGACCGCGTGACCGATGTGAATGCTGCCGTTGGCGTAGGGCGGGCCGTCGTGCAGGATGAATTTCGGGCGACCTTCGCCAATCTTCCGCAGCTTCTGGTACAGGCCGATGTCGTTCCAGAATTTCAGGGTTTCCGGCTCGCGCTGCGGCAGGCCGGCTTTCATCGGGAAGTCGGTTTCGGGAAGGTTCAGCGTCGGTTTGTAGTCGGTCATCTCAGGGCCTGTTCAGGATCTCTTCAATCAAGCGGTTGGCCCAGCCAGTAGGCCCGGGCGGCGGCGATGTCCGCGAGGATCGCCGCCTTCAGCTCCTCGAGGGAAGCGAAGCGCTGCTCATCACGCAGCTTGTGGTGGAAGGTCACATCCAGGTGGCGGCCATACAGGTCGCCGGAAAACTCCAGCAGATGCACTTCCAGGTGGGGGCGGCCGTCGCCTTTCACCGACGGTCGCGTGCCGATATTGGCGACGCCGGGGCAGCGCTGGCCATCGACCAGGGTGCTGACCAGGAATACGCCATTCAGCGGCGCCTTGCGGCGCTTCAATTGGATGTTCGCGGTGGGCGAACCGAGCGTGCGGCCCAGCTTCTGCCCGTGCAGCACGCGGCCGCTCAGACTGAAGGGGCGTCCGAGCAGGCGCCCGGCGGTATGCAGGTCGCCCTCGGCCAGCACTTCGCGGATGCGCGAACTGCTCACCCGGATGCCGTCGATCTCCACCGTGGTGGCGGCTTCGACGCTGAAACCCTGGGCCTCGCCGGCGACGGCGAGGAAGGCGAAGTCGCCGGAACGGTCGCAGCCGAAGCGGAAATCGTCGCCGACCTCCAGATGCTGCACCTTCAGCCCGTCCACCAGCACCTGGCGGACGAACTCGTCGGCGGACAGCTCACGCAGCCGGCGGTTGAACGGCAGGCAGAGGACGAAGTCGACGCCCTGCTCGCGCAGCAGTTCGAGCTTCTCGCGCAGGCGGGTCAGGCGCACCGGCGCGGCGTCCGGGGCGAAGAACTCGCGCGGCTGCGGCTCGAAGATCACCACGCAGCTCGGCACGCCGAGCTCCAGCGAGCGCTCGTGCAGACGCCCCAGGATCGCCTGGTGGCCAAGATGGACGCCGTCGAAATTGCCGATGGTGGCGACGCAGCCCCCGGAGAAGGGCCGCAGGTTATGTAAGCCTCGAAGCAGCTGCATGGTGCGCGTATTGCTCAGAAAGTGGTCGATTATACCTGTACCCGCCGTCCTGCGACAGGCTCAAACCCCGACCGCGACGGCGGATCAGGATATCGAGCGCCGTGAAAAGTCGCGGATGCGGAAGCCCAGCAGCGCCAGCATGCCGAAGTAGGCGATCACCCCGGCCATCACCAGCAGCCCCAGGCGCGTCAGCCTGATCGGCATCTCGCCCTGGTCCCAGGCCGGCATGTAATGCATCAGCGCCAGCAGCACCGCGGCCATCACCAGCACGGCGGCGACCAGCTTGGCGAGGAACTTCAGCCAGCCCGGCTGCGGCTCGAACAGGCGCTTGCTGCGCAGCTGCCAGTACAGCAGCCCGGCGTTCAGGCAGGCGGCAAGGCTGATGGCGAGGGCCAGGCCGACGTGCTTGAGCGGGCCGATGAAGGCGATGTTCATCAACTGGGTCGAAGCCAGGGTGAACAGCGCGATCTTCACCGGCGTCCTGATGTTCTGCCGCGCGTAGAAGCCCGGCGCCAGCACCTTCACCAGGATGATGCCGAGCAGGCCGACGGCGTAGGCGATCAGCGCGCGCTGGGTCATCAGCGCGTCATGGGCGCCGAACTTGCCGTACTGGAACAGGGAAACCGTCAGCGGCTCGGAAATCAGCGCCAGCGCCAGCGAACAGGGCAGCGCCAGCATGAAGCACAGGCGCAGCCCCCAGTCCATCAGGCGCGAATACTCGTGGCGATCGTCGCTGGCGTAGGTCTTGGCCAGCGACGGCAGCAGGATGGTGCCCAGCGCCACGCCGAGCACGCCGGACGGCAGCTCCATCAGGCGGTCGGCGTAGTACATCCAGGACACCGAGCCGGCGACCAGGAAGGAGGCGAAGATGGTGTTGATGATCAGCGAGATCTGGCTCACCGAGACCCCGAGGATCGCCGGCCCCATCTGCTTCAGCACGCGCCAGACGCCGGTGTCGCGCAGGTTCAGGCGCGGCAGCACGAGCATGCCGATCTTCTTCAGGTGCGGCAGCTGGTAGAGCAGCTGCGCCAGGCCGCCGACCAGCACCGCCCAGCCCAGCGCCATTACCGGCGGGTCGAAGTACGGGGTGAGGAACAGCGAGAACACGATCATGCTGACGTTCAGCAGGGTCGGCACGAAGGCCGGCACCGAGAAGCGATTCCAGGTATTGAGGATCGCCCCGGCCAGCGAGGCCAGCGAGATCAGCAGGATGTAGGGGAAGGTCACCCGCAGCAGGTCGGCGGTGAGGTCGAACTTCTCCGGCGTGTCGGCGAAGCCCGGCGCGGTCACCCAGATCACCCAGGGCGCGGCGAGGATGCCCAGCGCGGTGACCACGGCGAGGACCAGGGTCAGCAGGCCGGAAACGTAGGCGATGAAGGTGCGCGTGGCCTCCTCGCCCTGCTGGGTCTTGTACTCCGCCAGGATCGGCACGAACGCCTGGGAAAAGGCGCCCTCGGCGAAGATGCGGCGCAGCAGGTTGGGCAGCTTGAAGGCCACGAAGAAGGCGTCGGTGGCCATGCCCGCGCCGAACATGCGCGCCACGATGGTGTCCCGGACGAAGCCGAGCACACGCGAAATCATGGTCATGGAACTGACCGCAGCCAGTGACTTGAGTAGATTCATACCGTCCGTACGTCCGCTTCCTGTGGGCGCCGCCGCCCGGACGCGCGCCTCGCCGCCATGCCCGGCGGCAAACGAAAGCCGTGGAGTTTAGGGCTGCGGCGCGAATAAATCATCCTGTCGCAGGCCGCGGCGCCGCTCGTCGGCGGGCGCGTATACGCTTGACAAGCCCCCCATGCGACGGCATCATTCGCGGCCTTAATTTATTCGCTACATCCCAAGTTTTTCTCGAGGAGCTCGACGGTGGCCAACACACCTTCCGCCAAAAAACGCGCCAAACAGGCTGAGAAGCGTCGCAGCCACAACGCCAGCCTGCGTTCCATGGTTCGCACCTACATCAAGAACGTAGTCAAGGCTGTCGATGCCAAAGACCTGCCGAAAGCCCAGGCCGCCCTGGTTGCTGCCGTACCGGTCATCGATCGCATGGCTGACAAAGGCATCATCCACAAGAACAAGGCCGCTCGTCACAAGAGCCGCCTGAACGCCCACGTGAAGGCCCTGGCCACCGCATAAGCGTTCCGTTCTTGAAAAACCGGCCCCAGGGCCGGTTTTTTATTGCCCGCGAAACACGCTCTTCGTAGGAGCGAGCTTGCTCGCGAATGGTGCCTTCCGTCAGTCGAAAGGTGTCCGGAGGCTTTTTTCGCGAGCAAGCTCGCTCCTACAGAAAAGCTTCCAGAAGGCTTATTTCACCGGCCACGGCATAATCGGAATGGCCGTCACCGCATTCTGCGGACTGCCCTCGATCACCCGGTCGCTGTAGACCAGATAGACCAGCGAATTGCGCTTCTCGTCGAAGAAGCGCACCACCTGCATGGTCTTGAACACCAGCGAGGTGCGCTGCTGGAACACTTCCTCGCCATCCTTCAGCTCGCGCTTGAAGCGGATCGGCCCGATCTGGCGACAGGCGATGGAAGCCTCGGCGCGATCCTCGGCCAGGCCCAACCCGCCCTTCACGCCGCCGGTCTTGGCCCGCGACAGGTAGCAGGTCACGCCTTCCACCTGCGGATCATCGAAAGCCTCGACGACTATCTTGTCGTTCGGCCCGACCCACTTGAACACAGTGGAAACCTCGCCGATCTCCTCCGCCCCGGCCAGCGCCGGAAGCAGCAGCAACGCCCCGACCAGTCCCTTGAATGCACGCATCGCCGCCCTCCCCTACACCAAAACCAGATTGTCGCGATGCACCAGCTCGGGCCCGTCGACATAGCCGAGCAGACTGGCGATGGCGTCGGTCGGCTGACCGATGATCTTCTGCGCCTCGGCCGCGCTGTAGTTGGCCAGGCCGCGGGCGACCTCGCGCCCCTGCAGGTCGACGCAGACCACCATCTCGCCGCGGCGGAAGCTGCCCTGCAGCGCCTTCACACCCACCGGCAGCAGGCTCTTGTGAGACTGCACCAGCGCCTTGACCGCGCCATCGTCCAGCACCAGGGTGCCGCGCATCTGCAGGTGACCGGCCAGCCACTGCTTGCGCGCGGCCTTGCGGCTCCGCTCGGGGGTCAGCAGGGTGCCGAGGCGCTCGCCGGCGCGCAGACGGTCGAGCACGCGCTCGATGCGTCCGCCCACGATCACCGTGTGCGCACCGGAACGCGCCGCCAGCCGCGCCGCGCGCAGCTTGGTCTGCATGCCGCCGCGACCGAGCGCACCGGCGCTGCCGCCAGCCACTTCGTCCAGCTGCGGGTCGTCGGCACGGGCTTCGTAGATCAGCTGGGCATCGGGATTGTTGCGCGGGTCGGCGTCGAACATGCCATCGCGATCGGTGAGGATCACCAGCAGGTCCGCCTCCACCAGGTTGGCGACCAGCGCCGCCAGGGTATCGTTGTCGCCGAAGCGGATCTCGTCGGTGACCACGGTGTCGTTCTCGTTGATCACCGGGATCACGCCGAGATCGACCAGGGTGCGCAGGGTATTGCGGGCGTTCAGGTAGCGCTTGCGGTCGGAGAGGTCGTCATGGGTCAGCAGCACCTGGGCGGTCTGCAGGCCGTGGGTCGCGAAGCTGGACTCCCACGCCTGCACCAGCCCCATCTGCCCGACCGCCGCGGCAGCCTGCAGCTCGTGCATGTCGCCCGGCCGGGAAACCCAGCCCAGGCGGCTCATGCCCGCCGCCACCGCGCCGGAGGACACCAGCACCAGCTCGACGCCGGCGCAGTGCAGGGCGACCATCTGCTCGACCCATACCGCCATCGCATCGCGATCCAGCCCCCGGCCGTCGGCCGTGAGCAGGGCGCTGCCGATCTTCACCACCCAGCGCCGCGCGCCGGTCACTTTCTCACGCATACATCAACCTTACGAAGTCAGCTGTTGCATCGGACCGGCGCCCGCAGCGCCGATCAGGGTACGTAGAAGATTTCCGGCCCGTCGCCGTCGTCCTCGTCGTCGAAATCATCGTCGTCGTCGAGGTCGTCGGCACTCTTCAGACCGGCACGGCGCAACGCGCGCGCGTCATCCAGGGCCTGCAGGCGCGCCCGCGCCTCATCCTCGATGCGCTGATCCAGCTCGGCCAGCGCCTCGGCATATGCCGGGTCCTCTTCCATGCGCAGCGCACGCTCGTCCAGGTACTTCATGATGTCCTGGCTGAGCGCCTCGGTGCCTTCGCGCTCCAGGGCGGAGATCACGTAGACCGGGCCTTCCCAGCCCAGGCGCTCGATCACCGCCCGCTTGCGCCGCTCGCACTCTTCCGGCTCGAGGATCTGGTCCATCTTGTTCAGCACCAGCCAGCGGTCGCGATCGGCCAGCGCCGGGCTGAACTTGCCCAGCTCGTTGACGATGGTTTCCGCCGCATCGGCCGGATCGCTCTCGTCCAGCGGCGCCATGTCCACGAGGTGCAGCAGCAGGCGGGTGCGCGCCAGGTGCTTGAGGAAGCGGATGCCGAGGCCGGCGCCTTCCGAGGCCCCCTCGATCAGACCGGGAATGTCCGCGACCACGAAGCTCTTGAAGCGGCCGACGCTGACCACGCCAAGGTTCGGCACCAGGGTGGTGAAGGGATAGTCCGCCACCTTCGGCTTGGCCGCCGAGACCGCGCGGATGAAGGTGCTCTTGCCGGCATTCGGCAGGCCGAGCAGGCCGACGTCGGCCAGCACCTTCAGCTCCAGCTTGAGGTCGCGCGCCTCGCCCGGCTTGCCCGGGGTGGTCTGGCGCGGCGCACGGTTGGTGCTGGACTTGAAGCGGGTGTTGCCGAGACCGTGCCAGCCGCCCTGGGCGACCATCAGGCGCTGCCCCGGCCGGGTCAGGTCACCGATGATTTCCTGGGTAGCGGCATCGATAATCGTGGTTCCGACCGGCACCGGCAGGACCAGGTCATCGCCCTTGGCGCCGGTGCAGTCCTTGCTGCCGCCGTTCTGGCCGCGCTGCGCATCGAAGCGGCGGGTATAGCGATAGTCCACCAGGGTGTTCAGGTTCTCGTCGGCCTCGAGGAATATCGAGCCGCCGTCGCCACCGTCACCGCCGTTGGGGCCACCTTTTTCGATGAACTTCTCGCGGCGAAAGCTCATGAGGCCATTGCCGCCGTCACCGGCTTTCACGTGAATGGATACTTCATCGACGAATTTCATGGGAACGCCTCCCGCCGCACGGCGGGTTGAATAAGAAAAGGAGCATAGGATACAGGCAAGGCCGCGCAAACGCAGTTCTCTGCGGCCCGCCGAATAAACGCCAGAAACAAAAAAGCCCTGTCGCGAGACAGGGCTTCTTCGGTGAACGCTCGCTTAGGCAGCGACGACGCTTACATAGCGACGGCCAAAGGCGCCTTTCACTTCGAACTTGATCACGCCGTCGATCTTGGCGAACAGGGTGTGATCCTTGCCCATGCCAACGCCGTAGCCAGCGTGGAACTGGGTGCCGCGCTGACGCACGATGATGTTGCCTGCTTTAACAGCCTGGCTGCCGAACAGTTTCACGCCAAGGCGTTTACTTTCGGAATCGCGGCCGTTGCGGGTACTACCGCCAGCTTTCTTGTGTGCCATGAGTCAAATCCTCCAAAAAAGGAATTAGGCCTGGATGCCGGTGATCTTGATTTCAGTGAACCACTGGCGGTGGCCCTGACGCTTCATGTGGTGCTTACGACGGCGGAACTTGATGATGCTCACTTTGTCGTGACGGCCGTGGGATACCACTTCAGCGGTCACTTTCGCACCTTCTACCACCGGCAGGCCGATCTTGACGTCGTCGCCATTGGCAACCAGCAGAACGCGGTCGAAGTCGATGGCTTCGCCGGTCGCTACGTCGAGCTTCTCGACCTTGAGGAATTCGCCTTCGGTGACTTTGTGCTGCTTGCCACCGGTAACAATAACTGCGTACATCTGGATGTCTCCGTTAGACCTGCTCACCCGACGCTTTATAGGAAGAGGAATCGGTCGGCATGGCTGCTCGGGGCCGGAAGCGGACGCCCTTGCAATTGCGTAAGGCAGGATGTGCCATGGAAGTTCGGGGCCGCGATTGTACGGAAAGCGCCGGCCCGAGGCAAGGCCCCGCGGGGCTTTCCTTGACAGCCCACCCCCTGCCACCTAGCATGCCGCGCAATCTAAGAGGAGCGCTGTCCTTGATGCAACCCCAGGCTTTCTATCGCGTGGTCGCGGACGATTTCACCGCCGTCGACGGCATCATCCGCCAACAACTCTCTTCCCGCGTCCCCCTGGTGGAAAAGATCGGCGACTACATCATCTCCGCCGGCGGCAAGCGCCTGCGCCCCCTGCTGGTGCTGCTCTCCGGCAAGGCTCTTGGCTACTCCAACGACGACCTGCGCCTGCTCGCCGCGATCATCGAATTCCTGCACACCTCCACCCTGCTGCATGACGACGTGGTCGACGCCTCCGGCCTGCGCCGCGGCCGCGCCACCGCCAATGCCCAGTGGGGCAATGCGCCGAGCGTGCTGGTCGGCGACTTCCTCTATGCACGTTCCTTCGAAATGATGGTGGCGCTGGGCTCCATGCCGGTCATGCAGATCATCTCCCAGGCCACCCGGGTGATCGCCGAGGGCGAAGTGCTGCAGCTGACCAAGATCCGCGACGCCAGCACCACCGAAGAAACCTATATGGAAGTCATCCGCGGCAAGACCGCGATGCTCTTCGAAGCCTCCACCCACGGCGCCGCGGTTCTGGCCCATGCCTCCGCGGAACAGGCCGAAGCGCTGCGCCAGTTCGGTGACGCGCTGGGCATCGCCTTCCAGCTGGTCGACGACCTGCTCGACTACCGCGGCGACGCCGCCAGCATGGGCAAGAACGTCGGCGACGACCTCGCCGAAGGCAAGCCGACCCTGCCGCTGATCGTCACCATGCGCGACGGCACGCCGGAACAGGCCACCCTGGTGCGCAAGGCCATCCAGCAGGGCGGCAGCCAGGACCTGGAAGGCATCCGCGCCGCGGTGGAAGCGGCCGGCGCCCTGGACTACACCGCCCGCCTGGCGCGCGAGTATTCCGCCCGCGCCATCGACTGCCTGAAGGTGCTGCCGGACAACGAGTACCGCGCCGCACTGATCGAACTCTGCGAGTTCGCCGTGGCCCGTACCCACTGATCCCGGCCTCGCGCCATACGACGCCCGCCCGGCCCTGCCGCGGCGGGCGTCGTACTTTTCGGGGCGGTGACTTCTGGCAGGTGGCTGCAATTTTTTTCAGGAAAGGTGCAATCAAGGCTTGCTATTAAGATAATAAGAATTATTCTCATTAAAGCCTTGTCACGGAGAATGCACCATGACCTACATGATCGATGCCTGGCTGGACCGCCCCCACCCCTATCTGCGCATCCTCAACCGCTCCACCGGCGAAGTCTGCGCCGTGCTGGAGGAAGACGCCCTGGACGAACTGCGCGAACAGGGCGGGCTGGACATGGCCGAACTCGGCACCAGCGAGCCGCAGGTGCTGAAGGAGCTGGTACGCAGCCTGTTCCTGTTCTGCTATGCGCGGGCGCTGCGCTGAAGCGGGATTGCCGGCGGGTTGTAGCCGCCCTGCGCTGTCGCGGGCATGGCCCGCTCCTGCTCGCGAACAAAATGCGCTGAGATTCCAAGACAGTTGCGCCTACGCGGTTTCGCTGGAATGTCCGGATAGGGTGCATAACGCGCCAGCGTTATCCACCATCCCATCGGCACGGCCTTTCGGCGCATGAAGCGTTCCGCTTCATGCGCCCTACACCAGCGGTTGGCCACGGCGCGAACTTTTTGCCCGCGAACCGCAGCAGCGCGCATGAACGCCATGAACGACAAGGGGGCGCGAACGCCCCCTTGCCGGCTAGCGGGAAATCAGAGGATTTCCAGCAGCTCGACGTCGAACACCAGCACGCTGTGCGGCGGGATGCTGCCGACGGACTGGCCGCCGTAGGCCAGTTCGCTCGGCACGTGCAGGCGCCATTTGCTGCCGGTGTTCATCAGCTGCAGGGCCTCGATCCAGCCGGCGATCACGCCGCCAACCGGGAATTCGGCCGGCTCGCCGCGCTGGTAGGAGCTGTCGAACACGGTGCCGTCGATCAGGGTGCCGTGGTAGTGGGTGCGCACGGTGTCCTCGCGGGACGGCTTGGCGCCCTCGCCCGCCACCAGCACTTCGTACTGCAGGCCGGACGGCAGGGTGGTCACGCCTTCGCGCTTGGCGTTGTCGGCCAGGTAGGCCTTGCCGGCGCCGGCGGCCGCTTCGGCCTTGGCCTGGGCTTCGGCCTGCATGCGCTGGCGCAATACCTGGAAGCTGGCGGACAGCGCGTCGGCAGCGACACGGCTTTCAGCACCGGCGAAGGCATCGGCGAGGCCTGCCAGGACGGCATCCAGGCTCATGCCCGGCACGGGATTGGCGCGCAGTTGATCGCCCAGCTGGCGGCCGATGCCATAGCTGACACGGGCTTCGTCGGTGGAAAGGTTGAGTTCGCTCATGGCGGGGCTCCGCAGGGTGAAAAGGGCGGCCAGCCTAGCATAGAAGGCCGCCTGCTCTTCAACCCGCGCCCCCTCAGTGCAGCGGAATCGGCATCCCCTGGTCCGCCTCGGTACTTTCCATGCCGCACATCTCGTCATGCACCACCGCATGCACCAGATGGAAAGGCAGGGTCGGCAGGCCGGAGAGCAGCTGGCGGGCATGCTCCACCGAGCGGATGGTCAGGATATGCCCGACCCGGTCCTGGATCGGGTGGTAACGCTGGCCGATGCGCGCTTCCAGCACGTAGATGTCGCCTTCCATGGAAACCAGGCGCAACTCGTCTACATCTCCCGCCCGGGAGCGGCTGGTCAACTCGTTGAGATTCATGGGCGCACCTCCGCAGTCTTCGCTGAAAGTCTCGTACAGCAGGCGCAGGGTGCAAGGCCGCCCGTCCGTTTTGCGGCGGGCGGGCGGCGCGGGTACTGGCGGGATCAGTGGTCGTGGCGGGTCAGCTTGTCCAGGTAACCCATGGCGAACGCCGACAGCACGAAGGTGAGGTGGATGATCACGTACCACATCAGCTTGTTGTCCGGGACGTTCTTCGCATCCATGAAGATGCGCAGCAGATGGATCGAGGAGATCGCCACGATGGAGGCCGCCACCTTGTTCTTCAGCGAACCGGCGTCCATCTTGCCCAGCCAGTTGAGCTTGTCCTTGCTCTCGTCGATGTCCAGCTGCGACACGAAGTTCTCGTAGCCGGAGAACATCACCATCACCAGCAGGCCGCCCACCAGCGCCATGTCGATCAGCGAGAGGATGACCAGCACCAGGTCCGCCTCGGCGATGCTGAAGACGCTGGGCAGCACATGGACGATTTCCTGGAAGAACTTGAGGGTCAGCGCCAGCAGGGCCAGCGACAGACCGATGTAGATGGGCGCCAGCAGCCAGCGCGCGGCGTACAGGCCATTTTCGATGAAGCGTTCCATAGCACTCGCAAGGTTGGTCGAAAGTCCGCGAGTATATCCGAACAGGTGCTGCGAGTTATCCAGCGAAACTGTGGATAAATATGTGAACGATGGCAGGATGGATGCCTGTCACCGAGGCGTCATGCGGCCTGCAGCGGGTTGGGCAAAGTCTGTGCAGGGCCGGATCAGGGTTCCGGATGGAACTGGTAGTCGCCGATATTACGCACGCGCTCGCCATTCAACCGTCGCAGTTCCGCCTGCAGGTGGAGCTGCCAGATCTGCGGGTCGTCCGCAACGATGTAACCCTGCTGGGCCAGGCAATCGGCGATCGCCTCGAGCACCCCTTCCGCCACGAAAGGCCCGGGAAACGGGCCCTGCGCCTTGATCGCAGTGGGTTGCGCACCCGCCATCCCGGCGGCGCAGAGCAGTGTCCAGAGTCCCTTCTCTCCGGCCAGCGGCCTGATCTCGCATTCGATTCGCGTGGTCAGCCCCAGGCAGGGGCGGATAAGGCAGAGGTTACGCGGCATGGCGGCACCCTCGCGGTTGGCTGATTTGAGCCTACACCCAGCCTAGCACGTGAGAAAGCGCCGAACTTGTCCAGCCGTTCTGTGGATAACCCTGTGGAGAGGATTTGGAGAAGCGCAGCGGAACAGCGCCGCTGCGCGGTTCCGGGGCGCTGCTCGGCGACTGCCCAGCCACGCCCCGGAGAGGCCGGTCAGTCAGCGTCCTTCTTCTTGCGCGCGCGTTCCTTTTCCACCGGCGCCCTGGATTTGGCGACCTTGGCCGCCAGCTCCTTCAGCGGCTTGTCCTTGTCCTCGTCTTCCACGTCCATCTCGGCGATTTCCCGCAGGCGCTCGACGACCCGCGCATTCACGCTGCCGGCCGGGAAGTTGCCCTTCTCGTCCGGCTCTCCGGCCGGCTGGCCGACCAGCAGGCTCAGCGCCTCGTCGACCTGGCGCACGGCGTAGACGTGGAACAGGCCGTTGCGCACCGCCTGCAGCACGCGCTCGTCGAGCATCAGGGTGGTGATGTTGGCGTGCGGGATGATCACTCCCTGCTCGCCGGTCAGGCCGCGCGCCTCGCAGAGGCGGAAGAAGCCCTCGATCTTCTCGTTGACCCCGCCGACCGCCTGCACTTCGCCGAACTGGTTGATCGAGCCGGTGATGGCGAAGCACTGCCGCAGCGGCGTGCGCGACAGCGCCGAGATCAGCGTGCAGACCTCGCCCAGCGAGGCGCTGTCGCCATCGACGTAGCCGTAGGACTGCTCCAGGGCGATGCTGGCGGAAATCTCCAGGGGGAATTCCTGGGCGTAGCGGCTGCCGAGGTAGCCGGTGAGGATCATCACGCCCTTGGAGTGGATCGGCTGGCCGAGGTTGACCTCGCGCTCGATGTCGACGATGCCGCTGCTGCCCGGGTAGACCGTGGCGGAAATCCGCGCCGGCACGCCGAAGGCGGTATCGCCCACTTCCAGCACCGTCAGGCCGTTGCACTTGCCCACCGCGGCGCCTTCGGTATCGATCAGGATGATCCCCGCCAGCATGTCGTCCAGCACCCGCGCGGAAACGCGGCCGGTGCGGGTTTCCTTGGCCTTCAGGGCGCGTTCGATATGGCCGAGGTCGGTGACCTCCTCGTTGGCCAGCTGGCGGATGAAATCGGCCTCGCTGACCAGTTGGAACAGGTCGCTGATCCGCGCCGACAGCCGCCCCTGGTGCTCGGCCAGGCGCGCGCTGTAGGTCGCCAGGCGCGCCACCGCGGCGGACGTCAGCGGCGCCAGGCCCTCTTCCGAGGTGCGCGTCTTCAGCAGCTGGGAGAACTGCTCCAGGGTGTCGTCGCCCAGCGGGATGTCTTCGTCGAAGTCCACCAGCACGCGGAACATTTCCTGGAAGTCCGGATCGAGGTCCTGCAGCGTGTAGTAGATCTGCCGCGAGCCGATGATGATCACCTTCAGCTGCAGCGGGATCACCTGCGGCGTCAGGGTCATGGCGGCCAGGCGGCCCAGTTCGGCCAGCGGCGATTCCATCTTCAGCTGGCGCGACTGCAGGGCGCGCTTGAGCGCATCCCAGACGAAGGGCTCGCCGAGCAGCTTCTCCGCCTCCAGCACCAGGAAGCCGCCGTTGGCGCGGTGCAGCGCGCCCGGGCGCAGCTGGCGGTAGCTGGTGTACAGCGCGCCCTGGTCGGAGGAGTACTCGATGCGGCCGAACAGGTTGTCGTAGGTCGGGTGCGACTCGAACACCACCGGCGCGCCACTGGTGGTGTGGTGGCCGATCACCTGGTTCGGCGCGTACTGTTCCACCAGCATCAGCTTGCGCTGCGGGTCGGCGCGGCCCTCGTCGCCCAGCTGGTCGACGACGGTCTTCAGCAGGTTGAGCTGCATCGCCTGCAGATAGGCGCAGATCCCGGAGTTGTTGTTGTACTTCTCCACCAGCGGCGCCAGCAGCGGCTGCAGCGCCAGGGCGATGGTTTCCTCGTTGAGCTGGCGCAGCTGGTTGCTCGACTCGCGCTTCCATTGCGGCAGGCCGACGAGTTCCTCGTTCAGCTGTTCCTCGAGGTCGGCGATGTCGGCGTGGAAGCGCTCGCGCTCGGCTTCCGGCAACTGCGCGAACTCGGCCTCGTCGAGGGCCTTGCCGTCCTTCATCGGGGTGAAGGCGATGTTCGCGCTGTCGCGGTACAGCGCCACCTCCTTCTCCAGGGCGCGGCGCTCGATGGCGTCCAGGGCCTTGTCATAGCGCTGGTTGAAGGCGCGGTCGATGGCGCTCTTCTTCTGCTGGTAGGCCGGGCTCTCGAACACCGAGGGGAAGGTCGACAGCAGGTTGTCGATCAGTTGGTCGATATCCTCGCCGAAATCCGCGGCGTTGCCCGGCGGCAGCTCGATGGCCCGGGGCTCGCGCGATTCATCGAAATTGTTGACGTAGACCCAGTCGGCCGGAGTGGCCAGGCGCTTGCCCTCGGCCTTCAGGTAGCGCTGGACGAAGGAGAAGCGGCCGGTGCCCGGCTCGCCCATGACGAAGACGTTGTAGCCCGGACGCGGCATGGCCACGCCGAACTGCAGGGCCTGCACCGCGCGCTCCTGGCCGAGCACGCCGCGGAAGGGCTCCAGCTCGTCGGTGGTGGCGAAGGGAAACTGCTCGGGCGAGAAGGGGCGGGTCAGTTCATCGGGCGCCAGGCGCAGGCCGGCGGCAATGGATTCGGGCATCGGGAGTCCTTGCATCGAGCGGCGCGACGCCGCGGAGAGTTGTCCGCATTCTCGCGCTGCCCGAATGCCACTGGCAAGGCGCTCCGCCGATGTCCGGGGTCAGTGCTGCAGATCGGCGCAGCGCAGGCAGTATTCCGCCGCCGGCAGGGCTTCCAGGCGCCTGCTTTCGATCGCTTCGCCACAGCGTTCGCAGTAGCCGTAGTTGCCCTCGGCCAGGCGCAGGCGGGCCAGCCCGACCTGGCGCATGCCCGCCTCCGCCTCGGCCAGCAGGGCGCGCAATACGTCGTCGTTCTGTCGTTGCTGGGCCTGTTCGGCGAAGTCCGGGGAATGGGTTCGCCCGAGATCCCGGCGGATCGCTTCCGCGCGCTTGGAATACTCGGCAGCCAGCGCATCCAGCGCGGCACGGGGATCGAATGCGGACATGAAAGCCCTCCACGAAAAGGGAACTGTTCTGCAGTGTGGCTGGTTCCAGGCGAGTCGCTGCTGATGTCGATCAAACGGCCGGACCTCGTGCGGCAGACGGCTTTCCTGCGGGGGCCTGACCGGCAGCGCGCCTTGACACCCTCAAGGCATTCCGAAAAGCTCTGGCAGGCGCTGCCTGCTGTCAGCAGTTAATTATGATCCCGAACCGGAAAAAGAGAGATACGACGATGAAAAGGATTCTGCTCGGAACCCTCCTGGCCACGGCCTCGCTCAGCGCCCTCGCCGATGCGCCCGGCAGCGACGGCTGCGGCTGGGGCAACCTGCTGTTCAAGGGACAGCGCGGCGTCGCCACCCACGTGCTGGCCGCCACCACCAACGGCAGTTCCGGCAACAACACCTTCGGCATGACCACCGGCACCAACGGCTGCCGCACCAACGGCGCGCTGACCTATGGCGGCAAGTCGATGGTCGTCCTCGGCAGCATCATGGACGAACTCTCCGAAGACATGGCCAAGGGCGACGGCGAAGCCCTCACCACCTACGCCGTGGTACTCGGCGTGCAGCCGGAGGACCGCGCCCACTTCGCCGAGGTCGCCCATGAGCACTTCGCGCAGATCTTCGACCGGGCCGACGTCACCGCCGCCGACGTCTACGCCAACACCCAGCAGATCCTGAAGCAGGACGCCCGCCTGGCCAAGTACGCCGAGCAGGCCTGATCCAGCGAACAGCAACAGCCCGCCTTCCGGCGGGCTTTCTCTTTCCATCCGGCTCCGGTCCCGAATGCTCAAACGCCTGATGCCCTGGCTGGCGCTGTGCGCCTGCGCCACCTCCATCGCCGCCCCCGAGATCAGCGCCGAACGCGCCCGGGAGCTGGCCGCCCAGCCTTACTGGATCGCTCTCGGCCACTACCAGCCGGCCCGGCTCGGCGGCTGGACCAGCTTCGTCGACGATCCGGACTTCTTCCTCGCGCCCGATGGCGCCGAGCATCCGCAGGCCGAACTGGCCGCCACGCTGAAGGCGCTCTACGCGCCGCCCGGCCTCGGCGACAGGCACGCCCAGTGCGTCTACCCGGCGCGCACCCGCTGGCTGCGCGACCAGTTGCAGCTCGACGACCTGCCGCAGGTCGAGTGTCCGGAATTCCAGGCCTGGTACCGCGACATCAACCCGCACAGCGCGGTGCTGGTGTTCCCCGCCGCGTACCTGAACAGCCCGTCGTCGATGTTCGGCCACACCCTGCTGCGCATCGACCAGGCCGACGTCGACTCGAACAACACCGCCCTGCTCAGCTACGCACTGAACTTCGGCGCCTTCATCGAGGGCATGGACAACAGCATCCTCTACGCCTGGAAGGGCCTGATGGGCGGCTATCCCGGCCTCTTCGCGCTGGTGCCCTACCGCGAGAAGCTCTCCGAATACAGCCGGCTGGAGAACCGCGACCTGTGGGAATACCGGCTGAACCTGACGCCCGAGGAAACCGGGCGCATGGTCGAGCACGTCTGGGAGCTCAAGCAGATCCGCTTCAAGTACTACTTCTTCGACGAGAACTGCTCGTTCCGCCTGCTCGAACTGCTGGAGATCGCCCGCCCCGGCGTCGAGCTGACCGACGACTTCCCGATCACCGCGATCCCCACCGACACCGTGCGCGCGGTGAAGAACGCCGGGATGATCGAGCAGATCGACTACCGCCCCTCCCGCGAGCGCGAACTGCTGGCCCGCGGCGCCCCGCTGGACCACGCCGAGAAACGCCTGGCCCGCGACCTGGCCGACGACGACAGCCTGCTCGACGGCGGCGAATTCCGCCGCCTGCCCACCGCCCGCCAGGCGCTGGTGCAGGACACCGCCTTCCGCCTGGTGCGCTACCGCGCCACCGGCCAGGAGCGCGACAGCACCATCGCCTCGCGCAGCTACAACCTGCTGCGGGCGATCAACCGCAACCCACCGCCGCCGCTGCACATCGAGCGCCCCGGCCAGCCGGAAGACGGCCACCAGTCGCGCACCTGGCAGCTCGGCCTCGGCAGCCGCGACGACCGGGCCTTCGCCGAATACGGCCTGCGCATGGCCTACCACGACCTCGACGACAACGCCTACGGCTTCCCGCTCGGCGCGCAGATCGAGATCGGCCAGCTCAAGCTGCGCCAGTACGAGGAAAACCGCTGGCAGCTGCAGCAGCTCGACCTGGTCACCATCCGCTCGCTGACGCCGCGCAACGAGCTGCTGCAGCCGCTGTCCTGGCGCGTCGCCGGCGGCTGGGAGCGGGTGCTCGGCAAGGACAGCGACGACGGCCACGACACCCTCGCCGGCCACCTCGACGGCGGCGCCGGCGGCAGCTGGAAGCTGGGCGACGACCTGCAGCTCTACGCCCTCGGCACCGGGCGCCTGGAGAACAACCAGGACTTCGCCGCCACCGTCGCCCCGGCGCTCGGTTTCGATTCCGGCCTGCTCTGGCGCAACGGTCTCGGCAACCTGACCCTGGAAGCCAGGGGCGACTACTTCCACAACGGCGAGGTGCGCCGCAGCCTCGCCTTCGCCCAGCAGGTCGAACTCGGCCGCAACCTCGGCCTGCGCCTGTCGGCGCAGCGGGAGTTCAGCCACCTCGCAGGTCCCGTCAACGAAGTCATGCTGCAACTGCGCTGGTACCATTACTGAGCCCCTCCTCCAAGCCCGCCGCAACGGCGGGCAGGAAGCACGACATGTCCGGCCCGACCATTCTCGAAGCCCCCGGCGGCAAACCGATCAAGCTCTGGACCCGGGGCGTCCCGGTGGAAGACGAAGCCCGCCAGCAACTGCTCAATACGGCGAAGATGCCGTTCATCTTCAAGCACCTGGCGGTGATGCCCGACGTCCACCTGGGCAAGGGCTCGACCATCGGCAGCGTGATCCCCACGCTCGGCGCCATCATCCCGGCGGCGGTCGGCGTCGACATCGGCTGCGGCATGATCGCCGCGCGCACCTCGCTGAACGCCCGCGACCTGCCGGACAACCTGCACGGCCTGCGCAGCGCCATCGAGAAGGCCGTGCCCCACGGCAAGACCTTCGGCCGCCACGACCAGGGTGCCTGGAGCGACGTGCCGCAGGCCGCCGATGACGCCTGGAAGACCCTGGCCGGGCGCTTCCGGGCGATCACCGCGAAGTATCCGCAGCTGGAGAGGACCAACAACCGCCAGCACCTCGGCACCCTCGGCACCGGCAACCACTTCATCGAGGTCTGCCTGGACGAGGCCGACCGCGTCTGGTTCATGCTGCACAGCGGCTCGCGCGGGGTGGGCAACGCCATCGGCTGCCTGTTCATCGAACTGGCCCAGGCCGACATGCGCCAGCACATGGCCAACCTGCCGGACCGCGACCTGGCCTACTTCGAGGAAGGCAGCCGGCATTTCGCCGACTACGTGGAAGCGGTCGGCTGGGCCCAGGACTTCGCCCGGCAGAACCGCGCGCTGATGATGCAGACGGTGATCCGGGCCGCACGCAGGGCCATCGGCAAGCCGTTCGAGGCCAGCCTGGAGGCGGTCAACTGCCACCACAACTACGTGCAGAAGGAACGCCACTTCGGCCGCGAGGTGCTGGTCACGCGCAAGGGCGCGGTGTCGGCGCAGAAGGGCGAGCTGGGCATCATCCCCGGCTCCATGGGGGCGAAGAGCTTCATCGTCCGCGGACTCGGCAACGAGGAGGCGTTCTGCTCCTGCAGCCATGGCGCCGGCCGGGTGATGAGCCGCACCCAGGCGAAGAAGCGCTTCAGCGTGGAAGACCAGGCCCGCGCCACCGCCCACGTCGAATGCCGCAAGGACAAGGACGTGATCGACGAGATTCCCATGGCCTACAAGGACATCGACCGCGTGATGCAGGCGCAGAGCGACCTGGTCGAGGTGGTGCATACGCTGCGCCAGGTGGTGTGCGTGAAGGGCTGACAAGCCCCCTGTCGAGCGGAGACTCCGGACCTGCAGGAGCGAGCTTGCTCGCGAACGCCCGGCTCGAACCGCGTGCCGATCGCCCAAATGAAAAACGGGCCGCAATCCTGCGACTGCGGCCCGTTCGGGGATGCTTCGCGAGCAAGCTCGCTCCTACGGGAAGCGAGCCTGCTGCGGGCGGCGGATCAGACCACGCCCTGGGCCAGCATGGCGTCGGCGACCTTGACGAAGCCGGCGATGTTGGCGCCCTTGACGTAGTTGATGCGGCCGTTTTCCTCGCCGTAGTGCACGCAGGCGTGGTGGATGTTCTGCATGATGCCGTGCAGACGCTGGTCCACTTCACCGGCGGTCCAGTGCAGGCGCATGGCGTTCTGGCTCATTTCCAGGCCGCTGGTGGCCACGCCGCCGGCGTTGGAGGCCTTGCCCGGGGCGTAGTGGATGCCCGCCTCGATGAACAGGTCCACCGCTTCCAGGGTCGACGGCATGTTGGCGCCTTCGGCGACGCAGATGCAGCCGTTCTTCAGCAGGGTGCGCGCGTCTTCGGCGTCCAGTTCGTTCTGGGTGGCGCACGGCAGGGCGATGTCGCACGGCAGGTGCCACGGACGCTGGCCGGCACGGAATTCCAGGCCGAAGTGGGCGGCCATCTCGCTGATGCGGCCGCGACGGACGTTCTTCAGGTCCATCAGGTATTCCCACTGCTCGGCGGTCAGGCCACCCTCGGCGTACAGGGTGCCTTCGGAGTCGGACAGCGAGATCACCTTGCCGCCCAGTTCCATGACCTTCTGCGCGGCGTACTGCGCCACGTTGCCGGAACCGGAGATGGTCACGCGCTTGCCGTCGAAGTCCTGGCCGCTGCGCTTGAGCATTTCCTGGGCGAAGTACACGCAGCCGTAGCCGGTGGCTTCCGGACGGATCAGGCTGCCGCCGTAGCTCAGGCCCTTGCCGGTCAGCACCGAGGAGAACTCGTTGGCCAGGCGCTTGTACTGGCCGAACAGGTAGCCGATCTCGCGGCCGCCGACGCCGATGTCGCCGGCCGGCACGTCCAGGTCAGCGCCGACGTGGCGGTACAGTTCGCTCATGAACGACTGGCAGAAGCGCATCACTTCGGCGTCGCTCTTGCCCTTCGGATCGAAGTCCGAACCGCCCTTGCCGCCGCCCATGGGCAGCGAGGTCAGCGAGTTCTTGAACACCTGCTCGAAGGCGAGGAACTTCAGCACGCCGAGGTTCACCGACGGGTGGAAGCGCAGGCCGCCCTTGTACGGGCCGATGGCGCTGCTCATCTGCACGCGGAAGCCGCGGTTGACCTGCACGCGGCCCTTGTCGTCGACCCACGGTACCCGGAACAGGATGGCGCGCTCGGGCTCGACGATACGCTCGACGATGCCTGCCTCGATGTAATGCGGGTTGGCTTCGAGGAACGGCCACAGGGTTCGCAGCACCTCTTCCACCGCCTGGTGGAATTCGGGCTGGTCGGGATCGCGCCGCTTCAGGCGCTCGAGGAAGGAGTCGACAGACTGGATCATTGCTTCACCGGTAGTTCTATTTTTTGGATGATGCTTTATAGGGTCGCGAACTGTAGCAATTTGAGCGCGCCCCTCGATAGTGCAATCTGTCGTTTTAATGAAAGTTTTTGGTGCAAAAATGTAAAAGGCGCCGCAGTTATGGCCGAAATGCCCAAAGACAATTGCACCAAATCAGGGCTGGTACGCACCAAAAAAAACGGGACCCGCAGATGCCCGCAGGTCCCGTTTTTATCGAGCCGGCTGTCAGGCCAGCTTCTTGTAGCGCACGCGGTGCGGCTGGGCGGCAGCATCGCCGAGGCGCTTCCTGCGGTCCGCCTCGAACTCGGTGTAGTTGCCTTCGAAGAAGGTCACCTGGCCGTCGTCCTCGTAGGAGAGGATGTGGGTGGCGATCCGGTCGAGGAACCAGCGGTCGTGGGAAATCACGATGGCCGAGCCGGGGAAGTCCAGCAGCGCCTCTTCCAGCGCGCGCAGGGTTTCCACGTCGAGGTCGTTGGACGGTTCGTCGAGCAGCAGCACGTTGCCGCCCTGCTTCAGGGTCAGCGCCAGGTGCAGGCGGCCGCGCTCACCGCCGGAGAGGTCCTTGACGAACTTCTGCTGGTCACCGCCCTTGAAGTTGAAGCGGCCGACATAGCTGCGCGACGGAACTTCGTAGTTGCCGATCCTGATCTGCTCGAAACCGTCGGAGACCTGCTCCCACACGGTCTTGTTGCCTTCCAGGCTGTCGCGGCTCTGGTCGACGCTGGCGATCTGCACGGTTTCGCCGATGTCGATGGTGCCGGAATCCGGCTGCTCCTTGCCCATGAGCATGCGGAACAGGGTCGACTTGCCCGCGCCGTTGCCGCCGATCACGCCGACGATGGCGCCCTTGGGAATGCTCAGCGACAGGTTGTCGATCAGCACGCGATCGCCGTAGCCCTTGCAGACGTTGTGCAGCTCGATGACCTTGTCGCCCAGGCGCGGACCGGCCGGGATGTAGATCTCGTTGGTCTCGCTGCGCTTCTGGAATTCCTGCGATTGCAGCTCCTCGAAGCGTTGCAGACGGGCCTTGGACTTGGCCTGGCGACCCTTGGCGCCCTGGCGCACCCATTCCAGCTCGGCCTTCATGGCCTTGGCGTGGGAGGCTTCCTGCTTGGCTTCCTGGGCCAGGCGGGCGGCCTTGGATTCCAGCCAGCCGGAGTAGTTGCCTTCGAACGGGATGCCGTGGCCACGGTCCAGTTCGAGAATCCAGCCGGCGACGTTGTCGAGGAAGTAGCGGTCGTGGGTGATCGCCACCACGGTGCCGGGGAAGTCGTGGAGGAAGTGCTCCAGCCAGGCCACCGAGTCGGCGTCCAGGTGGTTGGTCGGTTCGTCCAGCAGCAGCATGTCCGGTGCCGACAGCAGCAGGCGGCACAGCGCCACGCGGCGCTTCTCGCCACCGGAGAGGTGCTCGATCTTCGCTTCCCACGGCGGCAGGCGCAGGGCGTCAGCGGCGACTTCCAGCTGGCGCTCAAGGTTGTGGCCGTCGGAGGCGTGGATGATGGCTTCCAGCTTGGCCTGCTCGGCGGCCAGGGCGTCGAAGTCGGCGTCCGGCTCGGCGTAGGCGGCGTAGACCTCGTCCAGGCGCGCCTGGGCAGCCTTGATCTGGCCTACGGCTTCCTCGACCACTTCACGCACGGTGGCCTGCGGGTCGAGCTTGGGCTCCTGCGGCAGGTAGCCGACATTGATGCCCGGCATGGGGCGGGCTTCGCCTTCGATCTCGGTGTCGACGCCGGCCATGATGCGCAGCAGGGTGGATTTACCCGCGCCGTTCAGGCCGAGCACGCCGATCTTGGCGCCGGGGAAGAACGACAGGGAGATGTCCTTGAGGATTTCACGCTTGGGCGGAACGATCTTGCCGACCCTATGCATGGTGTAGACGTATTGAGCCATGGATACCTGACTTCTGGATGAAAAAATGACCTGGAAATTGACGCCGGATTGCTGACGATATCCGGCTTTCGGCGATGTGACCGGCGGCTGCAATTCGCCGCCAGTTGACGCGAGCGCTCTCGCGTGAACAATGCGCGGCGTCTTTCGCCCGCGCGCGTGCGGCAAAGCTACCGGAATGGTCGCGGAAGGGCAAACCACGCTCGTCGGCCTACTGGCACTTCGCCTCGCTTCCGGGCATCCTAATCGGGAAGAAATTCGCGCATCTCTCCCCAGGTAGCCGGCTCTTGTCCAAACCCGTTGATCCTCCATCGGCCCACCTGGCCGCAACAGGCAAACTGGCCTCGCGAAGCGCCATCCTGTTGCTCGTTCTGCTGCTTCTCAGCCTGGCCGGCTGGCATCTCCTGGACGAATTCCGCAACCACGAGCGCAACGAGCGCCAACGCACCATGCTGCACGTCGAGCAGCTGGCGCAGAACCTGACCCTGACGCTCAAGCTCAAGGCCCTCGCCGCGCAGACGCTGATCGAACAGCACGGCACCCTGGCCGCCGGCTCGGCCGACCAGCGCGAGGCCCTGCGCGGCCTCTTCCCCTACCTGCACAGCCAGGTCTGGCTGGACGCCAGCGGCCAGCGCCTGCTCGACACCAGCGCCGCGATCATGGACCAGCAGTTCATCACCGCGCTGCGCCAGCGCGCCGCCGGCGAGCCCTACTACTACGCCTTCAGCGAGGACCACGGCGGGCTGCTCTACCTGCTCCTGCGCCCGCGCGACGGCAGCGGCGAGCGGATCATCCGCTTCGACGGCGACGCCGCGCGCCGCGCCTGGACCGAGGACATGCGCACGAATGTCGCCTGGCTGCTCGAAGACCACGACAAGAACAAGGTGCTCAGCCGCTCCAGCGGCCTGCCGGGCACCCCGCTGAGCGCCGCCACGCCGCGCGAGCAGGCGCAGAGCCTGGGCCTGCTGCCGATCCCCAACACCGACTGGCAGCTGCGCCCGCTGCTTGACAGCCACACGCTGTACCAGGCCGTGCTGCCCCGGCTCGCCAGCGAACTGGCGCTCCTGCTGCTGGTCGGCGGTATCGCCGGCGCGGCCCTGTGGCGCCTGTACCGCCGGCAGGACCCCGCCCTGGTGGTGCAACTGGCCCCTCCGGTGCAGCCGCCGGCCGAGGCCATCCGCAGCAGCCAGCAGGCCATGTTCGAGGATGCCGGCGTGGCGCTGTGCGTGGTCGACCTCGCCGAGCTGCGCCACAGCCTGCTCGAACAGGGCCTGCACAACGCCGAGGACCTGGGCGCCTGGCTGGCGGAGAAGCCCGAGCGCCAGGCCTGGATGCTGCGCAAGATCCGCATCCGCGAGATCAACAGCATCGCCCGCCGCCTGCTCGGCGTGCACACGGTCGAGCAGGCCTGGGAACAGATGATCGGCGCCGCGCGCATGCGTCCCGAAGGCGCGCGCAGCAAGGTCATCGCGGCGGTGCTCGGCGGCCACGGGATGATCGAGCTGGAAACCGTCATCCGCACCCCGCAGGGCGAGAAGCGCCATGTCTGGCTGCAGATGCGCATTCCCGAGCAACTGGAAGAACTGCGCGCGGTGACCATCAGCCTGGCGGACATCACCCAGCGCAAGCAGATGGAACTGTCCCTGCTGGAGCGCGAGAAGTTCTGGTCGGACGTGGTCCGCGCGGTGCCGGACACCCTCTACATCCAGGACCTGGCGAGCCGCAAGCTGCTGTTCAGCAACCACCGCCTGGGCGCCAAGCTCGGCTACAGCAGCGCCGACCTGCAGCGCATCGGCGAGAGCAACTGGCACACCCTGGTGCACCCCGACGACCAGGAATACTACTGGCGCATCCGCAACCTGCAGCAGGTGATCGGCGACAACCTGCTGCTCGAATGCCAGCTGCGCTGGCGCCATCACGACGGCAGCTGGCGCTGGCTGAACATCCGCGAACAGGCCTTCGGCCGCGATCCCTCGGGGCGCGTGAGCAAGGTGCTGGGCGTGGTCAAGGACATCACCGCCACGGTGGAATCCCACGACTCGCTGCACGAGAGCAACCGCCGCTACCGCGTGCTGGCGGAAAGCATCAGCGACGTGATCTTCTCCACCGACGCCGAGCTGAACCTCAACTACATCAGCCCTTCGCTGCAGCAGAACCTCGGCTACAGCCCGGAATGGGCGCTGCAGTACGGCTTCCAGCAGATCGTCACCAACCCGTCGCAGCTCGACCGGCTCAACGCCCTGCTCGCCCGCGCCCGCGAGACCATCGGCAATCCGCAGCTGGCGGTGGAACTGCGCGAGTCCAGCGCGCCGCACCTGTTCCACCTCGACTGCCTGCGCGCCGACGGCCGCAAGGTGCCGATCGAGCTGCGCATCGCCCTGATGTGGGACGAACAGGGACGCTTCGAGGGCCTGCTCGGCGTGGCCCGCGACATTTCCCAGCAGCGCCGCGCGGAGCGCGAGATGCGCATGTCGGCGACGGTGTTCGAGCATTCCTCCACGGCGATCATGGTCACCGACCCGGCCGGCTACATCGTCCAGGTCAACAGCGCCTTCTCGCGCCTGACCGGCTATTCGGCGAGCGAGGTGCTGGACCAGCAGACGCGCATGCTCACCGCCGAGAACCAGGGCGGCAACCAGTTCATGCACGTGCTGGACAGCCTGCAGAACAACGGCAACTGGGAGGGGGAAATCCTCCTCAAGCGCCGCGGCGGCGGGCTCTATCCGTCCTGGGTCGGCATCACCGCGGTGTACGACGAGGACGGCGACCTGGTCAGCTTCGTCTGCTTCTTCAGCGACATCAGCGAGCGCAAGGCCAGCGAACGGCGCATCCACCGCCTGGCCTACTACGACGCCCTCACCCACCTGCCCAACCGCACGCTGTTCCAGGACCGCCTGCACACCGCTCTGCTGCACGCCGAGCGGCACGGCCAGTGGGTGGTGCTGATGTTCCTCGACCTCGACCGCTTCAAGCCAATCAACGACTCCCTCGGCCACGCCGCCGGCGACCGCATGCTCAAGGAAGTGGCCGAGCGCCTGACCCGTTGCGTGAGCGACGACGACACCGTGGCGCGCATGGGCGGCGACGAGTTCACCCTGTTGCTGCCGAGCCAGGGCAACCGCGAACAGGCGCTGATGCGGGCGATCCAGGTCGCCGAGCAGATCCTCGCCAGCCTGGCCCGGCCGTTCACCCTGGAAGGCCGCGAGTTCTTCGTCACCGCCAGCATCGGCGTGGCGCTGTCGCCGCAGGACGGCGCCGAGCTGAACAAGCTGATGAAGAACGCCGACACGGCGATGTACCACGCCAAGGAAGTGGGCAAGAACAACTACCAGTTCTACCAGGCGGAAATGAACGCCCGCGCGCTGGAGCGCCTGGAACTGGAAAGCGACCTGCGCCGCGCCATCGAGCAGAACGAGTTCACCCTGCACTACCAGCCGCAGTTCACCGGCGACGGCCGCCGCCTGACCGGCGCCGAGGCGCTGCTGCGCTGGCAGCACCCGCGCCGCGGGCTGATCGCCCCGGCGGAGTTCGTGCCGGTGCTGGAGGAGCTCGGCCTGATCGCCCAGGTCGGCGACTGGCTGCTGCGCGAGGCCTGCCGCCAGCTCAAGGTCTGGCACCGGGAGAAGGTGCGGGTGCCGAAGATCTCGGTGAACCTGTCGGCGCGCCAGTTCGCCGACGGCCAGTTGGGCACGCGCATCGCCCACATCCTCGACGAGACCGGCACGCCGCCGGCCTGCCTGGAGCTGGAGCTGACCGAAAGCATCCTGATGAGCGACGTCTCCCAGGCGATGCAGACCCTCTCCGGGTTGAAGCGCCTCGGCCTGGCGGTGGCGGTGGACGACTTCGGCACCGGCTATTCCTCGCTCAACTACCTCAAGCAGTTCCCCATCGACGTGCTGAAGATCGACCGCAGCTTCGTCGACGGCCTGCCCCACGGCGAACAGGACGCGCAGATCGCCCGCGCCATCATCGCCATGGCCCACAGCCTGAACCTGATGGTGATCGCCGAGGGCGTGGAGAGCCAGGAACAGCTGGACTTCCTCCGCGAACACTCGTGCGACGAGGTGCAGGGCTTCCTCTTCGGCCGGCCGATGCCGGCGGACCAGTTCGCCGCGCTGTACGTCAACCACGCGCTGCTGCTGATCGAATGAAGGCCGCAGGGTCGGCGGCAAACTGAGCGCCGCTTATCCGTCACTTGACCGCCTTTCATATGCCAGCGCGGCGCGCATGGGTTAGAATGCGCGCCTTTTCCTTTGCACCGATCCTTAGAGGACCGCCATGTTCAGCCGTGATTTGACCATTGCCCGCTACGATGCCGAACTCTTCGCCGCGATGGAGCAGGAAGCCCTGCGCCAGGAAGAGCACATCGAGCTGATCGCCTCCGAGAACTACACCAGCCCGGCGGTGATGGAAGCCCAGGGCTCGGTGCTGACCAACAAGTACGCCGAAGGCTATCCGGGCAAGCGCTACTACGGCGGTTGCGAGTACGTCGACGTCGTCGAGCAGCTGGCCATCGACCGCGCCAAGCAGCTGTTCGGCGCCGACTACGCCAACGTCCAGCCGCACGCCGGCTCCCAGGCCAACTCGGCCGTCTACCTGGCCCTGCTCAACGCCGGTGACACCATCCTCGGCATGAGCCTGGCCCACGGCGGTCACCTGACCCACGGCGCCGCCGTCAGCTCCTCCGGCAAGCTGTACCACGCCGTGCAGTACGGCATCGACGACAACGGCCTGATCGACTACGACGAAGTCGAGCGCCTGGCCGTCGAGCACAAGCCGAAGATGATCGTCGCCGGCTTCTCCGCCTACTCCCAGGTTCTGGACTTCGCCCGCTTCCGCGAAATCGCCGACAAGGTCGGTGCCTACCTGTTCGTCGACATGGCCCACGTGGCCGGTCTGGTCGCCGCTGGCGTCTACCCGAACCCGGTTCCGTTCGCCGACGTGGTCACCACCACCACTCATAAGACCCTGCGCGGCCCGCGCGGCGGCCTGATCCTCGCGCGCAAGAACGAGGAGATCGAGAAGAAGCTGAACTCCGCCGTCTTCCCGGGCGCCCAGGGTGGTCCGCTGGAGCACGTGATCGCCGCCAAGGCCGTGTGCTTCAAGGAAGCCCTGCAGCCCGAGTTCAAGGAATACCAGCAGCAGGTGCTGAAGAACGCCCAGACCATGGCCGGCGTGTTCATCGAGCGCGGCTTCGACGTGGTTTCCGGCGGCACCCAGAACCACCTGTTCCTGCTCTCCCTGATCAAGCAGGACATCACCGGCAAGGACGCTGACGCCGCCCTCGGCCGCGCGTTCATCACCGTGAACAAGAACTCGGTACCGAACGACCCGCGCTCCCCGTTCGTCACCTCCGGCCTGCGCATCGGCACCCCGGCCGTCACCACCCGCGGCTTCAAGGAAGCAGAGTGCCGCGAGCTGGCTGGCTGGATCTGCGACATCCTGACCAACATGGGCGACGAGTCCGTGGTGGACAGCGTGCGCGAGAAGGTCAAGGCCATCTGCGCCAGGTTCCCGGTGTACGGCAAGTAAGCCGAACCCCGCGCGATGAAGGAGCCCGGCACATGCCGGGCTTTTTCTTGCGTGCCGGGAGCCCATCCGAGGCCGCATACGCAACCTGTAGGAGCGCGCCATGCGCGCGATTCGCGGGCATGGCCCGCTCCTACAGAATATTCGGCGCTCGATCCGGGCAAAGGGAGACCTTTCCCGGCCATCCGGTCAGAAATTTTCCCGCGCAAACCAAGCTGGTATCATCCGCGGCTTTTTTCCGGCCCAAAGAAAAGCGCGCGCTCCCCTGCGGCCTGTGCTTTGCTTTTTTCGGCCGGACATGAATGGCGCATGAAGCGCCTTGGGGAGCCAGTCATGCTGGAAAAGCTGTTCCAACTGCAGGCGCACAACACCAATGTGCGCACCGAGATCCTCGCGGGGGTCACCACCTTCCTGACCATGGCCTACATCCTGTTCGTCAACCCGAGCATCCTCGGCGCGACCGGCATGGACAAGGGCGCGGTGTTCGTCGCCACCTGCCTGGCGGCGGCGATCGGCTCGGTGATCATGGGCCTGATCGCCAACTACCCGATCGCCCTGGCGCCGGGGATGGGCCTGAACGCCTTCTTCACCTACACCGTGGTGCTGCACATGGGCCACACCTGGCAGGTGGCGCTGGGCGCGGTGTTCCTCTCGGCGTGCATGTTCTTCCTGATCTCGATCTTCCGCATCCGCGAATGGATCATCAACAGCATCCCCCTGGCGCTGCGCTCGGCCATCGCCGCCGGCATCGGCCTGTTCCTCGCGCTGATCGCGCTGAAGGAAGCCATGATCGTGGTGGACAACCCGGCGACCCTGGTCGGCCTCGGCGACCTGAGCAAGCCGGAACCGATCCTCGCGGTGCTCGGCTTCTTCATCATCGTCGGCCTGGAAGCCCGCCGCGTGACCGGCGCGGTGATGATCGGCATCCTCGCCGTGACCTTCGCCGCCATCGGCCTCGGCATCACCCAGTTCGGCGGCGTGATGTCCACCCCGCCGTCGCTGGCGCCGACCTTCCTCCAGCTGGACATCAAGGGCGCGCTGGACATCGGCCTGTTCAGCGTGATCTTCGCCTTCCTCTTCGTCGACCTGTTCGACAACTCCGGCACCCTGATCGGCGTCGCCAAGCGCGCCGGCCTGATGGGCAAGGACGGGCACATGCCGAAGATGGGCCGCGCGCTGATCGCCGACAGTACCGCGGCGATGTTCGGTTCGCTGCTCGGCACCTCGACCACCACCAGCTACATCGAATCCGCCGCGGGCGTCAGCGCCGGCGGGCGTACCGGCCTGACCGCCGTGGTGGTCGCCGTGCTGTTCCTGCTGGCGCTGTTCTTCGCCCCGCTGGCGGGCAACGTGCCGGCCTTCGCCACCGCCCCGGCGCTGTTCTTCGTCGCCGTGCTGATGGCTTCGGGCCTGGCCGAGATCGACTGGGACGACCTCACCGTCGCCGCGCCGGTGGTGGTCACCGCCCTGGCCATGCCGCTGACCTTCTCCATCGCCAACGGCATCGCCTTCGGCTTCATCGCCTGGACCGCCGCCAAGCTGCTGGCCGGCCGCTGGCGCGAGCTGAATCCGGCGCTGGTGATCCTGTCCATCCTGTTCATCATCAAGCTGGGCTGGTTCAACGCTTGAGCAGGCATAATGGGGCGGCCACACCGGCCCGCCCCTTGCGTGCAGGAGCGGTCCATGACCGCGACCCTCTCGACACATTTCGCGGGCATGGCCCGCTCCTACAATTCACCCTGTCGCCCTCGAGTTGCCCATGAGTAGTCCGCGTTTCGATCCCTCCCAGTACGACGCCCAACTGCAAGACAAGGCCGAACGCCTGCGCGCGCTGCTGGCGCCGTTCGGTGCGCCGGAGCCGGAAGTCTTCGACTCGCCACGCGAGCACTACCGCCTGCGCGCCGAATTCCGCCTGTGGCGCGAGGGCGAGGCGCGGCACTACGCGATGTTCGAACAGGGCGACAAGCACACGCCGATCCTGCTCGACGACTTCCCCATCGCCAGCCAGCGCATCAACCAGCTGATGCCGCGCCTGAAGGCCGCCTGGGCCGATCCGGCGCTGGGCCACAAGCTGTTCCAGGTGGAATTCCTCACCACCCTGGCCGGCGACGCGCTGATCACCCTCTGCTACCACCGCCCGCTGGACGATGCCTGGCAGGCCGACGCCGGGAAGGCCGCCGCCGAGCTGGGCGTGAGCCTGGTCGGCCGTTCGCGCGGCAAGCGCATCGTCATCGGCCGCGACTACGTGAACGAGGAACTGGTGGTAGCTGGCCGCAGCTTCCGCTATCGGCAGCCGGAAGGCGCCTTCACCCAGCCCAACGGCGCGGTGTGCCAGAGGATGCTCGGCTGGGCCTACGAATCGCTCGGCCAGCGCGACGACGATCTGCTGGAGCTGTACTGCGGCAACGGCAACTTCACCCTGCCGCTGGCCACCCGCGTGCGCAAGGCGCTGGCCACCGAGATCAGCAAGACCTCGGTGAACGCCGCCCTGGCCAACCTGGCCGACAACGCCGTGGATAACGTGACCCTGGTGCGCCTCTCCGCCGAGGAGCTGACCCAGGCGCTCAACGAGGTGCGGCCGTTCCGTCGCCTGGCCGGGATCGACCTGAAGAGCTACGAGTTCGGCAGCGTCTTCGTCGACCCGCCGCGCGCCGGCATGGACCCGGACACCTGCGAGCTGACCCGCCGCTTCGAGCGCATCCTCTACATCTCCTGCAACCCGGAGACCCTGGCGCAGAACATCGCCCAGCTGCACGACACCCACCGCATCAGCCGCTGCGCGCTGTTCGACCAGTTCCCCTATACCCACCACATGGAAGCGGGCGTTCTGCTGGAGCGCCGTTAGGCCCATCGGCGGATAACGCTGGCGCGTTATGCGCCCTACCCGGATGCCCCACCGGAACCGTAGGAGCGGGCCATGCCCGCGACCCGCCGGCAGTGCCGATGTCGCACGCATGGCGCGCTCCTGCACGAGCAGTTTTCAGCCCCCGCGCTAGCGGCGCACGATCCTGATCGAGTGGGTGAAGTTCGGCTTGCGGGTCACGCTGATCGGCCGGCGGGTGACGGTGTCGATGGTGATGTTCCAGAAGCCGGTGCTGGGCACCACGATCTTCGCCGGGAAGCGGTCGAAGGCGCCGCCGTGGTAGCTGTGCCGCCCGCCATTCTTGAAGCTGCGGAAGTTCGCATCGTTCATCAGGCGGATGTTGCACATGCGCGAGCATTCGATGATCACGAGGTCGCCCTCGTTCAGATGTTCCCGCTGGTGAATGAACTTCATCGCCGACTCCGCAGAATTTTTTACCAACCAAATCAGAACGATAGCACGCCGCGCTATTTCATCCGCAGCCGTTTGGCGAGCTTGTGCAGGTTGCTCGGGTCGAGATCGAGCAGGCGCGCGGCGTTCGCCCAGTTGTTCTCGGAAGCGGCCAGCGCCTGCTGGATCGCCTGGCGCTGGCAGTCGTCGACGCTGTCGCGCAGCGGCCGCAGCCTGCCCTCCGCCGTCTGCACCGGGACCGTCACCGCGCTGGCGGCCGGACTGGCGCCGCTGTCCAGGTCGAGCTGCTCGGGCTCCAGGGTGAGGATCTCGTTGCGGTTGGCGCCGCGGCTGAGCAGCTTGAGCGCCGCGCGGCTGATCACGTGCTCCAGCTCGCGCACGTTGCCCGGCCAGGCATAGCCCAGCAGCGCGCGCTCCGCCGCCGGCGACAGGCGCACGCTGCGCAGGCCCAGGCGGGCGCGGTTGAGTTCGAGGAAATGTCCGGCCAGCAGCAGCACGTCGTTGTCGCGCTCGCGCAGCGGCGGGATCGGCACCGGGTAGACGGACAGGCGATGGTAGAGGTCGGCGCGGAAGTGCCCGTCGCGGATGCTGTCCGGCAGCTTGCGGTTGGTCGCGGCGATGATGCGCACGTCGACGTGGCGCGGCTTGTCCTCGCCGAGGCGCTGGATCTCGCCGTTCTGCAGGGTGCGCAGCAGCTTGGCCTGCAGGCTCAGCGGCAGCTCGCCGACCTCGTCGAGGAACAGCGTGCCGCCGTTGGCCGCCTCGAAGCGCCCGCGGCGATCCGCGGTGGCGCCGGAGAAGGCGCCCTTGATGTGGCCGAACAGCTCGCTTTCGGCCAGCGACTCCGGCAGCGCGGCGCAGTTGACCTGCACCATCGGCTTGTTGCGCCGCCGCGACTTGCGGTGCAGGCGGCGGGCGAAGAGTTCCTTGCCCACGCCGGTCTCGCCGAGCAGCAGCACCGGCAGCTCCGAGTCGGCGACGATGTCCAGCTCGCCGAGCAGCTGATGGATGACCTGGCTGTGGCCGAGGATGTCGCTGTCCTCCTCCGGCAGGCTGACGCCCTGCACGTCGCTGCGCGCCAGGCGCAGGCCGCGGTTCTCCTGCTCCAGGCGGGTCAGCCGCACCGCCGCCTCGACCAGCAGCGCGTAGCTCTGCAGCTCGCGCCGCGCCGCCTCGCCGAAGGTGCCGGCATGCAGCGCGTCGAGGGTCAGCGCGCCCCACAGCTGGCCTTCCACGTAGAGGCTGATGCCCATGCAGTCATGCACCGGCAGCGGCTCGCCGGCGTGGTCCTCGAGCAGGCCGTCATAGGGGTCGGGCAGGCGGCTGTCCGGCTCGAACCAGGTGGGCTCGCGGGAGGCCATGATCGCCGCCAGCCGCGGATGCTGGCCGACCAGGAAGCGCCGGCCGAGCGCCTCGTGCACCAGCCCGGAGGCGGCCACCGGACGCAGGCAGTCGTCCTCCAGGCGCAGCAGCCCTACCGCGCCGCAGTGGAATTGTTCGCGCAGGGCCTGCACCAGGCGCTGCAGGCGGACGGCGCTGGGCAGTTCGGCCGCCAGGTCGGGAAGAACGAAGGCATACATGGTCAAATCAACCCTTAAAGGTTTTTTAAACCCTATCCGCTCAGGGTATTAAATACAACACAAAAATAAAAATCCTTATTTTTCAAATAGATAAAAACGGCACGCGGGCTGCAATAGGAATCCTGACTACTGACCATACAAGGAGCCCACCGTGAACCTGAGCTATCTCGACTGGACCCTCGGCGATCTCGCCTGCTCGATCCCCGGCGCCACCCGCATCTTCCACGGACACCGCCTCGACTTCTGCTGCGGCGGCCAGAAGAGCCTGCGCGACGCCGCGCAGCGCAAGGGCCTCGACGCCGAAGCGATCGCCACCGAACTGGCCGCGCTGCTGGCGCAGGGCAACGGTGAGCAGGACTGGCGCGACGCGCCGAACGAGAAACTGATCGCGCACATCCTCGAGCGCTACCACGAGCGACACCGCGACCAGTTGCCGGAGCTGATCCGCCTCGCTGCCCGCGTCGAGCACGTGCACGGCGACCGCAGCGACTGCCCCCATGGCCTGACCGAGCACCTGCGCGTCATGCAGCAGGAACTGGAAAGCCACATGCTGAAGGAGGAGCAGGTGCTCTTCCCGATGCTGCTCAGCGGCTTCGGCATCCAGGCCGGCGGGCCGATCTCGGTGATGCGCTTCGAACATGACCAGCATGGCGAGGCGCTGGAACACCTGCTCGAACTCACCGACCACATCACCCCGCCGCCCGGCGCCTGCAATACCTGGCAGGCGCTCTACCGCGGACTGGACGAGCTGCGCAACGACCTGATGCAGCACATCCATCTGGAAAACAACATCCTCTTCGTCCAGGCCATGCAGCCGCAGGAGTCGAATCATGGGTGAATACCGCAAATACTGGTGGACCCTGATCCTGGTCCTCGGCGTCACCTTCACCCTGCTCGGCTGGTTCGGCCGCGAGGTCTACCGCCAGGCGCCGCCGATCCCGCAACAGGTGCTCGACGCCAGCGGCCAGGTGCTGTTCACCGAGAGCGACATCCTCGACGGCCAGCAGGCCTGGCAGAGCGTCGGCGGCATGCAGCTCGGCTCGATCTGGGGCCACGGCGCCTACCAGGCGCCGGACTGGAGCGCCGACTGGCTGCACCGCGAACTGACCGCCTGGCTCGACATCGCCGCGCGCGAGGAATTCGGCCCGCACTATGCCGAGCTGGATGAAGCGTCCCAGGCGCAACTGCGCTTCCAGCTGAAGAAGGAGTACCGCGGCAACCAGGTCGACGACAAGGGCCGGCTGCATCTCTCGGCGCGCCGCGTCGAGGCGATGCAACAGACCGCCGCCTACTACGACAAGCTGTTCAGCGCCGATCCGCAATTGCAGTCGAGCCGCGAAAGCTTCGCCATGAAGGAAGACACCCTGCCGGACCCGAAACACCGGGCGCAGCTCAGCGAGTTCTTCTTCTGGACCGCCTGGGTCACCGCCACCGAACGTCCGGGCAGCGACGCGACCTACAGCAACAACTGGCCGCACGAGCCGCTGATCGACAACCACCCGACCGCGGAGAACGTGCTCTGGTCGATCGCCAGCGTGGTCCTGCTGGTCGCCGGCATCGGCCTGCTGGTCTGGGCCTGGGCCTTCCTGCGCAGGCATGACGAGGAGGAACCTCCGGCGCCGGCCCGCGACCCGTTGACCCTGGTCGCCCTGACGCCGTCGCAGAAGGCGCTGGGCAAGTACCTGTTCCTGGTGGTGGCGCTGTTCAGCTTCCAGGTCATGCTCGGCGGCTTCACCGCGCACTACACGGTGGAAGGCCAGAAGTTCTACGGCTTCGACCTGTCGCAGTGGTTCCCCTACTCCCTCGTGCGCACCTGGCACCTGCAGAGCGCGCTGTTCTGGATCGCCACCGGCTTCCTCGCCGCCGGCCTGTTCCTGGCGCCGCTGATCAACGGCGGCAAGGACCCGAAATACCAGAAGCTCGGCGTCGACATCCTGTTCTGGGCGCTGGTCGTGGTGGTGGTCGGTTCGTACGCCGGCAACTACCTGGCGATCGCCCAGGTGATGCCGCCGGAGCTGAACTTCTGGCTCGGCCACCAGGGCTACGAGTATGTCGACCTTGGCCGCCTGTGGCAGATCGGCAAGTTCCTCGGCGTGGCCTTCTGGCTGGTGCTGATGCTGCGCGGCGTGGTTCCCGCCCTGCGCAAGCCGGGCGACAAGAACCTGCTGGCGCTGCTCACCGCCTCTGTCGTGGCCATCGGCCTGTTCTACGGCGCCGGCCTGTTCTACGGCGCGCGTACCCACCTGTCGGTGATGGAGTACTGGCGCTGGTGGGTGGTGCACCTGTGGGTGGAAGGCTTCTTCGAAGTGTTCGCCACCACCGCGCTGGCCTTCATCTTCGTCACCATGGGCCTGGTCGGGAAACGCACCGCTTCGGCAGCCTCCCTCGCTTCCGCCTCGCTGTTCATGCTCGGCGGCGTGCCGGGAACCTTCCACCACCTGTACTTCTCCGGCACCACCACGCCGGTGATGGCGGTGGGCGCCACCTTCAGCGCGCTGGAAGTGGTACCGCTGATCGTGCTCGGCTACGAGGCCTGGGAAAACTGGCGCCTGAAGCAGCGCGCTCCCTGGATGGAACAGGTGAAGTGGCCGCTGATGTGCTTCGTCGCCGTGGCCTTCTGGAACATGTTCGGCGCCGGGGTGTTCGGCTTCATGATCAACCCGCCGGTCTCGCTGTACTACGTGCAGGGCCTGAACACCACGGCAACGCACGCCCACGCGGCGCTGTTCGGGGTCTACGGCTTCCTCGCCCTCGGCTTCACCCTGCTGGTGCTGCGCTACGTGCGGCCTGACGCGGCGTTCAGCGAGCGGCTGATGCGCACCGGCTTCTGGGGCCTGAACGCCGGCCTGGTGCTGATGATCGCCACCAGCCTGCTGCCGATCGGCATCCTGCAGTTCCACGCCAGCGTCAGCCAGGGCATGTGGTACGCCCGCAGCGAAGCCTTCATGCAGCAGGACCTGCTGGAAACCCTGCGCTGGGTACGGACCTTCGGCGACGTGGTATTCATCGTCGCAGCCCTGTCGATCGCGGCGCAGGTGGTGAAGAACCTCCTGCCGCAGCGTGAGACCGCAGGCGAACTGGTGGAGGTGCGGGTCCGCAACGACCGCTGATACCCTGAAGCGATGAAGCCGCGGCGTCCCGGTGGACGCCGCGGCTTTTTCTTTTCATCTGATGGTGGACGTAAAAAACGACGTCCACCCTACGTGGGTTCGGTGTTCCTGCAACGGCATCCACCCCACGATCCCGCGTGGGAATGCATCCACGAAAGCTCCTGCATCCGGCTCCGGAAGAGGCAGAGGCAGCCCCAACGCCGAACCGCTGTAGGAGCGGGCCATGCCCGCGACACGCCGTGCCGAGCCAGGTCGCGGGCAAGGCTCTACAGGCTTATACGCACGGCACAAACCGTAGGGTGGATCACGCTCTATCGATCCACCATTCCCGCGTGCCAACGCCTGGATGGTGGACGTAAAAAGCGACGTCCACCCTACGTATTTCGACCTGCAGGCGCGCCATGCGCGCGATTCGCGGGCATGGCCCGCTCCTACAGGGGTTATCTATCGGTGGACGTTCCCGCGCGCACAAAAAAGCGAGGCCCCTTTCGGGGCCTCGCTTGTCTGGAGCGGGAAGAAAAACTCAGTTCCCCGCCCGCAACCGAATGCCATCCTTCTCGACCACCTGGCCTACCTGGAACTCCCCGTTCGGCGACCGCACGCGGCTCTCGCTGCCGTCCGCCGCCTTCACCACATAGGCGTTCTGGCTCAATCCGCTGGCATCCTGCACGCCCCAGCCGGTCAGCGCGCCGACGCCGGCGCCGAGCAGCGCACCGGCCGGGCCGCCCAGCGCACCGCCAAGCAGAACCCCGATGCCGCCGCCAAAGCCCGCGCCGACCGTGTTGTCCGCCTTCTCGGCGACCACTTCGTCGGCACTCGCTGCCAGACTGGCCAGCACCAGACCTCCCGCAGCCAACAGCCTCGCAACCTTCATGTCTTTCTCCTTTGGCATTGAAACGACATCATGGTCACTACATAAAACGTGCCAAAGGTTATTTCCTTTACTTTCAGTCAGTTACGAAACAAGGCGGTCATTTGGACCGCGAGCCGGCACGGTCAAATGAACCCTCCGAGGTGATAAATACACCCCGTCACAACCCGTCGAAATCCGACTCGCGCGGCTTCTCCGGTTCGGGCGCGATGACCGGCTGCGGTTCGGAGGATTTTTCCAGCCAGTACAGCGCGAGGATCGCCAGCAGCGAGATGACGCCGCGATAGATCACGCCGAACAGCTGCGCATCCGCCGCCATGCCGCCTTCGTTCCAGGCGATCAGCAGGCGCGACAGGGTCAGGGTGAGCTGCACCAGCACCACCAGGATCAGCGCCGGCCGCAGCAACTGGCTGCGACGCAGGGCGAACAGCAGGAACAGCGCCAGGGCGAACTGGTGCCCGCCGTAGAACACCCGCGCATCGCTGACCGAGGCCGGCTCCATCAGCAGCATGCCGCTGAGGTTGGCCATTTCGTAGGGGCGCACCCAGTAGAGCAGGCCGAGGCCGCCCCACACCAGGGCCTGGACCGACAGAACGAGACGGGCGAACAGCATGCGGATTCTCCTTGGGGCCACGCGGGCCGCCTGCCAGCGCCCGCCTCCGGCCTCCTGGCCGCGTCCGGGCATGCCAATAACCCATTACTGACCGGTCGAACCCGCGACAAGTTCGCCCCGATCGCCGAGCGGCGTCACATGCGGAAACAGGCATCGGTTTGGGCACCCCGGCGCGGCGGCGTATGCTCGGCGGATTCCAGCTTCCGGGAGCATCCGCCATGCGCACGTTCGTCCTTCTCACCGCCCTGTTCGCCGGCGCCGTCCAGGCCGCCGAACCGCTGTCCATCGACGTCCACCGCGACGCCAACTGCGGCTGCTGCAAGGACTGGATCAAACACCTGGAGGACAACGGCTTCAGCGTGCGCGACCACGTCGAGCCGAACATGAGCGAGGTGAAGACCCGCCTCGGCGTCCCCTACTCCATGGGCTCCTGTCACACCGGGGTGATCGACGGGAAGTTCGTCGAAGGCCATGTGCCGGCCGCCGACATCCTCAAACTGCGCGAACGCAGCGACCTGGTCGGCGCCGCGGTGCCGGGCATGCCGGTGGGGTCGCCGGGTATGGAGATGGGCAGCCGCCACGATGCCTACCAGGTGGTGGGATTGGGCAAGGGCGGCGAGCGGGTGGTGCTGGCGGACTATCCGGCGCACTGAGTTCCACCCGCCCAGTCCGGGGCCGCCTGCGCGGCCATGGTGGATCGGTGGAACGTGATCCACCCTACGCTCGGCCCCAACGCAGGAATGTCCCGAAACGTAGGGTGGATGGGGCTTTTTCCATCCACCATTCCGGGGGCGCCTGCGTGATCGAGATCGTTGGAGCCTGGCCCGCCCTACCCCTTCGCCGCCGGCAACAAGCCATCGGCGCGGAACATCGCCTTGATCCCGCGCACCGCCTGGCGCAGGCGGTCGCGGTTCTCGATCAGGGCGAAGCGCACGTGGTCGTCGCCGTAGTCGCCGAAGCCGATGCCCGGCGACACGGATACCTTGGCGTCCTGCAGCAGCTTCTTGGCGAACTCCAGCGAGCCCAGGTGCGCATAGGGCTCGGGAATCTTCGCCCAGATGTACATCGATGCCTTGGGATTCTCGACCATCCAGCCCGCCTCATGCAGGCCCTTCACCAGTACGTCGCGGCGCTTCTGGTACTGCTCGGCGATGTCGCGCACGCACTGCTGGTCGCCTTCCAGCGCGGCGATGGCGGCCACCTGCAGCGGGGTGAAGGTGCCGTAGTCGTGGTAGCTCTTGATCCGCGCCAGGGCGCTGACCAGCTCCGGGTTGCCGACCATGAAGCCGATGCGCCAGCCGGCCATGTTGTAGCTCTTCGACAGGGTGAAGAACTCCACGGCGATGTCCTTGGCGCCCGGCACCTGCATGATCGACGGCGCCTTCCAGCCGTCGAAGGTGATGTCGGCGTAGGCCAGGTCGTGCACCACCAGCACGTCGTAGCGCCTGGCGAGTTCGACCACGCGCTCGAAGAAGTCCAGCTCCACGCACTGCGCGGTGGGGTTCGAGGGGAAGCCGAGGATCATCATCTTCGGCTTCGGGATCGACTCGCGGATCGCCCGCTCCAGCTCGTTGAAGAAATCGATGCCCGGCACCAGCGGCACCGAGCGCACCTGGGCGCCGGCGATCACCGCGCCGTAGATGTGGATCGGGTAGCTCGGGTTCGGCACCAGGATGGTGTCGCCATGGTCGAGGGTGGCGAGCATCAGGTGCGCCAGGCCTTCCTTGGAACCGATGGTGACGATGGCTTCGCTTTCCGGATCGATCTCCACGGCGTAGCGGTCGCGATACCAGTGCGAGATGGCCCGGCGCAGGCGCGGAATGCCGCGCGAGGTGGAGTAGCCGTGGGTGTCCTCGCGCTGGGCGACGGTGCAGAGCTTGTCGACGATGTGCTGCGGAGTCGCGCCGTCGGGGTTGCCCATGCTGAGGTCGATGATGTCCTCGCCGCGGCGGCGGGCGGCCATCTTCAGTTCGGCGGTGATGTTGAAAACGTAGGGGGGAAGGCGGTCGATGCGCGCAAAGCGGCGCGCTGAACGTTGTTCAGCCATGCTGTCCTCGATGTAACGTAAGCGCCCGGAACCGTCCGAGCGACGCCGGCCACTGCGGTGGCCTGGAAAGCACCTTGGCTTTCCTGCGGCCGAACATAACGGCTCGGGTAGGCTTGCGTCCAGCCCGGCGTAGGAATTTTCGCCGGACGACCGGGCTGGCGGCGCGGCCGGCTGGGGTCGACACTGATTCAACGTTTCCGAGAGGAGGAGCCGTCATGCTCTGGCAGAAAGGAAGGCGCAGCGACAACGTGGTCGATGCGCGTGGCGAATCCGGCGCCGGCGGCGGGTTCCCCGGAGGCGGCCGGCGCATCGGCGGACGCGGACTGGGCCTCGGCGGCATCGCCATCGTCGTGGTGGTCGGCCTGCTGATGGGCCAGGACCCGATGCAGATCCTCGGCAACATCATCGGCCAGATGGACACCGGCCAGGCGCCCGCGACCACCCCGACCCAGGGCCGCCCGGCCACCGGCGCCGATCCGCAGGTGGACTTCGTGCGCTCGATCCTCGGCGACACCGAGGACACCTGGGGGCAGATCTTCACCGCCAGCAACGCGCAGTACGAACAGCCGAAGCTGATCCTGTTCAACGGCGGGGTGAACTCGGCCTGCGGCTTCGCCTCCTCCGCGGTCGGACCGTTCTATTGCCCCGGCGACCGCCGGGTCTACCTCGATCTCGGCTTCTTCCGCGAGATGGAGCAGAAGTTCTCCGCCGCCGGCGATTTCGCCCAGGCCTACGTGATCGCCCACGAGGTCGGCCACCACGTGCAGAACCTGCTCGGCATCAACGGCAAGATCCAGGCCGCCCGCCAGCGCGGCATGCACATGGAAGGCGCCAATGGCCTGCTGGTGCGCCAGGAGCTGCAGGCCGACTGCTTCGCCGGCGTCTGGGCCAACCACGCCCAGCAGCGCCTGAACTGGCTGGAGCCGGGCGACGTGGAGGAAGCGCTGAACGCCGCCAACGCCATCGGCGACGACACCCTGCAACGCCAGGCGCGCGGCACGGTGATGCCGGACTCCTTCACCCACGGCAGCTCGGCGCAGCGCGTGCGCTGGTTCAAGATGGGCTTCGAGAGCGGCTCGCCGGGCAAGTGCGATACGTTCAGGGCGCAGACGCTGTGAACCGCACGGACTGACCTGGCTCAGGCCGCACGGCCGAGGCTTCGGGTATAGAACATCGGCGCGCGCCGCTCCCGGCGCGCCCGCTATCCCTCGTGGAGCGCCGATGGCCCAGCTCGACCCTCGCACCGCCAGTGAATTCTCCCGGCTTGCCCACACCCGGCAGGTGCCGGCCGGCACCCGCCTGTTCGCCCACGGCGCGGACTGCACGCATTTCGTGCGGCTGCGGGCCGGACGGGTGCGGGTCCAGACCGTCTCGCCCCAGGGCCGCGAAATCGTTCTCTACCGCGTGCATCCGGGCGAAAGCTGCATCATGACCAACGCATGCCTGATGTCCGGCCGCGCCTACGCCGCCGAGGGCATCGCGGAAGCCGACTGCACGCTGGAAGTGCTGGCGCACGGCGACTTCGACCGGCTCATGGAGCAATCCGCGGCCTTTCGGCAGTGGCTGTTCGCCAGTTGCGGCGAGCGCCTGGTGGAGTTGATGCTGCTCTTCGAGAACGTCGCCTTCCAGCGCATCGACATACGCCTGGCCGCGCGCCTGCTGGAGCCCGGCCAGAACAGCCTGGCCCTGACCCACCAGCAGCTGGCCGCCGAGCTGGGCAGCTCCCGCGAGGTCATCAGCCGGCAGCTCAAGGAGTTCGAGCGGCGCGGCTGGGTACGCCTGGGCCGCGCGAGCCTGGAGATACTCCAGGCGCAGGCCCTGCGGGCACTGGCCAGCGCTGTGTGACCAAGTCACTGAAGTGCGGTGCGCTCCCGCCGTACAACTGGCGCTCCATATCCCCGGAGGACAGCCTCATGTTGTGCAGGAACATCCGTACGCCGGAACGTATCGTCCGCATCATTCTCGGCCTGGGGCTGCTCGCCCTGGTCTTCGTCGGCCCGCAGACGCCCTGGGGCTGGCTCGGCCTGGTCCCGCTGGTCACCGGCGCGCTCGGCAGTTGCCCGATCTACCGGCTTTTCGGCCGCAACAGCTGTACCCGCTAGGCGCCACGGGGCAAAGCGCCGGGCCTGTCGCCGGTCGCGCCGGATGCACGTCCTAAAAAGGGCCGCACATGTGCGGCCCAGGCAATACGCCGGCAGAACCGGCGGCGTGGGGTTTCAACCAGCCTTGGCCAACCCGGTCTGGCCGAGGCGCTCGGCGATCTCGCCGAGGATGGCCGGGTCGTCGATGGTCGATGGCGGGGTGTATTCCTCGCCGTCGGCGATCTTGCGCAGCACCGCGCGGAGGATCTTGCCGGAGCGGGTCTTCGGCAGGCGCTTGACCACCACCACGCGCTGGAAGCAGGCCAGCGCGCCGATGCGCTCGCGGACCAGAGCGACCAGTTCGCGCTGCAGCTCTTCCTCGCCGACCTGCACGCTGTCCTTGAGCACCACCAGGCCGAGCGGCACGTGGCCCTTCAGGCTGTCCTGCACGGCGATCACCGCACATTCGGCCACGGCCTCGTGCAGCGCCAGCAGCTCCTCCATCTCGCCGGTGGAGAGGCGGTGGCCGGAGACGTTAATCACGTCGTCGGTGCGGCCCATGATGTAGACGAAGCCTTCCTCGTCGACATAGCCGCCGTCGCCGGTGTGGTAGTAGCCGGGGAAGGTCCGCAGGTAGGACTGCAGGTAGCGCGGATGGTCGTTCCACAGGGTCTGCGCGCAACCGGGCGGCAGCGGCAGGGCGATGGCGATGGAGCCCTGCTGGTTCGGTCCGAGCGGGTGGCCCTCCTCGTCCAGCACCTGCACGTTGTAGCCGGGCACCGGGCGGTTGGTGGAGCCGAAACGCATGGCATGGCCGTCCAGGCCGGTGCAGGGCGCGGTCACCGGCCAGCCGGTCTCGGTCTGCCACCAGTGGTCGTACACCGGCTTGCCGGTCAGCTCCTCCAGCCAGTTCTGGGTGCTGCTGTCGAGCTTCTCGCCGGCGAGGAACAGCTTGCGCAGCGAGCCCAGGTCGTACTTGCGGCACAGCCCGCCGTCCGGGTCTTCCTTGCGGATCGCGCGGAACGCGGTGGGCGCGCAGAACAGGGCATTGACCTTGTGCTCTTCGATCATCCGCCAGTAGCTGCCGGCGTCCGGCGTGCGCACCGGCTTGCCTTCGTAGAACACCGTGGTACAGCCGTTCATCAGCGGTCCGTAGACGATCAGCGAGTGGCCGACCACCCAGCCGACGTCGGAAACGCCCCACCAGACGTCGCCGGCCTGCATGCCGAAGATGTTGCGCAGCGTGTAGTGCAGCGCCACCGCGTGGCCGCCGTTGTCGCGCACGATGCCCTTGGGTTTTCCGGTGGTGCCGGAGGTGTACATGATGTACAGCGGATCGCCGCCGGCCAGCTCCACCGGATCGACCGGCTGCGCATGGGCCACCGTCTCGCGCCAGTCGAGGTCGCGGCCGGCCTGCAGTTCGGCCATCGCCTGCGGGCGCTGCAGCACCATGACATGGGCCGGCTTGTGCTGCGCCAGTTCCAGTGCCTTGTCCACCAGCGGCTTGTATTCGATGACGCGCTCGAACTCCAGGCCGCAGGACGCGGTGAGCACCAGCTTCGGCCTGGCGTCGTCGATGCGCAGCGCCAGCTCGTAGGGCGCGAAGCCGCCGAACACCACCGAGTGCACCGCGCCGATCCGCGCGCAGGCGAGCATCGCCATCGCCGCCTGCGGCACCATCGGCATGTAGATGATCACCCCGTCGCCCTTCTCCACCCCCAGCGCGCGCAGGGCGCCGGCCAGGCGGGCGACCTCGTCGCGCAGCTGCTCGAAGGTGAAGCGCTGCTGGGTGCCGGTCACCGGGGAGTCGTAGATCAGTGCGGTCTGCGCGCCGCGGCCCAGTTCGATCTGGCGGTCGAGGGCGAGGTAGCAGCTGTTCAGCCGGCCATCGGCGAACCAGCGGTGGCTGCCATCCGGCAGCGCTTCGAGGGAGGTCTGCGGGGCGCGGTACCAGGCCACGGATTCGGCCTGTTCGGCCCAGAAGCTGGCTGGGTCCGCGATGGAACGGTCGTAGCACTGCCGGTAATTCATTATCTGACCCTCTGAATTGTTTTTATGGACGGTCGAACAACGAGTATGGACGGGACCTGCGGGTCCACCATCAATCTTTGGTATAAATCCGCCAGCACGGCTGCGAACGGCTGGTCGACTTATATTGCTGGGGCGCCGGACAGGCAGATCATCGGCAGCCTCATGACCAGCAAAGCTATCACCGGGTCGGCCGGGCAAAGATCGACTAAATTGTGCTCTTGCTGGATTAAATTGCTGAGCGAGCTACCCGTATGTCGAGAACCTCGGACTGGCCCCTGCCGAGCGGCAGCCTGCGCCTGCTGCTACCGCCGGCGCTGCGGCAGAAACTCGCCAACCACCCGCTGAGCCGCGACCTCTACCCCACCTCGCTGGGCCATTACCGCCGCGCGCTGCACCACCAGATGAGCCGCGAGCAGCACGACGACCACCTGCTGATCTACTGCAGCGAAGGCCGCGGCGTGCTGCAGGTGGAGGGCGGGCAGGAATGGCCGGTCGGCTGCGGCGACCTGATCTGGCTGCCGCCGGGCATGGCCCACGCCTACCGCGCCGACGAGCAGGCGCCCTGGACCATTTCCTGGGTGCACCTGTGCGGCGACAGCGCCGCCTGGCTGCGCCGCGCCGCCGGCTACGACGAGGCGCCGCTGCGCCATTGGGGCGTGCAGCACGCGCTGCTCAACGGCTTCGCCCAACTGCTCGAGGCGCGCCACAGCGGCTATCGCTTCCAGCCCTTCCTGCTCGCCGCCAGCCGGCTGCGCAGCCTGCTCTGCCAGCTGCCGCTGCTGCGCCCGCTGCGCGAGGGCGGACTGGACCTCGACGGCCTGCACGCGCACATGCGCGAGAACCTCCACGCGCGTCTCGACCTGGCGCAACTGGCGGCGTTCTGCAACCTGTCGAAGTTCCACTTCGTCAACCGCTACCGCGCCGCCACCGGGCGCACGCCGATCCAGCACTTCCTGCACCTGAAGATCGAATACGCCTGCCAGTTGCTGGACAGCAGCGGGCACAGCATCGCCCAGGTCGCAGAGGCCCTCGGCTATGACGACAGCTATTACTTTTCAAGACTTTTCAGCAAGGTCATGGGCATGTCGCCCAGCGCCTACCGGCAGCGCCTGGGACAGGGCAAGGGCGGCGCCTGAACGCGGCAGGCGAAGCGGCGGACCGATTGTCGGCATGCGCGCCTGCAGCCGGCCCGGCCCATGGGGCGGGGCTAAACTTTAGCTCCCTCCCCCGTCCCGCCGAGCAGGGTGCCGAACCATGAAGATCGTCGTCCGTCCACTCGACCGTTCGAAAGGCGAACGCTGGCAGGTCTGCCTCGACCGGCAGACCGTGAACTTCCGCAACGAGCAGGAAGCCCGGCACTTCGTCGCCACCCTGGAAGCACGCCTGCAGGCACCTCACCAGTTGCCGCGCCTGGAGTCGGAACTGAGGCCCTGAACGCCTCAGGCCGTCCGTTCGCTGATCTGCCCGGTCATCCAGCCGAATAGCACCGTCGCCACGCCGCACAGGGTGATCACCAGCGCCATGGGCAGCGCAGTGCCGTCGTGCAGCACGCCGACCAGCGCCGAAGCGCAGGCGGCGACGGTGAACTGCAGGCTGCCCATCATCGCCGAGGCGCTGCCGGCGTGGCTGCCCTGCCCGGCCAGGGCGCAGGCCGCCGAGTTGGGCATCAGCAGGCCGAGGCTGGAGATGCAGCCGAACAGCGGCAGCAGCAGCGGCCACAGCACCGGCGGGCGAGCCAGCGCGGCGAGCAGCAGGGCCAGGCCGCAGACCAGGTAGACCCACACCGCGCGGCGCAGCCAGAAGCCGGGGCCGCGATAGCGCAGCAGCCGGGCGTTGACCTGCCCCATGAGCACGAACCCCGCGGCGTTGCTGCCGAACACCCAGCCGTAATGCTCGGGCGGCACGCCGTAGAGCTGGATCAGCACGAAGGGCGAGCCGGCGATGTAGGCGAACATCCCGGCCATGGCCACGCCGCCGGTCAGCGCATAGCAGATGAAACTGCGGTCGCGCAGCAGGCCGAGGTACTGCCTGAGCGCGCCGTTCAGTTGCGGACGCGGTCCGGCGGGAATGGTTTCCGGCAGCCAGAGGGCGATCGCCAGGCCGACCAGCGCGCTGAACAGCGCCAGGCAATGGAAGATCGACTGCCAGCCGGAAATCCCCAGCAGCACCCCGCCGGCCAGCGGCGCCAGGATCGGCGCCAGCCCCATCACCAGCATCAGCTGCGAGAACGCCCGCGCCGCGCCGATCGGATCGCACAGGTCGCGCACCACCGCCCGCGACACCACCATCCCGGCGCAGCCGCCGAGCGCCTGGACGAAACGCGCAGCGATCAGCCACTCCAGGTTCGGCGCGAAGGCACAGGCCACCGAGGCCAGGGTGAAGATGACCACCCCGAGCAGCAGCGGCATGCGCCGGCCGTAGCGGTCGGCCAGCGGGCCATAGAGCAGCTGGCCGATGGCCAGGCCGGCGAAGTACACCGAAAGGCTGAGCTGGACATGCTCGACGTCGGTGCCGAACACCTCCGCCAGGGTCGGGAAGCTGGGCAGGTAGAAATCGACGGCCATCGGACCGAAGGCGCTCAGGGCGCCAAGGATCAGCAGGATGCGGAGGGTCATGAGGTCTCGAACGATCTCGCGCCACGACCAGACGATCTGGCTGTGACCTTGTCGGAGGGGACAGAAAGTAGGGAAGGATACCCTCAACCGCCTCCGGACGCCGGGAAATATCCACATCGCGACGCCGGGTGCCGGTTCGCCGCCACAGCCCAGGTCGTACTTCGAAGCACCCTGCAGCTCAGGGAAACAGCCCTGCCCCATTGAGGAAATTTCCCCATTGGCATTCCAGGAAAATCGGGCCTCGATCTGTCAAGGAAGAGACCCCCGATATGTATGAATCAGACAAGGAAGCGGAGCGATACGCCCCCTTCATGATCGTCCTGACCTGCGTCCTGCTCTGTCTGCTGGTAAGCAAAGGCAACGCCCTGCTTCCAGGCTACTCGGTAGACGACTACCTGCTTACCTACGCCGACGCTGACCCCGGCATGTACCTCAGCCAGGGGCGCTATACGGAGGTCGCGCTTCAATGGCTGACGCGCCAGTTGGGGTTGCGCTGGAGCGATATCTACTTCCCCAACATCGTCCTTCTGCTTCTCGCCTATGGAGCCCTCATCAGCCTGGCTGTCCTGGCCGTGCGCCCAGCGCGAACCTCGCTCGCGATTCCGTGCATTGGCGGCGCGATCATCGCCTGCCATCCCTTCTTCAGCGCCCTGCTGGCCTTCCGCGAGGCCGCGCTGAATAGCCTTTGTTGCATCGTCCTGCTGGTCGTCTTCCTGCATGCGTGGCTGCACCTCACCCACAACCAGCCTCTGCGCCAATGTTGGAGCACGCATTTGCTGGCAGCGCTCGCCCTGGCGGGTGCGCTTGGCTGCTACCAGCCAGCGCTCGGCATCGCACTCTGCATCACGCTGCCGATCGTCATGCAGCGCGCCTTCAGCATGGCGCAGCGGCCGCTTCGGGAAATCGGCCGGCAATGGCGGCTCGGCATTCCGATGTTGCTGGCTGTCGCCTTCTATATCCTGCTCAACAGGTTTCTGACCTGGCATCCGGACGTCGTGGTCGACCCGCGAAGCCAGATCGTCGGCTGGGCTGAATTGCCGCAGCGCCTTCGCCAGTTTGCCGAACTGCTGTACCAGCTGCTGCTTGGCGGCACCGCTCTCGAGTCGGCGCTCCTGATCAAGGCCCAAGGGCTTCTGCTTCTACTCGGATTGATATCGATTGGCTGGCGTACTCCCCTGAAGGCCACAGCATTTCTCATCCTCTATCTCTTTCTGGTCGTGCTGTCGGTCGCGCCTCTGGCGCTTTCCAGCATCTGGTGGCCAGCCTTGAGGGCAGCCATCGCCTCGGGTTTCGCCCTCGGCATGCTGGCGACCATGACCCTGGCCTGCGCCGGGCGACTCACCCGCCCGCTGGCGGCCGGCTGGCTGTTCGTCTGCTGGGGGCTGGCCCTGCACAGCTCCGCCCTGCTGCTGGACCAGGCGCGCCTGAACCGCTGGGACATCAGCCAGGCGCAACTCCTGGTGCAGGACATCCGCCGGCAGTTCCCGGACCTCACCCGCCCGCGCATCAGCCTGGTACCGGGTCAGTGGCGCTATCCGGCCACCCTGCAATCGGCCATGCATGACCACGGCGAATCCGCCTTCGCGACCCCATGGGCGATACAGGGCCTGCTGCGCGAGGCCACCGGCCAGGAGCTGGAATGGGTCTATCCGGAAGAGGCCGACAAGGAGCGCTGCACGCACTCGCCACACTGGCCGGGCGAGGGCTCGCTGCTGCGCAAGGAGGACGTCATCCATGTCTGCCTCTAGGCGCCATGCGCCATTCATCTCGCTGGTGGTGCCCTGCTACAACGAGAGCGCCGTGCTCGGCCTGTTCCACGAAACCGTCTCCCGGCACATGCGCGACCTGGACTGCGTCGGCTACGAGTTCGTCTTCATCAACGACGGCAGCCGGGACCGGACGCTCGACTGCCTGCGCGACCTGGCCATTGGTGATCCACGTGTCGTGGTGATCGATCTGGCGCGCAACTTCGGCAAGGAAGCGGCGCTGACGGCCGGCCTGTTCGAAGCGGTCGGCGACGTGCTGGTGCCGATGGACGCCGACCTGCAGGACCCGCCGGAACTGCTCGCGGATTTCCTGGAAAACTGGCGGAACGGTTACGACGTGGTGCTGGCCCGGCGGGTGGACCGCAGTTCCGATGGATTGCTCAAGCGCACCACTGCGCGCTGGTTCTACAAGTTCCACAGCCGCCTGTGCGACGTTCACCTGCCGGAAAACGTGGGGGATTATCGACTCATGGACCGCAAGGTGGTCGATGCGCTGAAGGCTCTGCCCGAGCGCCACCGGTTCATGAAGGGCCTGTTCGCCTGGGTCGGCCACCGCACCGCCATCGTCGACTATGTGCGCTGCCCGAGGGCCGCGGGAACCAGCAAGTTCTCCGGCTGGAAGCTGTGGAACCTGGCGTTGGAGGGCATCACCAGCTTCAGCACGCTGCCGCTGCGCATATGGACCTACCTGGGGGCGCTGATCGCCTCGGCCTCCATCCTCTATGCCGCCTTCATCGTGCTGCGCACCCTGCTGTCGGGGGTCGATGTGCCCGGCTACGCCTCGCTCCTGACCTCCGTGCTCCTGCTGTCGGGTATCCAACTGATCGGCATCGGCGTGGTCGGCGAGTACGTCGGTCGGATCTACATGGAGTCCAAGCAGCGTCCCCTGTACCTGATCCAGGCCCGCTACGGCCGAAGCCCGGGCTGCCGGACCGAAAGCGAGCGTCATGAGCAAGCCTGAAGCGCCATCCCGGACCGGCCGGCTTTTCCTGTTCGCCATCGGTGGGACCCTGGGCTTCCTGGTCGATGCGACGGTGCTCGCCTGCCTGTCATCGCTGGGCGTGAATCTCTATGGGGGGCGGGTGCTGTCGTTCCTTTGCGCCGTGTTCGCGACCTGGCGATTCAATCGCCGGCGCACCTTCGGGGAGCGCCGGCGGGAGAATGGCCAACTGCTGGAAGCCCTGCGCTATCTGGCGGCAATGAGCCTGGGCGGCGCGGCCAACTACCTGGGCTTCGTCCTGCTGCTGGAGCACTGGAGATTGGCCGGAGAATGGCCGGTGGTCGCGGTCGCCGCCGGTTGTCTGCTGGGGATGGTCGTCAACTACTCCACTTCGTCGCGCTGGGTATTCCGCAAGCGCAACTGACGGGACGTCCGGCGGGGTGCCCCTGGGGAGCACCCCGCCGGCCCACTCAATGCCCCGTCGGCTCCGCCGCTTCCGGCCTGGCCTTGCGCTTGCCGAGCTTGTCCGCGGCGGATTCCACCAGCATGTAGAACATCGGGATGAGGAAGGTCGCCAGCACGGTGGCGGCGAGCATCCCGCCGATCACCCCGGTGCCGATCGAGTGGCGGCTCGCCGAGCCGGCGCCGGTGCTGATCGCCAGCGGCACGCAGCCGAGGATGAAGGCCAGCGAGGTCATCACGATCGGGCGGAAGCGCAGCTTGGCCGCTTGCAGCGCCGCCTCCACGGGTCCCAGGCCCTGTTCCTCGCGGATCATCACGGCGAACTCGATGATCAGGATGGCGTTCTTCGCCGCCAGGCCGATCAGGGTCACCAGGCCGACCTGGAAGTACACGTCGTTGTCCAGCCCGCGCAGCCAGATCGCCAGGATCGCGCCGAACACCGCGAAGGGCACGGCGGTGACCACGGCGATCGGCAGGGTCCAGCGTTCGTACTGGGCGGCGAGGATGAGGAACACCAGGATCAGGCCGAAGATGAACGCGGTGCTGCCCGAGCCCTGGGTCGCCAGTTCCTGGTAGGCGGAGCCGATCCAGGCGAGCTGGTAGTCCTGGCCGAGCGTCTCGTTGGCCACTTCCTGCATGGCCGCCAGCGCCTGGCCCGAACTGTAGCCGGGCGCCGGACCGCCGATCAGCTTGGCCGCCGGGAACACGTTGAAGCGCGCATAGGAGGCCGGGCCGAGGATGCGCTGCACCGTCACCAGCGACGACAGCGGCACCAGGTCGCCGCTGGACGAACGCACGTAGACCTGGCTGAGATCCTCCGGCTTGCGGCGGAAGTCCGCTTCCGACTCCAGGCTCACCTGCCAGGTGCGGCCGTAGAGCGAGAAGTCGTTGACGTAGTAGCTGCCGAAGGTGGCCTGCATGGCGGTGAACACGTCGTTGATCGCCACGCCCAGCGAGCGCGCCTTGGTGCGGTCGAGGTTGATGTAGTACTGCGGCACGTTGGGGTTGAAGGTGCTGTTCACCCCGGCCAATTCCGGACGCTTGGCCGCGGCGGCGACGAACTTCTGGACGATCTCGCCCAGCTGCTGGCTGGTGCCGCCGCTGCGGTCCTGGATGTACGCCTCGAAGCCGCCGGTGGTGCTCATGCCGGTGATGGGCGGCGGGTTGAACGACAGCACCACGCCATCCTGGTAGGCCGCGCCCATGCCCATGAAGGTGTGGGTCAGGTTGCGCGCGTCCAGTTCCGGCGTGGTGCGCTCCTTCCAGTCCTTCAGCGGCACGAACGACACGCCGGCGTTGCTGATGGTGCTGTTGGTGAGGATGTCGAGACCGGCGAAGGTCAGCACGTCCTGCACCGCCGGATGCTTCATCAGCTTCTGGGTGACGTCGCCGGTCAGTTCCTCGGTGCGGGTGACCGATGCCGCCGGCGGCAGGAAGTAGGCGTTGATGACGTAGCCCTGGTCCTCGTCGGGCACCAGCGAGCCGGGCACGCGGCCGAACAGCACGACCATCAGGCCGATCATCCCGGCGAACAGGATCAGGCCGAGCGCGGCGCGCTTGAGGAAGAACTGCACGCCCGCGCCATAGCCGGCGGTGGCCTTGTCGAACATGCGGTTGAACCAGCGGAACGGCGCCAGCGGTTCCTTGTGCCCGGGCTTGAGGATCAGCGCGCAGAGCGCGGGTGACAGGGTCAGCGCGACGATGCCGGAGATCACCACCGACACCGCGATGGTTATCGCGAACTGCTTGTACATCTGCCCCGCCAGGCCACCGAGGAAGCCGACCGGGATGAACACCGCGCAGAGCACCAGCACGATGGCGATGATCGGCCCCGTCACCTCCTCCATCGCCTTGATCGCCGCCTCGCGCGGGCCGAGCTTCTCGGTACTCATCACCCGCTCGACGTTCTCCAGCACCACGATGGCATCGTCCACCACGATGCCGATCGCCAGCACCAGGCCGAACAGGGTCAGCAGGTTGATCGAGAAGCCCAGCGCGTACATCCCGGCGAAGGTGCCGATCAGCGACACCGGGATCGCCAGGATCGGGATCAGCGTGGCGCGCAGGTTCTGCAGGAAGATGAAGACCACCAGCATCACCAGGATCAGCGCCTCGACGAAGGTGTGCACCACCTCCTCGATGGATACCTTGACGAACACCGTGGTGTCGTAGGGGATCTTGTAGGCCATGCCCTCGGGGAATTTCTTCGCCAGGCGCTCCATGGTGTCGCGCACCGCCTGGGCGGTGTCCAGCGCATTGGCGCCGGGCTGCAGGTAGATGCCGAACGAGGCGTTCTGCTGCCCGTTCAGCGTGGTGACCATCGAGTAGTCCAGGGCGCCCAGCTCGACCCGCGCGACGTCCTTCAGCAGCAGGCTGGCGCCGGTGGCGTCGCTGCGCAGGATGACGCTCTCGAATTCCTTGGGATCGGTGAAGCGGCCCTGGGTGGTCACCGTATAGGTGAAGTCCTGCGGCTGGTTCAGCGGTTGCTGGCCGAAGCTGCCGGCGGCGAACTGCGAGTTCTGCTCGCGGATCGCGTTGACCACGTCGGTCGGCGTCAGGTTGTACTGCGCCAGCTTGTCCGGACGCAGCCAGATGCGCATCGCGTAGTCCTTCGAGCCGAACTGGCTGGCATCGCCCATACCGGGAATCCGCTTCAGTTCGTCGATGACGTTGATCAGCGCATAGTTGCTGATGAACACCGGGTCGCGGGAATCGTCCGGCGAGTACAGCGCCACCACCTGGAGGATGTCGGACGACTTCTTCTCCACCTTCACGCCCTGCCGGCGCACTTCCTCCGGCAGCTTGGCCAGCGCGGCCTGCACCTTGTTGTTGACGTTGATGGTGGCCTGGTCCGGATCGGTCCCCACGTTGAAGTACACGGTGAGGGTCATGGCGCCGCTGGCGTCGGAGTTGGACAGCTGGTAGATCATCCCCTCCACGCCGTTGATCTCCTGCTCCAGCGGCGCGGCGACGGTCTCGGCGATCACCTGCGAGCTGGCGCCGGGATACATGGCAGTGACCGACACCTGGGGCGGAAGGATTTCCGGATACTGCGCCACCGGCAGGGCGCGCATGGAGACGAGTCCGCCGAGCAGGATGACGATGGAAATCACCATGGCGAACACGGGGCGGTCGATGAAGAAGCGCGAGATCACGGCGGGCGCTCCTTATTGCTTGGCCTGGGCGGCGGAGGCAGCGGCCTCGGCCGGCGTATCGACGATCTTCACTGGCTGGTCGGGGCGCACCTTGGGCAGGCCGTCGACTATCACCCGGTCGCCGACGTCGAGACCGGAATCGATCACCCAGCGGCCCTTCACCGTCTGCGGCGCGGCCACCTGGCGCATGCGCGCGAAGCCGTCCTTGTCCACCACGTAGACGAAGGTGCCGCGCGGGCCCTGGGCAAGCGCCCGCTCGGGGATGGTCAGCGCATTCTCGCGGGTGAGCCCCTTGATGGTGACCCGCACGAACTGCCCGGGAATCAGCTGCTGCTCCGGATTGGGAACGACTGCACGGGCGTTGACGGTGCCGGTGCCGGTGTTGACGAAGCTGTCGGTGAAGTCGACCACGCCGCTCAGCGGGTACTTGGTGCCGTCGCCGAAGTAGATGTCGGTGCTCAGCTTGCCGTCCGCCGGCAGCTTCAGCTGGCCGGACTTCACGCCGGCGTTGAGGCGCGCAGCATCGGTATCGGGCACGGCGAAGTTGACGTACACCGGATCGAGCTGGGTGAGCTTGGTGAGCAGGCTGGAGTTCGGGTCGCTGGCCACCACCAGGCTGCCCTCGGAGCGGGTTTCCTTGGAGGCGACGCCGGAAATCGGCGCGATCACCGTGGTGTAGTTGAAGTCGATCTGCTTGGCCTCGACGTTGGCCTTGGCGGCCTCGACGTCGGCCTTGGCCTGCTCGAACGCGGAGATGTAGCGGTCCAGCTCGCTTTCGCTGGCGTAGCCCTTCTTCTGCAGTTCGCGGATGCGGCGCAGGTCGCGGTCGGTCTGCCGGTAGCGCGCCATGGTCTGCGCCAGCGAGCCCTTGGCCTGAGCCAGGGCGGCCTGGTAGGGGCGCTGGTCGATGAGGAACAGCTGCTGTCCCTGCTTCACCGGCCGGCCTTCCTCGTAGGTGCGCTTCTGCAGGATGCCGCTGACCTGGGCGCGCACTTCCACTTCGCGGAAGCCTGCGGTGCGGGCGGAATACTCGATTTCGACGGGCAATTCCTCGGCCTTGACCGTTTCAACGGTCACAGGTGGTGCAGGTGGAGCGCCTCCCCCGGGCTGCTCCGCGGCCCGCAGCACCGGGCCGGACAAAAGGGACAAGCCAACTATGGCTAGAGCGACCGGCAAGCGACGGACAGACTGCATGTAACCTCTCCATGGAATATCTATCTGGAATCGTGCGGAACGTGGCATCAGTGCTCGGTAAGGCACTGTTAGCGCTTCAAAATCAGTACACTCACTCACCACCTAGTGAGACTAGTCTGTCTAGCAGCAAGCGCCATGCGACGAACCAAAGAAGATTCCGAAAAGACCCGCCAGACGATTCTGGACTCGGCCGAACGGCTGTTCCTGGAACGCGGCGTGTCGAACACCAGCCTGGAGCAGATCGCCAAGGCTGCGGGCGTGACGCGGGGCGCGGTCTACTGGCACTTCCAGAACAAGGCCCATCTGTTCAACGACATGCTCAACCAGGTGCGCCTGCCGCCGGAACAGCTGGCCCTGCGCCTGTCCGGCTGCGGCGGCCACGACCCGGTGCGGTCGCTGTTCGACCTGTGCGTGGAAGTGGTGGAGAACCTCGCCCGCGACGAGCAGCGCCGGCGCGTGTTCACCATCCTCATGCTGCGCTGCGAATTTACCGAAGAGCTGCGCGAGGCGGAAATGCGACACAACGCCTTCATCCGCCAGTTCATCGACCTCTGCGAACAGCTCTTCAGCGACGACGCCTGCCGCGAACGCCTGGTGCCCGGCGTGACTCCGCACACCGCCTCGCGCGCGGTGCACGCGATGGTCCTGGGCCTGTTCAGCGACTGGCTGCGCGACCCGGAGCTGTTCGATCCGCTGCGCGAGACCGGGGAGCTGTTCGATACGCTGTTCCGCGGGCTTATTAGGGATTGGCGGCGTTAAGAATTGATCGCTCCCACGCTCCTGCGTGGGAACTCAGCTCTCGACGCTCCCGCGTCGAAGGGACACAGGAGCGTGAGAATCACCGGAACGCCCTGTAGGAGCGAGCTTGCTCGCGAACCGGCCCCGCTGTGGACTTCGTTCGCGAGCAAGGGCTAGGCGCCCCCTCGTTCCTACGAAAAGCAGCGCGGCCCTGGATTACCTGTAGGAAGCGGGCCATGCCCACGACACTGCCGCCGCGCCATCGGGCGCCCTCCTGCAAGAGCGGTTCAGGCCTGCTCCGCCTCGTATCCCTCCTCGCGAATCGCCTCCAGCACCGCCGCCGGCTCCAGGCGGCTGCTCACCCGCACCTCGCCGCCAGCGAGGTCCACCTGGACTTCCGCCGCCGCGTCGCGGGCCTGGACGGCCTGGGTGATGGCGCGTACGCAATGGCCGCAGCTCATGCCTTTCACCTTGAATATCTCCATTTCTGTCGCTCCTCTCGGTTGATCGATGGGCTGAGTGTCGACCTTGCCACCATGGCAAGGTCAAGCCCCCTGCCGTGGAGCAACGATGCCCAGGAAAAGGCTTGACCTTGCCACGGGGTCAAGGTTGATCCTGTTGGCAAATTCCAGGGAGGTTTCCATCCATGAGCAGCGCCAACCCCATCGAACTGGACCTGCCGGTCGCCGGCATGACCTGCGCCAGCTGCGCCGGCCGCGTCGAGCGCGCCCTGCGCAAGGTGCCGGGCGTGCTCGGCGCCAGCGTCAACCTCGCCAGCGAGCAGGCGCGGGTGCAGGTGGCCGGCAGCGACAGCCTGCCCGCCCTGATCGCCGCGGTGGAACAGGCCGGCTACCAGGTGCCCGGCCACAGCCTGGAGCTGGCGATCGACGGCATGACCTGCGCCAGTTGCGTCGGCCGCGTCGAGCGCGCCCTGCGCAAGGTGCCGGGGGTGCGCGAGGTGAGCGTCAACCTGGCCAGCGAGCGCGCCCATCTCGACCTGCTCGGCCAGGTCGAGGCCGCCGAACTCATCGCCGCCGTGGAAAGGGCCGGCTACCAGGCGCGTCCGGTCGATGTCGAACACCCCGTCGCCGATCCCGCCGAAGCGCGCCTCGCCCGCGAACGCTGGTGGCTGGCGGCGGCCATCGTCCTCGCCGCGCCGCTGGTGCTGCCGATGTTCGCCGAATGGCTGGGCCTGCACTGGATGCTGCCGGCCTGGGTGCAGTTCCTCCTCGCCACGCCGGTGCAGTTCGTCATCGGCGCGCGCTTCTACGTCTCCGCCTGGAGGGCGCTGAAGGCCGGCAGCGGCAACATGGACCTGCTGGTCGCCCTCGGCACCAGCGCCGGCTACGGCCTCAGCCTCTACCTCTGGCTGACCGCCGCGCCGGGCGCCATGCCGCACCTGTACTTCGAGGCCAGCGCGGTGATCATCGCCCTGATCCTGCTCGGCAAGTACCTGGAAAGCCGCGCCAAGCGCCAGACCGCCGCAGCCATCCGCGCTCTCGAAGCATTGCGCCCGGAGCGCGCCACGCGCCTGCGCGACGGTCGCGAAGAGGACGTGGCGATCGCCGAACTGCGCCTGGACGACGTGGTGCTGGTGCGCCCCGGCGAACGCTTCCCGGTGGATGGCGAAGTCCTCGACGGCCAGAGCCACGCCGACGAGGCGCTGATCACCGGCGAGAGCCTGCCGGTGCCGAAGCGCCCCGGCGATCCGGTGACCGGCGGCGCGATCAACGGCGAAGGCCTGCTGCGCATCCGCACCACGGCCCTCGGCGGCGAGACCGTGCTGGCGCGGATCATCCGCCTGGTGGAAGACGCCCAGGCGGCCAAGGCGCCGATCCAGAAGCTGGTGGACCGGGTCAGCAACGTCTTCGTGCCGGTGGTGGTCGGCATCGCCCTGCTCACCCTGGCCGGCTGGCTGCTGGCCGGCGCCGGGGTGGAAACGGCGCTGATCAACGCGGTGGCCGTGCTGGTGATCGCCTGCCCCTGCGCCCTCGGCCTGGCCACGCCCACCGCGATCATGGCCGGCACCGGCGTGGCCGCGCGCCACGGCATCCTGATCAAGGACGCGGAGGCGCTGGAAGTCGCCCATGCGGTCAGCGCCGTGGCCTTCGACAAGACCGGCACCCTCACCTCCGGCCAGCCGCGCATCACCAACCTCGCCAGCCTGGATGGCGACGACGCCAGCGCGCTGGCCCTGGCCGGCGCCCTGCAGCGCGGCAGCGAACACCCGCTGGCGAAGGCGGTGCTGGATGCCTGCGCCGAACGCAATCTCGCACCGGCCGCCGCGAGCGACAGCCAGGCCCTGGCCGGACGCGGCATCCAGGGACGGGTAGACGGTACCCTGCTGGCCCTGGGCAACCGCCGCCTGCTCGACGAGCGCGGCCTGCCGCCCGGCGACCTGGCCTCCGCCGCCAGCGACTGGGAAAGCCAGGGCCGCACCCTGTCCTGGCTGATCGAGATCGAACCGCAGCCGCGCGTGCTCGCCCTCTTCGCCTTCGGCGACAGCCTCAAGCCGGGCGCCGCGGAAGCCGTGGAAGAACTGCGCCGGCGCGGCATCGCCAGCCACCTGATCACCGGCGACAACCGCGGCAGCGCGCGGGTGGTGAGCGAGGCCCTGGGGCTGGACGAAGTGCACGCCGAAGTGCTGCCGGGCGACAAGGCCGCGGTGGTCGGCGCGCTGAAGCAGCGCGGCGTGGTGGCGATGGTCGGCGACGGCATCAACGACGCCCCGGCCCTGGCCGCCGCCGACGTCGGCATCGCCATGGGCGGCGGCACCGACGTCGCCATGCACGCCGCCGGCATCACCCTGATGCGCGGCGACCCGCGCCTGGTGCCGGCCGCGCTGGACGTGTCGCGGCGCACCTACGCGAAGATCCGCCAGAACCTGTTCTGGGCCTTCATCTACAACCTGGTGGGCATCCCGCTGGCCGCCTTCGGCCTGCTCAACCCCATGGTCGCCGGCGCGGCGATGGCGGCGTCGAGCGTCAGCGTGGTGAGCAATGCGTTGTTGCTGAAGCGCTGGAAGCCGGGTTCGGCGGAAACCGACGTCACCCCCGCGAACGCGGGGGCCCAATGAAGAGCCGCAGGCTGGATGGGCTCTTTCCATCCACCATCCAGCCATACATCCGGAGCACATGATGAACATCGGCGAAGCGGCACAGAAAAGCGGGCTGTCCGCGAAGATGATCCGCTACTACGAATCCATCGGCCTGCTCGCCCCCGCCGGGCGCAGCGCCAGCGGCTACCGCCACTACAACGAACAGGACCTGCACCGCCTGGCCTTCATCCGCCGCGCGCGGGACTTCGGCTTCTCCCTGGAGGAAGTCGGCCGCCTGCTCGCCCTCTGGCAGGACCGCCAGCGCGCCAGCGCCGACGTGAAGGCGCTGGCCGGCCAGCACATCGACGAACTCAACCGGCGCATCGCCGAACTCTCCAGCCTGCGCGACACCCTGCAGGAGCTCTTCGACCACTGCCACGGCGACCACCGGCCGGACTGCCCGATCCTCAAGGACCTGGAATCGGGGAAATGCTGTTCGTAGCGTGACAACGCTCCTACAGGCCAACTCAGGGATTGACCTGCAGGCACGGGTAGGGTGCATAACGCGCCAGCGTTATCCACCATGCCTTGGGGACGCAGGAGCGGCCATGGGAGTAAAGCCGTTTCTCCGCTTGATCGAGGACAGTTCCGACACGCTGACATCATGGCGCGACCGGTATCATAATTTGATACCATAAGCCGGACACATGGATGAACAGCAAACAACGCGCAACCTTGGAGGCGGTCTTTTCGGCGCCAATTCCGTCATCCCTGGAATGGAGCCGCATCGAAGCGCTTTTCGTTGCATTGGGAGCCAGAATCATCGAAGGCAGCGGTTCCCGGGTTCGCTTCGAGCTGAACGGAATCATCGCCAGCTTCCACCGCCCCCATCCGGCCAAGGAAGCCAGGCACTATCAGGTGCGGGATGCACGCACCTTTCTCGAGCACGCAGGAATCGCACCATGAGCCCCATGAAATACAAAGGCTATGCCGCACGCATCGAATACAGCGACGAGGATGGTCTGTTCATCGGCCATATCGCCGGCATTCGCGACGTGATCGGTTTCCATGGCGAATCCGTTGGCGAACTGCGCCAGGCGTTCGAAGAAGCGGTGGACGATTACCTGGCAACCTGCGAGAAACTTGGCCGGGAGCCGCAGAAGCCATTTTCCGGCAAGCTCAGCCTGCGCCTCGATCCCCAACTGCACGCACGGGTGGCGATCAAGGCCGAGCTGAGCCACAAGAGCATCAACCAGTGGGTAAGCGAGCGCCTCGCCGAATCGGTCTGAGGCGCGCCCCCTCACCCCTGCGGCGGCTCCAGCTCGATATTTTCCGCCACCGCCTCCTCCAGCCGCTGCAGCTCCAGTTCCAGCACCTGGTCGTCGTCGGCATAGCGCTCGGCGATGCGGGCGAAGCCGGCGGCCACTTCGGCGAAGGCCTCGACCACCTGCGGATCGAAATGGCTGCCGCTGCCGGCGAGAATGTGCTGCGCCGCCTCGGCTGGCGGTAGCGGCGTGTGGTAGACGCGGCGGCTGGTGAAATCCTCGTAGGTGTCGACCACCGCCAGCAGGCGCGCCGCCAGGGGGATGCGTTCCCCGGCCAGGCCCTCGGGGAAGCCGGCGCCGTCCCAGCGTTCGTGGTGGCTGTAGGCGATTTCCTTGGCGTAGCGGAGGAACTCCGCCGGGTAGCCGAGCTTGCGCTCCGCCGCTTCCAGCGCGTCGCGGCCGACGCGGGTGTGGTTGCGCATGATCAGCCAGTCGGCTTCGTCCAGGTGCCCGGGGTTGAGCAGGATGCGGTCCGGCACGGCGGCGTTGCCGATGTCGTGGAGCATCGCCGAGCGGGCCATCAGTTCGATGTTCTCCACGCTCAGTTCGCCGGCGTATTCCTCGTTCCGCGCCAGGGCGCCGGCGAGCAGGCGCATATAGTGCTCGACGCGCAGCAGATGGCGGCTGTGCGGGCGGTCGCGCAGGTCGCAGAGGGTCGCCATGGCTTCCAGGATGGCGTCCTGGATCGCCTGCAGCTCGCGGGCGCGGCGGCGCACTTCGAGTTCCAGGTACTCGCTCTTGTCGCGCAGGAAGTCGGCATTGGCCTTCAGCGCCAGGTGGGTACGCACCCGCGCCAGGGCCACGGGCGGGCTGACCGGCTTGAGCAGGAAGTCCACCGCGCCGAGGTCCAGGCCCTTCTGCTCGTCCTCCAGGCTGGCCATGCCGGTGAGGAAGATCACCGGGATGTCGCAGGTGCGCGGGTCGGCCTTGAGCTGGCGGCAGACCTCGTAGCCGTCCATCCCCGGCATCAGGATGTCGAGCAGGATCAGGTCGGGTTGCGGGTCCATGGCCGCCCGCAGCAGCGCTTCGCCGCCGCTGCCTACAGTCTCCACCCGATAGCGCTGGCGCAACAGCTCGCTCGTTGCCACGAGGATGCCCGGCTGGTCATCGACCACCAGGATCACCTCCTGCTCGGACCTGTCGAGAATGCTCTCCACGACTTTAACCCTCGGAATCAGCCAGCGAATGCCTCGCGCCCGGACGGCGCATTCCCTGGCGGATCTCCCCATAAGATTAGCCGGACGCGGGCCGCCAGTTTGAAAACGCGATGCGGATTGCCGGCCGCCCGCGCCGCGCCGAAAATTCCCTCAGATTCCCCACAGAAGCGGAGCTTCCCATGGACCACCCCGACCCCGAACGCTGCTGGCAGGCCGTCTGCGAACGCGACGCGGGCTTCGACGGCCGCTTCGTGTTCAGCGTGCGCTCCACCGGCGTCTACTGCCGGCCGAGCTGCCCGGCGCGGCGGCCACGGCGGGAAAATGTCGACTTCCATGACAGTCCGACCGCCGCCGAAGCTGCGGGTTTCCGTCCGTGCAGGCGCTGCTCGCCGAACGGTCCGAGCCCGCGGGAGCAGCTCGACGCGCTGGTCGCCGCCGCCTGCGAACTGCTCGACGCCGCGGAAAAGCCGCCGACCCTCGACGAACTGGCCGCGCGCATCGGCCTGTCGCCCTCGCACCTGGCGCGCGCCTTCAAGGAGCGCACCGGCCTGACCCCGCGCGCCTGGGCCGAAAGCCGCCGCCAGCAGCGCCTCGCCGCCGCCCTGCCGCAGGCGCGCACGGTGCTGGATGCGGCGCTGGAAGCCGGCTATTCCGGCACCCGCGCGCTGTATGCCGGCCCGTCCAGCCTGAGCCCGGCGCGGCGCCGGCAGAAGGGCGCCGGCGAGCGCCTGCGCTATGCCATCGCGCCCTGCCCGCTGGGCTTCCTGCTGCTGGCGGCGACCGACAGGGGCGTCTGCGCCCTGCTCTTCGGCGATGACCAGGCGCAGCTGGAAGCGGACCTCGCACAACGCTTCGGCGCCGCCGAACGGCAGCGCGATGACGCCAGCCTCGGCGACTGGCTGCGGCAGGTGCTCGCCCAGCTCGACGAACCGGCCCGGGCCGCCGGCCTGCCGCTGGACCTGCATGGCAGCGCCTTCCAGCTGCGCGTCTGGCGCGCGCTCACCAGCATCCCCAGCGGCGAGACGCGGCGCTACGGCGAGCTGGCCGAACAGCTGCACAGCCACCCGCGCGCCATCGCCCGCGCCTGCGCCAGCAATGCCGTCGGCCTGCTGGTGCCGTGCCACCGGGTGGTCGGCGCCGACGGCTCGGCCGGCGGCTATCGCTGGGGCGTGCCGCGCAAGCTGGAACTGCTGCGCCGCGAGCGCGCCGCCAGTCGGGAGGAAGCCGGCGACTGACAGCGACCGGCGGCAGCGCTGTGCTATGGTGCCGCCCCCGAATGGAATGCCACACCATGGATCTCTGGAACGCCATCACCCGCCTCGGCGACAGCTCGCTGCTGCTGCCCCTCGCCGTCTTCCTGTTCTTCTGGCTGCTGTACCGCCGCGAGCGCGCCAAGGCCGGCCTCTGGCTGGCGCTGTTCGGCCTCGCCGCGAGCCTGGTGGTGGCTTCCAAGCTGGCCTTCATGGGTTGGGGCATCGGCATCCGCGAGTGGGATTTCACCGGCATTTCCGGGCACAGCATGATGGCCGCCAGCGTGTTGCCGGTGATCGCCGCGCTGCTGCCGCGCAAGCGCGGGCTGGCCGTGGCGGCCGCCGCCTGCGGCGCCGTGCTGGCGATCCTGGTGGGCTGGTCGCGGCTGGCCATCGGCGTGCACTCGCCGGCCGAAGTGTCGGCCGGCCTGGCGCTCGGCCTGGCCACCAGCGCGGCCTACCTGGCCCTGGTGCGCGGAGGCCTGCCGGTGCTTTCGCCGCTGCTGCTCGCCGTGGTGCTGGCGCTGGGCAGCGCCCAGGCCCTGACCGGCACCCGCGCGCCGACCCACCAGATGCTCGAACGCATCGCCAGCCACCTGGCCGGCCGCGACCATCCGTTCAAGCGCGGGCAGTGGGCAATCCCCGCTCCGGTCTCCGCATCGGCACCAGACGCCTGACAGCCTTCCGGGCATTCGGATTTCCGAACGCGGCGAACGGCGGATATCCGGACGACCGAACGCCAGGCACCCGGACAATCCTCGCAAATCTCAATTTATTCCTTTTAATTCAATAAGTTATAGAAAAATAAAAAGACTGGCACGGTCCCTGCTCTATCTCCTGCGAGCATGCGGCAGCCCACTCCTGCCGCCGGACTGAACAACAAACAGAACCAGTCGAGGTAGATTTCATGCGTTTCGCTCCCCGAGTGCTGGGTGCCGCCATCGTCGCCGCCCTGATCGCCGCTCCCGCCGTAGCCGAAGAACTCACCGGTACCCTGAAGAAGATCAAGGAAACCGGCACCATCACCCTCGGCCACCGCGACGCCTCCATCCCCTTCTCCTACCTCGCGACCGATCCGCGCCAGCCGGTGGGCTATTCCCATGACCTGCAGCTGAAGGTCGTCGACGCGCTGAAGCAGCAGCTCGGCATGCCCGAGCTGAAGGTGCGCTACAACCTGGTCACCTCGCAGACCCGCATCCCGCTGGTGCAGAACGGCACCGTGGACATCGAGTGCGGCTCCACCACCAACAACGTCGAGCGGCAGAAGCAAGTCGACTTCTCCGTCGGCATCTTCGAGGTGGGCACCCGCCTGCTGACGAAGAAGACTTCCGGCATCAACGAATTCGCCGACCTCAAGGGCAGGAACGTGGTGACCACCGCCGGCACCACCTCCGAGCGCCTGCTCAAGTCGATGAACGCCGAGCAGAAGATGGGCATGAACATCATCAGCGCCAAGGACCACGGCGAGTCCTTCCTGATGCTGGAGTCCGGCCGCGCGGTGGCCTTCATGATGGACGACGCGCTGCTCTACGGCGAAATGGCCAAGGCGCGCAAGCCGGGCGACTGGGTGGTGGTCGGCGAACCGCAATCCTTCGAGATCTACGGCTGCATGGTGCGCAAGGGTGACGAGGCGTTCAAGAAAGTGGTCGACAAGGCCATCGCCGACACCTTCGCCTCGGGCGAGATCAACGGCATCTACGACAGGTGGTTCATGAACCCGGTCCCGCCGAAGAACCTGAACCTCAACTTCCCGATGAGCGATGAGCTGAAGAAGCTGATCGCCACTCCGACCGACAAGGCTGCCGAGCAGATCTGACGGTATCCCCTGCCCCGGCTTCACGAGAGCCGGGCGCAGGACCACAGGGCGGCTGCAACCCGCCCTACTCCTTCACTGCCGACTCCGGAAAGCGCCGACGCGGGCCACCGCGTGTGCGGGGATGGCCGGCTGCAGTCTTGAAAACCGTACACCCGAGGGATTCCTCATGAACTACAACTGGGACTGGGGCGTGTTCTTCAAGTCCACCGGGATCGGCGACGAGCGCTATCTGGACTGGTTCGTCACCGGTCTGGGCTGGACCATCGCCGTCGCCCTCTCCGCCTGGATCATCGCCCTGCTGCTCGGCGCCGTGCTCGGCGTGATGCGCACCGTGCCGAACCGCTGGATCTCCGGCATCGCCACCGCCTACGTGGAACTCTTCCGCAACGTGCCGCTGCTGGTGCAGCTGTTCCTCTGGTACTTCCTGGTCCCGGACCTGCTGCCGCAGCCGCTGCAGGACTGGTTCAAGCTCGGCCTGGCGCCGGAAACCTCGGCCTTCGTCAGCGTGGTGGTGTGCCTCGGCCTGTTCACCGCCGCGCGCGTCTGCGAGCAGGTGCGCACCGGCATCCAGGCGCTGCCCAGGGGCCAGTTGGGCGCCGCCCGCGCCATGGGCTTCCGCCTGCCGCAGATCTACCGCTACGTCCTGCTGCCGCAGGCCTTCCGCATCATCATTCCGCCGCTTACGTCCGAGTTCCTCAACATCTTCAAGAACTCCTCGGTGGCCTCGCTGATCGGCCTCATGGAGCTGCTGGCGCAGACCAAGCAGACCGCCGAGTTCAGCGCCAATCTGTTCGAGGCCTTCACCCTGGCCACGCTGATCTACTTCACCCTGAACATGAGCCTGATGCTGCTGATGCGCACGATCGAGCGGAAAGTCGCGGTGCCCGGCCTGATTTCCGTGGGAGGCAAATGATGGACTTCAGCCAGATCGTCCCGGCGCTGCCGGGCCTGTGGGACGGCATGCTCACCACCCTGCAGCTGCTGGTGCTGGGTGTGTTCGGCGGCGTGGTGCTGGGCACCCTGCTCGCCCTGATGCGCCTGTCGCACAGCAAGTTCCTGTCGAACCTCGCGGGGCTGTACGTCAACTACTTCCGCTCGATCCCGCTGCTGCTGGTGATCACCTGGTTCTACTTCGCGGTGCCGTTCATCCTGCGCGCCATCACCGGCGAGGACACCCCGGTCGGTGCGTTCACCAGTTGCCTGGTGGCCTTCATGATGTTCGAGGCGGCGTACTTCTGCGAGATCGTCCGCGCCGGCATCCAGGCCATCCCCAAGGGCCAGATGGGCGCCGCCCAGGCGCTGGGCATGACCTACGGCCAGTGCATGCGCCTGATCATCCTGCCGCAGGCGTTCCGCAAGATGACCCCGCTGCTGCTGCAGCAGAGCATCATCCTGTTCCAGGACACCTCCCTCGTCTACACCGTCGGCCTCATGGACTTCCTCAATGCCTCGCGCTCGCGCGGCGACATCACCGGCCTGTCCCACGAGTTCCTGATCTTCGCCGGACTCGTCTACTTCACCATCAGCTTCTCCGCGTCCTTCGCGGTCAAGCGCCTGCAGAAAGGGTTTGCCCCATGATCTCGATCCAGAACGTCAGCAAGTGGTACGGCGACTTCCAGGTCCTCACCGACTGCACGACCCAGGTCGGCAAGGGTGAAGTGGTGGTGGTGTGCGGCCCGTCGGGCTCCGGCAAGTCCACCCTGATCAAGTGCGTGAACGCCCTGGAGCCGTTCCAGAAGGGCGACATCGTGGTCGAGCAGACCTCCATCGCCGATCCGAAGACCAACCTGCCGAAGCTGCGCTCGCGGGTGGGCATGGTGTTCCAGCACTTCGAGCTGTTCCCGCACCTGTCGATCACCGAGAACCTGACCATCGCGCAGATGAAGGTGCTCGGCCGCAGCAAGGAGGAAGCCACCGAAAAGGGCCTCGCCCTGCTCGACCGCGTCGGCCTCAAGGCCCACGCCCACAAGCACCCCGGCCAGCTCTCCGGCGGCCAGCAGCAGCGTGTGGCGATCGCCCGCGCGCTGGCGATGGACCCGATCGTGATGCTGTTCGACGAACCGACCTCGGCCCTCGACCCGGAGATGGTCAACGAGGTGCTCGACGTGATGGTCCAGCTCGCCCAGGAAGGCATGACCATGATGTGCGTGACCCACGAGATGGGCTTCGCGCGCAAGGTCGCCGACCGGGTGATCTTCATGGACCGCGGGCAGATCGTCGAGGACTGCGCCAAGGACGAGTTCTTCGGCGACATCGATGCGCGCTCGGACCGGGCGCAGCAGTTCCTTTCCAAGATCCTGCAGCACTGACGCGGATGTGTCGCGGGCATGGCCCGCTCCTACAACGTCGCCGGCCCTTATCGTTCCCATGCGGGAGCATGGGAACCATGAATCGCCCCCCTGTAGGAGCGGGCCATGCCCGCGACAACGGATGTACGTCCTCCAGCCCGTCGCCTGTCCGGGCGACGGGCTGGCCCGGCCACGGTGACTGTGATGCAATGCCGAACCCCACACTGCCCCGTGCCGCCATCGCTGACCGTGAAGCCGAGCCGCCTGCGCAACCTGCTGCTGCCACTGCTGCTGATCCTGCTGACCCTCGGCTTCGGCTACGGCGGCTACCTGCTCAGCATCGGCGCCGGCACCCGCGCGCTGATCGAGAACGGCGAGCGCCAGCTGGAGCTGCACGCACGCGGCGTGGAAAGCGAGATCAGCCGCTACACCTACCTGCCCAGCCTGCTGGAGCTGGAAACCAACGTCACCCGTCTGCTGCTCGACCCGACGCCCTATCGCCGCGGGCTGGTCAACGCCTACCTCGAAGGCCTCAACCGGCGTAGCGGCAGCCGCGCCATCTACCTGCTCGACACCTCCGGCCGGGTGGTCGCCACCAGCAACTGGCAGGACGCCGACAGCTACCTCGGCGAGGACCTGTCGTTCCGCGCCTATTTCCAGGACGCCATGCGGGGCAAACCGGGGCGCTTCTACGGCATCGGCAGCACCACCGGCGAACCCGGCTACTACCTGGCCCACGGCCTGGTGCACGGCGGGCGCATCGTCGGCGTGGCGGTGGTCAAGGTGCGCCTGGACGCCATCGAGCAGCGCTGGGAGAAGGCCCGCCTGCACGCCTTCGTCAGCGACGAGAACGGCATCATCATCCTCTCCAGCGATCCGGCCCTGCGCCTCAAGGCGGTGCGTCCGCTCAGCGCCGACGACAAGGAACGCCTGGCGCGCAGCCTGCAGTACTACTGGTGGGCGCTCAACGAGTGGCAGCCGCTGGCCCGCGAGGCGCTGGCGGAAAACGTCGAGACCCTGACCTTCCCCGCCACCGAAGCGAACGCGACGCCGAACATCACCTACCTGTCGCAGACCCGCAGGCTGGTCGACACGCCGTGGAACTTCACCCTGTTCACCCCGCTGCAGGAGCAGCGCCGCGAGGCAATGATCCACGGCATGCTCGCCGCCGTCGGCTTCGCCCTGCTGGCCTTCCTGCTGATCGCCTGGAACGAGCGGCGCAAGGTGCTCGCCACCCGCCTCGCCGCCCGCGAGGCGCTGCAGAAGGCCAACAGCGAGCTGGAACGCCGGATCGCCGAACGCACCGCCGACCTGCGCGCCAGCAACCAGCACCTGCGCGAGCAGATCCGCGAACGCCGGCAGGCCGAGGAAACCCTGCGCAAGGCCCAGGACCGCCTGGTCCAGGCGGGCAAGCTGGCGGTGATCGGGCAGATGTCCACCAGCATCGCCCACGAACTCAACCAGCCGCTGGCGGCGCTGCGCACGCTGTCCGGCAACACCGTGCGCTTCCTCCAGCGCGGCGCGCTGGATACCGCCAGCAGCAACCTCGAAGCGATCAACGAGATGGTCGACCGCATGGGCCGCATCACCGGCAGCCTGCGCGCCTTCGCCCGGCGCGCCGACGATCACGGCCAGGCGCGCCTGGGCAAGGCGGTGGACGCCGCGCTGCTGGTGCTGCAGGTGCGCCTGAAGGCCGTGCCGGCGACCCTGCACCGCGAGTACGAGGACGTCTGCCTGGCCATCGACCAGACCCGCCTGGAGCAGATCCTGGTCAACCTGATCGCCAACGCCCTCGACGCCATGAGCGCCCAGGACGACCGCCAGCTCTGGCTCAGCGGCCGCGAGCAGGACGGCCAGTACCACCTGACGGTGCGCGACAACGGCCCCGGCATCCCGCCCGACGCCCGCGTGCACCTGTTCGAACCCTTCTTCACCACCAAGCCCGGCGAACACGGCCTCGGGCTCGGCCTGACCCTCTCGGCCAGCCTCGCCACCGCCGCCGGCGGCAGCCTCGGCGTGGTCCATCCGGAAAGCGGCGGCACCGCCTTCGAGCTGATCCTGCCGCTGCTGGCCGCCGCAGCGACGAGTACCCACATATGAGCGAAACCCTGCGCGTACTGGTCGTCGAGGACGACCCGCACATCCTGCTGGGCTGCCAGCAGGCCCTGAGCCTGGAAGACATCGAAAGCGACGGCGTCGGCAGCGCCGAGGAAGCGCTGAAGCGCGTCGACGGGGATTTCCCCGGCATCGTCGTCAGCGACATCCGCCTGCCCGGCATGGATGGCCTGCAGCTGCTGGCCCGGCTGAAGGAAAAGGACCCGAGCCTGCCGGTGGTGCTGATCACCGGTCACGGCGACATCGCCATGGCGGTGCAGGCCATGCGCGACGGCGCCTACGACTTCATGGAGAAACCCTTCTCGCCGGAACGCCTGGTCGACACCGCGCGCCGCGCCCTGGCCCAGCGCGCGCTGAGCCGCGAAGTCTCGTCGCTGCGCCGCCAGCTCGCCGGACGCCAGGCGCTGGAGGCCCGGCTGATCGGCCGCTCGCCGGCCATGCAGGCCCTGCGCGAACTGATCGCCAATGTCGCCGACACCTCGGCCAACGTGCTCATCGAGGGCGAGACCGGCACCGGCAAGGAACTGGTCGCGCGCTGCCTGCACGACCACAGCCGCCGGCAGGGCAAGGAATTCGTCGCGCTGAACTGCGGCGGCCTGCCGGAAAGCCTGATCGACAGCGAAATCTTCGGCCACGAGGCCCACGCCTTCACCGGCGCCGGCAAGCGCCGGATCGGCAAGATCGAGCACGCCGACGGCGGCACGCTGTTCCTCGACGAGATCGAGAGCATGCCGCTGAACCTGCAGATCAAGCTGCTGCGCGTGCTGCAGGAACACAGCCTGGAGCGCCTCGGCTCGAACCAGCTGATCCCGGTGGACGCCCGGGTGATCGCCGCGACCAAGTCCGACCTCGGCGCCATGGGCCGCGACGGCAGCTTCCGCAGCGACCTCTACTACCGACTCAATGTGGTGACGCTGCAACTGCCGCCGCTGCGCGAACGGCGCGAGGACATCCTCATGCTGTTCGAGCACTTCCTCCAGCAGTCGTCGATCCGCTTCGACCGCCCGGCGCCGGTGATCGACAACGCCACCGCCGCCAGCCTGATGGCCCACGACTGGCCGGGTAACGTGCGCGAGTTGCGCAACGTCGCCGAACGCTTCGCCCTCGGCCTGCCGGTGCTGGGCAAGAGCGGCCTCGGCCCCGACGCCAGCGAACCGCGCTTCGCCGAGGCTGTGGAAGCCTTCGAACGCAGCCTGTTGCAGGCCGCCCTGGAGCGCCACGGCGGCAACCTCAGCCAGGCGAGTGTGGCGCTGGGCATGGCCAAGACCACGCTGTTCGACAAGGTGAAGAAGTACGGGCTCTAGAGGTTTGTGGGTCGCGGGCATGGCCCGCTCCTACAGCTGAGCCTGGGGTGTAGGAGCCAGTGTCTTCTGGTAATGACGGATTTCTCGGATAACTCCGTGCGACTCTCAACTCCGTCTTCCCCGCGAACGCGGGGATCCAATAAACCGTGTAGGAGCGATGCCCGCGACCCGCCGCAAGCGCGGACTCCCGCTCCACGGCCATTGCACCGCCGCCGCCACTCCCGGACACTAGCGCTCTCCCGTCCTGGCATTCCGGAGCCATCCATGCCCTCGAACGACCGCAACGCTGAACTCGACATTCGCTGGAACCAGCTCTGCCAGGAAGCCGGCGTCGATCCGGTTGCCCGCCTGGCCGCCCGCGAGAGCATCCTCGCCGACGCACGGGCGCTGGACGCCACCCTGTACCGCCCCAATGAAGAGGACGAGGACGCCGAGGAGGACGAACTGGGCGACGCCCGGGTGCTGATCGCCGGCCCGTTCCAGCCGCCGGCCGAGTGGACCGCCGAGGACCGCGACGCCTACTACGACGGCGCCGCCCCGGAGCGCTTCTTCAGCGCCTTCATCGAATGCGAGGCCGAGCCGGCATCGCGGGAATTCTTCCTCGCCGAACCGGGCGACTACGTGGCGGTGATGGCGCGTGTCGACAAGGTGGAGATGTATTACCTGTACGACTACCAGGAAACCGGGCAGGGCCGCGCCTGCGTGCTGCTGCGCGAGGATGACGAGCTGGAGTGAGGCCGGCCGGGGCGGTGGACGTGAAAAGCCACGTCCACCCTACGCAATCCCACCCATCGCATCCGCCGCGTCGTCGCCAAAACGGCGGATGACGCTGGCGCGTCATGCGCCCTACGCCTTACCCCCAGCGCCAAACGTTTCGTATTCCGTAGGAGCGGGCCTGCCCGCGACCCGCATTATTTCGCGGGCATGGCCCGCTCCTACAGGATTTCCCCTGCGTTCGCAGACATGGCCCGGTTGACAGCGGACCTGTAGGAGCCAGCTTGCTGGCGATCCGGTTTTCCTTCAGCGCCAGAGTGGCCGGATAGTGCTTTTTGTAGGAGTGGGCCATGCCCACGACCGGCCGCGATGTCGCGGGCATGGCCCGCTCCTACAGGGTCTTCGCTTCCCCTCACTCCGCCACGCCCCGATACACATAGGTCATCGGCCGTGGCCCCGGCAGGTACTGTTCGCTCAGCTCGCGGATCCGGAATCCTCCACTGGCGATCAGCGCCGGCATGTCGCGGTCCAGGTGGCAGCCGCCGGCGAGCGGTTTCCACCAAGGTGTCAGCCGGTGCTGCCAGGTGCGCACGCCGGCATCGGGCGCCAGGCCGTGTTCGCAGAACAGCAGCTTGCCGCCGGGCTTGAGCACCCGGCGCATTTCCCTGAGCGCGGCGACGGCGTCCGGGATGCTGCACAGGGTGAAGGTGCAGACGATGCTGTCGAAGCTGGCCTCCGGCGCCTGGATCTCGCCCAGCTCCAAGGCGACCATCTCCACTGGAATGTCGACACTTTCCGCGCGCCGGCGGCAGAGGCGCTGCATCTGCGCCGCCGGATCGACGCCGACGATTGTCGACACTTTCTCCGGGTCGTAGAACCCCAGGTTAAGCCCGGTGCCCATGCCGATCTCCAGCACCCGCCCTTCCGCCCGCGGCACCAGTTGCGCGCGCTGCTTCATCACGTCGCCCATGCCGCAGGCGAAGTCGATCAGGTGCGGCAGTACATGCCGGTCATAAAGGCCCATTCCGCCGAATCCTCCAGTCGTGGTATTGCCCGATAGTCCCGTTCCTTCGATCCTAGCCGCCCGCTCCATCCGCATCGCGCCATCCCCCTGCCAACGGCTGCCGTCCGTCGAAAAGCCCCTGACTTTGTAGGCATAACCCCCTCCCTCCTTATACGATTGTCGACAATCCTTGAATTCTTCATTGACCGACACGCCCTGCATGGGTAGATTTCGCCCCACAACGAGAACATTGTCGACACCATGAACGAACTCATCGCACTGCCCACAGTCCCCGAGGACGACAGCGAGACTCTGGCGGAACACGTCTTCCGCAAGATCCAGTCCGCCATCGTCAAGGGCGAGATCGCTCCCGGCAGCAAGATTTCCGAGCCGGAACTGGCGCGCACCTACGGCATCAGCCGCGGTCCGCTGCGCGAGGCGATCCATCGTCTGGAAGGACAGAAGCTGCTGGTGCGCGTGCCGCACGTCGGCGCGCGGGTGGTGTCGCTGAGCCTGGAAGAGCTGGTGGAGCTCTACGAGATCCGCGAATCCCTGGAAGGCATGGCCTGTCGCCTGGCCGCCGAGCGCATGAGCCAGGCCGAGATCGACGAGCTGCGCCGGGTGCTCGACACCCACGAGCGCGACGAGGCATTCCAGGCCGGCCGCGGCTACTACCAGCAGGAAGGCGACTACGACTTCCACTACCGGATCATCCAGGGCAGCGGCAACCGCACCCTGACCCGCATGCTCTGCAACGAGCTGTACCAGCTGGTGCGCATGTACCGGCTGCAATATTCGGCAACGCCAAACCGGCCGCGCCAGGCCTTCAACGAGCATCACCGGATTCTCGATGCCATCGCCGACCGCGATGGCGAGTTGGCCGAACTGCTGATGCGCCGTCACATCGGCGCGTCGCGGCGAATCATCCAAGCCCAGATAGCCCAGACCCAAGCACAACGAGGTGAAGCATGACCTACAAGACCCCCGGCCAGCGTTTCCGCGATGCCATCGCCGAGGAAAAACCGCTGCAGGTGATTGGCGCGATCAACGCCAACCATGCCCTGCTGGCCAAGCGCGCCGGCTTCAAGGCCATCTACCTGTCCGGTGGTGGTGTGGCTGCCGGTTCCCTGGGTCTGCCGGATCTGGGCATCAACACCCTGGATGACGTGCTCACCGACGTGCGCCGCATCACCGACGTCTGCGACCTGCCGCTGCTGGTCGACATCGACACCGGCTTCGGTCCGAGCGCCTTCAACATCGAGCGTACCGTCAAGAACCTGATCAAGGCCGGCGCCGCCGCCGCGCACATCGAAGACCAGGTCGGCGCCAAGCGCTGCGGCCACCGTCCGGGCAAGGAAATCGTCTCCACCGAGGAGATGGCTGACCGCGTGAAAGCCGCCGCCGACGCCAAGACCGACCCGAACTTCTTCCTGATCGCCCGTACCGACGCCATCCAGGCCGAGGGTGTGGACGCCGCCATCGAGCGCTGCCAGCGCTACGTCGAAGCCGGCGCCGACGCCATCTTCGCCGAGGCCGCCTACGACCTGCCGACCTACAAGCGCTTCGTCGACGCGCTGAACGTGCCGATCCTGGCCAACATCACCGAGTTCGGCGCCACCCCGCTGTTCTCCCGCGACGAGCTGGCCTCGGTCGGCGTAGCCATCCAGCTCTACCCGCTGTCCGCCTTCCGCGCCGCCAACAAGGCCGCTGAAGCCGTGTACACCTCGATCCGCCAGAACGGCCACCAGAAAGACGTCATCGACATCATGCAGACCCGTGCGGAGCTGTACGACCGCATCGGCTACCACGCCTTCGAGAACAAGCTCGACGCGCTGTTCGCCAGCAAAAAATAAATAACAGCCGACAAGAGCGCTGGAGGCTAAAGGCTGGACGATTCGCTCTTCGTTCAGCTTCCAGCCTTCAGCGCTTTTATCGAAAGGAATGAGGAGATACCGATGAGCACTGAAACCACCGTTACTGGCTTCAAGCCGAAGAAATCCGTAGCCCTGAGCGGCACCGCCGCCGGCAATACCGCCCTCTGCACCGTCGGCCGTACCGGCAACGACCTGCACTACCGCGGCTATGACGTTCTCGACTTCGCCAACCGTTGCGAGTTCGAGGAAATCGCCCACCTGCTGGTCCACGGCAAGCTGCCGAACGTCGCCGAACTGGCCGCCTACAAGGCCAAGCTGAAAGCCCTGCGCGGCCTTCCGGCCGGCGTCAAGGCCGCCCTGGAGCAACTGCCGCCGTCCGCCCACCCGATGGACGTGATGCGCACCGCCACCTCCGTGCTGGGCTGCCTGTCGCCGGAGAAGGAAGACCACAACCACCCGGGCGCCCGCGACATCGCCGACAAGCTGATGGCTTCCCTGGGTTCCGCCCTGCTGTACTGGTACCACTTCAGCCACAACGGCAAGCGCATCGACGTGGAAACCGACGATGACTCCATCGGCGGCCACTTCCTGCACCTGCTGCACGGCGAGAAGCCGCGCGAGTCGTGGGTTCGCGCGATGCACACCTCGCTCAACCTGTACGCTGAGCACGAGTTCAACGCCTCCACCTTCACCTCCCGCGTGATCGCCGGCACCGGCTCCGACATGTACTCCTGCATCACCGGCGCCATCGGCGCACTGCGTGGTCCGAAGCACGGCGGCGCCAACGAAGTCGCCTTCGAGATCCAGAAGCGCTACGACAATCCGGACGAGGCCGAGGCCGACATCCGCGCCCGCGTCGAGAAGAAGGAAGTGATCATCGGCTTCGGCCACCCGGTCTACACCATCGCCGACCCGCGCAACAAGGTGATCAAGGAAGTCGCTCGCCAGCTGTCCGCCGAGCAGTCCAACACCAAGATGTTCGATATCGCCGAGCGCCTGGAAACCATCATGTGGGACATCAAGAAGATGTTCCCGAACCTCGACTGGTTCAGCGCCGTCAGCTACCACATGATGGGCGTGCCCACCGCCATGTTCACCCCGCTGTTCGTGATCGCCCGCACCGCCGGCTGGTCCTCCCACGTCATCGAGCAGCGCATCGACGGCAAGATCATCCGCCCGAGCGCCAACTACGTCGGCCCGGAAGATCTGAAGTTCGTCGAGCTCAAGGACCGCAAATAAGATGAATAGCCAATACCGTAAAAGCCTGCCGGGCACCCAGCTGGACTACTTCGACGCCCGCGCGGCCGTCGAGGAGATCCAGGCTGGCGCCTGGGAAAAACTGCCGTACACCTCCCGCGTGCTGGCCGAGCAGCTGGTGCGTCGCTGCGAGCCGGCGGACCTGACCGCCTCGCTGGAACAGCTGATCTACCGCAAGCGCGACCTGGACTTCCCCTGGTATCCGGCACGCGTGGTCTGCCACGACATCCTCGGCCAGACCGCGCTGGTCGACCTGGCCGGCCTGCGCGACGCCATCGCCGATCAGGGCGGTGACCCGTCCAAGGTCAACCCGGTGGTTCCGACCCAGCTGATCGTCGACCACTCGCTGGCCGTGGAAGCCCCGGGCTTCGACCCGGAAGCCTTCGAGAAGAACCGCGCCATCGAGGATCGCCGCAACGAGGACCGCTTCCACTTCATCGAGTGGACCAAGACCGCGTTCAAGAACGTCGACGTGATCCCGGCCGGCAACGGCATCATGCACCAGATCAACCTGGAGAAAATGAGCCCGGTGATCCAGGCGCGTGGTGGCGTGGCCTTCCCCGACACCTGCGTCGGCACCGACTCGCACACTCCGCACGTGGATGCGCTGGGCGTGATCGCCATCGGTGTCGGCGGCCTGGAAGCGGAAACCGTGATGCTCGGCCATCCGTCCATGATGCGCCTGCCCGACATCGTCGGCGTCGAGCTGACCGGCAAGCGCCAGCCCGGCATCACCGCTACCGACATCGTCCTGGCGCTGACCGAGTTCCTGCGCAAGGAGCGCGTGGTGGGTGCCTACGTCGAGTTCTTCGGCGAGGGTGCCGACAGCCTGTCCATCGGCGACCGCGCGACCATCTCCAACATGTGCCCGGAATACGGCGCCACTGCCTCGATGTTCTACATCGACCAGCAGACCATCGACTACCTCAAGCTCACCGGCCGCGAGCCGGAGCAGGTAGCGCTGGTGGAGAACTACGCGAAGACCCTCGGCCTGTGGAGCGACGCCCTGAAGACCGCCGAGTACGAGCGCGTGCTGAGCTTCGACCTGGGCAGCGTCGTGCGCAACATGGCCGGTCCGTCCAACCCGCACCGCCGCCTGCCGACCTCGGCACTGGCCGAGCGCGGCATCGCCGACGGAGGCAAGCTGGAGTCCGGCCGGGACGAAGAGGCCCATGGTCTGATGCCCGATGGCGCGGTGATCATCGCCGCCATCACCAGTTGCACCAACACCTCCAACCCGCGCAACGTCGTTGCTGCCGGTCTGGTGGCGAAGAAGGCCAACGCGCTGGGCCTGGTGCGCAAGCCGTGGGTGAAGACTTCCTTCGCTCCGGGCTCCAAGGTCGCCAAGCTGTACCTGGAAGAAGCCGGCCTGCTGCCGGAACTGGAGAAGCTGGGCTTCGGCATCGTCGGCTACGCCTGCACCACCTGCAACGGCATGTCCGGTGCACTGGACCCGGTAATCCAGCAGGAAATCATCGATCGCGACCTGTACGCCACTGCCGTACTGTCGGGTAACCGCAACTTCGACGGCCGTATCCACCCGTACGCCAAGCAGGCCTTCCTCGCCTCGCCGCCGCTGGTGGTCGCCTACGCCATCGCCGGTACCGTGCGCTTCGACATCGAGCAGGACGTGCTGGGCACCGACAGTCAGGGCAATGCCATCACTCTGAAGGACCTGTGGCCGTCCGACGAGGAAATCGATGCCATCGTCGCCGCCAGCGTCAAGCCCGAGCAGTTCCGCCAGATCTACATCCCGATGTTCGATCTGGGCAGCGTTCAGGAAGCGGAAAGCCCGCTGTACGACTGGCGCCCGATGTCCACCTACATCCGCCGTCCGCCGTACTGGGAAGGCGCGCTGGCTGGTGAGCGCACCCTGAAAGGCATGCTGCCGCTGGCGATCCTGCCGGACAACATCACCACCGACCACCTGTCGCCGTCCAACGCGATCCAGATGAGCTCGGCCGCCGGCGAGTATCTGCACAAGATGGGCGTGCCGGAGGAGGACTTCAACTCCTACGCCACCCACCGCGGCGACCACCTGACCGCGCAGCGTGCGACCTTCGCCAACAAGGAACTGGTCAATGAAATGGCCGTTGTCGATGGCCAGGTGAAGAAGGGTTCGCTGGCGCGTGTCGAGCCGGAAGGCAAGGTCATGCGCATGTGGGAAGCGATCGAAACCTACATGAACCGCAAGCAGCCGCTGATCATCGTCGCCGGCGCCGACTACGGCCAGGGCTCGTCCCGTGACTGGGCGGCCAAGGGCGTACGCCTGGCGGGCGTGGAAGTGATCGTTGCCGAAGGCTTCGAGCGCATCCACCGCACCAACCTGGTCGGCATGGGCGTGCTGCCGGTGGAGTTCAAGCCGGACACCACCCGCCTGACCCTCGGCCTCGACGGCACCGAGACCTACGACATCGAAGGCGACCTGTCGCCGCGCTGCGACCTGACCCTGGTGGTCACTCGCCGCAACGGTGAAGTGGTCCGCGTCCCGGTCACCTGCCGCCTGGACACCGCCGCCGATGTCAGCGTGTACAACGCCGGTGGCGTGCTGCAGCGCTTCGCCAAGGACTTCCTGAAAGGCGAAGTGGCATAACGTCAAGCGCCGAGCCTCCGGGCTCGGCATCTTTTCGTAGGAGCGAGCTTGCTCGCGAACCCGTCCCCGCTGCGGGGCTGTTCGCGAGCAAGCTCGCTCCTACATTGAACTGCCAGGACCTGATCCCATGCCCCACGTACCCCAAGTGAAGATCCCCGCCACCTACATCCGCGGCGGCACCAGCAAGGGCGTGTTCTTCCGCCTGCAGGACCTGCCCGAGCGCTGCCAGGTTCCGGGTGAAGCCCGCGACAAGCTGTTCATGCGCGTGATCGGCAGCCCCGATCCGTATTCGGCGCACATCGACGGCATGGGCGGCGCCACCTCCAGCACCAGCAAGTGCGTGATCCTGTCGAAGAGCAGCCAGCCCGAGCACGACGTCGACTACCTCTACGGCCAGATATCCATCGACAAGGCCTTCGTCGACTGGAGCGGCAACTGCGGCAACCTGTCCACCGCCGCCGGCGCCTTCGCCATCCACGCCGGCCTGGTCGATCCGTCGCGCATCCCGGAGAACGGCACCTGCGTGGTGCGTATCTGGCAAGCCAACATCAGGAAAACCATCATCGCCCACGTACCGGTCAGCAACGGCCAGGTCCAGGAAACCGGCGACTTCGAGCTGGACGGCGTGACCTTCCCGGCCGCCGAGATCGTGCTGGAGTTCCTCGACCCGTCCGATGACGGCGAAGACGGCGGCTCCATGTTCCCCACCGGCAACCTGGTCGACGACCTGGACGTGCCCGGCGTCGGCATCCTCAAGGCGACCATGATCAGCGCCGGCATCCCGACCGTGTTCGTCGAGGCCGAGGCCATCGGCTACACCGGCAGCGAGCTGCGCGAAGCGGTCAACACCGATCCGGCAGCGCTGGCCCGCCTCGAGGCGATCCGCGTCGCCGGCGCTCTGCGCATGGGCCTGATCAAGAAGCCGGAAGAAGCCCTCACCCGCCAGCACACGCCGAAGGTCGCCTTCGTCGCACCGCCGAAGGACTACATCACCTCCAGCGGCAAGCAAGTGAAGGCCGGCGAGATCGACCTGCTGGTCCGCGCGCTGTCCATGGGCAAGATGCACCACGCCATGATGGGCACCGCCGCCGTGGCCATCGGCACCGCCGCCGCCATCCCCGGCACCCTGGTGAACATCGCCGCCGGTGGCGGTGAGCGCAGCGCCGTGCGCTTCGGCCACCCGTCCGGCACCCTGCGCGTCGGCGCCGAGGCCGCCCAGGTGAACGGCGAGTGGACCGCCACCAAGGCGATCATGAGCCGCAGCGCGCGCATCCTGATGGAAGGCGTGGTGCGTGTGCCGGGGGATTCGTTCTAAGGAACGCTTCCGGTCGATTTGGAGAAGCCCGCGCAAGCGGGCTTTTTCGTTTGTAGGAGCGAGCTTGCTCGCGAACGGATTCCCATTGGCGCACCGGTGCACGGCTCATTGTAGGAGCGCACCTGGGCGCGGCCGGTCGCGGGCATGGCCCGCTCCTACAGGAAGGTTCCGATACTCCCGCTTACGCCGAACGGTCCCCTCTCCCTCCGGGAGACGGCTAGGGTGAGGGGAACCCCGACTGCAATCATTCGGAGGAAAGATGAGCAGCAACGTCGACCTCAACATCCGCCCCGACTACGACCCGGTCCTGCAGGACATCGCCGACTACGTCCTCGGCTACCAGGTCGATTCCGCCGAAGCCCTCGACACCGCCCGCAACTGCCTGATGGACACCCTTGGCTGCGGCCTGCTCGCCCTGCGCTTCCCCGAGTGCACCAAGCACCTCGGCCCGCTGGTGGAAGGCACCGTGGTGCCCCATGGTTCTCGCGTCCCTGGCACCAGCTTCCGCCTCGACCCGGTCAAGGCCGCCTGGGACATCGGCGCCATGGTGCGCTGGCTGGACTTCAACGACACCTGGCTGGCCGCCGAATGGGGGCATCCCTCGGACAACCTCGGCGCCATCCTCGCCGTGGCCGATCACCTGTCGCAGCAGCGCCTGGCCAACGGCGATGCGTCGCTGAGCATGCGCACGGTGCTCGAAGCCATGGTCAAGGCCCACGAGATCCAGGGCGTGTTCGCGCTGGAAAACTCCTTCAACCGCGTCGGCCTCGACCACGTGCTGCTGGTGAAGGTCGCCTCCACCGCCGTCGCCACCTGGCTGCTCGGCGCCAATCGTGAGCAGATGCTCGCCGCGCTGTCCCACGCCTTCGTCGACGGCCAGGCGCTGCGCACCTACCGCCACGCGCCGAACGCCGGCTCGCGCAAGTCCTGGGCGGCGGGCGACGCCTCCAGCCGCGGCGTGCGCCTGGCGGACATCGCCCGGCGCGGCGAGATGGGCATCCCCGGCGTGCTCACTGCGCCGCAATGGGGCTTCTACGACGTGTCGTTCAGCCATACCAACAAGGACCTGGATACCAAGCCGGCTAAGCTGCGCCACTTCCGTTTCCCGCAGGGCTTCGGCAGCTACGTGATGGAGAACATCCTGTTCAAGATCAGCTTCCCCGCCGAGTTCCACGCGCAGACCGCCGCCGAGGCCGCGGTGATCCTGCATCCGCAGGTGAAGGACCGCCTCGGCGAGATCGACCGCATCGTCATCACCACCCAGGAATCGGCGATCCGCATCATCTCCAAGGTCGGCCCGCTGACCAATCCCGCCGACCGCGACCACTGCATCCAGTACATGACCGCCGTGCCGCTGATCTTCGGCGACCTCGTCGCCGAGCACTACGAGGACGCCTTCCACGCCGCCCATCCGCTGATCGACGAACTGCGCGGGAAGATGGAGATAGTCGAAGACCCGCGCTACACCCGCGAATACCTGGAGCCGGACAAGCGCTCCATCGCCAATGCCGTGGAAGTGTTCTTCAAGGACGGCAGCAGCACTGGCCAGGTCGCCGTGGAATACCCCATCGGCCACCGCCGCCGGCGCGCCGAAGGCATTCCGCTGCTGGAGCGGAAATTCCAGGCCAACCTGGCGACACGCTTCCCGGCGCAGCGCTGCGCGGAAATCTTCGCCCTGTGCAAGGACCAGACACGGCTGGAGGCCACGCCGGTCAACCGGTTCATGGAAATGCTGGTGATCTGAAGCGGGGACAGGGTGGAAAACGCTTCACGGTTTTCCACCCGGGGGCACCACTGTAGGGCCATGCCCGCGACCATCTTCGGCACAAGAGCATCGCGGGCATGGCCCGCTCCTACGGGAAGATGCGACGGCAATTGCTCCTACGCGATCAGATCCCCCTGCAACTGCTCCAGCAGAACCTGTATCCGCGCCAGGCGCACGGTGGGGTCGTCCATCTCCAGCAGCACCTGCTTCTGCGCCACGTCGAATGGCAGCAGGTAGGCCAGTTGGCAGGCGAGGTCCTGCTGGCCCAGGACTTCGCCGCCCATTTCCAGCGACGAAACCATCGGGTGCATGGACAGCGCGCCGAGCAGCGTGGCGAGGTCCTCGTGCTCGTCGGTCAGCGGTTTCTCCGGCAGTTCTTCCAGCCACTCCACCTCGGCAACGGTCAACTGGTCCGGCAGCACCTTCGCCGATTCCACGCGGAAGCGCCGGGCGCCCTCGACGCGGATGCCGAGCATGCCGTTGGGTCGCTGCTGCCAGTCGCGGATGCGCGCCTCGCAGCCGACCCGGGCGAACGCGCCGGGGGCGGTGCCGACTTCCTCGCCGCGGACGATGGCCACCACGCCGAACCCGCTGTCCTGCTTCATGCAGCGGCCGATCATGTCCACGTAGCGCGCCTCGAATATCTGCAGATCGAGCCGGCAGCCGGGGAACAGCACGGTATTGAGCGGAAACAGCGGCAAGCTCATGACGATTCCTCAACCAGTCGACCTGCCCGGCCTCGCTATCCAGGCCAGGCAGGGCTTTCCAGGCAGTATGGCCGACGCGCAGCCGGCCTCATGCGATCAAGGCTACCGCCAACGGTAGCAGCACGGCAGTGGCGACGCCCATCAGGCTCATCGCCAGGGCGGCGAAGGCGCCGCATTCCTCGCCTTCCTGCAGCGCGCGGGCGGTGCCCACCGCATGGGCGGTCATGCCCAGCGCCATGCCCTGCGCCGCGGGATGGTGGACGCCGATGCGGCGCAGCAGTTCCGGCCCGAGGATGGCGCCGAGCACGCCGGTGATCAGCACGAACACCGCCGCCAGCGCCGCCACGCCGCCGATCTGGCTGGCCACCAGCATGGCGATCGGCGAGGTCACCGACTTCGGCGCCAGGCTCATCAGCATGTTGCGCTCCATGCCGAACGCCCAGGCCAGGCCGATCCCGGCGACGGTGGCGAACAGGCCGGCGATCACCAGGGTCAGCAGGGTCGGCCAGAACAGCTGGCGGATGCGCCTGAGGTTGAGGAACAGCGGCACCGCCAGCGCCACGGTGGAAGGACCGAGGAGGATGGTCAGCACCTGTGCGTTGGTCCTGTATTCGTCGTAGCCGATGCCGCAGGCCAGCAGCACGCCGATCACCATCAGCATGGACACCAGCACCGGCTGCAGGAACACCAGCCGCGTGCGCTCGTAGGCGGCCAGCGCCAGCTGGTAGGCGCCGAGGGTGACGCCGACGCAGAACAGCGGATGATGGATCACCGCCTGAGCGGCGCCTTGCCAGTCGAACATCAGGCGCCCTCCCGACGATGTTTCTGGCGGTCGAGCAGCTTCTGCATCAGCCAGCCGGCGAACAGGAACGACAGCAGCAGCGACAGCACCAGCGCGCCGGCGATGGCCCAGAAGTCGGCGGCGATCTGCCGCGCGTAGACCATCACTCCCACCGCCGCCGGCACCAGCAGCAGCGGCAGGTAGCGCAGCAGCGACGAGGCCGCGACGTTGATCGGCTCGCTGACCTCACCACGCACCAGCAGGTAGAGGAACAGCAGCACCAGGCCGATGATCGGCCCGGGGATCATGGGCAGGATCAGCACGTTGAGACCCGTGCCGAGCAGCTGGAACAGCACCAGCCAGGTCAGGCCACGCAGCAGCATGGGATTTCCTCCAGCGAAAGGGGGACGCATTATGCCTGCCCCTCCCGTGACTATGGAGTCATATTCGCCTAAAGAATGACTGACGACCGGCATATTGACCATGAACTGGTTACATGATGATCTAGCGGCCCGGGCTGGCAGCCCGGCTACACCACAAGAAAATCGCGCCAATGGAGAAGTTATGCCGTTCGTACCCGCAAATACCCTGAAGGACTACATAGGCAAGGACCTGGGCCACTCCGAGTGGCTCACCATCGACCAGCAGCGCGTCAACCAGTTCGCCGAGTGCACCGAGGACCACCAGTTCATCCACGTCGACCCGGAGCGGGCGAAGCAGACGCCGTTCGGCGGCACCATCGCCCACGGGTTCCTCTCGCTGTCGCTGATTCCCAGGTTGATGGAAGGCCTGGCCGTGCTGCCGGAAAACCCGAAGATGGTGGTCAACTACGGCCTCGACAGCGTGCGCTTCATCCAGCCGGTTCCGGTCGGCTCGCGGGTACGCATGCAGATCAGCGTATCCGACATCACCGAGAAGAACCCCGGCCAGTGGCTGATCAAGTCGCGCTGCACGCTGGAAATCGAAAACCAGGCCAAGCCCGCCTACATCGCCGAATCGCTCTGCCTCTGCTTCGTCTGAGCGCCCGGCCGACCGCCGCTGTGAAAAAGCCCGCGAAATGCGTAATGCTGTTCACTTAAGCGGAGCGGCCTTGCGGTTCACCGGGTAACGAGTCTTTGAGATCTTCACCGTCCTTGGCCTGGTAGGCCTTGGACGGCGATCCAGAAACAGCCCGCCGATCCCGGCCCGCAACTCCGTCAATCGCCTTCCGGTAGCAGAAATCGGATTGGCCGCTGCCATCACGATCAGTTGAACGGCGATGTAGTGGGCTACCGGCTTGAAGCGTATCTCGGATACTGAGCGGCCGAAGGCCACCGCTGCCTGACTCGCCTCACGGCGAATGACGTTGTAGCTCAGCAGCAACCCCCAGACTTCCTGATAGATAAGCTCGACCTTCTTGCTGCGCAGGGTGACCGCGTTCTGCTGCAGGGAGCTCTTGATATCCC
>NZ_FNIJ01000019.1 GCF_900103845.1 Pseudomonas jinjuensis
GAATGATGCGCCAGCATCATCCGCCGATGGACATCGTCGCGGGGCTGGTGGTGGATAACGCTGGCGCGTTATGCACCCTACGGTGAAGGTGCGACTTCATGGTTCCCGTAGGAGCGGGCCATGCCCGCGACCGCCCCTTTTACATCTGCGCCTTCTCCCCCTCCGGCTTGACGATCACCGTCGCGGTGATCCCCGCCGCCAGCAGCACGCCGTCCGGCACCTCGTCGATGTGGATGCGCACCGGCACGCGCTGGGCCAGGCGGACCCAGTTGAAGGTCGGGTTGACGTCGGCCACCAGTTCGCGGCTCTCCGGGTTGTCGCGGTCGTAGATGGCGCGGGCGATGCTCTCGACGTGGCCCTTCAGGCGCTCGCCGCTCATCAGCTGCAGTTCGGCCGGGTCGCCGATGCGGATGTGCGGCAGCTTGGTTTCCTCGAAGTAGCCGTAGATCCAGTAGGAGCTCTCGTCGACCACCGCCATCTTCGCCTCGCCGATGCGCGCGTAGTCGCCGCGGTGCACGTTGAGGTTGGTCACGTAGCCGTCCACCGAGGCGCGCACGCGGGTGCGTTCCAGGTTCAGCTTCGCGGCATCCAGCGCGGCCAGCGCCTGCTGGTAGTCGGCTTCGGCGGCGGCGGCGGTGTTGCTGGCGTCGTCGAGGCTCTCGCGGGACACCACCTGCTCGTCCATCGCCGCACGGCGCCGGGCGTTCAGCTTGCGCATGGCGAGGGTGGCCTTGCGCGAAGCGACCAGCGCCTCGGCCTGCTTCACCGCCAACTGGTAGTGCTCGGGATCGATCTGCAGCAGCAGGTCGCCCTTCTTCACCTGCTGGTTGTCGCGCACCGGCACGTCCACCACCACGCCGGAAACGTCGGCGGCGACGTTGATGATGTCGGCGCGCACGCGGCCGTCGCGGGTCCAGGGGGTGTCCATGTAGTTCACCCAGAGGGTGCGCCCGAGCAGCGCGGCGCAGGCCAGGATGAGCAGGGTCGCCAGCAGGCTGAAGACGGATTTCAAGGTCATGGCGAAACTCGTTAGCGGTAGACGGTGAGGGAAAGAGCGCCGAACAGGCAGGCGAACAGGCACACGCGGAACAGCGCCGGGTGCCAGGTGAAGCGGTACAGGCCGGCTGCGGCGAACACGCGGTCAAGGCCCCAGGCGAGCACGGCGGCGACGATGAACAGCAGGGTCATGACCGGCATGTACACGCCGTGGAAGGCCACCTCGCGGGGCAGGTCAGGCAGCATGGGCGATGGTTCCTTGGCTGGGCTCGGCGGCGCGCAGCGGCGACTGCGGGTCGAGCAGGGTCGTGCGGATGAAGTGCAGGTAGCTGAGCATGCGCCGCAGCGGCGAACTCTCGAAGTCCGGCGCGCGCTGCTCGTCGGTGCGGCGGATCGCATCGATGGCACGCTCCAGGGCGTCCAGCGCCTGCCGCTGGCGGTCCGCGTCGGGCTGCCCGAACAGGCGGATCAGCGCGCGGCCGAGGTCGCGGATCGCCGCGCGCCAGGGCATGGATTCGGCGTAGCACGGCTCGTCCGGCAGGGCATCCTGCTCGCGGCGCAGTTCGATGATGGCGTGGCCGGTTTCCAGCACCACGAAGGTCCAGCGCAGCAGGCGGCGCTGCACGTCCGGGCGGCCGGCGGCGACGCCATAGGCCTGGTTGAGCAGGTCGCGAGTGGCGCTTTCGAAGGCCGGCGCCGGCTGCGGGTGCGGGTCGCGGATCGCCTGCACCACGCGCATGCGCAGGTCCCGCTCCAGGCGCCGCCAGAACCAGGCGCTGGTGGGCGGCAGGATCACCGCCGCGGCGATGGCCGAGAGCAGCATCGACAGCACCAGGGCGATGTACTCGTTGATCATCCGCGCCGGGTCGTAGACGGTCAGGTTGGCCGGCACCGAGCCGAAGCTGAAGAACACCAGCAGGCCGAGGCCGTAGCCGGCCCACTGCGGACGGGTCGAGGCGAAGGCGCCGGCGGCGAACACCGGGGCCATGACCATGCACAGCAGCGGGAAGCCGTCGATGTGCGGGAACACGAAGAAGGTCGTGGTGAAGCCGAGCAGCGCCGAGATCGCCGTGCCGACGGCCATCTGCAGCGCCATCGCCGCCGGGTTCGGCGCCGCCGAGGCCAGCGCCGAGACAGCGACAGCGTTGAGCGCGAAGGTGCTGCCGCTGGGCCAGGCGGTGGAAATCCAGAAGCTGCCGAACAGCAGGATCATCATCCCGGTGCGCATCCCCGCCACTGCCGCGCCGACCGCATTGGCGCGCGGCGCGAAGACGCCGTCCCACTGCTCGCGCTGGTGGCGGTGCGCGGCCAGCGAGGCGTGGGTCTGGGCGTAGTCGTGGAGGTCGTCGGCGAGGCGGTAGAGCAGTTCCGCGGCGGTGTCGAAGTCCAGCCGCGCTTCCGCGTCCGGCCGCCGGCGCTGCAATTCCGCGCGGGCCTGGCGGATGCACTGCATCAGGCGCTGGCGATGCTCGTCGAGCTGCTCGGCCAGGCAGCGCGCGTCCTCGTCGGTCACCGCGCGGCCACGCCACGGCTGCAGCACCCGGCGCAGTTCGTCGAGGCATGGGGCGAAGGCTTCCAGCACCTCGTCCGCGCCCTGCCCGCGCAGGCGCGCCAGCAGCTGGTGCAGCGCGTGGTAGCGGGTGCCGAGGACCATGAATTCGTTGTTCAGGCGCAGCAGGCGGCCGTTGCGCAGGCGCATGTGCGGGTCTTCGAAGGTGCTGGCGCTGCGCAGCGTGTCGAGGCCGACCGCCTGGGCGGCGAAGTTCACGCTGGCCGCCTCGAAGGCCGCCGGATCGCCGCCGTCGAGATGGTCGAGGACGAACCCGGCGAAGGCGCCGAAGCGCAGGTACAGCGCGTTGCGCATGGCCGCGCCGGCGCTCTGCGGGAAGATCGCCGCGCTGACCACGGTGGCGCAGAGGATGCCCAGGCAGACTTCCAGCAGCCGCCACACCGCCTGCATGAACGCGGCGTCCGGGTGCAGGGTGGCGGGGATGCCGATCAGCGCAGCGGTGTAGCCGGAAAGCACGCAGGCGTAGGAACGAAAGTCGCGGTAGCGCGCCGCGCCGGCGGTGCACAGGCCGATCCAGATCGCCATGGCGAGCAGGAACAGCACGCGCTCCTGGGCGAACAGGGCGATCAGCGCGACCATCACGGACAGCCCGAGGATGCTGCCGAGGATGCGGTAGAAGCTCTTGGCGAACACCTGCCCGCTCTGCGGCTGCATGACGATGAACACGGTGATGGTCGCGGTGCTCGGTTGCGGCAGCTCCAGGCGCATCGCCAGCCAGAGGGTGACGAAGGCGGCGAGCAGCACCTTGAACAGGTAGATCCAGGTCACGCCGTCGCTGCGCGCCCATTCGAAGGCCGCGCGGCGGACGTCCGGCAGCGCCGGAAGCAGGTTGACGCGGGCCATCTCAGCGTTCGCCCGACGCGCGCACCGATACCGTCTCCGGCACCATCTGCGCTTCCTTCGGCGTGTCGCGGCCGCTCAGGGTGCCGCCGCCGAGGGCCACCACCAGCCCGGCGTGGCTGGCCAGGCGCGCCGCGCGCACCCGTTGCGCCACCAGTTGCTGCTGGAACAGGCGGGTCTGCGCGTTGAGCACGTTGAGGTAGTCGGTGAGGCCGCCGCTGTAGGCGCGGGCGGCGATGTCGTAGGTCTTCTGCGCCGCGGCCAGCGCCTGCTCGGCCAGGTCCTGCTGGATTTCCATGGAATGGATGCGGATCAGCTGGTCGGAGATGCCCTTCAGCGCGTTGACCAGGGTCTGGTTGTACTGCGCCACGGCGACGTCGTAGCCGGCCGATTCCTGGCCGAGCCGGGCGCGGCGGCTGCCGCCGTCGAAGATCGGCAGGGAGATCGCCGGGCCGACGCCGTAGGTGAATTTCTGTCCCTTGAGGAACTCCAGCATGCCGCCGCCGACCGCGCTGTAGCCGACGCTGGCTATCAGGTCGACGTTGGGATAGAACTCGGCGCGCGCCACGTCGACGCCCTTGGCCTGGGCGGCGACCTTCCAGCGACTGGCGACCACGTCCGGACGCTGGCCGACCAGCTGCAGCGGCAGCTTGCCCGGCAGCCCCGGCTGCTCGGCGAGAACCAGCGTCGGGCGCCTGATCGAGGCGCCGTCGCCCGGGCCCTTGCCGGCCAGCGCGGCGATCTGGTTGCGGCTGAGGGCGATGGCCTCGTCCAGCGCCTCCAGCTGGCGCCGCGTCTCCGGCAGCGGCACTTCCGCCTGGCTGACCTCGAACTCGGTGCCGATGCCGCCGGCCATGCGCCGCCGGGCCAGGTCGAGGATCTGTTCCTGCTGCTTCAGCGTGGCCTCGCCGACCTCCAGCTCGGCGTACTGCAGCGACAGGCCGATGTAGGCGCGGACGATGTTGCTCTCCAGCTCCAGCTGCGCCATGCGCGCCTCGGCGGCGGTCATGTAGGCGATGTTCAGGTAGCGCTCGGTGTTGCTGCGCTCGCGGCCCCAGAGGTCGAGGGCGTAGCTGAAGCCTATGGCGGCGTTGTTGTTCCAGGTAGTGGTCTTGGCCAGTTCGCCGGGGCCGTAGAAGAAGTCGTCCGGCCAGCCGTGGCGCTGCAGCGAGACGTCGCCATTGACCTGCGGCGCCTCGGCCGCCTCCGCCGCTCCCGCCAGCGACAGCGCCATGCGCACCCGCGCCTCGGCTTCGGCCAGGGTCGGGCTGCCGTCCAGCGCGGTGCGCACCCAGGCGTCCAGCTGCGGGTCGCGGTAGGCGCGCCACCACTGCTCCGCCGGCCAGTTCGCCTCGTCGTTGGCGTGCTGGATGGCGGCGTCGGTGGCCAGCTGCGCGTCACCCAGCCGCTGTTCCTGCGGGGCGATGCCGTGGGTGCTGATGCAACCGGCGATTGTTGAGAAAACGACAAAGGAGCAGACGAAGGTCAGCCCTTTCACGAGGGGACGCGGCACGGTCGAGGGTCCTGGAGAGTGATCTTGCGGGGGTTGCCGTAAAGCCAGTGTGGCAGATGAATTCTAGGGAGACGGGCGGAAAGGGATAAGACGGCGGAAATGCGATTCTTTATTACCGATACTGAAACAATGCCGCGCCCCGCCGCGTCACAGGCTCCGGAGGCGCCAATGGACCAGACCGCGCATCACCCGATTGCTCAATATTTCAGCACTTCCGGGTAGTAGCACATCTGGCCCGTCCGGCAGTGCTCGACCGAAGGCCTGAGGTTCTGCGCGAAATGCCGGATCTGCTCGATGCTCTCTCCGCTGGTGGCACGATCGAGCACGGCCCGCACCATTTCCACGCTGGCCAGCTTGCGCGCGAGCGGAGCCTCTCTGCCGGCGATCTTGACCGCGGCCACGCCGCCCCCGAGAAGTGCCGGCAAGGCGCACAAGCCGCAAGGGCCAAATGGCTGTCCGCCCGCCGTGGTCGAAAACCCGCAGGAAAAGCGGTACCAGAGCCATTTCCGATAGGCCTCGTCGTTGGCCTGCAGCTTTTCCGCTTGCTTCTCGCTGAGTTCGCCGCCATCGCGACGGCGATATTCGTAGCGGTAGTTATCCAGGCAGATGGGCCCGCCCAACTGGCGGGGCAGATGGATCGTATTGCAATTGCCTTCCTCGAAGATGCAGGCATCGTTGAGGATGAAGGCTTCGACCTCGATATCCGGCACTTCCGCAGCGATTTCGCAGGCTTCAGCGATGCTGACGTCGCGCGGCAGGATCAGGCGGAAGGCTCCCAGGTCGCGGCAGAATCTCGCCGCCTCCGCGTTGCGGCAGGTCGCTACCGAACTCACATGCAGTCTCGGCGCAGGCAGCCAGCGCGCGATCTGGCCGATCAGTCCGAGATCGGAAACGATCAGCGCATCGCCGCCCATTTCGACGAACGCCCTGCCGATTTCGTTGGCGACATCCAGCTGTTCGTCCGAATAGCGCTGCGCATTGAGCACGAGCGACAGCGCGCAGCCGTTGGCATGCGCGGTTTCGATCGCCTGTGCCAGGTCGGCACGGCTCGCCAGGTTGCCGGACGGTCTCCGATTGATGGTAGGGATGAGCCGGACTCCTTTCGTCCAGTCCCCCGGCGCGACCCCGCAGTAGAGCTCGTTGGCACCCGCCCGGGCGACAGGTTCGATTTCGTCCAGCCGGGAAATCGGAGCGACGATTCTCATGCCGCATCTCCCGCCATGACCAGTCGATCGACATATCCCTTGTCGACGGCGGCGATCACTGCCTCCAGCATCTCCTGCGAGTACCGGCCGAACATCGTGTTGCCGATCTGCCAGGAACACCACTGGTCATCCCTCTCCGCCCGCTCGATCCGCGCACTCAGGGTCAGGCATTCCTTCTTGCACTTGCGGCCGACGGCGAAGCGCTCCGGGCCGCTCTGCGCCAGGGCTCCGATCCGGCACATGCGTCCCTTGGCGACGTAGAAGTACGGCAGATGGACGCTCTTGCGCAGGGGCAACGCAGCGAACGCTTCGGTATCGGCGAAAAGCGGCGTGTCGATTTCCATGTGCCGAAGCCCGCAGAGTTCGAACAGCGTCCGCAATGGCGCGAAATCGAACCCGCAGTGCATCGCCCAGTCGCGGCCGGGCAGTCGCGGGTCCTTGATCATCCGGCACAGGATCCGGCCTGCGATCGTCCGCAGGGAGGGATGGTTTTCGCGAATGAAACGAACCACTCCCCAGTCGTTCGCCACCACTTCCGCATCGGCCGGCAACAAGGGCAGCAACAGCGCCAGGTTGCGAATCACCTGCGGCGAAGCCACCGGCGTGAGCAGGCAGAACCGCATCCGGCATTCCCGGGCACGCTGCAGGCCGGTTTTCAACGCATGTGGCGAAGGCAGAAGGTGCTCGCAGAACTCGCTGCCCTGATAGAAATGCGTGGGCGTGAATCGTGCCAGCCATGCCGCAAGATAGGGATCGCCGTGCCTTTCCCGCCAATAGGCTTCGCGCGCCTCCGGCCCGCTACCGATACGGGCGAGCGCAGCTGGCTGCGCAAGAGATATTGCGAGTTCCATATTTGCAACGACCGCCTCTTGTTCTTCTGACTTCGTTACCCGCTCGTGAACTAAAGCGCCCGGGAACGCCGAGGCGAATCGGAAAATTCTGATATTTCCCATCTATCGCGCGCCCCAGCGAAAGCCATGGAGCAGGGAATCCCGGGGAGACGGGCGAGGAAGGGAAGACCGCGAAAATGCGATTGCTTGTTACTGACAATGAAACAATGATCGTCGGCCGCCATGTCACAATCTCCGCCATCGTGACCGGAGCTCCTTATGGACACCCTGCAAACCATGCGCGCCTTCGTCAGCGTCGCGGAAACCGGCAGCTTCACCGCCGCCTCCCAGCAGTTGAACACCACCACCGCCTACGTCTCGCGGGCGGTGGCCAACCTCGAGAAGCACCTGCGCACGCGCCTGCTCAACCGCACCACCCGCCGTATCGCCCTGACCGAGGCCGGCCAGCGCTACCTGCTGCGCTGCGAGCAGATCCTCGCCTACGTCGAGGAAGCCGAGGCCGAAGCCAGCGACGCCCACGCCCGCCCCGCCGGCAAGCTGCGCGTGCACTCGATGACCGGCATCGGCCAGCACTACGTGATCCGCTCCATCGCCGGCTACCGCCAGCAGCACCCGGAAGTGTCCTTCGAGATGACCATGGCCAACCGCGTGCCCGACCTGCTCGACGAGGGTTTCGACGTGGCCATCGTGGTCGCCACCGAACTGCCCGACTCCGGGCTGGTGTCGCAGCGCATCGGCGAGACCTACAGCATCCTCTGCGCCGCGCCCTCCTACCTCGCAGCCCGCGGCGTTCCGCGCATCCCGGCGGAGCTGATCGAGCACGACTGCCTGCGCCTGGTCAGCCCGGTGATGCCGCTGGACAAGTGGCTGTTCGACGGTCCCCACGGCCAGGAAATGGTCACCCTCGGCCCGTCGCCCTTCCAGGTCAACGTCGGCGACGCCATGACCGAGGCGATCAGCGCCGGCATGGGCATCGGCGCCCTGCCCATCTACTCCGCCAGCGCCGGCCTGCGCGACGGCTCGCTGGTGCGCGTGCTGCCGCACTACAAGCTGCAGATTCTCAACGTGTACGCGCTGTATCCGTCGCGGCAGTACCTGGACGCGAAGATCCGCACCTGGGTGGCGTACCTGCGCGAGACGCTGCCGGCGGTGCTGCAGGCCGATGAAGAGGGACTGGAGGATGTGGGGAAGAGGAATACGGCGCGGTGAGGATTCCATGATCGTTCCCACGCTCCCGCGTGGGAATGCATCCCAGGACGCTCCTGCGTCCGGACACCGAGCCTGCAAGCGACTACGAACCTGTAGGAGCCAGCCCAAAAAACCGCCGATAACCGCCCACCATCCTCGTCAGGCCGTTCCCCCTCCTCCGCTCCCGGATGCTAGGGTTGCCCTCTTTCCCACCAGCCATTCCCGCGACCATGAAAAAGAACGTCTTCGTCTTCAGCCGCCTCGCCCCGGAACACCTCGACCGCCTGCGCAGCCAGTTCAACGTCACCGTCCTCGATCCCAAACTGGGCGATGTCGATGCCCAGTACGCCGCCGCCCTGCCGGAAACCCACGGCATGATCGGCGTCGGCCGGCCGCTGGGGGCGAAGCAGCTGGAGCAGGCCGGCAAGCTGGAGGTGATCTCCAGCGTCTCGGTCGGCTACGACAACTACGACCTCGCCTACCTCGACCAGCGCGGCATCCCGCTGACCAACACGCCGGACGTGCTCACCGAATCCACCGCCGACCTCGGCTTCGCCCTGCTGCTGTCCAGCGCGCGGCGGATCGCCGAGCTGGATGCCTGGACCAGGGCCGGCGAGTGGAAGCGCACCGTCGATACCCCGCAGTTCGGCGTCGACGTGCACGGCAAGAAACTCGGCATCATCGGCCTCGGCCGGATCGGCGCGGCCATCGCCCGGCGCGGGCATTTCGGTTTCGGCATGCAGGTGCTCTACCACGGCCGCGAACGCAAGCCGGAGCTGGAGCAGATCTACCAGGCGCGCCACTGCAGCCTGGACGAGCTGCTCGGCGAAGCGGACTTCGTCGTGCTGGTGGTGCCGCTCAGCGACGCCACGCGCAAGCTGATCGGCAAGCGCGAGCTGGAGCTGATGAAGCCCGGCGCGATCCTGGTCAACATCTCCCGCGGCCAGGTGGTGGACGAGGCGGCGCTGGTCGAGGCGCTGCGCGAGAAACGCATCCTCGGCGCCGGGCTCGACGTGTACGAGAAGGAGCCGCTGACCGAATCGCCGCTGTTCGCCCTGCCCAACGTCGTGACCCTGCCGCACATCGGCTCGGCCACCCACGAAACCCGCCGGGCCATGGCCGAATGCGCGCTGGAGAACTTCGAAGCGGCGCTGCGCGGCGAGCGGCCGCGCAATCTGGTCAATCCGCAGGTGTGGAAGGGGTAGATTCTTTCGCGGGCATGGCCAATCGCTGGTGTAGGGCGAATGAAGCGGAACGCTTCATCCGCCGACCAAGCCGCGCCGATGGGATGGCGGATAACGCTGGCGCGTTATGCGCCCTACCCGGACACTCCAGCGAAACCCTGTAGGAGCGGGCCATGCCCGCGACCGGTACCGCCGACGATTACCCCTTCAGCCTCGCCAGCGCCTCATTCGCCAATGTCCGGGTCAGCTCTCCCGCCGGCAGCACCCGGCACAGCCGCGCCGACTGTCCCGACCACAGGTTGATGAATTCCCCCGAGCCTCCCGGCTCGGACTTCGCCCGCAGCGGCGCCAGTGCGCCGCCGGCCAGGGGGAAGGCCGGGGCGAGGTCGCTGACCGGGCCGAGCTCGCGCATGATGCGGTTGACGATGCCGCGCGCCGGGCGGCCGGTGAAGATGTTGGTCACCGCCGTGCTGTCGTCATGGGCGTCGTGCAGGGCGCGGCGGTGCACCGCCGAAACCTTGGTTTCCGGGCAGAACAGGTAGGCGGTGCCGAGCTGCACCGCCGAGGCGCCGAGCATGAAGGCAGCGGCGATGCCACGGGCGTCGCCGATGCCGCCGGCGGCGATCACCGGTACGCGCACCGCATCCGCGATCTGCGGGACCAGGGCCAGGGTGCCGACCTGGGTGTCCAGGTCCTTCGTGAGAAACATGCCGCGATGGCCGCCGGCCTCCCAACCCATGGCGATGATCGCGTCGCAGCCGTGGCGTTCCAGCCACAGCGCTTCTTCCACCGTGGTCGCCGAGGACAGCACCTTCGCCCCGGTCGCCTTGACCCGCGCCAGCAGCGACGCTTCCGGCAGGCCGAAGTGGAAGCTGACCACCTCGGGGCGCAGTTCCTCCACCAGGGCGCACAGGTCGGCGTCGAACGGCGCGCGGTTGGAGGCCGGGTACGGCGCGTCGAAGTCGGCGCCGAGTTCCGCGTAGTAGGGCTTCAGCCGCTCGCGCCAGCGCCGTTCGCGTTCGGCGTCGGGTTCGGGCGGCTGGTGGCAGAAGAAGTTCAGGTTCAGCGGCCGGCTGGTGGCGCGGCGGATGCTCCGCACCTCGTCGCCGATCTGCTGCGCATTGAGCATGGCGCAGGGCAGCGAGCCGAGCCCGCCGGCCTCGGCCACCGCGATCGCCAGCGCCGAGCCATTGGCCCCGGCCATCGGCGCCTGGATGATCGGCAGCTCCACGCCGAACAGGTCACAAATACGGTTGTCGGGCCATTTGCTCATCGCGATTCTCCGGCAGGTCCAGAACGGCCACGAAGAGCCGCGGCCAATGCCAAGCATCCTAGCAACAGTGACGGAGATATTTCACGCCGCCGGCGTCACCCCGAGGACGATATCGAAGCGCGCCTGCTCGCCGCTGCCGTCGGCCAGCGGCAGGAAATCCGCCTGCAGCAGCTCGCGTTCGCGCGGATCGTCCACCCGGCGGAACAGGAAGTCGCCGGCGTTGCGCGGTTCGCCGCGGATGTAGCACTGGGTGGTGAAGCGTTCCCGTCCGGGCAGCGTCACCGCCACGTGGATGTGCGGCGTGCGTCCGCTGTAGGCCACCGGGCGGATGGTGCGGAAGCGGTACTCGCCGCTGCCGGCGGTCTCGAACTGGCCGTAGCCCTGGAAGCCGCCGTCGCGCCGCTGGCGGTCGCCGCCATGGCTGTGCAGGTAGATGCCGTTGGAGTCCACCTGCCAGATTTCCACCAGCGCGTGGTTCAGCGGCTCGCCACGGGTATCGAGGATGCGTCCGTGCATCTGCACCACGGTGCCCAGCGCGGCGGCCGCGGCGCCGTCCACCCGGACCAGGTCGTTGTCGCGGTCCAGCGGCAGGCGGTCGGGATAGAACGGACCCTCGGTCTGCCGCGGAGTCGGCAGCAGCAGGGCCCAGGCGCCCGAGGACGCCAGCGCCAGGGAAGAGACGAGACAGCCGCCGACGAAGCGGCGGCGATTGCAGATCAGGCCGGACATGCGTACCTCCCGGCGTAACGCCTACAGCTGGCCGAGCAGTTCCTCCGGGCGCCGCCACGGCAGGCCGTGGGCCTCGGCGACGCCGGCATGGGTGAGCGCGCCCTTCGCCACGTTGAGGCCGTTGCGCAGGTGCGGATCGGCCTCCAGCGCGCCGCGCACGCCTTTCCCGGCAAGGGCGATGACGAACGGCAGGGTGGCGTTGTTCAGCGCCAGGGTCGAGGTGCGCGCCACCGCCCCCGGCATGTTCGCCACGCAGTAGTGCACCACGCCGTCCACCACGTAGGTCGGATCGGCATGGGTGGTCGGCCGCGAGGTCTCGGCGCAGCCGCCCTGGTCGATGGCGACGTCGACCAGCACCGAACCGTGCTTCATCTGCGCGACCATCTCCGCGCTGACCAGCTTGGGCGCGGCGGCGCCGGGGATCAGCACGCCGCCGATCACCAGGTCGGCGTCCAGCACCTGCTCGCGCACCGCGGCGCGGGTCGAATAGAGGGTCATGATGCGGTTGCCGAACTGGGTGTCGAGGCGGCGCAGCGCGTCGACGCTCTTGTCCAGCACGCAGACCTCGGCGCCGAGGCCCACCGCCATTGCCAGCGCATGGCTGCCGACCACGCCGCCGCCGAGGATGCACACCCGCCCCGGCGGCACGCCCGGCACCCCGCCGAGCAGCACGCCGCGGCCGCCCTGGGCGCTCTCCAGGCAGTGCGCGCCGGCCTGGATCGACATGCGCCCGGCGACTTCCGACATCGGCGCCAGCAGCGGCAGGCGGCCCTGGGCGTCGGTCACCGTCTCGTAGGCGATGCAGGTGGCGCCGCTGGCGATCAGCTCGTCGGTCTGCTCGCGGTCCGGCGCCAAGTGCAGGTAGGTGAACAGCGTGTGTTCGGGGCGCAGGCGGGCGCGCTCGTCCATCTGCGGTTCCTTGACCTTGACGATCAGCTCCGCGGCGTCGAACACCTCAGCGGCGTCGCGGGCGATGCGCGCACCGGCCTCGCGGTAGTCGTCGTCGCTGAAACCGATGGCGGCCCCGGCGTTGTGCTGCACCCAGACCTGATGGCCGAGTCCGCAGAGTTCCGCCACCGAGTTCGGCGTCAGGCCGACGCGGTATTCGTGGACCTTGATCTCCCTGGGGACACCGATACGCATGGCACGCCTCCGCAAACGATTCTTGTGTCTTTCAGTCTAGAAAACCGCAGCCGGCGGCATACCTGAAGCCGCGGCGGCTTTTGGTGGATTTCCCTGAAAATCGCCGCGGTTTCAGCGACCATCGGAGCCCTCCGGCGCCCGCCTATACTCCCCACGAACCCGCGTGAAACAGGCAGGCAGCCTTGAAAGAATCCGACATCGGCCCGGAGTCGGCCGGCGCCGCCGGCGACTCCGATCCCGCCGCCAGCGTGCGGCGCCCCACCCAGGCGCGCGGCGACCTGGCGGTGGTCGCCGCGCTGCTGCCCTACCTGCGCCCCTACGCCGGGCGCATCGGCGTGGCGCTGGGGCTGATCCTCGCCGCCAAGCTGGTCAACCTCTACGTGCCGATCGCCCTCAAGCAGATCGTCGACGGACTCAACGTCCAGCCCAGCCTGATGCTGCTGCCGGTGGGCCTGCTGCTGGCCTACGGCGCCTCGCGGATCGGCGTGACGCTGTTCACCGAGCTGCGCCAGGTGGTGTTCGCCCGGGTCATGGCGCGCGCCTCGCGGCAGATCACCCTGCAGGTGTTCCGCCACCTGCACGCGCTCAGCCTGAAGTTCCACCTCGGCCGCCGCACCGGCGGCGTGGCGCGCGACGTCGAGCGCGGCGGCAGCGCCATCTCCGACCTGCTCGACTGGACGCTCTACACCATAGTGCCGACCCTGCTGGAAGTGCTGCTGGTCACCGCCGTGCTGGTCTGGGCCTACGACTGGGGCTTCGCCCTGATCACCCTGCTCACGCTGCTGGCCTACGGCATCTGGACCGTGGCGGTGACCGAGTGGCGCACGCGCTTCTACCGCGCCGCGGTGGAGGCCGACACCCGCGCCAACGAGCGCGCGGTGGATTCGCTGATCAACTACGAGACGGTCAAGTACTTCAACAACGAGGAGCACGAGGCCCAGCGCTACGACGAGAACCTGCGCCATCTGGAAGACGCCAGGGTGCGCGCGACCAAGTCGCTGGCGCTGCTCAACCTCGGCCAGACCGTGGTGGTCGCGGCCGGCGTCACCGCCATGATGTGGCGCGCCGCCGCCGGTGTGGTCGACGGCGCCCTCACCCTCGGCGACCTGGTGCTGGTCAACGCCTACCTGCTGCAGCTGTCCGCGCCGCTGTCGATCCTCGGCATGATGTACCGCGAGGTGAAGCAATCGCTGACCGACATGGAGCGCCTGTTCGGCCTGCTCGACCAGCGCCAGGACGTGCAGGACCAGCCCGGCGCCGTGCCGCTGGTCACCAGCCGCCCGCGGGTGAGCTTCGAGCAGGTGCGCTTCGGCTACGACCCGCGGCGGGAAATTCTCCACGGCGTCGACTTCGAGATCCCGCCCGGCGGCACCCTGGCGGTGGTCGGCCATTCCGGCTCGGGCAAGTCCACCCTCGCCCGCCTGCTCTACCGCTTCTACGATGTCGACGCCGGGCACATCCGCATCGATGGCCAGGACCTGCGCCAGCTGACCCAGGACTCGGTGCGCGCCGCCATCGCCATCGTTCCGCAGGACACCGTGCTGTTCAACGACAGCATCTACTACAACATCGCCTACGGCCGCCCCGGGGCCAGCCGCGAGGAAATCGAGGACGCCGCCCGCGCCGCGCATATCCACGAATTCATCCAGCGCCTGCCGGACGGCTACCAGACGCCGGTGGGCGAACGCGGGCTGAAGCTCTCCGGCGGCGAGAAACAGCGCGTCGCCATCGCCCGCGCGCTGCTGAAGAACCCGGCCATCCTGATCTTCGACGAGGCCACCTCGGCGCTGGACTCGCGCTCGGAAAAGGCCATCCAGGCGGCGCTGGACCGCATCCAGGTCGGCCGCACCACCCTGGTGATCGCCCACCGCCTGTCCACCGTGATGGACGCCGACCGCATCCTGGTGCTGGACGCCGGACGCATCATCGAAAGCGGCAGCCACCGTGAACTGCTGGCGGCCGGCGGCAGCTACGCGCAGATGTGGATGCTGCAGCAGCAGGAGGCGGAGGCCGGGGAGAGTCCGCCGGTGCGGTTGTAGGCGCGCGCTTGCTCGCGAATGGCGGGGCCGAGATTCGCGAGGATGACGGAGTTGAGGGGCGCTCGGACCTGTAGGAGCCAGCTTGCTGGCGATCCGGAGTTTCATTCCAGCCACGCCATCGCCGGCGAGCATGGTGATCGCCAGCAAGCTGGCTCCTACAGGCTTGGTGCCACGCCTACCTCTCGTAGGGCATAACGCACCAGCGTTATGCCTACACCAGCGATTGGCCATGGCGTGAAGACAGTTGCTACACCAGGATTCGCTACGGCAGGCGCATCGCACAACCCTCGCTATGCTTCCAGAAGGACATGGGGAGCACTGGGCCATGGATATCGAGAACCTGAACCAACCGATCGCCGGGGAACAATTCCACTTTCGCGTCACTGGCGGCACGCGCCCCACGCATATCGAGGTCTACATCGACCGCCTGGCGATACGGGTCACCGACTGCCCCGATCCGCCCTGCCACGAGATGGTCGCCCTGCCCCATGGAACCATCGGCGCCGAACTGCTGGTGATCGCCCGCGATACGCTGGGCAACGTCGAGGAGCGCAGTTTCACCATCGGCGACGCCGATACCAGCGTCGCCGGCCTGGCAGGGGTGGAAGTCTGAGCATGGTCGATACGCTGCTGCAGCAACTCGCCAGTGTCCCGGCCGGCGCGTTCGCCGCGATCGCCGCCGTGGCCGCCGCCACCGGAGCCATCGTCGCCGCGCTGATCACCGCCCTGCTCGGCAAGCTGATCGTCAGCTCCCGCGACCTGCAGGACCGCGAGGCGGAGTGGCGCAAGCATGCGCTGGAGCTGACCAAGCTCGATCTCGAACGCAAGCTGAAATCCGGCCGGGATTTCCAGGCCAACCCGCTGCGCCCGTGCATCCTCGACTTCCTCGCCAACTACCGGGACCTGCAGGAGCTCGGCAGGAAATCGCCGAAGGATCTGTACCAGACGATCATCGCCACCCGCCTGGCCAAGACTCCCGCCGCGCCGCCCAAGCCGCCGGCCGCTCCGCCATCCGTTGCGGTGGAGGACAGCGGATAACATGCCCTACCCCACGCCGGATCGCCCTGAAACGTAGGGTGGATGAGGCTCTTTTCATCCACCATTGCGGGGCCGCATGCGCGGCCATGGTGGATCGATGGAGCCTGATCCACCCTACGCTTCCAGCTCCCGCAACCGCCGCTCGATGAACCGCCTTTCCGGCTCCAGAAACGTAGGGTGGATGAGGCTTTTCTCATCCACCATTGCGGGATTGCATGCGCAGCCGTGGTGGATCGATGGAGCCTGATCCACCCTACGCTTCCAGCTCCCGCAACCGCCTCTCGATGAACCGCCTTTCCGGCTCCAGCCGGGTCAGCTCCAGCGCCGCGCGATAAGCCTCCTGCGCATCCTCCCTGCGTCCCAAGCGGCGACACAGATCGGCCCGCGCCGCATGGGCCAGGTGATATCCCGCCAGTTCCCCGCGCGCCAGCAGGTCATCCACCAGCGCCAGTCCCGCCTCCGGCCCGTCGCGCATGGCCAGGGCCACGGCGCGGTTGAGTTCCACCACCGGCGACGGCTGCAGGCGCAGCAGTGCGTCGTAGAGATCGACGATCCGCGCCCAGTCGGTGCTCGCCACGTCCGCCGCCTCGGCATGCGCGGCGGAGATCGCCGCCTGCAGGCAGTACGGTCCGAAACTCCGGGTCGCCAGGGCGCCGGCGATCAGCTGGCGGCCTTCGTCGATGGCGGCGCGGTTCCACAGCGAGCGGTCCTGGTCCTCCAGCAGCACCACTTCGCCGTCCGCGTCGGTGCGCGCCGCGCGGCGCGAGTCGTGCAGCAGCATCAGCGCCAGCAGGCCCATCACCTCGGGTTCGGGCAGCAGCTCCAGCACCAGCCGGCCGAGGCGGATGGCTTCGGCGCAGAGGTCGGTGCGGGTCAGCGAGTCGCCGCTGGAGGCGGCATAGCCCTCGTTGAACACCAGGTAGATCACCCGCAGCACGCTGGCGAGGCGCTCGGGCAGTTCGGCGGGGGATGGCACCTGGTAGGGGATCTTCGTGTCGCGGATCTTGGTCTTGGCGCGGACGATGCGCTGGGCGATGGCGGACGGCGCCGCCAGGTAGGCGCGGGCGATCTCCTCGGTGGTCAGGTCGCAGATTTCGCGCAGGGTCAGCGGCACCTGGGCGTCCGGCGACAGCGCCGGGTGGCAGCAGGTGAAGATCAGCCGCAGGCGGTCGTCCTGCAGGTCCTCGACTTCCTCCTCCGCCGCCTGGCTGTCGATTTCCAGCTGGCGGGCGATCTGCTCCAGCGAGGCGTCGAAGCGCACCCGCCGGCGCAGGCTGTCGATGGCCTTGAAGCGCCCGGTGGAAACCAGCCAGGCGCGCGGATTGGCCGGCACGCCGTCGCGCCGCCACTGTTCGACGGCGGCGGCGAAGGCGTCGTGCAACGCTTCCTCGGCGCGGTCGAAGTCGCCGAGCAGGCGGATCAGGGTGGCGAGCACGCGCCGCGAATCCTGCCGGTAGATGGCCTCCACCTGGTCGCGGATCGAGCGCGGCGCGTAGCCCGGCATCGGTCGCCTACGGCTGGGCGTCGAAGATCGCCGCCCCGCTGGCCATGTCGAAGGGCGCGGAGAAGTGCTCGTGGGCGATCTTCCACTGTCCCTGCTCGCGGCGCAGGCCGATGCTGGCGCGCATCCACGACTGGCCCCTCTCGCCCTTCTCGTTGGTGCCGCCGCACAGCGCCAGGTAGTGGCCGAAGGCGACGTCGCCGGCGCTTTCCACGTGCAGCTCGTGCATCTCGAAGGTCGGTTCGCTGCACTGTGTCATGCAGTACTGCCAGTGCGCGATGTAGGCCTCGATGCCCCTGAACTGCAGTTGCTGGATGGCATCGAAGGCGACCACGTCCGGGCTGTAGTGGCTGGCGATGGCCGATGCGTCGCTGGCCCTGACTGCCTGCAGCCAGCCGTCGAGCAGGCTGCGGATGGCGGGGTCGATGGTCATGGCGAATCCCCCTTCAAAGGTTGGCGAAGTGCTGCTGCCAGTCGCGGATCGGCCGCACCTCGATGGCGCCGAGACGGCCCGGCGGAATCTTCGCGGCGATCTGGATCGCCTCGTTCAGATCGCGCGCCTCGATCATGTAGAACCCGCCGAGCTGCTCGCGGGTTTCCGCGAACGGACCGTCGGTAATCGACAGCTGGCCGTTGTGATGGCGCAGGGTGGTGGCGCACTCCACCGACTGCAGCGCCTCGGCGGCAACGAAGTGGCCGCTCTCGCGCAGGCGTTCCTCGTAGGTCAGGCACTCGTCGACCACCGCGCGGTATTCCTCGGGCGGCAGCCTGGCGGCGGCCTTTTCGTCCACGTAGATCAGGCAGAGATATTTCATCGTCGGGTCCTCGGCTACGGGTGCAGATACCTATAGTCGTTCGGACCCGACGGAGATCGACAGGGTGTCGGAAAAAAACCTTCGGGCGACGAACGCGGCCATGCCGTCATTCGTAGAACATGGTGAAGGTGGCGATGGTGGACACCCGCCCGGCCTTGATGTCCGCGGCGCGGGGCACGGTCTTGTGGTACTTCGCCGCCAGTTCGATGGACATCGGCATGTCCTCGGCGGTCAGCCCCGTGAGGCGCTTCTGCCCCAGCTCGACCGGCGTGGTGCTGGAAACGTCGCCGTAGTAAAGGCGCACGCCGACGCCTTCGGCCATGTCCGCCCCGCTGGCGTTGGCCAGCACGTTGCTGCCGCCCTGGGTCTGCGTGCCGTCGATCTGGTGGCTCACCTTCACCCCCTTGTCGCACTGCAGGCGGATGCTGAAGGCCGTGGCCTTGCCATTGTCCGGCGGCGTCGGCGCGGCGTCGCTGAAATCGGTCTTCGCCACCGGCGGCAGGCGCACGTCGATGTTCTGCGCGGACAGCATCTCGCAGCCCCGCGTGCCGACCACCGATGCCCCGGACAGGGTCAGCTCGGCCACCTGCCGGTCGATGTAGGAGATCGTCGATTTTCCGCCGATCGTCAGCGGCCCGGCGGACGGGTCGATGTCGCCGGTCTTGATCAGGCGTACCCACCAGTTGGTCTTCAGCGGGTACTGGGTGGGACCGACCGCCCAGGCCAGGCTGGCGATCGGCGTCACCTTGGTGTAGTCCGGATTGCAGCTGCCGATGACCTGGTTGCACCAGAACACCGAAATGCCGATTCCCGGCACGTTGCTGGCGAACACCGAGCTGAAGCCATTGCTGGTATAGCCAGGCACGGGTGCGCCGATGCCGGCGGCCAGGCCTCCCGCGACGTTGCCGCTGCTGTTACAGGTGAGGCTCGGCCCGGAGAAACTCATCCAGCCACTGCTCCACAGCTCGGTGCCGTTGGGGGCGTCGCGCGGGACGCTCAGGGTGGCCGGCAGGTTGATGTTGGCTACCGACTTGGAATAGCCGGGTTCGAAACTGCAGCCCGCCCACAACGACGGGGAAATCAGCAGCAGCGCGAGCCACAGCAGGATCGATCTTTTCATGAATACCTCTTCACGACATGGCATGGCTGCCGCTCAGCGCGCGGCGATCTCCGGGCGCCCCGCGACCCTGGAGCAGACCGCCTCGGCCTGCTGGAAGGGCGCGGCGCCCCTGTCCTGCTCCTCCGGCATCCGGTAGTCGACCCGGCACTGCCGGTCCGGACCTTCGCCCCAGCGCACCAGCAGTTGCCCCCCGTCGCCCTCGCTGCGCAGGAACACCCGGCTGCCCTGGCCGACCAGGGTCAGGCTGTTGCCCTCGGCGTCCAGCACCTCGGCGCCGACCGGCAGGTTCTGCCCGCGCTCGTCGCGCAGCAGCAGGAGCAGCGGCTTGCCGGTGACGGTCGGGTACTTGAGCATCACCACCGAGCCATGGCGCGGCGCGATGTTCTGCGAGGTGCTCTGCAGCTCGACGTCCTCGGAAGTGCCCTTGGGATCGAGCGCGATTTCGTTCTGCCGATAGGGCATCAGGCCGGAGACCACCCCGTAGCCGTCGCCATCGACCTGGCCGCCGCTGCTGTTGAGCAGGCGCGCGCCCTCGGCGCCCTTGGCCTCGACCACCACCCGGGTTTCGCCCTGGGACTGGCTGAAGGTCACGCCGCCCGGATGCGCCACCACGCTGCCGCTCAGGCCCAGGCTGGCCTGGTTGTAGCCATCGCCGCTGCTGTAGCTGCCGGACAGGTTGGTCTTCGCCGCGCGGTACTGCATGTTGACGCCGGCGTCGCTGGAGTTGCCGCCATCGCTGCGGCTGCGCGAGCCGTACACGCCGTAGTTGAACTGGTTGAACTCGCCGAGCGCGCCGGACAGGCTGAGCTGGCTGCTGAGGTCGCCATTATCCGAGCGCGTGGTGGAGCTGCTCAGGTAGGGCGCATGGGCGGAACGGCCGAGCGGCAGCGACACGCTGAGCATGTACCGGGTCTCGTCGTCTCCGCGATCGGACTGCGTGCGGCTGGCCGACAGGCTGAAGCTGCCCCAGCGGAAGGAATTGGAATAGCCGGCCTGGTAGCTCATGTCGCCACCCTTGCCGGTGTTCCAGTAGTTCTGCGCCGAGCCGCTGAGGAACAGGCTGCCGTAGTTCAGGCCCAGCGGCTGGCTGACGTTGACCTGGAAGCGGTTGCGCTGGCGGAAGCTGTCGAATCCCGACTCGTCGCGCAGCCGCGCGTAGTCGCCGAAAGCGAGATAACCCTCGCTGGAGAAGCGGTAGGCCGCCACCACGAAGTTGGTCTGGGTCGGCTCCACCAGCTTGCTGTAGCTGAGCCGGTAGCTCTGCCCGGCGGGGCTGCCGCCCAGGCTGTCGGCACCATCCAGCCCGGAGGCCTGGGAGTGGGTGACGTCGAAGGCGAAGGCGCCCAGCGAGGTGCTCAACGCCACGCCGCCCTGCACGGCCAGGTACTGCTCGGCGACGATGCTGCCGGTGTAGCCGGTCACCAGGTTGGAGATGCCGCGCTGGTAGGTGCCCTGGACGAACTCCGGGGCATCGTCGAGGCGGTCGTCGCGGTACCTGCCGGCCACCACGCTGTAGCGCGACACGCCGGGGCGCAGCAGCTGCGCCACCGAGGCGAAGGGCACGGTGAAGCGCCGCTCGCGGCCGTCGGCCTCGCTCACGGTCACTTCCAGGTCGCCGGAATAGCCGGTGTTGTAGAGGTCGTCGATGACGAACGGGCCCGGCGCCACGGTGGTTTCGTAGAGCACGTTGCCGCCCTGGCGCACGGTGACCCTGGCGTTGCTTTCGGCGGTGCCACGGATCGCCGGGGCGAAGCCGCGCTGCGAGTCGGGCAGCATGCGTTCGTCCGAGGCCAGCTGCACGCCGGTGTAGGGCACGCTGTCGAACAGGTCCGCCGGGGTGAAGTACTCGCCCACGGTCAGCTGCGACTTCAGCCGGGTGACGTCGCGCTGGGCGTAGCTGCTGACGGCGTCGTAGCGGCTCGAAGCGGCGCCGTCGCCGCTGCTGCGGCTGTAGCTGCCGTTGTGGCGCATGCGCCAGTCGCCCAGGTTCACCCCGGCGTTCACGCCGGTGTAGTACTGGGTCTGCCGGTCGCCGCCGAACTCGCTGCGGAAGGCGTTGGCGTTGTAGTCGACGAACGCCGCGGTGACGCCACGATCCCAGTCGCGCGGATCGACATGGCCGCGGGCGACGCGGCTGAGATAGGCCTGCGGAATGCTCAGGTCGACCCGCAGGTCGGCAAGGTTGAAGTCGACGCGGGCGCCCGGCACCAGGCGGGCGATATCGACGCAATCCTGCTCGGCCAGGGCGCGCGCAGCCTCGGCGTCGGGCAGCTTGTCGAGGTTCAGGCCGATGCTGGCGAGGTCGGTGCGCCTGAAGCAATAGCAGGAGGATTCCCCCTTGGCAGCGCCGTCACGCACGCTGACTTCCAGGCGGCCGATCCAGTTCTGGTTGAGGTAGACATCCGGCCGGTAGCTGCCCGGCGTCACCGGGTTGCCATGCTCGAAGCGCGTGAGATCGACCGAGCGGCCTTCCTTGCCACGCAGGAAGGCCGGGTTGAAGGAGGCGAAACCTTCCGCCTCGGCCACGCCGGGCGTGAGGCCCGCCCCGGCTGCCACGGCGGCGGCCAGCAGGGCGCGCCGCGGACATGCCGGCAGCCAGCCCCTGCTGCCATGCAGTACGGACGTCGAAGACATCTAGACCCTCTCGCGGTTCGAAACGGATGGAACATGCTGCGGGCGCCTCCTTTGCGGAGGCGGCCGGTCAGTCCTGGCGCAGCGCGGTTTCCTGCTCGGGAGCCACGCCGTGGTCGCTCATCCAGCGGTAGCGCAGGCGCGCACCGGCGACCTGGCCGCCGAAGCCCGGCAGGGAAAACTCGTGGCGGCTGTACGGGGCGATCATTCCGCCGCCGGTGTCATGGCGCTTGCCGCCCTGCTCCAGGACGAGGGAGCTGTAGGAAAGGTGGTAGGGGCTGTCGTTCTCGCCGCGCAGCACATGGCCGCCGGCCCCCGGCACCACCCGCCACTTCACCGCCTTGATCGCCTCCGGCAGATTTCCGGGCAGGCCGGCCGGGCGGTAGAACAGCTTGAGCCGCGAGCGGACGGCGATCTGCATGAGGTTCCGGTCGGCATCCTGCGGCAGCGAAGGCACCTCCAGCGCGTTGAACCAGAACAGCGATTCGCGATCCTGCGGCAGTTTTTCCCCGGTGAAGACCACCCGCACGCTCTGCCCCTTCTGCGGGTCGAGGCGGAAGATCGGCGGCGTGATCAGGAACGGGGCGTCGGCGTCCTGCGGTTCCGCCCGGGGATCGCCACGGTCGGCCCAGACCTGCATCAGCACCGGGCTGCTGCCCTTGTTGGTCAGCTTGACCGTGACTTCCCGTTCCTTGGCTGGATAGATCACCCGCGTGCCGTCGATGAGCACTCCGGCCCAGGACGCTGGAATGGCGAACGCGGAAAGCAGCAGGCCGGCGGCCAGCTGGCGAAGGTTGGGGAGATGGCGGAAACGCATTGCGGGGGCACCTTGGGTTGGCCCGGGACAACGCCCCGGGCCGGGAGGATCACTCGTAGGTCAGCTGGAAGTTGGCCATGGCCGATACGTCGCCGGCGCCGGCACCGCCTTCCTGGGAGTAGTACTGGGCGTAGTACTGCAGGGTGACCGGTGCGCCGCCGCTGACGGTGACCGCACGGGCCGATTGCGACAGGGCGTCGTCGGTGTTGATGTTGATGACGTTCTGGTTCTGGTCGAGCAGCTGGACCTGGACCTTGTCGGCATCCGCACCGTTCTTCAGGTTGCCGTAGGCATCGACGTTGCTGTCCGGGGTGAAGGCGGCGGACACCTTGATGCCGTCGTCGCAGCTGCTGACCTGCATGGCGAAGCCGGTACGGCCGGTGCTGCTCTGCGGATCGGCCAGCAGGGTCTTGTCGACGGTCGGCAGGTGCACGTCCAGATTGGTCGAAGCGGAATCGAGCACGCAGCTGGTTTCGGTGACCTTGCCGGTGATGTTGATGATGCCGGTTTGCGGGGTGGCGGCGCTGACGCCCATGGATACCCCGGCGCCAGCCAGGACGATCACTGCGCCAAGCAGTTGCTGTTTCATGATGGAACTCCAGTTTGCGTGTTTCCGATTGGCGGCCGGCTGGGTGCGCCGTTCGCTTGCGTGGGCCCGAAGAGCCGCTTCGCCGGCACGGTCCGGAAAGATGGACGGCAGGCCGGCGCGCCGGGCTGGTGCGCACTTTAGGAAAGCTCCGAGGACGGAAACATCAGACAAATCTCAAAGCCCGCCAGCGGCAGGCTTCGGGATATCAGGAGAATCGGGGCGGGCTGGAAGCGCCCTCGGCAACGGCCTGGGTGCGGATGAGGGGAAACGGGTGTTACTGGAACAGATTGGCCTTGATGCAGAACAGCACCAGCGCCTGGTCGCTGTCGACGTCCAGCTTGCGCATGGCGGCGATCTTCTGCGCGCTCACGGTCTTCACGCTGCGTTTCAGGTGTACGGCGATCTCGCCCACGCTCATGCCGGAAACGAAATGCCGCAGCACCTCGAACTCCTTCACCGACAGGCTGGCGAGGCGCGCGCCGACGTCGTCCTCGCAGGGCGCCACGCTGCTGCCCGAGCGCATGCCCGGGCCGCGGTAGGTGCGTCCGCGGGAAAGCGCGGCCAGGGCCACGAGGATCTCGTTGAGGTCGCCGTTCTTCAGCACCACGCCGGACACGCCGAGATCGTACAGGCTGGTCAGGATCAGGTTGTTCGACAGCATGGTGAGGATCAGGATGCGGGTTTGCGGAAAGTGCCGCAGCAGGTAGTCGATGAGCTTGAGGCCGTCGCCATAGGTCAGGTCGCCAGGCATGTTGTAGTCGGTGACCACGATGTCCGGCCCGCACTCCACGCACAGCCGCACCAGTTCGCTCGAATTGTAGGCCTCGCCGACCACGGCGAAGCGCGCATCGCGCTCTATCACTTCGCGAACCCCCGCCAGCACGATGGGATGGTCATCCGCCAATACAACCCTGACTGCTTCCATAAGCGTTTCATCGCTCCAAACGATTGCGACCAACGGGAACTGCTCGGAAAAGCCCGGCAGCCATCAGTTCAAGACTAGCCCTCATGGCGCCGCCAGGGCTTTCTCCACGCGTTCCAGCAGTGCCTCCACCGCTGCATCCAGTGCATCCCCGGGCCGCTCCGCGATCAGGGTGTCTTCCATGACGCCGCAGGCATTGGCCAGGGCGTGCGCCTGCACCACCGCCAGGGCGCCGCGCAGGCGGTGCACCACCTGCCGCACGCCATCCAGGTCGCCCTGCTGCAGGGCCGTGCGCGCCTTCTCGATGTCCTCGCGCATGGTCCGCACGAACAGCACACGCATCTTCGGCGAAACCTCGATGCGCTCATCGTCCTCCAGCGGCGCTGCCGCCTCTGGCGTTTCGACGAGCGGCAGCGCGATGCCGTCGCAGACCCTGCGCAGGCCGTTGTGCAGGGTGCGCAGGCTCATCGGCTTGACCAGCCAGGCATTCATGCCCACCGCCATGCAGCGCTCCCCCTCCTCGCGCATGGCGTTGGCGGTGACGCCGATGACCGGTATGCGCGCGTCGCGCTGGCGCAACGCACGGACCAGTTCGTAGCCGTTCATCTGCGGCATGTTCACGTCGGTCAGGAGCACGTCGAAGGCGCCCGGCGCCCAGTGCTGCAGGGCTTCCTGGCCATTCGCCGCGATGGTCGCGGTGCAGCCCAGCTCTTCCAGCTGCTCCTTCAGCAGCAGCTGGTTGATCGGGTTGTCTTCGGCGACCAGCACGCGCAGGCCGAGCCTGGTCAATCGCGCCGCCGGTTCCTCCTCCGCCGCCAGCACCGTCTCGCCACGCTGGGCGAGCAGCAGCGCCTGGCCGATCCCGCGCAGGTGATGGATGCTCACCCGCCAGCCCTGCTCGCCCGCCTGCGGCTGGTAGCCGCCGTCGTGGCAGGCGCAGACCCGCGGGCCGCTCCAGGCGGGCTCGATCCGCGCCTCCGGCAGCAGGTCGAGCAGCACGGCTCCGGGGGGCGGCGCCTCCGGCAGCTGCTCGACGACCATGCCGATCGCCCCCCAGCGCTCGACCCAGGCGGCGAAACCGGCCGCCAGCTCCCTGGCCGGCGCGCGCACGTAGATGCTGCCCTCCTGCAGGCCGACGCCGTCGAGCGCAACCTGGCGCTCCTCGACCACCTCCAGGCGCAACGCGAGGCTGAAGCTGCTGCCCAGGCCAACTTCGCTGACCACGCGCAGGGTGCCGTTCAGCATCTGGCTGAGGTTCCAGCAGATCGACAGGCCCAGCCCGGTGCCGGCGATGGTGTGCTGGTGGCCGTGGACCTGGTAGAACGGCTCGAACAGGCGCCGCTGCTGTTCCTGGGAAATCCCGATGCCGGTATCGGTGACCTGCCATTGCAGCTCCACCTGGCCATTCCGGCGTTCCAGCACCTTCAGGCGCAGCACCACCCGGCCGAAGTCGGTGAACTTCAGCGCATTGCTCAGCAGGTTGTTGAGAATCTGCCTGATCCGCGCCGCATCGCCGTGGAGCAGGCCCGGCAGCCCGGCATCCAGGCAGGAGTAGAGCTGCAGGCCCTTGCTCTCGGCCATGGCGGCATGTCCGCGCATGACCTCCTCGGCCAGCTCCAGCGGGCTGAATTCCACCTCCTCCAGCGCCATCTGCCCGGCCTCGATCTTCGACACGTCGAGGATGTCGCTGATCAGTTGCAGCAATGTCGAGGACGAGCGCTGGATGGTGCTCAGGTATTCCTGCTGCTGGCGCGTCAGGCTGGTCAGGCCGAGCAGTTCCAGGGTGCCCAGCACGCCGTACAGCGGTGTGCGGATCTCGTGGCTCATGGTCGCCAGGAACAGTGTCTTGGCCTCGCTGGCCGCATCCGCCGAGCGTTTCGCCTCGACCAGTGCGCTCTGTGCATCCTTGTGCGTGGTGATGTCGTTGAACGCGCAGAGCACCACGTCCTCGCCGTGATAGCGGGTCGGTGCGAACCGGGCGTACAGGTAGCGCTCGCCGAGCACCGCGCAGATATCGCCGCCGGCCTCCTCCGGCAACTGCGAGAAGTCCCAGTCGCGACTCAGCCTGGTGATCTCCTGCGCATCGCCGAGCCACAGCTCGGCCAGGCGGTTCTGCAGCAGCACCTCGCGGGTGTCGCGGCGCAGCACGCAGAGCGCGACCGGCGCGGTATGGATCACCGCGCGGCTGAAGACTTCGCTCTCGACGATCTCGCTGTGCGCCTGCCGGGCCGGCAGCACCACCCGCCGCGAGTACCAGTGCGAGGCGTACCAGCCGCCGCCGATGCAGCCGAACAGCGCAGCGAGGATGCCGAGCAACTGCCAGCGGGCATAACTGAAGAAACTCTCGTAGTCGATCCGGTAGACCGCCACCCAGCCGCCGTCCGGCAGGCTGCCGAGCTTCATCAGCACGCCCCGGCGGGTCAGGCTCATGCCTTCATCGGCGCCCTGCAACAGCTCCGCCGGGCCATATACCACCTCGCCGCCAGGCTCCATCAGGGCCAGTTCGGTGAAGAAGCGCTGGCCGAGCAGCCGCACGAAGTCGTTGATCCGCGCCATCTCCAGCAGGGTGACGGCGACCAGTTGGCGCGTGGGACTGTTCTCCCACCACAACTCGTCCGGCAGGTCGACGCTGATGTGGCCGAGCAGCGCCTGGCTGTTGCCGTAGAAGGCGCCGGCGCGCCCCCAGTGCACGCGCATGTCGCCGCGCGGCGGCGGCTTCTCGCGCAGCCGTTCGAGAATGCGCCCGATCACTTCCAGGTAGGTGTCGCGCGCCAGCCCGCCATGGCCCGGCGAGCTGTTCAGCGACGGCACGGCAAGGCTGGTGTCGCCGGTGAGGTTGAGCAACACCGTCTTCGGCGCCGGGTAGGCCGAGGTGCTCCAGAAACTGCTGTAGTAGTTGGCCACCATCACCCCGATGGAAAACGGCCCGCCCGACAGCTCGGACGGCGACGCATGTTCGCGGGTGGCCAGGGTGAACGGCAGGGAGAAGGAGAACTCGCGCCCCTCGTGGATCTCCAGGTCGCCCTCGCGCATCAGCAGGCGGCGCTGCAGCGGCACCGTGTCCTGGTCGCGCTTCTGGGTCGCCGCATCGCTCTGCTGGGCGATGCGCAGCAGGAAGCTTTCATGGTCGCGGATGTCGCCCATCAGCCGGCTGAAGTGGAAGCTGATCTTGTCCTTTTCCTCCTGGACCACCCGTGCCAGCGCCCAATAGCACGTGCCGACCAGCAGCAGCGCCAGGGACAGGGCGCACAGCAGGACGATGTTGAGGCGCAGCGAGGTGCTCGCCAGTTTGCGGATCGAACTGTTTTCAGGGTCCATAGGCGAAAGAATCCGGGCAATGCCGAACAGCACTGGGCTCCAGTGCTGACTGTAGATGTCGGAGAGCGGCCCGGCGACCGCCACAGGCAGGCGCGACGGCCATTCAGTGCGGCCGGGCCGGGCGTTCCTCCATCAGCAACCGGGCGAACAACTGCGGCGCCACCGCCCCGGAGATCAGGAAGCCCTGGACGCGGTGGCAGCCCAGGCGGCGCAGCATGGCCAGTTCGCCGGCGCTTTCCACGCCTTCGGCCACCACCTCCAGCCCGATGTTCCGGCCCAGGCGGATGAGGCTTTCCAGGGCGGCGGCCAGGGTCTCGTCCTCGGCACAGCCATGCACCAGGGTGCGGTCGATCTTCAGCTCGGTGAAGGGTGTCGAGACCAGGTTGTAGAACGAGCTGTAGCCCCGGCTGAAGTCGTCCTGGGCCAGGCCGAAGCCCTTCATCCGCAGGCGGCAGGTACCCGCGTAATAGTTGCCGGGGTCGCTGGTGAAGCTGCATTCCAGCAGTTCGAAGACGATGCCGGCCGGCGCTCCGCGGCGCGCAATGACGAAATCGTGCAGGCGATCGGGCAGGCTGCGGTCATCCAGCAGGTGCGTCGGCAGGTTCACCGATACCGGCACCCGGCAGCCCAGCTCGCCCCACTGCGCCTGGGCGCCAATGGACTGGTCGAGCATCGCCCAGAGCAGTTCCTCGTCCAGTCCGGCCGCTTCCAGTGCCGGCAGGAAAGTGGCGGGCAGCAGCGTGCCGTGCCGCGGGTGGTTCCAGCGCACCAGCGCCTCGGCGCCGACGATGCGGTCATCGGCCAGCGACTGCTTGGGCTGGAACCAGGCCTGGAACTGCCCGTCGCGCAGGGCCGACGACAGCTCCTCGCGGCTGAACTCCATGCGCTCGCCCGGCACCACGGGAGCGAACCGGTGCACGCGGCTTTCCAGGCGCTCGATCAGGCGCCGGATGGACAGCGGCAGCGCCGGCTTGGCGATCAGGTCGACCACCGTGATGCCCTGCATCTTCGCCACCTGGCAGGCGCTGCCGAGCATCCGCCGCGGCGATGAACTCATCAGCGCCAGCGGCGGCGGCTCGCGCAGCTCGGACAACCGCTGGATCAGCTGGACGCCGTCCAGGCCGGGCATCATCAGGTCGCTCAGGACCAGGTCGAAATCACGCTCCTGCAGCCGCCGCAGGGCATCCTCGCCATCCTCGGCGGCCTCCAGGGAGCGCACGCCGAGGTCGCGGAACAGGTTCAGCAGGTACTCGCGCTGAAAGGCCTGGTCTTCGACGATCAGGATTCGGTAGGGGAGCATTCGCACGTCTCCTTCTGGATGGATTTCAGGCGGCCGTAAAGGGACGGCAGATCGAGCGGCTTGAGCAGGCAGTCGTTCATGCCCGCCGCCAGGCAGCGCTCGACCTCCTCGCGCATCGCATTGGCGGTGGTACCGATCACCGGCACGCGGCAGCCCCGCTCGCGCAGGGCCCGGGCAAGCTGGTAGCCGTTCATGCCCGGCATGTTCACGTCGGTCAGGACCACGTCGAACGTGCCGGCCTGCCACAGGCGCAGCGCCTCCAGGCCATCGCAGGCCAGTTCGACGCTGCAGCCCAGTTCTTCCAGCTGGTCACGCAGGATCAGCTGGTTGATCGGATTGTCCTCGGCAGCCAGCACGCGCAGACCCAGGCTGCGCTCGACCGGCGGCGCGTCACCATGGGCCTGCCCGGTGTCCTTGCAGCCCTGGGCCAGGGCGACGGCCTGGAACAGCCCCGCGACGCTGTAACGCCCCACCAGCCAGTCGCAGCCCTGGCGCTGCGGATAATCGTGGCCCTGGTCGGAAACGATCACCCGGCAACCCTGCCAGTCCGGCAGCGGATCGACGTCCTGGCCGCCGAAACGCACTTCCACCAGCACCGCCGCCTCCGCGTCCTCGATCAGGCAGCCAGAGCTCGCCACCAGCGCCCGTGCGCCCTGGCGGCCGAGCCAGCCGGCGATGCATTCGGAGAACTCGCGCACCGGCGAATGCACCCACACCGGTGTCGGGGCCAGCGTCGGCTCCATGTCTGCCGCGCCCGGGATCACCTGCAGCGGCAGGCTCAGGGTGAAGCTGCTGCCCAGGCCGACGTCGCTGACCACCTGCAGCCGGCCGTTCATCAGGTTGCACAGGCGCTGGCAGATCGACAGGCCGAGGCCGGTACCGCCCACCATGCGGGAATGTTCGCCGCCCTGGTAGAACGGGTCGAACAGATGGCGCTGTTCCTCGGGGGAAATGCCGATGCCGGTGTCGGCGACCTGCCAGAACAGCGTGACCCGGTCGCCATCGCGGCGCTCGGGACGTACGCGCACCACGACGCGGCCGTTGTCGGTGAATTTCAGCGCATTGCTCAGCAGGTTGTTGAGAATCTGCCGGATGCGCGTGGCATCGCCACGCAGCAGGCCCGGCAGGTCCGGGCTGCAGCAGCCATACAGCTGCAGTCCCTTGTTGCGCGCCGCCGCCGCATAGGCCTGGAGGACATCCTGGACCAGCTCCAGCGGCGAGAACTCGACGAACTCCAGCCCCAACTGGCCGGCCTCGATCTTCGATACATCGAGCACGTCGCCGATCAGGTGCAGGAGCGTCGACGAGGAGTGCTGGATGGCCTTCAGGTAGCCGGCCTGCTGCGCGTCCAGGGGAGTCCTGCCGAGCAGTTCGAGGGTGCCGAGCACACCATAGAGCGGCGTGCGGATTTCATGGCTCATGGTCGCCAGGAACAGCGTCTTCGCCGCGTTCGCCGCATCCGCCGTGAGCTTGGCCTCCGCCAGCGCGGCTTCCGTCTGCTTGCGCGCGCTGATGTCGCTGAAGGCGCAGAGCAGCACATCCTCGCCCTTGTAGCGGGTCGGCGCATAGCTCAGGTGGAGATGCCGCCCGCCGGCCATCTCCACCTCTTCCGAGGCGGCGCCGGACTCGCCGTCGAAGGCCCTGGCGATCCAGCCATGGCTCCAGCGCCGGCGCTGCTCGCCGTCGCCCAGCCACTGCAGGGCCAGGCGGTTCTCCAGGACCACCGCGCCGTCCTTGCGGCGCAGCACGCAGAGGCCCACCGGCGCGGTCTGGATCACCGCGCTGGAAAACGCCTCGCTGTCCACCAGCGCATCGAGGCGCCGCTGGTCCGGTTCGATCAGGCGCCGCTCGATGCGCCGGCACAGGCCGAACAGCATGCCGCCGACAGCCAGGCTGAGCAGCAGCGACAGCAGCAGGCGCGGCCACAACGGCTGCAGCAGGGTGGGCAGGTCGACGTAGCGGACCAGCGCCCACTCCGAGTTGCCCAGGTGCATCAGCAGGGCCAGGCGCCAGGAAAACGGCCCCGACTGGCTGAAGGCGAAGGTGTCGTGCTGCCACAGCGCGCTGAACTGCGCACCCAGGCCGGGCGTCATCCGGTTGCCGAGAATCTCCCGATGCTGCCGGTCGAGCAGCAGGTAATCGCCGGCGGCGGGATTGTCGAAGGCGGCGACCAGGTCCGCATTGTCCAGCTCGAGTCCCAGCCAGCCGGCGTCCTGCTGCGCGGAAACCCGGATGAACAGATACAGGCGGCCCCTGGCATCGGCCGGATCGGCCAGCCAGCGCACCCCGCCCTCCTCCTTCGCGCTGCCGGGCTGGCGCAGGGCTTCGAACACCGCCGTGGGCAGCACCGGATTGAGCGCGGCCGAGTCGTACAGGCGCGATACCCTGATCGTCGGCCCGGGGGCGATGTACAGCAGGCTCAGGTTCTTCTCGCGCAACTCCCGCAGGTCGCGCCCGGAAAGGAACAGGCTGCTCCGTCCATCCGCATCGCCGAGGGCGAGGTTGACGTAGTCATGGGGCGGCAGGTTGCTGAGGTACGGCAGCGATACCGGCCTGTCGCCGCTGTCGAACATCACGCCACGGGCGAGGTGCTCCAGCAGCGACTCGCGCTGGTAGAGGAACAGCTGCGCCTCGTACATCGAGGCGTTCATCAGCCGGCGATGGCGCGACACCTCGCCGTTGAAGGACTCATTGAGAAAAAAGCTCTGCGTGGATACCAGGCCCAGCAGCAGCACGCAGGCGAACACGCGCAGCAGCTTGCGCAGCGCCTGCGGAGTGGAGAACGAGGTATCGAGGGGATATAGGAATAGTCGGAGCTTCATGGCCGACAGCCTGACGAACCGCCCGGCCTTATCCCATAAGACAATTCTAAAAAGCCACCTGACCGCCCCGGATTGGCATGAAAGATGACGACCGGCTGACTGCCGCTGTGCTCATGCAGGCGAGCCTGGGCGGATCGCCTGCATGCCGGCGCCTGCCGGGGTCAGCCCTCCAGCAATCCGCTCGCCCGCTGCACCCGCCGCTCGATGGCCGGTTCCAGCACCCGTCCGCCGCTGCTGGCGAGGGTGAACCAGTCGCGGGCGCGGGTGATGCCGGTGTAGACCAGCTCGCGGGTGAGGATGGGGTTGAGGCTGTCCGGCAACAGCAGCGCGGCGTGGGTGAATTCCGAGCCCTGGGACTTGTGCACGGTCATGGCGAACACCGTCTCCACCGCCTGCAGGCGGCTGGGCAGGATCCAGCGGATGTCGCGGGTGCCGTCGCCGGCCGGGAAGGCCACGCGCGGCACCAGCTTCGTCACGCCATCGACCGTCTGCGGCAGCGCCAGGGTGATGCCGATGTCGCCGTTCATCAGGCCGAGGCCATAGTCGTTGCGGGTGACCAGCACCGGGCGGCCGGGGAACCAGCCGTGGGCGCTGGGGATAAGTCCATCGCTGTGCAACAGCCCGGCGATCCGCTGGTTCAGCCCTTCCACGCCCCAGGGTCCGCGGCGCAGGGCGCAGAGCAGCTGGAACTGGCCGTGGGCGTCGAGCACCGCCCGCGCCCACTTGTCGAATGCCTCCTGGCCGGCATCCGCCGCCGGGCGTTTCTCGACGATCTGCAGGTAGTGCCGGTAGCCGACCGGCCCGAACATGTCGCCGCCGCGCCCGCCGTCGATCACCAGGTCGCGCAGCACGCGGGAATCCCGCGCATCCACGCTGAGCCGCGCCAGATCGGGGTAAGCGTTCTTCCATACCGCCTTCAGCGCCGCCACGTCGCCGGCATTCACCGCCTCGGCGAGCTGGCCGATGCCGCTGTCGGAGCGGAAGCGGTGGCTGTGGCGGAGCATGGCGACCGCCTGGTCCAGCGGCGTGCCGGCCGCGTCGAGCAGCGCGGCGTCGATGCGTTCGCCGGTGACCTGCTCCAGCCAGTCGCGGGTCGCCGGCCGGTAGTGGCCTTCGCGGGCGCGGCTGCACAGTTCGCCGAGCACCGCGCCGGCTTCCACCGAGGCGAGCTGGTCCTTGTCGCCGAGCAGGATCAGCCGGGCGCGCGGCGGCAGCGCGGCGAGCAGCGAGGCCATCATTTCCAGGTCAACCATCGAGGCCTCGTCCACCACCAGCAGGTCCAGCGCCAGCGGGTTGCCGGCGTGGTGGCGGAACTGGCGGCTGTCCGGGCGGCTGCCGAGCAGGCGGTGAAGGGTGGTGACCTCTTTTGGAATGGCTTCTCGCGCCGCTTCACCATTGGGGAGCGCGGAAAGATCGAGACGATCCACTGCTCCGGCGATGGATTCGTTCAACCGCGCAGCCGCCTTGCCGGTGGGCGCGGCCAGGCGGATGCGCAGCGGCCTGCCGCCGTCGAGCGCGAGGCTCTGCAGCAGCGCCAGCAGGCGCACCACCGTGGTGGTCTTGCCAGTGCCGGGGCCGCCGGTGACGATGCCGAAGGCGTTGCCGGCCATCAGTGCGCAGGCCAGCTTCTGCCAGTCGGTGGGCGCATCCGGCCTCGCCGGGAACAGCGCGTCCAGCGCCTGGCGCAGCGGCGCTTCCGGCAGCGCGCGGCGCAGTTCCTCGCCGCGCTGCAGGCGCGCGTCGATGCCGGCGCGCACGTCGCGTTCGTACTGCCAGTAGCGGCGCAGGTAGAGGCGCCGGCCGGACAGCACCAGCGGCGTATTGCCGGGGCCGTTGCCGACCAGTCGCCCGTCGTTCAGCGCAGCCTGCCAACCGGCGAGATCGACGGGATCGAGCAGCGCGCCGGGCAGGGTCGGAGCATCCTTCTCGTTCTCCCCTTCCGGCGGCAGCGACAGGGCGAAGCGGCTGTCGGCCAGGGTCGCGGCGAGGTCGAGGCAGACGTGGCCGCGGCCGAGCTGGTGGCTGGCCAGCGCGGCGGCGAGGATCAGCAGCGGATCGGCATCCGCCGCCTGTTCGACGAGGAAGGCGGCGAAGGCGCGGTCCAGTTCGCGCAGCCAGCCGCGCGCGGACCACTGGCCGAGCAGGTCGAGCATTTCCCTTGCGTTCATGCCGGCACCTCATTCCCCGGGGTTACAGCACGGAACAGCGCATCCAGTTCGTCCATCAGTTCCCTCGGCGGCTTCTCCCAGTGCAGGCCCTGGGTCGCCGCCTGGCTGCCGCGCAGGAACAGGTAGATGGCGCCGCCGACGTGGCGGTCGTAGTCGTAGTCGGCCAGCCGCGCCTGCAGCAGGCGGTGCAGGGCGAACAGGTAGAGCAGGTATTGCAGGTCGTAGCGGTGCGCCAGCAGCGCGCCGCGAATCGCCTCGCGGTCGTAGGCGGCCTCGTCGGCGCCCAGCCAGTTGGATTTGTAGTCCGCCACGTAGTAGCGCCCCTCGTGTTCGAACACCAGGTCGATGAAGCCCTTGAGCATGCCGTTCAACTGGTTCTCCTGCAGCGCCGGCCGCGCCACGCCGCCCAGGGTGTACTGGCGCGCCAGGGCGTCGAGGCGGCGGCTGTCGACCTGCCGGGTGGCGAACCAGAACTCCATTTCCTTCTGGTAGCTGGCGAGGCCGGCCAGTTGCACGGGCGCCGCGCCGGGCAGCAGGAAATCGGTGCGCAGCAGGCGCTGTAGCCAGTCGCTCAGCGGATCGATCCACTCCTCCCAGCCGCGCAGCCGGCAACGCCGGGCAACCTGGTCGCGAATCCGCTCGGCGTTCACTTCGGCGAAGCCTTCGTCGGCCACCCATTCCAGCAGACCATGCAGGAAGCTGCCGGGACTGGAGCCGCGCGGGAAGGCGTGCAGGCTGCCCGGCGCCGGCAGCGCTTCGGCCTCGCGGGGCGTTTCCAGCACGCTTTCGCGCAGCAGGTCCTCGCCGGCGCTGGTGGGCTCGTCGGCGGCGGGCGGCGGCAGGATTTCGCCCTCGTCGCCTTCCACCGCCAGCGCGGCCAGCGCCGAGTAGCTGGCGATCCACCATTTCTCCGCCACGCGCCGCTGCGGCTCGCGGGCATTGCCCAGCTCGCCGGCGGCTTCGGCGATATAGGGCTGGTCGTCTGCATCGGGCGCGGGAGCCACGGCGATGGCCGGGCAATCGACCTGCAACTCCGCCAGCCGCGCGGGGACATCCGCCACCGCCAGCGCCGCGCCGCCGCCGAGCAGGTAGCCGATGGCGCCCTTGTGCAGCTCGGGGCTTTTGCTGTTGCTCATCACCAGCGGCGCCATGCCCAGCCACACGGCGTGCCGCGCGCGGGTCAGGGCCACGTAGAGCAGGCGCATGTCCTCGGAGAGGCGCTCGTCGTTGGCCTGCAGGTAGGCGGCCTTGGCCAGTTCCTTGTCGCGGGCCAGCTCCACCACGCGCGCATCGCCGTCCTGGAAGCTCGGCGGCGTCGCACTCTTGCCGTCCAGCTCGCGCCAGCTGCAGATGAACGGCAGCAGCACCAGCGGATATTCCAGGCCCTTGGACTTGTGGATGGTCACCACCTTGATCAGGTCGGCGTCGCTTTCCAGGCGAAGGATTTCCTCGCTGGAAGGATTCTCCAGCTGCTCGGCCAGCACCCGCAGCAGCGCGTGCTCGCCGTCCAGTTCCACCGCCTCGCGCTGCAGCCATTCGGCCAGGTGCAGCAGGTTGGTCAGGCTGCGTTCCCCGTCCGGCTGGCGCAGCAGGCGCGCCGGCAGGGCGAAGTCGGCGAGCAGCCGGCGCAACATCGGCAGCACGCCCTGCTGCTGCCATTGCAGGCGGTATTCGCGGAAGCGCAGCACGGTGTCTTCCCAGAAGCGCTCGTCCTGGTTCAGCCGCTCCAAAGTCTGCCAGTCGAGATCGAGGCTGCGGGTCGCCAGCGCGGCGCGCAGCAGGGCGTCGTCGCCGGGATCGGCGCAGGAGCGCAGCCAGTGCAGCAGGTCGCGGGCTTCCTGGCTGTCGAACACCGAGTCGCGGTCGGACAGGTAGACGCTGGCCAGCCGCCGCGCCGCCAGCTCGCCGCGGATCGCCTCGGCCTCGCTGCGGCCGCGCACGAGGATGGCGATATCCGCCGGGCGCAGCGCGCGCCACTCGCCATCCTTGCGGAAGCCGGCGCGATACTGTTGCGCCAGCGTCAGCCAGTCGCGGATGGCGCTGGCGCAGCGCGCGGCCATTTCCTTGCGGTAGTAGGTGGAGCCGACCACCTCGCCGTCTTTTTCCAGGGTCCAGAAGGTCATGGCCGGCAGCGGCTGGCCGTCGATCAGCAGCGTTTCCGCGCGGCCGTTGGCCTTCACGCCATGGAAGGGCACCGGGTTGTCGCCCGCTTCATCGGCGAAGCGGAAGGCGCCGCGCCCGTGCTTCTCGGCGAAGGCGAAGCAGCGGTTCGCCGCGGCCACCATGTCCAGCGTCGAGCGGTAGTTGGTGCCCAGGGTGTAGTGGCGCCCGGCGGTGGCGGCGCGGGCGCGCAGATAGGTGTGGATATCGGCTCCGCGGAAGGCGTAGATCGCCTGCTTGGGGTCGCCGATCAGGAACAGGCCGAGGTCCTGCGTGTTCTCGGCGATGCGGTAGATACGCTCGAAGATGCGGTACTGCAGCGGGTCGGTGTCCTGGAATTCGTCGATCAGCGCCACCGGGAACTGCTCGCGGATGCGCTGGGCCAGATGCTCGCCGCCGGGGCCGGCCAGGGCGCGGTCGAGGCGCAGCAGCAGGTCGTCGAAACCGAGTTCGGCGCGGCGCTGCTTCTCCGCTTCCAGCGCCGCGCGCACCTCGCCGAGGGCGTGCAGCAGCAGGCTGGGGGCGATGTCCGGGCAATCTCCGTCAAGGTCCAGCAGGGCATCGATGGCCTGCAGCGCGGTGTGCGCGGGCACCTCGGCCTTGCCCTTCAGCCTGATCCGCGTCTGGCCGAACTTGCCGAGATTGTCCGGCGCCGCGCCGCCCTCGCTCCAGGCGGCCAGGGCTTCCAGCCAGCCGGCGAAAATGGCGTCGTCGTCCTTGCCGCGATAGCTGTTGCCATTGAGGTTGGGGCGCAACTCCTGCAGCAGCGTTTGCAGATTTTCGCGGTCGGCCTGCCAGGCTTTCCGGGCGCTGGCTTCGGCGGCATCGCGGGCGGCGTACCAGTCGCCGGTGCGCTCCAGCAGTGCGGCGAGGGATTCCGGCGCTTGCAGCGGACGGTCGCCGTAGCGGAAGCCGGCTTCCTGCTGCGCCAGCAGCGGTTGCAGCGCGCGGGCCAGCGCCTCGGGGCCGGACCAGCAGTGCGCCACGGCAGTCGCCGCGCCGCGGCCGAGCGGATAGAAGTTGCGCCGCCAGTAGTCGCGCACCGCTTCGGCGAGCAGTTCGCTCTGGTCGGCGGCGAGGTCCTGGGTGAACAGGCTGCCGCTGTCGAAGGCGTGCTCGCGCAGCATGCGGTAGCACCAGCTGTGGATGGTCGAGACGGCGGCCTCGTCCATCCATTCGGCGGCCATGCGCAGCAGACGCGCGCAGCCGGGCCAGCGTTCGGCGGGATAGGAATCGCGCAGTTTCACCAGCAGGCCGTCGTGCTCTGCATCCGGCTCGGCGAAGCAGCGCGCGGACTCGGTCAGGCGCGCACGGATGCGGTCGCGCAGTTCCTGGGTGGCGGCGTCGGTGAAGGTCACCACGAGAATTTCCGGCGGGCTCAGCGGCCGGCCGAACGCCTGCTCGCCGCCGTGGGCCAGCACCAGCCGCACATAAAGAAGGGCGATGGTGAAGGTCTTGCCGGTACCGGCGCTGGCCTCGATCAGGCGACTGCCGTGCAGGGGGAAGTCCAGTACGTCGAGTTGCACGGGCGCGCTCATGCGGCGTCCTCCGCGTCGTCCTGACGGGTCAGGAGGTGGTACAGCGGGCCGTAGAGCGCCTCGGCCCAGGTTGCGAATTCGCCGCTGGCGGACAGCGTGGCGAAGTCCGGATAGACCCGCGCCAGCGCCTGCGAAGCCCCCGCCTCGCCGCTCAGGTTGAAGCCGCCGTCGTAGCGCTTGGCGGCCTCGCGGGACGCGCGATCCGCATCCTCGCCGGCGGCCAGCCAGGCGAACGCCGCCTTGCACGCCACCGGCAGCGGGCGGCGCATGCCTTCGAGCCAGGCGTCGATCAGCCGGTCGAGTTCCGCGCTCGCCTGTTCCCTCGGCAGCGGCGGCAGCTCCAGGGTGCCGGTCAGGCCGACCAGCACGCTGCTCACCGGTTCGCCGCAGAGTTGCAGCGCCAGGTGGCGCATCCAGTGGCGCACCAGGGTGTGCCACTTGTAGCCGCGGCCCTCGTGGAGCTTGCCGCTGATCAGTTGCAGGCTGGCGAGGCGGCCGTCGGCGCTGCGGCGCAGCCCGCCGAGCCAGTCGGACAGTTCGACGCCGGCATGGCTGTGGACAAGTTCGCGCTGCTCGTCCTCGGGGTTGGCCCAGTACTCCAGCTGTTCCCGGTAGCGGACGAACAGCTCGTGCAGCGGCTTGGCCAGTTCGCGGGCGGAGAAATCGCCGAAGGCCGCCAGCGGCAGGCGGCCTTCGCGGCGCAGGCGTTCCACCTGCGCTTCCAGCTGCTGCGGCAGGCATTCGCCGTCCCAGTCCCGCTCGGCCCAGGGTTTCAGGCGTTCGCTGAGTTCGAACTGCAGCTGCCAGTTCTGCAGGCCGTCGAGTTCGAAGGGTTCCTCGTCGTTGCCGGTGAGCTGCTCCTCGCCGAAGCGCACCTTCAGGCGCTGGGCGAAGAAGGCGTTGACCGGATTGGCGAGGAAGTCGGCGAGCTGGCGCAGGCCGATGGGCGCGTCGAGCTGCAGCGGCGGCAGCGCTTCGCCGATGGACTCGGCCGGTTCGTCGCGATGCACCTCGCGCCATTCGCGGGCATAGGTGAACAGGCCGTCGATGCCCTCCTGCGGCCGCTCGAAATAGCTGCGGCTGAAGGGTTGCAGCGGGTGTTCGCGGGTCAGGGCGTGGAGCAGGTCGCCATCGCCAGCCAGTTTCCAGCCGGCGGCGAGATGGTCGCGCAGCTGGCCGACCAGCACCGACGGCGGCCGCTCGCTGTTGTCGCGGATGCTGCGGCCGACCCAGCTGATATAGAGCTGGTCGCGCGCCGAAAGCAGCGCCTCCAGCAGCAGGTAGCGGTCGTCCTCGCGGCGCGAGCGGTCGCCGGGGCGGTAGTCGTTGCGCATCAGGTCGAAGTCCAGCGGCGACTGCTGGCGCGGGTAGTCGCCGTCGTTCATGCCGAGCAGGCAGACCAGGCGGAACGGGATGGCGCGCATCGGCATCAGGGTGCAGAAGCTCACCGCGCCAGCCAGGAAACGCTGGTTCAGGCCGCCGGCATCCAGCCCGCCGAGCCAGGCCTCGCGCACCACCGACAGCGGCACGGGCTCGGCGAAGCCGGCGTGGGCGCAGGTTTCCAGCCAGCCGTCGCGCAGTTTCAGCAGCTGCTGATGAAGCAGTTCCTCGTGTTCATCACTGACCTTGAAGAAGCGCTCCAGCAGCGCGCCCAGGCGTTCGGCCCATTGCGCGGGCGTCGCCTCGCCGGCCAGCTCGTCGCAGGTGGTTTCCAGCGCCGCCAGCAGGTTGGCCAGCGGACCGAGCACGGCGGCATCCAGTCCGCCGATCTCGGCGTAGGGCTGGATGCCCTGGAACGCCTCGCCCTCGCCCACCGCGAAGCCGAGCAGCATGCGCCGCAGGCCGAAGCGCCAGCTGTTGGCCTCGGCGGCGGCGGGCAGGCCGAGGCGTTCGCGCTGGGCGCCGTCCAGCCCCCAGCGCACGCCGGCGCCGTCGATCCAGCGGCGCAGCAGCGGCAGGTCGGCGTCGCCGAGGCCGAAGCGCGCACGCAGGGCGGCAACGTCCAGCAGGTCGAGGATTTCGCTGACGGCGAAGCGGCTTTCCGGCAGGCGCAGCAGATGTTCCAGCGCCACCAGCAGCGGCTCGCGGCCGCGCTGGCCCTGGTCGGCCAGGGTGTAGGGAATGAAGCGGCGATCATCGCGCGGCAACTGGCCGAACACCGCCTGGATGTGCGGCGCGTAGGTGTTGATGTCCGGCACCATGACGATCACGTCGCGCGGACGCAGGCCCGGGTCGGCGTCGAAGCGGGCGAGCAGCTGGTCGTGGAGGACTTCCACTTCCCGCTGCGCGCTGTGGGCGACCTGGAAGCGGATCGACGCATCGCCGCGCGGATCGACCGCCGGCCAGTGCTCGCGGGTTTCCGGCAGCGGGCGCAGTTCGAGGATGTCGTCCTGCAACTGGCCGAGCAGCGTGCTCGGCGAGTCGTCGGAAAATAGGTCGATGCGCCCGGCGTCGAACCGGTTGCGGTAGCTCTCCGGGTCGTCGTAGCGGTCGAGCAGGTTGATGTAGTCGCGGCCCTGCTTGCCCCAGGCGGCCAGCAGCGGCTGGGCGTACTGGTGCTGGTGGTCGTCGTCGAGCAGCTCCGGCGTGCCGGCGCGGCGGCGCTGGCGGCGGTATTCGTGGCGCAGCAGGTCCTTGTCGGCGACGATGTCGGCCCAGTGGTGGCGGCAGGGGTTGTGCACGCAGAGCAGCACCTGGGAGAAGCGCGCCAGCGCGGCCAGCGCCTCGACGGTCTGCGCCGGCATGGCGGAGATGCCGAACACCACCACGCGGCGCGGCAGGGCTTTCGGGCTCTCGATGGCGGCGTCGAGATGATCGAGAAAGCGCCGGTGCACCCCGGCGCGGCTGCTGGCCAGGCCGTCGGCGCCGACATCCTCGATCAGCGCGCGCCACAGCTCGGCCTGCCAGCGGTTGTCCTCGTCAAGCTCGCGAACCGTGCCGCCCGCCAGACGCAGCTGGTCGCGGCCAAGGCTCCAGTCCTCCAGCCAGTCGGCGCGGTAGACCTGGTACTGGTCGAACAGGTCGGCCAGGCGCTCGGCGAGCTGGTGGCGCTTGCGCAGGTCGGCGTCGTCGGCGAGGAAGCGCTGCAGGATCTGGAACTGCTCGCGCGCAAGCAAAGTCGGCAGCAGGCGCATCAGGCGCCAGGTCAGCGGCGCCTTGTCCAGCACCGACACCTCGGGAATCTCCTCGCGCCCCAGCGCGCCGCGATAGGCGCGCCAGAGGAATTGCGCGGGCAGTTGCACGTCCAGCGCCGCGGTGATGCCGCAGCCGCCCTCCTCCACGTCCCGCGCCAGGGCCAGCTTGAGCCACTGGGCGATGCCGTTGCTCTGCACCAGGATGACTTCGTTCTCCAGCGGCGCCAGCGGGTGCAGGCGCATCCAGTGCACCAGCAGGTCGCGGAGGTCTTCCGGGTGGTTGCCGTGGATGACCATCAGGCCGGGTTTGAGGGAATCGCTCATCGGGTCTCCAGGGATGGGGCGCGCGGGTGTGGGCATTTCAGCAGAAAGTGCGTGAGTTCTGTAGGAGCGAGCTTGTTCGCGCAGGTTTTTTCGCTGTAGGAGCGGGCCATGCCCGCGAGTCGCGCGCATGGCGCGCTCCTACAGGTAGCCCTTGATGGCCGGGGCGCTCAGCCCCGACAACATCACGAAACAACTACCCCCATCCCACCCCTGATCCGCGTCTATCCTCGAACGATGTGCCTTCACCATGGAGGACCATCGCCATGCCCAGCCGCCGCCGTTTCATCCAGGGCAGCCTCAGCCTTGCCGCCCTCGCCAGCCTCGCGCCCCTGCTCCCGCCCTCCGCCTGGGCCGCCAGCGCTCCGCTGATCCAGCGCAGGATTCCGTCCAGCGGCGAAAGCCTGCCGGTGATCGGCCTGGGCACCTCGCGGGTATTCAATGCCGATCTCGACGACGCCAGCCTGGCGCCACTACTGGAGGTGGTGCGCACGCTGTTCGCCGGCGGCGCCACGCTGATCGATACCGCGCCGAGCTACGGCGCCGCCGAGGAGGTCACCGGCGAACTGCTCAAACGCAGCGGCGACCTGGACAAGGCGTTCCTCGCCACCAAGCTGTCGTCCCACGGCAAGTCCAGCGGCGAGGCGCAGTTCCGCGCCAGCCAGAAGGCATTGCAGCGCGAGAAGATCGATCTGGTGCAGGTGCACAACCTGATGGACACCTCCACCCAGCTCGGCCTGCTGCGCGAGCTGAAGCAGCAGGGCACGGTGCGCTACATCGGCATCACTCACTACGTGGAATCCGCCCACGACGACCTGATCGAGACGCTGGAGAAGGAGAAAGGCGTCGACTTCGTGCAGTTCAACTATTCGGTGGGCGAACGCGGCGCGGAGAAGCGCCTGCTCCCCTACTGCGCCGACCACGGCCTGGCGACCCTGATCAACCGGCCGTTCCAGCGTTCCGCGCTGTTCCAGCGGGTCAGGGGCAAGCCGCTGCCGGACTGGGCCGGGGAAATCCAGGCGACCTCCTGGGCGCAGATCCTGCTGAAGTTCATCCTCGCCCACCCGGCAGTGACGGTGGCGATCCCGGCCACCTCCAAGGCGCGCTACATGGCCGACAACCTCGCCGCCGGCACCGGCCCGCTGCCGGATGCGGCGCTGCGCGAGAAGATCGTGCAGGTGTTCGCCTGAGCACCAAAACCTGTAGGAGCCAGCTTGCTGGCGATCCTTGCCAACACCAAGAGCATCGCCAGCAAGCTGGCTCCTACAGGTAAGGCATACGCGGATGACTATCCTTCAGCGCCTGACCACCGCCATCAACGCCCGCCCCGGCGAGCTGGCGGCTTCGCTGTGCGGGTTCGCGCTGTTCTTCTGCCTGTTCGCCGGCTACTTCATGCTGCGGCCGATCCGCGAGGCGATGGGGATTCTCGGCGGGGTGGAGAACCTGCAATGGCTGTTCACCGCCACCTTCGTGGTGATGCTGCTGGCGGTGCCGCTGTTCGCCTGGCTCAACTCGAAGGTGCCGCGGCGGCGCTACGTGGACTGGGTGTACGGCTTCTTCGTCGCCAACCTGCTGGGCTTCGCCCTGCTGTTCCAGGCCGGCGAGTCGGTGTGGGCCGGGCGCGCCTTCTACGTGTGGATCTCGGTGTACAACCTGTTCGTCGTCTCGGTGGCCTGGAGCCTGATGGCCGACGTGTTCGACGAGGGCCAGGCGCGCCGGCTGTTCCCCTTCATCGCCGCCGGGGCGAGCTGCGGCGGGCTGGCCGGGCCGGCGCTGGGCGCGCTGCTGATCGATACGCTGGGACAGTCCGGGCTGACTGTGCTGGCCGCCGCCCTGCTCGCCGCCACCCTGCCGGCCAAGCACTACCTGATGAGCTGGCGCGAACGCGGCGGCGCCGGCCGGCCCGGGGCGCCGCCGAGCGAGAATCCGCGCAAGCCGGTGATCGGCAATCCGTTCAGCGGCATCCTGCTGGTGCTGCGTTCGCCCTACCTGCTGGCGGTCGGCGCCTTCGTCATCCTGCTCGCCACCGCCAGCACCTTCCTCTATTTCGAGCAGGCGCGGCTGGTGGCCGAGCACTTCCCCGAGCGCGACACGCAGATCCGCGTGTTCAGCCTGCTGGACTTCATCGTCCAGGCGCTGTCGCTGGCCACCCAGCTGTTCGTCGCCGGGCGCCTGGCCGAGCGCTACGGCCTGCGCGCGCTGCTCGCCGGGGTGCCGGCGGCGGTCTGCCTGGGCTTCCTCGCCCTGGCGCTGGCGCCGACCTTCGCCGTGCTGGCGGTGGCGATGGTGGTGCGGCGGGTCGGCGAGTACGCCTTCGTCCGTCCCGGCCGGGAGATGCTCTTCGCGCCGCTGGATGCGCAGACCAAGTACAAGGCGAAGAACTTCATCGACACCGTGGTCTACCGCGCCGGCGACGCCGTCAGCGCCTGGGCCAAGGCGCTGCTCGACGGCCTCGGCGCCGGCGTGCTGCTGGCCGCCCTGGCCGGTGCCGCCTGCGCCGCCGCGTGGGCCGGGCTAGGCTGGTATCTGGGCGGCCGCGACGATGCGCGGCAGGCCGCCGACGCCGCCGTTTCCGGCCGGAGCGGACGGCGCCACGGATGATCCGCGCAGGCTTCAGACTCCCTTAAGACTGGCTGCCGATACTGCTCCCCGAGAGTCATCCCGGAGGGGGAAATCTGCATGGACAACATCCGGTGGGCACAACTGTTCCCGGTGCGCTTCGGCACGCCGCATGCCTGCGCCTGCCTCGCGCTGCTGCGCGCGGGGGATGCCGGGCGCGCGGAAGCGGAGGCGTTCGTGCATGAGCGCTTCGACCACATGCACCACGCCGACGTGCATCGCTTCATGCCGGAGCTGGTGGCCATGCGGGACGCCGACGGCAGGCTGGCTGCGGTCGCCGGGATGCGCCTGGCGGCGCAGGAACCGCTGTTCCTCGAACGCTACCTGGACGACCCGCTGGAAGTCCCGGTTGCGCGCCTGGCCGGACGGCCGGTGCGCCGCGGCGAACTGGTCGAGGTCGGCAACCTCGCCTCGCCGAGCGCCGGCAGCGCGCGCCTCTTGATCGTCGCCATGACCTGGCTGCTGGCCGCCCGCGGCCTGGAGTGGGTGGCCTTCACCGGCGCGGCGAGCCTGCTCAACAGCTTCCACCGCCTCGGCCTGGAGCCCAGCGTCCTCGCCGCGGCGGACCCGGCGCGCCTGGGCGCCGAGCGCGACGGCTGGGGCAGCTACTACGAGCAGCATCCACAGGTGTTCGCCGGCAGCATCCGCCATGGCCATGAGCAGCTGCTGCGCCGCGGCATCTACCAGCGCCTGGGTCTGCCCTCTCCGCTCCACGAGGCCGAACATGTCCTCTGAACTCGATCTGCTGCGCCAGACCCTGCGCCGTCACGCCCATGAACGCCCGCAGCAGCCGGCCCTGCGCGACGCCACGGACAGGCTCGACCATGCCGCCCTGCTCACCGCCGTGGAAAGCCGCGAGGCGCTGCTGCGCGCGGAGCCGCCGGGGGTATTCGCGCTGGCCCTGGACAACGGCGCGGAGCTGCTGCTCTGGGACCTGGCGGCGCTGCTCGGCGAGCGCCCCTGCCTGATCCTGCCGCCCTTCTTCAGCCCGGCCCAGCGCGCCCACTGCCTGGCGCAGAGCCAGGCGAACCTGCTGCTCGGCGGCGACGACATCGGCGAGGAGCTGAAAGCCGCCGGCTTCCATCACGACGGCCGCTTCTGGCGCCGCGACCTGTCGCTGCCGCCGCTGCCGCCCGGCACGGCGAAGATCACCTACACCTCCGGCACCACCGGCACGCCGAAAGGCGTCTGCCTGGACGCGGCGAGCATGCTGCGGGTCGCCCGCGAACTGGAGCTGGCCAGCCGCCCGGCCGAGCCGCACTGCCACTTCGCCGTGCTGCCGCTGGCGGTGCTGCTGGAGAACCTCGGCCTGTACGCCGCGCTGTACGCCGGCGCGGAACTGGTGCTGCTGTCACAGGCGCAGCTGGGCATGCATGGCGCCAGCGGCGTCGACTGGCCGCGCCTGCTCGGCGGCATCGCCCTGAGCGGCGCGCAGAGCCTGATCCTGGTGCCGCAGCTGCTGCTCGGGCTGGTCACCGCCATCGAGCTGGGGCGCATGCGCGTCGGTTCGCTGCGCTTCGTCGCGGTCGGCGGCGCGCGGGTTTCGGCGGACCTGCTGGCCCGTGCGGAACGCATCGGCCTGCCGGTGTTCGAGGGCTACGGCCTGTCCGAATGCGCCTCGGTGGTCAGCCTCAACCGCCCCGGGGCGACGCGTCCCGGCAGCGTCGGCCGGCCGCTGCCGCACGTGCGGGTGAAACTGGCCGACGACGGCGAGGTGCTGGTCAGTGGCAACACCCTGCTTGGCTACCTCGGCGAAGCGCCCTTCGCGGGTGAATGGTGGCCGACCGGCGACCTCGGCCATTTCGACGAAGATGGCTACCTTTACCTGCATGGACGCCAGAAGAACCAGTTCATCACCAGCTTCGGCCGCAACGTCAATCCGGAGTGGATCGAGGCGGAGCTGACCCAGCGCGGGGTGATCGCCCAGGCCTTCGTCCATGGCGAGGGGCAGGCGCGCAACGTGGCGCTGCTCTGGCCGCTGGACCCGCAGTGCAGCGATGCGACCCTCGCCGAGAGCGTGGCGCAGTGCAACGCCGCCCTGCCCGACTACGCGCAGGTGCACCTGTGGGTGCGCCTGGCGGAGCCCTTCAGCAGCGCCAACGGCCTGCTCACTGCCAACGGCCGTCCGCGCCGTGCGGCGATCCTGCAGCGCTACGGCGCGCTCGTGACCGATCGAGGAAATTCCCATGGCGTTCTTTGACACCCTGCAAACCGCTACCGCCAGCGAGCGCGAGGCGCTCTACGAGGTGCCGGTGATCCGCGAGGCGCTGGCCGGAGAGGTCAGCCTGGAGGGCTACGTCGCCTTCCTCGCCCAGGCCTATCACCACGTGCGGCATACCGTGCCGCTGATGATGGCCTGCGGCGCGCGCCTGCCGGCACGGCTGGAGTGGCTGCGCGAGGCGGTGCGCGACTACATAGACGAGGAGTACGGCCACGAGCGCTGGATTCTCGACGACATCGCGGCCTGCGGCGGCGACCCGCAGCAGGTGGCGCGCAGCCAGCCGTCGCTGCCCGTCGAGCTGATGGTGGCCTTCCTCTACGACCAGATCGCCCGTGGCAATCCGGTGGGCCTGTTCGGCATGGTCAACGTGCTGGAAGGCACCAGCGTGGCCCTCGCCACCCATGCCGCCGGCAGCATCCGCTCCAGCCTCGGGCTGCCGGAGAACGCCTTCGGCTACCTGAGTTCCCACGGCTCCCTCGACCAGCAGCACATGGCCAGCTACCGCGTACTGATGGACCGCCTGGAAGAGCCCGCCGACCAGCAGGCGGTGATCCACGCCGCGCAGGTGGTCTACCGCCTCTACGCCGATATGTTCCGCGGCCTGCCCAGGGCCCGGGCGGCGAACGAGGTGCTGCATGCATCTGCCTGAGTGCCGCGCGATCCTCACCGGCGCCAGCGGCGGCATCGGCCTGGAACTGGCCGGGCAGCTCTGCGAATTCGGCGCCCAGGTGCTGGCGGTGAGCCGCCACGGCGAGCCGCTGGCCGACCTGCAGCACCGCTATCCACAGAACCTGCGCTGGCTGGCCGCCGACCTGCGCCAGCCGTCCGGGCGCCAGGCGGTGGTGCAGGCGGCGCGGTTGATGGGCGGCGCCAACCTGCTGATCAACGCCGCCGGGGTGAACCGCTTCGCCATGCTCGAACAGCTCGACGAGAGCGAGCTGGAAGACATGCTGGCGCTGAACATCGGCGCCACCCTGCAGCTGACCCGCGCCCTGCTGCCGCTGCTGCGCGAGCAGCCGCACGCGCTGGTGGTCAACGTCGGCTCGATCTTCGGCTCCATCGGCTACCCAGGCTACGCCGCGTACTGCGCCAGCAAGTTCGCCCTGCGCGGCTTCTCCGAGGCGCTGCGCCGCGAGCTGGCCGACACCCCGGTGGATGTCCTCTACGTCGCCCCGCGCACCACCCGCACGGCGATGAACAGCGAGGCGGCGATGGCGCTTGGCACGGCGCTGAAATCCGCCGTGGACGAACCGGAGGACGTCGCCCGCGAGGTGCTGACGGCCATCGAGAAGAACCTCAGCGAGCTCTACCTGGGCTGGCCGGAAAAACTCTTCGTGCGCATCAACAGCCTGCTCCCCGCCCTGGTCGACCGCGCCCTGCGCAAGCAGCTGCCGCTGATCCGCCGATTCAGCGGGGACGATCCCCGGAAACCCTGATGCGCCTGCTGCTCGTGGAAGACGACATCGCCCTCGGCGAAGGCGTGCGCGCCGGCCTGCGCCAGGAGGGCTACACCATCGACTGGCTGCAGGACGGCGCCAGCGCCCTGCACGCCCTGCGCGAGGAAACCTTCGATCTGCTGCTGCTCGACCTCGGCCTGCCGCGCCTGGACGGCCTGGGCGTGCTGCAGCGCCTGCGCGCCGGCGGCTCCACCGTTCCGGTGCTGGTGCTCACCGCCCGCGACGCCACCAGCGACCGCATCGCCGGGCTGGATGCCGGCGCCGACGACTATCTGGTCAAGCCGTTCGACCTCGACGAACTCAAGGCCCGCCTGCGCGCCCTGCTGCGGCGCAGCGCCGGGCGCGCGCGGATGCTCATCGAGCACGGCGGCGTCAGCCTCGACCCGGCCACCCAGCAGGTGCTCTACCAGGGGCAGAACGTGACGCTGACACCCAAGGAATACCTGCTGCTGCACGAACTGCTGGCGCAGCCGGGCAAGGTGTTCACCCGCGAGCGCCTGACCCAGCTGCTCTACGGCTGGGACGAGGAAGCCGAGAGCAATACCCTGGAGGTGCACATCCACCACCTGCGCAAGAAGCTCTACGGCGAGCTGATCCGCACCGTGCGCGGCATCGGCTACCTGGTGGAGGGCCGCCCGTGACCTCGCTGCGCCGGCGCACGCTGTGGATGGTGATGCTGTCGCTGCTGGCCGGCACCGGATTGCTCGCGCTCTTCACCTACCACGACAGCAGCCACGAGGTGGCCGAGATCTACGACGCGCACCTGGCGCAGAACGCCCGCCTGCTGCAGGGCGTGATGCACATGCCGCTGGCCGGCGGCGATCGCCGGGCGCTCTACGCCGCCTTCAACGAGGCGCTGAGCCATGCCAGCCGGCAGAGCGTCGGCCATCCCTACGAGAGCAAGCTGGCGTTCCAGGTGTGGAATGCCGACGGCGCCAGCGTGGTCCGCTCGGCCAGCGCGCCGCCCTTCGCCGCGCCGCTGCGCACGCCGGGCTTCGCCAATGTCGAGGCGGCCGGCAGGCACTGGCGCGGCTTCCTCCTGCCGGACGAGCAGCAGCGGCTGCTGATCTGGGTCGGCGAACGCAGCGACGTGCGCGAGGACCTGCTGCAACGCATCGTCCGGCATACCCTGCTGCCCTATCTGGTCGGCAGCCTGGGCCTCGCCGCGCTGGTCGGCTGGGCCATCGGCTGGGGGCTGCGGCCGCTGCAGAACATGGCGCGGGTGATCCGCGCGCGGCACGCCGAATCCCTCGAACCGCTGCGACTGACGCCCCTGCCGCGGGAACTGGAGCCCATGCAGGCGGCGATCAACCGCCTGCTCGCGCAGATCGACGCGCTGCTGCAGCGCGAACACCGCTTCATCGCCGACGCCGCCCACGAGATGCGCACGCCGCTGGCGGTCCTGCGCCTGCACGCGCAGAACGCCCTGCATGCCGCCGACCCGGCGCAGCGCCGCGAGGCCCTGGAATTCCTCATCGGCGGGGTGGACCGGCTGGCGCGGGTGGTCAACCAGCTGCTCACCCTGGCCCGGGTCGAGCCGGAACTGGCGCGGCGCAACTGGCAGCCGCTGGACCTGGAAAAGGTGGTCCGCGAGACCCTGGCGGAACTCACCCCGTGGATCTTCGGCAAGGGCCTGGAGGTGTCCCTGGACGTCGCGCCGGGCCGCTACCCGATGCGCAGCGACGCCAGCGCCATCGGCATCGCCCTACAGAACCTGGTGACCAACGCCGCGCATTTCTCGCCGGCGGGCGGGGAAATCCGCGTCGGCCTGGAGCACCGCGACGGGCGCTTCGTCCTCACCGTGGAAGACCAGGGGCCGGGCATCGACGAGGAACGCCTGGGCCGCCTCTTCGAACGCTTCTACAGCCAGGACAACCCGCACGGCGCCGGCCTCGGCCTGGCCATAGTGGAGATGATCGCGCGCCGCCTCGGCGGCCACGTGAGCCTGGCCAACCGCGACGGCGGCGGGCTGCGCGCCACCCTGCTGCTGCCCTGCGACACCCCGGACGCAGCAGCCGGCGAAACGGCAACTATTCTCTGAAGGGGGCGCCGATGCGCGCCTTCTTCATTCGGAGAGAGCAATGGGCAAGAAGTCGAAAAAGGACGCGGCCGTCGCCACGACGGAAAAGCTGGGCAACAAGGAATACGAGAACGAACTGAAGAAGCTCCACGTCGAGCTGGTCAAGCTGCAGGAATGGGTGGTGCACAAGGGCCTGAAGGTCTGCGTCGTCTTCGAGGGCCGCGACGGCGCCGGCAAGGGCGGCGTGATCAAGGCCATCACCGAGCGCGTCAGCCCGCGGGTGTTCCGCGTGGTCGCGCTGCCCGCGCCCACCGAACGGGAGAAGTCGCAGCTCTACGCGCAGCGCTATCTCGCCCACATGCCGGCGGCCGGCGAGGTGGTGATCTTCGACCGCAGCTGGTACAACCGCGCCGGCGTCGAGCGGGTGATGGGCTTCTGCACCGAGGAGCAGGCGCAGAAGTTCCTCGTCGTCACTCCGCTGTTCGAGCGCATCCTGGTGGAGTCCGGGATCATCCTGCTGAAGTACTGGCTGGAAGTGAGCGCCGAGGAGCAGGAACGCCGCCTGCAGGACCGCATCAACGACGGGCGCAAGATCTGGAAGCTGTCGCCGATGGACCTGAAGTCCTTCACCCGCTGGGACGATTACACCCGCGCCCGCGACGAGATGTTCAGCGCCACCGACTCGCCCTGGGCGCCGTGGTACGTGGCGCGCTCGGAGGACAAGAAGCGCGTGCGCCTGAACCTGATCAGCCACCTGCTCAGGCACGTGCCCTACGAGGACATCACCGAGAAGAAGGTCAAGCTGCCCAAGCGCGGCAGGATCGGCCGCTACAAGGACATCGACTATCCGTTCAAGTATGTCGAGGAGCGGTTCTGAGGCGGGCGGCGTCGAACGTCCATTCATCGATGGGATCGTGCCGATTGGTGGCGGATAACGCTGGCGCGTTATTCGCCCTACCCGGACGCCGCATCGAACCGTAGGAGCGGGCCATGCCCGCGACCGGCGCCCAGGCGCAGGCACAGGCACAGGCACAGGCACAGGCACAGGCCTCAATACAAAATAATTGCACCCAACCAGCAATAACATTCATTGGACGCTAATCGTCGTCTTTTCTAGGATCATTCCTACTTGTTCCCCTGTGGAATAAGCCGCGTGCCCTGCCGTATTGGCAGGTACTAATAGAAACTCCATTCAAAGGAGCCGCCCCATCCCGCCGCGCTTGCCGTCGCGCACCGGCGTCCGATGTGGTATTGCAAGCCCATGACTACTGCTGCCCCGCAATTCGCTTCCGCCGCTCGCCACCCCATTCCGCCTTGTCCGTCCGCCGGGCAGGCATTCCTCATGCGTCGCCGCCACTCCATGCGATAGCCGCACGGCGCGCGCCTGCCCCCGATTTCCATTTCCAAGGATGGAGCCCCCTCCCGCCGCCCCCTGCGGGAGTTCGTGGCCGCCTGTGCGGCCCTTTTCTTCGATTCGTAGCTGGAAGTGTTGCCCATGACCTCCTCGTCCCGCTTCGCCTGGCTGAAACGCCTGGCTCCCGGTGCCGCAGTGGCGCCGCCGCGCGAATGGCTGCGTACCGGCCTCGGTGGCTGTCTGGCTCTCGGTGGCGCGCTCTGGCTGTGCTGTCATCTGTTCGGTCTCGACGCCGTGCTGCGCATCGCCCCGCCCTTCGCCGCCTCGGCGCTGCTGGTGTTCGCCGTGGCTTCCAGCCCGCTCGCGCAACCCTGGCCTGTATTCGCCGGCAACCTGCTGAGCGCTGCCATCGGCCTCGCCGCGGGGCACTGGCTGGGCCATGACTGGATGGTCGCCACGGCTGCCATGAGCGCCAGCATCGTGTTCATGTTCGCCCTGCGTTGCCTGCATCCGCCGAGCTGCGCGGTGGCCTTCGGCCTGGCCCTGGGCGGGCCGATGGTGGAGCAGCAGGGCATGCTGCTGCTGTGGCCGGTGGCGCTGCTGTCGCTGGGGCTGATCGTCGCCGCGATGCTGATCAACAACCTGACCGGCAGCAACTATCCGCGCCAGCTGGCCCGGGTGGTCGCCAACCCGCACCACACCCGCGACCCGCTGCCGAGCCAGCGGCTGGAGTTCAACCAGGCGGACCTCGACCAGGCGCTGGCCGAATTCGGCGGCTTCGTCGACGTCACCCGCGAAGACCTTTCACGCCTGCTGCACGCCACCGAGCGCCACGCCGAACGACGCCTGATCGATGGCGTGACGGCGGCGGACATCATGTCCCGCGACGTGCGCACGGTCGGCCCGCAGGAACGCATGTCGCGGGCCCGCGAGCTGTTCCGCCACTACCACATCAAGGCGCTGCCGGTGCTCGACGAGCGCCGCGCGCTGGTCGGCATCCTCACCCAGTCCGACCTGCTGACCGGCCTGTACGGCGGCTCGCGCCTCGGCCGCCTGGCGTTCGGCAGCCCGAACGTGGCGCAGGTGATGAGCACGCCGGTGGAAACGGTGCGCCTGGATACGCCGCTGACCCAACTGGTCTGGCGCCTGTCCGACGAGGGCCTGCACTGCCTGCCGGTGCTGGATGAACAGGGCGGTCTGGCCGGCATCGTCAGCCAGACCGACCTGATCGCCGCGCTGCACCACCGCTGGCTGCAGGACCACCGCGAGGAAGAGCCGGCGACCGATTCGCTGGCGGCCTGATCAGTCGAGGGGAATCTCGTTGCGCGGGCCGCGGCTGCGGCGCTGCAGCAGCAGGCAGATGACGAAGCCGAGCGCCGACATCAGCGCCGCTCCGAGGAAGATCGAGGGATAGCCGGAACGCGCGGCGATCGCGCCCATCAGCGGACCGGCGACGCCCATCGCCAGGTCGAAGAACAGCGCGTAGGCGCCCAGCGCGGCGCTGCGGCTGCTGGCCGGAATGCGCAGCACCGCCTCGACGCCCAGCGCCGGATAGACCAGCGACAGGCCGGCGCCGGTGAGCGCGGCGCCGACCAGGGCGAACGCCGGGCTCGGCGCCTGCCAGAGCAGCAGCAGGCCGAGGGTTTCCACCAGCAGGCAGGCGATCGCCACGTTGAAGCCGCCGAAGCGGTTCACCATTCCGGAGAACAGTACGCGGGCGCCGGCGAAGGTCAGGCTGAACAGCGTCAGGCACCAGGCCGGGTCGGCCCAGCCACGGCTGGCGTAATAGAGGGTGATGAAGGTCGCCAGGGTGCCGAAGCCGATGGAACCCAGCGCCACGCACATGCCGTAGGGCAGCATCCGGCCGAGCACCGCATGGAAGGCCATGCGCGCCCCCGGGATCACCGCCGCCGCCGGCTTGCTGCGCGCCAGCAGCAGGCTCGCCCCGGCGATCACCAGGGTTGCCGCACCGATGCTCCAGAGTCCCAGGCCGTTGGCCATGAAGACGCCGAGCGGCGCGCCGAGGGCGATGGCGCCGTAGCAGACCACACCATTCCAGGAAATGACCTGTGCGGTGTTCTCCATCCCGACCCGCGCGATGCCCCAGCTCGCCGTGCCGATGCCCATCAGCGCCTGGGCGAAGCCGATCGCCAGGCGACTGATCAGCAGCGCCAGCAGGCTCAGCCAGGGCAGCATCTGCAGGCCGGCGGCGAGCGCCAGCAGCAGGCCGCCGGCGCCCATCGCATAGAGGCCGTAGATCACCGCCTGCTTGGGGCCGTGGTTGTCGCAGATGCGCCCGGCGAGCGGCCGCATCAGCAGCGTGGCCATGTACTGCGCGCCGATCACCACGCCGGCGATCAGCGAATCGAAGCCCAGGGTGTGGCTGACGAAGCCCGGCAGCACCGGCAGCATGGCGCCGATGCAGAGGAACAGGTTGAAGGTGAAGGTGACGATGGAAATGATCTGCAGGGTCGTGGACGCGGGACGCTGCTGGTACGCACTCATGGACCGGGCCTGGCACAGGGAAACGGGATTCGGGCCATGATTGCCCGCGCCCGGGAAAATTGAAAGCCACCTATCGATCCCGTCTGTAGCCTGGCCGAAATGCCATGGGCAGCCATTCGTCGAAGGATCGCCCGCACGCGGCCCTGCCCGCCGCGGTCCAACGCCTATAGTTGATGCACGAGGCGAATCCCATGACCGACAGGAGGCCCCATGGATACCAGCCACCACACCCTCGGTGAACTGTTCAAGCAGCTCGGACTGCCCAACGGCAAGGGCGAGATCGACGCCTTCCTCGGCCAGCACCGCCTGGCCGACGGCCAGGCCCTGGCGGACGCACCGTTCTGGAACGAGGCCCAGGCGCAATTCATCCGCGAGGCCCTGGAGGACGACTCCGACTGGGCGGAGGAAGTCGACGAACTGGCGGTGCGGCTGTCGAGGTGAGGCCATTCGGCGGATTGCCGTTGGCGGGACATGCGTAGGGTGGATCACGCTCTTTCATCCACCATTCGGGCGTTCCAGCGCGCGCCCATGGTGGATGGAAGAGCGCCATCCACCCTACGTCCCCGGAACGCCTGGTGTCGGGATTGTTACCGGCCGAACGGCCTTTGACGTCTTCCCCGCTCTGCGGCCTAATGCCCGCCCTCGATATTTCCAGCCGTAGCCCCATGTCCGCTCCCTTCTCCGCCGCGCAGCAGCGCGCCAGTACCCTGCATCTGCCCGCCGGCCCCTGGGCCACGGTGCTCGACTGCCTGTGCGCGCATTTCCCGGCCATCGCCCGCGAGACCTGGCTCGACCGCATGGCCCGCGGCCGCGTGCTGGACGCCGAGGGGCGGCCGGTCGGCTCGCAGACGGCCTACCGGGAAGGCCTGCGCATCCACTATTTCCGCGAGGTGGCGCAGGAAACGCCGATTCCCTTCGTCGAATCGGTCCTGTATGTGGACGAGCACCTGGTGGTGGCGGACAAGCCGCACTTCCTGCCGGTCACGCCGTCCGGGCAGTACGTCGAGCAGACCCTGCTGGCGCGCCTGGCCCGGCGCCTGGACAACCCGCTGCTGGTGCCGCTGCACCGCATCGACCGGCTCACCGCCGGGCTGGTGCTGTTCTCCGCCAACCCCGCCAGCCGCCCGGCCTACCAGGCGCTGTTCCGCGAGCGGCGCATCGCCAAGCGCTACGAGGCCATCGCCCCGCCGCTGCCACAACTGGACTTCCCGCACCTGCGCCGCACGCGCATGGTGGATGGCGAGCCGTTCATCCTGATGAAGGAAACCGAGGGCGCGCCCAACAGCGAAACCCGCATCGAGGTGCTGGAGCGCCGTGCGGACCTGTGGCGCTATGCGCTGCATCCGGTGACCGGCAAACGCCACCAGTTGCGCGTGCACATGGCCGCGCTGGGCGCCGGGCTGTGCAACGACCCGCTCTACCCCGTGCTGCGCGACCGCGCCGAGCGCGAGACGGAGGATTACTCGCGGCCGCTCAAGCTGCTGGCGCAGCGCCTGGAATTCGTCGATCCGCTGAGCGGCGAGACGCGCAGCTTCGAGAGCCGCCTGCGACTGGACTGGTGAGGATTGGCGCAGTCATGCGCCGATCGCGGCCTGGCCGGTGCTCCCCGGCATGCCGGAGCCTGCCCATGAGATCGTGAGCAGGCTCCAGGCCGTCATTTCTTCAGGCAGTTGCTCATGAACGCCTTGCGCTCGTCGCCCTTCAGGGCCTTGGCGCTGGCGTCGGCGTTGCAGCTCTTCATCTTCTGCTGCTGCGGCGTCATGGTCATGGCGGGAGCCTCGCCGTCGGCCTTCAGGCAGTTGCTCATGAACGCCTTGCGCTCGTCCCCCTTCAGCGCCTTGGCCGTGGCGTCGGCGTTGCAGGTCTTCATCCTTTCCTGTTGCGCGGTATTGGCGGCCAGCCCCTGCAGCGAGAACAGCAGGGCGAACGCCAGCAGGGGAATGCGGAGGATCGTCATCGGAGAGGCTCCCGGTGGTGGTCGACCTTCTGAGCGTAGCCTCCGCCACCGCTGCCGCCAGGCGGTCCGGCAAAGCCGCGCTACAACCCCGCCGGCCGTCCGTCGACGCCACGGGATGACAGCCCCGGCGCAGGCGTTATAATCCCGCGCCTTTTTCGACCCCCTCAGCGGTCGCCGGCTACACTGCTTTCCCTACAGCCGGGAAGACACCAGCCACGGCGGCCGCCATCAGGAACGACCGTGACCAAAGACGAACTGCGCGCAGAACTGGAGCGCCAGGAACAGCGTTACAAGGACATCTATGGCGGGGAAGTCACGCTCTACGCCGCTCAGCCAGACCCCGAACGGAAACGCTGGCGCAAGCGACCCAGCGTGCAGGACCAGGCCTTCGACCGGGAATTGCAGAAGATCGAGGAGCAGCGCCTGAAGGCGCAAAAGGAAGCCGAATAGCAAACCCGTGGGCACGGGTACGGACCTCCGCAGGGGGATCGCACCGGCCCGCTTTCCGATAAACGATGGGGGTCCGCCGGCCCGGGGAAGCGTTTCAAGGTTTTTCCCGCCTGGCTGGAAGCGCCGTGTGACCTGGAGTCGCACGACAACCGTGAAGCCGTTCCGGTTCCGGACGGCGGATTTCGGTTCTGGCATAATCGCCGCCCCGTCTCAGACTGGTCACAGACAATTCATGTTCGATCTCTTCAGCGGGCTCGATTTCTGGATAGGCTTCAGCCTGGTGCTGGCACTGGCCTTCGTCCTCAGCTTCGAGTTCATCAACGGCTTCCATGACACCGCCAACGCGGTGGCGACCGTCATCTATACCAAGGCCATGTCGCCCTACCGTGCGGTGGTCCTGTCCGGTCTGTTCAACTTCCTCGGCGTGCTGCTCGGCGGCGTCGGCGTGGCCTATGCCATCGTCCACCTGCTGCCGGTCGAACTGCTGATAAACGTGAACACCGGCCACGGCCTGGCGATGGTCTTCTCCCTGCTCGCCGCGGCCATCACCTGGAACCTGGGCACCTGGTACTTCGGCATTCCCGCCTCCAGTTCGCACACGCTGATCGGCTCCATCCTCGGCGTGGGCCTGGCCAACGCGATGATCACCGACCTGCCGCTGGGCGACGGGATCAACTGGCAGAAGGCCATCGACATCGCCCTGTCGCTGATCTTCTCGCCGCTGGCCGGCTTCCTGGTCGCCGCGCTGCTGCTGATCGGGCTGAAATGGCTGTATCCGCAGTCGAAAATGCACAAAACCCCGGAAACCCGCCGCGAAGTCGACGAGAAGAAGCACCCGCCGTTCTGGAACCGCCTGGTCCTGGTGATTTCTGCCATGACCGTGAGCTTCGTGCACGGCTCCAACGACGGCCAGAAGGGTATCGGCCTGATCATGCTGGTGCTGATCGGCATCGTCCCGGCCAAGTTCGTCCTCGACCTGAACAGCACCACCTACCAGATCGAGCGCACCCGCGACGCGGCCGTCCACCTCGGCCAGTTCTACGAACGCCACACCGAGACCCTCGGCGAGATGCTCGCCCTCGGCAAGGGCAACAACGTCGACCTGCCGGAAGCCTACCGCTGCAATCCGAAGCAGACCGAGGCCACCCTGCACGGCCTGCTGAGCGACCTGAAGGGCGTCGACAACTATGCCGACCTGTCCGCCGACACCCGCGTGCAGGTGCGCCGCTACCTGCTCTGCCTGGACGACACGGCGAAGAAGGTCAGCAAGCTGTCCGACCTGCCGGCCCGCGAGAAGGCCGACCTGGACAAGCTGCGCAAGGACCTGACCAGCACCACCGAATACGCGCCCTTCTGGGTGATCATCGCGGTGGCCCTGGCCCTCGGCATCGGCACCATGGTCGGCTGGAAGCGCGTGGTGCTGACCGTCGGCGAGAAGATCGGCAAGCAGGGCATGACCTACGCCCAGGGCATCGCCGCCCAGCTCACCGCCACCGCGGCGATCGGCATGGCCAACATCTACAGCCTGCCGGTTTCCACCACCCACGTGCTGTCGTCCGGCGTCGCCGGCAGCATGGTCGCCAACCGCAGCGGCCTGCAGGGCGGCACGGTGCGCAACATCCTGATGGCCTGGGTACTCACCCTGCCGATCTCCATGGCCCTGGCCGCCGGCCTGTTCTGGATCGCCACGCGCTTCGTCGGCTGATCCGCGAACGCCCCGAAAAACGCCTGCCTCGCGCAGGCGTTTTTTCTTGTCCGGCCGTTCAAGCCGGCCCCGTTCCTGCCGATAAGATGGACTCTCGCTCCATCCGCAGGTGCTTTACCATGCTTCGCTCACTCTCCTTCGCCCGGAAGATCCTCCTCGCAGCTTCCCTCGTGGTGATCTTCGTCTTCGCCTGTTTCGTCCTGTTCAACGACTACCGCCAGCGCCAGGCGATCGAGGACGACACTCGCATCGCCCTCGCCGAGCTCGGCACTCTCACTGCCAGCAACATCCAGCTCTGGCTGGAAGGCCGTATGCATCTGATCGAGAGCCAGGCCGCGCAACTGGCCGCCAGCGACGCCTCCCCCGCTGCCTTCCAGCAAGTGCTGGAACAGAAGGTATTGCTGAACAATTTCGAATCGGTCTACCTCGGCGAGACGGCCAACGGCAGCTTCACCATCCGTCCGGACCGACCGATGCCCGCTGGCTACGATCCGCGCAAACGCGGCTGGTACCAGGAAGCAGCAAGCGCAGGCCGGCTGATCGTGACCGAGCCCTATCTCGACGCCGGCACCAATCAGCCGGTCCTGGCCATTGCCGCGCCGGTGCTGCGCAATGCGGAACTGGCGGCGGTGACTGCCGGTGACCTGCCCCTCGGAACCGTAACCTCGATCGTCAATTCGCTGAAGTTCAATGGCAAAGGCTATGCCTTCCTGGTCAGCGACGCCGGCAAGATCCTGGTCCATCCCGACACCCAGCTGGTATTCAAGAACCTTTCCGAGGTCTATCCGGAAGGCGCACCGAAGCTGAGCGAAGGCCTGCAGGAGATCGACGCCAAAGGCCGAGCCGAACTGATCTCCCTGAGCCCGGTGAAGGGCCTGCCGGGGGTGACCTGGTACGTCGCCCTGGCGCTGGACAAGGACGCCGCCTACGCCAGCCTCGGCGAATTCCGCACCTCGGCGGTGATCGCCACGCTGATCGCCATCGTCGCCATCGTCCTGCTGCTCGGCATGCTGATCCGCGTGCTGATGCAGCCACTGACCGCCATGGGCCGCGCCATGCAGGACATCGCCCAGGGCGAGGGCGACCTGACCCGCCGCCTGGACGCGCACAGCCGCGACGAATTCGGCGCACTGGCGGAAGCCTTCAACCGCTTCGTCGAGCGCATCCACCAGTCGATCCGCGAGGTCGCCACCACCGCCCGCCAGCTGCATGACGTCTCGCAACTGGTGGTCAACGCCTCCAACTCGTCGATGAGCAATTCCGACGAGCAGGCCAGCCGCACCAACAGCGTCGCCGCCGCGATCAACGAACTCGGCGCCGCCGCCCAGGAAATCGCCCGCAACGCCGCCGACGCCTCGCACCACGCCACCGACGCCAGCCACCAGGCCGGCGACGGCCGCCAGGTGGTGGAGCAGACCATCGCGGCGATGAACCAGCTGTCGGAGAAGATCAGCGCGTCCTGCAGCAACATCGAGTCGCTGAACAGCCGCACGGTGAACATCGGCAAGATCCTCGAGGTGATCAAGGGCATCTCCGAGCAGACCAATCTGCTCGCCCTCAACGCCGCCATCGAGGCCGCCCGCGCCGGCGAGGCGGGCCGCGGCTTCGCCGTGGTCGCCGACGAGGTACGCAGCCTCGCCCACCGCGCCCAGGACTCCGCCCAGCAGATTCAGCAGATGATCGAGGAACTGCAGGTCGGCGCCCGCGAGGCGGTGGACACCATGACCGAGAGCCAGCGCTACAGCCTGGAAAGCGTGGACATCGCCAACCGCGCCGGCCAGCGCCTGGCCACGGTGACCGGCCGCATCGGCGAGATCGACGCGATGAACCAGTCGGTCGCCACCGCCACCGAGGAACAGACCGCGGTGGTGGAGTCGCTGAACATGGACATCAACGAGATCAACACGCTGAACCAGGAGGCCGTGGAAAACCTCCAGGCCACCCTGCGCGCCTGCGCCGAACTGGAAAACCAGTCCGGCCGGCTGCGGCATCTGGTGGATAGCTTCAGGATCTGACGACCAGGCGCTGCGGCGGGTTGCACCTGCCCTACGGTGCGAAGTGATGCGGCATTCGTAGGGTGGATCACGCTTCATCGATCCACCATGGCCGCGCATGCGGCCCCGCAATGGTGGATGAAAAAAGCCTCATCCACCCTACAGGGGCGATGCCATGCAGGGCGGGTGCAACCCGCCGCTTACCTCCGCTTGCCGCCCAGCAGCGCGCCCATCAACCCGCGCACCAGCTGCCGGCCGATCTGGTTGGCCGCCTGGCGCACCATGGTCTTCGCCGTCTGGCTGGCCAGCGTGCCGAGCAGGTCGCCGGCCAGGCTCCCCAGGTCGGTGCCTTTCCCCGCCTTTTCGGTACTCGGCGCCATCTTCTGGTCGGTGCGGCCGGTGAGCATCTCGTAGGCCGATTCGCGGTCGATCGGCTGGTCGTAACGCCCGGCCAGCGGCGAACGGCGCACCAGGTCGGCGCGTTCGGCGTCCGCCAGCGGGCCGATGCGCGATTGCGGCGGGGCGACCAGCACGCGCTGGACCATGGCCGGGGTGCCCTTCTCTTCCAGCGTGCCGACCAGCGCCTCGCCGATGCCCAGCTCGGTGAGCACCTTGAGCGTGTCGAACGCCGGGTTCGGACGGAAGCCGTCGGCCACCGCGCGCAGGGACTTCTGCTCCTTGGCGGTGAAGGCGCGCAGGCCGTGCTGGATGCGCAGGCCGAGCTGGGCGAGCACGTCGTCGGGCAGGTCGCTGGGCGACTGGGTGACGAAGTAGACGCCGACGCCCTTCGAGCGGATCAGCCGCACCACCTGCTCCAGGCGCTCCTGCAGCGCCCTGGGCGTGTCGTTGAACAGCAGGTGCGCCTCGTCGAAGAACAGCGCCAGCACCGGCTTGTCCGCATCGCCGCGCTCGGGCAACTGCTCGAACAGCTCGGCCAGCAGCCAGAGCAGGAAGGTCGCGTAGACCTTGGGCGCCTCGTGCACCAGCTTGCTGGCGTCGAGCAGGTGGATGCGGCCGCGGCCATCCGCATCGGGGCGCAGGAGATCTTCCAGCTGCAGCGCCGGCTCGCCGAAGAACGCCTCGGCGCCCTGCTGTTCGAGCAGCGCCAGGCGTCGCAGCAGGGCCTGGGACGAGGCGCCGGTGAACAGCGCGCTGTCCTGGCCGAGCACCTGCGGGTTTTCCTTGAGGTGGTTGAGCAGCGCCTTGAGGTCCTTCAGGTCGAGCAGCAGCAGGCCCTCGCGGTCGGCCACCTGGAAGGCGGCGAACAGCGCGGCCTGCTGGCTGTCGCTCAGCTCCAGCAGGTTGGCCAGCAGCAGCGGGCCCATTTCCGAGAGCGTGGTGCGCAGCGGGTGGCCGGTCTTGCCGGCGACGTCCCACAGGCTCACCGGGTAGGCCTGCGGCTGGTGGTTCAGCCAGGGCATGCCGGCGATCCGCTCGGCCACCTTGCCCTGCGGGTTGCCCGCCGCGGCGATGCCGCACAGGTCGCCCTTGATGTCGGCGGCGAACACCGCGACGCCGGCGTCGCTGAAGCATTCGGCCAGGTGCTGCAGGGTCACGGTCTTGCCGGTGCCGGTGGCGCCGGCGATCAGCCCGTGGCGGTTGGCCAGCTTCCAGGCCTGGCAGACCGGCTGGCCGTCCGGGCCGGCACCAATGATCAGTTCGTTCATCGCATTGCGTCCTTGAGTTGAGAAGCGCGCCGGCGGCGAGCCGCCGATCCATCAAGAGTGATACCTGCCGCGCCGCTGCGCAAACCGCGCGGTGCGATTCAGCCCACCCGGAACACGTGCCTGAGGTAGCGCAGGAAGTTCTCGTCGTTGCACTGGGTCTTGCCCGGCGCGTCGGAGATCTTCGCCACCGGGTGGCCGTTGCAGGCGGTCATCTTCAGCACGATGTTCATCGGCTCGACGCCGGGGATGTCGCAGGTGAAGTGGGTGCCGATGCCGAAGCTGACGTCGATCCGCCCGCGGGTCGCCCGGTAGATGGCCAGCGCCCGCGGCAGGTCGAGGCCGTCGGAGAACACCAGGGTCCTGCTGCGCGGGTCGATGCCCAGCTTCTCGTAATGGGCGATGGCCTTTTCCGCCCAGACCAGCGGGTCGCCGGAATCATGGCGCAGGCCGTCGAAGAGCTTGGCGAAGTACAGGTCGAAATCGGCGAGGAAGGCGTCCATGGTGATGCAGTCGGTCAGCGCGATGCCGAGCTGGCCGCGGTACTCGCGCACCCAGCAGTCCAGCGCGGCGCTCTGGCTGTCGATCAGCCGCGGGCCGAGCTGCTGGTGCGCCATCAGCCATTCGTGGGCCATGGTGCCGAGCGGCTTGACGTCGAGGATGCGCGCCAGGTGGACGTTGCTGGTGCCGACGAAGACGCCCGGGAAGTCGCTCTTCAGGCCGCGCACCACGGCTTCCTGCACCGGATAGGAGAAGCGCCGGCGGGTGCCGAAGTCGGCCATCCTGAAGCCGGCCAGTTCCTCGGCGCTGGCCTCGCGGCGCAGCCAGTCGAACTTCTCCTGCAGGCGCCCGTGCACCGCGTCGAGGCCGACCTGTGGATAACGCTGACGGTTGCGCAGTTCGCTGATGGTCGCCAGCAGCGGCACCTCGAAGAGGATCACGTGCAGCCAGGGGCCTTTCAGGCGCAGGCTGAACTCGCCCTTGTCGATGCCGACCTGCACGTAGTCGGGGTTGAAGCGGAACAGCCGGAGGAAGCGGATGAAGTCGGGCTTGAAGAACGGGATGCGCTGCAGGAACTCCAGTTCCTCGCCGCTGAACGCCAGCCCGGCGAGCGCCTCGATCTGCTCGCGGACCTGCGCCAGGTAGGGGCGCAGGTCTTCCCGGTTGCGGCAGCGGAATTCCCATTCGACTTCGGCGTTGGGGTAGTTGTGCAGGACCGCCTGCATCATGCTCAGCTTGTAGAAGTCGGTATCCAGCAGGTTCTGCACGATACGCGGGGAGAATGCGCTGTCGGTCATGCTCGAGGATTTCCAGGGCTGGGTCGGGGGTCAGTCTAAGGGATAAGCGGCTCGGGCGGAGGTCTGGACGCGGAAATCTGAGAACGATGAACGGTCGGGGCAGGCGTAGGGTGGATCAAGCTCGATCGATCCACCACGGCCGCGCAGGCGGCCCCGCGATGGTGGATGACGAAGTTGGCTGAAAAAAGAAAACCCCGCCAAGGCGGGGTTTTCCCATTGCAGCCATCCTTCAGCGCCACTGCGCCCCGGCGCCCTGCGACAGGCCGAACATCAACAGCAGCAGGTTGCGATCGGGACGGACTTCCTGCCGGGTCTGCTCCTGCCCGGCCGCCTGGCTGGCCTTTCCGTCCCTGGTCTGAATCACCGACAGTGAGGGTTCCTGCAAGGCGGCAGCGGCCAGGCTGGCGATGCCCAGCGCCCCGGCGAGGAGCAAACCTCGTGTGATTTCTAGTTTCATATATGCAACCCTTTGATAGCGCTGCCAAACGCCGTCTGGTAACCATAGACAAAGGCCTTCCATTGCGCTTCCGTCCACGACGAACGGCGGCGCACCTGCTCGAGGTCGCGTCGAACGGCGCGTTTCACGCTGAGGCGGCGGCGGGCCTTTTCCAGGTCGATCAGGGCTACCTCGATCTTCTCGCCTTCCACCCGCACGAACAGGTGCTTGGGATACAGGCAGCCATGCTGCCAGCGCGCGGCGTTCAGCCTGGCGATCATGCCGCCGAACTGCTGGAGGATGCGCTGGTGCATGGCCTCGCCCCAGCGATCCTGGTCGCGGCGGGCGTAGCACTCCGCCAGGCTGGAATAGCCGTCCAGCGCTTCGGTCACCAGCAGCGCCTGCCATTCGCCGTCGAGCTTGCGGCAGCCGGCATAGACCACCCGCGGCACCCTGATTCCCAGTTCGCCGATGGCCTGCAGGGAGTGGTATTCGCGGATGGCCGTCGGATAGCCGAAGGGATGCCGCCAGTCGCGGCAGATGTGGCCGACCTGCTGCTTGCGGTAGAGCAGGCGGCCGTCGTCGGCCAGCACCCGCTGCACCCCGCTTTCGCCACCACGCCGACGGTTCGGCTCCTCCACCCATTTGCCAGGCACCTGCAGCCAGCGTTCGAGAACGCCGTCGCCGGCAACCTGCTGCGGAAACGCCAGATCAGCAGCCATCCATCACTCCTTGCGCAGTATGTACACCCGCCACATGTGGATCAGCGGGCAGAAATCGATGCGGTCCTGCACTACAAACCCCGCCTGGCGGAACTCGGCCTCGACGGTGCGGGCCGGGATCACGAAACGGTTCTGGTACGGACGCCCCTCGCGCCGCGCCTCCAGCCGCTTGCGTTTCCACGACTTGAGGTTGCCATCGACCCACAGCGAGACGATCACGCTGTCCCGCGTCACCCGGTGGAACTCGCGAAGCATGTTCATGCGGTCTTCGGAACGGCCGATGTGGTGCATCAGGCGCATGCAGAAGATGCTGTCGACGGCGTTGTCCGACAGCTCGATGGCGAAGGCGGACGTCTGCAGCGGCCGCACGCGGCTGACCACTTCCGACGGCTGGCTGGCGCAGGCTACCGCGAGCATGTCGGCGGAATTGTCCGCGCCGATGATCACCCGGTTCCCCATTTCCGCCAGCATCGGCCAGAAGCGCCCTGCCCCGCAGGGAAGGTCCAGCACCAGGTTCGGCTGGCCGGCGAGCTTGAGTGCCTTGCGGGCTATCTGGACATCCCGCCAGTGGGAAAGTTTCCGGGAAAAGCCGTCCTGGTGCTTGTGCAGATACTCCTCGGAATGCTGGCGGTCGTACTTCCGGGAGAATTCGAGGGCGACGGATTTGTGAGGCATGTGGAGAGGTTCCTGTACAGATTCTGCACAGAACCTAAACCCCGCCTTGTCATCTGCCTGTCAGAGAGTCGTGAAGAAAAGGTCAAATGGCCGACAGCCTGACTTCGAACCGGCAGCCATGCGGCTCGACCTGATGCAGGTTCACCGTCCAGCCCTCCGAGGCGCAGATCCGTTTCACCAGCGACAGCCCCAGGCCAAGACCCTCGCCCCGGGGCGACTGGCCGCGGACGAAGGGCTGGAAGACGAGTTCGCGCTGGTCCTCGGGTATGCCCTGGCCGGTGTCCTCGACGACGAATCCGCTGCCGGAGAGCCGCAGGCGGATGCTGCCGCTCTCCGTGTAGTGCATGGCGTTGCGCAGCAGGTTGCCCATCACCGAACGCAGGAACGGCGCATTGAACTCGCCCTCCGGCACCTGTTCGGGCGTGTAGAGCATGGCCAGGCCCTTGGCCTCGATGGGGCCGCGCCATTGCTCGACCATCTCGTCGGCGACCTGCCGCAGCCCAGCGCGCGGCGCCATGTCCAGTTCGGCGCGGTTGGTCCGCGCCAGCAGCAGGAAGGTCTGCACCAGGTCGCGCATTTCCTCGCAGGCGCCGGTCATCCGCGCCAGCTGGGCGCGCGCCCGGGGTCCCAGCGTGGGCTCCTCGGCGAGCAGCTCGCAGCTGCTGGCGATCACCATCAGCGGCGTGCGCAGCTCATGGCTGACGTCGCTGGTGAAGAGCTTCTCCCGCGTCAGCACGTCCTGCAGGCGGCCCATGGCGTAGTCGAACGCCGCCGCCAGTTCGCCGACCTCGTCGTTGGCGTAGTCCGGCGCCAGGGGCGGCGCCACTTCCAGCAGCTGGTCGCGATGGCGGACCTGGCGCGCCAGGCGCGACACCGGTTCCATCACCTTGCGCGACAGCAGCCAGCCGAGCAGCGCGGCCAGGGTCAGGCTGAGGATGTAGCCGCTGACCACCGCGGCATAGAGCACCTGCTCGCGGGCCTCGAAATCGCTCTGGTCCTGCAGCAGCACATAGCGCCTGCCGCCAACGGTGCGCACCAGCGCGTGGAACGACAGCTCGCCGTCGAACACCTCGTGGAAGCCGTCGTCCAGCCGCGACAGCGCCGGCGGCATGGCGTAGATGCCGAAGCCGTCGCTGACGAAGAAACGCATGCCCGGATCGAGCCGCGGGCCCCTGCCGCTGGCGAGGTCCTCGCGGATGATGCGCACCAGCTCGCCGCCGAGATCGCGGGAGATCAGGCGTTCCTCGACCACGTGCACCACGCCGACGATGCCCACGGAAAACAGCCCGCCCACCGCGGCGGTCATCAGGATGAAGGCGATGACGATCCGCCGCGACAGGCTCTGCCTATATTCCATGGGTGTCCTCGGCCAGCCGGTAGCCGACGCCGTGCACGGTGTGCAGCAGCGGCCGGTCGAACGGCTTGTCGATCACCTGGCGCAGCTGGTGGACGTGGCTGCGCAGGCTGTCGCTGTCCGGACAGTCGTCGCCCCACACGGCTTCCTCGAGCACGTCGCGGCGCACCACGTGCGGGCTCTTCTGCATCAGCACGGCGAGCAGCTTGAGGGCGATGGGGTTGAGCTTGAGCGGCTTGCCGGCGCGGGTCACTTCGAGGGTGTCGAGGTTGTAGCCGAGATCGGCCACCTGCAGTTCGCGCTTGCCGCCGCCCTGGGTGCGCCGCAGCACCGCCTCGATGCGCGCGGCCAGTTCGGACAGGGCGAAGGGCTTGAGCAGGTAATCGTCGGCGCCGGAGCGGAAGCCTTCCAGGCGGTCGTCCAGCTGGTCGCGGGCGGTGAGCATGATCACCGGGGTGTCGCGGCGGGCCTCCTCGCGCAGGCGCCGGCACAGGGTGAAGCCGTCCAGCGCCGGGAGCATGACGTCGAGCACGATCAGGTCGTAATGTTCGGTCGCCGCCAGGTGCAGGCCGGACAGGCCGTCCTGGGCGCAATCCACGGTGTAGCCCTTGAGCCCGAGGTAGTCGGCCATGTTGGCCAGGATGTCGCGATTGTCTTCAACCAGCAGGATGCGCATGCGGATCTCCTCTGCGATTCCCTAGGGTAGCGCCACGCGGCCGGCAAGCCGACATCCTTGACGCTTTCTTCACACTCGATTCACCGCGCGGCAGCGGCCCGGCCGCCGAGGCGGTCCGCCAGGCATGCCGAAAAATCCGCACCCATGAAAAAGCCCCGCCGAAGCGGGGCTCTTTCCACAGCAGGTGCCGGGGGGCCGATTACATCATGCCGCCCATGCCACCCATGCCGCCCATGTCCGGCATGGCCGGACCGGCCTTGTCGTCGACCACTTCGGCAACCATGGCCTCGGTGGTGACCATCAGGCCGCCGATGGAAGCAGCAGCCTGCAGGGCCGAACGGGTGACCTTGGCCGGATCGAGGATACCCATCTCGATCATGTCGCCGTACACACCGGTAGCGGCGTTGTAGCCGAAGTTGCCCGAACCCTGCTTGACCTTGTCGACCACCACGCTCGGCTCGTCACCGGCGTTGGCGACGATCTGGCGCAGCGGAGCTTCGACAGCGCGACGCAGCAGAGCGATACCGACGTTCTGGTCTTCGTTGTCGCCCTTCAGGCCTTCGATGGCCAGCAGAGCGCGCACCAGGGCTACGCCACCGCCAGGAACCACGCCTTCTTCCACAGCAGCGCGGGTAGCGTGCAGGGCGTCTTCGACGCGGGCCTTCTTCTCTTTCATCTCGACTTCGGTGGCAGCGCCGACCTTGATCACGGCAACACCGCCGGCCAGCTTGGCCAGACGCTCTTGCAGCTTCTCACGGTCGTAGTCCGAGGAAGTCTCTTCGACCTGCTTGCGAATCTGCAGGACGCGGGCTTCGATGTCGGCCTGGGTGCCAGCGCCGTCGATGATGGTGGTGTTTTCCTTGCTCAGCACGACGCGCTTGGCGTTACCCAGGTGCTCCAGGGTGGCGCCTTCCAGGCTCAGGCCGACTTCTTCGGAGATGACGGTGCCGCCGGTCAGGATGGCGATGTCCTGCAGCATGGCCTTGCGGCGGTCGCCGAAGCCCGGAGCCTTGACGGCAGCGACCTTGACGATACCGCGCATGTTGTTGACGACCAGGGTAGCCAGGGCTTCGCCTTCGACGTCTTCAGCGACGATCAGCAGCGGACGGCCGGCCTTGGCGACAGCTTCCAGCACCGGCAGCATTTCGCGGATGTTGGAGATCTTCTTGTCGACCAGCAGCAGCAGCGGGCCTTCCAGCTCGGCAACCATGGTGTCCGGCTTGTTCACGAAGTAGGGGGACAGGTAGCCGCGATCGAACTGCATGCCTTCCACGACGGACAGCTCGTTCTCCAGGCCCGAACCTTCCTCGACGGTGATCACGCCTTCTTTACCCACTTTGTCCATGGCTTCGGCGATGATTTCACCGATGGATTCGTCGGAGTTGGCGGAGATGGTGCCGACCTGGGCGATGGCCCGGGTGTCGGTGCACGGCTTGGCCTGCTCCTTGAGCTGGGCAACGATGGCTACGGTGGCCTTGTCGATGCCGCGCTTCAGGTCCATCGGGTTCATGCCGGCGGCAACGGCCTTCAGGCCTTCGTTGACGATGGCCTGGGCCAGGACGGTAGCGGTGGTGGTGCCGTCACCGGCAGCGTCGTTGGCCTTGGAGGCAACGTCCTTCACCAGTTGGGCGCCCATGTTCTCGAACTTGTCCTTCAGCTCGATTTCCTTGGCGACGGAAACGCCGTCCTTGGTGATGGTCGGAGCACCGAAGGACTTGTCCAGCACCACGTTGCGGCCTTTCGGGCCGAGGGTGGCCTTGACGGCATCGGCGAGTACGTTCACGCCGATCAGCATTTTCTTGCGAGCGGAATCACCGAACTTAACTTCTTTGGCAGCCATGTTCTCTTTCCTCTAATTCGAATGCGATGAAAACGGGACGGGAGGGATCAGTCTTCCAGGACGGCGAGGATCTCGGACTCGCTCATCACCAGCAGATCTTCGCCATCGACCTTGATGGTGTTGCTGCCGGAGTACGGGCCGAACACCACCTTGTCACCCACTTTCACTGCCAGAGCGCGCACTTCACCGCTGTCCAGCACGCGGCCGGTGCCTACGGCTACCACTTCACCGCGGTTCGGTTTTTCCGCGGCGGAACCCGGCAGCACGATGCCGCCTGCGGTCTTGGTTTCTTCCTCGCTGCGACGGATGACGACGCGATCATGCAGAGGACGAAGCTTCATAGTCGTAACTCTCCCAAACAGTGGTTTCCAACGGCCGGATCGGTATCCGGCAAGTTTTTTTAGGCCGGCGTGGCCGGCTCGCGACCCGACGGGCGAATCGCATGAGATAGCCTGTCCGTTCGACAGGGGACCTTGCGGTGACTGCTACATAAGGCCGCACGGAAGCGTTTCAAGGGCTGGCCGGAAAAATTTTTCAGCGCAGCCGGTCGTTGTCGCGGCGCTGGTACTCGCCCTCGATCACATTGGGCCGCTGCGGCCCGGAGGCATCGCGCGCCTGCGGGTCGTCGGCGAAGGCGCGGCGGCGCTCCGCCTGCTCCTGCATGCTGCGGCGCACGCGGCCGAGCAGCATCCGGCGGGTGAACGGCAGCAGGCAGAACAGGCCGATGACGTCGCTGATGAAGCCCGGCAGCATCAGCAGGCCGCCACCGATGGCGATCACCAGGCCTTCGAGCATTTCCTGCTCGGGCAGCTCGCCCCGGGCCAGGCGCTCGCGGGCGCGCCAGGCGGTCGCCACGCCGGCTACGCGCAGCAGGGCCGCGCCAACGAAGGCGCTGGCGATGATCAGGAACAGGGTCCAGCCGACGCCGATGACGCTGCCGACCTTGATCAGTACGGCCAGTTCGATCAGCGGGAAAAGCAGGAACAGAAGCAGGGAAGCGCGCATGTGAGGATCCTTGGCGGGCAGCTGCCCGGAAAATTCTTAGGTGGAGCCGCCGCCCGCGATATTCAAGCCAGGATGACTTCGCTGCCCGGCCACGCCTCGGCGTGGGCGAGCTGCACCAGCGCCTGGCGAACCGCGCCAGGATTGGCGCACGGCGCGGGGAACGGCAGCCAGTGCAGGGCCTGGCCGATACGCAGGTGGAAACCTTCCGTATCGATTCCCGCCAGTTCCGCCGGGGCGTTGTCCGGCAGGCCGGCCAGTTCGACATAGTGGGCGATGGCACTGGCATGGTCGCTGTTCATGTGCTCGACCATGCTCCGCTCCGCCTCGCCGACGAAGGGATTGGCCAGCGGCACGCTGTCGGCGGCGAGCCAGTGGATATCGCCGAAGCCGCCGATGAAGCGCCATTGCACCGGCTCCAGCACCCAGAAATCGAAGTCGTGCACACGATGGTAGTCCTGCGAATCGGGGAAATAGCGGTAATAGCGCTGGGCGGCCGTCTCGATGGCATCCGCCTCGGTGATCTGCCGCGCCTCGGCGAGCAGGGTCAGGCGGCCGGCGGCCTGGATGTCGTCGGCGTTGCGCTCGCCGACCAGCATCGAACACTTGGCATCGACCTTGAGATTCTGGGTGTGCTGGGCGATCCGGCTGATCAGGATCAGCGGCCGCCCCGCCTCGTCCAGGCAGTAGGGAACCACCGAGCCGAAGGGGTAGCCCGCCCACTTCCGCGACTGGGTGGAGAGTACGGCGCGGTATTCCTTGAGCAGCATTTCTCGGGCATGCTTGGCAGCTTTGACACTCACGTTGTAACTCCTCGCGAAGAACCGTCTCGAACGGACGGGAAGAAAACGACCACCTAGAGTCTTACAGCTTCCAGCGGGGCTCCACCAGAATCTGCTCGTAGGGGTTTCAAGATGCAACTGAAAGACAAGGTCATCATCATTACCGGCGGCGGCCAGGGCCTGGGCCGCGCCATGGGCGAGTTCCTCGCCGCCAGGGGCGCGAAACTCGCGCTGGTCGATCTGAACGCCGAACGCCTGGAATCCGCCGTGGCCGCCTGCAAGGCCGCCGGTGGCGACGCCCGCGCCTACCTGTGCAACGTGGCCAACGAAGAGCAGGTTAGTCACATGGTGGCCCAGGTCGCCAGCGACTTCGGCCAGATCAACGGCCTGGTGAACAACGCCGGCATCATCCGCGACGGCCTGACCCTCAAGGTCAAGGACGGCGAGCTGAGCAAGATGTCGCTGGCCCAGTGGCAGTCGGTGATCGACGTCAACCTGACCGGCGTGTTCCTCTGCACCCGCGAAGTGGCGGCGAAGATGATCGAGCTGAAGAACGAAGGTGCGATCGTCAACATCTCCTCGATCTCCCGCGCCGGCAACATGGGCCAGGCCAACTACTCCGCGGCCAAGGCCGGCGTCGCCGCCGACACCGTGGTCTGGGCGAAGGAACTGGCGCGCTACGGCATCCGCGTCGGCTGCGTGGCCCCGGGCTTCATCGCCACCGAGATCCTCGAAGGCATGAAACCGGAAGCGCTGGACAAGATGACCGCCGGCATCCCGCTGCGTCGCCTGGGCCGTCCGGACGAGATCGCCCACACCGTGGCCTACATCCTCGAGAACGACTATTTCACCGGTCGCGTCGTCGAGCTGGACGGCGGCCTGCGTCTGTAGGGCTTTCGCCGGGAATGCAGAAAGGGCGCCATCGCGGCGCCCTTTTCATTTCCTACCAGCCGACGCCGAGGCCGAAGGTGTAGCGGCGCTCGTTGACGTCGCCGTCGTTGCTGCTGAGCTTGTCCCATTCCGCCTTCAGGCTGAGCGACGCCCAGGAAGTCAGCTTGTAGCGAATACCCGCCTCGCTTTCGAAGGCATAGTCCACGGCCGAATCCAGCGGCTTGCCCACTTCGCCATTGGTGAACAGCTCGAACTGCTTGGCCAGCAGGTAGCGGTTGTAATCCCACTTCACGCTGCCGGAATAGAAGTGCTCCTTCTCGCCGTTACGGAAGTCGTAATCGTTGCGGTTGACCAGGGTGGCGATGGAGAAGGCGCCCAGCTCGTTATCCCAGAACTGGTAGCCCGGGCCGGTACCCACAGTGCGCTTCTTCTCCAGGTCTTCGATCATGTCGCGCTTGAACTCCCCCCTGCCCTGCCAGAACCAGTGCTCGTCGAGGAAGCGGTCGAGGGCGTATTCGGCCGAGTAGTTGTCGGTGCTGACCACGTCGTCCTTCTTCTCGCGGTTGTATTCGCCGGCCAGGTTGTGCCGCCAGCGGCCGTGGCGCGCGTTGGTCTTGAAGTCGACATCGTAGTCCTCGACGTCGTTCTCCGCCTGCTTGTGGTCGAGGGAGAAGTCGACGTTGCCGTTCCATACCCAGTCCTCGAGGATCGGCTTGGGCGGCATCATCTGCTGGATCGCCGCCAGTTCGACGGTCTCGTCGGCGCCGTTGACCAGCTTGACGCGCCCAGGCTCCGCCGGCTTCAGCCCCTTGGAGTGCTCGCCGGTGGCGTCGTCGGTCTTCACCAGCAGATTCTGGTCGGATTCCAGGGTGGCGATCTTGTCCCACTTCAGCGGGATGTCGCCGGCGTAGTCGGTTTGCAGCAGCAGCTTGCCGCCGTCGTACAGCTTGATCTTGCCGGTGAGGCGGTCACCATTCTTCAGCCATACGGTGTCGGCGAAGGCCGACAGCGAGGACAGGGCAAGGACGAAGCACAGCAGGTTTCGCAACAACATGAGCAATATTCAACTGGGTCCGATGAACGAAAGGCCGGGCATTATCCAGAAGCCAGGCGCTGGAGCAAGGACTGACCGGGGTACTTGCATGGAGTTCAGCATCACTGATGAACGGGACCGTCCGGAGTGGAATCCGCCGCTCCGCCGGCAGTCCAATTCCGGAGGCGATGGCGGAAATGCCGCGGCGGCCGGAAAATGCAGGCAAGACACTGGAGACGAGCCATGACCCGCCGCGAAAAAGCGCCCGCCAGCGACAGCTCCGCCCTGGAAACCGCCCAGGCGCGGCGCGAGGCGGTGTTCCTGGTGCTGGCCGGGATTCCCGAAGGCCGCGTGCTCAGCTACGGCGAAGTGGCCCGCCTCGCCGGCCTCGGGCGGGCGGCGCGGCTGGTCGGGCGCATCCTCGGGCAGTTGCCGGAAGGCACGCGCCTGCCCTGGCACCGGGTGATCGCCGCTGGCGGCCGCATCAGCCTGCCGGCCGGCAGCCCCTCGGGCGTCGAACAGCGCGCCAGGCTGCGCGCGGAGGGCGTCAGAATCCATAATGATCGGGTAGACGTACGTCGACACGGCTGGCTTCGGGACGAGCAGTCCGAGTAGAGTGCGCGGTAATTTTTTCTTGCTGGAAACGACTGCATGAAACAGCAATCCTGGCGAGAGGCACTGGTTGCCTTCAAGTCTCCCGCCAGTCTGGCCCTGCTCCTGTTGGGCTTCGCCGCCGGCCTGCCGACCATGCTGGTGTTCAACACCCTCTCGGTCTGGCTGCGCGAAGCAGGAGTAGCCCGCGAAACCATCGGCTTCGCCAGCTGGCTGGGCCTGGTGTACGCCTTCAAGTGGGTGTGGTCGCCGATGCTCGACCAGTGGCGCCTGCCCGGCATCGGCCGGCTCGGCCGCCGGCGTTCCTGGCTGGTGTTCTCGCAGATCCTGATCGGCCTCGGCCTGCTCGGCATGGCGCTGTGCAACCCGCAGATGCACCTGCCGGTGCTGATCGGCCTGGCCCTGCTGGTGGCCTTCGCCTCGGCGACCCAGGACATCGCCATTGACGCCTATCGCCTGGAGATCGCCGAGGACAAGCGCCAGGCGGTCCTCGCCGCCTGCTACATGACCGGCTACCGCATCTCCCTGCTGCTGGCCAGCGCCGGCGCGCTGTTCATGGCCGACTGGCTGGGCTCCAGCAACCTGCACTACAGCCAGACCGCCTGGGGCCTGACCTACGCGCTGTTCGCCCTGCTGGTGCTGCCGGGGCTGATCACCAGCCTGGCGATCCGCGAGCCGGCGGTGAACGTGCAGCCGCAGCCGGGCAGCTCGGCCTTCGCCTTCAACCACCAGTTGCTGTCGGTGCTGCAGCTGCTGGTGCTGCTGATCTCCGTGCCGGCGATGATCACCGCGCTGATGGATTCCGCCTGGCCGCGCGCGGCGCTCTACGCCATCTTCATCGGCCTGTGCATGACGCCCCACGGCCGCCGGCAGATCCGCCCGGTGCGCGAGCTGATGTCCAGGGTGCGCCGCCCGCTCCTGCTCGCCGCGCATGGCAGGGGCCTGCCGCAGTTCGACTTCGTCCACCAGGCGGTGTCGGTGATCATCCTGATCGTCCTGCTGGTGACCACCACAGCCATGACCCGGGCCTTCGGCGCGCAGAAAATGTGGCTGGGCGCCATGTACCTGCTGATCGCCCTGAGCTGCATCTCCGCCCCGGGCCGCCTGCTGATGGCGCCTGTGCTGACGCCGATCACCGAATTCGTCCGCCGCTACCGCTGGCAGGCGCTGCTGCTGCTCGGGCTGATCTCCACCTATCGCCTGTCGGACACGGTGATGGGCGTGATGGCCGGCGTGTTCTACATCGACATGGGCTTCTCCAAGGACGTGATCGCCAGCGTTAGCAAGATCTTCGGCGTGATCATGACGCTGCTCGGCGCGGCCGCCGGCGGCCTGCTCATCGCCCGCTTCAGCATCCTGCCGATCCTGTTCCTCGGCGGCGCCGCCTCGGCCGGCACCAACCTGCTGTTCGCCATGCTCGCGCAGATGGGTTCGATCACCGATCCGCAGGTGCTGAGCCAGGATGTCTTCACCCTGCTGCGCCAGCTGGAGCCGCACGTCAGCATGTTCGTGCTGACCATCATGCTCGACAACTTCAGCGGCGGCCTGGCGGCGTCCGCCTTCGTCGCCTACCTGTCGAGCCTGACCAACCTGAAGTTCTCCGCCACCCAGTACGCCATGCTCAGCTCGACCATGCTCCTGCTGCCGCGCTTCGTCGGCGGCTATTCCGGGACCATGGTGGAGTCCATGGGCTACGAGCGCTTCTTCCTGCTCACCGCCATACTCGGCATCCCCACCCTGCTGCTGATCCTCTGGCTGTGGGGGCAGCGCAAGCCGGAACCCGCCCCCGTGAGCGCCGAGAAGCCCGGCGTGGCGCCGAGCGAACAGCAGTCCAAATGAGAAAGGCCGGCGTCGCGCCGGCTTTTCCATCTTCGCACCCTCGCCGGTTCCCCGGCGCTCTGCCTCTACTTCATCGATTTCACATGCCCGAAGCGCCGCTCCCTGGATGGTGAATAGCCATAGAAGGCGGCATAGCACTTGCTGAAATGGCTGGGCGAGACGAAGCCGCAGGCAAGCCCGACGTCGAAGATGGGCAGGTCCGAATGCTGCAGCAGGCGTCGGCATTCGGTGATGCGCAGCTCCAGGTAGAAGCGTACGGGCGTGGTGCCGAGCTGCTGCCTGAACAGCCGCTCGATCTGCCGCTTGGAACGGCCGACGTAATGGGCGAGCTGGTCCTGGCTCAGGGGTTCCTCGATATTGGCGTTCATCAGCGTGATGACTTCGCGCAGCGGCTCGCTCATCTTCTCGTGGAAGGACGGTTGCGCCCGGCGGAAGCGTGACTCCTCGAAAGCCAGGATGTCGGCGATCGCATCGACCAGGCCCCGTCCGTGGAGCCTGTCGATCCACTCCAGCACCATGTTGAACGCGCCAGTGGGGCTGGCGGCGGTCAGGCGGTTGCGATCGATCACGTAGCTCTCGCAGGTCACCTGGGCGTTTTTGGCGATCTCGGCGAGAGCGGCGCGGTTCTCCGGATGCACCGCGCACTTGTGGCCATCGAGCAGGCCCGCCTCGCCGAGGAACCATGCGCCATTCCACAGCCCGCCCAGGGTGATGCCCTTCTCCTGGGCCAGCCGCAGCACCTGCGCCAGCTGCGGCAGCGGGCGCAGCGGCGTCCTCAGGCCGCCGCAGACCACGAGCAGGTCGAGGCCCTGCAACCGCTCGATATCCAGTGCCGCTTCAGGGCATATGGCCAGGCCGAGATCGCTGGCGATGGGCTGCCCATCCAGACTGAAGGTCGTGGTGGTGAAGGCGTTTTCCCGGATCAGGTTGGCGGTGACCAGCGTGTCGAGCGCCTGGGTGAACGCGGGTAGCGAAAAATATTCGAGCAGGACGAAGCCCACTCGAACATGCCGTGGCGACTCACTGTCCTGTTCTCCGACGAACCGAAGGTTGCGTCTTTGCAGGATGTCGCTGAACTGCCGCCTTTCTACCAATCTCTGCCTCTTCTCATTCCAACGTATCCACGAAACTCAACCACTCGCAATCATCGAACCTGGCCCCCCTTCGATCGCACGAGACGAACGCGCCCTGCCGCAAGGCAGGGCGCGTTCGCCATGTTCAATCACCACCCGACGGCAACCGCTCAGGGCTGCCCTCGCGCTTCCCCGGTGTTCCCGCAGCGCCGGGTCACACCGCCTTGCCGACGGCGCCGAGCCGGCCGGGCTGGGCTTTCTGCCGATGGTTGAAGACGCCGATGAGCAATATCCCGCCGGCCAGCACCAGGGTCGCCGTCACTTCGATGCGATGCTGCGGCATGACGAACATGACCCCCAGGGCGAAGACGATGAAGACGATGACCGCCCAGGTCAGCCAGGGGAACAGCCACATCCTGAAATCGATCCGGACGCTCTGCTTCTCCAATTGGGACCGCATGCGCAGCTGGGAGAAGGCGATCACCAGATAGACCAGCAGGGCGATGGAGCCGGAGCTGGCCAGGAGGAATGCGAACACATGGGAGGGGGCGAAGTAATTTACCACCGTCGCCAGCATGCCGATGACCGTGCTGGCGATGACCGCCGCCCGGGGCACGCCCGCCCCGGAGGTCCGCTGGATGAAGGCCGGCGCATCGGAGCGCTTGCTCAGCGAATAGATCATGCGCGAGGAAATGTAGATCGAGGAGTTCAGGCAGCTCGCCACCGCGACCAGCACCACCAGGTCGACCAGGAACTTGGCGTGGGGGATGTGCATGATTTCCAGGGCGCGCTGGTAGGAGCCCTGGACGGGCAGCAGCGGATCGTTCCACGGCACGATGGAAATGATCATGAAGATCGAGAGCAGGTAGAACACGCTGATCCGCCAGATCACCGAGCGGGTCGCCTTGGCGATGTTCTTGGCGGGGTTGCTCGACTCGGAAGCGGCGATGGTCACCGCTTCGGTGCCCATGTAGCTGAACATGGTGGTCAGCAGGGCGCCGAAGATCGCCGTCCAGCCATTGGGCATGAAGCCGCCGCTGGTCTCCAGCAACCGCTGCAGGCCGCTCACCTCGCGTTCGGGCAGAAGGCCGGCCAACGCTACGGCGCCCAGCGCGATGAACGCCACGATGGCGATGATCTTGAGCATCGCGAACCAGAATTCGAACTCGCCGTACTTGGCCACGCTGAAGAGGTTGGTGCCGGTCAGCAGTACCGTCATCGCCAGCGCGAAGAACCACGCCTCCACCTGCGGGAACCAGTTGTTCAGCACCACGCCCGCGGCTATCGCTTCGATGGGGATGACCAGGACCCAGAACCACCAGTACAGCCAGCCGATGGTGAAGCCCGCCCAGCGGCCGATCGCGTGGTCCGCATAGGTGGAGAAGGAGCCGGTATCGGGACTGGCAACGGCCATTTCCCCGAGCATGCGCATGACCAGGACCACCAGGGCCCCGGCCAGCGCATAGGCCACGATCGCCGCCGGGCCGGCGGCCGCGATGGCGTGTCCCGAGCCGACGAACAATCCCGCGCCAATGATGCCGGCGATCGAGAGCATGGTTATATGGCGAGGCTTGAAGCCCTGCGCCAGTTCACTGCTGCCGCTTTCCGCTCTGGTGATGGTCATTCTTACCTTCTCTTGGACTTATTATTCGGAGGTGCATCGCTGCCATCGGGCCGCTGCACGGCCCGGACGCGTCCTGTCGCCGTCGGCCACCCGACGGCGAAACGCGGCCTTGGCAGGCGTGACGCGACGCCAAAATAGTCCACGCCCTCCGACGATCGATTGGCCTCGATCGCCGCAAAGTTGACCAAAAGCGACATCGTCTTACTCGCAGGCGGCAGGATCGGGGCGAAAAATGGCAAGGGCGGCGATGACCAGGCCCCTTTCCACCGGTGAAAGCGATCAGCCACGGCCATGTGCCGCTGCGGGAAGACGCGGACGGCCGCTGCCGCAGAACCGTCCCGACCGTCTGATCGGACAATTATTCCTTTGAAAACAATAAGATAGAAAAGCGTATATCGACCAGTATATGGACACCGTCCAGGCCCGTCCCTACCGTGGAAACCAACCGACTCCCCAGCTGACAGGAGACATTCCATGGGACGATTGAACGGCAAAGTGGCGCTGATTACCGGCGGTGCGGGTGGCTGCGGTCTGGCCGCTTCCGAACTCTTCGCGCGGGAGGGCGCCAGGGTCGCCATCCTCGATCTTCCGCGCAGCGACGGCAAAGCGATCGCCGAGCGAATCAACGCGGCGGGCGGTACGGCGTGCTTCGTTGCCACCGACGTTTCCGTCGCCGACCAGGTCAACAGCGCGGTCGCCCAGGTGGAGGAGCGCTTCGGTGCGATCACCGTGCTGATGAACCACGCCGGCACCATTCATGTCGGGCCGTTCCTGGAGACCAGCGAGAGCGACTGGGACCGGCTGATGAACATCAACGTCAAGAGCATGTTCCTGGTGACCCGGGCGGTGCTGCCGAAGATGATCGAAGCCGGCGGCGGCAGCGTGATCTGCACCTCGTCGATCTCCGGCGTGGTCGGCACGCCCATGGAGGTCCTGTACTGCACCACCAAGGGCGCCTGCCACATGTTCGCCCGCGCCATCTCGGTCGAGTACCGCGACCGCAACATCCGCAGCAACGCCATCTGCCCGGGCTTCATCGGCACGGCGCATGGCCGCCGCGAGCTGGACCTGCTGCGCGAGTTCGGCACCGAGGTTTCCGACGAGGCGCTGCGCGCCATGCAGGGCCGTCTCTGCGATCCCGCCGAGGTGGCGGCAGCCGCGCTGTTCCTCGCCAGCGACGACTCGAGCTTCGTCAACGGAACGCACCTGTTCGTCGACAACGCCTACACCGCGGCGTGATCCCCGGGCCCGACTCCAGGCCCGCACACCCATAACAGGATCCCCCGCACGCCCAGCTCTGCCACGCGACAAGAAACCTACAAGAGACAGAGGCAGCTAATGGAAAACATCGGCACGTACGTCATCTACCTCATCATGGCCTGCGCCGTGATCGGCGCCATCGCGTCCATCCTCGATGCGGAGTCGGAGCTGGGCAAGGAATTCACCGCCGGCATCCACAGCATCGGCCCGATATTCATTCCCGTCGCCGGCATCATGGCGGCGATTCCCTTCATCTCCAGCTTCATCAGCCACTGGATCGGCCCGCTGTTCACCGCGATGGGCGCGGACCCCGGCATCGCCGGCCCGATCTTCATCGCCTCGGACCTCGGCGGCTACCAGTTGGCGGAAGCCCTGGCCCACGATCCCGAAGGCTGGATCCTCGGCCTGATCACCGGATTCCAGTCGGGCTCGACCATCATCTTCGTCATCCCGGTGGGCCTGGCCATGCTGAACAAGGCCGACCACAAGTACATGGCGCTGGGCATCATGGCCGGCCTGCTGAGCATTCCGATCAGCATCGTCATCATCGCCATGACCATGCAGGGACTCGGCCTGGGCGTGCGTCCGGACATCGCCACCACCGGCGAGGCCACGCAGGCGCTGCACTTCACGCTGCCGCTGCTGCTGCGCAACCTGTTGCCGCTGATCCTCTTCTGCGTCGCCCTGGCCGCGGCGCTGCGCTACGTCCCGGGCCTGATGGTCAGGCTGTTCCTCAAGCTGGGGAGCCTCATGTACATGGCGGTCACGCTCATCCTGGTGGCGTCCATCGTCGAGTACTTCACCGCGTTCTTCACCAGCAACTTCGGCGGCTGGGGCTTCGCGCCCATCATCGCCGACAAGGAGGACCAGTTCCGCGCGCTGGAGATCGCGGGTTACGTGGGCATCATGCTGTGCGGCGCCTTCCCGATGGTCTACCTGATCAAGCGCTTCCTCTCCCGCCCCATCGAGCGGGTCGCCGCCCGCCTCGGCCTGTCGCCGGTGGGGGCTGCGGGAATCCTCGCGGCTTCGGCCAATATCCTCGCGATGTTCCGCCTGGTCGCCGACATGCCGCCGAAGGACAAGGTCCTGGTCATCGCCTTCTCGGTCTGCGCGGCCTTCACCTTCGGCGACCACATGGCCTATTCGGCCAACTTCCAGCCGACCCTGATCCTGCCGCTGATCATTGGCAAACTCAGCGGCGGCCTGATCGGCATTGGACTGGCGTACTGGCTGGCGGTCCCCAAGGCCGAGCAACTGGGCAGCGAGGAAGCCGCGGGCGGCGCGTTGCGCACCTCGCCGGGACTGTCCTGACTCCGGGGGCGCCTTCCGGGCGCCCTTTGTCCAATGCATGCGCCGGTCGCTTCGCGATGCCGTATCTTCCGGACTGACTCGCCTGGCGACCCCGCGAATTCACGACAGACCATGCAGCCATTCATGAACAGCCAAGACGCGAAGGACATGGCGGACATCATCGCCGCCGTCGGCACCGAAAAGCTGGGGCACAGTCTCTGCTCGCTGCTGAGCCGGGACATCGGCTTCGACATGAGCTGCGCCTATCTCTTCCGCTTCGACCGCAATGCCGAGCTGCTCCACGACGGCTACAACGGCCTGGTATCGCCGGCGACGCTGGAAGGCTACTCCCGCGGCGGCTACCTGCTCGATCCGTTCTACGTGGCGAGCATGAACCAGCATCCGGCCGGGGTATGGCGCATGAGCGAGCTGGCGCCGGACAGCTTCTTCTCCTCGGGTTTCGCCATCTCGCGGGACATCCACCCCTGCGTATCCTCCAGCCACGGCACCCTCGTCGAGGAAATCGGCTACATCGTTCCCCTGCAGCCGCAGACCGCCATCGTCCTGTCGCTGATGAAGGCCGAGAACCAGGGCCCCTTCGAGGCCGCCGAAGTCCGGCGGCTCGAAGCCCTGGCGCCGATCGTCAGCTCGGCCCTGGAACTGCACTGGCGCGTATTCCTGAAAGGCCCCGATGCCACCCTGGCCAGCCCGGAAAGCAAGCTCGAAAGCGCATTCGTGAATTTTCTCCAGGGCCAGCTGACCGACGCCCAGCGCTACATCGCCAAGCTCATCCTGCAGGGCCACAGCAATGCCTCCATCGCCCGCCTGCTGGGCATTTCCGAAGGCACCGTCAAGGTCCACAAGCACAACATCTACCAGCGGCTGGAGATATCCAGCAATTCGGACCTGTTCCGGCTGTTCATCGGCTATATCGCCAAATCCGCCCGATAGGGATCTCGAAGGCGCAGTCGTGAAAAAGCCGGCATCGAGCCGGCTTTGTTCGTTCCGCAGGGTGCTTACTCGACGAAGGCTTCCTCGCCGCTGCGCACCACCCGCACCATGCGGCTGGGCACGGCCATGTCGATGCCGCTGGACAGCAGGCGCTGGCGCACCTGGTCGTTGAGCATGAAGGTGACCGCCCAGTAGTCGGCATTGGCGGTCCACAGGCGCAGCGAGAGCGTCGCCGAGTTCTCGCTGAGCCCGGCGATCACCACCTCCGGTGCGGGGTCGCGCAGGACTCGCGGGTCCCTGGCCAGCTCCTCGAGGATCGAGCGGGCATGCTCCAGGTCGGCGTCATAGGCCAGCTTGAGATCGAAGATCACCTTGCGCGTTTCCTGGCGCGAGGTGTTTATGATGATGCCGTTGGACAGCACGCCGTTGGGCACGATCACCGTGCGGTTGTCGCCGGTGCGCAGCACGGTGTGGAAGATCATGATGCTGTCCACGGTGCCGGCCACGCCCTGCGCCTCGATCCAGTCGCCCACCTTGAACGGGCGGAACAGCAGGATCAGCACACCGCCGGCGAAGTTCGACAGGCTGCCCTGCAGGGCCAGGCCGATGGCCAGGCCGGCGGCGCCGATGGCGGCGACGAAGCTGGTGGTCTGGATGCCGATCATCGAGGCGACGCTGACGACCAGCAGGACCTTCAGAATGATGTTCACCAGGCTGCCGACGAAGCCCTGCAGCGTGCGGTCGACATGCTGGCTGGCGAGCAGCCCGCCGATCCGGTGGGTGAGAGTGTTGACCAGCCACCAGCCGACCACCAGGGTCACCAGCGCGAGGAGAATCTGCCCGCTGTACGCCAGTACCACCGGCAGCCAGGTCTCGGTCGCCTTGACCAGTTGGTCGTAGTTCATATCCATGGAAACTCCTTTCTCTTCAACCTGAAACGCAACCGCCATGGCCAGGGCCATGGCGGCAAAGTGCCCACTCGGCCTACATGCGACGCCGGGTGGCTGCGGAGGTTCCCCCGCTCAGTCGCGGAAGTTGGTGAACTGCAGGGGCATGCCCAGCGATTCGCCACGCAGCAGGGCGATCGCCTCCTGCAGGTCGTCGCGCTTCTTGCCGGTGACCCGCACCTGCTCGCCCTGGATGGCGGCCTGGACCTTCATCTTGCGGTCCTTGATCAGGCCGACGATCTTCTTCGCCAGCTCCTTGTCGATGCCCTCGCGGAAGTTCACCTCCTGCTTGACCACCTTGCCCGACGGGTAGGCATCCTTGATTTCCATGCACTGGCTGTCGATCTTCCGCTTGATCAGGTTGCCGCGCAGGATGTCGAGCATCTGCTCCAGCATGAAGTCGGCTTCGGCGGTGAGAGTGACCGACTTGTCCTTGGGCTCGAAGCTGCACTTGCCCTTGAGGTCGAAACGGCGGTCGAGCTCCTTGGTGGCGTTGTCCAGCGCATTGGTCAGTTCGTGCTTGTCCAGTTCGGACACCACGTCGAACGAAGGCATCGTGATCTCTCCAGATGGATGGCGCGATCGGGTTCACAGAGGGAACGCGCCTGGCTTGACGGTAAAAATGAGCGCTCATTATAACTGACCGACACGCCGTCGCCCGGCCCCCGCGCACCACCTGCCTGCGAGCACTCCATGCCAACCAACAACCTCAGCATCCTGGTGGTCGACGACGCGAAATTCTCCAGCGCCATGATCGGCCGCACACTCACCCAGGCCGGCTACCGCAACGTGAGCTTCGCCAGCAGCGCCAGCCAGGCGCTGGAAATGCTCGAAAGCCAGCCCACCAGCATCCTCCTCGCCGACTGGCTGATGCCGGAGATGGACGGCCTGGAGCTCACTTCCCGGGTCCGCCAGCTCGACGAGAACGGCGACCACTACACCTACATCATCCTGCTCACCGGCAAGGAGGGCGACAAGGTGCTGGCCGAGGCCTTCGACCGCGGCGTCGACGACTTCGTCAGCAAGTCCTCGATGCACGAGCAGCTGCTGCCCCGCGTGCTGGCCGCCGACCGCCTGTGCAACACGCTGCAGCGCCTGCTGGTGGAAAACCGCCTGCTCACCGAGAACATCGTCCGGCTGGAGGAACGCAACCTGGTGGATACCCCCACCGGGCTCGGCAACCTGCGCTACCTGCGGCTGAAACTGGCGGACAGCATCCGCCAGCTGGAATCCCGCGGTGGTGCGCTGTGCTACCTGCTGATCGGCATCCCCGAGCTTCCCGAGCTCTGCGCCCGGCATGGCGACATGGCCGCCCACGAGCTGCTGCACGGCATCGGCCGCCGCCTGCAGCAACTGGTGCGGCCGCTCGACGTGCTGGCGCGCATCGACGACCAGCATTTCGCGCTCATCGCCATGCTCCCCGACCTCCAGGAGTGCTCGCCGAGCAGCTTCCGCCGCCTGCACGACGGCCTCAACCTGAAGGCCTTCAGGACCAGCGCCGGCTTCATCAGCCTGAAGGCCGGGATCGGTCTGGTCGGCCTGGATACCAAGGCCCTGCCGGTGCTCTTCGAGGAGGTACTGGAACACGGCCACTCGCTGCTGCCCGAGGCCTACGCCAGCGGGCGAATCAATGCCAGCCGGCTGACCGGCCTGCGCTAGACTTCGCCTATCGAAGTCAGCCTGCGAAACCCCATCCCATGACCTGGTACATCCTCGGCGCCGGCAGCCTCGGCAGCCTGTGGGCCGCGCGTCTCGCCCGCGCCGGCCAGCCCGTGCGCCTGCTGCTGCGCGACCGCCAGCGCCTCGACGCCTACCGCGCCCGCGGCGGCATCACGCTGGTCGAAGACGGCCGCGAAAGCCTCTATCCGATCCCCGCGGAAACCGCCGACCAGTCCGGCCCGATCCGCCGCCTGCTGCTGGCCAGCAAGGCCTACGACGCCGAAACCGCCGCCGCCAGCGTCGCCGCGCGCCTGCAGCCCGGCGCGGAGCTGGTCCTGCTGCAGAACGGCCTCGGCAGCCAGCAGGCGGTCGCCCGGCACCTGCCGCGGGCGCGCTGCCTGTACGCATCGAGCACCGAAGGCGCATTCCGCGACGGCGATTTCCGCGTGGTGTTCGCCGGCAAGGGGCAGACCTGGCTCGGCGACGAGCGCCAGGGACCGGCCCCGGCCTGGCTGGAAGAATTGCACGCCGCCGGGATTCCGGTGGAATGGAGCACCGACATCCTCGAACGGCTGTGGCGCAAGCTGGCGATGAACTGCGCCATCAACCCGCTCACCGTGCTCCACCAGTGCCGCAACGGCGAGCTGGCCGGACATGCCGAGGAAGTCTCGGCACTCTGCGACGAACTGGGCAAGCTGCTGCACGCCTGCGGTTATCCACAGGCCGCCGAACAGCTGCACGGCGAAGTCGAGCGGGTCATCGCGGCGACGGCGGCGAACTTCTCCTCGATGTACCAGGACGTGGCCCAGGAACGCCGCACGGAAATCGCCTATCTCCTCGGCCACGCCTGCCGCGAAGGCGAGCGTCTCGGCCTGCCGCTGGGACGGCTGCACGCCCTGCACGGGCGCCTGCGCGAATACCTGCGGCAACGCGGATTGCCCGACGCCTGAGGGCGGGCTAACCTGCCCGCCTTTCCGCTGACGATCGCGCCTATGTCCTCCCTCATGATCCTGCGCCAGCGCCTGGAAAACCTGCCGGTCGGCCAGAAGATCCTCGCCGCCCTGCTGGTGCTGCTGGCCACCGTGCTGCTGGTGGCCAACTTCGCCTTCATCAGCGCCGCCTACTGGATCTCCCAGGACAGCGTGGCGCCCCAGGCCATCCAGACCATCGGCCGGCTGATCGCCAACCCGGCGCTCAGCCAGCCGGCGCTCAGTTCGCCGGAAGAAGCCAGCATCCTCCTCGACCAGCTCGACGACTACCAGCCGCTGCGCGCCGCCGCGTTGTACAACAGCGACGGCCTGCGCATCGCCCAGGTCCCGCGGGCGGGCTCGATGGACCTGCCGGCGCGGCTCGACCAGCTGGAACGCTGGCGCCGCCAGGAATACCGCCTCAACGCCCTGTTCGAACTGCCCCAGCCCGACGGCAGCGCCGGCTACCTGCTGCTGGTCGCCAGCAGCGAACTGCCCGGCGCCTTCTATACCGGCACCCTCACCGCCAGCCTGGCGATCCTCGCCGTCAGCGTGCTGCTCTGGATGCTCATCGCCCGGCAGATCCGCCGGCTGATCACCCGGCCGATCCGCAACCTGGAGGAAATCTCGCGCCAGGTCACCCGCGAGGAGAACTACTCCCTGCGCGCCGAGCGCGGCAACGCCGACGAGATCGGCCGCCTGGCCGACGCCTTCAACACCATGCTGACCCGCATCGAGGCCCGCGAACAGCAGCTCAAGCGCGCCCGCGACGACGCCCAGGAAGCGGTGGAACAGGCGCAGTCGCTGGCCGAGGAGACCCGCCGCTCGAACCGCAAGCTGGAGCTGGAAGTCCAGGTCCGCAGCAAGATCGAGAAGAAGCTCACCGGCTTCCAGAACTACCTGAACAGCATCATCGACTCCATGCCCTCGGCGCTGATCGCGGTGGACGAGCAGTTCTACGTCACCCAGTGGAACCAGGAGGCCAGCCGGCTATCCGGCACCAGCCTGGACGACGCGGTGAACCAGCCGGTGTTCCTAGCCTTCCCCTCGCTCAAGCCGTTCCTCGCCCAGCTCAACCGCGCCGCCGAGCAGCACCGGGTCGAGCGCATCGAGCGGGTGACCTGGGCGCTGACCGACTCGCCGCGCCACTACGCCCTGACCTTCTACCCGCTGATGGGCGGCACCGGCCGTGGCGCGGTGATCCGCATCGACGACATCAGCGAGCGCCTGACCATGGAAGAAATGATGGTGCAGTCGGAAAAGATGCTCTCGGTGGGCGGCCTCGCCGCCGGCATGGCCCACGAGATCAACAACCCGCTGGGCGCCATCCTGCACAACGTGCAGAACATCCGCCGGCGGCTCTCGCCGGAGCTGCTGAAGAACCGCGAGAACGCCGCGGAAATCGGCATTTCCCTGGACGATCTCAACCACTACCTGGAAGCCCGCGAAATACCCAAGCTGCTCGACGGCATCCAGTACGCCGGCTCCCGCGCGGCGAAGATCGTCAGCCACATGCTCTCCTTCAGCCGCCGCAGCCACCGGCAGATGACCCCCTGCGAACTGCCCGCGCTGCTGGAGCAGGCGCTGGAGATCGCCGGCAACGACTTCGACCTGGTCAGCGGCTTCGACTTCAAGTCGCTGCAGATCATCCAGCAGTTCGACCCCCAGCTCGGCCCGGTGCCGGTGATCGCCAACGAGCTCGAGCAGGTCATCCTCAACCTGCTGAAGAACGCCGCCCAGGCCATCCACCTGCGCGATGACGAGGAGGAAGGCGAAACCGGCCGCATCATCCTGCGCACCCGGCTGAACCCGCCGTGGGCGGAAATCCAGGTGGAGGACAACGGCTGCGGCATGCCGGAAAGCGTGCGCAAGCGCATCTTCGAGCCGTTCTTCACCACCAAGGAAGTCGGCCAGGGCACCGGGCTCGGCCTGTCGGTCTCGTATTTCATCATCACCAACAACCACAAGGGGCAGATGGAGGTGCAGTCCGAACTCGGTCAGGGCACCTGCTTCACCCTGCGCCTGCCGCTCGGCGACGAAGCCGGCACCGCCGCTGCGCAGCCGGCGCGCGAAGACACGGAGTACTGAACCATGGGAAACCGCCTGTCGAAGATCTACACCCGCACCGGCGATGCCGGCGAAACCGGCCTGGCCGACGGCCGCCGCGTGCCCAAGCACCATCCCCGGGTGGAAGCCATGGGCGCGGTGGACGAGCTGAACAGCCATCTCGGCCTGCTGCTGGCCGGGCTGAACGAGGCGCGCAGCAGCGCGCTGGAAGAAGTGACCGGTGTACTCGCGCCGATCCAGCACCGCCTGTTCGACCTGGGCGGCGAACTGGCGATGCCGGAATACCGTGCGTTGAACGACGCCGAGGTGGAGCACCTGGAACAGGTGATCGACCGCTGGAACGAGGAACTCGGGCCGCTGAAGAACTTCATCCTGCCCGGCGGCTCACGCCTGGTGGCGCTGGCCCACCTGTGCCGCGCCCAGGCCCGCAACGCCGAGCGCCGCTGCCAGCAGCTGAACGCCGAGGAACCGCTGGAAGGCATCGGCCTGCGCTACCTGAACCGCCTGTCCGACCTGCTGTTCGTCGCCGCCCGCATCATCGCCCGGCGCCAGGGCGTGGCCGAAGTCCTCTGGCAGGCGAAGGACAAGCCAGCCTGATCCAGCCGCATGGGTTTCGTAAACTCAACCCATCCTACGACGACTTGCGCGCCCGCAGGATGGCGTTGAGCGCAGCGATACCCATCGATTCCTCCGCCTAGCTCGCCGTCGGCCAGAACGCGCGGATACCCGCGACGCCCTGAGCCCCCGCCTCCCAGGCGCGCTGAACGTCCTGCGGGCCGACGCCACCGAGCAGGAACACCGGCTGGTTGAAGCCGGTGATCAACGCCTTCGCCGCCTCCCAGCCCAGAGCCGGCTCGCCCGGATGGCTCGCGGTGGGCTGCAGCGGCGACAGGGTGACGAAATCCACCCCCATCGCCGTGGCCAGGGCCAGCTCCTCGGCATCGTGGCAGGACGCCGCCAGCAGCCGCCCTTCCGGGAAAGGCCGGCCATTGGGCGCGTACTTGCGCAGCTGTTCGGCGGTCAGATGCCAGCCGGCGGCGGGGAAGTCGCCCAGCCACTCCAGCGGCCCCTTGAGCATCAGCTGCGCCTTGCCGGCGCAGAGGCCCATGGCGTCCACCGCCAGGTCGCGGTACTCGGGGCTGAACATGTTCGGCGCGCGCAGCTGGATCAGGCGGAAACCCTGGGCAATGGCGGTCCGCAGGCCCTGCAGCAGCTCCTGCGGCTCGAGGCCGTCCGGGGTGATCAGGTAGCGTTCGGGCAGGCGCGCGGCTTGGACGATCGGCGCGTTGGCGGCGGGGAAATCGTAGTTCGGCAGCTCACGGGCGCTGACCCAGGCCAGCGGCTGCCCTTCGGCGCCGTGCGGTTCGCCGGAGAAGGCGCTGACTTCCCAGACGTCCAGCAGCACGTGCTTGTCCGGATAGTCGTGGTGCACCTGGATCAGCGGGCGCGCCTGCTCGACGACGATGCCCAGCTCTTCCTGCAGTTCCCTGGCAAGGGCGAGCGGCACCGCCTCGCCCTCCTCCACCTTGCCGCCGGGGAATTCCCACAGGCCGCCCTGGTGCTTGTCGTCCGCTCGCCGGGCGATCAGCACCCGGCCATCCGCCCCGCGAATCACCGCGGCGGCGACATGTACTCGTTTCACTGCAACTACTCCTCGTCAGGCCTGCTCGGCCAGCGCCGCCTGCAACCACGGCTGGAACGCCGGCCACTGATAGATGGTATCGACATAGGTCTTGGCGATCGGCGGCAAGGCCACGGCATAGCTGCGGAACCGCGTGGCGACCGGCGCGTAGAAGGCGTCGGCGATGCTCGCGTGGCCGAACAGGAACGGCCCGTCCTGGCCGAAGCCCTGCCGGCAGAACGTCCACAGTTCGACGATGCGGGCGATGTCCGCCTCGACCTCGGCCGGCACCTGCTCCAGCGCCTGGTGGCGCTGCAGGTTCATCGGCATGTGCGTGCGCAGCGCGACGAAGCCGCTGTGCATCTCCGCACAGACCGACCGCGCCAGGGCCCGCGCCGTCTCCCCGCGCGGCCACAGATGGGCCTCGGGAAAGCTCTCGGCCAGGTACTCGGCGATCGCCAGGGAGTCCCAGATCGCGCCGTCCGCGCATTTCAGCAGGGGCACCTTGCCGGTGGGCGAGTGCTCGCGGATGAGCCGGGCGGTATCCGGGCGGTCCAGCGGGATGAGGACTTCCTCGAACTCCTCGCCGGTCAGTTGCATCGCCAACCAGCCGCGCAGCGACCAGGACGAGAGATTCTTGTTGCCAATAACCAGTGTCATGGACATGTGCGCCGCTCCTCGATCGTTCACCTTCTGACGACCATAGGAGCCACGCACGACGAATACAAATTCCCGATTTTCATCCAGGGATGAAAACCGGGAATCGGAACGATCAGGTGCGGTATTCCGCGTTGATCTTCACGTATTCGTGGGACAGGTCGGTGGTCCAGATGGTCTCGCTGCAGCTGCCGCGGCCCAGTTCGATGCGGATGGTGATCTCTTCCTGGGCCATGACCTGCGCGCCCTGGTCCTCGCTGTAGCTGGCGGCACGGCCGCCGCGGCTGGCGATGCAGACCTCGTCGAGGAACACGTCGATCAGGCTGACGTCCAGGTTCGGCACGCCGGCGCGGCCGACCGCCGCGAGGATGCGCCCCCAGTTCGGGTCGGAGGCGAACAGCGCGGTCTTGATCAGCGGCGAGTGGGCCACCGCGTAACCGACGTCCAGGCATTCCTGGTGGTTGGCGCCGCCGTTGACCGCCACGGTGACGAACTTGGTGGCGCCCTCGCCGTCGCGGACGATGGCCTGGGCCAGCTCCATGGACACTTCCAGCACCGCCTGCTTGAGCGCGGCGAACAGTTCGCCGCTGGCGCTGGTCACTTCCGGCAGCGCCGCCTGGCCGGTGGCGATCAGCATGCAGCAGTCGTTGGTCGAGGTGTCGCCATCGATGGTGATGCGGTTGAAGGACTTGTTCGACGCGTCGCGCAGCAGGTCCTGCAGCACGCCCTGGGCGACCCGGGCGTCGGTGGCGATGTAGCCGAGCATGGTCGCCATGTTCGGCTTGATCATGCCGGCGCCCTTGCTGATGCCGGTGACGGTGACGGTGACGCCGTCATGCACGAACTGGCGGCTGGCGCCCTTCGGCAGGGTGTCGGTAGTCATGATGCCGGCAGCGGCGTCGGCCCAGTTGTCCACGGACAGATTGGCCAGCGCGGCAGGCAGCGCGGCTTCGATCTTCTCCACCGGCAGCGGCTCGCCGATCACGCCGGTGGAGTACGGCAGCACGGAGTTCTCGTCGACGCCGGCCAGCTCGGCCAGCTTGGCGCAAGCCCGCGCGGCGGCGGCCAGGCCCGGCTCGCCGGTACCGGCGTTGGCGTTGCCGGTATTGGTCAGCAGGTAGCGCACGTTACCGAGGAAGCGCTTGCGGGAGAGGATCACCGGGGCGGCGCAGAACGCGTTGGTGGTGAAGACTCCGGCGACGGTGGAGCCTTCGGCGCAACGCATCACCACGATGTCCTTGCGCCCGGGGCGCTTGATGCCCGCGGAAGCGATACCGAGTTCGAAACCGGGAACCGGGTGCAGGGTGGGCATGGGGCCGAGACCGACAGCCATGTGACGCGCTCCTTCAGGATAGGTAGGGATGAGAAAAACGCCGCGAGCGGCTGGGCCGGTCGCGGCGTCGATATCACGGCAGGCGGATCAGTTCACCTGGCCGTGGCAATGCTTGTACTTCTTGCCGGAACCGCAGGGGCAGGGCTCGTTGCGGCCGATCTTCGGCTCGTTGCGAACGGGCTCCAGCGGCACCACGGCAGCGGGGACTTCCTGCCCGTGCTCATGCTCTTCCTCGCTCTCTGCGGCCTGGTCGAAGGCCGGCGCGGCGGCATGCTGGAACTGCATGCGCTTGGCCATTTCCTCCGCCTCGCGGCGCAGACGGGCTTCTTCCTCGGCCGGGTCTTCGCGGCGGACCTGGACGAACGACAGCACGCGGATGGTGTCGCGACGGATCGAGCCGAGCAGCTCCTGGAACAGGTTGAACGACTCGCGCTTGTATTCCTGCTTCGGGTTCTTCTGCGCGTAGCCACGCAGGTGGATGCCGTGACGCAGGTGATCCATGGTCGACAGGTGGTCTTTCCACAGGTCGTCGAGGACGCGCAGCAGCATCTGCTTCTCGAAGGTGCGCAGCGCCTCGGCGCCGGCCAGTTCTTCCTTCTCGTTGTAGGCGGCGACCAGCAGGGTGAGGATCTTCTCGCGCAGGGTTTCCTCGTAGAGCTTGTCGTCTTCGTCCAGCCACTGCTGGATCGGCAGCTTCAGGCCGAAATCGCTGTACAGCGCGGCTTCCAGGCCGGGGATGTCCCACTGCTCGGGCAGCGACTGCGGCGGAATGTGCTCGCTGATGGTGTTGTTCAGCACTTCCTCGCGGAACTCGACGATGGTCTCGCCGATGTCGTCGGCCGCCAGCAGGCTGTTGCGCATGTGGTAGATCACCTTGCGCTGTTCGTTGGCGACATCGTCGAACTCCAGCAACTGCTTGCGGATGTCGAAGTTGCGGCCTTCCACCTTGCGCTGCGCCTTCTCGATGGCGTTGCTCACCATGCGGTGCTCGATCGCCTCGCCGTGCTGCATGCCCAGGGCCTTCATGAAGTTCTTCACCCGGTCGGAGGCGAAGATGCGCATCAGGTGGTCTTCCAGGGACAGGTAGAAGCGGCTGGAACCCGGGTCGCCCTGACGGCCGGCACGGCCGCGCAGCTGGTTGTCGATACGGCGGGATTCGTGGCGCTCGGAGGCGATGACGTGCAGGCCGCCGGCCTCGATCACCTGCTGGTGGCGCTTCTGCCATTCGGCCTTGATCTGCGCGACCTGCTCGTCGGTGGGGTTTTCCAGGGCGGCGATTTCGGCCTCCCAGTTGCCGCCGAGGAGAATGTCGGTACCACGACCGGCCATGTTGGTGGCGATGGTGACCGCTCCCGGACGCCCGGCCTGGGCGATGATCTCGGCTTCCTTCTCGTGGTACTTGGCGTTCAGTACCTTATGCTCGATACCCGCCTTCTCCATCAGTTGGGAAACGTATTCGGAGGTCTCGATCGATGCAGTACCGACCAGGATCGGCCGACCGAGTGCCTGGCTCTGCTGGATGTCGGCGATGATCGCGTCGTATTTCTCGTCCTGGGTCAGGTAGACCAGGTCGTTGAAGTCCTTCCGCGCGACGGGACGGTGGGTCGGGATCACCACCACGTCGAGGCCGTAGGTCTGGCGGAACTCGAAGGCCTCGGTGTCGGCGGTACCGGTCATGCCGGACAGCTTGGCGTAGAGGCGGAAGTAGTTCTGGAAGGTAGTCGAGGCGAGGGTCTGGCTTTCCGCCTGGATCGGCAGTCCTTCCTTGGCCTCGATGGCCTGGTGCAGGCCTTCGGAGAGGCGGCGGCCGGGCATGGTGCGGCCGGTGTGCTCGTCGATCAGCAGGACCTGGTCGCCCTGGACGATGTACTCGACGTTGCGATGGAACAGGCTGTGCGCGCGCAGCGCCGCGTAGACATGGGTCAGCAGGCTGAGGTTGTGCGCGGAATAGAGGCTCTCGCCCTCGGCGAGCAGACCATTCTGGGTCAGCAGTTCCTCGATGAACTGGTGGCCCTGCTCGTTCAGTTCGACCTGGCGGGCCTTCTCGTCGATGCTGAAGTGGCCCTGCTGGGTGACCTCGCCCTCGACTTCCTCGATATGCTGCTTCAGGCGCGGAATCAGCTTGTTGATCTTGATGTACAGCTCGGAGCTGTCTTCGGCCTGGCCGGAGATGATCAGCGGGGTACGCGCTTCGTCGATGAGGATGGAGTCCACTTCGTCGACCACGGCGAAGTTCAGCTCGCGCTGGAACTTCTCGTCCAGGCTGAAGGCCATGTTGTCGCGCAGGTAGTCGAAGCCGTATTCGTTGTTGGTGCCGTAGGTGATGTCGGCGGCGTAGGCGGCGCGCTTCTCTTCCGGCGGCTGGAAGGCGGAGACGATGCCTACGCTCAGGCCAAGGAATTCGTACAGCGGACGCATCCAGTTGGCGTCACGGCGGGCCAGGTAGTCGTTCACCGTGACCACGTGCACGCCCTTGCCGGACAGGGCGTTGAGGTACACGGCCAGGGTCGCTACCAGGGTCTTGCCCTCGCCGGTGCGCATCTCGGCGATCTTGCCCTCGTGCAGGGTCATGCCGCCGATGAGCTGGACGTCGAAGTGGCGCATTCCCATGACCCGCTTGCCCGCTTCGCGCGCCACGGCGAAGGCTTCCGGGAGGATCTGGTCGAGAGTTTCGCCCTTGGCCAGGCGCGCCTTGAACTCTTCTGTCTTGGCCTTCAATTGCTCATCGGAAAGCGCCACCATCTGGGGCTCGAGCGCATTGATGGCCTGGACCTGCTTGGCCATGCGCTTTACTTCACGCTCGTTCTTGCTTCCAAAGAGTTTCTTCAACAAAGGCGCAAACATATCGACTGGGTCATCCGAACTTGGGAAATGGAGGGCTGCCCGACTGGCTGGCCGCGCTGCGGAACCGCTACGAAGACGGCATTCTAACCGGAAACGCCAGCGAAAGTAGTGCCGGCATCGTCAGGGGGAACCGGGAATCGTCCGGCGCCATCGGGGGGATGGTGCGGGCCAGAGGCTATCAGCATTTCCGGCTATATTGGGACGACCAGCGCCCATTTCAAGTTCGCCTCCGGCCGGCCGCTCGCGTCTATCTGCTACTATCGCGGTCAACCCATCAGGCATCGTTCACCATGGCATTCCGTCCCCTGCCGGCGCAGGCAATGACCAAGCTGCTGCGCGAGGCCAAGCCGCTGCAATCGCTGTTCAACCAGGCCCAGCACCTGGCGCAACTGCAGCAACTGCTCGACAGCCAGCTGCAGCCGGCCGCGCGCCCGCACTGCCATGTCGCCTCGCTGCGCCAGGGCAGCCTGCTGCTGGTCGTCACCGACGGCCACTGGGCCACCCGCCTGCGCTACCAGCAGCGCCGCCTGCTGCGCCAGCTGCAGACCTTCGAGGCGTTCGCCGGGCTCGAACGCATCCTGTTCAAGGTGCAGCCGAGCGTCGAACGGCAGGCGCCGGTCCGCACCGTGCAACTCTCCGCCTCCGCCGCCGAAACCCTCCATGAAGCCGCCCAGGGCATCGCCGACCCGCGCCTCAGGGCCGCCCTCGAACGCCTGGCCAGCCGCAGCGGCAAGACTCCCGGCGACAAGGAATAAAAAAAGCCACCCGAAGGTGGCTTCAAATATAGAAGGAGGAGGTTCCCTATACGGCCGCGGCGGGTCGCATATAGGAGATCGGCGCAGTCTTGGCGTCGTCGAAGGTCACCACTTCCCAAGCGTCCTTGTCCGCGATGAGAGCACGCAGCAGGCGGTTGTTCAGGGCATGACCGGACTTGTAGCCACGGAATTCGCCGATAAGGCTGTTACCCAGCAGGTACAGGTCGCCGATGGCGTCCAGAATCTTGTGTTTGACGAACTCGTCCTCGTAACGAAGGCCATCTTCGTTGAGCACGCGGTATTCGTCGACCACGATGGCGTTCTCCACGCTGCCACCGAGCGCCAGGTTCTGCGAACGCAGGAACTCGATGTCACGCATGAACCCGAAGGTACGCGCGCGGCTGACTTCCTTGACGAAGGAAGTGCTGGAGAAATCCACGGTGGCCTTCTGGGTGCGACCACGGAAGACCGGGTGATCGAAATCGATCTCGAAGCCCACCTTGAAGCCGTCGAACGGAACGAAGGTGGCGCGCTTGTCGCCCTCTTCCACCGTCACTTCGCGCTTGATGCGGATGAACTTCTTCGGCGCGTCCTGCTCCTGCAGGCCGGCCGACTGGATCAGGAACACGAAAGGACCGGCGCTGCCATCCATGATCGGCACTTCCGAAGCGGACAGCTCGACGTAGGCATTGTCGATGCCCAGGCCGGCCATGGCGGAGAGCAGATGCTCGACCGTATCCACCTTGACGTCGCCCTTGACCAGGGTGGTCGACATGGTGGTCTCACCGACGTTCGAGGCCCGCGCGGGAATTTCCACCACGGGGTCGAGATCGGTTCTGCAGAACACGATGCCGGTGTCCACCGGCGCCGGTTTCAGGGTGAGGTAAACCTTCTCCCCCGAGTGCAAACCAACACCGGTGGCCCGGATGATGTTCTTCAAGGTGCGTTGTCTGATCATGGCTTTGGCCGTTTTCGCGCTAGTTGCGAACTATTTTCAACAATGGGCGGGGATGATAGCAGAACCGCCCTTTGCTGAAAACCAATCACAACAATACTCCTGATAAATTACTTCAATCAGCCTGGCGACGCAGGAATGCCGGGATATCCAGGTAGTCCAGGTCGTCCTGCGGGTTGAGTTTCGCCGCGGTGGCCGCGCCGCCGTGGTTCTGGCGCATCACGGTCGGACGGTCCAGGTCGCGGTAGTTCACCGACTGCTGCTCGCGTACCGGAGCCTGGGCGCTGACGGACTGGCTCTGCACGGTGTTGTCGACGACCTTGACCGGCTTCTCCAGGCGCGCGCCGAGGCCGGTGGCGACCACGGTGACGTGCAGCTCGTCGCGCATGTCCGGATCGATCACGGTGCCCACCTTGACGGTGGCGTGCTCGGAGGCGAACTGCTCGATGATGTTGCCGACGTCGGAGTACTCGCCCAGGGACAGGTCCGGACCGGCGGTGATGTTCACCAGGATGCCGCGGGCGCCCTGCAGGTTGACGTCTTCCAGCAGCGGGTTGCGGATCGCCGCCTCGGTGGCCTCACGGGCGCGGTTCGGGCCGCTGGCGCAGCCGGTGCCCATCATCGCCATGCCCATCTCGCTCATCACGGTCTTCACGTCGGCGAAGTCGACGTTGATCATGCCCGGACGCTTGATGATGTCGGAGATGCCACGCACGGCGCCGGCCAGCACGTCGTCCGCCTTGGCGAAGGCGGCCAGCAGGCTGGCGTCCTTGCCGAGGATGGTCAGCAGCTTCTCGTTGGGGATGGTGATCAGCGAGTCGACGCTCTCGGCGAGCGAGCGGATGCCTTCATCGGCGATCTGCATGCGCTTGCGGCCTTCGAACGGGAACGGACGGGTCACCACGGCAACGGTGAGGATGCCCATTTCCTTCGCCACTTCGGCAATGATCGGCGCCGCACCGGTACCGGTACCGCCACCCATGCCGGTGGTGATGAAGACCATGTCGGCGCCTTCCAGCACTTCGGCGATGCGGTCACGGTCTTCCAGGGCGGCCTGGCGGCCCACTTCGGGGTTGGCGCCGGCGCCCAGGCCCTTGGTCACGCCCGGGCCGAGCTGCAGCACGGTGCGCGCCGCGATGTTCTTCAGCGCCTGGGCATCGGTGTTGGCGCAAATGAACTCCACGCCGTCGACGATGTTCTTGGCCATGTGGTTGACCGCGTTGCCACCGCCGCCACCCACGCCGATTACTTTGATTACCGCCGTTTGCGGAACGTTATCTACCAGTTCAAACATTTCCCCTCTCCTTCCTTTTCTAGTTCTGTTGCCTGCTGTTTTTACCGCGGTGTTACATCAGAAATTTCCCTGAACCCAGCGCCTGAGGCGCTCGAACACCGGAGCCCTGGGTTCGTCGTTGAAGCTGCTGCCGGGCATGGCGATGCCGTCGGACTGCTTCTGCAGCCCGTAGAAGAGCAAGCCGACGCCCGTGGAATAGATCGGATTGCGCACGACGTCGGTGAGACCCTTGACGCCCTGCGGCACGCCCAGGCGCACCGGCATGTGGAAGATTTCCTCGGCCAGTTCCACGGCCCCTTCCATCTTCGCGGTGCCACCGGTGAGGACGATCCCCGCGGGAATCAGGTCCTCGTAGCCGCTGCGGCGCAGTTCCGCCTGGACCAGGGTGAACAGCTCGTCGTAGCGCGGCTCGACCACTTCGGCCAGCGCCTGGCGGGAAAGTTCACGCGGCGGGCGATCGCCGACGCTGGGCACCTTGATGGTTTCGCCGGCGCCGGCCAGCTTGGCCAGGGCGCAGGCGTAACGGATCTTGATTTCCTCGGCGTACTGGGTCGGCGTGCGCAGCGCCATGGCGATGTCGTTGGTGACCTGGTCGCCGGCGATCGGGATCACCGCGGTGTGGCGGATGGCGCCTTCGGTGAAGATGGCGATGTCGGTGGTGCCGCCGCCGATGTCCACCAGGCAGACGCCCAGTTCCTTCTCGTCCTCGGTGATCACCGAGTGGGCCGAGGCCAGTTGCTCGAGGATGATGTCATCGACCTCGAGGCCGCAGCGGCGCACGCACTTCTCGATGTTCTGAGCCGCGTTGACCGCACAGGTGACCACGTGGACCTTGGCCTCCAGGCGCACCCCGGACATGCCCAGCGGCTCGCGCACGCCTTCCTGGTTGTCGATCACGTAGTCCTGGGCCAGCGTGTGCAGCACGCGCTGGTCGGCGGGGATGGCGACCGCCTGGGCCGCGTCGAGGACGCGGTCGATGTCCGCCGAGCTCACCTCGCGGTCGCGGATCGCCACGATGCCGTGGGAGTTCAGGCTGCGGATGTGGTTGCCGGCGATGCCGACGAATGCCGAGTGGATACGGCAGCCGGCCATCTGCTGGGCCTCGTCGATGGCGCGCTGGATCGACTGCACGGTGGACTCGATGTTCACCACCACGCCCTTCTTCAGGCCGCGGGACGGATGGGTCCCGATGCCGACGATCTCCAGCTTGCCGTCGGCCGCGACCTCGCCCACCAGCGCCACCACCTTGGAGGTGCCGATGTCCAGGCCGACGACCATTTTGCCGCTCTGCACGCTTGCCATGTTTACCGAATTCCCCCTCAAATTCACTGCACGGTTCCGGCCGCAGCCACCGTCGTCTCGGGCATCGGATCACGCCACGCCACGGCCAGGCCGTTGGGGTAGCGCATGTCGATGCGCGCAATTTTCGAAATCTGTTCCTTCAGCGCCTTCTCGTAGATGGTCACGAAACGGCGAATCTGTTCGACCGCATGGTCGCGCCCCAGCACGATCTGCACGCCCCGGGCGGTGCTCAGGGTCCAGGCCCCGCGCGAACTCATCTCCAGGCTGGAGATGCTGAAGCCCAGCGGGCGCAGCATCTGGCTGAGGATCTGGTACTGCTGCATCACCTGCTGCTGGGCGCGCTGCGGCCCGGACAGGCGCGGCAGGTGTTCGTAATTGGCCAGCTCCCGCGGCGCGAAGGCCTGGCCCTGGTTGTTCAGCAGCGCCTCGTCGCCCCAGCGGGCGATCGGCAGCTGTTCCTCCAGGCGCACCACCACCTGGTCCGGCCACACGCGACGGACTTCGGCGTGGGCGATCCACGGCATCTGCTCCAGCTCCTGGCGCATGCCGGCCAGGTCCACGCTGAAGAAGCTCGCCGAAACGAACGGGCTGATGCGCTGCTGCACCGCCTGCTGGCTGATGTAGCTGAGGTCGCCCTCGACGCTGACCTTGGCGATCGGCCGGTCGGCGTACGGCAGCACGTACTGCGCACCGTGGTAGGCGCCGAAGCCGAGCCCGGCCAGCAGCAGCGGCCACAGCAGCAGCTTGATGAAGCCGAAGCTCGGCTTCGGCACGCGCGCGCTCAACGGTTCCTTGGCTACCAGACGGCTGGCGCCACGCGGCACCTGCTTGCGCGCAGGTGCGGAGCGGCCGTAGCCGGGTTGCGGATGGCGGAGCGTCGCGCCGTTCATGGTCTTATCTCCTTGCCTCCAGGCTGTCGGCGAGGATCGCCAGCACCAGTTGCTGGAAATCCAGGCCGGCCGCCCGCGCGGCCATGGGCACCAGGCTGTGGTCGGTCATGCCCGGTGCGGTGTTGACTTCGAGGAGCCAGAAACGCCCTTCGGCGTCCTGCATCACGTCCGCGCGGCCCCAGCCCTGGATGCCGAGGGCATCGCAGGCGCGTGCAGTCAGGTCGCACAGTTCCTGTTCCTTCTCCGGCGAGAGGCCACAGGGAATCTGGTACCGGGTATCGCTGGCCAGGTACTTGGCGTCGTAGTCGTAGAAGGTGTGCGGGGTGCCCAGGCGGATCGGCGGCAGCACCTCGCCGCGCAGCACCGCGACGGTGAACTCGGGACCGGTGATCCACTGCTCGACCAGCACCTGCGAGTCGTAGCGGGCGGCGTCCTGCCACGCGGCGATCAGCGCATCGACGCTTTCCACCTTGGCCATGCCGATGCTGGAGCCTTCGTGCGCCGGCTTGACGATCAGCGGGAAGCCCAGTTCCTCGGCCACCCTGCGGCAGTCTGCCTCGCTGGCGAGCACGCCGTAGTTCGGCGTCGACAGGCCGAGGCTCAGCCACACGCGCTTGGTGCGCAGCTTGTCCATGGCCAGGGCGGAGGCCAGCACGCCGCTGCCGGTGTAGGGAATCCCGGCGACTTCGAGCAGGCCCTGCATGGTGCCGTCCTCGCCGCCGCGGCCGTGGAGGATGATGAAGGCGCGGTCGATCTTCTCGCTGAGCAGGCGCTGCAGCAGGTCATCGCCGACATCGATGCCGAACGCGTCGACACCGGCCGTCTGCAGCGCCTGCAGGACCATGGCGCCGGAGTTCAGCGACACCTCGCGCTCGGCACTCTTGCCGCCATAGAGCACGGCGACGCGGCCGAAGTCGCGGGGATCGATGGTGGATTTGAGTGCATCGCTCATCAGGCTTTCCTCTCGGTGCCGCCGGCCTTGGCGGCGCCGAACATCGGGTTCTGGATCAGTTGCGGAGCGAGCCCGCCGATATCGCCGGCGCCCTGGCAGAGCAGGATGTCGCCGGGACGCAGCAGCGGCTTGAGCAGCGTGGCGAGATCGCCGTCGCGCTCCAGGTAGATCGGATCGAGCTGGCCGCGCTGGCGGATGCTGTGGCACAGCTGGCGGCTGTCGGCGCCGGGAATCGGTTCCTCGCCGGCCGGATAGACCTCCATCAGCAGCAGCACGTTGGCCTCGCCGAGCACCTGCACGAAGTCCTCGTAGAGATCACGGGTGCGGGTGAAACGGTGCGGCTGGTAGACCATCACCAGGCGCCGCTCCGGCCAGCCGCCGCGCACGGCCTTGATCACCGCCGCGACTTCGCGCGGGTGGTGGCCGTAGTCGTCGACCAGCATCACGCTGCCGCCGTCGACCTGCAGTTCGCCGTACACCTGGAAGCGCCGGCCGACGCCCTGGAAGCCGGACAGGCCCTGGACGATGGCCTCGTCGGAAATGCCCTCGTCGGTGGCGATGACGATGGTCGCCAGGGAGTTCAGCACGTTGTGCAGGCCCGGCATGTTCACCGAGACATCCAGCGGCGCGCGCTCGGGGCGCAGCACGGTGAAGAAGGTACGCATGCCTTCCTGGCGGATGTTGATCGCGCGGACGTCGGCGTCCTCGCTGAGACCGTAGGTGACCACCGGGCGCGCCACCTGCGGCAGGATCTCGCGCACCACCGGGTCGTCCACGCACATCACCGCCAGACCGTAGAACGGCAGGTTGTGCAGGAACTCGACGAAGGTCTTCTTCAGCTTGTTGAAGTCGCCGCCGTAGGTGCTCATGTGGTCGGCGTCGATGTTGGTCACCACCGACACCATCGGCTGCAGGTGCAGGAAGCTGGCGTCGCTCTCGTCGGCCTCGGCCACCAGGTAGCGGCTGGCGCCGAGCTGGGCGTTGGTGCCGGCCGCGTTCAGGCGGCCGCCGATGACGAAGGTCGGGTCGAGGCCGCCGGCGGCGAACACCGAGGCGATCAGGCTGGTGGTGGTGGTCTTGCCGTGGGTGCCGGCGACGGCGATGCCGTGGCGGTAGCGCATCAGCTCGGCGAGCATTTCCGCGCGCGGCACCACCGGCAGGCGGCGCTCGAGGGCGGCGGCGACTTCCGGGTTGGCCTTGTTCACCGCGCTGGAGACGACCAGCACGTCGGCGCCATCGGCGTTTTCCGCGCGATGGCCGATGAATATCTGCGCGCCGAACTTCTCCAGGCGCTCGGTCACCGCCGAGGCCTTGAGGTCGGAACCGGACACTTCGTAGCCGAGGTTCAGCAGCACTTCGGCGATGCCGCACATGCCGGCGCCACCGATGCCGACGAAGTGGATGCGGCGGATGCGGCGCATGGTGCGGGTGATACCGGTGGGTTCCTTAACCACGGGCCACCTCCAGGCAGGCATCGACTACCGTGCGGGTAGCCTCGGGCTTGGCCAGCGCGCGGGCGCGGGCGGCCATGCGGGTCAGGGTTTCGGGTTGCATCAGGACCTCGGACAACTGCGCAGCCAGTTCGGCGGCGCCGGTGGATTTTTGCGGCAGCAGGCGCGCGGCGCCCTCGCTTACCAGGAATTCGGCATTGCGGGTCTGGTGATCATCGATCGCGTGGGGCAGGGGCACCAGGAAGGACGGCAGGCCGGCTGCGGTCAGCTCGCTGACGGTCAGCGCGCCGGCGCGGCAGATAACCAGATCGGCCCAGGCGTAGGCCGCAGCCATGTCGCTGATGAACGGAGCGACGTCGGCTTCGACAGCGGCTTCGCGATAACGCTCCGCAGTGATTTGCGCATGCTGACGACCGGCCTGATGGCGAATCGCCGGACGCTGCTCCGCCGGCACCAGCGCCAGCGCGGCCGGCAACAGCTTGTTCAGCGGCTCGGCACCCAGGCTGCCGCCCAGCACCAGCAGGTTGACCTTGCGCCCGGCCAGCGGCGCACGCGCCTGTTCGTCGAGGAACAGCTCGCTGCGCACCGGATTGCCGGTGGTGAGGCGCTTGGCGCCGGCCGGGAAGGTATCCGGGAAGCCTTCGCAGACACGCCGGGCCATCGGCGCCAGGCTGCGGTTGGCGGTGCCGGCCACGGCGTTCTGCTCGTGGATCACCAGCGGCGCGCCGCTCAGGCGGGCCGCCAGCCCGCCGGGACCGGTGACGAAGCCGCCGAGGCCGAGCACGCACACCGGCTTCAGCCGGCGCATCACGCCAAGCGCCTGGAACAGCGACTTGCACAGGTCGAACGGCGCGCGCAGCAGCGACTTCAGCCCCTTGCCGCGCAGGCCGCTGACATTGATCAGGTGCAGCGGCAGGCCGGCCTTCGGCACCAGGTCGTTCTCGATGCCGCGCGGGGTGCCCAGCCAGTGCACGCTGTAGCCGCGCGCCTGGAATTCGCGGGCGCAGGCCAGCGCCGGGAAGACGTGCCCGCCGGTACCGCCGGCCATGATCAGGACATTACCTTTCATCGGCAAAGTCCTCCTCGCTGAATTCGTACTCTTCGCTGCCCACCGCGGTGCGCCGCTCCCATTCGATACGCAGCAGCACACCCAGGCAGACGCAGCAGATCACCAGCGAGCTGCCGCCGTAGCTGAGGAACGGCAGGGTCAGGCCCTTGGTGGGCAGCAGACCGACGTTCACCCCGACGTTGATCAGGAACTGGCCGATCCACAGGAAGGCAAGGCCGTAGGCCACGTAGGCGGAGAAATACTGCTTGGCCTGCTCGGCCCAGATGCCGATGTACAGCGCGCGCAGGCTGACGAAGACGAACAGGCCGACGGTCGCCAGGGCGCCGACTATGCCGAGTTCCTCGGCCAGCACGGCGAAGACGAAGTCGGTATGCGCTTCCGGCAGGTAGAACTGCTTCTGGATGCTGTTGCCCAGGCCCATGCCGAACCAGCCGCCGCGGCCGAAGGCGATCAGCGCCTGGCTGAGCTGGTAGCCGGCGCCGAACTGGTCGGCCCAGGGATCGGTGAAGTTGGTCAGGCGCGCCATCCGGTAGGGTTGCGCCTGGATCAGCAGGACCACCGCGCCGACCGCCAGCGCCACCATCAGGCCGAAACGGAACAGGCCGACGCCGCCGAGGAACAGCATGGCGGCGGCGGCGCCCATCATCACCACGGTGGCGCCGAAGTCCGGCTCGCGCAGCAGCAGGCCGGCCATCGGCAGCAGGACCACGAAGGGCTTGAAGAAGCCGACCCAGCTTTCCCGCACTTCCTGCTGGCGGCGCACCAGGTAGCCGGCCATGAAGATCACCACGAAGACCTTGGCGATCTCCGACGGCTGGATGTTGAACAGGCCGAAGCCGATCCAGCGCATCGAGCCGTTCACCTCGCGGCCGATCCCCGGGGTGATCACCAGCACCAGCAGCCCGAAGGCCACCAGCAGCAGCTTCCAGCCCAGGCGCTGCCAGGTTTCCATGGGGACCAGCAGGGTCATGCCGCAGCTGATGACGCCGATCGCCAGGTAGATCAGGTGGCGCACCGAGAAGTACAGCGGGTTGTCCGACTGCGCTGCCGCCACTTCGGAAGACGCCGAAGTGACCATCACCAGGCCGAGGCCGAGCAGCGCCAGGCAACCCGCCAGCAGCGGGAAGTCCAGATCGATGCCGTTGCGGCTGATCAGCGGGGACGGGTAAGGGCGCAGGAAGGAGAGCATCAGGCCAGCTCCTCCACGGCCCTGGCGAACAGGCGGCCGCGCTCTTCGAAGTTCTTGAACATGTCCAGGCTGGCGCAGGCCGGCGACAGCAATACCGCGTCGCCCGGCTCGGCCAGCTCGGCGGCGCGCTGCACCGCCTCTTCCAGGGTCTTCACCCGAACCTGCGGGAGCACATCGCCCAGCGCCGAACCGACCAGTTCGGCATCGCGGCCGAGCAGCACCACGGCGCGGCAGTACTTCGCCACGGGAGCGCGCAGGTCGCTGAAGTCGGCGCCCTTGCCGTCACCACCGGCGAGCAGCACCAGCTTGCCGTCGATATCCGCTCCCAGCCCCTCGATGGCCGCCAGCGCGGCACCGACATTGGTGGCCTTGGAGTCGTCGTAGAAATTCACGCCCTTGCGCTCGCCAACCCACTGGCAGCGGTGCGGCAGGCCGGTGAAGCCGCGCAGGGTCGCCAGCATCGAGGCGAACGGCAGGCCCACGGCATGGCCGAGCGCCAGCGCCGCCAGGGCGTTGGACTGGTTATGCGCGCCGCGGATCTTCAGCTCGCTGGCCGGCATCAGCCTGTCGAACTGGAAGGCCAGCCACTTCTCGCCGTCCTCCTCGATCAGGCCGAAGGCCTTGAAGTCGGGCTTGTTGGTGCCGAAGGTCCAGCACGGCACGTTGTCGGCGATCAGCGGACGGCTCAGCGGGTCGGCACGGTTCACCACCACCTGCTTCGCGCCGCGGAAGATGCGGTGCTTGGCCAGGTGATAGTCGGCCATGCCGGCGTAGCGATCCATGTGGTCTTCGCTGACGTTCAGGCAGGTGGCGACTTCGGCGTTCAGCCGCTCGCAGGCCTCCAGCTGGAAGCTGGACAGCTCCAGCACGTACAGCTCGACGTCGTCGGCCAGCAGGTCGAGCGCCGGGGTACCGAGGTTGCCGCCCACCGCCACGCGCATGCCGGCCGCCGCGGCCATCTCGCCGACCAGGGTGGTGACGGTGCTCTTGGCATTGGAGCCGGTGATGGCGACGATCGGCGCCTTGGCATGACGGGCGAACAGGTCGATGTCGCCGGACATCTTCACGCCCTGCGCGGCAGCGGCGGCCAGCGCCGGCGTGCGCAGGGAAAGACCGGGGCTGACGTAGAGCTCGCGGGCGCGGCAGAGGAACTCGACGTCCAGCTCGCCGCAGCGCACTTCCACCTGCGGGAACTGGGTGCGCAGGGTAGCCAGCTCTGGCGGATTCTCCCGCGTATCGGCGACGGCGAACGGCACGCCCAGGCGCGCCAGGAAGCGCACCAGCGACATGCCGCTCTTGCCGAGGCCGACAACGATGCGGAAGTGGTCAGAGGCGATCAGGCTCATCTTCTCGCTGCCCTCAACGCAGTTTCAACGTGGCCAGGCCGATCAGCACGAGAATCACCGTGATGATCCAGAAGCGCACGATCACGCGCGGCTCCGGCCAGCCCTTGAGTTCGAAGTGGTGGTGGATCGGCGCCATGCGGAACACGCGCTTGCCGGTCAGCTTGAACGAGGCGACCTGGATCACCACCGACAGGGTTTCCATGACGAACACGCCACCCATGATGAACAGCACGATCTCCTGGCGGACGATCACCGCCAAGGTGCCCAGCGCGGCGCCCAGCGCCAGTGCTCCGACGTCGCCCATGAAGACCTGCGCCGGATAGGTGTTGAACCAGAGGAAGCCGAGGCCCGCGCCGACTATCGCCGCGCAGAACACGATCAGCTCGCCCGCCCCCGGAACGTTGGGGATCAGCAGGTATTCGGCGAATTTCACGTTGCCCGACAGGTAGCAGAAGATGCCCAGGGCGCCGCCGACCATCACCGTCGGCATGATCGCCAGGCCGTCGAGGCCGTCGGTCAGGTTCACCGCGTTGCTCGAGCCGACGATGACGAAGTAGGTCAGCACGACGAAGAAGATCCCCAGGGGGATTTCCACGTTCTTCAGCAGCGGCACGATCAGGGTGGTCTCGACTGGTGTTTCGGCGGTCATATAAAGGAAGAGCGCTGCGGCGAGACCGAACACCGACTGCCAGAAATACTTCCAGCGGCTCGGCAGGCCGCGGGAGTTCTTCTCGATCACCTTGCGGTAGTCGTCGACCCAGCCGATGGCGCCGAACAGCAGGGTAACGACCAGCACCACCCACACGTAGCGGTTCGTCAGGTCGGCCCAGAGCAGGGTGCTGATGGCGATGGCGGTGAGGATCAGCGCGCCGCCCATGGTCGGCGTGCCCTTCTTCGACAGGTGCGATTGCGGCCCGTCGTTGCGCACGGCCTGGCCGATCTGGCGGATCTGCAGGGTGCGGATCATCCACGGCCCCAGCCACAGCGACAGGGCGAGCGCGGTCAGCACGCTGAAGATGCCGCGCAGGGTCAGGTACTGGAAGACGCCGAAGCCCTTGTAGAACTGTTGCAGGTACTCGGCGAGCAGCAGCAGCATTAATGAGTCTCCTCGGAGGAACCGCACAGCGCCGCGACGACCTTGTCCATCGCGGCGCTACGGGAACCCTTGATCAGAATGGTGGTTGTCGGTTGCTCGCCGGACAGCGCCTGGATCAGGCTGGCCTGGTCGGCGAAGTGCCGGCCCTGTGCCCCGAATGCCTGGACGGCGTGGGCCATCAGCGGACCGACGGCGTAGAGCGCACTGACCTTGCCCGCGGCGTAGGCGCCCACCTCGCGGTGTGCGGCCTCGGCCCAGGCACCCAGTTCGCCCATGTCTCCGAGGACCAGGACGGTCCGGCCGGAAAAGCCGGCGAGTATATCAACGGCCGCGCAGATTGACGCCGGGTTGGCGTTGTAGCTGTCGTCGATCACGCGCATGCCGTTGGCGGCCAGTTGCGCTACGGCGCGGCCCTTCACCGGCTGCAGGCTCTGCAGGCCGTCGACGATCCCGACCAGTGGCACGCCGAGGGCATGGGCGGCGGCGGCGGCGGCCAGCGCATTGCTGACGTTGTGCTCGCCCAGCAGGTTGAGCTGGATGCGCGCCTCGCCGGCCAGGCCGCGCAGGGTGAAGCCGACGCAGCCGCGCGGATCGCGGGAAACGTCGCTGGCATGGAAGTCGGCGGCGGCATCGCGCAGGCCGAAGCCCAGCACCTTGCGGCCGGCGACGCGGGCCTTCCAGACATCGAAGGCCGGATCGTCGCGATTGAGTACCGCGATGCCATCGGCATCCAGGCCTTCGAGGATTTCGCCCTTGGCCTGGACGATCTTGTCCTGTCCGCCGAACTCGCCGACATGGGCGGTTCCGGCATTGGTGATGATCGCCACCTGCGGCCGGGTCAGACCCACGGTGTAGGCGATCTCGCCGATGCGCGAGGCGCCGAGCTCGATCACCGCGCTGCGGTGATCGGCGCCGATCTGCAGCAGGGTCAGCGGCGCGCCGAGGTCGTTGTTCAGGTTGCCGCGGGTGGCCAGCACGTCGCCCTGGGTGCGCAGGATGCTGGCGAGCATTTCCTTCACCGTGGTCTTGCCGCTGGAGCCGGTGACGGCGGCCACCTTGCCGCGGAAGGCATCGCGATTCAGCGCGCCAAGCTGCCCCAGCGCCACCCGGGTATCACGCACCACCAGTTGCGGCAGCGGCGCATCTGCGACTTCCCGCTCGACCAGCGCAGCGACCGCACCGCGGGCAGCCACATCGGCCAGATAGTCGTGACCGTCGAAACGCGGCCCGGTGAGCGCGATGAACAGCTGGCCGGCGGCGATGGAGCGACTGTCGGTGCCGACCGCGTCGAAGGACAGGTCGGCTCCGACCAGGCGGCCATCGAGCGGAGCAGCGACTTCGCTGAGCAGACGCGGCTCAAGCATGCTTCACCTCCCAGGCATCCAGCGCCCTGGTGGCCTGATCCAGATCGGAGAACGGCTGGCGAACACCGTCGATCTCCTGGTAATCCTCATGCCCCTTGCCGGCAAGCAGCACAACGTCGTCGGCACCGGCAGCGGCGATCAGCCGGGCAATGGCCTCGCCGCGGGCGGAAACGAAGGTCACCGCCTCGGGATGGGCGAAGCCGGCACGGATGTCGTCGATGATCTGCGCGCTCTTCTCGGTGCGCGGATTGTCGTCGGTCACCAGCACGGCGTCGGCGTGGTGCTCGGCGACCTCGGCCATCAGCGGACGCTTGCCGCGGTCGCGGTCGCCGCCGCAGCCGAACAGGCACAGCAGCTTGCCACGCACGTGCGGGCGCAGGGCCAGCAGGACTTTTTCCAGCGCGTCCGGGGTATGCGCGTAGTCGACCACCACCAGCGGCTTGTCGCCGCCACCCAGGCGCTGCATGCGCCCCATGGGACCCTGGAGTTGCGGCAGCACGTCGAGGATCTCGCCCAGCGGATGGTCGAGGGCCAGCAGCGCGCCGACCACCGCCAGCAGGTTGCTCAGGTTGAAACGTCCCAGCAGCGGGCTGCGCAGCAGGCCTTCGCCACGCGGGGTGACCAGTTGCGCCTCGACGCCGGCCTCGCTGAAACGCGCTTCACGGCAATAGAGGAAGGCAGACGGATCGCTCAGGCTGTAGCCCATCAGGCGCGACGGTTGCTTTTCCGCCGCCAGCTGGCGGCCGAACTCGTCGTCCAGGTTGACCACCCGGCAACGCAGGCCGGGCCAGGCGAACAGCCTGGCCTTGGCGGCGGCGTAGGCATCCATGGAACCGTGATAGTCGAGGTGGTCGCGGGACAGGTTGGTGAATACCGCGACGTCGAAGGACAGGGCGGCCACCCGGCCCTGTTCGAGGCCGTGGGAGGAAACTTCCATCGCCACCGCCCGCGCGCCGTCCTGCTTGAGCCGCGCCAGGGTGGCCTGCAGCGCCAGCGGATCGGGTGTGGTGTGGCGGCCGCTTTCCAGCGCGCCGTGGAAACCGGTGCCCAGGGTGCCGACGATGCCGCAACGCTCGCCGAGCCGGTCGAGCGCCTGGGCCAGCAGCTGGCTGACGCTGGTCTTGCCGTTGGTGCCGGTCACGCCGACCAGGTCCAGGCCACGGCTGGGCTCGCCATAGAAGCGCCCGGCAATCGCCGACAGCTGCATGGCCAGCCCCTTGATGGCGATCAGCGGCACGTCGCTGGCCGGCAGATCTCCAGCGCCTTCGGCTTCATAGGCAATGGCCGAGGCGCCACGGGCGATGGCGTCGGCGATGTGCGCACGGCCATCCTGGCGCCCGCCGGGAATGGCCAGGAACAGGTCGCCCGGCTTGACCGCGCGGCTGTCCAGGGTGAGTTCGCGAATCAGCAGGCTGCTTTCCGCCTGCGGCAGCAGTTGGTTCAGGCTCATCGGCATCAGCCACGCCCTCCTTTACCGGGCGCAGCATCGGCTTGCTGCTGCGGTGTTGCCGGGAGATTGTCCGGCGGAATGTTCATCAGTCGAAGCGTGCCGGACATCACCTTGCTGAATACCGGAGCGGAAACCAGGCCGCCGAAGTAACCGGCCTTGCTCGGCTCGTCGATCACCACGACGATGGCGAAACGCGGGTTGCTCATCGGCCCGAAACCGGCGAACAACGAGCGGTAGGAGTTTTCCTTGTAGCCCTTGGAGCCGACCTGGACCTTACGCGCCGTACCACTCTTGCCGGCGACATGGTATCCGGGTACCTGGGCGCGGAACACGCCGTTCGGCGCCTCGACGACCTGTTGCAGCATGCCCTGGACGGTCTTGGCCACATCCTCGGAAATCACCTGGCTGGCCGCCGCCGGACGGTCGGCGCGAACCATGGTCAGCGGCACGCTGCGGCCGTTGTTGGCCAGCACCGAATAGGCGTGCACCAGCTGCACGGCGGTCACCGATACGCCGTAGCCATAGGACAGCGTCGCCGTTTCGGCCTTGCGCCACTCGCGATAGTTGGGCAGGTTGCCGACGCGCTCGCCGGGGAAGCCGAGGCCGGTGTCCTGCCCCAGGCCGACCTGCTGCATCACGTTGTAGATGGCCTCGCCGCCGATATCGAAGGCGATCTTGCTCATGCCGACGTTACTGGAACGGATCAGGATGCCGGTCAGGTCGAGCACCGGCCCTTCGCTCCTGGAGACGTCGCGAATGGTGTAGCGGCCGATCTGCAGGCTGCCGGGATAGACCTCGACCTTGTCGCTGGGCTTCCAGCGTCCGCTCGCCAGCGCCGCGCTCATGGAGATCGGCTTCACCGTGGAACCGGGCTCGAACACGTCGATCAGCGCGCGGTTGCGCATCATCGCCGGCTGCAGGTTGCGGCGGTTGTTCGGGTTGTAGGTCGGCTGGTTGGCCATCGCCAGGATTTCGCCGCTCTTCACGTCCATGATGACCAGGCTGCCGGCCTTGGCGCCGTTCTCCACCAGGGCGTTGCGCAGCTCTCGGTTGGCCAGGTACTGCAGGCGCAGGTCGATGGACAGCGCCAGGGTCTTGCCGGCCTTGGCGTTGCGGGTCACCTGCACGTCACGGATCAGATGGCCGCGACGGTCCTTGAGCACCTGGCGCTTGCCCGGGACGCCGGCCAGCCAGCTGTCGAAGGCCAGTTCGACGCCTTCGCGGCCGCGGTCGTCCACGTCGGTGAAGCCGACGATCTGGGCGGCCACCTCGCCCGCCGGATAGAAGCGGCGGAACTCTTCCATGGAATAGACGCCCGGGATGCGGTGCGCCTTGACCTGGGCCATCACCGCTTCGCCCTGCTCCGGGGTCATGCCGCGTTCCAGGTAGATGAATTCCTTCTCGGCATTCTGTTCCAGCCGCTCGCTCAGCGCGGCCCGGGATTGCCCGAGCGCCTGGGCCAGCACCGGCCACTTGTCCTTTTCCGGCTGCAGTTCCTTCGGGTTCGCCCAGAGGGTCGCGACCGGAGTACTGACGGCGAGGGGCTCGCCGTTGCGGTCGGTGATCAGGCCACGGTGAGCCGGAATCGAGATGTGCCGTACGCTGCGCGCGTCACCCTGGCCCTTGAGGAAGTCATGATCGATCACATGGAGGTCGACGATGCGCCAGACGATGGCCGCCACCATCGCCAGCAGCAGGCCGACGACGACGCGAAAACGCCAGGGATAGAGGGCACCGTCGAGATTCTTCATGGCGCCACCATCATGATCTCGACCGGATCCGGAACGCGCATCTTCAACTGCTCGGTCGCCAGCGCCTCGATCCGGCTATGGGCGGTCCAGGTGCTTTGCTCGAGGATCAGCCGGCCGTATTCGGCCTGGGCCTTGTCGCGCACGCTCAGCTCGGCATACAGCGAGTTGAGCAGCTGGCGATTCCAGTAGGCGCTGTAGGCCACGGAAATCGCCGACAGCAGGACCGCGACGAACAGCACCAGCATGAAGAAGCTGCCGGTCGGCAACGGCTTGGCGAACAGGCGGCTCATTTCAGCTTCTCCGCCACGCGCATGACCGCGCTGCGCGAACGCGGGTTCGCCTTGAGCTCGGCGTCCGAAGCGTACTGCGGCTTGCCCAGCAGGCGCAGGCGCGGCTCGAAGGCCTTGGCGCGGATCGGCAGGTCGCGCGGCAGATTGTCGGCCTCGCCCTTGGCGTGCTTGCGCATGAACTGCTTGACGATGCGGTCTTCCAGCGAATGGAAGCTGATCACCACCAGGCGGCCGCCCACGGCCAGGCCTTCGAGGGCCGCTTCGAGGCCCTTCTCGAGATCGCCCAGCTCGTTGTTGATATGGATGCGCAGCCCCTGGAAAGCGCGGGTGGCGGGATTCTTGCCCTTTTCCCAGGCCGGATTGGCGGCGGTGATCACCGCAGCGAGGTCCGCGGTACGCTCGAAGGGCTTTTCGGCACGGCGCTGCACGATGGCGCGCGCCATCCGCTTGGCGAAGCGTTCCTCGCCGTACTCCTTGAAGACCCGGGCGATCTCGTCCTCGCCGGCGGTGGCGATCCATTCCGCCGCGCTCACGCCACGGGACGGGTCCATGCGCATGTCGAGGGGGCCGTCGTTGAGGAAACTGAAGCCGCGATCGGGATCGTCCAGTTGCGGCGACGACACGCCCAGATCGAGCAGAACGCCATCGACCCTGCCCTGCAAACCGCGCGCAGCGAGCTCTTCGCTCATCTCCGCGAACGAACGCTGCACAATGACGAAGCGGCCGTCTTCGGCCGCCAGCGCTTGCCCCGTCGCTATCGCTTGGGGGTCCTTGTCGAACCCGAGCAGCCTGCCGCCCGGGTCGAGCCTGTCAAGCAAGGCCCTGCTGTGCCCTCCCCTGCCGAAGGTGCCATCCACATAGCAGCCACCGGCCCTGGGGACCAGAGCATCGACGGCCTCCTCGAGCAATACGGTGATGTGTTGGTAAGTGGCGTTCACAGGCAGGCTCACAAAATCAGGTCGCGTAATTCATCCGGCAGGCCGCCGGGTTGTTTGATGGCTGCCAGGTCGGCCTCGGCAACCGCATTCCACTTGTCTTCGTCCCACAACTGGAACTTGTTCAGCTGGCCGACCAGCATCGCCTTCCTGTCCAGGCCGGCGTAGTCGCGCAGACGCGGCGGAACGAGGAAACGTCCGCTGCCATCCAGTTCCAGATCTACTGCATTGCCGATCAACAGACGCTGCAGACGGCGGGTTTCCTCGCGCAGGGAGGGCAGCTCGCGCAGCTTGGCTTCGATGATTTCCCATTCAGGGAGGGGGTAGACGGTCAGGCAGGTATCCACGGCATCGATGGTCACGATGAGCTGGCCGCCACAACGCGACATGAGCTCGTCACGATACCGGCTGGGCATCGCGAGTCGTCCCTTGGCGTCGAGACTGATGGCGTTGGCTCCGCGAAACACGTCAGCGTTTCCCCTGTGGTTGGCTTTCCCTGCCTGTTGATCCCACTTTTACCCACTTCCTACCACTCCCGCACACTATAGAAATGCGCGGTCCCCACCGTCAAGGCGAGCCCAATCGGAAAAATCCTTATGTGGCCGAGATTTAGCGTGCTTTTTCAACGCGCGGAAATGCCTTTGCAGGCATTAGAAATGACAAAAGCCCAGTGTTTTCAAAACACTGGGCTTTTTACTTAAAGCAATTTATTAAGTTTCTTCGCTTTCCCAACGAGCGACAAATGGTCGTGGTGGAGCGAAGTGGGAGAAATCGGGGAGAGTCGATCTATAAGCCGGGTTCTGTCGAGGACAGCCATTCCTCTGGGACGTACATCACTGCACGCCTCAAGCGACCTACCCGAATCCAGCGCGGGCCGCGCCAATGGATTCCTATTTGGTCTTGCTCCGAGTGGGGTTTACCTAGCCACGAACTGTTGCCAGCCGTGCGGTGCGCTCTTACCGCACCTTTTCACCCTTACCGGCGCTGTTGCGCTTAGGCGGTTATTTTCTGTGGCACTTTCCGTAGGCTCGCGCCTCCCAGGCGTTACCTGGCACTCTGCCCTGTGGAGCCCGGACTTTCCTCCATCCCATGACGGAACGTCATGAAACAGCGACTGTCCAATCGACTCTCCGGCGCAAAGGTTAGCGACTGATGGCCCGAAGGACAAGGTCAGGACTTATCCTGGCGCTCAAGTGCGACCTGGTAGAGCAGGTTCTTGCGCACTCCCGTGATCTCGGCGGCCAGCGCCGCGGCACGCTTCAAAGGCAGTTCGGCGAGAAGAAGATCGAGCACGCGCAGGGCCTCGGCATTCACCGCAGCGTCGCCCGTGGGGGCCTGCCAGCCACCCACCAGGATCACGCACTCGCCGCGCTGCTGGTTGCTGTCCGCCGCGACCCAGTCACGCAATTCGCCGACCGGCAGCCCTTTCAGCGTCTCGAAGGTCTTGGTCAGTTCCCGCGCGAGCAGGGCCGGACGTTCGCCGCCGAAGGCCGCGACCATGTCGTCCAGGCATTCCAGCAGCCGATGCGGCGCCTCGTAGAAGATCATGGTCCGCGGCTCATCCCGCAAGGCTTCCAGCCGTGCCCGCCGCCCCACCGTCTTCGCCGGCAGAAAGCCCTCGAAGATGAAGCGATCGGACGGCAGCCCCGCCGCCGACAGCGCCGCGATCAGGGCGCAGGCACCGGGCACCGGAACCACCGCGACGCCGGCCGCGCGCGCCTGGCGCACCAGGTGATAGCCCGGATCGGAAATCAGCGGCGTGCCGGCATCGGAAATCAGCGCGACATCCTCGCCCGCCAGCAGCCGGGCGAGGAAGCGCCCGCCCTGCTCCCGTTCGTTGTGTTCGTGACAGGGCTCCAGCGGCGTTCCTATCCCGAAATGTTGCAGCAGCCTGATGGAGTGCCGCGTGTCCTCGGCCGCGATGAGCGCCACTTCGCGCAGCACCTTGAGCGCCCTCGCACTGATGTCATCCAGATTGCCGATAGGTGTGGCGACCACGAAAAGAGTGCCGAACGACACGCTGCAACCTCGCAAGACTTTGAATCGATCGCGCATTGTAGCCGGTTTCGCAGCCTCACCATCGCCGCACGGAGATTGCTTGGATACAATTGCCGACTCTTTGAATGCGCCACGAGATGCCCGACATGATCGCTCGCCTGCGTCCGCTTCCCGCTCTTTTCCTGGCCGGCCTGCTTGCCGCCTGCGCCAGTTCGCCCTCGTCCAATCTCGGCGACCTGCCGCGCACGCCGGACGCCAGCATCGAACAGCTTCTCCAGCAGGCTTCCACCGCCAAGCCGGAAGAAGCCGTGCTGCTCCGCCTTTCTGCGGCGGACCTGGCCTATCAGCAGAAGGATTTCGCCCGTTCGGCGCAGATTCTCGAACAGGTCCCGCTGGATAGCCTGAAACCCGCCCAGCAGATCTTCTCCAGCACCCTGCAGGCGCAACTGGCCCTGGCCCGCAACAAGCCGAAGGCTGCGTTGCAGGCCCTGCAGCACCCCAGCTTCGAACGGCTCGGCGAGCTTCCCGTCGAACAGCAGGCACGCAGCGGCCTGATCAAGTCCCAGGCGCTGGCCGCCGACGGACAAATCCTGGCAGCCGCCCGCGAGCGCGTATTCGTCGACCCGCTGCTGAATGCCGAAGCAACCGCAAAGAACCACGAGGAAATCTGGACGCTGGTCTCCCGCCTGCCCGTCGAACAGCTACAAGGCAGCGGCAGCGAGGGCGACCTGGATGGCTGGCTGGAACTGGCCCGCATCACCAAGACGTCCTCGACCCTGGCCGAACAGCAGGCGAACATCGAAACCTGGCGCAGCCAGCATCCTGACCATCCGGCGGCCAAGCGGCTTCCGGAACCGCTGGAAAAACTCAAATCCCTGGCCAGCCAGCCGCTGAACAGGATCGCCCTGCTGCTGCCCCAGCAGGGCCAGCTCGCCAATGTCGCACGCGCCCTGCAGGACGGCTTCCTCGCCGCCCACTATCAGGCGCAGCGCAGCGGTCAGCCGCAGCCGTCCATCAGGATCTACGACAGCACCCAGGTGCGCTCGATGGACGACTTCTACCGCCAGGCGCAGACCGACGGCGCGCAACTGGTGGTCGGCCCGCTGGAGAAGCCGCTGGTCAAGCAGCTCAGCACCCGCCAGCAGTTGCCGATCACCACGCTGGCCCTGAACTACGCCGACAGCGGCCAGGAATCCCCCGCCCAACTGTTCCAGTTCGGCCTTTCCGCCGAGGACGAAGCTCGCGAGGTTGCCAACCGCGCCTGGAAAGACGGCATGCGCCGCGCCGTCGCACTGGTGCCGCGCGGCGAGTGGGGTGACCGCGTGCTGGCATCCTTCAGCCGCAGTTGGCAGGCCAATGGCGGCACCCTGATCGCCGCCGAGCACGTCGACCAGCCGGTCCAACTGGCCCAGCAGATCGCCGACCTGCTCCAGCTGCGCCAGAGCGAAACCCGCGCCAAGCGCCTCGAAGGCGTGCTCGGCAGCAGCGTGGACACCCAGCCGTCGCGCCGCCAGGACATCGACTTCATCTTCCTCGCCGCGACGCCCCAGCAGGCCCGCCAGATCAAGCCCACCCTGGCTTTCCAGTACGCGGGCGACCTGCCGGTGTACGCCACCTCGAACCTGTATACCGGGGTCAGCAATCCCGCGCAGGACCAGGACCTGAACGGCATCCGCTTCTGCGAAACCCCATGGCTGCTGCAGCCGAACAACTCGCTGCGCCAGCAGGTCACCGCGCAATGGCCACAGGCCGCAGGCAGCCTGGGCCGCCTGTACGCCATGGGCGCCGATGCCTATCGCCTCGCACCGCGACTGCCCGAGCTGAAGGCCGTGCCGACCATGCAGCTCGACGGCCTGAGCGGAACGCTGAGCCTCAACCCGAGCCAACGCATCGAGCGCCGGCTGCCGTGGGCGGAGTTCCGCAACGGCGAGGCCTATCCGCTGGAGAACAGTGGCATTTGAGCGACCGCCAGCCCAGCACCCGGAGCAAGGGGCACGCCGCCGAAGCCCAGGCGCGTGCCCATCTGGAAAAGCACGGATTGCGCCTGCTCGCGCAGAACTGGCTGTGCCGGCGCGGCGAGCTTGATCTGGTCATGCTGGACGGCGATACAGTAGTATTCGTCGAAGTTCGCTCCCGCCGGCACCTGGCCTGGGGCGGCGCACTGGAAAGCGTGGATGCGCGCAAACGCCAGCGCCTCATCGCTTCCGCCGAACACTTTCTGCAACAGGAACCCCGCTGGGCCCGGCATCCGTGCCGCTTCGACGTCGTAGCCATGACCGATGGCGGCAATTCACCAGCGCAACTGAACTGGATCCCCAACGCCTTTGACACCTGATCAGACGCCCGACGAAAGGTCACACCTGATGGACATGCAATCCCGTATCCGCCAGCTCTTCCATGCCAGCATCGAGACCAAGCAGCAGGCAACCGAGGTGCTGATTCCGCATATCGAGCAAGCCAGCATGGTGATGGTCAACGCCCTGCTCAACGAAGGCAAGATTCTGTCCTGCGGCAACGGCGGCTCCGCCGGCGACGCCCAGCACTTCTCCTCCGAGCTGCTGAACCGCTTCGAACGCGAGCGCCCGAGCCTGCCGGCCGTCGCACTGACCACCGACAGCTCGACCATCACCTCGATCGCCAACGACTACAGCTACAACGAAGTCTTCTCCAAGCAGATCCGCGCCCTCGGCCAGCCCGGCGACGTACTGCTGGCCATCTCCACCAGCGGCAACTCGGCCAACGTCATCCAGGCCATCCAGGCCGCCCATGACCGCGAGATGCAGGTGGTCGCCCTGACCGGCCGCGACGGCGGCGGCATGGCCTCGCTGCTGCTGCCGGAAGACGTCGAGATCCGCGTGCCGGCCAAGATCACCGCGCGCATCCAGGAAGTGCACCTGCTGGTGATCCACTGCCTGTGCGACCTCATCGACCGTCAACTGTTCGGGAGTGAAGAATGACCCGTACTCCGCTGCTCGCTGTCACGATCGCCCTGAGTCTTGCCCTGGGCGGTTGCAGCAGCTTCCTCAGCGCAACTCGCGACAAACCCATCAGCGATGATCGCGGCACCCGCACCATCGGCAGCAAGATCGACGACTCGCTGATCGAAACCAAGGTCGGCGTGAATGTCGCCAAGGCCGACGCCGACCTGGACCGCAACTCCCACGTCGTAGTGGTCAGCTACAACGGCGTGGTCCTGCTGGCCGGCCAGACCCCGCGGGCGGACCTGAAGAGCAAGGCGGAACAGGCCGCCCGCTCGGTGCAGAAGGTCAAGACCGTGCACAACGAGCTGCAGATCCTGCCGCCCTCGTCCCTGCTGGCGCGCAATCACGACACCTGGCTGACCACCAAGATCAAGACGCAGATGCTGGGCGACGCGAATGTCCCCTCGTCGCGCATCAAGGTCGTCACCGAGAACGGCATCGTCTACATGCTCGGCCTGGTGACCCGCAAGGAAGGCGACCTGGCTACCCAGGTAGTGCAGGGAGTCGACGGCGTACAGAAGATCGTCAGGCTGTTCGAATACATCGACTGACGAGTACTGCGGCGGACATGAAAAAGGCGATCCATGGATCGCCTTTTTTCATTACTTGACCACCTTCAGGCTTGGCCGGCCACTCGGGCGCGGCGGCTCGTCGGACGGCCCATCATCCAGCATCTCCTCGTCATCGCTCGGAACCGGCGGCTCCAGATCGAAGACCATGCCCTGGCCGTTCTCCCGCGCGTACACCGCCATGACCGCCGGCGATGGAATGTACAGGCGCTGCGCCACGCCACCGAAACGCCCTTCGAAGCTGACGGCCTCGTTATCCATCTGCAGATGACGGACCGCGGTCGGCGACACGTTCAGCACGATCTGGCCGTCGCTGGCGTACCCTGGCGGAACCTTGACCCCCGGATAATCGGCATTGACCAGGATATGCGGAGTGCAGCCGTTGTCCACGATCCACTCATAGAGGGCCCGGACGAGATAGGGACGACTGGAGTTCATCATCAGGCTCCTTAGCGCATATCACGTTCAATGGAGGACAGGCTTGCCCGGAAAGTTTCACGGGCGAACTGCTTCTCCATGTAATCGAGCAAGGGTTTCGCCTGCCGCGGCAATTCGATACCCAGAACCGGCAGACGCCAGAGGATCGGCAACAGGCAGCAATCCACCAGGCTCATCTCCTCGCTGAGGAAATAGGGCTTCTCCGCAAAGAGCGGCGACACCCCTGTCAGACTCTCACGCAGCTCCTTCCGCGCCAAGGCTCGCTCCGCATCCTTCTGACGAGCGTCGAGGATACGGTCGACCAGCATGCACCAGTCGCGCTGAATGCGATGTATCAGCAGGCGGCTGTTCGCTCGCGCCACCGGGTAGACCGGCAGCAGGGGCGGATGCGGATAGCGTTCCTCCAGGTACTCCATCACCACGGTGGACTCGTAGAGAGCCAGATCACGATCGACCAGGGTAGGAACACTGCCGTAGGGATTGACCTCAGCCAGCCTGGGTGGGCAATGACCAGCCTCGACGTCGATGATTTCGGCGCTGACGCTCTTTTCTGCCAGGACCAGACGAACGCGGTGGCTATAGTGGTCGGCGGGGTCGGAATAACAGGTTAGCTTGTTGACTACGGCCATGCCGCGCCTCCTCGCAAATCGACTTGTGGGAGGTAGAAAGACGCGCGCGCCCCGTAGGGCGCGCGCTTCGAGGCTGGCGGTGCTTAGTGCACGTCCTTCCAGTATTCACGCTTCAGCAGATAGGCGAATACGAAGAGGAAAGCCAGATAGAGCAGAACGTAGGTGCCGATGCGATGAGCCTCGAGCTTGTTCGGGTCAGCCGAATAAGCCAGGAAGGTCACCAGGTTCTTCACCGTCTCGTCGAACTGCGCTTCGGTCAGCGTACCGGTCTTCGGAATCACGGTCAGCTGATCGCAGGCTTCGTGAGTCAGCGGAGTACCGGTCAGCGGGTCGAACTGCTTCTTGCCGTCTTCGACGATCTGGACCTGCTTGCAACCGATGACCTGGCGGCCCTGGAGGCTTCCCAGGACGTTCGGCATGCCGACGTTCGGGAACACCGTGTTGTTCACACCCCACGGACGCTTGGAATCCTCATAGAAGGAGCGCAGGTAGGTGTAGAGCCAGTTGGTGCCGCGAACACGGGCAACCAGGGTCAGATCCGGCGGAGCGGCGCCGAACCATACCTTGGCATCGGCGGGTTTCATGCCGATATCCATGTGATCACCGATCTTGGCGCCGGTGAGCACCAGGTTGTTCATCATCAGCTCTTCCGGAATGCCCAGATCGCGCGCCACGCGCTCGTAGCGCTGGAACTTGGCGCTATGGCAGCCCATGCAGTAGTTGGCGAAGGTGCGCGCGCCATCCTGCATGGCAGCCTTGTCGTTCAGGTCGATGTCGACGTGATCCAGGGCTACGCCATGGCCACCGGCAGCGAAGCCGAAAACGGGCATCAGAGCCAGAATCAATGCAGCGAATTGCTTTTTCATCAGCCAGTCACCCTTTCCGGAACCGGTTTGGTCTTCTCCATCCGGGTGTAGAACGGCATCAGGATGAAGAAGGCGAAATACAGAATGGTGCACAGACGGGACAGCGTGGTGCCCAGCGGCGACGGAGCCTGGGAGCCGTAGTAGCCGAGAATCACGAAGGACACCGCGAAGATCACCAGCCAGATCTTGCTCAGCCAGCCCTTGTAGCGGATCGAGCGGACCGGGCTGCGATCCAGCCACGGCAGCACGAACAGCACGGCAATGGCGGCACCCATCGCGATAACGCCCATCAGCTTGTCCGGAACGGCACGCAGGATGGCGTAGAACGGGGTGAAGTACCAAACCGGAGCGATGTGCTCGGGAGTCTTGAACTGGTTCGCGACTTCGAAGTTCGGCTTCTCGAGGAAGTAGCCGCCCATTTCCGGGAAGAAGAAGATCACGGTGCAGAAGATGAACAGGAACACCACCACGCCGACGATGTCCTTGACGGTGTAGTACGGGTGGAAGGCGATGCCATCCAGCGGAACGCCGTTCTCGTCCTTCTTCTTCTTGATGTCCACGCCGTCCGGGTTGTTCGAGCCGACTTCGTGCAGCGCCAGGATGTGCAGCACGACCAGGCCGAGCAGGACGATCGGCAGGGCGATCACGTGCAGGGCGAAGAAGCGGTTCAGGGTGATACCGGAGATCAGGAAGTCACCACGGATCCACTGGGCCAGGTCTTCGCCAACGACCGGAATGGCGCCGAACAGCGAGATGATCACCTGGGCACCCCAGTAGGACATCTGGCCCCACGGCAGCAGGTAGCCCATGAAGGCCTCGGCCATCAGCGCGAGGTAGATCAGCATGCCGAAGATCCACACCAGCTCGCGCGGTTTCTGGTACGAGCCGTACATCAGACCGCGGAACATGTGCAGGTAGACCACGACGAAGAACGCCGATGCACCGGTGGAGTGCATGTAGCGGATGATCCAGCCGTAATCCACATCACGCATGATGTATTCGACGGAGGCGAACGCCTCTTCCGCCGACGGGGTGAAGCTCATGGTCAGCCAGATACCGGTAAGGATCTGGTTCACCAGGACGAGCAGCGCCAGGGAGCCGAAGAAATACCAGAAGTTGAAGTTCTTCGGGGCGTAGTACTTGCTCAGATGGTCTTCCCACATCTTGGTCGCGGGGAAGCGGGCATCGACCCAAGCCATGAATTTGCTCATCAGGCTTTCTCCTGGTCCACACCGATGGTCAGCACATCACCATCGAGCGCATAGGGCGGAATCGGCAGGTTCATCGGGGCAGGCTGGCCCTTGTAGACGCGGCCGGCCAGGTCGTAGTGAGAACCGTGGCACGGGCAGAAGTAACCGCCCTTCCAGTCCGGACCGAGGTCGGCAGGAGCGACTTCCGGGCGGAAGGTCGGCGAGCAGCCCAGGTGGGTGCAGATACCGACGATAACGGCCAGTTCAGGCTTGATCGAGCGCAGCTTGGGATCGACGTAGGCCGGCTGGTCGGAGGCTTTCGACTCCGGGTCGGCCAGCAGGCCTTCGAGGGAAGGCAGCGCATCCAGCATTTCCTTGGTGCGATGCACCAGGAACACCGGCTTGCCGCGCCATTCGGCCACGACTTGCTGGCCCGGCTCGATCTTGCCTACGTTCACCTTCACCGGCGCGCCAGCTGCCTTCGCCTTGGCACTGGGGAACCATGACCCCACGAACGGAACCGCAGCACCGACCGCTCCCGCCGCGCCGACCACAGAAGTGGCCGCGACGAGGAAGCGACGCCGGCCTGCATTCACGCCGTCATTACTCATTCAGTCGTCTCCCATCAGCTTCAAGCCTGTTCAAGTCAGGCTTTTAAGTAAATATTCAAGCCGCGCAAAAAATTCGCCAAATGGTAAAGAAAAGCCCCAGTGCTGACAAGGCAATAAGCCGATACAAAAGTGCTGGAACCCTTGTCGGACGGGGCTCCGCTCACTGCGACACCTTGCCGCACGAATAAACTTCGCACATAAAAAAACGCCCAGTCCGGAAGGAACTGGGCGTTCTTTTCGAAGCGTCGGATTAACGCTTGGAGTACTGCGGACGCTTACGCGCCTTACGCAGACCGACTTTCTTACGTTCGACTTCGCGAGCATCGCGAGTGACGTAGCCGGCCTTGCGCAGCGGGCTGCGCAGGGTTTCGTCGTAGGAGATCAGGGCACGGGTGATACCGTGACGGATCGCACCGGCCTGGCCGCTGACGCCGCCACCGACGACGGTGACGTAGACGTCGAACTTCTCGACCATTTCGGTCAGTTCGAGCGGCTGACGAACAACCATGCGAGCGGTTTCGCGACCGAAGAACTGGTCGAGGCTGCGGTTGTTGATGGAGATCTTGCCAGTACCCGGACGCAGGAAGACGCGAGCGGTAGCGGTCTTACGACGGCCAGTGCCGTAATTTTGAGTCGCCGACATGATGAGCTATCCCGTTAAATCTTCAGTTCTTGAGGCTGCTGAGCGGTGTGCGGGTGGCTGGCACCCTTGTACACTTTCAGCTTGCGGTACATGTCGCGGCCCAGCGGGTTCTTCGGCAGCATGCCTTTGACGGCAGTCTCGATTACACGCTCAGGAGCCTTGGCGATCAGCTTCTCGAAGTTGATCGACTTGATACCGCCCGGGAAGCCCGAGTGATGGTAGTACATCTTGTCGGTGGCTTTGGCGCCAGTGACACGAACCTGCTCGGCGTTGATGACGACGATGTAGTCGCCGGTATCAACGTGCGGGGTGTATTCCGGCTTGTGCTTGCCACGCAGACGGCGAGCGATCTCGGTAGCCAGACGACCCAGGGTCAGGCCAGCAGCGTCGACAACGAACCAGTCGCGCTTAACAGTTTCTGGTTTCGCGGTAAAAGTTTTCATTCGTTATAGCCTCAGGGGCCGCCTGAAAATAAGACGGCGAATCTTACTGGACAGTGGTTGCCTTGACAAGTCAAGGACAGCCTGAAACAGACACGATTTGGGGCTCGGGTCAGTGTGCGTCCGTAACGACTAGATGTATCGATCGGCAGGCTAGGCATCCCCCGCCGATGAAAGGCTGCGGAATTATGCCGATTTCGCCAGAATTTACAACCTCGACTCGCAATCAATTCAAGGAGCTTTGCATGCAATACCGTCCGCTCGGCCAGACCGACATCAAGGTGAGTGCGCTCTGCCTGGGAACCATGACCTGGGGCGAACAGAACAGCGAGGCGGAAGCCTTCGCGCAGATCGAACGCGCCAGGGCAGCCGGCATCAACTTCATCGACACCGCCGAGATGTACCCGGTACCGCCCCGCGCGGAAACCTATTCGCGCACCGAACAGATCATCGGCAACTGGTTCCGCAAGCACGGCGATCGCGACGACTGGATCCTCGCCAGCAAGATCGCCGGCCCCGGCAACGGCATCAGCCATATCCGCGACGGCCAGTTGAAGCACAACCGCCAGCACATCGTCGCCGCCCTCGACGCCAGCCTGAAGCGGCTGCAGACCGACCGGATCGACCTCTACCAGTTGCACTGGCCGGAGCGCAGCACCAACTTCTTCGGCCAACTGGGATACCAGCACCGCGAACAGGACTTCACCCCGCTGGAGGAAACCCTGGAAGCGCTGGACGAACAGGTACGCGCCGGCAAGATCCGCCACATCGGCCTGTCCAACGAGACGCCCTGGGGCACCATGAAATTCCTCCAGCTCGCCGAGTCGCGCGGCTGGCCGCGCGCGGTATCGATCCAGAACCCGTACAACCTGCTCAACCGCAGCTTCGAAGTGGGCCTGGCGGAAATCGCCATCCGCGAGCGCTGCGGCCTGCTCGCCTATTCGCCGATGGCCTTCGGCATGCTTTCCGGCAAGTACGAGAACGGCGCGCGCCCGGCGAACGCCCGGATCACCCTGTTCAGCCGCTTCACCCGCTACACCAACCCGCAGAGCCAGCGGGCCTGCTCGCGCTACGTGGCCCTCGCTCGCGAACACGGACTGGACCCGGCGCAGATGGCCCTCGCCTTCGTCACCCGGCAGCCGTTCGTCACCAGCAACATCATCGGCGCCACCTCGCTGGAACAGCTGGAAGCGAACCTCGCCAGCTTCGAACTGCAACTGAGCGACGAAGTGCTGGCCGGAATCGAAGCCATCCACAAGGACCAGCCCAACCCTGCCCCCTGACCTACCACGGCCCTCGCCCGTTTCCGGGCGAGGGCGTGCGCCTGGCCGGGAAACGCAGCGACGGTTACGTACGCTTACTGGACAGCATCGCCAATTGGTAAGACGATTCCGCCACCAGATGTCCTCTTAAGCGTCAATTCCGTCATCCGCAGAAGCACAAGAAAAAATGATGCACAGCCAAGCGCCCAGGAAGCTGCAGAACGTCAGCATCCTCGCGACCAACGGAGTCTTCGCCTCTACCCTGATGCAGGCCCGGGATTTCTTCCACATGGCCAGCCTGCGCTACGGCAAGCAGCAAGGGCTCGGCATCATGCCCGGCTTCCAGACCCGCATCGTCAGCCCCGACGGTGAGCCGGTGACCAGCTTCAGCGGCGACCGCCTGCCGGTGGACGGCCCGCTCGACGAGCCGGACATCGTGATCCTGCCGTCGTTCTGGGGAGACTTCGACGCGCTGCTGGGCAGCCATCCCCAGGTATTGCCCTGGCTGCGCGAACGCCACGCCAAGGGCAGCGTGCTGTGCGGCGAGGCCACCGGCGTCTTCTGGCTGGCCCAGGCGGGCCTGCTCGACGGCAAGGAAGCGACCACCTACTGGCGCTTCTTCCGCGAGTTCGCCGAGCGCTACCCGCAGATCCTGCTCAACCAGGAAAAGCACATCACCGACGCGGACAACATCTATACCGCCAGCGCCAACACCTCGGCCCGCGACGTGTACATCCACGTGATCGAAGGCTTCTGCGGCATCCACGTCGCCCAGGGCGTGGCGCGGGACATCCTCCACGAAGTGCAGCGCAGCTATACGCCCGGCCGCCTGGGCTTCGGCGGCCAGAAGCTGCACCACGACCCGGTCATCCTCCAGGTCCAGCAATGGCTGGAGGAGCACTATGCGGACAAGTTCCGCTTCGAGGACGTCGCCCGCGACCACGGCATGAGCATCCGCAACTTCATGCGGCGCTTCCAGGCGGCGACCGGCGACAAGCCGCTGCACTACCTGCAGCGCCTGCGCATCGAGACCGCGCGCAACCTGCTCACCACCACGCGCAAGAGCATCAAGACGATCAGCTACGAAGTGGGCTACGACGACGCCAGCTTCTTCGCCCGCCTGTTCCGCCAGCACACCAGCCTGTCGCCGCACCACTACCGGCGGCAGTCGCTGCAGAAGGATGGCTGAAACGAAAAAGGGCCACCCCTCGGGCAGCCCTTTTCGCATTGCTCGCTCGCCCTACGGACGGTGCGGCCGGGACAGGTACTCGTGGGACTGCATTTCCAGCAGGCGGCTGAGGGTGCGCTGGAATTCGAACTCCAGGCGCCCGCCGGTGTACAGGTCCTTCAGCTCGACCTCGGCGGAAATGATCAGCTTGACGTTGCGGTCGTAGAACTCGTCCACCAGGTTGATGAAGCGTCGCGCCATGTCGTCCTTGGTCACGCCCATCTGCTCGACGTTGGAGAGCAGCACCGCGTGGAAGATCTTCGCCAGCTCGATGTAGTCGTTCTGGCTGCGCGGACCGTCGCACAGCTCGCGGAATTCGAACCAGGCGACGTCCTCGCAGACGCGCACGGAGCGGATCTCGCGGTTCTCGATCATCAGCGCCTCGCCTTCCACCGCCTGGGTGCAGTCGGGCAGCAGGCTGCCGAAGCTCTTGCGCAGGCTCTGATCGGCATCCGCGTCGAGCGGCCAGTGGTACAGCTCGGCCTGCTCCAGGGCGCGCAGGCGGTAATCCACACCACTGTCGACGTTGACCACCTCGGTATGCTCCTTGAGCAGGGCGATCGCCGGCAGGAAGCGGGCGCGCTGCAGTCCGTCCTTGTACAGACCGTCCGGGACGATGTTGGAGGTCGCCACCAGGCTCACGCCGTTCTTGAACAGCTCCTCGAGCAGGGTCGCGAGGATCATGGCGTCGGTGATGTCGGAAACGAAGAACTCGTCGAAGCAGATCACCCGGGCCTCGTCGGCGAAGCGCTTGCCGATGATGGTCAGCGGGTTCTTCTCGCCCTTGAGGGTCTTCATTTCCTCGTGCACGCGCTTCATGAAGCGGTGGAAGTGCGTGCGCATCTTCTGCTTGAACGGCAGCGCTTCGAAGAAAGTGTCGACCAGGTAGGTCTTGCCGCGGCCGACGCCGCCCCAGAAATACAGGCCCTTGACCGGGCCCTGGGATTTCTTGCCGAGCAGCTTGCCGAACAGCCCGGGTCTGGCCTGGTCGGCCGCCAGCAGGTCGTCGTACAGGCGCTGCAGGTGTCTCACTGCATTGGCCTGTGCAGCATCGTGGAAGAAATCGGGACGTTTGAGGTCTTCCTGGTAGCGCTGAAGAGGCGTCATGATCGGTAGCAAGGCAACGAAAACGGGGCCGACACTTTAGCGACGGCCCCGCTTCTTGGCAATCGGCCATCCGTCGAGGATGGCCTTGCGCCGTCTTACTCCTGCGGTGCCAGTGCCTCGCGCACGCGCTCGATGGCGGCATCGCGTGCAGCGGCATCGGCGAAGGCCGGGCTGCTCGCCACCACCTCGCCATCCAGGCACAGACTGAAGGCGTCGCCTTCGCTGCGCAGGTCCAGCGCCTCGCCGGACTGCAGGCGCTTGCTGACCTGGCCGGCCGCCTTGCCGTCGGCGAACGCCTTCGACAGCAGCAGTTGCTCGCCGGCGGCATCCAGCAGGCGGAAGCGGAAGCCCTCGTCATCGCGGAAGCTGACCAGACGGGCGCTCTTCGCGGCCTTTTTCTTGCCGCTCGCGGCGACCTGCACTTCGCTGCGGAAGGAGCGCAGGCCGACCGCTTCGCGCAGCTCGCCGAGGAACGGCGTGGCGATGCGGCGCGCCTTGGCGGCGCCGGCCAGGAGGATGTCCTCCAGGTCCGCCGGGCGCTCGATCAGCGCGTGATAACGCTCGCGCGCCTCGCCCAGTTCGCCGTCGAGCAGCTGGAACAGGCGCTGCTTGGCTTCGCCCCAGGCCAGGCCGTCGATCAGTTCGGTACGGAAAGCGGCGACCTGCGCCGGCGTGGCGAACGCCTGGTAGAGGGTGAACAGGTGCGAATTGTCCGGGTCCTTCGGTTCGCCGGGTGCGCGCGAGTCGGTGATGATCCGCGCAATGGCGTCCTTCAGCTGCCTGGCGCTGCCGAACAGCGGAATGGTGTTGTCGTAGCTCTTCGACATCTTGCGGCCGTCGAGACCCGGCAGCGTCGCCACCTCTTCCTCGATCACCGCTTCCGGCAGGGTGAAGAATTCACGACCGGCGCCGAACAGGTGATTGAAGCGCTGGCCGATGTCGCGGGCCATTTCCACGTGCTGGATCTGGTCGCGGCCGACCGGCACCCGGTGCGCATTGAACATCAGGATGTCCGCCGCCATCAGCACCGGGTAGCTGTACAGGCCCATGGTCACGCCGGCATCGGGGTCTTCGCCGGCCTCGACGTTCTTGTCCACCGACGCCTTGTAGGCGTGCGCGCGGTTGAGCAGGCCCTTGGCGGTCACGCAGGTCAGCAGCCAGGTCAGCTCGGGAATCTCGGGAATGTCGGACTGGCGGTAGAAGGTCGCCTTGTCGGTATCCAGGCCGCAGGCCAGCCAGGTGGCGGCGATTTCCAGGCGCGAGCGCTGGATGCGCAGCGGGTCGTCGCACTTGATCAGCGCGTGGTAGTCGGCCAGGAAGTAGAAGGAGTCGGCCTGGGGATCGCGGCTGGCGATGATCGCCGGGCGGATCGCACCGGCGTAGTTGCCGAGGTGCGGCGTGCCGGTGGTGGTGATGCCGGTCAGGATACGAGTCGTCATGGGATACCAGAGTTCAGCGCAGGAAAATTAGCGGGCCGGATGTTAACGCGGCGCGTCGTGGCGGGCGAGTCGTGGCAGCAGGAGGTCCTTCAGTTCGACCAGCTTGCCATGGAAGAAGTGGCTGCAGTCCGCCACGCGGAGCAGCTCGTGCGGCTTGTCCAGGGCGGCGCTCCAGGCGTAGACGCGCTCGGGCGTGACCACCTCGTCGGCTTCCGGCTGGATCACCGTCAGCGGGCACTGCGCCGGCAGCTCGACGCCGAAACGCTCCACCGGCGGCGCCAGCATGAACAGACGGGCCAACTGGGCGTCCTCGTCCTCCAGCCGCGCCGCGGCATTGCCGACCACGCAGGAGCCGAAGGAAAAGCCCATCAGGGTCAATGGCAGGCCGGGGTGCTGCTGCCGCAGCCAGCGCGCGGCGGCCAGCGCGTCCTCGATCTCGCCCTGCCCTTCGGCGTAGCTGCCGGCGCTCTGGCCGACGCCACGGAAATTGAAACGCAGGGTGGCGTAGCCTGCATCCCGCGCGGTGCGCTGCAGGGTGGCGACCACCTTGTTCTGCATGGTGCCGGCGAACAGCGGGTGCGGGTGGCAGATCAGGGCGACGCCGGCGGCATCGGGCGCAGCCAGGTGCAGCGCCTCCAGCGGGCCGCTGGGGCCGTCGATGAAAAGGGCGGTTTCACGAGTGGTCAAACAGGATCTCCGTGACCCCGGGGCGGGTCGTCTCGTCTAGCAAAATACCTGCGCAGACGCGGTTTTACGCGTCACGCTATACAAGCACAGGTGCAAGCCGCTAACGTAAAGCAAAGCCGTCTATAGAGGAAGGATTCGCGTGGAACAGTCCCTCACCAGCTGGTTGCTGCCGGCACTCACTCTGATCATCGGGGTCGCCGTCGGGTTCTTCATCGCCCGCCTGCTGCCCAATGCCGCCCCGAACAAGATGCAACGCCAGATGGACGACTTGCAGGAGCGCTTCGATACCTACCAGCGCGAAGTGGTTACGCACTTCAACACCACGGCGAACCTGGTGAAGAAGCTCACCCAGAGCTACCAGGACGTCCAGGAACACTTGTCCGACGGCGCCCAGCGCCTGGCCCTCGACGAACTGACCAAGCAGCGCCTGCTGGCCGCCCTGCACGCCGACGAGGCCTACCCGGAACGTCGCGAACGCCTGACCCCGCCGGCCAACAACGAGGTGCCGAAGGACTACGCGCCGAAGCCGGAGAACGCTCCGGGCACCCTGGATGAGGCTTACGGGCTGAAGGGCAAGTACTGACGTCCTTCTCTCCACGAAAGCCCCGCATTGCGGTAATGCTGTTCACTTAAGCATTTGAGCCTCAGCGGGGCCTTCCCTGAAAATCCGATGCCAGACTTCTGGCATCGGATTTTTTATGTCTTTCCAACAGCATCTGCTCGACTTGGGCGACCTGTTCAACTTCTCCGATCTGAGCACCTTCACCCAGAACATTCCGGTCGAGTGGGTGGAATCCGCGCTGCACCTTTCCTCGCAGGCCACCATCCGGCGGCGGCGCCTGCCTGCCGATCAGGTGCTCTGGCTGGTACTGGGCATGGCGCTATTCCGCGATGAGCCCGTCCATGAAGTGGCCAGGCGCCTGAATATCTGCGCCCAGGGCCTGGCTTCCGACCACCTGCTGGCGAGAAGT
>NZ_FNIJ01000017.1 GCF_900103845.1 Pseudomonas jinjuensis
GTCGCCGACCTTGACCAGCAGTTCGATGACTTCCCCTTCGCCGCTGCCGATGTCGGGTACGCGAATCAACTCACTCATCGTGCCTCTCCTCAGCAGTCCAGCGGGTTGCGTTTTTCAGGATCGATGCCGAGCTTGACGATGGCCTCGGCCACCACCTTCGGCTCGATCTCGCCACGGTCGGCCAGCGCTTCCAGCGCGGCCAGCACCACCCAGTTGCGGTCCACCTCGAAGAAGTGACGCAGCTTGCGGCGGGTGTCGCTGCGGCCGAAGCCGTCGGTGCCGAGGACCTTGTACTCCTTGCCCGGGACCCACTGGCGGATCTGCTCGGCGTACAGCTTCATGTAGTCGGTGGAGGCGATCACCGGGCCCTTGCGGCCGCTGAGGCACTGCTCGACGTAGCTCTGCTTCGGCTTCTGCTCCGGATGCAGGCGGTTCCAGCGCTCGATGGCCAGGCCGTCGCGGCGCAGTTCGTTGAAGCTCGGCACGCTCCACACGTCGGCGCCGATGCCGAACTGCTCGCGGAGGATCTTCGCGGCTTCCTCGACTTCGCGCAGGATGGTGCCGGAGCCCAGCAGCTGCACGTGGTGTGCGGCTTCCTTGCCGTTTTCCCTGAGCAGGTACATGCCCTTGATGATGCCTTCCTCGACGCCCTGCGGCAGGGCCGGCTGCGGGTAGGCTTCATTCATCACGGTGAGGTAGTAGAAGACGTCCTTCTGCTCCTCGATCATCTCGCGGATGCCCTCGCGGACGATCACGGCCAGCTCGTAGCCATAGGTCGGATCGTAGGTGCGGCAGTTCGGGATGGTGCTGGCCAGCAGGTGGCTGTGTCCGTCCTCGTGTTGCAGGCCTTCGCCGTTCAGCGTGGTGCGGCCGGAGGTGCCGCCGACCAGGAAGCCGTGCGCGCGGCTGTCGCCGGCCGCCCAGGCGAGGTCGCCGATACGCTGGAAGCCGAACATCGAATAGAAGATGTAGAACGGCAGCATCGGCTGGTTGTGCGTGGAGTACGAAGTACCCGCGGCGATCCAGCTGGACATGGCGCCGGCTTCGTTGATGCCTTCCTCGAGGATCTGGCCCTTCTTGTCCTCGCGGTAGAACATCACCTGGTCCTTGTCGACGGGCTCGTAGAGCTGGCCGACCGAGGAATAGATGCCGAGCTGGCGGAACATGCCTTCCATGCCGAAGGTACGCGCCTCGTCGGGCACGATCGGCACGATGCGCGGGCCGAGCTCCTTGTCCTTGACCAGCTGCGAGAGGATGCGCACGAAGGCCATGGTGGTGGAAATCTCGCGGTCGCCGGTGCCGTCGAGGATCGCCTTGAGGGTTTCCAGCGGCGGAGTCGGCACGCTGAAGCTCTTGGCGCGGCGAACCGGCATCACGCCACCGAGGGCGGCGCGGCGCTCGGCCAGGTACTTGGCCTCGGCGCTGCCTTCTTCCGGACGGTAGAACGGCAGTTTCTCGAGGTCGGCGTCCTTGACCGGGATGTCGAAGTTGTCGCGGAACTTGCGCAGGCTGTCGACATCGACCTTCTTCACGTTGTGCGCGATGTTCTTCGCTTCGCCGGAACCCGTGCCATAACCCTTGATGGTCTTGGCCAGGATGACGGTCGGCTGGCCCTTGTGGTTGACCGCCTGGTGGTAGGCCGCATAGACCTTGTACGGGTCGTGGCCGCCACGGTTGAGCTTCCAGATTTCCTCGTCGGAGAGGTCCTTGACCATCTCCAGCAGTTCCGGACGCGAGCCGAAGAAGTGCTCACGCACGTAGGCACCGTCCTTCGCCTTGTAGTTCTGGTATTCGCCGTCGATGACCTCGTCCATGCGCTGCTGCAGCAGGCCGGCGTGGTCCTTGGCGAACAGCGGGTCCCAGAAGCGGCCCCAGATGACCTTGTTGACGTTCCACTCGGCGCCGCGGAACACGCCTTCCAGTTCCTGGATGATCTTGCCGTTGCCGCGTACCGGGCCGTCCAGGCGCTGCAGGTTGCAGTTGATCACGAAGATCAGGTTGTCCAGCTTCTCGCGGCCGGCCAGGGAAATGGCGCCGAGGGATTCCGGCTCGTCGCACTCGCCGTCGCCCATGAAGCACCAGACCTTCTGCTTGCCGGCGGGGATGAAGCCGCGGCTTTCCAGGTACTTCATAAAGCGCGCCTGGTAGATGGCCTGGATCGGGCCGAGGCCCATGGACACGGTGGGGAACTGCCAGAAGTCCGGCATCAGCCAGGGGTGCGGGTAGGAGGACAGGCCGTTGCCATCGACTTCCTGGCGGAAGTTCAGCATCTGTTCTTCAGTGATGCGGCCTTCGAGGAAGGCGCGGGCATAGACGCCGGGGGAGGCGTGGCCCTGGAAGAACACCAGGTCGCCGCCGTGTTCGTCGGTCGGGGCCTGGAAGAAGTAGTTGAAGCCGATGTCGTAGAGGGTCGCCGAGGAAGCGAAGGTGGAGATGTGACCGCCAAGGTCCGGGTCCTGCTGGTTGGCGCGCATCACCATGGCCAGTGCGTTCCAGCGCACCAGCGAGCGGATGCGCCGCTCCATGAACAGGTCGCCCGGCATGCGAGCCTCGTGGGTCACCGGAATGGTGTTGCGGTAGGGCGTGGTGATCGCATAGGGCAGCTGGGTACCGGTACGGGTGGCCAGCTCGCCCATGCGGGTCATCAGATAGTGGGCGCGCTCCTCACCTTCGCGGTCGAGGACGGACTCGAGGGCGTCCAGCCATTCCTGGGTTTCGACGGGATCGAGGTCTTGCATGGCTTGCTCCATGGCGGAAAGGCTTCCAGAATCGAAAGCCAGTAGATCGTTGCCGATAGCAGCACCGGCCTCGTGGGCGGCGCCGCGAATTCTTGGAATTGCTCCGGGGGTGGCTCCCGGCGGGTTGTAGTTTTACTACAAATCGCGTTTTTAAACAGCCCTCGACTACAAAAAAATAGTAGTAAAACTACATCGGGCGACGAACGCGGTTTCCGAGGCCGACGACGACCCTTCAGGATAGACCATGACCCTGCCGTCCCTGGCCGCGCTGCCGGCCACTCTCAAGCCTCTCGCCGAGCGCGCCGGGCAGAATTTCCAGGCCGCCGTCGCCGATCTTCCGGAGGATCTCCGGGCCGGATTCGAAAGCTGGCCCGACGAACGGCATGCCCACTTCGCTCGCGTCGCCGCCGGCAGCGACTTCGTCGCCGAGCAGGTCGCGCGCGATCCGCAGATGCTTCTCGAACTGGCCGCCAGCGGTGAACTGGAGCGCGACCTGCGGCGCGGCGAATTGCGCGCCCAGCTGGAAGGGCTGCTGGCCGACTGCGCCGACGAGGACGAATTGGGCCGCCGCCTGCGGCGCTTCCGCCGGCGCCAGCAGGTGCGCATCATCTGGCGCGACCTGACCCGCCAGACCGACCTGGCCGGCACCTGCCGCGACCTGTCCGACCTCGCCGACACCTGCATCGACCTTGCCTATCAATGGCTGTACCTGCGCCATTGCCAGCAGTTCGGCACGCCGATGGGGCGCCGTTCGAACCTGCCGCAGCATCTTGTAGTCCTCGGCATGGGCAAGCTCGGCGCCGGCGAACTGAACCTGTCCTCGGACATCGACCTGATCTTCAGCTACCCCGAGGGCGGCGAAACCGAGGGCGCCAAGCGCTCGCTGGACAACCAGGAGTTCTTCACCCGCCTGGGGCAGAAGCTGATCAAGGCGCTCGACGCCATCACCGTCGACGGCTTCGTCTTCCGCGTCGACATGCGCCTGCGCCCCTATGGTTCCAGCGGCCCGCTGGTGCACAGCTTCGCCGCGCTGGAGCAGTACTACCAGGACCAGGGCCGCGACTGGGAACGCTACGCGATGATCAAGGCGCGGGTGGTCGGCGGCGACCAGGACGCCGGCCAGCGCCTGCTGGAGATGCTGCGGCCCTTCGTCTACCGGCGCTACCTGGACTTCTCCGCCATCGAGGCGCTGCGCAACATGAAGCAGCTGATCCAGCAGGAAGTCCGGCGCAAGGGCATGGCCGAGAACATCAAGCTGGGCGCCGGCGGCATCCGCGAGGTGGAGTTCATCGCCCAGGCCTTCCAGCTGATCCACGGCGGGCGCGACCTCAGCCTGCAGCAGCGGCCGCTGCTGCGCGTGCTGGCGATCCTCGAAGGGCAGGGCTACCTGCCGCCGGCGGTGGTCGCCGAGCTGGGCCAGGGCTATGCCTTCCTTCGTTATGTGGAGCATGCGCTGCAGGCCATCGCCGACCGGCAGACGCAGATGCTGCCGCTGGACGAGGTGGAGCGGGTGCGCGTCGCCTTCATCATGGGCTTCCCCAACTGGTCGGCCTGCCACGAGCGGATCAATCACTGGCGCGAGCGCGTCGACTGGCACTTCCGCCAGGTCATCGCCGACCCGGACGAAGAGGAAGGGGCCGAGGACGAGGGCTGCGTCGGTGGCGAATGGCTGCCGCTGTGGGAGGAGGCGGTGGACGAGGAGTCCGCCTGCCGCCAGCTCGCCGAAGCCGGTTTCGCCGATGCCGCGCTGGCGCGCAAGCGCCTGACCGACCTGCGCAACGGCAGCCAGGTGCGCGCCATGCAGCGCATCGGCCGCGAACGCCTGGACGCCTTCGTGCCGCGGCTGCTGGCGATGATGGTCGAGCGTGGCCAGCCGGACCTGTTGCTGGAGCGCGTGCTGCCGCTGGTCGGGGCGGTAGCGCGGCGCTCCGCCTACCTGGTGCTGCTGACCGAGAATCCCGGTGCGCTGGAGCGCCTGCTGACCCTCTGCGCGGCCAGCCCGATGGTGGCCGAGCAGATCGCCCGCTTCCCCATCCTGCTCGACGAACTATTGAATGAGGGACGGCTGTTCCGCCCGCCGCAGGCCGCCGAACTGGCCGCCGAGCTGCGCGAGCGGCTGATGCGGATTCCCGAGGACGACCTCGAGCAGCAGATGGAGACGCTACGCCACTTCAAGCTGGCCCACGGCCTGCGCGTGGCCGCCTCGGAAATCGCCGGGACCCTGCCGCTGATGAAGGTCAGCGACTACCTGACCTGGCTGGCCGAGGCGATCCTCAGCGAGGTCCTCGAACTGGCCTGGCACCAATTGGTGCAGCGCCACGGCCGTCCGTTGCGCGCCGATGGCACGCCGTGCGACCCGGACTTCATCGTGGTCGGCTACGGCAAGGTCGGCGGGCTGGAGTTCGGCCACGGCTCGGACCTCGACCTGGTGTTCGTCCACGATGGCGATCCGCAGAGCGAGACCGACGGCGCCAAGTCCATCGACGGCGCGCAGTTCTTCACCCGCCTGGGGCAGAAGATCATCCATTTCCTTACCGCGCAGACGCCCTCCGGCACTCTTTATGAGGTGGACATGCGCCTGCGCCCGAGCGGCGCTTCCGGGCTGCTGGTGAGTTCCCTGGGCGCCTTCCTCGCCTACCAGCAGAACGAGGCCTGGACCTGGGAACACCAGGCCCTGGTGCGCGCCCGCGTGCTCGCCGGCTGCCCGCGGGTGGCGAAGGCGTTCGAGGAAATTCGCGCCCAGGTGCTGGGCAGGCAGCGCGATCTCGACGAACTGCGCCGCGAAGTCAGCGAGATGCGCGCGAAGATGCGCGACAACCTCGGCACCGCGATCACCGCCGCCGGAACCGCGCCGAACGCCTTCGAAGCCGCGTCGCCCTTCGATCTCAAGCAGGACGCCGGTGGTATCGTCGATATCGAATTTATGGTGCAATATGCGGCCCTGGCGTGGTCATGGCAGTACCCCGAGTTGCTGCATTTCACCGACAACATCCGCATTCTGGAAGGACTGGAGCGGGCGGGTCTGCTCTCTGGCGAGGACGTCAGTTTCCTGCAGGAAGCCTACAAGGCTTATCGCGCGGCCGCGCACCGCCTGGCGCTGCAAAAGCAGCCGGGTGTGGTGGGGGGTGACCATTTCCACGACGAGCGACGCGGAGTGATGCGGATCTGGCGTGAGCTCAAGCTCGCCTGATCCTGTTTCGAACTAGTTTGAGGAGCTGGCAAGTATGTCGATGGCCGATCGTGATGGCGTGATCTGGTATGACGGCGAACTGGTGCAGTGGCGCGAAGCTACCACCCACGTGCTGACCCACACCCTGCACTACGGCATGGGTGTATTCGAGGGCGTGCGCGCCTACAACACTCCCCAGGGCACGGCGATCTTCCGTCTGCAGGCGCACACCGACCGCCTGTTCGATTCCGCACACATCATGAACATGAAGATCCCGTACACCAAGGGCGAGATCAACGAAGCGACCCGCGCCGCGGTCCGCGAGAACAACCTGGAAAGCGCCTACATCCGCCCGATGGTGTTCTACGGAAGCGAAGGCATGGGCCTGCGCGCCACCGGCCTGAAGGTCCACGTGATCGTCGCCGCCTGGAACTGGGGCGCATACATGGGCGAGGAAGCGCTGCAGCAGGGCATCAAGGTGCGCACCAGCTCCTTCACCCGCCACCACGTGAACATCTCGATGACCCGCGCCAAGTCCAACGGCGCCTACATCAACTCGATGCTGGCCCTGCAGGAAGCCATTTCCGGCGGCGCCGACGAGGCCATGATGCTCGACCCGGAAGGCTACGTGGCCGAAGGTTCCGGCGAGAACATCTTCATCATCAAGGACGGCGTGATCTACACCCCGGAAGTCACCGCCTGCCTCAACGGCATCACCCGCGCCAGCGTGCTGGTGCTGGCCAACGAGCTGGGCATCAAGGTGGTCGAGAAGCGCATCACCCGTGACGAGGTGTACATCGCCGACGAAGCCTTCTTCACCGGCACCGCCGCCGAAGTCACTCCGATCCGCGAAGTCGACGGCCGCCTGATCGGCGCCGGCCGCCGCGGCCCGGTGACCGAGAAGCTGCAGAAAGCCTACTTCGATCTGGTCAGCGGCAAGACCAGCACCCATCCGGAATGGCGCACGCTGGTCAAATAAGCGGCCCAGGGCGGCAGGCTTCAGGCTGCAGGCGTTCTGCCTTGTACCTGCAGCCCGCTGCCTATAGCCTGCAGCCCATATGAACATTCTGATCGTAGGTCCCTCCTGGGTCGGCGACATGGTGATGGCGCAGACGCTCTTCGAGTGCCTGAAGCGCCAGCATCCCGACTGCCAGATCGACGTGCTGGCGCCCGAATGGAGCCGGCCGATCCTCGAACGCATGCCTGAAGTCCGCCAGGCGCTGAGCTTCCCGCTCGGCCATGGCGTGCTCGACCTCGCCAGCCGCCGGCGCATCGGCAGGTCGCTGGCCGGGCAGTACGACCAGGCGATCCTCCTGCCCAACTCGCTGAAGTCGGCGCTGGTGCCGTATTTCGCGCGGATTCCCCGGCGCACCGGCTGGAAGGGCGAGATGCGCTACGGCCTGCTCAACGACATCCGCACGCTGGACAAGCAGCGCTATCCGCTGATGATCGAGCGTTTCATGGCGCTGGCCTATGCCCCGGGCAGCGAACTGCCGAAACCCTATCCGCAGCCGCGCCTGCGCATCGACCCGCACAGCCGCGACGCCGCGCTGGCCAAGTTCGGCCTGGCTCTGGACCGCCCGGTGCTGGCGCTGTGCCCCGGCGCCGAGTTCGGCGAGGCCAAGCGCTGGCCGGCGGAGCACTACGCCCAGGTCGCCGACGCGAAGATCCGCGCCGGCTGGCAGGTGTGGATCTTCGGTTCGAAGAACGACCACCCGGGCGGCGAGGAAATCCGCCAGTGGCTGATCCCGGGCCTGCGCGAGGAATCGGTGAACCTCGCCGGGGAAACCGCCCTGGCCGAGGCCATCGACCTGATGTCCTGCGCGGAGGCGGTGGTCAGCAACGATTCCGGCCTGATGCACGTGGCGGCGTCGCTGAACCGCCCGCTGGTGGCGGTGTACGGCTCCACCTCGCCGCAGTTCACCCCGCCGCTGGCCGACCAGGTGGAGATCGTCCGCCTCGGCCTGGAATGCAGCCCCTGTTTCGATCGCGTCTGCCGCTTCGGCCACTACAACTGCCTGCGCGAACTGAAGCCGCTGGCGGTCCTCGAGGCGCTCGACCGTCTGGTCGCCGATACGGTCGACGTGGAAGAGCTCTGAATGCGGGTGCTGCTGATCAAGACGTCGTCCCTCGGCGACGTCATCCATACCCTGCCGGCGCTGACCGACGCCGCCCGCGCCATTCCCGGCATCCAGTTCGACTGGGTGGTGGAGGAGGGCTTCGCCGAGATTCCCGCCTGGCATCCGGCGGTGGCGCAGGTCATCCCGGTGGCGATCCGCCGCTGGCGCAAGAATCTCTGGCAGACCATCACGAGCGGCGAGTGGAGCCGCTTCAGGACGCGCCTGCGCGACGTGAAATACGACCTGGTGATCGACGCCCAGGGACTGTTCAAGAGCGCCTGGCTGACCCGCTACGCCAAAGCCCCGGTCGCCGGCCTGGATCGCGAGTCGGCGCGCGAGCCGATCGCCAGCCGCTTCTACGACCGCCGCTACAGCGTGCCCTGGGGGCAGCATGCGGTGGAGCGCGTGCGCCAGCTGTTCGCCCAGGCGCTGGATTATCCGCTGCCAAAAGGCGTCGGCGACTACGGCCTGGATCGCGGCCGCCTGCTCGACGAAGGCTCGGCGGCGCCGTACCTGGTGTTCCTGCATGGCACCACCTGGGTCACCAAGCACTGGCCGGAAGCCTACTGGCGCGAACTGGCCGAGCGCATGGGCGAGCGCGGCTGGTCGGTGCGCCTGCCGTGGGGCAGCCCGGCCGAGCGCGAGCGTGCCGAGCGGCTGGCCGAAGGACTGGAAAACGTCGCGGTGCTCCCCCGGTTGTCCCTGGCCGGCATGGCCAAGGTGCTGGCCGGCGCTTCCGCCTGCGTGGCGGTGGATACCGGGCTCGGCCATCTGGCCGCCGCGCTGGACGTGCCGACGCTGTCGCTGTTCGGCCCGACCAACCCCGGCCTGACCGGCGCCTATGGCCGTTCCCAGGTGCACCTGGGCAGCGACTGGCCCTGCGCGCCGTGCCTGCAGAAAACCTGCACCTACCAGCCGACCGCTGAAGACCGCCGCCAGTTCGACCTGCGCCGGGAACAGCCTCTATGCTTCACCCGCCTGCACCCGCAACGCGTGGCGACCCAGCTGGAGGCTCTGCTGCTGGCCCCGGAGACGCTTCGATGACCCTGGCTTTCATCCTCTACAAGTACTTCCCGTTCGGTGGGCTGCAGCGCGACTTCATGCGCATCGCCCTGGAGTGCCAGCGCCGCGGCCACGCGATCCGCGTCTACACGCTGATCTGGGAAGGCGAGGTGCCGCCCGGCTTCGAGGTGCTGGTGGCGCCGGTGAAGGCGCTGTTCAACCACCGGCGCAACGAGAAATTCACTGCCTGGGTCGCTGCCGACCTGAAGAAGCGTCCGGTGGACCGGGTGATCGGCTTCAACAAGATGCCCGGGCTGGACACCTACTACGCCGCCGACCCCTGCTTCGAGGACAAGGCGCAGACCCTGCGCAACCCGCTGTACCGCCAGTTCGGCCGCTACCGCCACTTCGCCGACTACGAGCGCGCGGTGTTCGACCCGCAGTCGAAGACCGAGATCCTGATGATCTCCGAGGTGCAGCAGCCGCTGTTCGTCAAGCACTACGCCACGCCGGCGAAGCGCTTCCACCTGCTGCCGCCGGGCATCGCCCAGGACCGCCGCGCGCCGCCGAACGCCGCGGAAATCCGCGCCGAGTTCCGCCGCGAATTCAAGCTCGCCGACGATGACCTGCTGCTGGTGCAGATCGGCTCCGGCTTCAAGACCAAGGGCCTGGACCGCAGCCTGAAGGCCGTCGCCGCGCTGCCGCGCAAGTTGCGCAAGCGCACCCGGCTGATCGTCATCGGCCAGGACGATCCCAAGCCGTTTCTCCTGCAGATCAAGACGCTGGGCATCTCCGACAACGTGCAGATCCTCAAGGGACGCAGCGACATCCCGCGCTTCCTGCTCGGCGCCGACCTGCTGATCCACCCGGCCTACAACGAGAACACCGGCACCGTGCTGCTGGAGGCGCTGGTCGCCGGGCTGCCGGTGCTGGTCACCGACGTCTGCGGCTACGCCCACTACATCGCCGAGGCCGACGCCGGGCGCGTGGTGCCGACGCCGTTCGAACAGGACAGCCTCAACGCCATGCTGGTGCGGATGCTCGAGGACGACGCCGCGCGCGCCGCCTGGTCGCGCAACGGCCTGGCCTTCGCCGACACGGCGGACCTGTATTCCATGCCGCAGCACGCGGCGGACGTGATCCTGCAGGAGCGCAAATGAGCTGCACGTCTTCTGTAGGAGCGAGCTTGCTCGCGAAGCTCTTGTGCTGCCCCGTTCGCGAGCGAGCTCGCTCCTACGAAGGGCTCCCGCGATGAAGCTCGAGCTGCACGAACCCTTCAAATCCCTCTGGGCCGGCAAGGACCCCTTCGTCGAGGTCGAGCGCCTGCAGGGCAAGGTCTACCGCGAACTGGAAGGCCGCCGCACCCTGCGTACCGAGGTCGACGGGCGCGGCTACTTCGTCAAGATCCACCGTGGCATCGGCTGGGGCGAGATCATCAAGAACCTCAGCACCGCCAAGCTGCCGGTGCTCGGCGCCGGCCAGGAGCAGAAGGCCCTGGAGCGTCTGCACCAGGCCGCGGTGCCGACCATGACCGCGGTGGCCTATGGCGAGCGCGGCAGCGATCCGGCGCGCCAGCATTCCTTCATCATCACCGAGGAACTGGCGCCGACCACCGACCTGGAAATCTTCACCCAGAACTGGCCCCAGCAACCGCCGCCGCCGCGCCTGAAGTGGGCGCTGATCGCCGAGGTGGCGACCATGGCCGGCAACATGCACCGCGCCGGGGTCAACCATCGCGACTGCTACATCTGCCACTTCCTGCTGCACACCGATCGCCCGGTGAGCGCCGACGACTTCCGTCTGTCGCTGATCGACCTGCACCGTGCGCAGACCCGCGAGCATACGCCCACGCGCTGGCGCAACAAGGACCTCGCCGGGCTGTACTTCTCCGCCCTCGACATCGGCCTGACCCGGCGCGACAAGCTGCGCTTCCTCAAGGCCTATTTCACCGCCGCCGAGGGCAAGTGGTCGCTGCGCCAGATCCTCCGCGACGAGGCGCCGCTGCTGCGCTGGCTGGAGCGCAAGGCGGCGAAGCTCTATGACCGCAAGCAGCGCTACGGGGACCTGCTCTGATGTCGGGTTGGACCCTGGAGCCGGGGTACCGGGATCTTGCCGCCGAGTTCGGCAGCCTCGACGCGGTGTTCGCCCTCGAAGGCGAGCGGCTGACCCACGATCCGCTGTCCGAGGTGATCCGCATCGAGCGCGATGGCGTGCGCTACTACGTCAAGCGCTACCGCAGCGCCGGCAAGGGCTACCACCGCTACCTGCCGCGTCCGCGGATCAAGGCCGAGTGGCAGAACCTCAAGCAGTTCGCCAAGTGGGGCATTCCCACCGCCGAGGTGGTGGCCTGGGGGCTGGAGCGCCGGCGCGGGGCGTTCTCCCGCGGGGCGATGATCACCCGCGAGCTGGAGGGCACCGAGGACCTGGCGCTGCTGGCCAAGCGCGGAGACACGCGCCTGCGCGACCACGCCTGGGTCGACCACGTCAGCCGCCAGCTCGCCGCGCATACGCGCACGCTGCATGACCACCACTTCACCCACAACGACCTGAAGTGGCGCAACCTGCTGGTGGACTCGCAGGGCACGGTGTATTTCATCGACTGCCCGAACGGCAACTACTGGGTCGGCTTCATGCTGCGCTACCGCATCACCAAGGACCTGGCCTGCCTGGACAAGCTCGCCAAGCTCCATCTTTCCAATACCCAGCGGCTGCGTTTCTACCTGCAGTACCGCCGGCGCGAACGGCTGAACGCTTCGGACAAGAAGCGCGTCCGCCATATCGCCCATTTCTTCGAGGGGCGCGAGTGAAGGATTTCATCGCCAGTACCGATCAGGAACTGCTCGAACGGCACGACCTGGCCGACTTCGACGCATTGTGGCAGCTGGACGTGCCAGCCGTGGACGCGCCGAACAGGGAGCGCGGCGGCTGGAGCAGCGTCCACCGCCTGGAGCTGGACGACAACGTCTACTACCTCAAGCGGCAGAGCAACTACCTCACCCGCAGCCTGCTGCATCCGCTCGGCGAGCCGACCTTCGCCCGCGAGTTCCGCAACATCCAGCGCTACCGGCAGCTGGAGATTCCCAGCATGGACGTGGTGTTCTTCGGCGAGCGGGAAGTCGGCGGCGAGCGCCGCGCCATCCTCGTCACCCGCGCGCTGGAAGGCTGGCGCGATCTCGGCGGCTGGCTGAAGGAATGGTCCGGCCTCGCGCCCGAACGGCGCATGGCGCTGCTGCGCGCCTGCGGCATGCTCGCCCGGCGCCTGCACGAGGCGGGGCAGATGCATGGCTGCTTCTACCCCAAGCACATCTTCCTGCGCGAAGAGGGCGAGGAGTTCGAGTCCTGCCTGATCGACCTGGAGAAGACCCGTCCGCTGCTGCTCGGCACCCGCGACCGGGTCAAGGATCTGGAGCCGCTGCTGCGCCGCGCGCCGGACTGGAGCGAGGCGGACGTGCGCCAGTTGCTTGCCGCCTATCTCGGCAGCGGCGCCGGCAGTGCTGACGTCGATGGCTGGTGCCGGCGCCTGACTGCCCGGCGGCGGAAGAAGGAGGAGCGGGCGTGAGGCTTTCCGAGCTGCGTGGCGCCGGACGCCAGCCGGCGCTGCCGTTGCGGGTTGAGCTGGCCGACGGCGCCGGCCCCGCCGAGTTGCGCCTGGACAGCCTGCTGCGCGTGCTGCCCGGACAGCGCTATGTCGGCGCCGGCGACTGGCGCGGCACGCGCGTGCTGGCCAAGCTGCTGGTCGGCGGCAAGGCAGCGCGGCATTTCCAGCGCGAGCTGGAAGGTGCGCGCCTGCTGGCGGAGCAGGGGCTGGTCACGCCGCAACTGCTGGTCGACGGCCTGCGGGAAGGCGAGGGCGGCTGGCTGCTGTTCGAATACCTCGACGGCGCGCAGAGCCTGTGGGACGCCTGGCGCGAGGTCGAGAACGACCACCTGCTGTCGGATGCCCAGCAGGCGGTGGTCGGCGAGGCGCTGGCGGCCATTGCCGGGCTGCACGCCAAGGGGCTCTGGCAGGAAGACCTGCACCTGGACAACCTGCTGCGCCACGGCGGCCGCCTGCATCTGATCGACGGCGCCGGCATCCGCGCGGAAACGCCCGGCCAGCCGCTGTCGCGCAAGCACGTGCTGGAGAACCTCGGCGTGTTCTTCGCCCAGTTGCCGCACAGCCTCGATCCGTATCTCGAAGAACTGCTGGTGCACTACCTGCTGGTCAACGGCGAGCATGCCCTGCCGCTGGAGGCCCTGCAGAAGGAGATCGCGCGGGTGCGCCGCTGGCGCGTTGGCGACCTGCTGAAGAAGATCGTCCGCGATTGCAGCCTGTTCAGCGTGAAGAAGGGCGCCTTCGGCCTGCGCGCGGTGCGTCGTGAGGAGGAGCCCCGGCTGCAGCCGCTGCTGGACGCTCCGGATGCCTTCATCGCCGGCGGCCATGTGTTCAAGACCGGCGGCGCCGCCACCGTGGCGCGGGTCGAGCTGGAAGGCCGGCCGCTGCTGGTCAAGCGCTACAACATCAAGAACTTCCCGCACTGGCTGAAGCGCTTCTGGCGCCCGAGCCGCGCCTGGACCGCCTGGCGCGAGGGCAACCGCCTGGATTTCCTCGGCATCGCCACGGCGAAACCCCTGGCAGTGCTGGAACGCCGCTGGCTGTGGCTGCGCGGGCCGGCGTTCCTGGTTACCGAATACCTTCCCGGTCAGGATATAATCACCCGTTTTAAACCCCATCTGGATAATCCGGATGGCAACGGCTTGCCGCCGGAGATGGAGCTCGAGGCCCTGGACCGCCTGTTCGCGGCGCTGCTGCGCGAACGCATCAGCCATGGCGACATGAAGGGCTACAACCTGTTCTGGCAGGCGCAGGGCGAGGGTGGGAGCTGGGCGCTGATCGATCTCGATGCCATGCACCGCCATCACAGCCAGGCGAGTTTCGCCCGCGCCTATGCCCGCGACCGCGAGCGCTTCCTGCGCAACTGGCCGGCGGACAGCGCACTCCACCGGCTGCTCGACGAACGTTTACCGCGGGTACCCGACACCCGCCCAGATGAAAGAGGCTAGACCCTGTGGCATTGACCATCCTCGGCCTGTCCGGCGCCGTAAGCCATGACCCTTCCGCCGCCCTGTACATCGACGGCAAGCTGGTCGCGGCCGTCGAAGAAGAGCGCTTCGTCCGCGACAAGCACGCGAAGAACCGCATGCCCTACGAGTCGGCCAAGTTCTGCCTGGAACAGGCCGGGATCAAGCCGTCGGACGTCGACGTGGTGGCCATTCCCTTCGCCCCCATCAGCATCTTCGACAAGGCCCGCTGGCACTACGCCAAGCGCTACGCCTACGCCCCGGACCGCGCGCTGGACGCCATCCTGCTCGGCAACCGCCGCTACCACCGCTACTACAAGCGCATCCAGTGGTGCCTGCAGCAGCTCGGCTTCGACCTGAAGAAGACCAGGATCCAGCCGGTCGAGCACCACCTGGCCCACGCTTCCAGCGCCTACCACTGCTCCGGCTTCAAGGAGAAGACCGCGATCCTCGGGATCGACGGCAAGGGCGAGTACGCCACCACCTTCTTCGGCTACGGCGAGAACGGCAAGATCCACAAGATCAAGGAATTCTACGATCCGGACTCCCTGGGCGGCCTGTACGGCGCGCTGACCGAATACCTCGGCTTCGACATGCTCGACGGCGAGTTCAAGGTCATGGGCATGGCGCCCTACGGCGACGCCAGCAAGTACGATTTCTCGCGCCTGGCCAAGTTCGAGAACGGCGAGCTGATCATCAATACCGAGTACGCCAACGTCATCGGTTTCCGCCGTTATAAAGAGAAGGGCAAGGGCTACTACTTCTCGCCCAAGCTGATCGAGTGGCTCGGCCCGAAGCGTGAAGGCGACATCGCCGACGATCCGTACATCCACTACGCCGCCAGCATCCAGGCGCTGTTCGAGAAGCTGGCGCTGGAGATGATGGACTACTACCTCGGCGACATCATCCGCGAGACCGGCAAGATCGCCTTCGCCGGCGGCTGCGCGCTGAACGTCAAGCTGAACCAGAAGATCATCGCCCGTCCGGAAGTGAAGGAGCTGTACGTGCAGCCCGCGGCCAGCGACGCCGGCACCGCGGTGGGCGCCGCCGCCTACGTCTCGTACCAGCGCGGCGTGCCGGTGGAGAAGATGGAGCACGTCTACCTCGGCCCGGAATACAGCAACGAGGACGTGATCGCCGCCTGCGCCCGCCACGAGGCGAAGCCCGAGTGGCGCAAGATCGACAACGTGCCGGAGCTGATCGGCAAGGTGCTCGCCGATGGAAATCCCGTAGCCTGGTTCCAGGGCCGCATGGAATTCGGCCCGCGCGCCCTCGGCGGCCGTTCCATCCTCGGCTGCCCGAGCGTTCCCGGTGTCGCCGACCGCATCAACGCGCAGATCAAGTTCCGCGAGCGCTGGCGTCCCTTCTGCCCGTCGATGCTGGATACCGTCGGTCCGCAGATGTTCAAGATCGACCACCCGGCGCCGTTCATGACCTTCACCTTCGAGGTCAACGAAGAGTGGAAGACCCGCGTGCCGGAAGTCGTCCACGAGGACGGCACCTCCCGCGCCCAGGTGCTTCGGCGCGAATTCAACCCGCGCTACTACGACCTGATGAAGGAGCTGGAAAAGCTCACCGGCAACGGCGTGGCGCTCAACACCTCGCTGAACCGCCGCGGCGAGCCGATGATCTGCTCGCCGACCGACGCGCTGAACATGTTCTACGGCTCGGACCTGCAGTACCTGATCATGCAGGACATCCTGGTGGTGAAAGAGGGAGCCCAGCTGTATGGCTGAGCCGCTGATCAGCGTCATCATCCCCGCCTACAACTACGCGGCCACGCTGCCGCGGGCGGTGCGCTCGGTATTGCCCGAGCTGGCGGGGAAGCATGAACTGATCGTCATCGATGACGGCTCCACCGACAGCACGCCACAGGTCCTGGAACAGCTCCACGGCGAGTTTCCGGGGCAGTTCCGCAGCCTGAGGAAGCCCAACGGCGGCCTCGCCTCGGTGCGCAACCGGGGCGTGGAGGAGGGGCGCGGCGATTTCCTGGTGTTCCTCGACGCCGACGACGAGATGGCTCCCGGGGCCCTGCGCGCGCTGGAGGAGCACATCCGCCGGACGCCGCAGACGCGGATGGTGATCGGCGGCTACTGGTCGGTGTGGCCGGACGGCAAGAAGCGCAGGCAACTGCCGGACCCGTTGCCGGATTCTCCCCGGGCGCGGCTGCGCGGCTATCTGCTGGACAAGACCATCGGCATCGCCAACGGCGCCTCGGCGATGCATCGCGAGCTGTTCAGCCGCGGCCTGTATCCGGTGCACTTCCGCAATGCCGAGGACCTGCCGGTGTTCAGCCAGGCGCTGGCGAACTTCCCGTGCAGCGTGCTGGCCGAGCCGCTGGCCCTCATCCACAAGCACGACGACAGCCTGCGCCACAACGTGAAGTACGACCGCGAGGTCGGTGTGGCGCTGGTGGACGAGGTGTTTTCCTCCGCGCGCTTGCCGCGCGAATTCGCCGACCTGCGCCGGCCCTTCATGGCCCAGCGCTGCCTCTCGCTGTTCCGCGGCTACCTGCAGGCCGGCGACCGGACTTCCGCCAAGGAAATGTACTGCCAGGCGCTGCGCACCGACTGGCGCGCCATGCTGCGCCTGTCCTACACCCGCAAGGCCCTGCGCCTGTGGCTGGGGCTCTGACAATTGGCCGCTGAGCCTCGCTCCGAATGAGCCAGCGACTCGCCGCACTGCAGCGGTACGTCCTGGAGCAGCCCCGGAGCAGGGGCAAGGGTGCTTCCGCGGTGGTCCGCCTGGCGCTGCGCATGGGCTTCAAGGCCCTGCTCGGCCGGCTGTTCAGCCGCGCGCAGGATGCGGCAGCGCTCACCTGCGACGTGCTGCTGGTGCATCCGTCGCGCAAATCCTTCCTGCAGGGGCGCAAGAAACCATTCATCGAGGCGTTGCGCCAGCGCGGGCTGCGCGTCGAGGAGTTCGTCGAGGAGAGCGACGGCGAGCAGTTGCGCCAGCGCCAACTGGCCCGGCCGCCGCAGCCGGTTCCCTTCCTGCTCGGCTGGCCCGCGGCGCATGCCGCCTTCCTGCTGCGCAGATACCAGCCGAAGGTAGTGCTCACCGAGCGCAATGGCTGGATCGTGCCGTCGTTCATCAAGGCGTTCAGCCAGCAGCGGACCCGGGTGATGCACCTGGCCCATTCGGTGCCCACGGCGCAGTCCTCGCGCTATGACTATTTCGATTACGACTACTATCTGATGTTCGGCCGCAGCTCGTTCGAATACCTTTCCGGGCTCCGCTCGGGCTTCGGCGAGTGCACGGCGTTGTACGCCGGGCCCTATTTCCTGGCCGATGCCGCGCCGCCGGTCGAGGCCGGGGCGGGCGAGCGATGGCGCTGCCTGTTCCTCGGCTCGGGCCCCGAGTACGAGGCGACGGCGGACTACCAGGCGATGTGCGGCTGGGTGCGCCAGTGGGCCGTCGACAACGGGGTGGCGCTTGCGGTCAAGCCGCATCCGCGGGCGGCCGGCCTGCCCTGGCGGGACGATCCGCTGGTGGAGTCGATCGAGCCGGGAGTCCGGCTCGACGATGTTCTGGCGCGCTTCGACCTGGTGCTCTGCGGCTATACCAACGCCGTCCTGGATGTCGCGCGGGCCGGCGTGCCCTTCATCCTGCTGGGAGAAGGAGAGGACTTTTTCCAGACCGGACGTTTCGCGCTGGCGCGGGCCCGTTCGGCGGTGGAGCTGGACGAGGCGAGCAGGGCGATCCGTGCCGACCTGTCCGGCTACCGGGAACGCCTGGTCCGGTTCCTGCGTTTCCATATCGAAAACCCTTACCAGCCCTGCGCCTCCCTGGTCGAATACGTTCACCGGGCGGTCGCCGGGGAAGAGCTGTCCGGCGTCGGACTGGCGGCGAAAAAGCAACGCTGATTGCTTCGTTCCATTCCTTGCGAGTGAGTTATGAATGTGCTGTTTCTGGCCCTGGCCAAGCACCAGAGCCTGTATTTCCAACGTCTCCTGGAGGAGACCTCGCTGGCAGGGCGCGTCGTCGCTCCGAATCGCCTTCCGCTGCCGTCGCTGCGCGGCCTGAGGGCGGTGCTGTCGCGGACCGACTGGTCCCGCCTGGTGGAGGACAAGTGCCACGAGCGCCGGGTCAAGGGCAAATATGCGGGGCTCGTCTACCGGCTGCTGCTGCGCCTGGAAATCCTGGTGATGGGCCTGCGCTTCCGGGCGCTGCTCGAACGTGAGCGCCCCGACGCGGTGGCGGTGTGGAATGGCGCCAATCGCTACTGCCAGTTGCTGCTGAGCCTGCTTCCGGCCGGCACCCGCTCGTTCTTCTTCGAGAACGGCCTGCTGCCCGACACCACGACGCTGGACCCGCAGGGGGTCAACTTCCTCAACTCGGTGCCGCGCGATGCCGCCTTCTACCGCGACTACGCCCAACGCCAGGAGATCGGCGAGCAGAGCAGGGTCAGCCTGATACCGCGCAAGCCGCGCGTCACCGGGCAGGCCGCGATCCGCCTGCCCGAGCGCTTCGTGTTCATCCCGTTCCAGGACGATCGCGACACCCAGGTGCGGCTGTTCTCGCCCTGGGTGCGCGACATGCGCGAGCTGTTCGCCGTGGGCGAGCGGCTTGCCAGCGAGGCCGGGCTGACGGTGGTGTTCAAGGAGCACCCGTCCAGCCGGGAGAGCTATCCGGAGCTGCACGAGCGCACCAGCGACAGGCTGATGTTCGCCAACGGCAATGCCACCCAGGAACTGATCGAGGCCGCGGATTTCGTGGTCACCCTGAATTCGACGGTCGGCCTGGAAAGCCTGCTGCTGGGCAAGCCGCTGCTCACCCTCGGCCAGGCGTTCTACAACGTCGAGGGCGTGGTGATGCACGCCGGGAGTGCGGAAGAGGCGCTCAGGATTGTCAGGACATTCCCGAACTGGCCGGTGGATGATGTGCTGCGCAAGAGCTTCCTGCATTATCTGCACCACGAATATTGCGTACCCGGGCGCTGGCAGGACTCCTCCGCGGAGCACCTGCAGGAAGTCGCGCGGCGCATGCAGGCATGAAGACGGAAGGTAGAAATTGAATCGCACGGACAGGCTTGGTCGTTTTTTCCGCTACTGGATGGCTCTCGGACTCTTTCTGCAACTCGCCGGCCTCTGCTTCGTGCCGGACGGCAGCCGCTACACCACCATCGCCAACCTCTCGCTGTTCCTGCCGGCGCTGTTGTCGTTGCCGCTGTTCCGTCCCTGGACGCAGTGGTCGCGTTCCTCGATCCTGTGGTTGCTGGCGCTGCTGTTCTGGGTGCTGGGCGTGGCGTTGCTCAACGAGGGCAGCGAGGGAGGGGCGGTGCGCTGGCTGAGGGTCACGCTCTACGCCTGGCTGTACGTATCCGCCATCAGCGTGGTGATGCAGGACCGCGTGCTGTGGAACCGGCTGCTGGGAGCGGTGGTGCTGGTCTGCGGGCTGTTCGCTGCGCTCAGCCTGGTCCAGGCTCTGTTCATCGAGGAGCGCGGCTGGACCTTCAGGGCCTTCCGCCTGGCCTCCTGGGGCGGGCACGAGATGGCCGACTTCCGCAACCCGATCGTCTCGGCGCTGTACTTCGGCATGCTGCTGCTGGTGGCCCTGCACCTGGCGAGCAGGTCCGCCGGCGTATTGCGCTGGCTATACTCCCTCGCCGCGGCGCTGATGCTGGCGTACCTGTACTTCACCTACAGCCGTGGCGTCTGGGCGGCGGGCGTGGTTGGCGCCTTCGTGCTGTTCTGGTCGCCCGCCGACCGGCGGACGGCGGTCAGGTGGCTGCTGGCCACCGCATCCCTGGTTCTGATCATCCTGCTCTGGCTGGGTTGGAACAAGGCGGTGGACATGAGCTTCCGCGACGTCATCTTCTACGGCTGGTGGCATCAGATACAGGCGTTCTGGCTGTGGGGCTTCGGCGCCGGAGCCGATGCCAACATCTGCATCAGCGAGCTGAACCGCTGCTTCAACCAGGCCCACAGCCTGTACCTGCAGTTCACCTTCGAGTACGGACTGCCGGGACTTCTGCTGTTGCTGGCGTTCGTCTGGGTCCTGACACGCAACGGCCTGCGCCTGCGCGGACACGACGACATGGCGACACTGGCACTGGCGCTGGTCGCGTTCATGCTGGTATCGGCAGTCGCCAACTACTATGTGATCTTCCTGCGCCCAGGCGTATTCTGGATGGTGTTCTGGGTTCCGGCCGGGATGCTGGTGGCAATGTCTTCCCGATTGTGTGTCGAGAGAGTGTGAAAGATGAGTCTGCTGGCTGCGTTACGCCAACTGAAGCGTTACTGGTGCATCGAAATCCTCGGTAGTGAAAGCAAGTCGTTTTCCTGGCGACGGGTGCGGCAGAAATGCAAGCGCAGCAACAGGTACGCCTACCTGTTCTGGTTCCGCATCGCCTATGTGATGAACCAGAGTCGCAGCAGCTTCTGGCGGCGCCGGGCCAAGCTGCTGAACGAGCGGCTCAGCAGGCGTTTCAACGTGGAGATCATGCTCGGCGCCGAGGTTGGCGAGGGGCTGTGGATCGCCCATCCCACGGGGATCGTGATCAGCGCCTACGCGCGCATCGGCAGCAACTTCCGCATCTGGCAGAACTGTACCGTGGGCATCAAGGGCGGTGAGGGTCAGAAGATCATCAGGATCGGCAACAACGTTCGCCTGTCAGCGCATTCCTGCATCATCGGCGATGTCATCCGGATCGGCGACAACGTCACCATCGGCGCCATGTCGTTCGTCAACCGCGATATTCCGGACGATTGCCTGTACTACACCCGCAAGACCGGGGAGAGCCTTTCCCGGAACGCCGAGCCGTCAGTGGCGGCCTAGTCCCTTTCAGCCATTCCTCGATATCTGCCACAGCGCCCCACAGTCGAAACCCAGGCGGCTCTTCCTCACGTAGTGCTCGAAATGGGCGCGGTTCCTGCGGACCAGGGCGGAGCGCAGCGGGCCGCGCAGGAAGCGCATGTCGGAGATGTCGATCAGGGCGAAGCGGCCGTCGGGCTGGCGGATGATGTTGCCCAGGTGCAGGGAGCGGAAGTACACCCCGCGATCGTGGAGATGGTCGATGAAGGATGCCAGCGCCGGGCGCAGGCGGGCTTCGGCGGCGGGGTCCTGGTCGATCAGCTGGCGCAGGCTGTCGCCCGGCACCGGCTGGTAGAGCACCGCGAGGACGCCGCCGTCCAGGCGCCAGGCCTGCTTCACCGTGACCGTCGGGATGCCCAGGCGGTGCAGGCGGCGGGCGTTGCGGATGAACTTCATGGCGGCGGGGAACAGCCGGGACAGGCTGAGCCCCTTGCGCGGGTAGAACAGCTTGAGGATGTCCTGATCCGCCAGGCGCAGCACCTTCGGGCCGTTGGCGTCGCGTTCCAGGCATTGGCTTGCGTGGCTGAGCGCCCGCAGTTCTTGCGGGGACAGATAGGGCAGGCTGAATTGCGCGAACACGCCGGAACCTCTGGGAAATGGGGATGGCTATGATGCCCGATGGCCCGGCGCCGACCAATAGGCGGTGGTCGTGGTGGTCTGCATAGCTGATACAATCAGGCATTTGGCCCAGAGCATCAGATCTCGATGACCGATGTAAGCGCAAAGAAACCCTCCGCCTCCAGCCTGCGGATCTACCTCCGCCTGCTGGGCTATGTGCGGCCCTACTGGGGCATGTTCGGCCTCAGCATCGTCGGCTTCCTGATCTTCGCCGCCACCCAGCCGATGCTGGCGGGCATCCTCAAGTACTTCGTCGACGGCCTGGCCAATCCCGATGCGGTGCTCTTTCCCCAGGCGCCATGGGCCTGGGCGCGCGAGCTCAAGCTGCTGCTCGCCGTTCCGCTGCTGGTGGTGCTGATCGCGGTGTGGCAGGGCATCGGTTCCTTCCTCGGCAACTACTACATCGCCCGGGTTTCCCTGGGGCTGGTGCAGGACCTGCGGATCGCCCTGTTCAACAACCTGCTGACCCTGCCCAACCGCTATTTCGACAGCCACAACTCCGGGCATCTGGTCTCGCGCATCACCTTCAACGTGACCATGGTCACCGGCGCCGCCACCGATGCGATCAAGGTGGTGATCCGCGAGGGCATGACCGTGGTCTTCCTGTTCCTCTCGCTGCTCTACATGAACTGGAAGCTGACCCTGGTGATGGTGGCGATCCTGCCGGTCATCGCCCTGATGGTGACCCAGGCCAGCCGCAAGTTCCGCAAGCAGAGCAAGAAGATCCAGGTGGCCATGGGCGACGTCACCCACGTCTCCTCCGAGACCATCCAGGGCTACCGGGTGGTGCGCAGCTTCGGCGGCGAGCCCTACGAGCGCAAGCGCTTCCTCGCGGTGACCAGTGAGAACACCGAGAAGAACCTGCGCATGAACAAGACCTCGGCGGTCTACACGCCCATGCTGCAGCTGGTGATCTACAGCGCGATGGCCGTGGTCCTCTACCTGGTGCTGCTGCTGCGCGGCGATGCCTCGGTGGGCGACCTGGTGGCCTATATCTCCATGGCCGGCCTGCTGCCAAAGCCGATCCGCCAGCTCTCCGAGGTCAGCTCGACCATCCAGAAGGGCGTGGCCGGCGCGGAGAGCATCTTCGAGCAGCTCGACGAGGCGCCCGAGGTGGACAACGGCACCGTCGAGCGCGAGCGGGTCAGCGGCCGCCTGGAAGTGAAGAACCTCAGCTTCACCTATCCGGGCAGCGAGAAGCGCGTGCTCAACGACCTCAGCTTCAGCGTCCAGCCGGGACAGATGGTCGCCCTGGTCGGCCGCTCCGGCAGCGGCAAGTCGACCCTGGCCAACCTGATCCCGCGTTTCTATTCCCACAGCGAAGGGCAGATCCTCCTCGACGGAGTGGACGTCGAGGACTACCGGCTGACCAACCTGCGCCGGCACATCGCGCTGGTGACCCAGCAGGTCAACCTGTTCAACGACAGCGTGCTGAACAACATCGCCTACGGCGACCTCGCCGGCAAGCCGCGCAGCGAGGTGGAGAAGGCCGCCGAGGACGCCTTCGCCCGGGAGTTCATCGACCGCCTGCCGCGGGGCTTCGACACCGAGGTCGGCGAGAACGGCGTGATGCTCTCCGGCGGCCAGCGCCAGCGCCTGGCGATCGCCCGTGCGCTGCTCAAGGATGCGCCGCTGCTGATCCTCGACGAGGCCACCTCGGCGCTGGATACCGAGTCCGAGCGGCACATCCAGGCAGCCCTGGAGAAGGTCATGGAAGGGCGTACCACGCTGGTGATCGCGCACCGCCTGAGCACCATCGAAAGCGCCGACCTGATCCTGGTGATGGACCAGGGGCATATCGTCGAGCGCGGCACCCATGATCAATTGATCGCCCAGAACGGCTACTACGCGCGCCTGCACGCCCGCCAGTTCGCCGACGAGCCCGCCGAAGACGGCATCAGCGAGTCGGTCTGAACATGTCGCTACTGAATCGACTGCGCTTCGTCCGCGAGCGCGACTGGACGCCGATCGACGCACAATCCTACGCCAGCGCCTGGCAGCGCTTCGGCGGCAGCGTCGTTACCCACCCGCAGGTCGTCGAGCGCCTGGCCGGCCTGGCCGGCATCCCGGTGCGCTACCTCGGCTGGTTCGAGGGCGACGAGCTGCGCGCCGCGATCCCCACCTGGGGGCGGCACCTGGCGCTGTCCAAGGATGTGCTCAAGCGCGAAGGCAAGAAGGCGCTGTTCGACCTGGGCAACGCCGAAGTGATACTGCCGATCGCCGCGGAAGCGCGGGTCGCCCTGCGGCACCGGGTGCGCTACCTGTCCGAACTGAACCGCGAGCAGGTCCTCGACGCCCGTTCGCAGGCCGAGGAACTGGCGATGAACCGTGCGCCGGCGGATTTCTCGAAGAAATTCCGCTACAACCAGCGCCGCGAACAGCGCCTGCTGGAGGAGGCGGGCGGCGTGCTGCGGCCGATGAGCGAGCTGGGCGCCGACGAGCAGGCGCGCATCTATGCCGAGCTGTTCCAGCGCCGCTGGGGCTTCGAGGCGCCGGGCAAGGCACGGCTGGCCGAGGTGTTCGGCCTGTTGCGCGAATTCATGCGCGGCTCGCTGGCCTATCTCGACGGCGAGCCGGTGGCGATCCAGATCCTCTACCGGGTCGAGGCGCCGAAGTGGATCAGCATGGAATACATCAACGGTGGGGTCGCGCCGGAGAATCGCGAGTTCAGTCCCGGCAGCGTGCTCAGCTACGTCAACACCCAGGAGGCCTGGGCCGATGCCGAGGCGCTGGGCAAGCCGCTACGCTATTCCTTCGGCCGCGCCGACCGCGAGTACAAGGACCGCTGGTGCCATCGCGTGCCGGTATTCCAGGTCTGATTTCAGGCTCTTCGCAGGAGCGAGCCTGCCCGCGAACTGCCTCGTCGCGAGGAATGGGTTCGCGAGCAAGGGCTAGGCGCCCCCCCTCGTTCCTACAGTTCGTGCACGGCGTATCGGCCTGTGCGCAGGAGCGGACTCCGTCCGCGATTGGCTCTAACGGAGATCGACCATGAGCGCCCGCAAGCAGCACCTGCTCAAACAGCACCGCCGCAAGAAGCGCGTGGTACTGCTCATCGCTTTGTTGGCGCTGGTCCTGCTGGGAATCCTCGCGCCCTGGTGGAGCGTGCCGCTGGCCGTGGCGCTCGGCTGGATCGCCCATGAAGCCTGGTTCGCCGACCACCTGTTCTACTCGCCGCGCGACGACTACCGCTACGACTTCCCGCCCGGGCATGCCAGCCTGCCCGCCGCCATCGGCCCGCATGGCCTGCACATCGTCGCCGATGCGCTGCCCGCCGATGCCGAGACACTGATCCTCGAAGTCACCCTGCGCGCCACCTGGCTCGGCCGCTGGCTCGACCCGCAGGTGCTGATCGAAGGCGCGGAGTCGGACCGGCAGGATTTCGAGCGCGGCGTGAACGGTCGCCGCTACATCAACCTCTCCGGCCTTGGCGACGCCATCCGCGGCGGCCACCTGCGCCTGCGCGGCCGCCACTGCCGCCTGGCTGCCCAGGGCACGCTGCACGCCTTCGCCAATCCCGAGCATGGGGCGCGCCGGGTGCTGATCGTCGCGCCGCACGCCGACGATGCCGAACTGGCCGCCTTTGGCCTGTACAGCCGCGCGCAGGAAGTCGCCATCGTCACCCTGACCCAGGGCGAGATCGAGGCCGAGCATTACCGGAAGCTTGGCCTGGACAAGGCCGCCGCCGCCCGCCTGAAGGGCCGCCTGCGCACCTGGGACAGCCTGGCGGTGCCGCTGTGGGGTGGCGTCCCGGCTGGCCGTTGCGTGCAACTCGGGTACTACTGCCTGCAACTGCCGGCGATGTTCGCCGAACAGGACAAGCCCTTCGGTTCGCGGGAGTCCGCCGAGGACGACATCCGCAGCGCCCGCCGCCACAACCCGCTGGCCCTGCCGGCGGATACCGATGGCGTGCCGAATTGGGGTAACCTGGTCGCCGACCTCGCCGCCCTGCTCGAACACTTCCGCCCCGAGGTGCTGGTCACGCCCCATCCGCAGCTCGACCCGCACGCCGACCATGTCCACGCCACCCTCGCCGTGGAGCAGGCGATCCAGCGCAGCGTTTGGCAGCCGGATACCCTGCTGTTCTACGCCAACCACCTGCACGACAACGACCGCTGGCCGATGGGCCCCGCCGATGGCGGCATCGCCCTGCCGCCGTGCATCGAGCCGCTGCCGGCGGACGGCCTGTGGAGCCCGACCCTGGACGCCGCGACACGCATCGACAAGGCCCAGGCTCTGGCCATGCAGCACGACCTGCAGCTGCCGCTGGCGGCGAAGAAACGCCTGCGCCGGCTGATCCAGCGCGTGCTGGCCGGGCGGCGCTGGCCTGCCTCCGGGGAGGACGAATTCTTCCGCAAGGCGGTGCGCCGCCACGAGCTGTTCTGGGTGCGCAACCTCCGGTAACGCTGGCCGCGCGCGCAAGTCCGAGGCGGCGGCTATGGTATTATCCGCGGCGATTTCGACCTGCGGAGTTCTCATGAAACTGACCATGCCCCGATTCGATCAGGCCCCCGTGCTGGTGGTTGGCGACGTAATGCTCGACCGCTACTGGCACGGCGCGACCTCGCGCATCTCGCCGGAGGCGCCGGTGCCCGTGGTGCGGGTCGAGCAGCATGAGGACCGTCCCGGCGGCGCGGCCAACGTCGCGCTTAACCTGGCCGCGCTGGGCGCGCCGGCCTTCCTGGTCGGCGTCACCGGCGCCGACGAGGCCGCCGACAGCCTGAGCGACAGCCTCCAGGCCGTGGGCGTGACCACCCGCTTCCAGCGCATCGACGGGCAGCCGACCATCGTCAAGCTGCGCGTGATGAGCCGCCACCAGCAACTGCTGCGGGTGGACTTCGAGGAACCGTTCCGCACCGACCCCGTGTCGCTGACCGGCGATGTCGAGGCGCTGCTGGACCAGGTCCGCGTACTGGTGCTGTCCGACTACGGCAAGGGCGCGCTGCAGAACCACCAGGCGCTGATCCAGGCCGCCCGCAAGCGCGGCATCCCGGTGCTGGCCGATCCCAAGGGCAGGGATTTCTCCATCTATCGCGGTGCCAGCCTGATCACCCCGAACCTTTCCGAATTCGAAACCATAGTCGGCGGCTGCAAGGACGAGGCCGAGCTGATCGCCAAGGGCCAGCGGCTGATGACCGAACTGGAGCTGGGCGCGCTGCTGGTCACCCGCGGCGAGCACGGCATGACCCTACTGCGCCCCGGCCATGCCGAACTGCATCTGCCGGCCCGGGCGCGCGAAGTGTTCGACGTCACCGGCGCCGGCGACACCGTGATCTCCACCCTGGCCGCGGCCCTGGCGGCGGGCGAGGACCTGCCGCAGGCGGTGGCGCTGGCCAACCTGGCCGCCGGCATCGTGGTCGGCAAGCTCGGCACCGCGGCGATCAGTGCGCCGGAACTGCGCCGCGCCGTGCAGCGCTCGGAAGGCTCCGAACGCGGAGTGCTCGGCCTGGAACAGCTGCTGCTGGCGATCGAGGACGCCCGCGCCCACGGCGAGAAGATCGTCTTCACCAACGGCTGCTTCGACATCCTCCACGCCGGCCACGTCGCCTACCTGGAGCAGGCGCGGCAGGAGGGCGACCGGCTGATCGTGGCGGTCAACGACGACGCCTCGGTGACCCGCCTGAAGGGCGCCGGCCGGCCGATCAACAGCGTCGACCGGCGCATGGCGGTGCTCGCCGGCCTGGGCGCGGTGGACTGGGTGGTGAGCTTCAGCGAGGACACCCCGGAACGCCTGCTGCGCCAGGTGCGACCGGACGTGCTGGTCAAGGGCGGCGACTACGGCGTCGACCAGGTGGTCGGCGCGGACATCGTCAAGGCCTACGGCGGCGAAGTGCGCGTGCTGGACCTGGTGGCCAACAGCTCGACCACCATGATCGTCGAGAAGATCCGCCAGCGATAACCAAGAATTCCGGTCGACCATTTCGGCCCGTTGCCAGGAGGCCTGGCGGTCGGGTCGTGCCTTGTTGTACCTCGGGGGAGGGATTGGGCATGGGGCAGGCTACAGCCAGGGGGTTTCGCGCCGACATCAACGGTCTGCGCGCCTGGGCAGTCGTCGCGGTAGTGCTGTATCACTTCGAAGTGGCGGGGCTGCAGGGCGGCTTCGTCGGCGTCGACGTGTTCTTCGTGATTTCCGGCTTCCTGATGACCGGAATCGTTCTGAGCGCCCTGCAATCGGGGCACTTCTCGCTCTGGCAGTTCTACTGGGCGCGGGTGCGGCGCATCGTGCCGGCGCTGCTGGTGGTCTGCGCGGCGTTGCTGGCGATCGGCTGGTTCACCCTGCTGCCGGAGGAATATCGGCACCTCGCCCGCTACGTCCGCGACAGTCTGTCGTTCACCTCGAACCTGCGCTATCTGGACGAAGCGGGCTACTTCGACGCTGGTGCCCATGAGAAGTGGCTGCTGCACACCTGGTCGCTGTCGGTCGAATGGCAGTTCTACCTGCTCCTGCCGGTGGTGCTGTGGGCGCTCTGGAAGGTGTCGTCGGACCACCGCGCGATAGTCGTCGGGCTGTGCCTGATGTTCGCCGCCTCGCTGGGCTGGTGCGTCCATCTCACCGATCTGTCCGACGGGCAGGCGTCGCGGGCCTTCTTCACCTGGCAGGCGCGCTCGTGGGAATTGCTCGCCGGGGCGCTGGTGTTCCTTCTGGCCGGTGTCGTGCGGTTGCCCGGGCTGCTGGCGAAGAGGCTGTCCTGGCTGGGGCTGGCGATGATCCTGGCGGCGATCCTGTGCCTCACCCCGCAGATGGCCTGGCCGGGCTGGCGGGCGCTGCTCCCGGTCGCGGGGACGGCGCTGGTGCTGCTGGCGCATCGCAGCGATTCGCGCTGGACTTCCAGCCGGCTCGCGCAGTGGCTCGGCGACCGCTCCTATTCCATCTACCTGTGGCACTGGCCGGTGGTCGTCGGCCTGGCCTATCTCGACCATCTCGACGAGGTGCCCTGGGTCGCCGGCGGCATCGCCCTGGCGCTGCTGCTCGGCCATTGTTCCTTCGTCTGGGTGGAAGGGCCGTCGCGGCGCGCGCTGGGCGGCCGGGGCGCGGTTCCGCTCATGGCCGGTCTGGCGGCACTGCTGCTGGTGGTGGGCGCAGCGCAGGTGGTGCGCAAGATGGAGTTTCCCGAGCGCCTGCCGGCCGCTGTCAGCCATCTGGAGCTGGCGGCCGAAGACCATAACCCGCGGCGGGAGGAATGCCTCAGCGGAGACGCCAACTGCGTCTATGGCGGCAAGCAGGTACGGGCGATCCTGCTCGGCGACAGCCATGCCGACGCGGTGGTGACTGCCGCCGCCGCGAGCCTCGCGGACCCCCGGCAGGGGGTGCTGTTCAAGGGCGAGCACGGTTGCCTGATACTGCCCGGGGCCAGCCCTGTCGAGCCTGACAAGCGGCATTGCCGGGAGCTCAACGAGTGGGTGGAGAAGACCCTGCCGCAGAGCTATCCGGGGGTGCCGGTGGTTCTGCTGAACCGCTGGGCGATGTATCTCTTCGGCGGCCTCCCCGACGAAACGGACCTGACGCCCGGTAAACCCAGGGTCTACATCGACAGGCCGTATGCGACGCCCACCAGGGAGTTTCTCGATGAGTTCCGCCAGCGCTACCTGGCGAGCCTGTGCAGCATCGCCGAACACCATCCGCTGTACCTGCTGCGGCCGATTCCGGAAATGGGCCGCGATGTGCCCCGGGTCCTCGCTCGCGGGCTGATCCTCGGCCGGCCGGAGGCGGTCAGCCTGCCGAGAGACGGCTACATGCGGCGGCAGGCCTTCGTCTGGGCGCTGCAGGACGAGGCCGTGGCGCGTTGCGGCGCCAGAATCCTCGATCCGCTGCCATATCTGTGCGACGCGCAGTCATGCCGGGGCAGCGATAGCGGCGTTCCGCTGTACGTCGACGACGACCATCTCAGCGAGACCGGCAACCGCCGGCTGATTCCGCTGTTCAGCCAGCTGTTCGGCGCAACGGCCGCCAGCGCTGCGCAATTGCCCCTGCGCTAGGCGGGTTGCCGGCAGGCGCGCGCATTCAGGCCGGCGCGCACTGCCGGTTGTCGCTGGGGGCTCCCGAAGGGCGGGTGGGGGACGGTTTCTGCCGCTCCAGCCAGTCCTTCCAGCTGATCCGCTCATCGCGCACCACCCAGCCCTCCTGCGGGGCGAAGCTTTCCGCCAGCCAGACGCCGCGGGTCGGCGCCTTGAGCAGTTCGCCCTGCGCCAGGGTGTACAGGGCGCCGCTGGGGCGGCCGTGTTCCAGTGGCAGCAGGTAGAGATCCGGACGGCGGCGGTCCAGGCGGGCGACCAGCGGGCCGCGCTCCACGCGCTCGTCGACGTGGTAGAGGCTGACGTCGCGGGCGTCGCGCGGCAGTTCCAGGCACAGGTCGTAGACCAGCTGCAGCGACGCGGTGGGCAGGTGCACGTAGGCGCGCGGGCGTTCCAGCAGGCGCAGGCTGCCGGCCTGCACCGGGAGTGCGGCGCCGGACAACGGGGTCAGGGCGAAATGGCTGGCCTCGCGGTAGCGCAGGGTTTCCTCGTAGGGCGTCGGCAGCCAGGTGGCGCCGAAGCGGCCGCCCAGCCAGCCGTCGCTGGTTTCCACCAGGCATTCCTCGGCGACTTCCTGGATGGCGGTGAGCAGCGGCAGGTTCAGCTCATGGGCCGGCACGTAGCCGGAGATCAGCTTGAGCACGGTATCGCCACGGTCCAGGCGCTTCTGCCGTACCAGCACCCAGTATTCGCGGCCCTGCCAGTTCAGCGTCAGGCGCACCGAGACGCCGAGGTTCGCCAGCTCCGCGGTGAAGTGCTCGCTGTCCGCCACCTCTATCTGTCGCCGCCGCTCCAGCACCTGGCGGAAGTTCAATGGCAGGCCGAACGGCTGGTAGGTCAGGCCGTCCCTGCTGGCTTCCACCACCAGCGGCAGGGTCTTGAACGCGGTCGGGTTCTTGCGGGCGAGCGTACGAGGCATGACGGTTCCTTTTCGTACGGGGCTGGGCCCCACCTGGCGTTGGCGGTGCCGAAGGCGCGCAGGACGCGGGAGCGGCTTCGAAAATGCGGAATTATTTCGAATATGCTCGGGAAAACAGCGCTGTTTTCGGCAGATTTACCTGTGGCAAACGCGTCGGCGACATTTTTGCCTGCGCGGATTTTCCATCCGCGGAGACTGAGCATGGCACAGGAAAACGCCGGCGACTGTTAAAGGATGGCGAACGGCGATCAATGGTCGTCCAGCAGCTCCGCGGCGACGGTGACGTTGTGCGACAGGTGCAGCGGGCTGATGGTGCCGACGATGGCGCTGGTCACGCCGGGGTGGCCGAACACCAGCTCGAAGCTGGCGCGCACCGGGTCGACGCCCGGGGCGAGGCAGGCGTGGCCGCTGGCCAGGGCCTTCTTGACCAGGATGCCGCGGCCGTGGGCGTGGGCGTAGTCGAGCACCGGTTTCTCGGCCTGTTCGGCGAGGTTGTAGGTGACCATCGCGCAGTCGCCACGCTGCAGGGCGAGCAGGCCGCCTTCCACGGTCTTGCCGGAGAAGCCGAAGGCGCGGATCAGGCCCTCCTCCTTCAGGCGCGCCAGGGTTTCGTAGGCGGCGGTGTTTTCCAGGATTTCCAGGTCGTTGCCGTCGGAATGCACCATGACCAGATCGATATGGTCGGTTTCCAGGCGTTTCAGGCTGCGTTCGACGGAGAAGCGCGTATGTTCGCCGCTGAAGTCGAAGCGCGACAGGCCGCCGTCGAACTCCTCGCCAACCTTGCTGACGATCACCCAGGCGTCGCGCTGGCCGCGCAGCAGCGGGCCGAGGCGTTCCTCACTGCGGCCATAGGCCGGCGCGGTGTCGATCAGGTTGATGCCGAGTTCGCGGGCCAGCGCGAGCAGGTCGGCGGCCTCGCGGTCGTCCGGAATCCGGAAGCCGGACGGATATTTCACGCCCTGGTCGCGGCCCAGCTTGACCGTGCCCAGGCCCAGCGGCGAGACCTTCAGCCCGGTGCTGCCGAGCGGGCGGTGCAGGTGGTGCAGGGTCTTCATCCGAGCAGTTCCTCCCATACCGGGCGGGCCATCGGCGGGCGCGGCAGTTCCGGCAGCAGGGTGGCGGATGCCGGACGGATGCCGGCGAGATCGAGGTTTTTCACCACGCGATCGGCAAGATCGGGCGCCAGCGCCAGCTTGGTCGGCCAGCCCACCAGCAGGCGGCCCTGTTCGGCGAGGAAGGCGCTGTCCGGGCGCAGCAGGTTGGATTGCGCCGGCTCGGCGCGATCCACCCGCAGGGTCGCCCAGCGCGCGGCGGAGAGGTCGACCCAGGGAATCAGCTTGTGCAGTTCGTGCTGCGCCTCGGCGATCTGCTCGGCTTCGCTGCGTGCCACGCCGGCGGCTTCGGCGATGTCGCCGCCGAGATACCAGACCCACTGGCCGTCGGCGGCCGGATGGGTGGTGACGGTGATCCGCGGCTTCGGCCCGCCGCCCAGGCAGTGGGCGTACAGCGGCTTCAGCGTCGGCGCCTTGACCAGCACCATGTGCAGCGGCCGGCGCTGCATGGCCGGCTGCTCCAGGCCGAGGCTGCGCAGCAGCGCCTCGTTGCCCGCGCCGGCCACCAGGACGATGCGCCGGGCGCGGATTTCGCGGCCGTCGACGCGCAGGCCGATCAGTTCGTTGCCGTCCTGCAGCGGTTCGATGTCCTGCCCGGCGAGCAGGCTGTCGCCGCTCAGTTCGGCGAGGCGGGCGATCAGGCTGGGAACGTCCAGCACCAGTTCGGTGAGGCGGTAGGCCTTGCCCTTGAAGGCCTTGTCCTGCAGCGCCGGCGGCAGCTCGGCGCCCTTCACCTGGGCGACCCGGCTGCGCACCGCCTTGCTGGCGAAGAAGCTGGTCAGGTTGCCGGCCAGGCTGCCGGGCGACCACAGGTAATGGGCGTCGGAGAGCATGCGCACGCCGCGCAGGTCGATTTCGCCTTCGCCCTTCAGGCATTTGCGCCAGAGTCCCGGCATGTCGGCGATGGCCTCGGAGGCGCCGGTCAGCGCGCCGTGCAGCGCGTATTTGGTGCCGCCATGGATGATCCCCTGCGAGCGCATGCTCTGCACGCCGCCGAGGGCGGCGCTTTCCACCAGCACGGTGGCGTAGCCGGCGCCGCGCAGGCGGGCGTTCAGCCAGAGTCCGGCGATGCCGCCGCCGACGATGAGGACGTCGGTGCTCAGGGATTGGGTCATGGGGGCGCCTCGTGGGAAAAACGGAGGCGCAGTATAACCCGTCGCCGGCGGCCTTCAGTGGCCGGAGGAAGTGGAGAACAGCTGGATCACCACCACGCCGCTGACGATCAGCCCCATGCCCAGCAGCGCCGGAGTGTCCAGCTTCTGCTGGTAGAGCACCAGGGCGGCGACGCTGACCAGCACGATGCCGAGCCCGGCCCAGATGGCGTAGGCGATGCCCACCGGGATGCTGCGCACCACCAGGGTCAGCATCCAGAACGAGATGGCGTAGCCGACGATCACCAGAATCAGCGGCAGGGGCGTGCTCAGGCCCTTCACCGACTTCAGCGAGGCGGTGGCGATGACTTCGGCGAAGATGGCGATGGCGAGATAGAGATAGCCGGGCATGTTCGATTCCTCCCCCTGGGCTGCTGGCGGTCGCCAGCTGTGGTGCATGGCCGTCATTCTAGTGATTCGGGCGATGGGCTAAAGTCATTACCTATCTTTAATGGAGATAGGTCATGCAGTGGAACCTTGAACAGCTGCGGCTCTTCGTCAGCGTCGCCGACCAGTCGTCCTTCTCCGCCGCCGCGCGCCAGCTCAAGCGCGTGCAGTCGGCGGTGAGTTCGTCCATCGCCATGCTGGAAGCTGATCTCGGCGTCGTCCTCTTCGAGCGCAGCAGTGGACGCCAGCCGGTGCTCACCGCCGAAGGCCGCGCCCTGCTCGACGAGGCGCGGGAAGTGCTGCGCCAGTGCGAACGCCTGGAAAGCCGCGCCAGCTCGCTGGTGCGCGGCGAGGAGGCACTGTTGCGCCTGGCCCAGGACGAGGCGATGCCCTACCAGCCGGTGCTTTCCAGCCTGCAGGCGCTGGCCCACCAGTTCCCCCTGCTGGAAGTGCAACTGGCCAGCGGCGCCCAGGGCGACGTGGCGCGCAAGCTGCTGGAGAATCGCGCCGACCTCGGCCTGCTGTTCCACCACGAAGGCATGCCGCAGGCGCTGGAACGGCAGCGCCTCGGCACCATCGAGATGGTCACGGTGTGCGGCGCCGGGCATGAGCTCGCCGGCAAGGACTATGCGGATCGCCGCGAACTGGCGCGGCACCGGCAACTGCTGATGGCGCCGCAGGACAGCCGCTATCCCGGCGGCGAGCAGATCAGCCCGCTGGTCTGGCGTGCCGACAGCTTCTACGCCATGGCCGAACTGCTGATGCGCGACCTCGGCTGGGCCTGGCTGCCGCGCCACGTGGCGCAGTATCCGGCGTACCAGCCGCACCTGCTGGAACTGCCCAGCGACTGGACGCCGCCGCCGCTGGTGGTGGAGCTGGTGTGGCGGCGCGACGAGCCGCTGGGGCCGGCGGCGCGGTGGCTGGGGGAGTGCTTTGCGGAGCATTTGAAAGGCTAGGGCGGGCTGTGGTTGCAGGAGCGCGCCATGCGCGCGACATCGGCAGCGCCGGCGTGTCGCGGGCATGGCCCGCTCCTGCGGATGCAGTCTCTCCGTTATTCCGCATTTCTGCATTTGCAGTTCCTATTTGCTACTCTCCGCCGCCATGAATCGAACCCTTTATTCCCTGCTGCTGCACCTGGGCCTGCCGCTGATCGCGCTGCGCCTGTTCCTGCGTTCGCGCAAGGCGCCGGCCTATGCCCGGCGGATCGGCGAGCGGTTTTCCTTCGGGCTGCCGGAGCTGCGTCCCGGCGGTATCTGGGTGCATGCGGTGTCGGTGGGCGAGAGCATCGCCGCGGCGCCGATGATCAAGGCGCTGCAGGCGCGTTATCCACAGTTGCCGATCACCGTTACCTGCATGACCCCGACCGGCTCCGAGCGTATCCGCGCGCTGTTCGGCGACAGCGTGCAGCACTGCTACCTGCCCTACGACCTGCCCTGGGCGGCGGCGCGCTTCCTCGATCGGGTGCGGCCGAAGCTGGCGGTGATCATGGAAACCGAGCTGTGGCCGAACCACATCCACCAGTGCGCGAAACGCGGCATCCCGGTGGCGCTGGCCAATGCGCGGCTGTCCGAGCGTTCGGCGCGGGGGTATGCGCGACTCGGCGGGGTGACCCGGCTGATGCTGCAGGAGATGAGCTGGATCGCCGTGCAGACCGAGGCCGAAGCCCAGCGCTTCCGCCAGCTCGGCGCGCGCCCGGAGTGCGTGACGGTGACCGGTTCGATCAAGTTCGACCTGAGCATCGATCCGCAGCTGCCGGTGCGTGCCGCGGTATTGCGCGAGGAATGGCAGGCGACCCTGCGCCCGCTGTGGATCGCCGCCAGCACCCACGCCGGCGAGGACGAGATCATCCTCGCCGCCCACCGCCAGCTGCTCGCTGATTACCCCAAGGCCTTGCTGATCCTGGTGCCGCGCCATCCGGAGCGCTTCAACGGCGTGTACGAGCTGTGCCGCCGCGAAGGCTTCGCCAGCGTGCGGCGTTCCAGCGGCGAGGCGGTGACCATGGACACCAGCGTGCTGCTCGGCGACACCATGGGCGAACTGCTGTTCCTCTATGCCCTGGCCGACATCGCCTTCGTCGGCGGCAGCCTGGTGGAGAACGGCGGGCACAACCTGCTGGAGCCGGCGGCGCTGGGCAAGCCGGTGCTGTCCGGGCCGCACCTGTTCAACTTCCTCGAGATCGCCGCGCAATTGCGCGAGGTCGGCGCGTTGCGCGAGGTGGCCGATGCCGCGGCGCTGGCGGCGGCGGTGGAGCAGCTGTGGGATCACCCGGAGAGCGCGAAACGCATGGCCGAGGCGGGGCTGGGCGTGATGCGCGCCAACCAGGGGGCGTTGCAGCAGTTGCTGGACGGGTTGGGATCGCTGGTTCGGGTGTAGGAACAACGGCCGCTGTATCGCCGGGGGGATTCGTTCGCGAGCAAGCTCGCTCCTACAAGTTCGAGGCTCGGCGTTGTGGTGCAGGAGCGGGCCATGCCCGCGACCTTTTATAGGGGGAAACCCGCCATATGGATCAGAACGTCGGCGGCGTGATCATCCACAGCACCACGGTATCCGTATCCCCGGGATTGCCGTAACGGTGCGGCTCCTGGCTGGAGTAGCTGAAGCTGTCGCCTTCCTTCAGTTCGAAATGGCGGTCGCCGACCCAGAGTTCGAACACGCCGGTGAGGATATAGCCGGCCTCTTCCCCTTCATGGCTGTAGCTCTGCTGGCTGTAGGTGCCGGGCGGGAAGCGCGAGTGGAGGATTTCCAGCTGGCGGCTGGGCTGCGGGGTGAGCAGCTCGTCGACGATGCCGTCTTCGTAATGCACGCTCAGGCGGCTGTTGCGCCGCACCACGTAGCCGGCGTCGGCCGGGTCCACCGCCACTTCGCTGGCGAAGAACCACTGGATGGTCACGCCGAGCGCGCGGGCGATGTTGAACAGCGCGGGGATCGACGGGTAGGCGAGGTTGCGTTCCAGCTGGCTGATGTAGCCGGCGGTGAGCTTGCTCTGCTCGGCCAGCTCGCTCAGGGTCATGCCGCGACGCTTGCGCAGGCCACGGATGCGGCCGCCGAGGAAGTGCGTCTCGGCGCCGTTGGGGTTGGCCTGTTCGATGGCTTCCTGCGGGGCTTTGCGGCTCATGCGGCGATGTCCAGAAGGGGGAGCGAGGATTCTAAACAAAAGCGCCGTGTGAGGTGGAAGAGCATCGCGGGCATGGCCCGCTCCTACAAGGGTGGGCCGTGCCGTTGCAGGAGAGGGCCATGCCCGCGACCGTCAGATCGCCCACGCCGCCTTCAGGCCTTCGAAGATCGCTTCCTCGGCGGTGCGCGGCGCCAGGCAGTCGCCGATGCGCTTGTATTCCACCAGTCCGTGCAGCTCGGCGGCGAGGGTGTCCACCGGTTCGTGGCCCTGGCAGAGCACCAGCGTATCGATGTCCTCGAACAGCATCGGCTCGCCGCTGGCGGTGTGCTGCAGGTACACCGTGCTGTCGTCGCAGCCGTAGAGGCGGGCGTAGGGAGTGATCGGCACGCCGAGGCGGTGCAGTTCGCCGGCCAGGTGGTCGCGCACGTAGAGCGGCAGGCTCTCGCCGCAGTGGGTGCCGTTCACCGCCAGCTGCACCTGATGGCCGTCGCGCACCAGGCGTTCGGCGATGCCCGGGCCGATCCAGTCGCAGCGCCAGTCGGCGACCAGCACCGAGCGGCCGATCTTCGCTTCGCCGCGCAGCACCTGCCAGGCATCCACCACCTGCAGCTCGCCGCCCTGTTCGAAATGCGGCCAGTAGGGTTTGGCGCCGGTGGCGATGATCACCAGGTCCGGGCGTTCCTGTTCCACCAGTGCGCGGTCGACGCGGGTGTTGCGCAGCACGCGCACGCCAGCCAGTTCCATTTCCCGCTGCAGGTTGGTGGAAGCGCCGCCGAATTCCGCGCGACGTGGCAGCAGCTGCGCCAGGTTCACCTGTCCGCCGAGTTGCGACGTCGCTTCGCATAGGGTCACGTCATGTCCACGCTGCGCCGCCACGGCAGCGGCCTTCATGCCGGCCGGGCCGCCGCCGGCGACCAGTACCTTCTTGCGTTGGCGCGCCTGTTCGACGCGGCCATAGATCAGCTCGCGGCCGGTTTCCGGATGCTGGATGCAGGAAATCGGCAGGCCGCGGTGGAAGTGGCCGATGCACGCCTGGTTGCAGGCGATGCAGGCGCGCACGTCATCGTGGCGGCCGGAACCGGCCTTGTTCGGCATCTGCGGGTCGGCGATCAGCGCGCGGGTCATGCCGCACATGTCGGCCTGGCCGCGGGCGAGGATCTGCTCGGCTTCCTGCGGCTGGTTGATGCGACCGGTGACGAACAGCGGGATATCCAGCCGCGCTTTGAACGTGCCGGCGGTGGGCGCGAGATAGGCGGCTTCCACGGCCATCGGCGGCACGATATGGATGGCGCCGCCCAGCGATGCGGAGGTGCCGGCGACGATATGCACGTAATCCAGTTCGCCCTGCAGCGCCAGCACCGCCTGCAGCGATTCGTCCTCGGTCAGGCCCTCGGGATCGCGCTCGTCGGCGGAGATGCGCAGGCCGACGATGAAGTCATCGGCAGTGGCTTCGCGCACCGCAGCCAGCACTTCGCGGAGGAAGCGCAGGCGCGCGTCGAGATCGCCGTTGTAGCCGTCGCTGCGGCGGTTCACCCGCGGGTTGAGGAACTGCGCCGGCAGGTAGCCGTGGCTGGCGACCACTTCCACGCCGTCCAGGCCGGCCGTGTGCAGGCGGCGGGCGGCAGCGGCGTAGCCGGCGACGATCTCGTCGATCATCGCCTGGTCCAGCTCGCGCGGCATGACATGGAAACGCTCGTTCGGCGTGGCCGAGGCGGAGTAGGCCACGGCCAGCAGGCCGTCGGCGGACTCCATGATCTCGCGGCCCGGGTGGAACACCTGCGACAGCAGCACGGTGCCTTCCGCGTGACAGGCCTCGGCGACGCGCCGGTAGCCCTCGATGCAGGAATCGTCGGTGGCCATCAGCACATGCGAGGTGTAGCGCGCGCTGTCGTGCACCCCGGCGACCTGCATGACGATCAGGCCGACGCCGCCTTCCGCCCGCGCCTTGTGGTAGGCCACCAACTGGTCGTTGACCAGGTTGTCGGTGGGCATGGACGTATCGTGGCCGGTGGACATGATCCGGTTCTTCAGGCGTTTGCCACGGATTTCCAGCGGGCTGAACAGGTGCGGGAAGGCGGTCATCAGGGAGCTCTCCGATTCTTGTTATGGGCGGGACCGGCTCAGGCGTTGCGCGCCTGCCAATCCACTGGGTAGAGCGCGTAGAACACGGTGGCCTTCTCGCCCTCGTAGGCCAGCGGCGTGCGCTCCGGGACCCAGATCACGTCGCCGGGACGCGCATCGATCACGCGGTCGGCCAGGCGCAGGCGGAAGTTGCCCTCGATCACCACGATCAGCTCGTCGTAGAGCACCGTCCATTCGATGGAGCAGCCGTCGAAGCGGGCCATGCCGGCGCCCATGGTCTGGCTGTCCGCCGGGCCGATCAGGCGGCAGATGGCGGCGCGTTCGGCGGGCTGGCCGCCATAGGGCTGGAACTGCAGTTCGGGCCTGGAGAAATGGATCACGTCGGACACGGCGAGGACTCCTGCTAGGGTTATCTAACGTAATCCATAAAAATTTACCTTCAGTAAAAAATCAACTTGTTTTTTTAAAATCGACTGGGTAGTTTTTAGCCAGGCCCGCCGCCAAGGCGGGCGCTATCAGCGACGTGCTCCACAACAACAACAACGGAGATGCGCATGAATCCCTTGCAACGGTCCGGCCCTGCCGGCCGCCGTGTCCCGCTGTCTGTTCGCCCGGTGCACCCGCCACTTCACCGTCTGTCCTGCTGCCTGCAGGGCGCGCGGCATCTGTCCTGAGGAGGTAATGCCCGATGATTTCGCGGAAAAACGCTTTGCAACCCCTGCTGCTCGCCCTCGGGCTCTGCGCCGGCGTCGCCCAGGCGGCGGAAAGCATGGTGGTGGTCGGTTACGGCGGCGCCGGCCAGAAGGCCCAGGAAGTCGCCTTCTTCAAGCCGTTCTCGGCCAGCACCGGGGTCAAGCTGGTGCAGAGCGAGTACAACGGCGAAATGGCCAAGATCAAGGTGATGGCCGACACCGGCCATGCCGACTGGGATCTGGTGCAGATCGAAGGTCCCGACCTGGCCCGCGGCTGCGATGAAGGCCTGTTCGAACGCCTGGACTGGAACGCCATCGGTGGCCAGGACCAGCTCATCCCCAACGCGGCCAAGGACTGCGGTTCGGCGGCGCTGGTGTGGGGCGTGGCGATCGCCTACGACGCCGACAAGCTGAAGGCCGCGCCGACTTCCTGGGCGGATTTCTGGGACCTGGAGAAATTCCCCGGCAAGCGCGGCCTGCGCAAGCGCGCGGTGTACAACCTGGAATTCGCCCTGATGGCCGACGGCGTCAAGGCCGAGGACGTGTACAAGACCCTGGCGACCAAGGCCGGCCAGGATCGCGCCTTCGCCAAGCTCGACCAGATCAAGCCCCATGTGCAGTGGTGGGAAGCCGGCGCGCAACCCGCGCAGTGGCTGGCTGCCGGCGACGTGGTGATGACCTCCACCTACACCGGGCGCATCGCCGACGCGCACAAGGGCGGCCGCAACCTGGCGCTGGTCTGGCCGGGCAGCCTGTACGGCATGGACTACTGGGCGATCATCAAGGGCTCGCAGCACGTCGACACGGCCAAGCGCTTCATCGCCTTCGCCAACCAGCCGGATGCGCAGGTGAAGTACGTCGACAACATCCCCTACGGCCCGACCAACAGGGAAGCGGCCGGCAAGCTGGAGCCGAAGCTGGCGAGCTGGGTGCCGACTTCGCCGGCCAACCTGGCAGTGGGGCTGGCGATGGACGACGAGTTCTGGGTCGACCATGGCGAGGAGCTGGAGGAGCGGTTCAACGCCTGGGCTTCGCAGTAAGGCCAGCATCGATTGGTGGATGACTTCGGTCATCCACCAACGAAACAACCTGCAGGAGCACGCCATGCGTGCGACGCTTCTGTCGCGGGCATGGCCCGCTCCTACAGTTTCCTACGCCCATGGTCCGGGCGTGTGTAGGGTGAATAACCCCGCAGGGTTATCCACCAGATCATCAATCGCGAAAATCCGGCGCAATGCGGTCGAGCATGCGCAGCAGCGCCTGCCAGGCCAGGTCGTTGGCGTCCGTGTCGGTCAGGTCGCCTTCCGCCTGCGGCTGTGCCGGTTCGTTGAACTGGCGCTCGGTGCGCTGGCAGATTTCCTCTGGCGGGATCACCAGTTCGCCGCCGGCCTGCGCGGCCAGCTGGATGTCGCAGGCCTTCTCCAGGTAGTACATGCGCAGGAACGCCTGCTGCACGGTTTCGCCGACCGTCAGCAGGCCGTGGTTGCGCAGCATCAGCACGGAATGCTCGCCGAGGTCGCGCACCAGGCGCTTCTGCTCGTCGAACGACAGCGCGATGCCCTCGTAGTCGTGGTAGCCGATGCGGCCATGGAACTCCATGGACATCTGGTTCAGCGGCAGCAGCCCGCAGGCTTGCGCGGCCACCGCGCAGCCGGCGCGGGTGTGGGTGTGCAGCACGCACTGGGCGTCCTCGCGCGCGGCGTGGATGGCGCTGTGGATCACGAAGCCGGCCGGGTTGACCTTGTACGGCGTCGGCTCCACCGGCTGGCCGTCGAGGTCGATCTTCACCAGGCTGGAGGCGGTGATCTCGTCGAACATCAGCCCGTAGGGGTTGATCAGGAAGTGATGCTCCGGCCCCGGCAGACGCACGGAGATGTGGGTGAAGATCAGGTCGCTCATGCGGAAGTGCGCCACCAGCCGGTAGCAGGCGGCGAGCTGTTCGCGCAGCGTCCATTCTTCCGGCGGGCAGGTGGCTTTGCTGATCGGGGAGGCGGGCAGGCTGCTCACGCGGATTTCCTCTGGGTAATGGATGAAGCGTCGGCCAGGCAGGCGTTCAGGCCCTGTTCCAGCTTCGCACGCAGATCGCTGTCGCGCCCGGCGATGAACACCAGGCAGTTGTCGGTTTCCTCGCCGCCGGCGGGAAGGAACTGGCTGCGCCCGCCGACGTACTGCAGCCACAGCGGCGCGTCGCGGTCGTCCAGATATACGCGGCCCTTGAGGCGGAACAATCCTTGCGGAAGCTCATCCAGCCAGGCGCGCAGGCGCTGGCGGTCGAAGCGTCCGGAAGCGCGCCACAGCCAGCTGTCGAACATTCCGGCGTGGTCGCTGTTCAGTACAGGCTGCAGGCGCTCCTGGCGGTCGGCTGGGCGTTCGCCGAACAGCAGTTCGGCGGGCACCTGCGCCTGCACCGTCTCGACCATCCGCTTCGGCTCGCCGAATCGGCGGCGCAGGGCGTCCAGTTGTTCGGTGCTGGCGAGGTCGCACTTGTTCAGCAATAGCAGGTCGGCAGCGGCCGCCTGACGGCGTTCCAGTCGCGCGTATTCGTCTTCCAGCGGAGTGCTGCGCGCGGCATCCACCACGGTGACCAGCGCATCCAGATGCATGCGCCGGCGCAGCTGTGGATAACCCAGCGCCTGCACGATCGGCTGCGGGTCGGCCACGCCGCTGCACTCGATGACGATGCGCTCCACCGGCGGCTGCACCGCAGCCAGCCGGCCGAGCTGGGCGAGCAGGTCGTCCTGCATGGTGCAGCACAGGCAGCCGTTCTGCAGGCTGTACACCGCGTCGCTGTGCTCGGCGATCATCGCCGCGTCGATGTTCAGCTCGCCGAAGTCGTTGACGATCAGCGCCAGCCGCTGGCCCCCGCTGTGCTCCAGCAAGTGGCGGAGCAGGGTGGTCTTGCCGGCGCCGAGAAAGCCGGCGACCACGGTTACCGGGATGCTCATTGCGCGCCTCCTTCCAGTACCGGCGGCTCGCCCTGCCAGGTCGCCTGCAGCGGCGTGCCGGCGAAGACACCCTGCTGGTCGTAGGATGGGCGGCCCTCGACGAAGGTCAGGCGCACCTGGGTCCTGTGGATGTAGTTGCGCGCCGGCTGGGCGAACAGGTCGCGGTCGAGGACGATGAAATCCGCCGACTTGCCGGCCTCGATGCTGCCGGTCAGGTGCTCCAGGTTCATCGCATGGGCGCCGTTCAGGGTGACCACGCGCAGCGCCTGCTCCAGGCTGATCGGCTCGCCGAAGCAGGCCGGATCGTCGTTCCACGGGTTCTGCCGGGTGACCATGGTTTCCAGCGCCAGCCACGGGTCGATGGACGCCACCGGCCAGTCGGTGCCCATCACCGCGATGCCACCGGCGGCCAGCACGCCCTTGTAGTCGTAGATGCGCTTCAGGCGCTCGGCGCCGTAGCCGGAGCGCGCGCCGCTGGCGAAGGGCGTCGGGTACCAGGCCGCCGGGGAGAATTCGGCGATCACCTCCAGTTCGCGGAAGCGCCTGAGGTTGCCCGGATGCAGGATGGTGCTGTGCGCGCACTGGTGGCGGATGCCGCTGAAGCCGTTGCGCCGGCGCGCCTCGGCCACCGCGTCGAGGAACACGTCGGAGGCGCCGTCGCCGGTGCAGTGGGCGATCACGCGGATGCCGCGGCGGTCCATGTCCACCACCATGTCGGTGATGTGCTCCGGGGTCAGGTTGAGCTTGCCGCGCCAGGCGTCCTCGCCCGGCCAGGGGTTGATGAGGAAGGACGAGCGCGGCTCGACGGTGCCGTCGAAGTGGAATTTCACCGCGTTGGCCGACAGCCGCGCGCTGCGGTAGTAGTGGCGTTCGCCGGCCAGCAGTTCCCAGCGGCGGCGCACCGGGAAGATGTCGTCCTGCCAGCTGATCGCCGCTTCCACCCGCAGGCTCAGTTCGCCGGCATCGTCCAGCTCCTTCAGCGCCTGCAGGCGGTGTTCGCAGACGTGCACGTACTTGCTCGCGGTGACGCCGCGGGCGCTCTGGAAATGCACGCCGTCGCGGTAGGCGCGGCGCAGCACGGTCACCGGCGTCGGCGGCATGGCGGCGTGGATCAGCGCGTAGGCGCCATCGATCAGCAGGCCGTTGGGTTCGCCGCTGAGTTCGTCGCGTTCCAGGTAGCCATTGCGCGGGTCCGGCGTATTGGCGTCGATGCCGGCCAGTTCCAGGGCGCGGGAGTTGACCATCATGGTCCCCCACATGCGGTCGAGCAGCGCTACCGGGCGGTCCGGCATGACGCTGTCGAGCCACTCGCGGCCCGGCTTCAGCCCGGCCTCGCGGAAGGTGTAGCGCACCCAGTACTGGCCGTAGATCCAGCCGTCGCCGGGATGGCTGTCGGCGTAGGCGTGGATCGCCGCGGCCAGCTGCTCCGGCGTCGGGTCCTCGATACCGACATCGAGGTCGTCGGCGTAGCGCGGCGCCAGGGCGAGGTCCGGGTGGGTATGCATGTCGTGCAGGCCGGGCATGCAGAAGGCGCCGTCGAGATCGTGCACGCGGGTCTGCGGACCGACCAGCTGTTCCAGCTCTTCCGCGCGGCCGACGGCGAGGAAGAGGCCATCGCGGATCGCCACCGCGTCCGCCCAGGGCTGCGCCGGGTCGAGGGTGTAGAAGCGGCCGTTCCTGAGCAGCAGGTCGGCGTGGCGGCTGGCGGGGGAGTGGCTGGAGCGGAAGGTATCCGGTGCGGTCATGGCGGCGGTTCCCTGTTGTTTTTCGCCGCAGTATAGGGAGCGCCTTTTCGTCGCCGACTAGCATAAGATGACAATCGACTAGCTCTACACGACAACTTCGCCATGCCCGACCAGCAGTCCGATATCGACTACGCCGCCCGCCAGCAGTACCAGCGTTTCCTCGAGGAATGGCAGGCGCGGCCGGCAATGCCGCCCCTCGATCCGCTACTGGCGGGACTCGGTTTGCCGGCTGGGGCGACGGCCGCCAGCGCGATGACCTTCGACCGCTACTACCGCCTGCTGCGCCTGGCCGCCGGGATGCTCTGGCCGGGGGATTTCTTCCTGCGCCTGGGGCAGCGCTACAACCTGTTCGACATGGGGGTGATCGGCTATGCGCTGATCAGCGCGGCTAACCTGCGGCGGTCGTGGGATATCTCCCTCGGGCAGCGCTCGAACCTGCTGCCGCACCCGATCCATGTCTCCCGCGAGGAGGGTGCGCGGCACATGCATCTGGTGCTGGACCTGCCGCCGTTCAGCCGCGTGGAATGCCAGGCGCTGTGCGACGAGTGGCTGAGCAGCACCTGGCGCTGGCTGTGCCAGCGGTTGCCGGAGCTGGCGGATTGCCGGGAGATCGAGGTGCACCTGCCGTTCGCGCCGCCGCCCCATGCGGCGGTGTATGCCGAGCTGTTCCCGGGGCGCGTGGTGTTTTCGGCGGAGCGGGCGGAGATGCGGATTCCCAGGGAATTCCATGACCGGCCGTTCTCCACGTCCAGCCCGTCGGTGCTGCGCCTGTGCCTGGCGCAGGGCGCGGCCACGCTGGCCGGTTTCGAGGGCGGGCAGGGCTTGCCGGACGACGTGCGCTTCTTCCTGCTGCAGAACGGACGCATTCCGCTGCCGGACCTGGAGGAGACCGCCGCGCACTTCCGCCTGCCGCCGCATACCCTGCAGCGCCGCTTGCGGGGCCATGGGTTGACCTTCAAAGGGATCGTCTACGAGGTGCGCATGGCGCTGGCGCAGCGCTATCTGCTGGCGAGCCGGATGACGGTGCAGGAGATCGGGTTTCTGCTCGGGTACGAGCATGTGACGAGTTTTCACCGGGCGTTTTTGCGGCATGTGGGAACCACTCCCGAACGCTTCCGGGAGCGCCGTGCTGAATTGTAGGAGCGAGGGGGGCGCCTAGCCCTTGCTGGCGATCCCTGCATCCCCCTAAACCACGGCACGGCCGGCTGGCACGGCTGATCGCCAGCAAGCTGGCTCCTACAGGTAAGGCGTTCCGGGACGGTCCTACACGGTAGGATGGGTATCGCTCCGCTCCATCCAACCTACAAGAACTGGAGTCATCCCCATGCGTTTCCCCTCGATGACCGCCCTGCGCGTGCTCGATGCCGTCGCCCGGCTGGGCAGCCTGTCCGAGGCCGCCAGCGAGCTGAGCCTGACCCGCAGCGCGGTCAGCCACCAGTTGCATGCGCTGGAGGACTGCCTCGGCATCGCCCTCACCGAGCGCGCCGGGCGTGGCATCGTGCTGACCTACCAGGGCGAGTGCTTCGCCCGCGAGACCCAGCGCGCGCTGGCGATCCTCAATGAGGCGCGGCGCTTCGCCAATGCCGAGGAAATCGCCGGCCGGCTGTGCATCAGCTGCACGCCGGGTTTCGCCACCTACTGGCTGTGCCACCAGATCGGCAAGTTCCAGCGCGCCCATCCGCGGGTGGAATTGAGCCTGGTGTCGCCGCGGGTGCCGGACGACGTGAGCAACCGCGACGTCGACCTGTTCATCGCCTATGGCGTCGGCGACTGGCCGGACCTGCACGTCGAGCTGATCGCCACCCTCGACACCTTCCCGGTGTGCAGCCCGTCGCTGATCAACTCCACCGGCGGCCTGGATTCCCCGGAAGACCTCGCCCACCTGCCGCTGCTGCACATGGTCGATCACTCCGACTGGCTGCTCTGGGCCGCCGCGGCCGGGGTGCGCGATCTCAATGTGCGCAACGGCATCGTCTTCTCCGATGCGCACCTGGTGCAGTCGGCGGCCATCGCCGGGCAGGGCGTGGCGATGGGCGATGCGCTGGTCAGCGGCGACGCCATGGCCAAGGGGCAGCTGGTGCGGCTGTTCAACGTCGCCATCGAGCCGCCGAACCGCTACTACTTCGTCAGCGACCCGGCCAGGACCGACCGCCCCGACGTGCGGGCCTTCAAGGCGTGGATGATGGCCGAGCTGCGCATGTCCGAGCAGTTCCGCAATGGCAGCCGGAATGCCTGGTTTGGTGAATAAAATTTGACAATGGCGACTAAAAAACGCGATTGAAGCGAAAGGCTATTTGACAATACTGCGGAAAACAGCCGGTTTCTCACCGCCGGCACGTCTTAGAACAAGAACAAAGACGAGGTAAGCGCAGTGGAGCGACAGCCCCAGCTTCGTGCCATCGGCATTGGCAAGAATTACGGAAGCTTCCGTGCCCTGGATTCCGTCTCCATCGATATCGAGCAAGGCGAATTCCTCACCCTGCTGGGGCCGTCCGGTTCCGGCAAGACCACCTTCCTGATGATCCTCGCCGGCTTCCAGAACCACTCCAGCGGCCGCCTGGAGGCCCACGGCCAGGACATCTCCCGTCTCCCCGCGGAGAAGCGCAACTTCGGCATGGTGTTCCAGGGCTATGCGCTGTTCCCGCACATGAGCATCGAGGACAACGTCGGCTTCCCGCTGAAGATCCGCGGTGTGAAGCCCGAGGAACGCAACCGCCGGGTGCGCCACATGCTCGACGTGGTCGGGCTCGGTGAGCATCGCGGCAAGCGTCCCGCCGAGCTTTCCGGCGGCCAGCAGCAGCGCGTCGCCATCGCCCGCGCGCTGGTGTTCGAGCCGGACCTGCTGCTGCTCGACGAACCGCTCTCGGCGCTGGACAAGAACCTGCGCGAGCAGCTGCAGGCCGAGCTGCAGCGCATCCACCAGCAGATCGGCACCACCTTCGTCTTCGTCACCCACGACCAGAACGAGGCGCTGGCGCTGTCCACCCGCATCGCCATCTTCAACCGCGGCGCGCTGGCCCAGGTGGATACGCCGGAACGCATCTACAACCAGCCCGGCAACCGCTTCGTCGCCGAGTTTCTCGGCAAGATGAACCTCTTCCCGCTGAGCCAGGTGGACCGATCCGGCGCCCTGGCCCGCGGCCGCTTCGGCGATGCCGAGCTGCACGCCGAACCTTCCGCTGCCTTGCAGGCGGACAAACCCCTGCTGGCCGTGCGCCCCGAGCACATGCAGCTGCACGCTGCGCCGCCGACCGTCGCCGGGCACAACGTGGTGCCGGCGGTGCTCACTTCGCGCACCTACCAGGGCGCCAGCACCGAGCTGGGCCTGGCCACCGCCACCGGCGAGGCGCTGCCGATGAGCCTCGCGGTGCATGCCGACCATCACGCCTCGCGCCTCGAACACGGTGCCCGCGTGTGGCTGAGCTGGCCGATCGAAAAAAGTCTGCTGCTGGCCTGAACGCCGGTACATCCCACTGCATTCCAAGGAGTCGCCATGTTCAATCCGCATCAGCAAGACTGCATCGAAACCCTCATCGAAAAGGCCCGCCGCGGGCAGATCGACCGCCGCAGCTTCCTCAAGGGCATGGGCCTGCTCGCCGCGCTGCCGCTGGCCATGCGCAGCGGCGTCAGCTTCGCCGCCGACAAGCCGCTGGTGGTGGTGAACTGGGGCGGCGACGCGGTCAAGGCGTTCGGCAAGGCCTGGACCGAGAGCTTCACCAGGGCCACCGGCATCCCGGTGAAGATCGACGGCAGCGGCCCGACCGAGGGCGCCATCCGCACCCAGCTCTCCAGCGGCCGGGTGAGCTGGGACGTGGTCGACGCGGAAAGCTCGATCCTGCAGAACCTCGGCAGGGAAGGGCTGGTGCAGCCGATCGACTACAGCATCGTCTCGCGCGACAAGGTACTGCCGGGCTTCGCCTACGACTACGGCATCGCCGACTACATGCTCAGCTACGTGATCGCCTACGACAGCGAGCGTTTCGGCGACAACGCGCCGAAGACCTGGAAGGACTTCTGGGATGTCAAGACCTTCCCCGGCAAGCGCACCCTCTACAAGTGGATGAACGGCATGCTGGAGGCCGCGCTGCTGGCCGACGGCGTCGAGCCGGCCAACCTGTATCCGCTGGACGTGCCGCGCGCGCTGGCCAAGATCGAGGAACTCAAGCCGCACGTGCTGGCCTTCTGGGGCTCGGGCGCGGAGACCCAGCAACTGCTGCTGGAGGGCGAGGTGTCCATGGGCGCGATCTGGAACACCCGCGCCCAGGTGATCACCGAGGACAGCGAAGACCGCATCAAGTGGACATTCGACAACGCGCTGCTCGGCTGCAGCAACTGGGGCGTGCTCAAGGGCAACCCGGGCGGCAGCGAGGCGGCGATGCGCTTCATCGCCCACGCGCAGGACCCGCAATCGCAGGTCGAGCTGTTCACCATGTTCGGCAACGGCCCGGCCAACCCGGCGGCCGCCGCGCTGATCCCGGCCGATCGCCGGCACCTGAACTGCACCGATCCGGACAACCTGCCGAAGCAGATCATGCTCAGCCACGAGTGGTACACCGACCACTACGCGGTGGCGCTGGAGCAATACCTGACGCATATCTCCAAGTGAGCGGAGGCGCATTCCATGGCCGATAACGCTCCCTCGCGGCTGAAGCTGGGCGCGCTGCTGCTGCCGCTGCCGATCGTCCTGCTGCTGTTCTACGTGCTGCCGTTCGCCGGCGTGGTGGGCTGGAGCTTCACCCTGCCGGAGCCGGGCATCGAGCAGTACCAGCGGATCGCCACCGACCCGGCGATCCACGACGTGCTGTGGCGGACCTTCCGCCTGTGCACCACGGTGACGCTGGTGTCCGTCGCCATCGCCTACCTGATGGCGTACTGCTGGGTGTTCAGCTCGCCGTTCTGGCAGCGCATGGTGGAAATCTGCGTGTTCATCCCGTTCTGGCTGTCGGTGCTGGTGCGCGCCTTCGGCTGGCTGATCGCCCTGCGCAGCAACGGCATGCTCAACGGCTGGCTGCAGTCGCTGGGGATCATCAGCGAGCCGCTGCAGCTGACGCGCAACGAGCTGGGCGTGGTGATCGGCATGGTGCACTTCATGGTGCCGTTCGCCATCTTCCCGCTGGTGTCGACCATGCGCCGCCTCGACCCGCGCGTACTGCTCGCCTCGCGCGGGCTGGGCGCCGGCCAGCTGCGCACGTTCTGGAGCATCTTCGTGCCGCAGACGATTCCGGGCGTGCTCGGCGCCTTCATCATCGTCTTCGTGTTCTGCCTGGGCTTCTTCATCACCCCGGCGATCCTCGGCGGCGGGCAGACGGCGATGGTCGCGGAGTACGTCTACCTGCAGATGTTCCAGACCAGCAACTGGGGCCTCGGCGCCGCGCTCAGCGTGGTCCTGCTGGCGCTGGTCAGCGGGCTGATCTGGGCGCTGCTGCGCATGACCCGTGTCGATCGACTGGTGGGCTGACCTATGAATGAGCATCAAAGCAAGGCTGCAAGCCGCCTGCTGGCGGTGATGGCGATGATCTTCATGCTGTTCCCGCTGCTGGCGGTGATCCCGGTGTCCTTCACCTCCAGGCGCTTCCTGTCGATGCCCAACGGCAACTGGTCGCTGCGCCACTACGAGGCGCTGGTCAGCAGTCCGGAATGGCTGTCCGCCATCGGCCAGAGCCTGGTGGTGGCGACCGCCACCTGCGTGATCGCCACGGCGCTGGCGGTGAGCTTCAGCCTCGGCATCTGGTACCTGCGCTCGCGCCTGGCGACCCTGCTGATCGGCCTGGTGCTGTTGCCGATGGCGATCCCGCCGATGATCTCGGCGATGGTCCTGTACTTCATGGAAACCACGGTCAGCAAGTTCGCCCCGGCGCTCGGCTACGACACCCTGTTCGGCCTGACCATCGCCCACATCGTGATGGTGGTGCCCTACGGCGTGGTGACCATGCTGGTGGCGCTGAGCCAACTGGACCGGCGCATCGAACTGGCGGCGCGCAACCTCGGCGCCAGCCTCGGCCAGACCACCTTCCTGGTGGTGCTGCCGAACCTCAAGCTGGGCATCGCCAGCACCGCGCTGCTGTGCTTCGCGCTGTCCTGGGAGGAGATCGCGGTGACGCTGTTCGTCACCAGTACCGAGGTGAATACCCTGCCGCGGCAGATCTGGTCGGGGCTGCGCGACAACATCGACCCGGCGGTGGCGGCGATTTCCGTGCTGCTGATCGGCTTGACGCTGGTGGCGCTGATCGGGCGGATGCTGGCGCAGAGGAGGGTGGCGGTGCAGTGAGGTTGGGTAGGGTGGATCACGCTCCACCGATCCACCATGGCCGCGCAATGGTGGATGAAAAGAGCCTCATCCACCCTACGGGATAGAGCGGACCATGCGCGCGATTCGCGGGCATGGCCCGCTCCTACATTGAGCAACGTAGGGTGAATGACGCGCCAGCGTCATCCACCGATGAGGACGTACCGTCTCCCTGGAAAGCAGAAGCCCGGCATCCGCCGGGCTTCTTCCATTCTTCCATCAGTACCGCGGATTCCCCTGCAACTGGGCTTCCGCCGCCTTCGCCAGGTCCGGCGGCAGGAAGTCCTTGTCCGGGTCGTAGTCCGGCTTCAGGTAGCTGCTCAGCGCCTGCAGGTCGGCCGGGCTGAGGGTGCCGGCGGTCTGCTTCAGGCGCAGGTTGTCGAGGATGTAGTCGTAGCGGCTGTTGTTGTAGTCGCGCACCGCGCTGTACAGCTGGCGCTGGGCGTCGAGCACGTCGACGATGTTGCGGGTGCCGACCTGGTAGCCGATCTCGGTGGCTTCCAGGGAGCTCTGGTTGGAGATGATCGCCTGGCGCCGCGCCTTCACCGTTTCCACGTCGGTGTTCACCGCGCGGTGCTGGTTGCGCGCGTCCTGCACCACCTGGCGGCGCTGGCTTTCGCGCAGCTGCTCGCTCTGGCTGAGGCGCTGGTAGGACTCGCGCACCTGCGAACTGGTCAGGCCGCCGCTGTAGATCGGCACATTGAGCTGCAGGCCGATGGCGCTCTGGCTGGCATCGCCACCGAAGCCGGACTGACCGGGAAGGTTGCCGGAGTTGGTATAGCCCAGGGCGTCGTTGTCGCCCTTCTGGTATTGCGCCACCGCATCGAGGGTCGGCAGGTGGCCGGCCTTGCGCTGGCGCAGCGTCTCTTCGGCGGAGTTGACCGCGTAGTTGCTGGCCTGCAGCAGCAGGTTCTGCTGCACGGCGGTGTCCACCCAGGCCTTGGCGTCGTTGGGCGCCGGCGGCACCACCGGCAGCGAGTGGAGGATGCCTTCGATGGAGGCGTACTCGCGGTTGGTCAGGGTGATCAGGGCCTGGAAGGCATCTTCCACCTGCTGCTCGGCGACGATCCGGTTGGCCCGCGCGGTGTCGTAGCCGGCCTGGGATTCGAGCACGTCGGTCTTGTCCGACAGGCCCACGTCGAAGCGTTCGTTGGACTGGTCGAGCTGGCGCTTGAACGCCGCTTCCTCGGCCTTGCTGGCGGCCAGGTTGTCCTGGGCGCGGAGCACGCCGAAGTAGGTGATCGCGGTCTGCAGGATGAGGTTCTGCTGGGTCGCGGAGAATTCCAGCTCGGCCTGCTGGCTGACGTCCTTCGCCGCCTGCAGCTGGAACCAGCGGTCGGCGCGGAACAGCGGCTGGCTGAGGCTGGCCTGGACCAGTTGGCTGCTGCGGTTCAGCGTGATGTCCGGCTGGTCCAGCGAGGTCCGGGTGTCGAAGATGCTGGCGCCGGCGTTGATCTGCGGCAGCAGTCCCGAGCGTGCCTGCGGCACGGCTTCCTTGCGCGCCAGGTAGTCGGCCTGGGCGGCGGCGAGGTCGGAGTTGTTGTCGACGGCATCCTTGTAGACGCTGATCAGGTCGGTCTTGGTCGGCAGCGGGGATGCGGCCGGGGCAGGCTGGGCCGCCCAGGCAAAGCCTGTCGTTGCGGCCACGGCGACAGCCAGAGAGAGTCTGCGCAGCATTCGTTCGTCCTGGATAAAAGTGCGAGTTGGGCAAGGCTACGGGTTGCCGCCAACGGCGGTCAAGGCGCCTCTGTGCGGGCGCTCCGCAGTGAGTGTAGTAGGCCGGGGCGAAGGCGGACCGAACTTTCGGTCGGCTTGTGTTGGCCAATCCGCGTGCGCTTGATTAGACTGCGGGCGTTCTTGTCGGGGTGCCCCAATGCGAGGGGCTGAGATCGGATAGTTCCGGATCCCGTTGAACCTGATCGGGTTAAGACCCGCGTAGGGAAACAAGAAGTCCGCGTCCTTCCGGAGTCATTCCGCCCGGCCCCAGCCCCTTCGGGACGCGTCCTTTCACCGCCATCCGGCGGTCCCGCGACAGCCAGGTTCTCCCGACAAATCACCCCAGGAGAGCCAGCGATGAAAGCCAGCCAGAACAACAATGTCACCCGCCTTGAACAGCTCGATCGTCAATCGACCCAGCCCTTCCCCAATTCGCGCAAGGTCTACCTGACCGGCTCGCGCCCGGACATCCGCGTGCCGGTACGGGAAATCTCCCTCGCCGACACCCCCACCGCCTTCGGCGGCGAGAAGAACGCCCCGGTGTTCGTCTATGACACCTCCGGCCCCTACACCGACCCCGAGGTCCGCATCGACCTGCGCAAGGGCCTGCCGGACATCCGTTCGCGCTGGATCGACGAGCGCGGCGACACCGAAATCCTCCCCGGCCTGACCTCCGAGTTCGGCCAGGCCCGCCTGGCCGACACCAGCCTCGACGCCCTGCGCTTCGCCCACGTGCGCACCCCGCGCCGCGCCAAGCCCGGCGCCAACGTCACGCAGATGCACTACGCGAAGAAGGGCATCATCACCCCCGAGATGGAATACATCGCCATCCGCGAGAACATGAAGCTGCAGGAAGCCCGCGCCGCCGGCCTGCTCAAGGACCAGCACCCCGGCCACAGCTTCGGCGCCAATATCCCGAACGAAATCACCCCGGAATTCGTCCGCGAGGAAATCGCCCGCGGCCGCGCGATCATCCCGGCGAACATCAACCACACCGAGCTGGAGCCGATGATCATCGGCCGCAACTTCCTGGTGAAGATCAACGGCAACATCGGCAACAGCGCGCTGGGCTCGTCCATCGAGGAAGAGGTCGAGAAGCTCACCTGGGGCATCCGCTGGGGCGCCGACACGGTGATGGACCTGTCCACCGGCAAGCACATCCACGAGACCCGCGAGTGGATTCTGCGCAACAGCCCGGTGCCGATCGGCACCGTGCCGATCTACCAGGCGCTGGAGAAGGTCAACGGCATCGCCGAGGACCTGACCTGGGAAATCTTCCGCGACACCCTGATCGAACAGGCCGAGCAGGGCGTCGACTACTTCACCATCCACGCCGGCGTGCTGCTGCGCTACGTGCCGCTGACCGCCAAGCGCGTCACCGGCATCGTCTCCCGCGGCGGCTCGATCATGGCCAAGTGGTGCCTGGCGCATCACCAGGAAAACTTCCTCTACACCCACTTCGAAGACATCTGCGAAATCATGAAGGCCTACGACGTCAGCTTCTCGCTGGGCGATGGCCTGCGTCCGGGCTCGGTGGCCGACGCCAACGACGCCGCGCAGTTCGGCGAGCTGGAGACCCTCGGCGAGCTGACCAAGATCGCCTGGAAGCACGACGTGCAGGTGATGATCGAAGGCCCCGGACACGTGCCGATGCAGCTGATCAAGGAGAACATGGACAAGCAGCTGGAGTGCTGCGACGAGGCGCCGTTCTACACCCTCGGCCCGCTGACCACCGACATCGCGCCGGGCTACGACCACATCACCTCGGGCATCGGTGCGGCGATGATCGGCTGGTACGGCTGCGCCATGCTCTGCTACGTGACGCCGAAGGAGCACCTCGGCCTGCCGAACAAGGATGACGTGAAGACCGGCATCATCACCTACAAGATCGCCGCCCATGCCGCCGATCTCGCCAAGGGCCACCCGGGCGCGCAGATCCGCGACAATGCGCTGTCCAAGGCGCGCTTCGAGTTCCGCTGGGAGGACCAGTTCAACCTCGGCCTCGACCCGGACACCGCCCGCGCCTTCCACGACGAGACGCTGCCGAAGGATTCGGCCAAGGTCGCGCACTTCTGCTCCATGTGCGGGCCGAAGTTCTGCTCGATGAAGATCACCCAGGAGGTCCGCGACTACGCCAAGGAGAACGGCCTGACCGATGAGCAGAAAGCCATCGAGGCCGGCTTCCAGCAGCAGTCCGCGCGCTTCAAGGACGAGGGATCGGTGATCTACAAGCAGGTGTGACCGCAGCACCATACCCGTAGGAGCGAGCTTGCTCGCGAACCGTGCTCGCCGGCGACTTCGCTGCTGGGCTGTTCGCGAGCAAGCTCGCTCCTACGAAAAACAACAAAACCTAATCCGACATTCGAGCCCTGCACGCATCGTGACCACCACCGCCACCAACTATTCCCCCACCGTCGCCGTGGGCGCCGCACAGCGCGTGCTCGGCCTGCGCGACCTGTTTTCCCTGTGGTTCTCCCTAGGTCTCGGCCTGATGGTGCTGCAGACCGGCGCGCTGCTGGCGCCCGGCCTCGGCCTGGCCGGCGCGCTGGGCGCGATCCTGCTCGGCACGCTGGTCGGCGTGCTGCTGCTGGCCTCCGCCGGGGTGATCGGCAGCGACACCGGGCTGGCCGCCATGGCTTCGCTCAAGCTCAGCCTGGGCAACCACGGCGCGGCATTGCCGGCGATCCTCAACCTGCTGCAGCTGGTCGGCTGGGGCGCCTTCGAGATCATCGTCATGCGCGACGCCGCCAGCCTGCTGGCCGGCCGCGCCTTCGGCGAGGGCAGCCCGTGGACCAGCCCGGCCATGTGGACCCTGGTGTTCGGCGCGCTGGCGACCCTGCTGGCGGTGGCCGGCCCGCTGGCGTTCGTGCGCCGCATCTTGCGCAAGTGGGGCATCTGGCTGCTGATCGCCGCGTGCGTCTGGCTGACCGCCGACTTCATCGCCCGCGCGGATTTCGTCGCGCTGTGGCAGAAGGCCGGCGACGGCTCCATGCCCTTCGCCGTGGGCTTCGACATCGCCATCGCCATGCCGCTGTCCTGGCTGCCGCTGATCGCTGACTACTCGCGCTTCGGCAAGCGCGGCCGGCAGGTGTTCGCCGGTTCGGCGCTGGGCTTCTTCATCGGCTGCCTGTGGCTGATGGGCCTGGGCGTGGCCTACACCCTGGCGTTCGCCGAGGGCAGCGACGCCAATGCGCTGCTGCTGGCGCTGGCCGGCGCGGGCATGGGCATCCCGCTGCTGCTGATCCTGCTCGACGAGTCGGAGAAGGCCTTCGCCGACATCCACTCGGCGGCGGTTTCCAGCGGCATCCTGCTGCCGCTGAAGGTCGAGCAGCTGGCGCTGGCCATCGGCGCGCTGTGCACCCTGATCGCCTGGTTCGCGCCGCTGGCCGAATACCAGAACTTCCTGCTGCTGATCGGCTCGGTGTTCGCCCCGCTGTTCGGCGTGGTGCTGGTGGATCACTTCCTCATCCGCCGGCGCATGACCGTCGCGAACATTCCGGCGCTGCGCTGGGGCTCGCTGCTGGCCTGGGCCGGCGGCGTGGCGACCTACCATGCGCTGGCGAACTACCTGCCGGATGTCGGCGCGACCCTGCCGGCGCTGCTGGTGGCCGGCGTGCTGCAGGCGCTGCTGGGACGCGGCGAGGCGCTGGCGCTGGATGCGGGCAAGACCGGCGCCTGACCCGGGGGTGGACGCCCTGTGCCAGCGTTCCCACGCTCCCGCGTCCCCAGGGGCTGGCGGATAACGCTGGCGCGTTATGCGCCCTACCCGAACGCTGCCGCCGACCCTGTAGGAACGGGCCATGCCCGCGACCTGGCTGGCGCCGGTGTGTCGCACGCATGGCGTGCTCCTACGTTCCCCGCCCCGGGAAATAATTCGGCTTGAGAATCCCGTTCAGCCGCGGATAGGGAATCTTCACTTCCGGATGCCCCACCGAGTGCGGCGCGATGCTGTCGATGTCGTATTTCAGCACCAGCGAGCCGAAGGTCAGGGCGAAGTGCGGGGTGCGCTGGAACGGCCAGTCCCTGAGGAAGTCCGGGTCCTGTTCCTCCAGCCTGTTCTGCGCCACCCAGGCGCGGTGCGCCATGCGCGCGACCTGCCAGAAGGCTTCCTCCTGGCCGGGCAGCAGCACGTCCTGCAGGCTCAGTTCCTTGTGCAGGCGGCGGTCGTAGTTGATGAAGGCGCGCCCCGGCTGGCCGTACTCGCCGCCGGTGAAGCGGTAGCTGGACAGCTCGACGATCACCAGGCCGTCATGCTGCTCGCGTACCTTCGCCTGCAGGTAGCTGCTCCAGCCGGGCTCGGCCGTATTGAGGAAATTCTTCTCGTAGCTGTCCAGCGCCGGCGGCGGCGAGGCGTTCGGGCCATTGCGGGCGAGGTCGCGCAGGTGCGCGTCGATGGCCGTGTTCAGCGCCGGCTCGTCGGCGAAGCTCAGGGTGTCGATGTTCACCAGCGGACACTGTTCCCCCTGGCAGCCGGGCTGCAGGTGTTCCCAGGCGTCGCGGCGGGGTTCCAGCGGGTCGTTCATGCCCGGTCCGAACAGGCTCTGGCAGCCGCCCAGGACGAGGCAGAGGCCGCCGGCGGCGGCGATTTTCGGAAGACGCATGCGATTCCTTGTGACGGAAACGGAGTGACTGAGACCATCCGGGCGCCGCTCGGTTCGGCGCGCAAACTGCGCAGTATGGACCATCAGCCCCGCTCGCGTCGGCCTGGATGACGGGCTGCGGACTGCCCGCCGGGCGGTTTCCGAAAGAGGCTGCACGGGGCGTGGTGGCGCGCTAGGATGACCCGAAGTTCACTGATCAGCGAGTTGCGCGGGATGTCGGAAATCTTCAAGCCAGGTCCGGACGACGTCGAAATCACCCAGCGGGAACATTGTTTCCGTGGCTTCTACCGGGTCGATCGGTTGCATCTGCGGCATCGCCAGTTCGCCGGCGGCATGGGCCCGGTGATCAGCCGCGAGCTGTTCGTGCGCCACGACGCCGTCTGCGTCCTGCCCTACGACCCGCAGCACGACACGGTGGTGCTGATCGAGCAGTTCCGCGTCGGCGCGCTGGAAGCCGGGGTGAGCCCCTGGCTGCTGGAACTGGTCGCCGGCCTGATCGACAAGGACGAGGAACCGGAAGAGGTCGCCCGCCGCGAGGCGATCGAGGAAGCCGGCCTGACCCTCGGCGCGCTGTGGCCGATCAGCGACTACCTGCCGTCCCCGGGCGGCAGCAACGAGCGCGTGCATCTCTACGTCGGCCGCTGCGACAGCAGCAACGCCGGCGGCATCCACGGGCTGGAGGAGGAGGGCGAGGACATCCGCGTCCACGTGGTGCCGTTCGAAGACGCCCTGGCGGCGGTGCGCGACGGACGGATCAACAATGCGGCGAGCATCATCGCCCTGCAGTGGCTGGCGCTGAACCGCGCCGAGGTCCGGGGGTTATGGGTGTGAACCTGCTGCGCGAGCGCTACCGCGTCGACCTGGCGGGCATGCAGAGCACCTGCGAGGCCAACTACCTGCGCCTGATGCGCCTGCTGCCGGACATGCGCGTGGCGCAGTCGTCGCGGCGCGTGGCGATGAGCCAGGGCGAGCGCCTGCTCGGCGTGTTGGCGCTGGAAGTGATCGAATCCTGCCCCTACACCACCACCCTGCAGGTGCGCCAGGAGCTCGGCCTGCCATGGTTGCCGGCACCTCGGCTGGAAGTGCGTGTCTACCATGATGCACGCATGGCCGAGGTGATAGGCGCCGAACAGGCGAGGCGGCTGCTGGCGATCTATCCCTATCCGAACCAGGCGATGCACCAGCCGGACGAGAAGAGCCAGCTCAATCTTTTCCTCGGCGAATGGCTCAGTCACTGCCTGGCCTGCGGTCATGAACTGGAGCCGGTCCTGCAGCGCTGAAGATGGGTGACGCGAATAATGGCTGTGTGCCATTATTCGACCGGCGGTGTGCGCCATTCCGCGATCTGTGATGCTTTCCCGGTTTGCGCTGTGTCCGGACTGCCACCATACATTCCCAACAATGTGCTGTGGACGCCTCGCCTCAAAGGAGTAAGGCGCCTTGTCTCCGAAACCGACCCCTACCGCTGATTCATCCGTACTGCTGGTGCAGATCACCGACAGTCACCTGTTCGCCCAGGCTGACGGCCGGCTGCTGGGAATGGACACCGCCGACAGCCTGCGGCAGGTGGTGCGGCTGGTGCTCGAGGAGCAGCCGGCCATCGACCTGATGCTGGCCACCGGCGACCTGTCGCAGGACGGTTCGGTGGAATCCTATCGCCGCTTCCGCGAGATCACCTCGGCGATCGCCGCCCCGGCGCGCTGGTTCCCCGGCAACCACGACGAACTGCCGGCGATGCGCGAGGCCACCGCGGGCAGCGAGCTGCTGCAGCCGGTGCTGGATATCGGCGCCTGGCGGGTGATCCTGCTCGATTCGAGCATCCCCGGCGCGGTGCCCGGGCATGTCGCCAGCGCGCAGCTGGATCTGTTGGAACAGGCGATCCAGGCCGCGCCGGACCGGCACCTGCTGATCAGCCTGCACCACCATCCGGTATCCATCGGCAGCGACTGGATGGACCGCATCGGCGTACGCAATGCCGACTCCCTGTTCGCCGTGCTGGATCGTTATCCCCAGGTCCGTTGCGTGCTCTGGGGGCATGTCCACCAGGAAATCGACCGCCTGCGCGGCAATGTCCGCCTGCTGGCCTCGCCCTCCACCTGCGTGCAGTTCACCCCCGGCAGCGAGGATTTCGCCGTCGATACCCGCTCGCCCGGCTATCGCTGGCTGCGCCTGCTGGCAGACGGCCGGGTGGAGACCGGCGTGTCGCGGGTCACCGGCATCGATTTCGAAGTGGACTACAGCGTCAAGGGGTACTGAGGCGCGCGGCAGGCGCTGTCCGGCCGCCCCTCGGGATATCCCGGCTTGCAGCTTGCCGCTTCGTCCTAGTAGCCTCCCGCCCCATGACCGCACTTCTCTATATCCACGGCTTCAACAGCTCCCCCGCCTCGCACAAGGCCCGCCAACTGGTCGCGGTCATGGAGCGGCTCGGGTTGGGCGCGCAATTGCGCGTGCCGGCGCTGGACAACCACCCGGCGCGCGCCATCGCGCAGCTGGAGGAGGCCATCGCCGAACTGGGCCGGCCGCTGCTGATCGGCAGTTCCCTCGGCGGCTACTATGCGACCTGGCTCGCCGAGCGCCACGGCCTGAAGGCGGTGCTGATCAATCCGGCGGTACTGCCGGCGCTGCCGTTCGAGGCCTACCTCGGCCCGCAGCGGAACCATTACAGCGGCGAGGCCTGGGAGCTGACCCGCGAACACATCGCCGCCCTGGCCGCGCTGGAAGTGCCGGCACCATGCGACCCCGGGCGCTACCAGGTATGGCTGCAGACCGGCGACGAAACCCTCGACTACCGCGTCGCCGAACGCTTCTACCGCGCCTGCGCGCTGCGCATCGAGGCCGGCGGCGACCACTCGTTCCAGCGCTTCGCCCGGCACATCCCGGCGCTGCTGGCCTTCGCCGGCGTGCCCGCCGAACTGTGGCGCGACATCGATTTCTCGACCTTTGACTGAATCCAGAGACCCCATGGCCCAGCAGAACGCCTATACCGCAGAAGCCATCGAAGTCCTTTCCGGCCTCGATCCGGTGCGCCGCCGCCCCGGCATGTACACCGACACCACGCGGCCGAACCACCTGGCCCAGGAAGTCATCGACAACAGCGTCGACGAAGCCCTGGCCGGCCACGCGAAGAGCATCCAGGTCATCCTCCACGCGGACAACTCGCTGGAAGTGATCGACGACGGCCGCGGCATGCCGGTGGACATCCACCCGGAAGAGGGCGTGCCGGGGGTCGAGCTGATCCTCACCAAGCTGCACGCCGGCGGCAAGTTCTCCAACAAGAACTACGAGTTCTCCGGCGGCCTGCACGGCGTCGGCATCTCGGTGGTCAACGCCCTGTCGACCCGCGTCGAAGTGCGCGTCAAGCGCGACGGCAACGAATACAGCATGGCCTTCGCCGACGGCTTCAAGGCCAGCGACCTGGAAATCATCGGCACCGTGGGCAAGCGCAACACCGGCACCACCGTGCAGTTCTGGCCGGACGCCAAGTACTTCGACTCGGCGAAATTCTCGGTGACCCGCCTCAAGCACGTGCTCAAGGCCAAGGCCGTGCTCTGCCCGGGGCTGGAAGTCAGCTTCGAGGACAAGAACACCGGCGAGCGTGTCGAGTGGCACTACGAGGACGGCCTGCGTTCCTACCTGACCGATGCCGTTTCCGAGTGGCCGCGCCTGCCGGATGAACCCTTCTGCGGCAGCTTCGCCGGCAGCAGGGAAGCGGTGGACTGGGCGCTGCTGTGGCTGCCGGAAGGCGGCGAGGCGCTGCAGGAAAGCTACGTCAACCTGATCCCCACCGCCCAGGGCGGCACCCACGTCAACGGCCTGCGCCAGGGCCTGCTGGACGCCATGCGCGAGTTCTGCGAATTCCGCAACCTGCTGCCGCGCGGCGTGAAGCTGGCGCCGGAAGACGTCTGGGAGCGCATCTCCTTCGTCCTCTCGATGAAGATGCAGGAGGCGCAGTTCTCCGGACAGACCAAGGAACGCCTGTCCTCCCGCGAGGCGGCGGCGTTCGTCTCCGGGGTGGTCAAGGACGCCTTCAGCCTGTGGCTCAACGCCCATCCCGAACTCGGCATGCAGCTCGCCGAGCTGGCGATCAGCAACGCCGGGCGCCGGCTCAAGGCGGGCAAGAAGGTCGAGCGCAAGAAGATCACCCAGGGCCCGGCGCTGCCCGGCAAGCTGGCCGACTGCGCCGGCCAGGACCCGATGCGCGCCGAACTGTTCCTGGTCGAGGGCGACTCCGCCGGCGGCTCGGCCAAGCAGGCGCGGGACAAGGAATTCCAGGCGATCATGCCGCTGCGCGGGAAGATCCTGAACACCTGGGAAGTGGACGGCGGCGAAGTGCTGGCCTCCCAGGAAGTGCATGACATCGCCGTGGCCATCGGCGTCGATCCGGGCGCGGCGGACCTTTCCCAACTGCGCTACGGCAAGATCTGCATCCTCGCCGACGCCGACTCCGACGGCCTGCACATCGCCACGCTGCTCTGCGCGCTGTTCGTCCGCCACTTCCGCCCGCTGGTGGAAGCCGGCCACGTCTACGTGGCGATGCCGCCGCTGTACCGCGTGGACCTCGGCAAGGAGGTCTACTACGCCCTCGACGAGGCCGAGCGCGACGGCATCCTCGAACGCCTGGCCGCCGAGAAGAAGCGCGGCAAGCCGCAGGTCACCCGCTTCAAGGGTCTCGGCGAGATGAACCCGCTGCAGCTGCGCGAGACCACCATGGACCCGAACACCCGCCGGCTGGTCCAGCTGACCCTGGAAGACGCCGAGGGCACGGTGGAAATCATGGACATGCTGCTGGCGAAGAAGCGCGCCGGCGACCGCAAGTCCTGGCTGGAAACCAAGGGCAACCTGGCCGAGGTACTGGCCTGATGCGCCGGCTGCTGGCTGCCGCTGCGCTGCTCGCCGGTGCGGCCATGGCCGACACCACCGCCGTGCCGGCGCCGTCCGTCCCGGCTCCGGCGCTGCAGCTGCTTTCCGAGCACGCGGTGGAGAACATGGACGAGGGCAACCTCTCCGGCCTCGCCTGGTGCGGCGATGCGCTGTGGGCGGTGTCCGACCGCGTCGACGACCGCATCTTCCGGCTGAATCCGGACGAAACCCCGGGCAGCGTCTGGCAGGCGGAAACCGACGTCTTCGTCATCCCGCCGGTGCCGGACACCGGGCTGTCCTGGGGCAGCAAGGCGCGCGTGCGGGTCAGCGGCCTGCTGCGTGGCGGCGACATGGATTTCGAAGGCGTCAGCTGCGACAAGGCCGGCAACCGTTACCTGGTCAGCGAGGCCTATGCCGGCGTGCTCAAGCTGCCGGTGGCCGGCGATCCGGTCTGGCTGGCGCTGCCCTCGGCGCTGCTGCGCCAGGCGCGCGCCAGCGGCGTGCTGATGAACATGAACGCGCTCTACGAGGGCATCGCCGTGGATGCCGACGGCAAGCGCCTGTGGCTGGCCGCCGAGCGCCAGCGCCGCGGCCTGCTCGCCGTGCACCAGGATGGCGGCAGCTGGAAGTGTGCCGACAACTGCGTGCTGCTCAGCGAAGGCGGCAGCATCGAGCCGCCGGCCGAGCTGGGCGAAGACCAGCCGCGCACCCCGGATTTCTCCGACCTCGCCTGGTACCGCGACAAGCTGTTCACCCTGGAGCGCCTGGCGCACCAGATCTGTCGCCGCGATGCGGCCAGCGGTACCGTGGAGCGCTGCTGGTCGTTCGCCGCTGTGCTGCTGGCGCCGGAACGGCGCTACGAGGGGCAGTACGGCGGGCTCGCCGAGGGCCTGGTGATCGACGAGAAGGGTGCCTGGATCGGCCTCGACAACGGCGACCACCCCCGTGCCGATGGCGACAAGCGGCCCTACGTGATGCGCTTCGCCGCGCCGGCGGGCGGCTGGCTGGGCGGCAAATGAGCACGCAACCACCGGGCAAGCGCCTCGGCCGGATCATGCTGATCCTCGCCTGGGGCGCCGGCATCGTCCTGGCGACGCGCTACTTCGGCCAGTGGGAGGCGCGCCAGCAGAATCCCAACATGCAGCCGCAATCCGTGCACGGCGAGGGCTACGTGGAGGTGCGCCTGCTCGGCAACCGCCAGGGCCACTACGTGCTCGCCGGGCAAATCGACGGCCAGCCGGTGACCTTCCTGCTGGATACCGGCGCCACCCAGGTGGCGGTGCCGGAAGACCTCGCCGCGCGCCTCGACCTGCCGAAGGGCGCGCCGGTCACCCTGAACACCGCCAACGGCCGCGCGCAGGGCTGGCGAACCCGCCTGCAGCGCCTAGACCTCGGCGACATCCGCCTGAACGACGTGCCCGCCCTGGTGGCGCCAGGCATGGAAGGCGACGAGGTGCTGCTCGGCATGAGCGCCCTCAAGCAACTCGAATTCTCCCAGCGCGACGGCACCCTGGTGCTGCGCCAGAACACTTCCCCGTGAGGCACGCATGAGCACCCTCGATCTCAGCCTGGAAGGCGTGGAGCGCCGCTCCCTGGCCGACTTCACCGAACAGGCCTACCTCAACTACTCCATGTACGTGATCATGGACCGCGCCCTGCCGCATATCGGCGACGGCCTGAAGCCGGTGCAGCGGCGCATCGTCTATGCCATGAGCGAACTCGGCCTGGACGCCGATTCCAAGCACAAGAAGTCGGCGCGCACCGTCGGCGACGTGCTCGGCAAGTACCACCCGCACGGCGACTCGGCCTGCTACGAGGCCATGGTGCTGATGGCCCAGCCGTTCTCCTACCGCTACCCGCTGGTGGACGGCCAGGGCAACTGGGGCGCGCCGGACGATCCGAAGTCCTTCGCCGCCATGCGCTACACCGAGGCGCGCCTGTCGCGCTATGCGGAAACCCTGCTCTCCGAACTGGGCCAGGGCACCGCCGACTGGGTGCCGAACTTCGACGGCACCCTGGAAGAGCCGGCCGTGCTGCCGGCGCGGCTGCCCAACCTGCTGCTCAACGGCACCACCGGCATCGCCGTGGGCATGGCCACCGACATTCCACCGCACAACCTGCGCGAAGTGGCCGCCGCCTGCGTGCGCCTGCTGGACCAGCCCGACGCCACGGTCGGCGACCTGATCGAGCACGTGCCGGGCCCGGATTTCCCCACCGAGGCGGAAATCATCACCCCGCGCGCCGACCTGCAGAAGATCTACGAGACCGGTCGCGGCTCGGTGCGCATGCGCGCCGTCTATCGCGTCGAGGACGGCGACATCGTGGTCACCGCGCTGCCGCACCAGGTTTCCGGGGCCAAGGTGCTGGAGCAGATCGCCGCGCAGATGCAGGCCAAGAAGCTGCCGATGGTGGCCGACCTGCGCGACGAGTCGGACCACGAGAACCCGACCCGCATCGTCATCATTCCGCGCTCCAACCGGGTCGACGTCGAAGAGCTGATGACCCACCTGTTCGCCACCACCGACCTGGAAAGCTCGTACCGGGTGAACATGAACGTCATCGGCCTGGACGGCAAACCCCAGGTCAAGGACCTGCGCCAGCTGCTCAGCGAGTGGCTGACCTACCGCACCGACACCGTTCGTCGCCGCCTGCAGTTCCGCCTGGACAAGGTGGAGAGGCGCCTGCACCTGTTGGAAGGCCTGTTGATCGCCTTCCTCAACCTCGACGAGGTGATCCACATCATCCGCACCGAGGACCAGCCCAGGCCGGTGCTGATGGAGCGCTTCGCCCTCACCGAGGTGCAGGCCGACTACATCCTCGACACCCGCCTGCGCCAACTGGCGCGGCTGGAAGAGATGAAGATCCGCGGCGAGCAGGACGAACTGGCCAAGGAACGCGCCAAGCTGCTGGCGATCCTCGGTTCCGCCGCCAAGCTGCGCAAGCTGGTGCGCGACGAACTGATCGCCGACGCGGAAACCTACGGCGACGCCCGCCGTTCGCCGATCGTCGCCCGCGCCGAAGCCCGCGCCCTGTCGGAAACCGAGCTGATGCCGACCGAACCGGTCACCGTGGTGCTCTCGGAGAAAGGCTGGGTGCGCTGCGCCAAGGGCCACGAGATCGATGCCGCCGGGCTCTCCTACAAGGCCGGCGACGCCTTCAAGGCCGCCGCGCCGGGGCGTTCCAACCAGTACGCGGTGTTCATCGACTCCACCGGGCGCAGCTATTCGCTGGCGGCGCACAGCCTGCCGTCGGCCCGCGGCCAGGGCGAGCCGCTGACCGGCCGTCTGACGCCGCCGCCGGGGGCCAGCTTCGAGCGGGTGCTGCTGCCGGAAGACAGCGCGCTCTACGTGCTGGCTTCGGATGCCGGCTACGGCTTCGTGGTCAAGGGCGAGGACATGCAGGCCAAGAACAAGGCCGGCAAGGCCCTGCTCAGCCTGCCGAACGGCGCCCAGGTGATGGCGCCGCGGTTGGTCAACGACGTCGAGCAGGACTGGCTGGCGGCGGTGACCACCGAGGGCCGCCTGCTGCTGTTCAAGGTTTCCGACCTGCCGCAGCTGGCCAAGGGCAAGGGCAACAAGATCATCGGCGTGCCCGGCGAGCGGGTTGCCAGCCGCGAGGAGTACCTCACCGACCTGGTGGTGCTGCCGGCCGGGGCCACCCTGGTGCTGCAGGCGGGCAAGCGCACCCTGTCGCTGAAGGGCGCCGACCTGGAGCACTACATGGGCGAGCGTGGCCGTCGTGGAAACAAATTGCCACGTGGATTCCAACGGGTCGACAGCTTGCTGGTAGACTGAGTGTCTCAACTCTGAAACGATTCAGGTCACACTTCCGCTGGAGCTATGGCGTCGGTTAAGGGATGATAGGTCCCTTTGCTGCCGGCGCCGTGGCGCGTTGCCAGCATTGTTCCGGAATTGATGTAGCTATTGCCGATTCCATCGGCGTATTACGGTGATGCACGATGAGCGCTTTGCGCGTCCTGGCATATCTCTCCCTCGCCAGCCTGCTCGGGCTGGCCGGTTGCACAGTGAATCGACCGACGCAGTTGTACCAGCTGGATGCCGGAGCCACTTCGGTCCCCAGCCGGGACAAGGGCGTCGCCGTGCTGCTCGGGCCGATCCAACTGGCCGATTACCTGCATCGCGAAGTCATGGTCCAGCGCCAGGCGGACGGTATCCTCAGCCTTGCCAGCGACGCACGCTGGGCCGGCAGCCTGGAGACCAACGTCAGCCAGCAGTTGCTGCGCCTGATGTCCAGCGAGCTGGACAGCTCGCGTCTGGCCCTGTACCCGGAAAAGCCGGGCTTCACTCCGCAGGTCCAGGTGATGCTGACCATCGGTCGCCTGGATTCGGGTCCGAAGGAGCCGGCGGTGCTGGAAGCGCGCTGGCGCCTGCTGGACCAGAAGGGCCAGCTGCGCGACAGCCGGGTCTTCCATGAGGAAGAACAGCACCAGGGCACTATCGAGGACCAGGTGCGGGCACAGGGCGACCTGCTGCGCAAACTGGCCCAGCAGCTGGCGCAGGATGTCCGCCCGGTGGTCGCGGCTCTCGAACAGCCGCCGGTCGCCGCACAGCCGCGCAAACCGGCGACGGCGAGCAACGACAAGGCAGCCAAGCCCAAGGAAGAAGGGCCGAAAATGCCGCTTGTGGTGCCGATCCGCACCGATGTCGAGGTGTTCCGCTTCTAAACAGCGACTATCGAAGATGAACGACGGGTGCCCTTGGGCGCCCGTTTTCGTTTGTGCTTGTCGCCACGCCCGCGTTCGGACGCGGGAGCGTCCATGGATGCATTCCCACGCGGGAGCGTGTTTCAGTTGTCCCGGATTCTCTGTAGGGCATAACGCGCCAGCGTTATCCACCGCTATGGGAGTCGCGGGCGTGGCCCGCTCCTACACCAGGTTCGCGGACAGTGCGGCCTCACCTTGCAGGAGCGAGCTTGCTCGCGAACAAGATGCGCGGAGATAGCAGGACAGTTGCTCCTGCGGAGGTCGCCAACGCCAGCCGCGGCCTCAGTGCGCGCGCAGCGCCCGCATGCGCGACAGCTGGCGTTCGAGCATGGCCGGGTAGGGCTCCTTCAGCCATTCGACGCAGGAGGCGTCAGCGGGCGAGGTGATGGCGCGGATGCGGGCGCGCTGGCGGACCAGTTCGTCGGCGGCGATGGCGCGCTCCACCAGCAGGAGGTTACGGCTGTGCTGGCTGAGGGCGAGGGCGCTCTGCACCACCGGGGCGAGCAGCAGTTCGGCCTGGCTGAGGCTGGCCAGGTCGTCGCCGCGGGTCAGGCCCAGCTGCAACTGCAGGGTGATGCCGCTGTCGGCGACCTCGATCTGCAGGGCATGGCCGAGGGCGCGCATCAGCTCGCCGCAGCAGAGGGCGTGGGTGAGGTAGTCCTCGCCGGCTTCCTGGTTGTGGAAGAGGATCAGGCTGCCGCCGTCCTTCAGCGTATGCAGGGTGCCCTTGTACAGGCGCGCGGCCTGCTCCAGGCAGTCGCGGTAGCGTTCCAGCAGGTCCACCAGGCGCGGGCGCGGCAGGCGGCGCAGCTGTTCCTGGTTGCCGAGCTGGATCGCCAGCACGGCGCTGGGGTTCGGTTCGGCCGGGGCCGGCGGCGCTTCGCTGTCGCTGTCCTCGACGGCATCGCTGCGGGGCGGCACGGGAGCCGGCGGCTCGGGCAGTTCGCCTTCGGAGAAGATGTTTTCGTCGAAGATCTCGTCCTGTTCGTCGATCGGCGCCAGCGGCGGCACCGCCGGGGTTTCCGCGGCGGCCGGCTGGGCGCTGGCCTCGACGGGCGCGGCGGTCGGTGCGGGGGCGGGCGGCGCCGGCGGCTTTTCCGGCACCAGGCGCAACTGCAGCTGGCGCGCCAGGTCGCCGATCTCGTTCTGCAGGGCGGCGCCCGGGGCGGGATCGTCCGGATCGCGCAGCCATACCCGCAGTTGCAGCAGCGGCGTGGAAATCTGCCGGCCGAGGCGCAGGCTGAGGGTCAGGGTGAGCAGCAGCAGGATCAGGCTCAGCAGCCCCATGCTCTGCAGGCTGATGGTCATCGGCTGCTCGAACTGGTGCATGTCTAGGCTGAGGCGCAGGTTGCCGGCGATGACTTCCTGGAAGGTGATCGGCGTCGAGTAGATGCCCTCGGTCTCGCCGATCAGGCTCTGCTTGGGCCGCGTGCCGGATTCGGCGAGCAGGCGGTTGTCCACGCTGTAGATGGCCGCGTGGGCCACCAGCGGGTTCTTCGTCAGGTTGTTGAGCAGCACGCTGAGGCTGAGGATGTCGTTGGACACCAGCAGTTCGGTGGCCGAGGACGCGGTCTGCGTCACCAGGCTCTGGCCGAGCGCGTCGGCCTGCTGCTGCATGGCCTGCTTGAACTGCATGCCCATGACCCAGGCGTAGATCACCAGCGCGGCAGCCACCAGCAGCAGGCTGTGGATGGCGATGCGCAGGGCGATCGGCACGCGGCGCTGACGCAGGGCGTGGAACAGCAGCAGGAAGAAATTATCGGGTTTGACGGAGGTGGGCCGGGTCACAGCGGGCTCGGTCTGCGCAGCAAGAGTTGGGGGGCAGTATAACGAGGCCCCCGGGAGGGGCAAAGCGCCGCGGGGCGTTGCGCATCGGCGGAGCCGTCCGGTCGTCGCCCTTCGCCCGCCGCTGGCGCCCTTCCGCGGGGCGGAGGATCAGCCGCGCGCCGCGAAAACGGGTAGAATGTGCGACTTTTTCCATGGCGGAGGCTGCGCCTTGCGTGAAATCGTCCTGATCAACATCACCGGGGAAGACCGCCCCGGTCTCACCGCGGCCATCACCGGCGTGCTGGCCCAGGGTGGCGTGAACATCCTCGACATCGGCCAGGCGGTGATCCACGACACCCTGTCGTTCGGCATCCTGATCGAAATCCCGGACACCGAGCTGGCGTCCTCGGTGCTCAAGGACGTGCTGTTCACGGGCTACAAGCTGGACCAGCAGGTGCGTTTCACCCCGGTTTCCGAGGACGATTACCAGCAGTGGGTCAACGGCCAGGGCAAGTCCCGGCACATCGTCACCCTGCTGACCCGGCGGGTGACCGCCGAGCAGTTGCAGCGGGTCAGCTCGATCACCGCCAAGTACGGCCTGAACATCGACCATATCGACCGCCTGTCCGGGCGCATGCCGCTGGACATGCCGGCCGACCGCGGCAAGGGCTGCATCGAGTTCTCCGTGCGCGGCGAACCGGCCGACCCCGCCGCGCTGCGGGCGGAATTCCTCAGCGTCGCCCAGGAGCTGAACGTCGACATCGCCTTCCAGCAGGACACCCTGTTCCGCCGCAACCGCCGGCTGGCGGTGTTCGACATGGATTCCACGCTGATCGAGGCGGAAGTCATCGACGAGCTGGCCAAGGCCGCCGGCGTCGGCGACCGGGTCAGCGAGATCACCGAGCGGGCGATGCGCGGCGAGCTGGATTTCCGCGCCAGCTTCAAGGAGCGCCTGGCGCTGCTCAAGGGCCTGTCGGAAGACGTGCTGGAGGAAATCGGCGCCTCGCTGCGCCTGACCGAGGGCGCCGAAACCCTGTTCGCCGAACTCAAACGCCTTGGCTACAAGACCGCGATCCTGTCCGGCGGCTTCACCTACTTCGCCCGCCAGCTGCAGGCGAAGCTGGGCATCGACTACGTGTTCGCCAACGAACTGGAGATCGTCGACGGCAAGGTGACCGGCGTCGCCATCGAGCCGATCGTCGACGCCCAGCGCAAGGCCGACCTGCTGCGCGAGCTGGCGGCGAAGGAAGGCCTGCAGCTGGAGCAGACCATCGCCGTCGGCGACGGCGCCAACGACCTGCCGATGCTCGGCCTGGCCGGGCTCGGCGTGGCCTTCCGCGCCAAGCCGCTGGTCAAGCAGTCGGCCAAGCAGGCGATTTCCACCCTCGGACTGGACGGCATCCTCTATCTGCTCGGCTTCCGCGAGCGCGACGGGGTCGACGGGTTGTCCTGATCGGCGCCGAAAGTCATGAAAAAACCCGCCAGTCCGGCGGGTTTTTCGTTTTTCACTCCTCGGACGAGAAGTCGTAGTCCATCGCCAGGCTCGGCCCCTGCAGGTACTGGCCCTGGATGTAGTTGGCGCCGGCCTGCCAGAGGGTCGCCAGGGCGCTGGCGCTTTCCACCATCGGCACTATGGTCAGCTTGGCCTGGGCGTGCAGGCTGGCCATCAGGGTCTTCAGGCTTTCCTGGTTTTCCGGGCGGCTGAGGTCGTGCACGTAGGAGCTGTCGACCTTCACGAAGTCGACCGTCATGTGCTTGAGCGTGTTGAACGGATTGAGCGCGCAGCCGAACTGGTTGAGGGCGACCTGGCAGTGCAGCTCGGCGAGACCCTGGCTGAGGGTCTTGGCCTGCTTGAGGTAGGTGACCGCGTCCGGTTCGCTGATCTGGATGATCAGCGAGTCGGCCGGCAGGCGTGCGGCCTTCAGCGCGGCGCTCAGCCAGGGCAGCAGGCCGGCGTCCTGCAGGCTGGCGCTGGAGACGTGGACGAACAGCTTGGTGTCGTGGCCCTTGGCGCGGTGCTCGGCGAGCAGGCGGATCGAGTTCAGCAGCACCCAGCGGTCGATCTTCTCGGCCAGTCCGGCGGCCTTGGCGGCGCTCAGCACCTCGTCGGTGGGCAGCTCCTGGCCCTGGGGGCTGAGCAGGCGCATCAGCACTTCGTAGTGCTCGTGGGTATCGCCGCGCAGGCTGATGATCGGCTGGAACAGCAGGCGGAAGCTGTTCTGCTCCAGCGCCTGCTGGATGATCGCGAGCATGTCGCCGCGGTTGGCCGCGGCGGCCAGTTCGTCGGCCGGGTCGTACAGCTTGACGTCGTTGCCGCCCTTCTGCACCACCGCGTCGGCGCAGCGGTGGGCGCGCTGGATCACCTGCTGGGCCTTGCTGGTCTTCTCGTCGAGACCGGCGGCGCCGATGGACAGGGTGACCTGCGCCGAACGGCCATTGATGTCGAACAGGTGGCTTTCCACCTTGCGCAGCAGGCTGGTGAGCAGGTTGCGCGCCTGTTCCGGGGTCTGGTCGCAGAGCAGCACGGCGAACACGTCGTCGCCGAAGCGGGCGAGTTGGGTGCCGCGCGGGAAGTGCGCGCGCAGCAGGCTGGCGAGGTCGGCGAGGAGCAGGTCGATGCTGGCGATGCCGAGGTTGAGCTGCAGGTTCTGCGCGCGGTCCAGCAGGATGTAGGCGAAGGTCGCCGGCTGGCTGGCGGTGATGGCGCGCTCGACGGCGATGTCCATCAGGTCGAGGAAATGCGTGCGGTTGAACAGGCCGGTGATCAGGTCCTGGCTGCTGACCTCGCGGAGCTTTTCCTCGAGCTGGCTGTTGTCGCTCTCGGAGCGGATCACCACCTGGATGCAGGGCTCGCCGTCATAGGTCGCCGGCGAGAAGCTCATGCGCGCGCTGAACGTCTGGCCGTCGCCCTTGATGCCGGTGCACAGCAGTTCCGCATCGCTCTCGCTGTTCTGGTAGCCGCGCAGGAAGTCCTTGAAGGTCGCCTGGTCGCCGGTGGCGATCAGGTCGATCATCGGCATGCCTTCCAGTTCCTCGGCGTCCTCGTAGCCGAACAGGCTGACGTAGGCGCGGTTGGCATAGATGTGCATGCCGTCGTGGACGTAGGTGATGGCGTCCACCGAGCTGTCGAGGAGCAGCTGGCAGCGCTTTTCCGCTTCGCGCAGGGCCACTTCGGCGGCGCGGCGGGCGCGGCGTTCCTCGAGGTTGTTCAGTTCGCGGTTGGCCACCAGCACCAGGCGCTCGTCCTCGCCTTGCGGCAGGGCGTCCTGGGCGCCGAGGGCGAGGGCGCCGGTGATGGCGTCCGGATCGTTGCCGTCGACCAGCTGGATGAAGGGGATGTCCCTGGACAGACGGCGGATGCAGTTGAGCGCATCGGTCGGCGCCATGGCGCGGCTGTCCGGCGCGGCGATCAGCAGGTCCCAGCCCTGCTGGATGATTTCGTCGAGATCCTCGCCGACGGTGATCCGGTGGACCCGGGTGGCGCGGCCGGCATTGCGGAACAGGCTGACCAGGCGCTCGGCTTCGTTCTGTGAGTCTTCCAGGATCAGCAGGCGGATGGTTTTCTTGATGGCCATGGGCAAGCTGCATGAGGCCTAGGGGAAGGCCGAGAAGTGGCAAGAACGGGGGATTGGCCGAATCTACAGCGACTTCCAGAGCGAGTCAAAATCTTCCTCCCCATGTCCGACCGCTTCTCCGGAAGCTGTGACCGGCTTGTCACCTGCCGTCCTGACTTCATGGGTGCGGTATTCGAACTGGCTGAAGCTGCCGGTGCTGGTCAGCTTGCGCAGCAGGGTGGCGCGGCGTTCGTCGCCGTGCAGGTTGATCTGCACCCTGTTGCCTTCCTGGAACGGCAGGCGCGGTGTGATCAGCGTAGCGGGGCGGGAGATCACGGCGATTTCCGGCAGCAGCAGGGCGCGCAGGTACTGGCTGCTCTGTTCCGCCTTGCGCAGCAGCTTGAGGCCGCACGGCTCGGCGATCGGCGCGATCAGTTCGATGCCGATCTGCGTGCCGCCGCTGCGGACCTGGCGGATCCAGCGCACTACCGCGATGCTCCAGCCCTGGTCGGGCGCATCCTGCACGCCGAGCAGCTCGCCGGCCTGCAGCTGGCTGGGAATCTCCTTCGCCCAGGTCAGGCAGTAGCCGCCCGGGCTGTGGTTGACGATCGGCAGGCTGAAGAGCGGGTAGTCCTCGCTGGAGCCTTCCGAGTGGGGCATTTTCCCCTCAGTCGGGGTAAGCGGGGTGTATTCGATCACTTCCATCGGCAGGCTGGAATTCCAGTCCTTGGTCTTTTCGCTGTCGAAGGCTTCGCCCCAGACGTCCTTGCTGCCGACTCTGAAGGTCGGGCCGTGGTCCTGCAGCTTGAGCAGGTCGGCGAACGACTGCCGGCCGGACAGGTAGTAGTGCAGGGCGCTCATGCCGATGCACAGGCTGAGCTGGCCGTGGCCCGGGATGCGCTGGAAGCTGCGTTCGGCGATGTCGCCCCAGGCGGCCGCCAGGTGCTGCAGGAGGTCCAGGGTCATGCCGCTGCCGACTTTCAGCGCGGTGCTGGCGCGCTGCTCCGGCGGCTGTTCGACATAGGTCTTGAGCGCGTCCACCAGTTGCTGCGGATTGATGCCGAGGCTGCTGCCCATCTGGCTGTCCTTGAGCAGGGTGCGGTAGCGCGGCGGGCCGTCCACCTGGGTGGCGACGACGAACAGCGAGGACGGCAGGTCGGCGCTCTGCAGGCGGGCCATCGGGCTCCAGGATTCGAGCGTCTCCGCCAGGTAGGCGATGCTGCTCTGGCGCATCTGGTTGCAGCGCGCGCTACCCAGCAGCAGGGCGATCAGGTAGGACTGCTCGACGCTCAGCTCGCGGACCTGGCGGGCCTGGGGGTCGCGTACCGGTGCATGCTGCAGGTCGTGTTCGCGGGCGATCAGGTAGAGCTGGTGCAGCTCCAGCCAGAGGCCTTCGGGCACCGGGCAGTACAGCTGGGCGGCACGCACCAGCGGCGCGGTGAGGCTGCGGATCGCCCGCTGCAGGGCCACCGCGAGGGTCTGCGCACGTTCGCGCTTGAAGCGCGAGGCGAGGCGCACGACGATCAGCTTGTAGCCGATCACCAGGTGGTTCTGCAGCGCCTGGCAGAGGCTGGCGACCTTGCGTGGGCGCTCGTCCAGGACGATGGACTGGTGCAGGAAATAGCGTTCCAGGTGATGGCAGACCGAGTCGACTTCCGGACGGAACAGCTCCAGCAGCTGCAGGCGCGTATCGGCCGGCAGCTTGATCCGGTTCAGCTCGATCAGCCCCTGGTAGAGCTGGCGCGCGGTTTCCCCGAGGTTCGCCTTCGGCAGGTGGTCCAGCCAGTACTTCAGCTCGCGCGGAGTGCCGTTGCAGAAGCTGAGGCTCTCGTGCGTGGGCGCGGGAACGCGCAGAAGTTGGTGGGGACTCGGGTTGTCCATGAATGCTCCACGATCTCGGTCGTCGGCCGGCGATTTTTGGGGGATTGCGCCCGGCTGGGGAAAACTCTAGCAAGAAGCGTGACAGGCCGCAGCTGCGATCCGGAACGGCGCTGACATGCCTCAAACCATCGGACTGCGCGGCTCCGGCAGGGATCGCGGCAGTCGATGGACGGTGGCGCCGGCCGGATGGCCGGCGCCGGTTTTCAGGCGTTGCGCGCGCTGGCCAGGCGTTCGCCCATGCGCACCGGGCTGGTCGCGCCGAGGTGATCCGCCCAGTCGACCTGGCCCGGCCCGAACAGCACGATCGCCGTGGAACCGAGCTTGAAGCGGCCGAGTTCCGCACCCTTCTTCAAGTGTACGCGGGCGCGGGCGGCCTCGTCGTAGCGGAAGGTCTTCAGCTCGCGCTTGGGCGGCGTGACCAGCCCGGCCCAGACCGTCTCGATGGAAGCGACGATCATCGCGCCGACCAGCACCACCGCCATCGGCCCGCGCTCGGTATCGAACAGGCAGACCACCCGCTCGTTGCGCGCGAACAGTTCCGGCACCTGCTCGGCGGTCAGCTGGTTCACCGAGAACAGCCGGCCCGGGACGTAGACCATCTCGCGCAGGGTGCCGGCCAGCGGCATGTGCACGCGGTGGTAGTCCTTCGGCGACAGGTAGACGGTGGCGAAGTCGCCGCCCATGAACGGCGCGGCGCGCTCGGCGTCGCCGCCCAGCAGTTCCATCAGGCTGTAGCTGTGGCCCTTGGCCTGGAAGATGCGGCCGTGCTCGATCGGGCCGAGCTGGCTGATTGCGCCGTCGGCCGGGCTGAGGATGCTGTCCGGGTCGCTGTCCAGCGGCCGCGCGCCGTCCTTCAGTTCGCGGGTGAAGAAGGCGTTGAAGTGCTCGTAGGCGCTCAGCTCCTCGACCCGGGCTTCGCTCATGTCGACCTGGTAGCGGCGGGCGAACCAGGGGATCAGGCGATCCTTGAACCAGGGCGCGCGGCATTCCGCGGCGCAGCCGATCAGGCGCGACAGCAGGTGATGCGGCAGCAGGTACTGGGAGAGGATGAACAGGCGGTCTTTGAACGGCATTCCTTAAACCTCTACGGGAGTGTCGGGGTGGTTGCCCCATTCCGACCAGGAACCGGCGTAGCCCTTGACGCGCGGATAGCCGAGGGCCTTGGCCACCAGGTAGGTGAAGCCGGAGCGGTGGTGGGTCTGGCAGTGGGTGATCACTTCCTTGTCCGGGGTGATGCCGAGCTGGCGGAGGATGTCCGCCATGTCGCCGCGGATGCGCAGGGCGCGCGCCGGGTCCATGCCGGCGGTCCATTCGAAGTTGGCCGCGCCGGGGATGTGCCCGCCCTTCGCCGCGAGCACCTTCTCGCCGCGGTATTCGGCCGGGCTGCGCGCGTCCCAGATCGCCAGGTCGGCGGCGCCCAGGCGGCTCTGCAGGTATTCGCGGGTGGCGGTGGGCTCGTCGTGCAGGGTCAGCGGCAGCGGGCCGCCGACCGGGGCGGGAACTTCCTGGCTGCGTTCGCGGCCCTCGGCGACCCAGGCATGCAGGCCGCCGTCGAGATAGTGGTAGTGCGGGTGGCCGATCACGTCGAGCAGCCAGATGAAGCGTCCGGCCCAGCCGCCGCCCTCGTCGTCGTAGACCACGTAGACCGCGTCGGGGTTGTGCCCGAGTTCGCCGAACAGCGCTTCCAGCTCGGCCTTGCCCGGCAGCAGTCCCGGCGCCGGCGGCTGGCCGAGCTGGGTGCGCTTGGGATCGACGAAGCGGGCGCCGGGAATGTGGCCCTCGGCATAGCGGGCCGCGCTGGTCAGGTCGACCAGGATCAGTTCGGCGGCGCCGAGGCGCGACGCCAGGTCGGCGGGCTCGATCACCAGGGGCAGTGCGGAGAAGGCGGACATGTCGGAGTCTCCAGTACGGCTGGAAAGCCAGCGGTTGCGACCCGCGGGCTTCGTGGCGAAAGCGGTTCAAAGCGCGCCAGTTTAACGGAAACCGCGGCCGGCGTAGCGGTTGCCGCGCGTTTTGTGGGAGATGGGGCTTTTTCGCAGGGGCGGCCTATAGTCCGGCGCAGCGCTGCCGATAACCCGCCGGAGAGGGGCGATCCCCCGTTTTCCTCAACTGCGCAGTGTCATCCATGGCAAAAATCATCGGCATCCTCGTCGTATTCGGCAGTATCCTCGGCGGCTACGTGCTTTCCGGGGGCAAGATCGCCGCCATCATCCAGCCGTTCGAGATCATGATCATCGGCGGCGCGGCGCTTGGCGCGTTCCTCCAGGCCAACCCCGGCAGCACCTTCAAGACGGTGCTGAAGAAGGCGCCGAAGATGTTCAGCAACCGTTTCACCCAGACCTTCTACCTGGAGGTGCTGGGCATGCTCTACGAGGTGCTCAACAAGAGCCGCCGCGAGGGCATGATGGCGATCGAGGCGGATGTCGAGGACCCGCAGGCCAGCCCGATCTTCAGCAAGTACCCGGCGATCCTCAAGGACGAGCGGATGACCGCCTACGTCTGCGACTACCTGCGCATCATGTCCTCCGGCAACATGGCGCCGCACGAGCTGGACGGCCTGTTCGACATGGAGCTGGTCAGCCTCAAGGAAGACCTCAACCACAGCGCCCACGCGGTCACCCGCGTGGCCGACGCGCTGCCCGGCTTCGGCATCGTCGCCGCGGTGCTCGGCATCGTCACCACCATGGCCCTGCTCGGCAGCGGCACCCAGGCGGAGATCGGCCACCACGTGGCGGCGGCGCTGGTCGGCACCTTCCTCGGCATCCTCGCCGCCTACGGCTTCATCGGCCCGCTGGCCGGTGCCCTGGAGCACGACGCCAAGGAAGAACTGAACCTCTACGAGGCGATCAAGGCCTGCCTGGTCGCCTCGGCGTCCGGCATGCCGCCGTCGCTGGCGGTGGAATTCGGGCGCAAGGTATTGCTGCCGGCGCACCGGCCCAGCTTCGCCGAGCTGGAGCAGGCGGTACGCGGTCGCTGAGCCATGGACAATAACCAGCCGATCATCATCAAGCGCGTCCGGCGCTACGAAGCCGGGCACCACGGCGGCTCCTGGAAGATCGCCTTCGCCGACTTCGCCACCGCGATGATGGCGTTCTTCCTGGTGCTCTGGCTGCTGTCCTCGGCGACGCCGGAGCAGCGCCGGGTCATTTCCGGCTACTTCCAGGACCCCATCGGCTTCACCGAAAGCGCCAGTCCCTACGTCATCGACCTCGGCGGCACGCCGACGCCGGCGCCGGACAAGACCCTCAACCCGCAGGTGCAGGCGCAGCCGGAAAACAACGAGATGCGCATCAGCCCCGAGCGCGACCTGCGCATCAATCCCGCCGAGGCGGAAGGGCTGGCCGAGGAAGTGGAGAAGGAGCGCCTCGAACTGCTGCTCCAGGAACTGCAGAACAAGGTGGACGAGAACCCCACCCTACGGCGCTTCAAGGACCAGATCCTGTTCGAGATCACCCGCGACGGCCTGCGCATCCAGATCGTCGACGCAGAGAACCGGCCGATGTTCGACCTCGGCAGCGCGCACCTGCAGCCGTACTTCGAGGACATCCTGCTGGCCCTGGCCGAGACCATCCGCCAGGTGCCGAACAAGATCAGCATCAGCGGCCACACCGACGCCAAGCCCTACGCCGGCAACGGCGACTTCGGCAACTGGGAACTCTCCGCCAGCCGCGCCAACGCCGCGCGCCGCGCGCTGGTGGCTGGCGGCTATCCGGAAGGGCAGGTGGCGCGGGTGGTCGGCTATGCCTCGTCGGTGCTGTTCGACGCGAAGGCGCCGCTCAACCCGGTGAACCGCCGCATCGACATCATCGTCCTGACCCGCAAGGCTCAGCGCGCCATCGAGGGGCAGGATGGCGGCGCTGCGCCTGCGCTCGTGCCGGAGAAATCCGCCGCGCCTGCCGCCCCGCCGGTCGCCAGTCCGACGCAGCCGCTATCCGACGAGCAGTTGAAGGAAAAGCTCAATCTGTTCGACGACGGCGGCACGCTGAAGCTGGACGAGGTGCGCTAGGGCGGAGTCGGCATGCCCACAATGTAGGGCGAATGACGCGGAACGCGTCATCCGCCGATGACGGTGCGTGCCGATATTGCGGCGGATAACGCTGTGGCGTTATTCGCCCTACGCGAAATGCTCCGCCGCTGGCCCGCGAACGATCAATACTCGTCTTGCGGCAGGCTGGCGATGATGTGCCGGTAGCTGGCCATCCGCTGCGGCTGCACGCGGCCTTCCTCCAGCGCCCTGAGCAGTGCGCAGCCTGGTTCGCGGTCGTGCTTGCAGTCGCGGAAGCGGCAATGCCCGAGCAGGTCGTGGAACTCGATGAAGCCGGCTTCCACGTCATCGCGGCTGACATGGCCAAGGCCGAATTCGCGGATGCCGGGGGAGTCGATCAGGTCGCCGCCGGCGGGGAAGTGGAACAGCCGCGCGGTAGTGGTGGTGTGGGTGCCCTTGCCGGTGACCTCCGACAGGTCGCCGACGCGGGTGTCGACTCCCGGCAGCAGCGCATTCACCAGCGACGACTTGCCCACGCCCGACTGCCCTACGAACACGCTGACGTGCTCGTTCAGCGCGGCGCGCAGGGCGTCCATCGCCAGGCCGTTGAAGGCCGAGACTTCCAGCAGCGGATAGCCCAGCTCGCGATAGACGCCGAGCAGCGAATCGATGCTTTCGGCGTTGTCCTCGTCGATCAGGTCGGCCTTGTTCAGCAGCAGCAGCGGCTTGATGCCGGCGTGCTCGGCGGCCACCAGGTAGCGGTCGATCAGGTTGGCGTGGGGCTCGGGGCGCGGCGCGAAGACTATGACGATGCGGTCGACGTTGGCCGCCACCGGCTTGAGCACGCCGCGCATGTCCGGCCGGCACAGCTCGGAGCTGCGCGGCAGCTGCGCGACGATCACGCCGATGCCCTGGTTGCCCGGGCGCCAGACCACGCGGTCGCCGGTCACCAGCGGCGGCAGGTTGGCGCGCAGGTGGCAGCGGAACACCTGGCCGGCGTCCTCGCCTTCCTGGGCCTCGACTTCCACCTGCACGCCGAAGTGGGCGATTACCAGGCCGTGCTGCTCGGGGCCGAGGTCGCCGCCTTCCAGCTCATCCAGCGCGCGGGATTCGCGCTTGGCGGCGCGGGCGGCGCGTTCTTCCTGGATTTTTTCGATGCGCCAGCTCTGCCGGCGGGTGAGGTGACGCTTGGCCATATGTTGTCCACAGGGAAAATCGCCGGCGAGTTTAGCATGCGCTTGCCTGCTTCCCGCTAAACTACTGGGCTGTAGCCCAGGAGTCGCAACATCATGCAGAACCCGCAGAACCTGATCTGGATCGACCTGGAGATGACCGGGCTGAACCCGGACCAGGACGTCATCATCGAAATGGCGACCATCGTCACCGACAGCAACCTCAACGTCCTTGCCGAAGGGCCGGTGATCGCCATCCACCAGCCGGAGGACATCCTCGCCGGCATGGACGAGTGGAACACCCGCCAGCACGGCCAGTCCGGCCTGACCCAGCGGGTCCGCGAGAGCCGGATTTCCACCGCCGAGGCCGAGGCGCAGACCCTGGCCTTCCTGGAGAAATGGGTGCCCAAGCGCGCCTCGCCGATCTGCGGCAACAGCATCTGCCAGGACCGCCGCTTCCTCTATCGGCAGATGCCGAAGCTGGAAGCCTACTTCCACTACCGCAACCTCGACGTCTCCACCCTCAAGGAACTGGCCGCGCGCTGGGCCCCGCAGGTGCGCGACAGCTTCAAGAAGGGCAACACCCACCTGGCGCTGGACGACATCCGCGAGTCCATCGCCGAGCTGAAGCATTACCGCGAGCATTTCATCAAGGTCTGACGGCCACGGCTTTTCGTAGGAGCGAGGGGGACGCCCAGTCCTTGCTCGCGAAGCTCTTCGTGCGTGTCGCGGGCATGGCCCGCTCCTACAGGTTTACCGGACCCCCGCGTTCGCAGACATAGCCCGTTTGACAGCGGACCTGTAGGAGCCAGGGGGACGCCTGGTCCTTGCTGGCGATCCGGTTTTCCTTCAGCGCCGGTGTGGCCGGATAGTGCGGCTTTCGCCAGCAAGCTGGCTCCTGCGAAGAGCGGTGCCGAGTCGCATCATTCGCCCTGCCGACTGTCGATGCTCCTTGTAGGAGCGAGCTTGCTCGCGAACGAAATGCGTTGAGATACCAAGACAGTTGCTCCTACAGGTGCAATCCGCGGTAGCCCCGTAGGATGGGTTGAGCGCAGCGATACCCATGCGGGCTAATCAGACGACGCCGTGGCGCTGCAGCGCCCACTCCACATGCTCGCGCACCAGCTCCGACGGGAACTCCCGCCGCGCCTTCAGCGCCTCGATCACCGGAATGCTCGACGGCGCATTGCCCAGCCCGACCGCCAGGTTGCGCAGCCAGCGCTCGTAGCCGGCGCGGCGCAGCGGCGAGCCTTCGGTGCGGGAGAGGAATTCCTCCTCGCTCCAGAGGAACAGTGCGGCCAGGTCGGCGTTGTCCAACTGGTGGCGCGGCTGGAAGTCGCCCTTGTCGGTGGCGCGGGCGAAGCGGTTCCACGGGCAGACCATCTGGCAGTCGTCGCAGCCGAACACGCGGTTGCCGATCAGTGGGCGCAGATCCTCGGGAATCGCCCCCTTCAGCTCGATCGTCAGGTAGGAAATGCAGCGCCGCGCATCCAGCACGTAGGGCGCGACGAAGGCGGCGGTGGGACAGATGTCCAGGCACGCCGAGCAGCGCCCGCAGTGCTCGCTGCCGTGGGGCGGATCGACCGGCAGCGGCAGGTCGGTGAACAGTTCGCCGAGGAAGAAGTAGCTGCCGGCCTTGCGGTTCAGCACCAGGGTGTTCTTGCCGATCCAGCCGAGCCCGGCCTGTTCGGCGATGGCCTTTTCCAGCACCGGCGCGCTGTCGACGAAGGCGCGGTAGCCGAACGGGCCGATCTCCTGCTGGATGCGCTCGGCCAGTTGCTGCAGGCGCTTGCGGATCAGCTTGTGGTAGTCGCGGCCGAGGGCGTAGCGCGACACGTAGGCTTTTTCCGGCGCGGCCAGCACTTCGGCCATCCGCGTATCGCCCGGCAGGTAGTCCATGCGCAGGGAGATCACCCGCAGCGTGCCGGGCACCAGCTCGTCCGGGCGCCAGCGCTTGCTGCCGTGGGCACCCATGTAGTCCATCTCGCCCTGGTAGCCGGCCTCCAGCCAGCGCTGCAGGTGCGCGCCATGTTCTTCGAGGTCGAGCCCGCTGATGCCGACCTGTTGGAAGCCGAGCTCGCGGCCCCAGGTCTTGATGGTCTCGGCGAGTTGCTGGAAATCGGGGATTGAATCGTGCATGCGGGGCGGGGAAAGCGCGGATGGGGTGCGTATAATTCTGCCAGACCTTGCCGCTGGCGCCGAATTTCCCCGCCGGAATCCCCATGACCGCACATCCCCACGACTCCCTGCCGACTGCCCTGTACAGCGCCGCCCAGGTGCGCGACCTCGACGCGCGCATCATCGCCGCCGGCACGCCGGGCTTCGAACTCATGCAACGCGCCGCCCATGCCACCTGGCGCGCCCTGCGCCGGCGCTGGCCGGATGCAGGGGCGATCAGCGTCCTCGCCGGGCACGGCAACAATGCCGGCGACGGCTACCTGATCGCCGCGCTGGCCCGCCGCGCCGGCTGGTCGGTGCGGGTGTTCGCGGTGGGCGATCCCGCGCGGCTCTCCGGTGATGCGGCGAGCGCCCATGCCGAAGCATTGGCCGCCGGCGTGGCGGTGCAGCCCTGGGCGGACGACTGCGAGCTGCAGGGCGTGCTGGTCGACGCGCTGCTCGGCACCGGTCTCGGCGGCGCGGTGCGCGAACCCTTCGCCGGGGCGATCCGGCGGATCAATGCCAGCGGCCTGCCGGTGCTGGCGGTGGACATTCCTTCCGGGCTCAGCGCCGATACCGGGGAAATCCTCGACGTGGCGATAAGGGCCGATCTCACGGTGACCTTCATCGGCCTGAAGATCGGCCTGTTCACCGCCCAGGGGCCGGATTGCTGCGGCGACCTGGCATTCGACGATCTGGCAGCCGATCCCGCGCTGCTACAGGTCGCGCCGCTGGCGACCCGCCTTGCGCCTGCCAGCCTCGCGCGCCTGGCGCCACGGCCGAAGGCGGCGCACAAGGGCATGTATGGTCATTTGCTGGTGATCGGCGGCGACCACGGCATGGGCGGCGCGGTGCTGCTGGCGACGGACAGCGCGCTGCGCAGCGGCGCAGGGCTGGTCTCGCTGGCCACCCGCGAGCCGCACGTGGCGAGCGCGCTGGCGCGGCGGCCGGAAATCATGGCCCATGGCGTGGTGTCTTCCGCCGACCTGCTGCGCCTGGCCCAGCGCGCCGACGTGCTGGTGGTCGGCCCGGGGATCGGTCGCGAGGCATGGGGGCGCTGCCTGGCCAGCGCCGCGGCGAGCCTGGTTGCCGTCCAGGTCTGGGATGCCGATGCGCTCAACCTGCTGGCCGAAGGCGCGCTGCAGCAGCCGTCCGGCGACTGGGTGATCACCCCGCATCCCGCCGAGGCCGCGCGCCTGCTCGGCCGGACCACCGCCGAGGTGCAGGCCGACCGACCCGCCGCCGTCCGCGAGCTGGCGGCGCGCTACGACGCTGTGGCGGTACTGAAGGGCGTGGGCAGCCTGGTAGCCGCGCCGGATGGGCGCCTGGCGCTGTGTTCCCACGGGCATCCGGCGATGGCCGGGGCCGGGCTGGGGGACGTGCTGTCCGGCATCATCGGCGCGCTGCTGGCGCAGAAGCTGGAGGCGTTCGACGCGGCCTGCCTGGCGGTCTGGCTGCACGCCCGTGCCGGTGAACAACTCGGCAGCGAGGGACGCGGGCTCGCCGCCAGCGACCTGATCCCTGCCGTTCGTCAGTTACTTGAGGAATCGAATCCATGTCTTTGAATCTGTTCGCCGATGGCGAGGAAGCCATGTACCAGTTGGGCGGGCGGATCGCGGCGGCAAGCGCAGGGAGGGGCGTCATCTACCTGCACGGCGACCTCGGCGCCGGCAAGACCACCCTCTCGCGCGGCATTCTGCGCGGCCTCGGGCATTCCGGGGCGGTGAAAAGTCCGACCTTCACCCTGGTCGAACCCTATGAAATCGACGGGAAGCGGGCATTCCACTTCGATCTTTACCGCCTCGCCGACCCCGAGGAGCTGGAATATCTCGGCATCCGCGACTACTTCGAGGGTGACGCGCTGTGCCTGATCGAGTGGGCCGAACGCGGTGCGGGCATTTTGCCAAAGGCCGACCTTGACATTACCATTGTCCCGCAAGCGGGTGGCCGCATGCTGCGCCTTGAACCGCACGGTGCGCGGGGGGAAGCCTGGTGTGCCACCCTGACCACAGGAGCATGAGATAAAAATGGGTTGGGGGTTGCGCCTGCGGGCGCTGTTGGCCGGGGTATTCGTTCTGCTGGCTATGACTGCCGGCGAGGTTCTTGCCGCCGCACAAATCAAGAGCGTGCGCATCTGGCGCGCACCGGACAACACCCGCCTGGTGTTCGACCTGTCCGGCCCCATACAGCACAGCCTGTTCACCCTCAGCGCGCCCAACCGCATCGTCATCGACATCAACGGCGCCCAGCTCACCACCGTGCTCGACAAGCTCAAGCTGAGCAATACGCCGATCACCGCCGTGCGTTCGGCGCAGCGCTCGCCCAGCGACCTGCGCCTGGTGCTCGACCTTTCCGCCCAGGTGACGCCGAAGAGTTTCGTCCTGCCGCCGAACCAGCAGTACGGCAACCGCCTGGTGGTCGACCTGTACGACCAGGGCGCCGACATCACCCCCGACGTGCCGGCCACTTCCGCGCCGAACGTGCCCGCCGTGCCGGTCACTCCGAGCCAGCCGGTGGCCAGGGTGCCGGCTCCGGCGGGCGGCAAGCGCGACGTGGTGATCGCCATCGACGCCGGCCACGGCGGCGAGGACCCGGGCGCGCTCGGCCCGGGCGGGCTGCACGAGAAGAACATCACCCTGTCGATCGCCCGCGAACTGCAGCGGCAGATCAACCAGATGAAGGGCTTCCGCGCCGAGCTGACGCGCACCGGCGACTACTTCATCCCGCTGCGCAAGCGCACCGAGATCGCCCGCAAGAAGGGCGCCGACCTGTTCGTCTCCATCCACGCCGACGCCGCGCCCAGCCGCAGCGCCTTCGGTGCCTCGGTGTTCGCCCTCTCCGATCGCGGCGCGACCTCCGAGACCGCGCGCTGGCTGGCCGATACGGAAAACCGTTCCGACCTGATCGGCGGCGACGGCGGCGTCAACCTCGACGACAAGGACCGCATGCTCGCCGGCGTGCTGCTCGACCTGTCGATGACCGCGACCATGTCCTCCAGCCTGGACGTCGGCCACAAGGTGCTGACCAACGTCGGGCGCATCACCTCGCTGCACAAGAGCCGCGTCGAGCAGGCCGGCTTCATGGTGCTGAAGTCGCCGGACATCCCGTCGATCCTGGTGGAGACCGGCTTCATCTCCAATCCGGGCGAATCGCGGAAGCTGGCCAGCACCTCGCACCAGCAGGCCCTGGCGCGTTCGATTTCCTCCGGCATCCGCCAGTACTTCCAGCAGACGCCGCCGCCGGGCACCTATCTCGCCTCGCTGCGCGACAGCGGGAAGATTTCCGCCGGCCCGCGCGAGCATGTGGTGCGTGCCGGCGAGAGCCTGTCGATGATCGCCGCGCGCTACGACGTCAGCATGGCGGCGCTGCGCAACGCCAACAGCCTGAAGAGCGACAGCGTGCGGATCGGCCAGGTACTGAAGATTCCCGGCACCGCACTGGCGTCCCAGCAATGAGCGAATCGAAGCGTATCCAGCTGCTCAGCCCGCGGCTGGCCAACCAGATCGCCGCCGGCGAAGTGGTCGAGCGGCCGGCCTCGGTGATCAAGGAACTGCTGGAAAACAGCCTGGATGCCGGTGCCCGCCGCGTCGACATCGAAGTGGAGCAGGGCGGCGTGAAGCTGCTGCGGGTGCGCGACGATGGCGGCGGCATTCCCGCCGACGACCTGCCGCTGGCCCTGGCGCGCCATGCCACCAGCAAGATCCGCGAACTGGAAGACCTGGAGCGGGTGCTGAGCCTGGGCTTCCGCGGCGAGGCGCTGGCCTCGATCAGCTCGGTGTCGCGCCTGACCATGACCTCGCGCACCGCCGACGCGGAGCAGGCCTGGCAGGTGGAAACCGAGGGCCGCGACATGCAGCCGCGGGTGCAGCCGGCGGCGCATCCGGTCGGTACTTCCGTCGAAGTCCGCGACCTGTTCTTCAATACGCCGGCGCGGCGCAAGTTCCTGCGCGCCGAGAAGACCGAATTCGATCATCTGCAGGAAGTCATCAAGCGCCTTGCCCTGGCGCGCTTCGACGTCGCCTTCCACCTGCGCCACAACGGCAAGACGATCTTCGCCCTGCACGAGGCGGCCGACGAAATGGCCCGCGCACGGCGCGTCGGCGCGGTGTGCGGCTCGGGCTTCCTCGAGCAGGCGCTGCCCATCGAGGTGGAGCGCAACGGCCTGCACCTGTGGGGCTGGGTCGGCCTGCCGACCTTCTCGCGCAGCCAGCCGGACCTGCAGTACTTCTACGTGAACGGCCGCATGGTGCGCGACAAGCTGGTCGCCCACGCGGTGCGCCAGGCCTACCGCGACGTGCTGTACAACGGCCGGCACCCGACCTTCGTGCTGTTCTTCGAGGTCGACCCGGCGGTGGTCGACGTCAACGTGCACCCGACCAAGCACGAGGTGCGTTTCCGTGACAGCCGCATGGTCCACGACTTCCTCTACGGCACCCTGCACCGGGCGTTGGCCGAGGTACGTCCGGACGACCAGCTGGCACCGCCCGGCGCCACCACGCTGACCGTGATGCGGCCGACCGGGCTGGACGCGGGCGAGTTCGGCCCGCAGGGCGAGATGCGCCTGTCCGAGAACGTCATCGAGGCGCCGGCTGCCGCGCCGGCCTGGGAGCCGCGGGCTGCGGGCTCCACCGGCGGTTCCGGCTCCGGATACGGCTATCAGCCGCCGCGCCAGGAAGTCCCGCCGCTGGCCGAAGCCCAGGGCGCCTACAAGGCCTACTTCGCGCCGCTGCCGGAAAACGCCGCGCCGCAGCCGCTGCCGGAAAGCGCGCAGGACGTTCCGCCGCTGGGCTACGCGCTGGCGCAGCTCAAGGGCATCTACATCCTCGCCGAGAACGCCCATGGCCTGGTGCTGGTGGACATGCACGCCGCCCACGAACGGATCACCTACGAGCGCCTGAAGACCGCCATGGCCAGCGAGGGCCTGCGCGGCCAGCCGCTGCTGGTGCCGGAGTCCATCGCCGTCAGCGAGCGCGAGGCCGATTGCGCCGAGGAGCATGCGGGCTGGTTCCAGATGCTCGGTTTCGAGCTGCAGCGGTTCGGCCCGGAGACCCTGGCGATCCGCCAGATTCCTGCGCTGCTCAAGCAGGCCGAGGCCAACCAGTTGGTGCGCGACGTGCTTGCCGACCTGCTGGAATACGGCACCAGCGACCGCATCCAGGCGCATCTCAACGAGCTGCTCGGCACCATGGCCTGCCACGGCGCGGTGCGCGCCAATCGCCGCCTGACCCTGCCGGAAATGAACGCCCTGCTGCGCGACATGGAAATCACCGAGCGCAGCGGCCAGTGCAACCACGGCCGGCCGACCTGGACCCAGCTCGGCCTGGACGAGCTGGACAAGCTCTTCCTCCGCGGCCGCTGAATTCCAATATCGTAGGATGGGTTGAGCGCAGCGATACCCATCTCTCTCTTCTGTAATCGAGCCTGCCGATGTCCACGCTTCCTCCCGCCATCTTCCTCATGGGCCCGACCGCCGCCGGCAAGACCGACCTGGCGCTGGAGCTGGCGCGCGTGCTGCCCTGCGAGCTGATCAGCGTCGACTCGGCGCTGATTTACCGGGGCATGGACATCGGCACCGCCAAGCCGTCGCCGGAAGTGCTGGCCGAGTTTCCGCACCGGCTGATCGACATCCGCGACCCGGCGGAAAGCTATTCCGCCGCCGAATTCCGCGCCGACGCGCTGGCGGCCATGGCCGAGATCACCGCGGCCGGGCGCATTCCGCTGCTGGTGGGCGGCACCATGTTGTATTTCAAGGCATTGCTGGAAGGCCTGGCGGACATGCCCGGCGCCGATCCGGCGGTGCGCGCGGAGATCGAGGCGCAGGCCGCCGCCGAGGGTTGGGCGGAACTCCACCGCCAGCTGGCGGAGGTCGATCCGGAGTCCGCCGAACGCATCCATCCCAACGATCCGCAGCGGCTGGTCCGCGCGCTGGAGGTCTATCGCGTCAGCGGGATGTCGATGAGCGAACACCGCCGGCGCCAGGCACAGGAAAGCGCGCCCGTGGACGGGCAATTACCGTATACTGTCGCGCATCTGGCGATCGCCCCGCAGCAGCGGCAGATACTGCACGAGCGTATCGCGCAACGTTTTCGCCAGATGCTGGAACAGGGCTTCGTTTCCGAGGTCGAAGGCCTTCGCGCAAGAGGCGACTTGCATTCGGGTCTGCCATCCATTCGTGCCGTGGGTTACCGTCAGGTGTGGGACTACCTCGACGGCAAACTGTCCTACGCTGAAATGGAAGAACGCGGAATCATCGCCACGCGGCAACTAGCCAAGCGCCAGTTCACCTGGCTGCGCAGCTGGAGCGATCTACACTGGTTGGACAGTCTGGCAGGCGACAATCTGCCGCGGACCTTGAAATACCTTGGGGCGGTCTCCATATAAGGATGAGACCTTTGTTCGGCCGTCTATCCTTGGGGCATAAAGGACGGCGCTTTTAGCCAATTCGACTACTACATCTATTTATTATCCCTTGAAGGAGTGCGGCATATGTCAAAAGGGCATTCGCTACAAGACCCTTATCTCAATACTCTGCGGAAAGAACGCGTTCCGGTTTCCATTTACCTGGTCAACGGCATCAAGCTGCAAGGCCAGATCGAATCCTTCGACCAGTTCGTCATCCTGCTGAAAAACACCGTGAGCCAGATGGTCTACAAGCACGCCATCTCCACCGTGGTTCCCAGCCGTCCGGTGCGTCTGCCCAGCGGCGATCAACCGGCCGAGCCGGGCAACGCTTGACGGGAGTCCGCCTTGTTCTTTGAGCGCCCGGGCGGTGGGGAACGGGCCATCCTTGTCCATCTGGAAGGTTCGGACCCCGAGGCGCGCGAAGATCCGCAGGAGTTTCAGGAGCTGGCTCGCTCGGCGGGCGCGGAAACTGTGGCTTTCATCAGCATTTCGCGCCACCAGCCTTCAGCCAAGTACCTGATCGGCAGCGGCAAGGTCGAGGAACTCCACGACCTGGTCGGCGCCGAGCAGGTCGAGCTGATCATCTTCAATCACACCCTCACGCCCAGCCAGGAGCGTAACCTGGAGCGCGCGCTCGAATGCCGTGTTCTGGACCGCACCGGGCTGATCCTGGACATCTTCGCCCAGCGCGCCCGTACCCACGAGGGCAAGCTGCAGGTGGAGCTGGCCCAGCTCGAACACATGAGCACGCGCCTGGTGCGCGGCTGGACCCACCTGGAGCGGCAGAAGGGCGGTATCGGCCTGCGCGGCCCGGGTGAAACCCAGCTGGAAACCGACCGCCGTCTGTTGCGGGTGCGCATCCGCCAGATCAAGCAGCGCCTGGAGAAGGTGCGCAGCCAGCGCGAGCAGGCCCGCCGTGGCCGCCGTCGTGCGGACATTCCCTCGGTATCCCTGGTCGGCTACACCAACGCCGGCAAGTCCACGCTGTTCAACGCCCTGACCACCTCCGAGGTGTACGCGGCGGACCAGCTGTTCGCCACCCTCGACCCGACCCTGCGCCGCCTGCAACTGGACGACGTCGGGCCGATCGTGCTGGCCGACACCGTGGGCTTCATCCGCCACCTGCCGCACAAGCTGGTCGAGGCCTTCCGTGCCACGCTGGAGGAATCCAGCAACTCCGACCTGCTGCTGCACGTGATCGACGCCCACGAGCCGGAACGCACGGCGCAGATGGAGCAGGTGCATGCGGTGCTCGAGGAGATCGGCGCCAACGAGCTGCCGATGCTCGAAGTGTTCAACAAGATCGACCTGCTTCCGGACTTCGAACCGCAGATCCAGCGCAACGAAGATGGCAGGCCGGTACGGGTCTGGCTCTCGGCGCGTGAAGCGCGGGGGCTGGATCTGCTCAGGCAGGCCGTGGCCGAACTGCTCGGCGACGATCTGTTCATTGGCACCCTGTGCCTGCCGCAGCGCCTCGGACGCCTGCGCGCGCAGTTCTTCGAGCTGGGCGCGGTGCAGTCCGAAGGACATGACGAACAGGGACATACGTTGTTGCAGGTTCGCCTGCCGCGGGTTGAGCTGAATCGCCTGGTCAGCCGTGAAGGCTGGCAGCCGGCGGAGTTCATTGCCCAACACACTTTGCAATAAAGGCCGGGGTGCTGCTTTTGGCAGAGGCCCGGGCATTCTGTAGCATTGGTGGGCGCGCCGTAGGCGCGTTTTCGCGTTATTCAGATGGAGAGCGCTATGGCCTGGAATGAGCCGGGTGACAACAAGAACGACCAGGACCCATGGGGCGGTCGCCGTGGCGGCGGTCGCCAGGGTCCGCCTGACCTGGACGAGGCGTTCCGCAAGCTGCAGGACAGCCTGAACGGTATCTTCGGCAAGAAGCGCAGTGGCGGGGGCTTCGGCTCCGGTGGCGGCAAGGGTGGCAGCCTGGGCATCTTCGGCATCGGCCTGGCCGTGCTCGCCGTGCTCTGGCTGTACAACGCCGTCTACGTGGTCGACGAACAGGAGCAGGCAGTCATCCTGCGCTTCGGCAAGTACCACGAGACGGTCGGTCCCGGCCTGAACATCTACTTCCCGCCGATCGACAAGAAGTTCCAGGAGAACGTCACCCGCGAGCGCGCCTACAGCAAGCAGGGGCAGATGCTCACCGAGGACGAGAACATCGTCGAAGTGCCGCTCACCGTGCAGTACAAGATCAGCAACCTGCAGGACTTCGTGCTCAACGTCGACCAGCCGGAAGTCAGTCTGCAGCACTCCACCGAGAGCGCCCTGCGCCACGTGGCCGGCTCCACCACCATGGACCGCATCCTCACCGAGGGCCGCGAGCAGATGGCTACCGAGGTTCACGAGCGTCTGCAGCGCTTCCTCGATACCTACCGGACCGGCATCACCGTGACCCAGGTGAACATCCAGAGCGCCGCGGCGCCGCGCGAGGTGCAGGAAGCGTTCGACGACGTGATCCGCGCCCGCGAGGACGAGCAGCGCGAGAAGAACCAGGCCGAGGCCTACGCCAACGGCGTGGTTCCGGAAGCGCGCGGTCAGGCGCAGCGCATCATCGAGGAAGCCAACGGCTACCGCGACGAGGTGGTTGCCCGGGCCCAGGGTGAGGCGGACCGCTTCACCAAGCTGGCCACGGAATACCGCAAGGCTCCGGACGTCACCCGCGAGCGTCTGTACATCGACACCATGCAGGAAGTCCTGAGCCAGACCAGCAAGGTCCTGGTCACCGGCCAGCAGGGGCAGAACAATCTGCTCTACCTGCCGCTGGACAAGATGATGACCGGTGGCCGCAGCTCCTCCAGCGCGAGCGCTGCGCCCAGCAGTACCAGCAGCACGCCGGATCTCGGCTCGCGGGTGGCTAACGACCTGCAGCAGCGCGATCCGCGTTCCAGGGAGAGTCGCTGATGAGTAACAAGTCTCTGATCACCCTGATCGCGGGCGTGGTCGTTGCCGTGGTCCTGTGGAGCTCGGTGTACGTGGTCCAGCAGACCGAGCGCGCCGTATTGCTGCGCTTCGGCCGCGTGGTCGATTCCGATGTGAAGCCGGGCCTGCACTTCAAGATTCCGTACGTCAACCAGGTGCGGAAGTTCGACGGACGCCTGCTGACCCTGGACTCGCCGACCCAGCGCTTCCTCACGCTGGAGAAGAAGGCGGTGATGGTGGATGCCTTCGCCAAGTGGCGGGTGGCCGATGCCGAGCGCTTCTACACCGCGACGTCCGGCCTCAAGCAGGTCGCCGACGAGCGCCTGTCGCGGCGTCTCGAAGCCGGCCTGCGCGACCAGTTCGGCAAGCGCACCCTGCACGAGGTGGTGTCCGGCGAGCGCGATGCGCTGATGGCCGACATCACCGCCTCGCTCAACCGCATGGCGCAGAAGGAACTGGGCATCGAGGTGCTCGACGTCCGGGTGAAGGCCATCGACCTGCCGAAGGAAGTCAACCGCAGCGTGTTCGACCGCATGAGCACCGAGCGTGAGCGCGAGGCCCGCGAGCATCGTGCGAAAGGCCGCGAACTGGCCGAAGGCATTCGCGCCGACGCCGACCGTCAGCGCCGCGTGCTGCTGGCCGAGGCCTATCGCGAGGCGGAAGAAACCCGCGGTGACGGCGATGCCAAGGCGGCGGGGATCTACGCCCGCGCCTACAGCCAGGACCCCGAGTTCTATGCCTTCACCCGTAGCCTGAAGGCCTACCGCGAAAGCTTCGCGGACAAGAAGGACATGCTGGTGCTCGATCCCGACAGCGAGTTCTTCCGTTATCTGGAGAAGTCTAGGCAGTGAGTGCGTTCTCCGGCGGGCGGTGCCGCCCGCCGGAGAAAACGTGTTATCATGGGTCAGCCGGGAAATCCCGGCTTTTTTGCGTCCGCGAGATTCATGTACGAGAGCCATGTGGCAGGAATTCGGCAAAGCGCTCTGTCTGTTGCTGGTGCTGGAAGGCATCCTTCCATTCCTGTATCCGCGTGGCTGGCGCGACGCCGTGAGCGGGCTCGGTCGCCTGAGCGACCGCAGTCTGAGACTCATCGGGCTGGGCAGCATGCTGCTCGGCACCATCCTTCTTTACTGCATTCATTGAATTGCCGCCCGGCTGAAAGGGGAGAGGCGACATGGCAACGGTAGACCGCTGGCTGCTGCCAGATGGAATCGAAGAAGTGCTGCCACCGGAGGCGGCGCGCGTCGAAGCAGCCCGCCGTCAGGTGCTGGACCTGTTCCAGCGCTGGGGCTACGAATTCGTCGTCACCCCGCATATCGAATACCTGGAGTCCCTGCTGACCGGCGCTTCCGACGACCTGGACCTGCGCACCTTCAAGGTGACCGATCCGGCGTCCGGGCGCCTGATGGGTTTCCGTGCCGACATCACGCCGCAGGTCGCGCGGATGGATGCGCACAGCCTGCACCGCGAGGGCCCGAGCCGCCTGTGCTACGCCGGCAGCGTGCTGCATGCCCGCCCGCGCGCGCTGGCGACTTCGCGCAGCCCGATCCAGCTGGGTGCGGAGCTTTACGGCGATGCCAGCCTGAACAGCGACGTCGAGGTGATCAGCCTGATGCTCGAGATGCTCGAGCTGGCCCAGGTGCCGGCTGTGCACATGGACCTCGGCCACGTCGGCATCTATCGCGGCCTGGCCCGCGCCGCCGGCCTGTCCGGCGAAACCGAGCAACTGCTGTTCGACGCCCTGCAGCGCAAGGCGGTGGACGAAGTCGCCGCGCTGACCGAGGGCCATCCGGCCGACCTCGCCGGCATGCTCCGCGCGCTGGCCGAGCTGTGCGGCGGCCGTGAAGTCTTCGCTCAGGCCCGCGAATGCCTGGGCGGCGCGCCGCAGCCGGTGCTGGACGCGCTGGCCGAGCTGGAAAGCATCGCCGATGCGCTGACCGCGCGCTTCCCGGAGTTGCCGCTGTACTTCGATCTCGGCGAGCTGCGCGGCTATCACTATCACACCGGCGTGGTCTTCGCCGCGTTCGTGCCGGGCGTGGGCGAATCCATCGCCCAGGGCGGACGCTACGACGATATCGGCGCCGATTTCGGCCGCGCGCGTCCGGCCACCGGCTTCTCCACCGATCTGAAGACGCTGGTGACGCTGGGCCAGGCGCAGCTCGACCAGCCGCGTAGCGGCATCTGGGCGCCCGCCGATGGCGCCGGATTGTGGCAGGCGGTGCAACGGCTGCGCCGCGACGGCCAGCGCGTGGTGCAGGCGCTGCACGGGCAGGATGCCGCTTCTGCGCGCGAGGCGGGCTGCGACCGGCAGCTGCTGCAGCGCGATGGCAATTGGCAGGTGCTGCCGCTCTGAACGAGCGCGGCATCCAGAGTTTCCGCCGGCTGCGGCCGGCATCGAACATCCACGATGGGGACGAGAGTTATGGGTAAGAATGTCGTAGTCCTGGGCACCCAGTGGGGTGATGAGGGCAAGGGCAAGATCGTCGACTTGCTCACCGACCAGGCTGCTGCCGTTGTGCGCTACCAGGGTGGCCACAATGCCGGCCACACGTTGGTGATCGACGGTGAGAAGACCGTTCTGCACCTGATTCCGTCGGGCATCCTGCGCGAAGGTGTGCAGTGCCTGATCGGCAACGGCGTGGTGCTGGCGCCGGACGCGCTGCTGAAGGAAATCGCCAAGCTGGAAGAGAAGGGCGTACCGGTGCGCGAGCGCCTGCGCATCAGCCCGTCCTGCCCGCTGATCCTGTCCTTCCACGTCGCCCTCGACCAAGCGCGCGAGAAGGCCCGCGGCGACGCCAAGATCGGCACCACCGGCCGCGGCATCGGCCCGGCCTACGAGGACAAGGTGGCCCGTCGCGGCCTGCGCGTCGCCGACCTGTTCCATCGCGAACGCTTCGCCGCCAAGCTCGGCGAGCTGCTGGACTACCACAACTTCGTCCTGCAGAACTACTACAAGGAGCCGGCCATCGACTTCCAGAAGACCCTGGAAGAGTGCATGGGCTATGCCGAGCAGCTGGAGCCGATGCTGGCCGACGTCACCGCGACCCTGCACAACCTGCGCCGCGCCGAAGAGAACATCATGTTCGAAGGCGCCCAGGGGTCGCTGCTGGACATCGACCACGGCACCTATCCGTTCGTGACCAGCTCCAACACCACCGCCGGCGGCACCGCCACCGGTTCGGGCTTCGGTCCGCTGTACCTCGACTACATCCTCGGCATCACCAAGGCCTACACCACCCGCGTGGGTTCCGGCCCGTTCCCGACCGAGCTGTTCGATGACGTCGGCGCGCACCTGGCCAAGAAGGGTCACGAGTTCGGCGCCACCACCGGCCGTGCCCGCCGTTGCGGCTGGTTCGACGCGGTGATCCTGCGTCGCGCCATCGAGATCAACAGCCTCTCCGGCCTGTGCCTGACCAAGCTGGACGTGCTCGACGGCCTGGAAACCATCCGCCTGTGCACCGGCTACAAGAACGCCGCCGGCGAGTTGCTGGTGGATGCGCCGACCGACGCCGACAGCTACATCGGCCTGCAGCCGGTGTACGAGGACATGCCGGGCTGGAGCGAATCCACCGTCGGCGCCCAGTCGCTGGACGAGCTGCCGGTCAACGCCCGCAACTACATCAAGCGCGTGGAAGAGCTGGTCGGCGCGCCGGTCGACATCATCTCCACCGGCCCGGATCGCAACGAGACCATCATCCTGCGTCATCCGTTCGGCTGATTCCTCTCGCCGTACCTGCAACGGGCCGCTCATGCGGCCCGTTGTCGTTTCGGGATGGCGAATTCCGGTGACGGCACGGCCCTTGCTGGCGAATCGGATCGGCGCATTTCGCGTCATGAATCCGTTACCGTTGGAGGCACCGTGTCCGCCGTCCTTTCCCTGTTGCGCAGCCGTCTGCTGCGCCCCGTGTTCATCGCCCTCGGCATCGCGCTGCTGGTGCAACTGCTGATCGCGCTGTGGCTTACCCGCAGCACCGTCGACCATCTGGTGGAGGATCTTGGTGCGCGCCTGGGTGGCGAGTCGCAGAACCTCGCTGGCGAGCTGGAGCGGGCCGGCAAGGAATTGTCGTCCGGCCTGGGCGAGCTTTCCGCGAACACCCGCGAGCGCCTGGGCGCGGCACTGACCGCGCGCCTGGAAGCGGAGCGCGGCGAATTGCGCCAGAGCCTGGAGCAGGGGCTGCGGCAGTCGGCGGACCAGCTCGCCCAGCTGCTCGCCGCGGTGGCGCCCAAGGCGATGTGGGACAACGACGTGCCCACGCTTTCGGAATACGCCAGGCGCTCGCAGGCCAATCCGAGCGTGCTCTTCGTGGTCTACGACGACCCGCAGGGGCAGCATCTGACCCGCTACCTGAACCGCCAGGACCCGCGCATCCAGGCCCTGCTCGCCAAGGGCAAGGGCGAGCGCGCGCTGGACAAGGTGCTGGAGGCGGCGGCGCACGACGACTCGGTGATCCTGGTCAACGCGCCGATCAGTCCGAACGGGGTGCTGATCGGCACCGTGCGCCTGGGCATGTCGACCGAGGATATCGACCGGCAGATACAGGCCCTGGACATTCGCTTCTCCGCGCTGATCGCCAGCGGCGACCAACTGGTGGCGGAAAGCCTCGCCAGCGCCGCCGCCGACAGCAGTGCGGCGCTGGGCGCGCGGCTGCAGTCGGCCCGCCAGGTGGCCGCCGGCATGAGCGAGAGTGCCCGTGGTGCGGTGGAGGATTCCGCCAGCAGCCTGCGCTGGCGCATCGGCGCGGGACTGGTGCTGGTCGGGCTGGGCGTGCTGCTGGTGCTGGCGCTGGTCCTCGGCCGTCGCGTGGTCAGCCGGTTGCGCCTGCTGATCGATGCGCTGAACGACCTGGCGGCCGGGGAGGGCGACCTGACCCGCAGGGTGCGTCTGGACAGCCGTGACGAAGTGGGCGAGATGGCGGCGGCGGTCAACCGCTTCGTCGACAAACTGCAGCCCATCGTCCGCGAGGCCGGCCAGGTGGCGCAGCGCACCGGCACGGAAATCGCCGCCCTGGCGTCGCGCAGCGCCAGCGCCGAGGCGGCTGCGGATCGCCAGCGCAACGAGGTGGCCGGCAGTCTGGAGGCGTTGTCGGGAATGGCCGCCGAGGCGGCAGTGGAAAGCCGGGCCATGCAGGACGCGCTGAACCGGGTGGCGGCCATCCGCAAGGCGGCGAACGACAACGCGGCCATTGCGCGGAATGTCGGCGGGCTGATCGAAACCCTGGAGGCGCGGGTGCAGAACGGCGCCGGCGTGATCGAGCGGCTGGCGCAGCAGAGCGAGCAGATCGAGGTGGTGCTGTCGGTGATCCACGGTATCGCCGAACAGACCAATCTGCTGGCGCTCAACGCCGCCATCGAGGCGGCCCGCGCCGGCGAGAGCGGGCGCGGTTTCGCCGTGGTCGCCGACGAGGTGCGCGCGCTGGCGAGCAAGACCCAGCAGTCCACCGGCGATATCCAGGCGCATATCGGCGCCCTGCAGGCCGGCGCGCGCGAGGCGGTGGAAGCCATCGGCCAGGCGCGCGAACAGGCTGCCCAGGGGCTGGCCGCGCTGCTCGACAGCGAGCGTCTGCAGCGCGAGGTGCAGCAGGCGGTGGAGGAAGTGCATGGCGCCATCGAGTCGGCGGCACGAGCGGCCGAGCAGCAGGCGGAAGGCGCGGTGGCGGTGCGCGGCCGGGTGGAGGTGATCCACGCCGAAGCCAGTCGCGCGGCCGAAGCGGTGGCGGAGACGGCGGGTAGCGGGCGGGTGCTGGACGACCTGGCGGCCCAGTTGCGCGCCAGTCTCGGTCAGTTCAAGGCCTGAAATAGGGGAGGGCGCAGCCTTGCGGTTGCGCCCTCGCCGGAGTTTCCGGATCGCAGAAAGCACAAAGCCGAGCAGTGCTCGGCTTTGTGCTTGAAGATGGTGCCCAGGAGAAGACTCGAACTTCCACGGTGTTGCCACCGCTAGGACCTGAACCTAGTGCGTCTACCAATTCCGCCACCTGGGCACTGGAGTCGATGATTGCTCATCGTTTCCGTGTTACAACGTCTCAGCGACGCTGTGGGCGCGAACTATAAAGAGCCCCTTTCCGCTTGTAAACCCCTGATGCGATAAAAAATTTATTCAGGGGCAAAGCTGACCGACGAGCGGATTTCGCGCTTCAATAGGTATATGACGACCTTACTAATGAACGAAAAGGTGATTTCACCCTGATGGCCGATTGGCAAAACCTCGACCCCGAGGCCGCCCGCGAGGCGGAAAAATACGAAAACCCCATTCCCAGCCGCGAACTGATCCTGGCGCATCTCGCCGAACGCGGCGCGCCCGCCACCCGGGCGCAACTGATAGAAGAGTTCGGCCTGCACGGCGAGGAGCCTGAAGAGGCACTGCGCCGCCGCCTGCGCGCCATGGAGCGCGACGGCCAGCTTATCTATACCCGCCGCGGCGCCTACGCGCCGGTGGACAAGCTCGACCTGATCCGCGGCCGCATCTCCGGCCATCGCGACGGCTTCGGCTTCCTCATCCCGGACGACGGCAGCGATGACCTGTTCCTCAGCCCGGCGCAGATGCGCCTGGTGTTCGACGGCGACCGCGCGCTGGCACGGGTATCCGGCTTCGACCGCCGCGGCCGCCGCGAAGGCGCGCTGGTGGAAGTGATCGAGCGCGCCCACGAGATCATCGTCGGCCGCTACTTCGAGGAGAGCGGCATCGGCACGGTGGTCGCCGACAATCCGAAGATCCAGCAGGAAGTGCTGATCCCGCCGGGCAAGAGCGGCAAGGCCAAGCACAACCAGTTCGTCCAGGTGCGCATCGACGTCTGGCCGAGCGTGCACCGCCAGGCCCAGGGCGAGGTGGTCGAGGTGCTCGGCGACTACATGGCGCCGGGCATGGAGATCGAAGTCGCGCTGCGCAGCTACGACATTCCGCACGTCTGGCCGCAGGGCGTGGAGAAGGAGGCGGCCAGGCTCAAGCCGGAAGTGGCGGAGAAGGACAAGGAGAAGCGCGTCGACCTGCGCGCCCTGCCGTTCGTCACCATCGATGGCGAGGACGCCCGCGACTTCGACGACGCGGTATTCGCCGAGAAACGCAAGGGTGGCGGCTGGAGGCTGTATGTCGCCATCGCCGACGTCTCGCACTATGTGAAGGTCGGCTCGGCGCTGGACGAGGAAGCGGCCAGGCGCGGCAACTCGGTGTATTTCCCCGAGCGGGTCATCCCGATGCTGCCGGAAATTCTCTCCAACGGCCTCTGTTCGCTGAACCCACTGGTCGACCGGCTCGCCATGGTCTGCGAGATGAGCCTGTCCAGGGCCGGCAAGCTGACCGGCTACCAGTTCTACGAGGCGGTGATCCACTCCCACGCGCGGCTCACCTACACCAAGGTCAGCCAGTACCTGGAGACGCCTGACAGCCCCGGTGCCGAGCATCTGAAGAAACAGTTGCCGAACGTGGTGCCGCATCTGGACACGCTCTATGCGCTGTACAAGGTGCTGCTGGCGGCGCGGCATAGCCGCGGGGCAATCGATTTCGAGACCCAGGAGACGCGCATCGTCTTCGGCGCCGACCGCAAGATCTCGGAAATCCGCCCGACCCAGCGCAACGACGCGCACAAGCTGATCGAGGAATGCATGCTGGCGGCCAACGTCGCCACCGCCAAGTTCCTCGAGAAGCACGAGATTCCCGCGCTGTACCGGGTCCACGACGGCCCGCCGCAGGAAAAGCTGAACAACCTGCGCCAGTTCCTCGGCGAACTCGGTCTGACCCTGTACCGCGGCAAGGGCGAACCGACCCCGGCGGACTACCAGGCGCTGCTGGAGAAGGTCCAGGGCCGTCCGGACTTCCAGCTGATCCAGACGGTGATGCTGCGTTCCCTCAGCCAGGCGGTGTACGCCCCGGAGAACCATGGCCACTTCGGCTTGAACTACGAGGCCTACACCCACTTCACCTCGCCAATCCGCCGCTATCCGGACCTGCTGGTGCACCGCGCGATCCGCAGCCTGGTCCGCTCCAAGCGGCAGTCCGAGCATGTCCAGCGCGTCGGCGCGGCGAGCATGCCGAAGGCGCGCATCTATCCCTACGACGAGCCGCGCCTGGAGCAGCTTGGCGAGCAGTGCTCGATGACCGAGCGGCGCGCCGACGAGGCGACCCGCGACGTGGTCAACTGGCTGAAGTGCGAATACATGCGCGAGCGGGTAGGCGAGACCTTCCCCGGCGTGATCACCGCGGTGACCGGCTTCGGCATCTTCGTCGAGCTGACCGACATCTATGTGGAGGGTCTGGTGCACGTCACCGCGCTGCCGGGCGACTACTACCACTTCGACCCGGTGCACCACCGCCTGGCCGGCGAGCGCACCGGTCGCAGCTTCCGCCTCGGCGATACCACCGAAGTGGTGGTGGCGCGGGTCGACCTGGACGAGCGCAAGATCGATTTCGAACTGGCCGACAACGTGCTCAGCGCACCGATCGGCCGGCGCAAGCGCGACGACAGGGCGCCGGAGAAGAAGGCTGCCAAGGGGCGCAAGGGCAAGGTCCGCGAGGAACCCGCCCCGGCCGCCCGGACGCCGGACCCGGCTCCCGCCGTCCAGCCGCGCAAGCGCAAGGTCGGCACGGTGCAGGCACTGCCGGCGGTGGCGCCGGAAATGCTCGCCCAGGCCGAGGAAATGCTCGGCAATACCGATGTGCAGCGCAGCCGCGCGCTGAAGCAGTCGCTGCTGGCGGAGGCGCGGACGGGCAGCAAGCCGGCCGGAAAAGGCAAGGGCAAGGCCGCCAATGCCAAGCCGAAGGGCGCGGACCAGCCCAAGGCGAAGGCTCCGGCCGCCGGCAAGCCGGCCAAGTCCGGCAAGCATCGCAAGGGGCCTTCCAGGCCGAAAGCCGAATCCGGCGCCGCCAAGGGCGGTGCAGTCCGCAAGCGTAAGGTCAAGTCATGAGTCAGTGGGAAAGGGTCTACGGCGTGCACGCCGTGGAGGCGTTGCTGCGCCATCATCCGAAGCGGGTCAAGCAGCTGTGGCTGGCCGAAGGCCGCCATGATCCGCGGGTACAGGCGCTGGTCGAGCTGGCCGGCAAGGTTCGCGTGCCGGTCGGCACCCGCGAGCGCAAGGAACTCGACGAGTGGGCCGAAGGCGTGCACCAGGGCGTGGTCGCCGAGGTCAGCCCGAGCCAGGTGTGGGGCGAGAACATGCTCGACGAGCTGCTCGAACGCACGCCGGGTCCCGCCTTGCTGCTGGCGCTGGACGGTGTGACCGACCCGCACAACCTCGGCGCCTGCCTGCGCACCGCCGATGCCGCCGGCGCCCTGGCGGTGATAGTGCCGAAGGACAAGTCGGCCACGCTCAACGCCACGGTGCGCAAGGTCGCCTGCGGCGCTGCCGAGGTGATCCCGCTGGTGGCGGTGACCAACCTCGCGCGCACCCTGGAAAAACTCCAGCAGCGCGGCCTGTGGGTGGTCGGTACCGCCGGCGAGGCGACCCAGACCCTCTACGAGCTCGATCTCACCGGGCCGACCGTGCTGGTGATGGGCGCCGAGGGCAAGGGCATGCGCCGGCTGACCCGCGAGCACTGCGACTACCTCGCCAGGCTGCCGATGGGCGGCAGCGTCAGCAGCCTGAACGTGTCGGTGGCGACGGGCGTGTGCCTGTTCGAGATCGTCCGGCAGCGCCAGCTCAAGACCGGCGCTTAGCTTTGTTCTGGTAGGAGCGAGCTTGCTCGCGAACGGCGCCGGCCCCGTGCTCGCCCGGTTCGCGAGCAAGCTCGCTCCTACGAAGAACCCCCGCTCCATCTGTACAAATAATCGTCAATTGCCTTGCGCCACCTTCCCCCCTTCTCTAGAATGTCGCCCCTTGCCGTCCGGGCAGGTATTCGCACGCCGGCAAGTCAATTAGACATTCACTCCTTGCCTGACCGCATCGTCGGCAGGCTGCAACCCGTAAGGAGCATTTATGCGTCATTACGAAATCGTGTTCCTGGTTCACCCGGACCAGAGCGAACAAGTCGGTGGCATGGTCGAGCGTTACACCAAGGCCATCGAAGAAGACGGTGGCAAGGTTCACCGCCTGGAAGACTGGGGCCGTCGTCAGCTGGCTTACGCCATCAACAACGTGCACAAGGCTCACTACGTTCTGATGAACGTCGAGTGCACCGCCAAGGCCCTGGCCGAGATGGAAGACAACTTCCGCTACAACGACGCCGTGATCCGTAACCTGGTGATCCGTCGCGACGAGGCCGTCACCGGCCAGTCCGAAATGCTGAAGGCCGAGGAAAGCCGCAACGAGCGCCGCGAGCGCCGTGAACGCCCCGAATCCAACGAGTCCGCTGACGGCGAAGACAGCCGCGACAGCGCTGACGAGTAATCACGGACCAGTATTGAGGAGCCAATTCCATGGCACGTTTCTTCCGTCGTCGTAAGTTCTGCCGTTTCACCGCTGAAGGCGTGAAAGAGATCGATTACAAAGATCTGAACACCCTGAAGGCCTACGTTTCCGAAACCGGCAAGATCGTTCCGAGCCGCATCACCGGCACCAAGGCCAAGTACCAGCGTCAGCTGGCCACCGCTATCAAGCGCGCCCGCTACCTGGCCCTGCTTCCCTACACCGACAGCCACGGCCGTTGAGATCGGGCAGTCGACACGAGGTAATGGATAGATCGCATGCGCGCATTGGCTGAATTCGTCATGCGAGGCCGCATGCAGGCGACCCTTGTGGTCGTCGCAGCCGCGGTGCTGCAGCCGTTGTTCTGGCTGGGCGCCGCAGCAGGCAGTCTGGTGCTGTTGCGCCGCGGGGCGAGCGATGCCATCGGCATCATCGCCTGGGCGATGCTCCCGGCACTGGCCTGGTGGTACCTGGGTGATCCCAGCGTTTCGCTGGTTCTGGTGGGTAGTGCGGTGCTGGCGCAGGTTCTGCGCAACGGCGCGCCCTGGAACCGGGTGATGCTGGCGAGCGTCGGGCTCGGCGTGGTGTTCGCACTGCTGCTGAGCACGGTATCGGCGGGGTTGATCGAAAGCCTTGCGGAAGCTTTCCGCAAGATGCTGCCGCAAGTCCTGTCGGAGGCGCAGCTTCCGGCGGAACAGCAGGCAAGCCTGCAGGCGGAGATGGTCCCGGCCATCACCGGCCTGATGGCGGCATCGCTGCAATCGATCAGCCTGTTGTGCCTGATGCTGGCGCGCTACTGGCAGGCCGCGCTGTACAACCCGCAAGGGTTCGGCCGCGAGTTCCGCGCCCTGCGCCTGTCGCCGGCTACGGCTATCGGGCTGCTGCTGGGCGTGCTGGTACTGCCGTTGCTCGGTCCGCAGGCCACGGTGCTGGCGCCGATCTGCGCCGTGCCGCTGCTGTTCGCCGGGCTGGCGCTCGGTCATGGGCTGGTGGCGCTGAAGCGTCTGCCGGGACCCTGGCTGGTGCTGCTGTACCTGCTGGTGCTGCTGCTGGGAAATGTGATCTGTCTTGTCGCCGTGGTCGACAGTCTGTTTGATTTTCGTGGTCGCCTGGCCCGTCGCCAGGGGCCCACGAACGGTGAAGGTTAAAAGTTAAGAGGTAAGACTCAAATGGAAGTCATCCTGCTGGAAAAGATCGCCAAACTGGGCAACCTGGGCGACAAGCTGAACGTAAAGGGCGGTTACGCCCGTAACTACCTGCTGCCGCAGGGCAAGGCCACCGCTGCTACCGCTGCCAACGTCGCTGCGTTCGAAGAGCGCCGCGCCGAGCTGGAAAAGGCCGCTGCCGAGAAGAAGGCTGATGCCGAAGCTCGCGCTGCCCAACTGGCCGAGCTGATCGTCACCATCGGCGCTCACGCCGGTGACGAAGGCAAGCTGTTCGGCTCGATCGGCACCCGCGACATCGCCGAAGCGGTATCCGCTGCCGGCTACCCGCTGGAAAAGGCCGAAGTGCGCCTGCCCAACGGCCCGCTGCGTACCGTTGGCGAGTACAACGTCGAAGTGCAACTGCACACCGACGTCGAAAGCACTCTGCACGTGGTCGTGGTCGCCGAGTAAGCGATCCGTCGCTGGGCTGATGCATTCCACTGCAGCAGTCCGCTAACATCGGGCGCGGCCCCTCCGGGTGCCGCGCCCTTTGTTTTTCTGCCTTCCTCATTTATCCAGCGAGCCCATGACCGACATCACCCTCCCCGAGCAGTACGACCTGGAAACGGCCGCCCTCAAGGTTCCGCCGCATTCGATCGAAGCCGAGCAATCGGTGCTGGGCGGTTTGATGCTGGACAACAACGCCTGGGAGCGGGTGCTGGATGCGGTATCCGACGGCGACTTCTACCGTCACGACCACCGCCTGATCTTCCGGGCGATCTACAAGCTCGCCGAGCGCAACCAGCCGTTCGACGTGGTCACCCTGTCCGAGCAGTTGGACAAGGAAGGCCAGCTGTCGCAGGTCGGCGGCCTGGCCTATCTCGCCGAGCTGGCGAAGAACACGCCGTCGGTGGCGAACATCAAGGCTTATGCGAACATCATCCGCGAGCGCGCCACGTTGCGGCAACTGATCGGCATCAGCAGCGACATCGCCGACAGCGCCTTCAACCCGCAGGGGCGCAACGCCGAGGAAATCCTCGACGAGGCCGAGCGCAAGATCTTCGAGATCGCCGAGGCGCGGCCGAAGACCGGCGGCCCGGTGGGTATCGGCGACATCCTGGTGAAGACCATCGACCGGATCGACCACCTGTTCAACACCGCCGAGGCGCTGACCGGGATTTCCACCGGCTTCACCGACCTCGACGAGAAGACCAGCGGCCTGCAACCGGCGGACCTGGTGATCGTCGCCGGCCGTCCGTCCATGGGCAAGACCACCTTCGCCATGAACCTGGTGGAGAACGCCCTGATGCGCAGCGACAAGGCCATCCTGGTGTACTCCCTGGAAATGCCCTCCGACTCCATCGTGATGCGTATGCTCGCGTCGCTCGGCCGCATCGACCAGACCAAGGTGCGTTCGGGCAAGCTGGACGACGACGACTGGCCGCGCCTGACCTCGGCGGTGAACCTGCTCAGCGACCGCAAGCTGTTCATCGACGACACCGCCGGCATCTCGCCTTCGGAAATGCGCGCGCGTACCCGCCGCCTGGCCCGCGAGCACGGCGAAATCGGACTGATCATGGTCGACTACCTGCAGCTGATGCAGATTCCCGGTTCCGCCGGCGATAACCGCACCAACGAGATTTCCGAGATTTCCCGCTCGCTCAAGGCCCTGGCGAAGGAATTCAACTGTCCGGTGGTGGCGCTCTCGCAGCTCAACCGCTCGCTGGAACAGCGCCCCAACAAGCGCCCTGTGAACTCCGACCTGCGCGAATCCGGAGCGATCGAGCAGGACGCCGACGTGATCATGTTCGTCTACCGCGACGAGGTGTATCACCCGGAGACCGAGTTCAAGGGCGTGGCCGAAATCATCATCGGCAAGCAGCGTAACGGTCCCATCGGCACCGTGCGCGTGGCCTTCCTCGGTCGCTACAGCCGCTTCGAGAACCTCGCTCCGGGGATGTACAACTTCGAAGACGAATGAAGACGAACAAGGCTGGAGGCTGTGCGTAAGAGCTTGATGCGGAGTGGGAGGGGGGTATGCTGTTTGCCTTCAGCCTTCAGCCTTCAGCCTTCAGCCTTCAGCCTTCAGCCTTCAGCCTTCAGCCTTCAGCCTTCAGCCTTCAGCCTTCAGCCTTCAGCCCGGAACCCCATGCGCCCCCTCGTCGCCACCATCGATCTTTCCGCAATCCGTCACAACTACGCCCTGGCCAAACGCTGCGCGCCGGGCCGCGCGGCGTTCGCGGTGGTCAAGGCGAATGCCTACGGGCATGGCGCGCGGGAAGTGGTCGGCGCGCTGCATGACGACGCCGACGGCTTCGCCGTGGCCTGCCTGGAAGAGGCGCTGGAAGTCCGCGCCGCGCATGCCACGGCGCGCATCCTGCTGCTGGAAGGCTGCTTCGAGTCGGCGGAATACCTGGCCGCCGCGCAGCTGAAACTGGATGTGGCGGTGCAGGGCGTGGAGCAGGCGCAGGCGCTGCTCGCCGCCAGCCTGCCGGCGCCGCTGAACGTCTGGCTGAAACTGGATTCCGGCATGCACCGCCTCGGCTTTTCCCCGGCCGAGCTGCGCCAGTGGCACGCACGCCTGCGCCAGGCGCCACAGGTGGCCGAGCTCAACCTGATGAGCCATTTCGCCTGCGCCGACCTGCGCGGCGATGCGCATACCGAGGACCAAGTGGAAGCCTTCCTCGGCCTGCTCGACCTGGATTTCGACCAGCGCTCCCTGGCCAATTCCGCGGCGGTGCTGACCATCCCCGCCGCGCACATGGACTGGCTGCGCCCGGGAATCATGCTCTACGGCGCCTCGCCCTTCGCCGATCTGTCCGCCGCCGAACTGGGCCTGCGCCCGGCGATGAGCCTGCAGGGCGCGCTCATCGCGGTGCGCGAGGTGGCGCCGGGAGAGAGCGTCGGCTACGGCGCGGCCTGGGTCGCCCAGCGTCCGGCGCGGATCGGCACGCTCAGCTGCGGCTATGCCGACGGCTATCCGCGTCACGCGCCGAGCGGCACGCCGGTGCTGATCGGCGGCAGGCGCGCGCCGCTGGCGGGGCGGGTGTCGATGGACATGCTGGCGGTGGACCTCAGCGATCTGCCCGACACCAGGGTCGGCGACCCGGTGGAACTATGGGGCGCCAACCTGTCCGTGGACGAGGTCGCCAGTCACGCCGGGACCATCGGCTACGAATTGCTGACCAAGGTCACGGCGCGCGTACCCAGGCGCTACCTGCCCGTTTGAGTGGCTCCGGGCGAAGATCGGCACCTGCGCCGACGTCCCGCGGCAGGCGCTCGCGATAGTGGTTCCGACTGAGCGTTCCGGTCGGAATTGCTCAATTTTTGTGCTATATTCCGCGCCCGCGTTTTTGCGCTCCCTATTCCTAGAGATACCCCCGGTGCCCGTGATGCAAGCCGCCAAGCCACTGTTCGACTATCCCAAGTTCTGGGCCGAGTGTTTCGGCCCGGCGCCCTTCCTGCCGATGAGCCGGGAGGAGATGGATCAGCTCGGCTGGGATTCCTGCGACATCATCATCGTCACCGGCGATGCCTACGTGGACCATCCGTCGTTCGGCATGGCCATCATCGGCCGCCTGCTGGAAGCCCAGGGCTTCCGCGTCGGGATCATCGCCCAGCCGGACTGGCAGTCGAAGGACGACTTCATGAAGCTGGGCAAGCCGAACCTGTTCTTCGGCGTCGCCGCGGGCAACATGGACTCGATGATCAACCGCTACACCGCCGACCGGAAGATCCGCTCCGACGACGCCTACACCGCCGGCGGCCAGGCCGGCAAGCGCCCGGACCGCGCCAGCATGGTCTACAGCCAGCGCTGCCGCGAGGCGTACAAGGGCGTGCCGATCGTGCTCGGCGGCATCGAGGCCTCGCTACGCCGTATCGCCCACTACGACTACTGGCAGGACAAGGTCCGCCATTCGATCCTGATGGACGCCAAGGCCGACCTCCTGCTGTTCGGCAACGCCGAGCGCGCCGTGGTGGAAGTGGCCCAGCGCCTGTCCGCCGGCGAGTCGATCGAGAGCATCACCGACGTGCGCGGCACCGCGTTCATCCGCCGCGACACCCCGGAAGGCTGGTTCGAGCTGGATTCCACCCGCATCGACCGCCCGGGCAAGATCGACAAGATCATCAACCCCTACGTGAACACCCAGGACACCGCCGCCTGCGCCATCGAGCAGGACAAGGGCGAGCAGGACGACCCGAACGAGGCCAGGGTCGTGCAACTGCTGCCGCACCCGCGCCTGGAGCGCGAGCGCACGGTGATCCGCCTGCCGTCCTACGAGAAGGTCAAGAGCGACCCGGTGCTCTACGCCCACGCCAACCGCGTGCTGCACCTGGAGACCAACCCCGGCAACGCGCGCGCCATGGTGCAGCGCCACGGCGAGCAGGACGTGTGGTTCAACCCGCCGCCCATCCCGCTGACCACCGAGGAAATGGACTACGTGTTCGGCCTGCAGTACGCCCGCGTGCCGCACCCGGCCTATGGCAAGGAGAAGATCCCGGCCTACGAGATGATCCGCTTCTCGGTGAACATCATGCGCGGCTGCTTCGGCGGCTGCACCTTCTGCTCCATCACCGAGCACGAGGGCCGCATCATCCAGAGCCGTTCGGAAGACTCGATCATCCGCGAGATCGAGGAAATCCGCGACAAGGTGCCGGGCTTCACCGGGGTGATTTCCGACCTCGGCGGGCCGACCGCGAACATGTACTGCATCGCCTGCAAGGACCCGGAGATCGAGCGCCACTGCCGCAAGCCATCCTGCGTCTGGCCGGGTATCTGCGACAACCTCAACACCGATCATTCCGCGCTGATCCAGCTGTATCGCCGCGCCCGCGACCTGAAGGGGGTGAAGAAGATTCTCATCGCCTCGGGCCTGCGCTACGACCTCGCCGTGGAGTCGCCGGAGTACGTCAAGGAGCTGGTGACCCACCACGTCGGCGGCTACCTGAAGATCGCGCCGGAACACACCGAGGAAGGCCCGCTGTCGAAGATGATGAAGCCGGGCATCGGCACCTACGACCGCTTCAAGCAGATGTTCGAGAAGTACTCGAAGGAGGCGGGCAAGGAGCAGTACCTGATCCCGTACTTCATCGCCGCGCACCCCGGCACCACCGACGAGGACATGATGAACCTCGCCCTGTGGCTGAAGCGCAACGGCTTCCGTGCCGACCAGGTGCAGGCGTTCTACCCGTCGCCCATGGCCACCGCCACGGCCATGTACCACTCGGGCCGGAACCCGCTGCGCAAGGTGACCTACAAGAGCGAGGGCGTGGACATCGTCAAGGGCGAGCGCCGCCGCCGCCTGCACAAGGCCTTCCTGCGCTATCACGACCCGAACAACTGGCCGATGCTGCGCGAGGCGCTGAAGGACATGGGCCGCGCCGACCTGATCGGCAACGGCAAGCACCAGCTGATCCCGACGCACCAGCCGGCCGGGGATGGCGGCTACCAGAGCGCGCGCCGCAAGAACTCCACGCCGCTCGGCAGCAAGAAGACCGGCAAGCCGTTGCTGACCCAGCACACCGGCCTGCCGCCGCGCGCCAGCGATGGCTCCAAGCCGTGGAGCAGGGCCGAGGAAGGCAAGGCCACCGGCTACGCCAAGGGCAAGAAGCGCGCGACCCGCAAGCCGAACATTCCGCGCTGATTCCCTCGCTGTGACCGGCTGCATCCCGCGTGCAATGCGCGGGATGCTCCAGCCCGGCTGCCGCTCCGTTTTCCTGGCGAAGCGGCAGGCGCGCAATCCCGTGCTAGCTTTTCTGGTTACTCCCCAACCTCCACGAGTAACCGGCCATGGATGAAACGACCATAGTCAACGTCGGCACGGAAAAGATCTCTGCCCTGTGGGCAACCGTATCGCAGTACGCCATCGCCTTCGGCATGAAGATTCTCGCCGCCATCGCCTTCTGGGTGATCGGCCGCTGGCTGATCGGCCTGGCGGTGGGCATGGTGGAGAAGGCCCTGGCCCGACAGAGCGTCGATCCCACCGTGCTGCGCTATGTGGGCTCCTTCATCAGCGTCACCCTGAACATCATCCTGGTGATCGGCATCCTCGGCTATTTCGGCGTGCAGACCACCAGCCTGGCCGCGCTCATCGCCGCAGCCGGCGTGGCCATCGGCATGGCCTGGTCCGGCCTGCTGGCGAACCTCGCCGCCGGCGCCTTCATCATCGTCCTGCGGCCGTTCAAGGTCGGCGATTTCATCACCGCCGGCGGCGTGACCGGCACGGTGAAGGAAATCGGCCTGTTCGTCACCGCGATCAATACGCCGGACAACGTGCTGAGCCTGGTCGGCAACAACAAGATCTTCGGCGACACCATCCAGAACTACAGCCAGAACCCGTTCCGCCGGGTGGAGCTGAAGGCGCAGCTGTCCGGCGCGGCGGACTACCAGGCTGCCGTCGCCCTGCTCAAGCAGCGCATCGCGGCGATTCCCAACGTGCTGGAAGACCCGCCGGTGGATGTGGAAATCCTCGAATTCAACCTGGTCGGTCCGGTGCTGGCGGTGCGTCCGTACTGCCACAACGACAATTACTGGCAGGTGTATTTCGACACCAACCGGACCATCAAGGACGCGCTGGGCACCGACTTCCCGGCGCCGATGCCGGCGCAGACCATCATCGTGCAGCAGACCGGACAGTAGCGGCGCTCGCGTTTTCCAGCATGAAAAAGCCACTTCCGGGAGTGGCTTTTTCATGTCCGCGTTGGGGATGAGCGGTAGTAAATGAAGGGTGAGCGGTCCTTCAGAGCATTTCCTACAGCGCCGCGTATTTCGCTGTACAAGCCTGCAGGACATTTCCTTCCGCGCTGTCGGATCGGTCTGGCCGACCTGACCCATGCATGCCTTGCACCCTAGGCGGAGCCGCAGACAGCCCCGGCTCTGCACCTGTTCCCTGCAAGGCGATGCTCATGAACAACTGCCCAAGCCTCGATGGTTTCACCCTGGTCGAGCTGATGGTCACGGTCGCGATCCTGGCGATCCTGCTGGCCATCGCCGCGCCCAGCTTCACCGGCACCATCCGCGACACCGGCGCACGGGCGGTTGCGCAGCAGCTGGTCAGCGCCCTGAACCTGGCGCGCAGCGAGGCGGTGATGCGCCGGGCCAGCGTCCAGGTCTGCCCGCGCAATGCGGATGCCACGGCCTGCGAGCCGGGCGCCGGGTGGAAATCGGGCTGGCTGGTCATCAGTGGCGATACGGTGATCAGGGCCTGGGACCCGCTGCAGGGCGAGGGAGGCGTCGAGGCCGACAGCCAGGCGATCACCTATGACGCGCAGGGGCGGGTCGCCCGGAGGACCACGCTGCAGGTCGGAGTGCCGTGTCCGGATTCCCAACCCTTCAACGTCACCATCAATCCCGTGGGCCGGGTGTTCCTGAGCCGGGAGGCCTGCTCATGAGCGGTTCGGGCAGGCAGCAGGGCATGACCCTGATCGAACTCCTGGTTTCCATCGTCATCCTGTCGATCGGCCTGCTCGGGCTCGCCGGGCTGCAGAACACCGGCCTCGCCTCCAGCCACAGCGCCTACTACCGAACCCAGGCGTCCTGGCTGGCCTACGAGATGGCGGACCTGATGCGCGCCAACCTGAAGGCCGCACAGGACAACGCCTACGACGTCGAATTCGCCGACGTTGCCAAGGGCTGCCCGGAGGTCGTCGGCGGCACTCGCGCCCAGGCGGACCTGAGCCAATGGCTCAACAGGGTCTGTACCGCCCTGGGCGGGACCGGCAGCGGGGCGATCCAGGTGAGCCGGGACGGCAGCCTGTACGGCGCCACCATCTCCGTCCGCTGGGACGACGGGCATGGGCGGATTCGGCAGGCCGACGATGCCGGTTCCGATGGCGACCGGCAGACCTTCACCTATCACACGAGTCTCTGACATGCGGCCGATCCACCAGCACGGACTCTCGCTCGTCGAACTGCTGATCGCCATGGCCCTCAGCCTGCTGCTGATGGCCGGCGTGCTGCAGGTCTTTCTCGCCAGCAAGAACACCTACCTGACCAACATGGCGCTCGCGGAACTGCAGGAAAACGGCCGCTTCGCCCTGGACACCATCACGCTCGACCTGCGCAACGCGGGATTCCGGGGCGCCTGTCTTGCCGGGATGGGCAATGGCAGTGGCTCGGGCAGCGACCTGTATTCGCTGGATCGGTCCGGTATCAATGGCGTCGGCGGAAAGGTGACCGCCACCTGGGTACCGACGGGGCGGCTGGCGGGAACCGATGCGCTGCTGGTCAAGTACGCGACGGACGCGGGGCTCGAGGCCCGCTCGATCGCGGGCGACACCGTCACCCTGGCCGAGGGCAACGCGGCGCCGGGAGCGTTCTACGTCCTCTCCGACCAACGCTCCTGCCGGATCGTGAAGAACACCGGTGAAGGCGGAAAGAGCATCACGGCGGATAGCTCCCTGGAGCATTTCCTGGAGAGCGCGACCCGGGCCTATCCCTATCGCTACGCCATCTACTGGATCGGCACGGGCTCGGATGGCGACCCGGCGCTCTTCGTCACCGACAGCAGCGGCGGCAACGAGCTGGTTTCCGGGGTCGCCGGCCTGAGCCTGCGCTATGGCGTGCAGGCCGAGGGCGCCGATGGCATCGGGCAGTACAAGGCGGCCGCCGAGATGTCGGCCGGCGACTGGCCGAAGGTGCTGGCGGTGCGCATCGGCCTGCTGCTGCAGAGCCGTTCGGCGAACGTCATGGATACGCCGATGGGCGTGGAGTTCGACGGCAGGACCGTGCCCGACAAGCCGGACCACCGTATGCGCCTGGTGGTGGGCAGCACCACCGCCATTCGCAACTACCTGCCATGAGGAGGCTGTCCATGCACGGACCATCGCAGCGCGGGGCGGTACTTCTGGTCGCCCTGGTCATGTTGCTGCTGCTGACCATCATCGGGCTGGCCGGCATGCGCGGGGCCAATCTCGAGGAACGCATGGCCGGCAATCTGCGCGAGCAGATGATTTCGTTCCAGGCGGCCGAAGCGGCGCTGCGCGCAGGGGAGCAGGAGAGCCGCGAGATCTTCAGGAGCATGCCGATCGGGCACGCGGCTTACGACGCCAGGGCCGGGGTGGAGCTGAGCGGTTTCTCCTACCGGGGCGAACTGGAGAAGGGCGCGCCGGACGTTTCGAGCAAGCCCACCTACAGCCTGAAGTACCTCCGGGACATCAACAACGAGGGGCTGGAAGTCGGCAAGGGCAGGTCCGCCTACGGCGCCGTCGTCCAGATCCGGGCCACCGGGTACGGCATGGGGGAAAGCGCTGGAGGCGATTCCGTCGCCAGCGCCTCGTTGACCAGCATCTATTTCCTCCGGTGATGCCGGGGCGTATTTCAGGAGACCAATGTGAAGCGTCGGACTGTATGGAGAGGGTTGGGCGGCCTCGGCACCGGGGTGATCATCGGCTTGAGCGGTTCGTTGCAGGCCGGGCCCGTCAGCCAGGCACCGCTGCAGGTCGGCGGCGGCAGCGTTCCGGGAAGCCTGGTGCTGACGCCGTCCGTGGAATACCCCACGGTCGTCAGCGCGGCCAATATCGATGGCACCTACTCGGCGAGCAAGACATTCGCCGGGTACTTCGACCCGGACAAGTGCTACAGCTACCAGTACGGTTCCGCGGATGCCGATCGGTATTTCAGACCGGTCGGCCTTGCGGCCGGCCATGCCTGTTCCGGTAACTGGAGCGGCAACTACCTGAACTGGGCCGCGACCCAGACCATCGATACCTTCCGTTCCGCCCTGACCGGCGGAGACCGCTTCATCGACACCGTGGGGCTGACGGTTCTGCAGAAGGCCCGAAGCTTCCAGTGGGGGTTTCCCGATCGTTCCATCGCCAGCAGTGAAGCAGGGGGAGCCACGCCCTTTTCCGGGAGCGGGTTCCATACCCGTATCCGCCTTCAGGAGCGAAGCATGCTGTTCAGCCAGAGCGCTGAATTCCCCGGCGCTCCAGTCGATTACCAGCCCGGCGTAGCTGTCGATCCCGCGAAAACCTACAAGGTCTATGTTCGGGTGCAGGTCTGCGCCTCGGCCAATCTGCTGGAGGAAAACTGTCGCCAATATGGCAGCAACTACAAGCCGGAAGGGTTGTTGCAGCAGTACTCGAAGAAAATGCGGTTCAGCGTCTTCAGTTATCTCAATAACAGATATGGGTGGGAGAATCGGGAAAATATCAAACGCGATGGCGGCGTTCTGCGGGCGCGGCAGAAATTCGTGGGGCCGGTTCTGGATACGGGTGAAGACAACCCGGACAAGGAGTGGTCGCCGGTCACCGGGATATTCCTGGAAAATCCCTCTCCGGCCGATGCGGTGGACACCCTGCTCGTCGCTCCGGGCGTTCCGGTGAGCAGAAGCGGTGTCGCCAACTACATCAACAAGTTCGGCGAGCTGGGAGCGAAGTCGTATGACAATGTCAGCGAGCTCTACTACGCGGCCACTCGCTATCTGAAGAATCAGGGCAACGTCCCCGAGTGGTCAGCCAGCCCGACCAGTAACGAAATCGACAATTTCCCGGTCATCACCAGCTGGGACGACCCGATCAGGTACTCCTGCCAGAAGAACGCCATCCTCGGTATCGGTGACGTCAACACGCACGGGGACAAGAACCTGCCCGGGGGCAAAGGTACAACTGCGGAGCCGGACTTGCCGCAGCTGGTCGCAGACGACAAGACCGTGGACGCGGAAGAATCAACCAGGCGGGTGGGACTTATCGAGGGTGTAACTACCCTCTTCGATCACAACGACGGCGGCTCCCTCTACATCGCCGGGCTGGCTTACGACGCGCACGTGAAGGACATCCGTCCGGATCTCCCAGGCAAGCAGACGGTTTCCACCTATTGGGTGGACGTGCAGGAAGGTGGCGTTCTGACCAACCGTTCGCGCAACCAGTACTGGCTCGCCGCCAAGTACGGTGGTTTCACTGTGCCGAAGAACTATGTCTACGACCGCAGTTCGCCCCTGCCGATTGACTGGTGGCATACCAATTCGGACATCCTGAGCACCGGAGACCCGCGCCCGGACAACTTCTTCACGGGAGGCGACCCCGTCACCATGCGCGAGAGCCTGAAGAAGGCGTTCGCCCTGATCGCGGCGGACGAGGCGAAAAGTACCGGAAACCTTTCGTTCAGCAGCTCTCGTGTTGCGGTTGGATCCGGAGTCTTCACCGCAACACTCAATCCCCGCTACTGGAGTGGGGACCTGCTGATGTGGAAGGCGAGCGTAGGCACCGATGGAGCGGTGAGCTATTCGCAGGCCTGGGCCGCGGGCAGCAAGCTCGATGCGCTGACAGACGCCCAACTTGGGGGGCGAAATATCCTCACCGTCCGACCGGCCACTGGAGCGCCGGGCAATTCGCCCAGCATCGCCACGCAAGGGGCGACCTTTACCTGGAGCGACCTCTCGGCCGAGCAGCGTTCCGCGCTGGCTGCCGATCCGAACCAGGCACAGGCTTTGTTGAAATATCTTCGTGGCTCGCGTGTGCAGGAGAAAACCTCTCCAGATGATGACTCCGCGGCCAGGCCCTACCGGCAGCGCGGCAGTCGACTGGGCGATATCGTCAACTCCCTGCCGGCTTACTCCTGGCACGATCCGCAGCCCTATGACTCCCTGGCATCCTCCGTGGGCAACGGGAAAACGCTGGGAAGTACCTATCTGGAATTCCTGCAGTCCGATACCTATCAACAGCGCGTGCCTCTGGTCGTGGTCGGAGCCAATGACGGCATGCTCCATGGCTTCGACGCCAGCACCGTCGCGAGTGGTTCGGGTGGCGAGGAGTTGTTCGCCTACGTACCGGCTTCGGTCTTTCCCAACCTGCATGAACTGGCCGATCCGGCCTACACCCATCGCTACTTCGTCGACGGGACGCCGGTGATCGGCAATGCATGGACCGGCAGCGCATGGAAGACCTTGCTGGTGGGTACCGCTGGCGCGGGTGGCAACAGCGTGTTCGCCCTGGACGTGACCGATCCGGCGCATATGGGCAGGAGCAGCGTGCTCTGGGAGTTCAGCCATCCGGACATGGGCTACACACTTGGCAAGCCGGCTCTGGCCGCCCTGCGTTCGGGCAAGTTCGTCGTGATCGTGACCTCCGGTGCCCACGATCCGACTGCCAACCATGGCTATATCTGGATACTCGATGCCGCCAATGGCTCGGTGTTATCGCGCGTGACGCTTGCCGGTGCTGGCGACCTGGGGACCGTCACCGCCATCAACACCGCTGGCGGCGTCACCGCCAACCGGCTCTACGTCGGCGACAGCAAGGGCAATCTCTGGCGCGTGGATCTTGCCGGCGATGACGGTGGCGCGTCGGCCATTCCGCCGTCGCTCAATGGTGGGCCGATGTTCCGGGCGGAGCTGGCGGACGGGACCATGCAGCCGATCACGGCAGCGGTTTCCGCCGCCCTCAATCGCAAGGGCGAGGTGATGGTTCTGTTCGGCACGGGACGTTTCTACCGGGTGGGCGACAACGAGTTGCCTGCCTTGTCGCAGAAGCCGGAGGTCGAAAGCCTGTACGCGGTCTTCGACACCGGAACGGCAGTTTCGGGGCGTTCCATGTTGCTGGAGCAGACGCTCGAGCTGAACCCGCCCGGTCTCTCTTCCAACCAGCTGGAGTCCACCAGTCTGGGCTGGTATGTGGATCTACCGGCGGATGGCACGAGGGTGATCGAGAAGCCGCAAATACTCGACATGCAGTTCGCCCTGTTCAATGTGATCACGCCTGGCGGTGATCCCTGTGATGGCGGGATCAGCCACGGTTCCATCGCTGCCGACTTGTACAGCGGGGGCCAGCTGAACTATGCGCTATTCGATTCGGATGGCGACGGAGTGCCGGATACCAACGTGATCATGGATAGGTCCAGCGGCACGGGAATCCAGTCGGGAGATGGCGGAGATATCTACACGAACGAGCTCGGTCCTGATGGCCTGCCAATCGCGAAGAAGGTCAAGCTTCCCTACGACGCCGGCCGGAAGGGCTGGCAGGAGCCCCGCTGACATGGACAGTTCACTGCGCCGCGCAGCCGGCTTCACCCTCATCGAAGTGATGATCGTGGTCGCCATCGTCGGCATCCTCGCCGCCATCGCCTATCCCTCCTACCTGGAACACATCCGCCAGGCCCGCCGTGCGGATGCGCAGAAGTCGCTGGTGGAGCTCTCGCAGTTCATGGAGCGCTACTACACCAGCCGGGGCACCTACGTGGGAGCGGAGCTGCCATTCAGCGTCTCGCCCAGGGAAGGCGGGCAGGCGTTCTACGAACTGGATTTCATCGAGGACCCCACGGCTTCGGGCTACGGCCTGAAGGCCGAGCCGGTGGGCGCGATGGCACAGGACGAGTGCGGAACCCTGACGCTCAGCAGCACCGGACTCAAGGGGCAGGCGGACGGACAGTCGCTGGCCCGCTGCTGGAAGCGCTGACGCTGCAAAGACGAAGGCCACCCCGCGGTGGCCTTCGTTCTTCCGCGCATCAGGTCGGCGTACGATCCACCCATTTCGGCGCCGCCAGCGGCTTCCAGGCTTGCAGTGCGTCGATCAGCTCGGCCGGCGTGGAGCCGCGCTGGAGCATCTCGCGGTGCTGCGGGCGGACGAAGCGCTCGGTCACCAGGTGGTCGAGGAAGGTCAGCAGCGGGTCGTAGAAACCATTCACTTCCAGCACGCCCAGCGGCTTGGCGTGATAGCCGAGCTGGCCCCAGGTCCAGACCTCGAACAGCTCTTCCAGCGTGCCGAGACCGCCGGGCAGGGCGATGAAGGCATCGCTCAGCTCGGCCATGCGCGCCTTGCGCGCGTGCATGCCATCGACGACTTCGAGGCGGGTCAGGCCCTTGTGGCCGATCTCCGCGCGTTCCAGGCTCTGCGGGATGATGCCGATGACTTCGCCGCCGGCCGCCAGCGCGGCGTCGGCCACCACGCCCATCAGCCCGACAGCACCGCCGCCGTAGACCAGGCGCAGGCCGCGTTCGGCCAGGTGGCGGCCGAGGGCCACGGCCGCGTCGTGATAGATCGGGTCGGCGCCGGGGCTGGCGCCGCAGAACACACAGATGGAACGCAGGGTCATCGCAATCTTCCGGAACATGAACGAGCGGTCAGGTTACCCACTCCGGGCTGGATGACCAAGCCGCCAGCGGTCGCCGCGGGGGAGGCGATCCGGGGGGAGGGTCTATGCTTCGCGGGGTGCGCTGATTCATCTCGTGCCGTTCGCCGGATATTCAGGTAGAAATCGTCGGTTGTACTGCGTCACTTCGCCAGTACCGATCGAATCAGATAAAGGGAACCCGACTGTCGCTGTGGCAGTCTCCCGTTGAGGATTCACCGCCCAACCTGCCTAGGAGGCTTGTATGTTCCGTAAACTCGCTGCCGTAACCCTGCTCGGTCTGTTCAGTGCGCCGCTTCTGGCCGCTGAATGCTCGGTCGATGTCCAGGGCAACGACCAGATGCAGTTCAACACCAACGCCATCACGGTCGACAAGAGCTGCAAGACCTTTACCGTCAACCTGTCCCACCCCGGCAGCCTGCCGAAGAACGTGATGGGGCATAACTGGGTGCTGACCACCGCAGCCGACATGCAGGGCGTAGTCACCGACGGCATGGCCGCCGGTCTCGACAAGAACTACGTGAAGGACGGCGATACCCGGGTTATCGCCCATACCAAGATCATCGGCTCCGGCGAGAAGGACTCGGTGACCTTCGACGTGTCCAAGCTGAAGGAAGGCGAACAGTACATGTTCTTCTGCTCCTTCCCCGGCCACTCGGCGATGATGAAGGGCACCCTGGCCCTGCAGTGATCGCCCGAGGCGTCCACGAAGCCCGGCCTTGCGCCGGGCTTCTGCGTTTTCAGCCGCGCGAATCGGTCATGCGGAAGATGCCCTGGGCGTTGCTGCTGTCGAAGTTCAGGTCGAGCCGGCCGCTGGCGGTATCGATGCGGCGCTGGATGAACTCGACGAAGGAGCCCGGCACGCTGCGCGTCACCGGCATGCCCCGGGCATCGATGAAATCGCGCTGCACGCGGGTGGCGCGGTAGGCGGTCTGCAGCACGTTGCCCGAGCTGGATACCTCGATGCTGTCCTTCATCGGCCGCTCCAGGGCGCGCTGCCGTTCCACCACCACCTCCAGATCGTCGACCCGGTCGGTCAGGTGGTTGAACATGTTGCCCTCGGTGGCGATCCAGGCCATTTCCGCGCTTTCCCGCAGCAGGCTTTCGTAGTCTTCCTCGCGCACCACGCCATGCTGGCGGCCGAAGGCGGCATGCAGGGCGGGCAGCAGCGCATGTGCCTCGGCGAGGCTGCAATGCCGGGTCAGGCGCAGACGGCGAAGGATGGAGAGATGTTCGGCGGACAGCGGATCGCGGCTGCTTTCCACCACCCGCGTGACGCTGGCCTGGAAGGCTTCGCCGAAGCGGCCGGGATGCAGTTCCGAGACGAAGAACTGCGCGATCTCCTCCGGCAGGTCCTGGTGGCAATAGGCGTAGCCGGTCATCTTCAGCTTCGTCAGTGGATAGGTGCGCACGTCGGTGAAGCCGAGCGGTTCGAGAATCCGCGCGAAGGCCAGGCGGCCGCGCGGCAGTTCGCCGTTTTCCGGCCAGTCGACGGTGCGGATGGCGCCGTGGTCGAAGAGCACCTTGCGGCCCGATTCGCGCTGCTCGCTGACGTACTGGCGGCCTTCCGGCACGGCCTCGACCAGCTTGTGGAACAGGCACAGGTTCAACGCCTCGGCCAGCCAGGCGCGATGCACGGCATCGGTGGTGAAGGCGAAACGGTCGAGGCTGGCGGGAATCTCGACGTGCTCGCCGAGCCAGCCCGCGGCCTGCGGACCGACTACGGTGGAAACGAGTTGGAACAAACCTTCATGCATGGCGCTGGCCCCTGGTTGCGGATGGGGCCAATGAGAGCGGCGGAGCGGGGCGGCCCGCAAGCGAAAAAAAGCGCTGGATGTATTCCTTTTTTTCCGCTTCGGGGTGATTTCCTGTAGGAGCGCACCATGCGCGCGACATCGCGTGGCTGGTCTTTCGCGGGCATGGCCCGCTCCTACAGGAGCAGCTTACGGGGTCTTGGGCATCTCGCGCTTGTGGCGGGTCTTCTCGAAGGTGCGCTCGATGATTTCCGCGGCCTCGGGGTCCACCGCCCCGCCGTGCAGATAGGCGTCGATGTCCCGGTAGGTCACGCCGTGGGCATGCTCGTCCGGCTTGCCGGGGGCGAGGTCTTCGAGGTCGGCGGTCGGGGTCTTCATCACCAGGTTTTCCGGCGCGCCGAGGGTGCGGGCGATGGTGCGGACCTGGTTCTTCACCAGGCCGGTGAGCGGGGCGAGGTCGCAGGCGCCGTCGCCGAACTTGGTGAAGAAGCCCATCACCGCCTCGGCGGCGTGGTCGGTACCGACCACCAGGCCCTGGCGGGCGTTGGCGATGGTGTACTGGGCGACCATGCGGATGCGCGCCTTGGTGTTGCCCAGGGCGAAGTCCACGGTGCCTGCCGGCAGGCCTTCCAGGGCGGCGGTTTCCGCGGCCAGCGCCTTGACCGCCGGGCCGATGTTCACGGTGTGGCGCTCATCGGGCGCGATCACGTCCACCGAGGCCTGGGCGTCGGCCTCGTCGCCCTGCACGTTGTAGGGCAGGCGCACGGCGATGAAGCGGTAGGCGTCATTGCCGCTTTCCGCGCGCAGCTGTTCCACCGCGCGCTGGCAGAGCATGCCGGCAGTGAGCGAGTCGACGCCGCCGCTGATGCCCAGCACCAGGGTCTTCATGCCGGAATCGCGCAGGCAATCCTTGATGAAGTCGAGGCGCCGCTGGATTTCCGCCTGGATGTCTTCCGGCCCGTTGAACGGCGGCTGGACGTTCAGCTCGGAGATGATGGCGTTCTGGATGGATTTCATGACGTGGTCCTTGTGAATACTCAGGCCGGCAGCTTGTAAACCCTGAAAAATACCAGCGTCGGGGCGGATGGGTCGATGCATTTGTCGGATGGCGTGGCATGGCGCGCTCTTGTAGGAAGCGGGCCATGCCCGCGACCGGTCGAGTGCTGGCGGATATCACGGTCGCGGACATGGTTCGCTCTTACACGGGAGCGATGCGCTCGGCGATCCACTCCACCAGCGCGCGCACCTTGGGCACCGCGGCGGCGTGTTCCGGGTAGGCCAGGTAGTAGGCGCTGCGGCTTTCCAGCGCATGTTCCCAGGCGATCGCCAGCTTGCCTTCGGCCAGTTCCTCCTCCACCAGGAAACGCGGCAGCAGGGCCACGCCGCAGCCGGCCTGGGCCGCGCGGATGCACATGTAGAAGGTGTCGAAGCGCGGCCCGTGGTAGCTGTGCTCGCTGTGCCGGCCGAGGCTGAGGAACCACTCGTGCCAGGCTTCCGGGCGGGTGGCGTTCTGCAGCAGGACCAGTCCGGCGAGCTGCAGCGGATCGCTCAGCGGTTCGGCGGGCAGGGTCGACGGGGCGCACACCGCCACCATCTCCTCGCCGAACAGGCGCACGCACTCGGCGCCGGGCAGGGTGCCCTGGCCGAAGTAGAAGGCCACGTCGCAGCGCGATTGCAGCAGGTCGCCCGGCTCCAGCTCCTGGCGCAGGTCGAGGTGGATGTGCGGATGCCGATGGCGCCAGCCGTTCAGCCGGGGAATCAGCCAGCGCGCGCCGAAGGTCGGCGGCGTCGCCACCCGCAGCACCTCGGTGTCGCCGCCGTAGGAGAGCAGGTAGTGGGTGGACATCTCCACCTGGGTGAGGATCTTGCGCACCTCGCCGAGATACAGCTCGCCCGCCGGCGTCAGCTGCAGGCGCCGGCGCACGCGGCGGAACAGCAGGTGCTGGAGCATTTCCTCGAGCTGCGCGACCTGCTTGCTGACCGCGCTCTGGGTCAGGCTGAGCTCTTCGGCGGCGCGGGTGAAGCTGAGATGGCGGGCGACCGCTTCGAAGCATTGCAGGGCGGCCATGGACGGCAGGTGGCGTTTGCTGAGCATCGGATGTATGAATTTATGGAATGACGTATGTAGGAAACGTCGTTTGTTGCGGTAAGGCAAGCCGGCTATTACTCCCGGCATTCCCAGGTCATCGGAACCGACAGGAGCCTCCATGATTTCCGCACTGCTCGACAAGCTTGGCGTCGCCGCCCACCTCTATCGCGATGGCGACCAGGTCGTCCACAGCCCCATCGACGGCAGCCGCCTGGGGGCCGTGCGCCTGGAAAGCGCCGCCGAGGTGGAACAGAAGATCGGCCGCGCCGCCCACGCCTTCGACGCCTGGCGCAAGGTGCCGGCGCCGCGCCGCGGCGAACTGGTGCGGCTGTTCGGCGAGGAACTGCGCGCGCACAAGGCCGCGCTGGGCGAACTGGTGTCCTGGGAGGCGGGCAAGATCACCCAGGAAGGCCAGGGCGAAGTGCAGGAAATGATCGACATCTGCGACTTCGCCGTCGGCCTGTCGCGCCAGCTCTATGGCCTGACCATCGCCTCCGAGCGCCCCGGCCACCACATGCGCGAAACCTGGCAGCCGCTCGGCGTGGTCGGGGTGATCAGCGCGTTCAACTTCCCGGTCGCGGTGTGGTCGTGGAACACCGCGCTGGCGCTGGTCTGCGGCAATCCGGTGGTGTGGAAACCGTCGGAAAAGACCCCGCTCACCGCGCTGGCCTGCCAGGCGCTGTTCGAGCGCGCCGTGCAGCGCTTCGGCGATGCGCCGGAATACCTCAGCCAGGTAGTGATCGGCGACCGCGGCGCCGGCGAGGCGCTGGTGGACGACCCGCGCGTCGCCCTGGTCAGCGCCACCGGCAGCACCCGCATGGGCCGCGAGGTCGGCCCGAAGGTGGCGGCGCGCTTCGCCCGCAGCATCCTCGAACTGGGCGGCAACAACGCCATGGTCCTGGCGCCCAGCGCCGACCTGGACATGGCCGTGCGCGCCATCCTGTTCAGCGCCGTCGGCACCGCCGGGCAGCGCTGCACCACGCTGCGCCGGCTGATCGCCCACGAGTCGGTGAAGGACGAGATCGTCGCCCGCCTCAAGGCCGCCTATTCCAAGGTGCGCATCGGCCATCCGCTGGAGGGCAACCTGGTCGGCCCGCTGATCGACGAGCGCAGCTTCCTGGCCATGCAGGGCGCGCTGGAACAGGCGAAGGGCGAGGGCGGCGTGGTGTTCGGCGGCGAGCGGCAATTGGCCGACCGCTACCCCAACGCCTATTACGTGTCGCCGGCGATCGTCGAGATGCCGGAGCAGAGCGACGTGGTGCGCAGCGAGACCTTCGCGCCGATCCTCTACGTGGTCGCCTACCGCGACTTCGACGAGGCGCTGGCGCTGAACAACGCGGTGCCGCAGGGCCTGTCGTCGTGCATCTTCACCACCGACGTGCGCGAGGCCGAGCAGTTCATGTCGGCGGTGGGCAGCGATTGCGGCATCGCCAACGTCAACATCGGCCCGAGCGGCGCGGAGATCGGCGGCGCCTTCGGCGGCGAGAAGGAAACCGGCGGTGGCCGCGAATCCGGCTCGGACGCCTGGAAGGCCTACATGCGCCGGCAGACCAACACGGTGAACTGGTCGCGGGAGCTGCCGCTGGCGCAGGGGATCGTGTTCGACTGAACGGCGCGCCTCATTTTGTAGAAGCGAGCTTGCTCGCGAGCAAACCCCGCTGCGGAGCTGTTCGCGAGCCCCCCTCGGTCCTACGAAGAGCTGCGGCCCCGTAGGATGGGTTGAGCCTGCGATACCCATCATCCGCGGGCACCGATGGGTATCGCTTCGTTCCACCCATCCTACGGTTGCAGGTCCGCTGAAGCCTCGCCAAGAAGGATTGCCGAATGTCGCTACGCCAGGAATGTCTGTGGGAACACCTCACCCCTGAGCGGCCGCAGGCGCCGTCGCTAAGGGGCGAGCGCAAGGTCGACGTGTGCGTCATCGGCGCCGGTTTCACCGGGCTGTCGGCGGCGCTGCATCTGCTCGAAGGCAGGCAGCGCGTCTGCGTGCTGGAGGCGCATACCGCCGGGCACGGCGGCTCGGGACGCAATGTCGGGCTGGTGAATGCCGGCATGTGGATTCCGCCGGACGAGATCGAGGCCGGCCTCGGCACGGACATCGGCGGGCGGCTCAACCGCATGCTGGGGAATGCGCCGTCCCTGGTGTTCTCGCTGATCGACAGGTATGGCATCGACTGCCAGGCGCGCCGCGAAGGCACCCTGCACATGGCGCACAACGCCCGCGGGCTGGCCGACCTGCGCAGCCGTTGCGCGCAGTGGCAGCGGCGTGCCGCGCCGGTCGAACTGCTCAGCGGCGCCGCCTGCGCCGAGGCCTGCGGCACCGGGAAGATCGCCGGCGCGCTGCTCGATCGTCGTGCCGGCACGCTCAACCCGATGGCCTACGTCAGCGGCCTGGCCCGCGCGGTGGTCGGCCTTGGCGGCGAGCTGTTCCATCACTCTCCGGTCACCGGGCTGGTGCGTTCCAACCGCCACTGGAACGTGTTCACCAACGGCGGGGTGGTCAGCGCCGAGCGCGTGATCATCGCCTCCAGCGCCTACACCGAAGGCGAGTGGACCGAGCTGCGCCGCACCTTCTTCCCCGGCTACTACTACCAGGTCGCCTCGCGTCCGCTGGAAGGCCCGGAGGCCGCGCGCATCCTGCCCGGCGGCCAGGGTTCCTGGGACACCCGCCAGGTGCTCAGCAGTATCCGCCGTGATGCCGACGGACGCCTGCTGCTCGGCAGCCTGGGCAAGGGCACCGGCAAGCCGGAATGGTTCATCAGGAGCTGGGCCGACCGCATCGCGCAGCACTACTTCCCGCGGCTCGGCAAGGTGGACTGGGAATTCACCTGGACCGGCTGCATCGACTTCACCCCGGACCACCTGATGCGCCTGTTCGAGCCGGCGCCGGGCCTGCTCGCCATGAGCGGCTACAACGGCCGCGGCGTCACCACCGGCACCGTGGTGGGCAAGGCGTTCGCCGACTTCCTGCTGCACGGCAAGGCCGACGCGCTGCCGATGCCGCTGAAGCCGATGCAGGAGATTTCCGCCGTGGGACTGCGCAGTTGCCTGTACGAGGCGGGCTTCTCCCTCTACCACGCCGGCCAATGTTTGCGCGTCGTTATCTGACAGCTGGATGTCGCTATTAGGGATGTCTATTTCGCCACTATTTGCGGAAAGTTCTGAACAGATAACAGGAGTGTGATGATAAGAAACACCGATTGACCGCACAGATTCGTGCGTAGTTGCACCAGCGATGGGCAACCGTACCCAGCCTGCCAAATGTTGCCGAAACCGCCGCCAGCAGTGGGTTGGGACGCGCCGGAAAAATTCCGGAAGTTTTGCTAAATAATTGATTTCCAATAACAAAGATAAAAACGGAAAGGAGGGCTAGAGTTTTTGTGGCATGCCTGCGCACTACAAAAACCAATGGCACGCCGCTTGCCTACGCTATTTGTGGACGGAACGCCGCAAACAAGTAGCTGGTTCCAGCGCCATCACAAAAAAAACCCTCAGGAGCAAAACTCCATGTCGAAGACGATTTTCAGAAAAGGCTTTCTGGCCCTGGCGGTGACCACCGCGATGGGCGTCTCTTCCCTTGCTTTGGCGGATGTGGTGATCGGGGTTGCCGGTCCGCATACCGGCGCGAACGCCTCGTTCGGCGAACAATACTGGCGCGGTGCGACGGCGGCGGCGGAAGTGATCAACGCCGCAGGCGGTCTCAACGGGGAGAAGATCAAGCTGGTGAAGGCCGACGACGCCTGCGAACCCAAGCAGGCCGTGGCCGTCGCCAACCGCCTGGTGGATCAGGACAAGGCCATCGCCGTGGTCGGCCACTTCTGCTCGTCCAACACCATCCCCGCCTCCGAGGTCTACGACGAGGCCGGCATCATCTCCGTGACCCCCGGCTCGACCAACCCGAAAGTCACCGAGCGCGGCCTGACCGGCATCTTCCGCATGTGCGGCCGTGACGACCAGCAGGGCGTCGTCGCCGGCAACTACATCGTCAACGTGCTGAAGGCGAAGAAGGTCGCGGTGATCCACGACAAGGACACCTACGGCCAGGGCCTGGCCGACGCGACCAAGGCGCAGCTGAACAAGCTCGGCGTGAAGGAAGTGCTCTACGAGGGCCTGACCCGCGGCGAGAAGGACTTCAACGCGCTGGTCACCAAGATCCGCGCCTCCGGCGCCGAGGTGGTGTTCTTCGGCGGCCTGCACCCGGAAGCCGGCCCGCTGGTCCGGCAGATGCGCGAGCAGGGCCTGAACACCGTGTTCTTCTCGGATGACGGCATCGTCACCGACGAACTGGTCACCACCGCCGGCGGCCCGCAGTACACCAAGGACGTGCTGATGACCTTCGGCGCCGACCCGCGCCTGATCCCGGACGGCAAGGCCGTGGTGGACAAGTTCCGCGCCAGCGGCTTCGAGCCGGAAGGCTACACCCTCTACGCCTACGCCTCGCTGCAGGTCCTCGCCGCGGGCTTCAACGGCGCCGGCAAGAACGACCCGCAGGCCGCCGCCAAGTGGCTGCACAGCAACCCGGTGCAGACCGTGATGGGCAAGAAGGAGTTCGACGAGAAGGGCGACCTGAAGGTCTCCGACTATGTCGTCTACAAGTGGGACGACAAGGGCAAGTACCACCAGCTGGAAACACAGCAGTAAGCGTCCGCGAACTGTGACCGGTCCTGCCGCACGCCGCCCGGTTCATCCGGTCGGGGCGGCGGGGCTGGCGCAGGTCGCGCGCACCACGCCCGACCTGCCGGCGGCGCCACGAGCGCTGCCGGCGCCCCCGCAGGTCGTCGGGTCGCCAGGCGCCGGTCACGAGCCGGGCAGCCAGCGCACCGTCAGCCTTTCCTGCTCTGCTTGCGTGAGTACTCAATCGTGGACGGCATCTTTCTCCAGCAAATGATCAACGGGCTGACCCTCGGGGCAGTCTACGGCCTGATCGCCATCGGCTACACGATGGTCTACGGCATCATCGGCATGATCAACTTCGCCCACGGCGAGGTGTACATGATCTCCGCCTACCTCTCGGCCATCGCCCTGGCGCTGCTGGCCTACTTCGGCCTGCATTCCTTCCCGCTGCTGATTCTCGGCACGCTGCTCTTCACCATCTTCATCACCGGGGTCTATGGCTGGACCATCGAGCGCATCGCCTACAAGCCGCTGCGCAACTCCACCCGCCTGGCGCCGCTGATCTCCGCCATCGGCATGTCGCTGATCCTGCAGAACTACGTGCAGCTCAGCCAGGGCCCGCGCCAGCAGGGCGTGCCGACGCTGCTCGACGGAGCGATCAAGTTCCACGTCGGCGAAGGCTTCGTGCAGCTCACCTACACCAAGGTCTTCATCCTGATCGCCGCCTTCATCGGCATGGCCGCGCTCACCTACGTGATCCAGTACACCAAGCTCGGCCGCATGTGCCGGGCGACCCAGCAGGACCGCAAGATGGCCTCGATCCTCGGCATCAACACCGACCGGGTGATCTCCTACGTGTTCGTCATCGGCGCGTCCATGGCCGCGCTGGCCGGCGTGCTGATCACCATGAACTACGGCACCTTCGACTTCTATGCCGGCTTCATCATCGGCATCAAGGCATTCACCGCCGCGGTGCTCGGCGGCATCGGCTCGCTCCCGGGCGCCATGCTCGGTGGCCTTTTGCTAGGGGTCGCCGAAGCGCAGTTCTCCGGCATGGTCAACACTGACTTCAAGGACGTGTTCTCCTTCTCCCTGCTGGTACTGATCCTGATTTTCCGGCCGCAAGGACTCCTGGGTCGTCCCCAGGTGGCGAAGGTGTGAGCATGAACGCAGTGACCGAAAGCAGTGTCCGCTCACAACAGGCCGCGCCGGCCCGGAGCTTCGACATGAAAAAGATCCTGCTGGATACCGTGCTCGCCGGGCTGGTCGCGCTGATCGTGTTCGGCCCGATCGTCGGCGTGGTCCTCGACGGCTACAGCTTCGACCTGCAGCCCGTGCGCCTGGCCTGGCTGGTCGGCGCGGTGATGGCGGGGCGCTTCCTGCTCAGCCTGTTCCTGCAGACGAAATCCGGCGTGGCGATCCTGCAGCGCTTCGAGACGTCCGACTCCGGCATCAGCGTGCTGGAGCCCGGCTACAAGACGCGCCTGCGCTGGATCATCCCGCTGGTGCTGGTGGCCGCGGTGATCTTCCCGTTCTTCGCCAGCAAGTACCTGCTCACCGTGGTGATCCTCGGCCTGATCTACGTGCTGCTCGGCCTCGGCCTGAACATAGTGGTCGGCCTCGCCGGCCTGCTCGACCTCGGCTACGTGGCCTTCTACGCCATCGGCGCCTACGGCCTGGCGCTGGGCTACCACTATCTCGGCCTCGGGTTCTGGACGGTGCTGCCGCTGTCGGCGCTGACCGCCGCGCTGGCCGGCGCGCTGCTCGGCTTCCCCGTATTGCGAATGCACGGCGACTACCTGGCGATCGTGACGCTCGGCTTCGGCGAGATCATCCGCCTGGTGCTGAACAACTGGCTGAGCTTCACCGGCGGCCCGAACGGCATGTCCGTGCCGGCGCCGACCTTCTTCGGCCTGGAGTTCGGCCGCCGCGCGAAGGAGGGGGGAATACCGGTCCACGAGTTCCTCGGCATCGAGTACAACCAGAACTTCAAGTTCCTGTTCATCTACATCGTGCTGTTCCTGGTGGTGATCGCGGTCCTCTACATCAAGCACCGCCTGACCCGCATGCCGGTCGGCCGCGCCTGGGAAGCGCTGCGCGAGGATGAGGTGGCGTGCCGCTCGCTGGGCCTCAACCACGTGCTGGTGAAACTCTCGGCGTTCATGCTCGGCGCCTCCACCGCCGGCCTCGCCGGGGTGTTCTTCGCCAGCTACCAGGGCTTCGTCAACCCGTCGTCGTTCACCTTCTTCGAGTCGGCGCTGATCCTCGCCATCGTCGTGCTCGGCGGCATGGGCTCGACCCTCGGCGTGGTGATCGCCGCCTTCGTCCTCACCGTCGCCCCGGAACTGCTGCGCGCCTTCGCCGACTACCGGGTGCTGCTGTTCGGCATGCTCATGGTGCTGATGATGATCTGGCGCCCGCGCGGGCTGATCCGCATCAACCGCAGCGGCTTCGCCGTGCGCAAGGGGGTGGCGCCATGAGCGACAAGATCCTGGGCGTCGAGCACCTGATGATGCACTTCGGCGGCATCAAGGCCCTCAACGACGTCAACCTCGATGTGGAGCGCCACTCCATCACCGCGCTGATCGGCCCCAACGGCGCCGGCAAGACCACGGTGTTCAACTGCCTGACCGGCTTCTACAAGGCCACTGGCGGCAGAATCCTGCTCAACACCCAGGGCAGCACCACCGACGTGATCAAGGTGCTCGGCGAGCCGTTCCGCGGCAGCGACTTCGTCAACCCGGCGCAGCTCGGCAGCCGCGTGTACTACAAGATGTTCGGCGGCACCCACCTGGTGAACCGCTCCGGCCTGGCGCGGACCTTCCAGAACATCCGCCTGTTCCGCGAAATGTCGGTGGTGGAGAACCTGCTGGTGGCGCAGCACATGTGGGTCAACCGCAGCCTGCTCGCCGGCGTGCTCAACACCCCCGGCTACCGCCGCGCCGAGAGCGAGGCGCTGGACCACGCCTTCTACTGGCTGGAAGTGGTCGACCTGGTGGACTGCGCCAACCGCCTGGCCGGCGAGATGTCCTACGGCCAGCAGCGCCGCCTGGAGATCGCCCGCGCCATGTGCACGCGGCCGGAACTGATCTGCCTGGACGAACCCGCCGCCGGCCTCAACCCGGCGGAAACCCAGGCGCTGAGCCGGATCATCCGCTACCTGCGCGACCACCACGGGATCACCGTGCTGCTGATCGAGCACGACATGGGCATGGTGATGAACATCTCCGACCACATCATCGTGCTCGACCATGGCGACGTGATCGCCCGCGGCGCGCCAGCGGAAATCCGCCATGACGAAAAAGTGATCGCTGCCTATCTCGGCGCGGAAGAAGAGGACCTGGTATGACGGCGCCGATGCTGGAATTCCGTGATGTCGATGTGTTCTACGGACCGATCCAGGCGCTGAAGAAGGTGTCCCTGCAGGTCAACGAAGGCGAGACGGTGGCGCTGATCGGCGCCAACGGTGCGGGCAAGTCCACCCTGCTGATGTCGATCTTCGGCCAGCCGCGCGCGGCCGCGGGCGGGATCTTCTTCAAGGGCCAGGACATCCGCCAGAAGTCCGCGCACTACGTCGCCTCCAACGGCATCGCCCAGGCCCCGGAAGGGCGCCGGGTGTTCCCCGACATGAGCGTCGAGGAGAACCTGCTGATGGGCACCATCCCCATCGGCATGGACCATGCCCAGGAGGACATGCAGCGCATGTTCGACCTGTTCCCGCGCCTCAAGGAGCGGCGCAACCAGCGCGCCATGACCATGTCCGGCGGCGAGCAGCAGATGCTCGCCATCGCCCGCGCGCTGATGAGCCGGCCGAAGCTGCTGCTGCTCGACGAGCCGTCCCTGGGCCTCGCGCCGATCGTGGTCAAGCAGATCTTCCAGACCCTGCGCGAACTGGCGAAGAGCGGCATGACGCTGTTCCTCGTCGAGCAGAACGCCAACCATGCGCTGAAGCTGTCCGACCGTGGCTACGTGATGGTCAACGGCCAGATCCGCATGAGCGGCACGGGGGCGGAGCTGCTGGGCAACCAGGAGGTGCGTAACGCCTATCTCGGTGGGCACTGATGCGCTCTTCGTAGGAGCCAGCTTGCTGGCGAAAGCCGTGCTGTCCGACCATGCCGGTGCAGGATGGAACTCGGATCGCCAGCAAGCTGGCTCCTACAGACGAGACTCGATAACGCGGGAACTTTTCCATGCAAGATGTCCGCTTTCTCACCAACGCCGACGTCGCCGCACGCCTGGCTTATCCACAACTGATCGAAGCCCTGCGCGCCGGCCTCACCAGCGCCTGCGAGGCCCCGGTGCGCGGCAGCCACGAGCTGCCGGAGAACGCCTCGCTGCTGACCATGCCGGTGTGGCGGCCGGGGCAGGATATCGGCGTCAAGCTGGTCACCGTGTTCCCCGGCAACGGCGTGCGCAACCTGCCGGCCGTGTCCGCGCTGTTCTGCCTGTTCGACGGCGAGAACGGCCGCCCGCTGGCGATGCTCGAAGCCTCGGAACTGACCGCCCGGCGCACCGCCTGCACCTCGGCGCTGGCCGCCGACTACCTGGCCAAGCCGGATGCCCGGCACCTGCTGATCGTCGGCAGCGGCACCCTGGCGCCGCACATGGTCCGCGCCCACAGCGTGGTGCGCGGCTACACCGACATCGCCATCTGGGGCCGCCAGCCGGACAAGGTCGCTGCGCTGGTCAAGCGCCTGGCCGGCGAAGGCTATCCGGTGCGCGTCTGCGACGACCTGCAGGAAGGCGTCGGCCAGGCCGACACCATCAGCTGCGTCACCACCTCCCGCGAGCCCATCGTCCGCGGCGCCTGGCTGCGCCCGGGCGTGCACCTGGACCTGGTCGGCGCCTTCCTGCCGAGCATGCGCGAGACCGACAGCGAAGTGGCGCGCCGCGCGCGGATCGTCGTCGACACCCGCGAGGGCGCGCTGGAGGAGGCGGGGGACCTGCTGATCCCGATCGCCGAGGGCGTGATCCGGCCCACGGATATCCACAGCGAACTGCGCGACCTGCTGCAGGGACGCGGGCATCGGCATGAGCAGGGCGAGATCACCCTGTTCAAGTCGGTGGGGTATGCGCTGGAGGACCTGATCGCGGCGCGGTTGCTGGTGGATGACAACCGTCCGTAGGAGCGGGCCATGCCCGCGACCCGTTCGGGATGTCGCTCGCATGGCGCGCTTACATTATTCACCCGTGACGTAGGGTGGATGAGGCTCTTTTCATCCACCACTGCGGGGCCGCATGCGCGGCCATGGTGGATCGATGAAGCGTGATCCACCCTACGAAAAGCCCCACGCCGATGCCGAGGCTATCCCGTAGGGCGAATAACGCGTCAGCGTTATCCGTCGCTGTGCAGATACCGCCGCAAGGCTTCCAGCGAATCCGGACAATACGCCCCGCCAGCATCCGCCTCGGCCAGCGCCTCCCGCGGATCGACGAAGCGCGCTTCCATCACCTCTTCCGGCTGCAGGCGCAGCGGGCCGTCCCACACGGCGGAGAACACCGCGCACCACAGGCGGTTGCCCGGCCCGTCGAAGAAGAAGGTGCCGTGGTCGCGCAGCGGTACCCCGGACACGCCCAGTTCTTCCTCCAGCTCGCGCTCGGCGGACAGCGCGTAGCTCTCGTCCAGCTGCACCATGCCGCCGGCGGCCGGGTCCCAATGGCCGGGGTAGAGCGCCTTGCTCAGGGTGCGCCGGTGCACGCACAGCTGCCCGGCGCTGTTGAACAGCAGGATGAAGCTGCCGCGGCCGATCAGCCCGCGCTCGCGCAGTTCCGCGCGGGGCAGGCTGCCGAGCAGTTGGTCGTTTTCGTCGACCCAGGCGATGCGTTCGGCATCCGAGGCGGCGCGGTGGGCCGCCTCCTTGTCGCTGATGCCGTCCATCAGCCCTGCGCCAGCAGTTGACGGAGGTCGATGATCGCGGCGTTGGCGCGGGAGATGTAGTTGGCCATCACCAGCGAGTGGTTGGCCAGCACGCCGAAGCCGCTGCCGTTCAGCACCACCGGGCTCCACAGCGCTTCCTGGGCGGCTTCCAGTTCACGAATGATCTGCCGCACGCTGACCGTGGCGTTCTTCTTCGCCAGCACGTCGGCGAAGTCGACCTCGATGGCGCGCAGGATGTGCGACAACGCCCAGGCCTGGCCGCGGGCTTCGTAGAACACGTTGTCGATCTGCAGCCACGGGGTTTCCTGGAGCTCTTCCTCGACCTTCGGCGCCTCGCCGGGGACCATGACCGCCTGCGCCTTGACGTTGGTGTTCAGCTTGACCCGGCCGACGCTGGCCGACAGGCGCTGCGACAGCGAGCCGAGACGGGTGGCGACGTCGCCCAGCCAGTTGTTCAGGTTGTCGGCGCGGGCGTAGAACTGCGCGCCGGGCTGGTTCGGGTCGGAAAGGCGGGCGAGGTAGCGGTCCAGCGACTTGATGCCTTCCTGGTACTCGGCCTCGGAGGCCGGCAGCGCCCAGCTCTTGTTGTCGAAGTGGAAGCGCGGTTCGGCGCGCGCCAGGTCGGCGTCCTCGGTGGACTGCGACTGCGAGCGGGCGAAGTCCTTGCGCATCGCGCGGCTGAGGTCGCGCACCTGCACCAGCACGCCGTATTCCCAGCTCGGCATGTTGTCCAGCCACAGGCCCGGCGGGAAGATGTCGTTGGAGATGTAGCCGCCCGGCTTGTCCAGCAGGGTGGAGGCGACTTCCTTGAGGGTTTCCACTGTGGTGTAGCCGACCACCATCTGCCGGCCGGCCTGTTCCGCGGCGGCCTGGGCGTGCTGCTGGACCGGGAAGAAGTCGGGTTCCTGGCTCCAGTACCAGCCGATCGCCCCGGTGACCACCAGGTAGGCGCCGAGCAGCCCGGCGAGCACGCGGCTCAGCCAGGGGCCGCCAAAGTAGGCGCGCACATCGTCCACCGAATCGTCGACGCGATCGCGCACGGAGCCGCCGCGTTTCTTCCAGTCCCACATGGCAAAGTCCTTAGCGTTTCGAATACGGGAAATCGGACCGCCGCTGTGGAGGTTTCGCTCCGCCGCGCGGCGATCCAGGCCGCATAAGCATGCCCCAGTCTGCGTCCCAAGGGCAGTCCGAATACGCCATGGGCTGCGGAAAACCCGTCGTCGCCCGGGGAAAGCGCTCTGCCGCGCGACTCGCCGGGATCGATGCTGGCACCTTGTCATCGCTCTGTAACCGAACGGCAATAACCTCTCGCTCGCCGTAATGCCGTCGGTCGAGACCTGCCATGCGCCTCAAACTGCTGACCAACCTGAATACCGCCCTCCTGCTCGTCGTCTGCCTCGCCCTCGGCGCCACCCTGTGGTGGTCGCAGCAGGCCATGCAGCGACCGTTCGCCATGCTCGACCGTTACCTGGAACTGTCGCGCCGCTTCGACGACGAGGTGGCGCGCAACGTCCGCGACTACCTCGCCAGCGGCGACGCCCTGCGCCTGACTTCCGCCCAGCAGGCCATCGACGGGCTGAGCGGCGAGCTGCCGCAATTGCCCGCCAGCCTGACCGGCGCCCTCGGCGGCAGCCTTGAGGAGCTGCGCGGTTTCGCCGCCGGCGAACTGCTCGGCACCGGCAAGCTGGCCGGCGACCCGCAGGGCCTGCTGCTGCAGGCCGAACGCGACCTGGCCGGTGTGCTGGAACAGCTTTCCGCCTATGCCGACGCGGCGCAGTCGCCGGCAGCGACGGAATACCGCGCCCCGCTGCTGCAGGCCGGCCTGCACCTGACGCGCCTGGCGCACCTGCGCGCGCGGCTGGTGGAAAGCGGCAATCCGGCGCTGGCCGAGGAACTGCAGCGCGAACTGGCCAGCCTGAGCCGCTCCGCCGAAACCATCGACGCGCTACCGGCCCTCGGCGTGCTGGAGGAACAGTCCTCCGCCGCCGACGATTTCGCCGCCACCATGGGCCTCGACAGCGAATCCAGCGCAGAGCGGCAGGGCGAGGATCGCGCCATCGCCCTCAAGCGCGAGCTGGGCAGCCTGCTGCGGCGTTATCCACAGGAGCTGGCGCGCACCCGCGGGCTGATCGAGCAGCGCCAGCAACTGGCCCAGGCCACCGCCGGCCGGCTGGACGCGGTGCGCCAGGCGCTGTCCGCGCTGGAGCCGCAGGTGCGTGGCGAGCGCGCGCGCATCCAGCAGCAGGTGCGGACCATCCAGGGCGCGCTGATCCTGCTGATCCTGCTCGGCGCGCTGACCATCGACACCCTGCAGCGCCGCCTGGCGCGGGTGCTTGGCCGGCTGGTGCCGCTGCTGTCGAACTGGGCGCGCGGCGATTTCAGCCAGCCCGTGGCCCTCGACACGCGCACCCGCGACCTGCTGGAAATCCAGGATTCCCTCAACCAGCTGCGCGACTTCCTCGACGGGCTGGTCGGCACCATCCACCAGCGCGCCGAACAGCTGGCCGACAGCAGCCGCACCCTCGCCGAACTGAGCGGTGGCCTGCATGCCAGCGCCGAGCGCCAGGACGGCGACACCCGGCAGATCCGCGACGCGCTGGGCGACATGGAAGCGGCGATCCAGCAGGTGGCCGGCGATGCCAGCGATGCCGCTTCCGCCAGCCAGGCCGCCGGCCGCGCGGTGGAACAGGGCCAGCGGGTGATCGGCCAGAGCCTGGCCGGCCTGCGCGCGCTGGCCGACGAGGTGCAGGCCAATGCGCGGGCCATCGAGAACCTGGCGGAGGAGTCGGCGACCATCGGCAACGTGCTCGGGGTGATCCGCTCCATCGCCGAACAGACCAACCTGCTGGCGCTCAACGCCGCCATCGAGGCCGCCCGCGCCGGCGAACAGGGCCGCGGCTTCGCCGTGGTCGCCGAGGAAGTGCGCTCGCTGGCCCTGCGCACCGCCGGCGCGACGGGAGAAATCCAGCAGCTGATCGAACGCCTGCAGCAGGCCGCGCGGCAGTCGGTGGAGGCGATGCGCAGCCAGGTCGAGCACGCCGAACACACCGCCAGCCAGGCCGGCGCCGCCGAGGGTGCATTGGATGAGGTGGTGGAGACGATCCGCAGCATCGCCGGCATGGCCGAACGCATCGCCGAGGGCTCGGCGCAGCAGAGCGGGGCGGTCAGCGAGATCCGCTCGCACAGCGAGCGCATCCACCGGCTGGGCAGCGAGAACCTGCGCCTGATCGGCTCAGGCCGCAGCCAGGGCGAGCGCCTGCTGGAACTGGGCGAGGCGCTGCACAGCTCGGTGCGGGTATTTCGCGTTTAGGCTAGCCAGTCGTCGCCCTTGCGCTCCGGCGTGGCCAGGCCATGGCGGATATACCAGCGCACGCCGAGATGCAGCCCCAGGGCGGCCGCTACGCTGAGAAGGATTTCCAGGTATTCCGGTTCCATGTCGCTCCACCCATGCTTCGTCACCGTAGGGCGAATGAAGCGGAACGCTTCATCCGCCGTCGGGATTGGCGCAGGGATATCCGGCGGATAACGCTGGCGCGTTATGCGCCCTACCCGGAACGGGTTCGCTGCGCTCGACCATCCTACGTTGCGGCAACTTGTCGCACAAATGAATCGGAGCGGTCCTACAAAGACCTGATGATCCGCCCCAGCGTCTCCATCGCCTGCTCGCTGCGTGTGCTCCACGGATGCCCGTAGTTGAGCCGCAGGCAGTGGCCGAAGCGCCGCGTGGCGGAGAAGATCGGCCCCGGCGCGATGCTGATGCCCTGGGCCAGGGCGAGCTGGAACAGCTTCAGCGCGTCGATGCGTTCCGGCAGTTCCAGCCAGAGGAAGTAGCCGCCGCTGGGGCGGGTCACCCGGGTTTCCTCGGGGAAGTGCCGGGCAACGGCGGCGAGCATGGCGTTCTGCTGGCCTTCCAGGGCGTGGCGCAGCTTGCGCAGGTGGCGGTCGTAGCCACCGTGCTGCAGGTAGTCGGCGATGGCCGCCTGAGCCGGGATCGAGGCGGAGATGCTGGTCATCAGCCGCAGCCGTTCGATCTGTCCGCTGAAGCGCCCGCCGGCCACCCAGCCGACCCGGTAGCCCGGCGCCAGGCACTTGGAGAAGGAACTGCAGTGCATCACCAGCCCTTCGCTGTCACAGGCCTTCACCGGCTTGGGCGCCTGGCGGGCGAAGTACAGCTCGGCGTAGACATCGTCCTCGATCAGCGGCACCTGATGGCGCGCGAGGAGGGTGGCGAGGGCGCGCTTCCTGTCCTCGCTCATGCTGGCGCCGAGCGGGTTCTGGAAGTTGCTCATGAACCAGCAGGCCCGGATCGGCAACTTCTCCAGGCTGTCGGCGAGGACGTCGAGGTCGATGCCCTCGCGCGGATGCACGGGGATTTCCACCGCCTTCAGCTTCAGCCGCTCCAGCACCTGCAGGGTGGCGTAGAAGGCCGGCGCCTCGATGGCGACAAGGTCGCCCGGCTGGGTCACCACCTGCAGGCAGAGGTTGAGCGCCTCCAGCGCGCCGTTGGTGACCACCAGTTCCTCCACCGCCAGCGGCATGCCGCCGACCATGTAGCGCAGGGCGATCTGCCGGCGCAGGGAATGGCTGCCGGGCACCATGTCGGTGACCACCGCGCGCGGGTCCATGTCGCGCACGGCCTGGGCCATGGAGCGCGCCAGGCGCGGCAGGGGGAACAGTTCCGGGGCGGGGAAGGCGGAACCGAAGGGCACGGTGTCCGGGTCCTTGATCGAGCCGAGCACCGAGAACACCAGTTCGCTGACGTCCACCTCGGTGGTCTCGGCCTGCTGGCGGGCGATTTCCGGCTCGGCCAGCGGGCGTCGCACCTGCTCGCGGACGAAATAGCCGGAGCGCGCGCGGGCGACGATCAGGCCACGGTCTTCCAGCAGGTAGTAGGCCTGGAACACCGTGGACGGGCTGACCCCGTAGGTGCGGCTGGCGTGCCGCACCGAGGGGACCTTCTGCCCGGCGGCGAGCACGCCGCTGCGGATCAGCTCGGCGATGTCGTCGGCGAATTTCTCGTAGCGCTTCATCTTGTCCTGCGGGCCGGGGGGATCGCTGCACTCTAGGCGCTGCGCGGACGGGCCGCCAAGCCGGGCGTTCATGCTCAGCGCCTGGGCGAGACGAAGGTGCTGGCGGTGGTGACGCCGACGGCGGGCTGGTCGCTGTCCTGCACGCGGAACTCCAGCGGCGCCGAGCCACCCCGGCCGGCCTGATCGAGCTGCGCCACGGAGACGGCGAAGTCGCGGATCTCGCCCGGCTCCAGGCGCTGCTCCAGCTCGCCTTGCAGGCGATAGCCGGCGGCGCCGTCGAGGCTGATGCGGTAGCGCTGCGGCTGCTGGGTCTTGTTGATCAGCTTGAGGCTGTAGATGTTCTCGATCTCGCCGGCGGCGTTCTCGCGGAACAGGCCGCGGTCGCGGGTCACGTCCAGCGACACCAGCGGACGCACCTGCAGGGCCCAGGCGAAGGCGCCGATCATCACCAGCAGCACCGCCGCATAGCCGATCAGGCGTGGCCGCCAGAGGTTCGTCGTGCCGCCCTCGAGGGCGCGTTCCGAGGTATAGCGCACCAGGCCGTGGGCGTAGCCCATCCGGTCCATCACCGAGTCGCAGGCATCGACGCAGGCCGCGCAGCCGATGCAGGCGATCTGCAGGCCGTCGCGGATGTCGATGCCGGTCGGGCAGACCTGCACGCACTGCTGGCAGTCGATGCAGTCGCCGAGGCCGAGGGCTTTCGGATCGGCCTCCCTCTTCCGCGCGCCGCGGGATTCGCCGCGGGCGGCATCGTAGGAAACGATCAGGGTGTCCTTGTCGAACATCACGCTCTGGAAGCGCGAGTAGGGGCACATGTGGATGCACACCTGCTCGCGCAGCCAGCCGGCATTGGCGTAGGTGGCGGCGGCGAAGAAGGCGACCCAGAAGGTGCTTTCCAGATCGAGGTTCAGGCTGAACAGGTCGCTCACCAGCGGTCGCACCGGGGTGAAGTAGCCGACGAAGGTGATCGCCGTGACCAGGCTGGCCAGCAGCCAGAGCCCGTGCTTGGCGCCCTTGCGCAGCGCCTTTTCGGCGCCGGGTGGCGACTTGTCGAGCTTCATGCGCTGGTTGCGGTCGCCTTCGGTGACCTGCTCGCACCACATGAAGATCCAGGTCCACACGCTCTGCGGGCAGGTGTAGCCGCACCAGACGCGGCCAGCGAACACGGTGATGAAGAACAGGCCGAAGGCGGCGATGATCAGGATCGCCGAGAGCAGGATCAGGTCCTGCGGCCAGAAGGTTGCGCCGAAGATGTAGAAGCGCCGCTCCGGCAGGTCCCAGAGCACGGCCTGGCGGCCGTTCCACTGCAGCCAGAGGGTACCGAAGAACAGCAGGAACAGCACGGCGCCGCCGAGGCGGCGCAGGTTGCGGAACAGTCCGCTGAAGCGCTTGGTGTAGATCGGCGGGCTGACTGCCGAGAGCACCTTGGCGGGTTTGGCGGGGGCGACCTCGATGACGGTCGCGGGGATTCTTTCGCTCATAGTCGTTGGCCCATCAGGCGGGAGAGGCGAGGCGACTATAGGAATCCGACTGTTCGCGAAACAGATTCAGATCGGACGGCAAAAACCGTATCAGATGGCTTCCGCAGCGACCGGGCCGCGCTGCTGCGGCCTCGCCTGCGATGGTCTTCGATCACTTTCCACGCTGGCCATGGTTCGACGCAGAACAGACGCGGCGCCGACTGGGCCGAGCGCTTCTGTTTCGGCGAGGTCCGCATCGTGGCTGAACGGTGACCCCTACAAGAGCATGCGGTGTGGCCGGGGCCGGATGATGATCGGCAACGGCTGGTCGGTGGCGCTCTCTGATCGCCATCGATTTCCCCGGCTTCCGCGACGGCCGCGGCCGCTGTTCCGCCGGCGAAGTCCGTCCTGAGCGCCGGTTTCGACGGCACGGAGCAGGCTCCATGCCGGTTGCAGCGATGCGCCGGCCAGCCGGCAAGCTTGACGCTATGCCGGTGCGCAGGAAGAATGCGGGCAATGTTGCCGGCAGAAATTCCTGTCCGGTCCTGACCCACGAATCTCGAGTGCCTCCCCGAAGATGCGAATGCGCCTGATGCTGTTGGGTGGTGGTAGTGCCCTTGGACAGGCGCTGATCCGTCTCGGCGCCGAGGAAGATATCGGCTTCCTGGCGCCCCGTCCGCCCGAGCAGGGGTGGGACACCTCCAGCCTGACGCTGCTGCTGGACGAAACCCGCCCGGATGCGGTGATCAACCTCGCCTACTACTTCGACTGGTTCCAGGCCGAGGCGGTCGACGAAGCCCGCCTGCTGCGCCAGGAGCGCGCCGTCGAGCGTCTTGCCGAGCTGTGCCAGCACCACGACATCCTGCTGGTGCAGCCTTCCAGCTACCGCGTGTTCGACGGCACCCGCGCCACCGCCTACAGCGAGAAGGACGAGCCGCACCCGCTCGGCCCGCGCGGCCAGGCGCTGTGGCGCATGGAACAGCGGGTGCGCTCCACCTGCCCGCGGCACGTGCTGCTGCGCTTCGGCTGGTTGCTGGACGACAGCGTGGAAGGCGTTCTCGGGCGTTTCCTCAGCCGTGCGGAAAAGGAACACACGCTGCTGCTGGCCGACGACCGCCGTGGCAATCCGACTCCGGTGGACGACGCCGCGCGGGTGATCCTGTCCGTGCTCAAGCAGCTCGACTGCCAGGCGCCGCTGTGGGGCACCTATCATTACGGCGGGCTCGAAGCCACCACGGCCATCGCTCTCGGCCAGGTGATCCTCAGCGAAGCGCGTGCCTTCCGCGGCCTCACCGTGCAGGAGCCGAGCCCGCAGGCGCACGCCGCGCGGCCGGACGTCCACAACGAGCCGCAGCACGCGGTGCTAGCCTGCAAGAAAATCCTCCATACCTTCGGCATCAAGCCGCGCGCCTGGCGCGCCGCACTGCCGACCCTCCTGGACCGATACTATCGCCATGGCTGAAATCACCCCGGCTTCGCCGAAACCCATCCTCATCACCGGCGGCGCCGGCTTCATCGGCTCGCACCTGGCCGACGCGCTGCTGGCGCTGGGCTTTGCGGTGCGCGTGCTGGACAACCTGTCCACCGGCAAGCGCGGGAACCTGCCCGCCGCGGTGGAACTGATCGAGGGCGACGTCGCCAATGCCGCGCAGCTGCATGCGGCGGTGAAAGGCTGCCAGGCCGTGGCGCATCTGGCCGCGGTAGCGTCCGTTCAGGCTTCGGTGGACGATCCGGTGGCGACCCACCAGAGCAACTTCATCGGCACCCTGAACCTCTGCGAGGCCATGCGCGAGGAAGGCATCCGCCGCGTGCTGTTCGCTTCCAGCGCGGCGGTCTACGGGCAGAACGGCCAGGGCACGGCGATCGACGAGGACACCCCGAAGGCGCCGCTGACCCCCTACGCCGCGGACAAGTTGGCCAGCGAGCACTATCTCGATTTCTATCGCCGCCAGCATGGCCTGGAGCCGGCGGTGTTCCGCTTCTTCAACGTCTACGGGCCGCGCCAGGACCCGTCCTCGCCCTATTCCGGGGTGATCAGCATCTTCACCCAGCGCGCCCTCGACGGCCTGCCGATCACCCTGTTCGGCGACGGCGAGCAGACCCGCGATTTCATCTATGTCGGCGACCTGGTGAAGGTGCTGGTGCAGGCGCTGACCGCCGCCGACGTGGCGGATGGCGCGATCAATGCCGGGCTCAACCGGACCACCAGCCTGAACCAGCTGCTGGCGGCCATCTCCGAACTGCTCGGCGGCCTGCCGGCGATCACCCATGCCGAGGCGCGGCCGGGCGACATCCGCCATTCCCGGGCGAACAACGACCGCCTTCTGGCGCGCTATGCGCTGGGCGAGACGACCCCGATCAAGACCGGCCTGTCCCGCCTGCTGGGGCGCTGATCACCACCAGGGTTTCTGCAGCGCGAGGAAGAAGATCCCGCCCAGCGCGCCGAGGCTGAGCGCGCTGAACGCCACCTTGCGTCCGTGCTGGTCGGCGCGGATGGCCACCGCGGCGAAGCCGATGTAGAGCAGCAGCAGGCCGATCTTCGCCTGCAGCCAGACCGGCAGCGGCCAGGGCATCGCCAGATGCACCAGCCCCAGAGCGCTGAGCAGCAGGAAGGTATCGACCAGATGCGGCGCCCAGCGCTGCCAGCCCTGCATGCGCCGTCCTCCCCAGCTCAGCGCCAGCCTCAGGATGAACAGCAGGCTGCTGGCGACGGCGAGGCTGATGTGCAGGTGTTTCAACCAGATGTACACGCTGTTCTCCTTGAACATGAAAAAAGCGCCCGAAGGCGCTTTTTTCAGACTACCGATTGGCTATCAGAACTTATAGCCGAAACCGACCATGTAGACCCAGGGGTCGACGTCCACGTCGACCTTGACCTTGCCGGCGCCTGCCAGATCGGTGCTGGCCTTGGTGTCGATGTCCATGTACCAGACCGACATGTTGAACAGGGCGTGTTCGTTGAGCATGTAGTCGAAGCCCAGTTCACCGGCCAGGCCCCAGGAGTCCTGCAGCTTCAGGCTGCTGAAGCCCTGGTCCTTGCGGCCGCTGGTGAGGTCTTCGTCGAAGAAGGTGGTGTAGTTGACGCCGACGCCGGCGTAGGGTTGGAAGGCGGACTTGCTGCCGCCCATCGGGTAGTACTGCAGCAGCACGGTCGGCGGCAGCTGCTTGACGTCGGCCAGCTTGCCGTCGAGGGCGCCGAGGCCCTTCACGTCCACCTGGTGCTTGAACGGGGTGGCGGCCACCAGTTCCACGCCGAGCTGGTCGATGAACAGGTAGCTGAAGGTCAGGCCGAGCTGGGTATCGCTGTCCACTGTGGCCTTGCCGCCCAGCTTGGCACCGTTCAGTTTCAGCGCGGAGCTGTCGTCATTCGGGGCGACGGTGGCGAAACCGCCACGGACGATGAAGTCGCCGGCTTCGTGGGCTTGGGCCAGAGGGGCGACGGCGGCGAGGGACAAGAGGGAAGCGGCGAGCCGGGACTTGCGCATGATGAAGCTCCATATTTTTTTGAATAACCATTGGCAGCTGTCATGCTAAAAGCCGAGGGAGGGGCCCTTTTGATTCAGCTCAATAAAGACCCTTCAGAAAGACCGGGATTACCCTGCGTAGAAATGTCGCATCACTGGTCATAGGGCCTGACGGAGCTGGCCTGCAGCTGATAGCCCGCCAGGGCGAGGTCGCTGTCCACCGCCTCCACGCGCATCCGGCCCTCGACCCAGAATGGCTGGTACAGGTCGTCCATCTTCACGCCCCGCGCGCCGCGCACGTAGACGATCTGATTGGGCGGCGGCGGTGGCACGTGGATGCAGGCGCCGTAGTAGGGCACCAGCAGGAACTGGCCGATCTCGCCGGCGTCGTCCACTTCCAGCGGCACGATGTAGCCCGGCAGCTTCACCTCCAGCCCGTCCAGCGCGCGGACCACCGGCACCTGCCGGCTCTGCTGCCTGGCTGCCGGCCCGCTCTCCGCGGCCAGGGCGTCGGCCAGCTGCGAGAAGTCGTGCAGGGCCACCGGCGGCGGGAGCGGCGGGGCGTCCGCGGGGATCAGTTCAGACCAGGTCAGCTCGCGCGGCGCGCCGGCCCAGGCGCAGGTGGCGAGTACCAGGAGCAGGGCCAGGATGGGGCGCATCGGCGTATTCCTCAGAGGCGGATGGACAGGCCGTCGGCCAGCGACTGGCGATAGGCGCGCCAGGCCGGCACGCAACCCATCAGCAGGGCGGCGACCAGTATCCCGGCGAGCAGCGACCACTCATGGGCCGTCGGCGCCGCCAGCGGCAGGTCGATGCCGTAGGCGCTGCGCAGATAGCCGCGGCCGGCGCCGATGCCCAGGTAGAGCAGGGCGACGCCGCCGCTCACGCCGGCCAGCGCCAGGGCGAAGGCCTCCGCCAGCAGCAGGCTGAACACGTGCCAGGGCCGCGCGCCCACCGAGCGCAGGATGGCCATCTCGCGGCGGCGCTCGTTGAGGCTGGCGAGGATGGCGGTGAGCATGCCGATCAGGCCGGTCAGCACGACGAACAGCGAGACCACGAACAGCGCCTTCTCAGCCGTGCCCATCAGGCTCCACAGCTCCTGCAGGGCGACGCCGGGGAGAATCGCCAGCAGCGGTTCGCCGTCGTATTCGTTGATCTGCCGCTGCAGGGCGAAGGTGCCGACCCTGCTCTTCAGGCCGACCAGGAAGGCGGTGATCGCCCGCGGCTGCAGGTCCATGCCGCGCGCCTGTTCCGCGGTCACCCGGCCGGCGCCGCGGGCTGGCGCGCCGCCCTTCCAGTCGACGTGCAGCGCTTCCATGCCGGGCAGGGAAATGTGCAGCGTGCGGTCCACCGGCGTGCCGGTGCGTTCGAGGATGCCGACCACGGTGAACGGCTTGTCGTCATGCTGCACCAGGCTGACGGTGCTGACCCCGTGGGCCAGCACGATGCGCTCGCCGAGCCGGTAGTGCAGCGCCTCGGCCACTTCGGCGCCGAGCACCACGTCGAACAGGTCCCGGCCGAACGGGCGGCCCTCGGCGAGGCGCAGCGACTGTCCGCGGCCGTAGCGATAGTGCTCGAAATAGCCGGTGTCGGTGCCCATCACCCGGTAACCGCGATGGGAGTCGCCGAGGGAGATCGGGATCGTCCATTTCACCAGCGGACTCTGCGCCACCGCCTCGTAGCTGTCCCAGCGGATGTTGTTGGTGGCGTTGCCGATGCGGAACACCGAATAGAGCAGCAGGTTGATCGAGCCGGAACGCGCGCCGACGATCAGGTCGGTGCCGGACAGGGTGCTGGCGAAGCTGGCGCGGGCTTCGGTGCGCACCCGCTCCACCGCCAGCAGCAGGCAGGCGGAGAGGGCGATGGCGAAGACCGTGAGCAGCGCGCTGAAGCGGCGGTTGGACAGGCTGGCGATGGCCAGGCGCAGCAGGTACATCTCAGATCCCCGGGGCAGTGGCGGCACGGTTCAGTTCGGCGAGCGCCAGGCTGCGGTCGAACAGCGGCGCCAGGCTCTGGTCGTGGCTGACGAACAGCAGGCTGGCGCCGGCCTCGCGGCATTCGGCGAAGAGCAGCTGGAGGAAGGCTTCGCGGCTGTCGGCGTCCAGCGCCGAGGTCGGTTCGTCGGCGATCACCAGTTCCGGCTGGCCAATCAGCGCGCGGGCAGCGGCGACCCGCTGCTGCTGGCCGATCGACAGGCTGTCGGCGCGGCGTTCGACCAGTGCGGCGTCGCCCAGGCCGAGATGGCCGAGCAATGCCTGCGCGGCCTGCGCCACGCTGCCGTGGCGTGCCCTGGCCCGCTGCGCGCGGCTGCGCGAGAAGTGGCAGGGCAGCTCGACGTTCTCCCGCACCGAGAGGAACGGCAGCAGGTTGAACTGCTGGAAGATGTAGCCGGTGTGATCGACGCGGAAGTGATCGCGGCGCGCCGCGGAAAGCCGGGCGAGGTCCTCGCCGAGCAGGCGCACGCTGCCGCGCCGGGGCGTCTGCACGCCGCCGAGGAGGCCGAGCAGGGTGGTCTTGCCGCTGCCGGACGGGCCCTTGAGGAACAGGGTTTCGCCGCGCTGCAGGCGGAAGTGCGGAATGTCCAGCAGCTCCGCCTGGCCGGGCCAGGCGAAGCCGAGGTCGTCCAGTTCGATCAGCGCTCCCATGGATTTCAGAATTCCAGGGCGCTGGCGCTGGCGGTCAGCTCGCCGCCCTTCTGGCCCTGCGGACCGATCAGCTGCAACTGGATCTTCTGCATGCCGGGGAAGCGCTGGAACAGCGGCGCCAGGTCGACCCGGTCGATCGCCCCGGGGTTGGCGCAGGTCAGCTGGTAATGCGCGTGGATATCGGCGTGGTCGTGCTCGTCATGCTCATCGCTCTCCGCCGCGTCGCCGAACAGCGGGCTTTCCACCTCGACGTCGCCGACGCTGCACCCGGCCGCGGCGGGCAGGGCGATCAGCTCCAGCGGCTTGCCCAGCTGCGCCTTCGTCGTGGCGACGGTCTGTTTGTCCGCTGCGCTGCTGGCGGCGTGTTCGAAGCCGAGCAGGTTCATCGCCGGGCTTTCCAGCTCGAATTCCAGGGCGTTGCCTTCCAGCGCCGCGTTCAGCTGGGCGACCCCGTGCTCGTGCTTGCCGAGGCTGCCATGGGCATGTTCGTCGTGGGCATGGGCGAAGGACAGTGGCAGCAGGGCGAGGGTAAGCAGCAGGGGGCGCATGGTGGGCTCCGGCGGGTTCATGTTTTGTTACGTTATAACAAATTGAGTGCTGCCGCCAAGATGTCCGCCTCGATTGGCGCTGGCGCCGAGGCGTGGGAGCATGCGTGGATCGTCGGAGGAGAACGGAAATGCGAATTCGCGGAATGATCGGCGACTGGCCGGTGGACCTGACAGTGGAACTGGACGACGCGGACTGGGCGCGGCTGGCCGCGCGCGTGCAGGCGCCGGATCCAGCCGACGTGCCAACCGCGCCGCCGAGCCCGGCGGAACAGCTCTGGCTGGCCGCCCAGGACCTGCTGCGCCGCGCCGGCACCAGCGAGGGGCCGCAGCTGCTCAACGAACTGGAAGCGCTGGCCGGCAGCACCGGTGCGGCGAAAGGCCTGCTGGTGCGCCTGCGGCACAGCCCGAAGGTGAAGGTGGAGGTGCGGGAGGGGACCCAGGTGTTCCTCTGGGAGGAGGATTAGCCCGCCGGAACGTATCCCGGGACGCTCCCGCGTACGGAGATGTCGCGGGCATGGCCCGCTCCTACGGCGCCATGGCCGCTCTTCGTAGGAGCCAGCTTGCTGGCGATCCATGGCTTCGACCGGCACTCCATCACCAGGGGAAACACCGGATCGCGAGCAAG
>NZ_FNIJ01000021.1:0-49357 GCF_900103845.1 Pseudomonas jinjuensis
GCTAACCGATACTAATTGCCCGTGAGGCTTGACCATATAACACCCAAGCAATCTGAGAAGATTGTGCGGTGATGGTGAAGTCGACGAACCGAAAGTTCGTGAGAACCGCAAATTACATCACATACCCGAATCTGGATGAGCGTGAGCGCAAGCCACGAGCGTCCGAAAGAATTGCTTGACGACCATAGAGCGTTGGAACCACCTGATCCCATCCCGAACTCAGCAGTGAAACGACGCATCGCCGATGGTAGTGTGGGGTCTCCCCATGTGAGAGTAGGTCATCGTCAAGCACCTATCCCGAAACCCCTGGCCAGTGATGGCCGGGGGTTTTGCTTTTGCGCGCGGGAAATGCGCGCGGAACTGTCAGGCCTCCTGCGGCCTCAAACGGATCAGCCGTACCGCTGCCATGCAGCGCCGGTGCTGATTCCACGCTAAAATGCGCCCGATTTTTCTTCTTGTCCCGGAGCCTTTCATGTCCCGCGTAACCCTGAGTCGCTATCTGATCGAGCAGACCCGCAGTCACAACACTCCGGCCGACCTGCGCTTCCTCATCGAGGTGGTGGCGCGCGCCTGCAAGGAAATCAGCCATGCGGTGTCCAAGGGTGCGCTCGGTGGCGTGCTCGGCAGCATGGGCACCGAGAACGTGCAGGGCGAGGTTCAGAAGAAGCTGGACGTGATGTCCAACGAAATCCTCCTGGAAGCCAACGAGTGGGGCGGTACCCTGGCCGGCATGGCCTCGGAAGAGATGGACCACGCCTACCAGATTCCCGGCAAGTATCCGAAGGGCGCCTACCTGCTGGTGTTCGACCCGCTGGATGGCTCCAGCAACATCGACGTCAACGTCTCGGTCGGCACCATCTTCTCGGTGCTGCGCTGCCCGTCCGATTGCTTCAGCCAGAACGAGCCGCTCGGCGAGGAAGCCTTCCTGCAGCCGGGCACCAGGCAGGTCGCCGCCGGCTACGCCATCTACGGTCCGCAGACCATGCTGATGCTGACCCTGGGCAACGGCGTGAAGGGCTTCACCCTGGACCGCGAGATGGGCAGCTTCGTGCTCACCCACGACGACATCCGCGTGCCGGAGACCACCGCCGAGTTCGCCATCAACATGTCGAACCAGCGTCACTGGGAAGAACCGGTGAAGCGCTACGTCAGCGAACTGCTGGCCGGCAAGGAAGGTCCGCTGGGCAAGAACTACAACATGCGCTGGATCGCCTCGATGGTGGCCGACGTGCACCGCATTCTCACCCGCGGCGGCATCTTCATGTACCCGCGCGACGCCCGAGAGCCGGAGAAGCCCGGCAAGCTGCGCCTGATGTACGAGGCCAACCCGATGTCCTTCATCATCGAGCAGGCCGGCGGCGCAGCCACCAACGGCCACCAGCGCATCCTCGACATCCAGCCGGAATCGCTGCACCAGCGCGTGGCGGTGTTCCTGGGCTCTAGGGAGGAAGTCGAGCGCGCCACGGCCTATCACCGGGAAGGCTGATGGCTCCCTGGCAGCCCCTGCTCGAGTGGTGGTTCGGCGATGAGTCGACCGCCACGGCCGTCGCTGCGCAACGCCAGCGCCTGTGGTTCGGCAAGAATGCCTGCCAGGACCTGGACGTCGACAATCGCTTCGGCGGGCTGCTGCGCCAGGCGCTGGAAGGCGGTCTGGAAGACTGGAGCGCGTCGGCGCAGGGCTGGCTGGCGTTGATCCTGTTGCTGGATCAACTGCCGCGCATGGCCTTCCGTGATACCCCGCGCGCCTATGCCGGCGATGCCCGCGCCCAGCGACTGGTGCGCCGCGGGTTGGCCGAAGGACTGGACCGGCAGCTGCAGCCGATCGAGCGGGCCTTCGTCTACCTCGTCCTGGAACATGCCGAGGACAAGTCCAGCCAGGCGCTGAGTGTCGAGCTGCACCAGCAGCTGTGCGACGAGGTGGAGGCAGAGGAAAAGCCGCTGTTCGACGACTTCCTCGACTGGGCGGTGCGCCACCAGCGCGTCGTCGAGCGCTTCGGCCGCTTCCCCCACCGCAACGCTATTCTTGGGCGTGCCTGCAGCGAAGCGGAAGAACGTTTCCTCAGGGAACCCGGCTCACGTTTCTGACTCCAACGCAGCCGGCATTGCGCCGAGCTGTCATCATTCAGGAGCCTACCGATGTCGTTCCGTCGTATCGCATTGATCGCGCTGTGCCTCGCCATGGCGGCGTGCAACAAGGTCAACCAGCAGAATTTCGCCAAGCTGCAGACCGGCATGCCCAAGGCGGACGTGGAGAAGCTGCTCGGCCAGCCCACCGAATGCTCCGGTGCACTGGGCTTCACCAGCTGCACATGGGGCGATCAGAACACCTTCATCAGCGTGCAGTACGCCGGCGACAAGGTGCTGATGTTCTCGGGCAAGGGGCTGAAATAACGCGGTAGACGCGGGATCGCCAGCGCGGCCGGCGATCCCGCACCAGGTCAGAGAACCTGGCGGAGGAAGGCCTGGGCGCGCGGGTCCTTCGGCTGTTCGAAGAACTGCGCCGGCGGCGAGTCCTCCAGCAGCTTGCCGTGATCGAAGAACAGCACGCGGTCGGCCACTTCGCGGGCGAAGCCCATCTCGTGGGTCACGCAGACCATGGTCATGCCTTCCACGGCCAGGGTCTTCATCACGTCGAGCACCTCGCCGACCATTTCCGGGTCGAGCGCCGAGGTCGGCTCGTCGAACAGCATCACCTTCGGCTCCATGCACAGCGCACGGGCGATGGCCACGCGCTGCTGCTGGCCGCCGGACAGGCGCGAGGGATACTCGCCGGCCTTCTGGCCGATGCCGACCTTGGCCAGTAGCGCCTTCGCCTTCTCCTCGGCCTGCGCCTTGCTGCGCTTGCGCACGACCTTCTGCGCCAGGCAGAGGTTTTCCAGCACGGTCATGTGCGGGAACAGGTTGAAGTGCTGGAAGACCATGCCGACTTCGCGGCGATAGGCGTTGATGTCGGTCTTCGGGTTGGCCAGGTCGACGCCGTCGATGCTCACCGAACCGGAGTCGAACTCCTCCAGGCCGTTCAGGCAGCGCAGGAAGGTCGACTTGCCGGAGCCGGACGGGCCGACCACCACCAGCACCTCGCCCTTGGCCACATTGGTGGTGACGTCGTCGACGGCACGCACCACCTGACCGCGGGTATCGAAAATCTTCACCAGGTTGCGGACTTCAATCACTTTGCCCGAGCCTCCGTTCCAGCCGGCCCGCCAGATGCGACAGCGGCAGGTTGATCACAAGATAGAGCGCGGCGACGCAGAACCAGATCTCGAAGGTGGAGAACGAGGTGGTGATCGCCTCGCGGCCGCTCTTGGTCAGTTCGGTGATGGCGATCACCGAGACCAGCGAAGTGTCCTTGACCAGGCTGATGAACTGCCCGGCCAGCGGCGGCAGCACGCGCTTGAAGGCCTGCGGCAGGATCACATGGCGCATCGCCTGGGTGGCGTTCAGGCCGAGGGAGCGCGCCGCCTCGTTCTGCCCGCGGGCGATGGACTGCACGCCGGCGCGGACGATTTCCGCCACGTAGGCGCCGGTGAACAATGCCAGCGCGGCGACCCCGGCGAACTCGCGGGAGAGGTTCAGCACGGTGCCGATGAAGAAGTAGAAGATGAAGATCTGCACCAGCAGCGGCGTGCCGCGCACCAGTTCGACGTAGAGGGTGGAGAGGTCGTGCAGGGTGGGGTTCTTCGACAGCCGGCAGAGACCGGTGAAGAGGCCGATCGCCAGGCCGAAGGCGCCGGAGACGAAGGAAATCCACAGCGTGGTCCACAGACCCCAGGCCAGCGGGCCGGCGGCCCAGTGACGGGTCACGCCGACCACATCGCCTTCCTCGACGTCGTCGTTCTCGCTGAACTGCAGGCTGTCGGCGGCGACCAGCAGCACCTGCTGCTTGCCGTCCTCGTCGACCAGGGTGACCTGTGCGTCCTTGCCGCTCTCGGCGATCTTCTCGACGCGGGAAATGTTCTCCGCCCGCTGCGGTTCCTCGGCCTGGTAGGCGAAGTACTGCGGCACGCGGTTCCAGCGCCATTCGTAGGAAATCAGCGAGGTGGAGTACCAGATGCCCAGGCCGATCAGCAGGATGATCAGCCCGGTCAGCCCATGCCAGGGCCAGGTTGCGCGTTTCGTCTTAGCCACGAATCTCTACCGTAAAAAAGCGAACGCGCAGGCCGGTGGCCTGCGCGTCGGGTGGACGAACCTCGGGACGCGGATTACTCCATGTCCTTCAGCCAGTCGGTGTTCTTGAACCACTTGTCATGCAGGCGATCGTAGGTGCCGTCTTCATGGATCTGCTTCAGGAAGTTGTTGATCCAGTTCAGGCTGTCGTAGTCGCCCTTCTTCAGGCCGAAGGCCAGCGGCTCGTAGGTGAACGGCTGGTCGAGGTAGACCAGCTTGCCGGCGCCGAACTTGCTGACCGCGACGACGTTGTACGGCGAGTCATAGATGAAGGCGTCAGCCTTGCCGTTGACCACGTCCATCACCGCTTCCGGCTCGTTGTCGAAGCCGTGGTACTGGGCCTTGGAGAGCTGCTTCTTGGCGACGAACTCGCCGGTGGTGCCGATCTTGGAAGTAATCCGGTACTTCTCGTCGTTCAGGTCCTTGTAGGACTTGATGGTGCCTTCCAGGTCCTTGCGGATCAGCAGGGTCTGGCCGACCACGATGAACGGATCGGAGAAGTTGATGCGCAGGTTGCGCTCCTGGGTCAGGGTCATGCCGGAGCCGATCATGTCGAACTTGTCGGTCAGCAGGGCCGGGATGATGCCGTCATAGCCGGTGGAAACCAGTTCCAGCTTGACGCCCATGGACTTGGCCATGGCCTTCAGCAGGTCGACTTCGAAGCCGACGATCTGCCCGCGCTTGTTGGTCATCTCGAACGGCATGTAGGTCGGGTCCATGCCCACCCGCAGGGTGCCGCGCTTGACCGCGTCGTCCACCGCGCCGGCCTGCGCTGCGCTCACGCCCACCAGGGCGCAGACGCCCAGGACCAGCGATGCCAGATATTTCTTCATTCCCCAAACCCCTGATAGTCGATGAATGCCGTCTCCGGCTTCCGTGTTGGATTTCCAGTGCGAAGTCTTGTTGGAAGCCTGAAAGGGTGCAGATCGTACCCAAGTCTCCGGACTTCACAATACTTCGTGGATCGGAGGCGAAGGTTAGCAGCAGCGGTGCGGAAGGGGAAACCGGGCGATTCGACGCCCCCGCCGCGCGGGCGGGGGCGCCGGATTCAGGACTGCGCGGCGGTCAGCGGCATTTCCGCGCTGCCCGGCAGCGGCGCCAGCGGGACCGCCGGCGCATGGGCATCGGCCTGGACCGACTGGCGCCAGGGCGCCAGCCAGTTGTCCCGGCCGCCTTCCCAGACCTGCAGGTGCAGGCGCGACAGGGCTACCGGGTCGCTCAGCAGGGCCAGGCGCACGCTGCCGTCGAGCTGTTCCGGCCCCAGTTCCAGGGCGCGGCGCACGCGCTCGTCGCGGCCCGCCTCGATCACCTCGGCCTGGCTGTGGCGGGCGGTGCCCATGGCGCAGCTCAGGGCGTTCGCCAGCGGATCGACCACGGCGCGGAGGAAACCATCCTTCAGCGCCTGCCAGCGGTTCTGGTAGTTGTACTCGTCGGTGGCGCGCAGTTCGCGCGGCGTGTCGTATTCCTCGGGGATGAGGAACAGCTTGTTGTCGCGCGAGCTGAGGCCGAGACGGACGCGGCTGGTGATCACCGAGACCGGGATCGACAGCAGCAGCGCGCCGACGATGGGCGACAGCCACCAGAGGAACAACGGGTCGAGCCAGGCCACCAGCGCCGCCCAGGCCACGCCGAGCAGGGTCTGCAGGCCATGGCGGCGCACCGCCTCGCTCCACGGGGTGGCGTCGTCGTCGCGCTGCGGCGATTTCCACACCGCTTCCCAGCCGAGGAAGGCGGCCAGCACGAAGCGGGTGTGGAACAGCATGCGCACCGGCGCCAGCAGCATGGAGAAGAGCATCTCCAGGAGCATGCTGAGGGTGACCTTGAACACGCCGCCGTAGGCCTTGGCGCCCTTGGCCCAGATCAGCATGACGCTGAGCAGCTTGGGCAGGAACAGCAGGGTCAGGGTGGTGGAGAACAGCGCGATGGCCTTCTCCGGGTGCCATTGCGGCCAGATCGGGAACAGTTGTCCCGGCTCCATGAAGTACTGCGGCTCCATCAACTGGTGCACCGCCAGCAGCGCGGTGGACAGCACCAGGAAGGTGAACCACAGCGGCGCCGACAGGTAGGACATCACCCCGGTGAGGAACACCGCGCGGTGCACCGGGTGCATGCCCTTGACCAGGAACAGGCGGAAGTTCATCAGGTTGCCGTGGCACCAGCGGCGGTCGCGCTTGAGCTCGTCGAGCAGGTTCGGCGGCAATTCCTCGTAGCTGCCTTCCAGGTCGTAGGCGATCCACACGCCCCAGCCGGCGCGGCGCATCAGCGCGGCCTCGACGAAGTCGTGGGAGAGGATCGCGCCGGCGAACGCGCCCTTGCCCGGCAGTGGCGCCAGGGCGCAGTGCTCGATGAAGGGCTTCACGCGGATGATCGCGTTGTGCCCCCAGTAGTGCGATTCGCCGAGCTGCCAGAAGTGCAGGCCGGCGGTGAACAGCGGGCCGTAGACGCGGGTGGCGAACTGCTGGATGCGCGCATAGAGGGTATCCATGCCCGACGCCTTGGGTGCGGTCTGGATGATGCCCGCCTCGGGGTTGGCCTCCATCAGGCGCACCAGGCTGGTCAGGCAGTGGCCGCTCATCACGCTGTCGGCGTCCAGCACCACCATGTACTTGTACTGGCTGCCCCAGCGCCGGCAGAAGTCGTCGATGTTGCCGCTCTTGCGCTTCACCCGGCGGCGGCGGCGGCGGTAGAACAGCCGGCCGAAGGCGCCGGCCTCGCGGCACAGCTCGATCCAGGACTTCTCCTCGGCGACCGCGATGTCCGGCTGGTTGGTGTCGCTGAGGATGAAGAAGTCGAAGCGGTCCAGCTCGCCGGTGGCGGCCACCGATTCGTAGGTCGCACGCAGGCCGGCGAACACCCGCGGCACGTCCTCGTTGCAGATCGGCATGACGATGGCGGTGCGCGCCTCGGCAGCGATCGGCTCGCTGCCCGCGCTGCTGCCGGAGATGCGGTAGCGGTCGCGGCCGGTGAGCAGTTCGAGGAAGCCCATCAGCGCCGTCCAGAAGCCCGCCGAGACCCAGCAGAACAGCACGGCGAAGAGGAACAGCACGCCGAACTGGATCAGGTACGGCAGCACCTGCTGCAGGCTGGCCAGCCAGGACTGCTGCATGATCTCGTCGAGGTCGACGAAGGCCCAGCCCTGGTAGGGCAGGATACCCTTCATGTAGTAGGTGGCGATGGTGGTCTGGCCGAGCATCAGCGCCAGCAGGATCATCCGGCGGATCGAGCCGACCCGCTGCCAGCGCGCCTTCGGCAGGTCGCGGGTCGGCTTGGGCGGGTTGCTGCGGCCGGTCAGGCGGCGCCAGCCGCGCATCAGGATGTTGGTGCGCCACGGTTCGGGCAGCACCTTGGTGCGCTGGATCGGCGGTGCGGCCTTGAGATAGGCGCGGCCGTTGTCGTCCATGCCGAGCAGGTCGGCGTCTTCCAGTTCGCGGCCGAAGCCGTGGACCAGGCGCGGGCCGACCGAAGCCAGCGCGGCATCGCCGGCCGCCTCGCCTTGCACGGCGCCGGCCAGGCGGTGGTGCAGCTCGCCGAACGAGCCGCTGCGGGCCAGCTCCTCGCGCTCCTGCGCCGTCATCGGCAGGTGCGCGAGGTAGTCGGCCGGCGAGGCCTTGAGGGGAGTGGGATTATTCATCGGCAGGCAGCTGGTAGCTCCAGGTTTCGCTCAGGGTCTGCTGGCCGTTGACCAGCGCGGCGCGCATTTCCACCGGCTTCTTCGGATCCTTGACCTTGAGGCGCAGGGTCAGGCGCCAGCCCTGGGTGACGGGGTTGTAGCGCAGGCTGTTTTCCTTCACCTCAGAATTGTCGTCGGTGCTGACCTGGCTGCTCACCGGCGCATCCGGCGGCAGGGCCTTCAGCGACGGCCCGACGAAATCGACGACCAGCGCGGTGGTGCCGTCAGGCTGACGGATCAGGTTCTTCTGCTTGACGTCGCCGATCGAGCGCAGGGTCTGCATGACATAGGCCGATTGCGGGTCGTGCAGGCCCTGCTCGTCCAGGGTCCAGTGCATGCGATAGGCGAACTCCAGCGGCTCGCCGGCCGCCGGGCGCTTCTCCGGGTTCCAGAAGGCGACGATGTTGTCGTTGGTCTCGTCCGGGGTGGGGATTTCAACCAGTTCGACGGTGCCCTTGCCCCAGTCGCCCTTCGGCTCGATCCAGGCGCTCGGGCGCAGGTCGTAGCGGTCGTCCAGGTCCTCGTAGCGGGAGAACTCGCGGCCGCGCTGGAGCAGGCCGAAGCCCTTCGGATTCTCCACGCTGTAGGCGCTGACCGAGAGGTGCTTCGGGTTGTTCAGCGGGCGCCAGATCCACTCGCCGTTGCCGGCATGGATCTGCAGGCCGGTGGAGTCGTGCAGTTCCGGACGGAAGTTGTGCTCGGCGGACGGCTGGTTGGAGCCGAACAGGTACATGCTGGTCAGCGGCGCCAGGCCCAGCTTGGTCACGCTATCGCGCAGGTAGACGCGGGACTGTACGTCGACCACGGTTTCCACGCCCGGACGCAGGACGAAGCGGTAGGCGCCGGTGGCGCGCGGCGAGTCGAGCAGGGCGAAGATCACCAGGTGCTTGTCCTTGGCCTTCGGCCGCTCGATCCAGAATTCGCGGAAGCGCGGGAATTCCTCGCCGGAGGGCAGCGCGGTGTCCAGCGCCAGGCCGCGGGCGGACAGACCCCAGGCCTGGCCCTTGCCGACGATGCGGAAATAGCTGGCGCCGAGGAAGGAGGCGATCTCGTCCTGCTTGTCGGCCTTGTTGATCGGGTAGAGGATGCGGAAGCCGGCGTAGCCGAGGTCCTTGGTGGCATTTTCGTCGAACTTCAGCGTACCGAAGTCGAACTGCGCAGGATCGTACTTGATCTGCTTGACCGTGGTGGCGGTCACCTCGTTGATCTTCACCGGCGTGTCGAAGTGCATGCCCTGGTGATAGAAGCCGAGCTTGAACGGCGTCTTCTCGTCGGCCCAGTAGGCCTTTTCCATGCGCAGGCGAATCTGCTGGTAGTCGGCGAACTTCATCTCGCTGAATTCGGAAGGCAGATTGCTGGTGGGTGCCTTGTACTGTTCCCCGGCAAGTTTCTTCGCTTTCGCGCTCACGTCGTCCAGGTTGAAGGCCCAGGCCGTATCGGCGCCGAGGGCCATGATTGCGGAGCCGAGCAGCAGCAGGCTGCCGAGCAGAGTGCGAGAAGCGGGTAACTGAACGGAACGGAAAATCACGAGTCCCCCTCGTCCGTGAACATGAAAAAGCTTGAGCCAGCAAAGGCGATGCCAAAGTGCCGGCGATGGAGTTCCGACCCCGGTGAGTGCGAATGATTCCCCGCTTGGCACGGCGAACCCGTGGCCGGCGCGCGGCCGGCACTCCCGGAAGGCGATTGTTCTGAATGCGTGGGCATTACCATCATCCTACGGTTCGATTGCAAACAGACGTTCGTTCAAACCTCCAGCAGAAAAGTCACCGGCCCGTCATTGACCAGATGGACCTGCATGTTGGCGCCGAAACGGCCGGTGGCGACCTGGGGATGACGGGTGCGCGCCTGCTCCACGAGAAAATCGAACAGCTCGGCGCCCCGCTCGGGGGCCGCCGCGCTGGAAAAGCTCGGCCGCAGCCCCTTGCGGGTATCGGCGGCCAGGGTGAACTGCGAGACCAGCAGCAGGCCGCCACCGACGTCGCTCAGGGAAAGATTCATTTTACCTTCGGCGTCGGCGAACACCCGATAGTTAAGCAGCTTGTGCAGCAGCCGCTTCGCTGCTTCCTCGTCGTCCTGCGGTTCGACGCCGACCAGCGCCAGCAGGCCGTGGTCGATGGCGCCGACGATCTCGCCGTCCACTTCCACCCGCGCGCCGCGCACGCGCTGGATCAGACCTTTCATTCGGCCTCCGGCGGCAGGTTCAGCAGGCGGCGGCCGATCTCGTTGGTGGCGCGCACCAGCGCATCGGTGATGCCCAGCTCGCCGGCGGCATGGCCGGCGTCACGGACGATCTGCAGCTCGCTGTTCGGCCAGGCCTTGTGCAGCGCCCAGGCGTTGTCCAGCGGGCAGACCACGTCGTAGCGGCCGTGCACGATCACGCCGGGAAGATGGGCGATCCTGTGCATGTCGCGGAGCAACTGGTCCGGTTCGAGGAAGGCGGCGTTGACGAAGTAGTGGTTCTCGATGCGGGCGATGGACAGCGCACGGTGCGGATCGGAGAAGCGATCGACCACCGCCGTGTTCGGCCGCAGCGTCGCGGTGCGGCCTTCCCATACCGACCAGGCGCGGGCGGCATGCATCTGGGCGATCTGGTCGGCGCCGGTGAGGCGCTTGTGGAAGGCCTGCATCAGGTCGCCGCGCTCGTCCTCCGGGATCGGCGCCAGGTAGTCTTCCCAGTAGTCGGGGAACAGGCGGCTGGCGCCTTCCTGGTAGAACCAGTGGAAGTCCTGCGGGCGGCACAGGAAGATGCCGCGCAGGATCAGCGCGTGGACGCGTTCCGGATGGGTCTGCGCGTAGGCCAGCGACAGGGTCGAGCCCCAGGAGCCGCCGAACAGCACCCACTTGTCGATGCCGAGCTTCTCGCGGATGCGCTCCATGTCCGCCACCAGGTCCCAGGTGGTGTTCTTCTCCAGGCTGGCGTGCGGGGTGGAGCGGCCGCAGCCGCGCTGGTCGAAGGTGACGATGCGGTAGATGTTCGGATCGAAGAAGCGCCGCGACATCGCATCGCATCCGGCCCCCGGCCCGCCATGGACGAACACCACCGGCAGCCCCTCGGGCGTGCCGCTCTCGTCCACATAGAGGACGTGCGGCTCGTCGACGGCCAACTCGTGGCGGGCGTAAGGCTTGATTTCCGGATACAAAGATTGCATGGCGCGCTCCCGAATCAGTGCATGCGGTCGTCCCTCGACCGGGTCCCATCCCTGGCTCTGCCGGGCATGATACTCGGGCCGGAGCAAAACCGATAAAGGGGCCGCGCAATAATTACGGCGCCAGGGTCATTGGCGCCCCGTTGGCGACGAAAAAGGACGAGATCGGCACATGAGCGACCCACTGATCCACCGCATCCGCGCCGCCGGCCTGCTGCTGCGGGACGAACGCATCCTGCTGGTCAAGCACCAGGTCGGCGACGACATCTACTGGATACCGCCGGGCGGCGGCTTCGAATCCGCCAGCGACCGCTCGACCCGCGACACGGTGCGCCGCGAATGCATGGAGGAAACCGGCCTGGACGTGGACGTCGGCCCGCTGGTCTACGTGCGCGAATTCGCCGAGCCGCTGGCCGGGCGCTTCCATATGGAGCTGTTCTACCGGGTCGACGCCTGGCGCGGCGAGCTGACCATGGGCAACCTGCACGGGATCGGCGGCGACGAGTTCGAGATCCGCGATGTGGCCTGGGTGCCACGCAAGGCATTACCGCACCTGCCCTCCTTCTACCCCGCCGAATTGCTCGACGACGTCTGGGAGCGCCTGGCCGAGGCGCAGCCGCTGATCCGCCACCTCGGCCTGCAGCGCTAGCAGGGCTACTGCACCGGCTCGCTGGTGGGCTTGGCGATGATCGCCTGCAGCTCGGCGGTCATGGGGAATTCCAGGTTGAGGTTCTTCGGCGGGATCGGTTGTTCGAACCAGCGCTGGTAGATGTCCTTGATCTCGCCGGAGGCATACAGGTCGGCCAGGGTCTGGTTGACCAGGGCGAGGAACTGCGGATCGTCGCGGCGCACCATGCAGGCATAGATCTCCCGCGACTGCGGCTCGCCCACCACCACCCACTGACGCGGGTCGCGGGCCTTGGCCTTCTCGCCATAGAGCAGCGCGTCATCCATGTAGAAGGCCACCGCGCGGCCGGACTGCAGCATGAGGAAGGCTTCGCCGTGGTCCTTGGCGCTGACCACGTTCATGCCCAGCTTGTGCTCGGCGTTGTAGGCCTTGAGGTAGCGCTCGTTGGTGGTGCCGGCGGTGGTCACCACGTTCTTGCCCTTGAGGTCATCGAAACCCTGGATGCCGCTGTCCTTGGCAGTCAGCAGCTGGCCCTTCACATAGATGAAGCCATAGGAGAAGGCGACCTGCTTCAGGCGCTCGGCGGTGACCCCAGTGGAGCCGCATTCCAGGTCCACGGTGCCGTTCTGCACCAACGGGATGCGCGTCTGCGAGGTCACCAGGTTGTACTTCACCGCAAGATCGGGCTTGTTCAGCTTATGCCGGAGGCGCTCGACCACCTTGCCGGCCAGTTCCACCGAGTAGCCCATGGGCTGGCCGCTGTTGTCGCCCAGGTAGGAGAACGGCACCGAGGCGTCGCGATAACCCAGGGTTATCGTGCCGCGGTCGGCGACTTTCTTCAGCGTGCCGTCCAGCGCTTCGTTAGCCTGCGCCAGCGCACAGACCAGGCTGGACGCCGCCAGCATTCCCAGAGCAAGTCGTTTCATGGATTGCGTGCCTCTCTTGTTGTTGTCAGTCATGTTGAGATTCAGGGCCGCGCGGCGATCACGGTGATTTCCACCAGCACGGTCGGTCGCGCCAGCAGCGCCTGCACCGTGGTACGGGTCGGCGCGCAGCCTTCGGGCAGCCAGGCGGACCAGACGGCGTTCATGGCCTCGAAGTCGGCCGTGATGTCCTTGAGGTAGATGGTCGCGCTGAGGATGTTCGCCTTGTCGGTGCCGGCCTCGGCCAGCAGCGCATCGATCTTCGCCAGCACTTCGCCGGTCTGGCCCTGTATATCGGTGGCCTGACCGGGCACCTGCCCGGAGAGGAACACCAGCGAGCCGAAGACCATAGCGCCGGAAAGGCGGTCGTTGGTGGCGATGCGTGTGAGTTGCATGGTGGGTCTCCTAATCCGATGGAATCAGCCAGCCAGCCGCTCGGGCGTCAGGCCGCTGGTGTCTATGTCCGGGCAACGCCCGGTGATCTGCGCGGCGATCAGCCGCGCGCTGCCGCAGGCCAGGGTGAAACCCAGCGCGCCGTGACCGAGGTTGAGCCACAGGCCACGCGGTCCGCAGGCGCCCACCAGCGGCACGCCGGTGGGTGTGGCCGGGCGCATGCCGGCCCATTCGATGGCGGCGCCGTAGTCGCAGGCGTCGGGCAGCGTGTCCATCGCCTGCTGGCGAATCAGGGCCAGGCGCTTGGGCTCCAGGCGCGGGTCGAAGCCGACGATGTCAACCATGGCGGCGATGCGCAGGCGGTCGCCGATGCGCGCGTAGACCACCTTGCGGTCGTAGTCGGTCAGGCTCACGTCCGGCGCGTGGTCGCCGGCGCGGATCGGCGCGGTGAGGCTGTAGCCCTTGAGCGGATAGAGCGGCAGGCGCGGCCCGCCCGGCAGCAACGCGGCGCTGCGGTAGCCGGCAGCAAGCACGACGTGCTCGGTTTCGAAGCTCTCTCCACCCGCTTCCACCCCTGCCACAGTGCCGTTACGCAGAATCAGCCGGGACGCCGGACGGCCATAGAGGAGGCGGCAACGGCCGGACGCCTGAAGCCGCTCGGCCAGCCGCTGGCAGAACAGGAAGCAGTCGGCGACCTCCTCGTCCGGCGTGTGGATGCCCCCAACGAACGGTGCGCGCTCCAGCGCCGGGTCCAACTCGCGGCACTGCTGCGCCGAGAGAACGAATTGCGCGGAAGGATCGGACAGGTTCTGCCGCGCGCTGCGGAAACTGCCCTCATCCCGGAAGGCCACCAGCTTGCCGTTGCGCCGCCAGTCGAAACCGTCCAACCCATCCTCGCGCCACTGCGCCAGCGTGGCCTGGCTGAACAGAGCGAGACGCAGCAGATGTTTGGCATTGGCCTGGTTCACCGAGCGCCGGCAGGCGGCGGTGAACCCCAGCAACCAGCGCCATTGCGCCAGGTCCAGGCGCGGACGCAGACGCAACGGCGAGTCGCCACGCAGCAGCCAGCCCAGCGCCTGCTGCGGCACGCCGGCATCGGCCAGAGGCGCCACGTAGCGGTAGGACAGTTGGCCACCATTGGCGAAGCTGGTTTCCAGCCCGGCCGCATCCCGCGCTTCCAGCAGGGTCACGTCGAATCCTTCGAGGACCAGCGCCTGCGCCGTGGCCAGCCCGACCACGCCCGCGCCGATGATGCAAACCCGCTGTGCCATTGCCTTCTCACTACCTGAAGATTCCAGGCCTCGACCTTAGGGCCGGATGACAGGCGGCGAACAATGAATAAACATGGGCAACCCATAACCTTGCGTTATACGCACAGTAGGAGACGCCCATGCGCCTGCGCCATATCGAAGTGTTCCAGGCCATCCGCGAGACCGGCTCGGTCAGCGGCGCGGCGCTATTGCTGCACGTCTCGCAGCCGGCGGTGACCAAGGTGCTGCAGCACGCCGAGCAGCAATTGGGTTTCCCGCTGTTCCTGCGGGTGAAAGGAAAACTGCAGCCCACGCCCGAAGCACTGGAGCTGGAGCGCGAAGTGGCCAAGGTCAGCGAAAGCCTGCAGGGCGTGCGCCGCCTGGCGCAGAGCCTGCGCGGCCAGCCGGAGAACCGCCTCCGCGTGGGCGCCACGCCCGCCATGGCGCTGTCGCTGCTGCCACCAGTGATCCGCGAATGGACCGACCGCTACCCGCAGAGCAGCTGCGAACTGGCCACCCAGCACTCCCGCGAGCTGGTGCAGAACCTGCTGATGCGCGAGCTCGACCTCGCCCTGACCCTGCAGCAGACCGACCATCCCGGCCTGCGCTCGCAGCCCATCGCCAGCGGCCCGCTGGTGGCTTTGGCGCCGCGCGGGCACTGGCCGGAGGAGCGCCTGGACCAGCCGCTGACACTGGACGAACTGGCGGGCGAGCCCATGATCGGGCTATCGACTTCCGACCCGTTGTCCGCACGCCTGGAAGGCCACCTGGCCAACGTCGAACCACCACCGCGCGTGCGCATCGCAGTGCAGACCTATGCGCTGGCGCGCACGCTGGTGGAAGCGGGAACCGGATTGGCGCTGGTCGATCCCTTCACCGCGCTGGGTGCGGACGAACGCCTGACGGTGCAGCGAACCCTGTCGCCCACGGTGAAGGTGACCCTTTACGCCCTGACCCGCGCCGACGAAACGCCGCCGCACACCCAGGCATTGCTGCTGGAGATGCTGGTGCGGCACGCCGAGAGGCAACTGGCACGGCATTGTCTTGAGTAGCTGATCGGTGGAGTTCCGCAGCGACTTACTCAATCTGCGCTAACTAATGCAGGGCTATTTAGTTGGCTCAAGGAACTTGATGCTCTTCAGCAACTCAAGGACTTTCGGCAAACTAGACTGTTTGGGATACGCCACATAACCAACAGCCTCACTGGTCCCACAAAGAATTTGTTTCTGATCCGTGAGGCAAAAACCGATGCCTTGAACACGCCTTTCCTCCTCACCAGTAGTTTGAACGTAGGTTATCGCCGCACCATCCACACCATTTCCTCGGAGAGTGTAGACCTTCAGATCAGCCAAATTCTCCGGATCTGATTTATCAGGAATCACACCCCACTCACCGTTATTATGAGAAATCCCCATATTGGAGAAAGCTTTCTGCCCAAGAGTCGTGCTACAGCTAAACTCAATAGAAACGTCAACCGCGTGACGAGCATAAACATTTGAATTAAATCTATAAAAGGCCTGCTTCGGAGGGGAGTATTCGCTCACTTCCAACTGGCCACCATAGATATCTGCGATTGTGAACCGACAACCATCGAAGCTTGCCTCGCGATTCTCCCCCGCCGATACCAATATGCAAGTACCACATATAGCGATGCCTAAGGTAAATTTTGACAATAGATGCACCATCAAATTCTCCTTGGCGTGCAGCCTTCCGGATACTCGTATTCCTGCCCATGAATATCAGTGAATCGCAACCCCTCGGACAATACCATTAACGCACTGATGTACGCTTGATAACGAGCCTGGATTCCATTAACACCCGATATGGCGGATGTGGTAGTCGTTGGGTTCCCAAAGTTAACCGTAGCCGCTACCTGCCCGAATGGGATGCTGCTGTAATAGACAAACGCATCCGCTCCACTTACGACTTGCCTGACCATGACAGGTGATTGATCTGCGAACACAGCAGCTTTTGTCCAAGACCAGTATGCGCAAGCGCTATTTGCCGCATCGAATGAATCACGCTCCACACTATTTCTCCACCGAATCATTTCTGGCGTCAATCCTGAGAAATTACTATCCCGCAGCGCGTTGTTGCAATTTTGCTGATGTGCCGTCACCGCAGCATTTCGGAGTTGCTGCCGAAGAGTTTCACTTACAACACGCCCACGGAAGCGCCAGTACTTTATGTAGTTATCGGCATGTGTAAGTTGTAGGAAACCACGTCCATCCCACGGGAAATACCAAGCCCCTGAATTATCTTCATGCAGCTTGGCGAACCATTGCGTCTCTTGCATTGCATTGCCGAAGAAGGCAGCGAGGCGCAGAGGGCTAGAGGACACAGCAAATATCCGCAGTGCTTTGTTGAGCGCGGCGCGTCGTTCCTCCATACGGCCTCTTATCGGTCCTGGATACGCAACCGGCTCCGACACCCACTGCCCATGTGCCTTACGCAATGCAGTCATCGGTAGCAGTTGGGTCAGTTCCGTCTGGCTCAGCCATCCACATCTTCGAAATGCCTCAATGAACTGCCGGGGCGGAAAGTGCCAATGGGTGCTCCCGATGCCATCCAGTGCAGCCTCCTCCCAGAACGCCAACGCCTTCTGATGAGCCTTCAGCTTCTCATAGCTCTGCACGGCAGCTTCGTCGTTATGGAAAATCCTTGTCCACCAGCCATAGCGAGCATCAAAGCCCTCGTGGCGCCATTCCGTAGGGAACTTGAAGGCAAATCGCTTGAGGTGTTGGTAACACTCACTGAGCTTCGCGACATTGCGTTCCTGCTCGATTTCATATCGCTCGCCCAACCAATCCTTTTCCTCGGCTGGCAGGCCGCCATAAGACGGGGAGTTGGCAATGGAGATTGCGTCCGTGCCGTCGGGGAAAAGGGGATCTTCATCCAGCTTCAACACCGCACGAACAATGGCCGACTGACAGTGCGAATCATCGTCGGTGTCATCGTCGACCAGTTGCCAGCCAAGCCAGTGAGGAAAGTCGGCGTCGCTGAAACAGGTCACGGTTGTGGCATTCAAGTTGACCCATGCAGGACCGCTGGGTAGGGAAATTTGCCGCCAATGGGCAGCTTGCGCGGGTCTCAAGGGATCCGGTCCGAGTACCCTGCCCCAGCGCAGCAGCTCGTAACCGGCACTGGGGCAAGCCGGATAGCGGTCGCAGGCCGTTTGATAAAGCTCGTATTCAAAGTCTGTGACTTCCGCACGCTCACCCAGCACCTCACCGGCTTCCGTAATGGTGGTCAGCGTGCATTGGCCTTTTGCATAGCGCAGTCGGATGAACAGGCTCTGCGCCGGCCTGGTAACAATGGCAGCTGTGGAGTTGTCCGAGCTGACCCAACTCGCGGGTCGCTGCTCGTAGCACAGGACCTCGGGGGGCAGATGGAAATGCGCATCGCCCCAGCAACTGTCCTTGCGTCCGTCGCTGCTCTGGTGGTCCAGCTTGGCGCTGGTACGCCCAATCAATGAGGCGGCTTCAGCGGCGATGATCTCGAAATGAATCTTTGCCGTACCCGGCTCCCTGATGGACCCAGCCTGCCCTAGCTCATCCTTTCGGTAGATCTTCCCACCCACCACTGGGTCGCTCAGTTTGATTGTCGAAAGGTGCTGGTACACGGAGAAGAACACGACATGTGCGGTATCACCTTCACCTATTTCGGTTTCATGGCGAAGCACGATGCAGCCGTCGTCGGTCCAGGCACCGCCGTAGTTGAGCGCATGGTTCTCGTCGCTGCTGCGTGCAGTTGGTTGACGTACGTACGCCAAGGTACCGTCGGCGACTGCTCGAACAGGTAGTGGCGCCCCACTTTCCATTGGCGCGGTCAGATGGACACCACCGTGCCAGTTCAGGTCATAGCTGACCGGAAAGCCGCCATTGCCGGGAATACCTTCCAGCATCGCGCGGTTGAGGTAAGCGCTATCCGGTTCGCCCGGATTGGAGGTTGGAAGAAACGGAGGGCTGATGATCATCGGGAGTCGTCATCCTTGATGGCAGCGAGTCAGGTCGGGGTCCGAACCTAGCACTCACCTGCATCGCGGCTACCGGGGGATTTGATCGATCAGAACTTTCGACAAAATATGGGGATAGTTCCCGTGCATGACTCTACGGAGCACTGTCAGCCGGCATTCTGTGGCCTCCTCGCCCCCATGCCTTGCGGCTGAAGATGCTGGCGCAGCACCGCTTCGAATGAAAAGACAGCTCCCTGCCGGAACGGGAAAAGCGCCGCCGGGATGCGTGGACCGACGGCGCCGCGCCGACAAGATCCCCGCCCGGCAGGAAGCTGCGTAAAACTCAGCGGCCGTAGCGCTCGCGGCCCCAGGCGATGAAGGTTTCCAGCATGCGCCGGAGCACCTGGGCGGTGGGCCCCGCCAGATCCTCGCGATAACCGAACGGCGCGCTTTCATCCATGTAGTTGCACTGCGCCAGCTCCAGCTGCACTGCGTGCACGTCCTGCTGCGGCTGGCCGTAATGGCGGGTGATGTGCCCGCCCTTGAAGCGGCCATTGAGGATGTGGCTGTAGCTCGGCGCCTCGGCGCACACCGCCAGCAGACGCTCGGCCAGCTGCGGATCGCAGCTGGCGCCGCTGTTGGTGCCGATGTTGAAGTCCGGCAGCTTGCCGTCGAATAGGTGCGGGATGTGCGAACGGATCGAGTGGGCATCCCACAGCAGCGCGTAGCCGAACTCCGCCTTCATCCGCGCCAGCTCTTCGCTCAGCGTGCGGTGGTACGGCGTCCAGACTTCGGCCAGGTAGCGTGCACGCTCCTCGGCGGACGGCGTCTGGCTGTCCTTGAACAGCGGGCGGCCGTCGAACAGGGTGTCCGGGTACAGGCCGGTGGTGGCGGTGCTGTACAGCGGCTTGTCATCGGACGGCCGGTTCAGGTCCACCACATAGCGCGAGTAGCCGGCGGCCAGGGTGCTGGCGCCCAGCTCTTCGGCAAAGGCGTAGAGCTTGGGAATGTGCCAGTCGGTATCGGCCAGTTCACGGGCTTCGTCGACCAGGCCGGCTTCCACCGCCGGGGTCAGGCGGATGCCGGGGTGGGGCATGCTGATCAGCAGCGGCACACGGCCGCGCTTGAATTCGAGAACGTTATCCATGGGGTGCTATCTCCAGCCCAAGCGAGATGTGATCGTTTTTCGTAGGAGCGAGCTTGCTCGCGAACCGGGCCCCGCTGCGGGGATGTTCGCGAGCAAGCTCGCTCCTACAGAGTTCGGGCAATTCTCTAGCGCCCTGCCCGGCCATCTTCGAAAAGCTCTTCACCATGACGAATGATGCGCTTGGGCAGGTCGCCGCCGAGCCAGTAGGCCAGCTCCGCGGGGCGCTGGATGTCCCAGGCGACGAAGTCGGCGACCTTCCCCGCTTCCAGGCTGCCGTGGCTGGCGCCGAGGCCCAGGGCCTTCGCCGCATTGATCGTGACGCCGGCCAGCGCCTCTTCCGGGGTCATGCGGAAGGCGGTGCAGGCCATGTTCAGCATCAGGCGCAGGGACAGCGCCGGCGAGGTGCCGGGGTTGAGGTCGCTGGCCACGGCGATGGCCACGCCGTGCTTGCGCAGGGCGTCCATCGGCGGCAGCTGGGTTTCGCGCAGGACGAAGAAGGCGCCCGGCAGCAGCACCGCGACGGTGCCCGCCTCGGCCATGGCGATGGCGTCTTCCTCGGTCATGAATTCCAGGTGGTCGGCGGACAGCGCGCCGTAGCGTGCGGCGAGGCTGGAGCCGTGCAGCGACGACAGCTGCTCGGCGTGCAGTTTCACCGGCAGGCCCAGGCGCTTGGCGGCCTTGAATACCCGCTCGACCTGCGCCGGGGAGAACGCCAGGTGTTCGCAGAAGGCGTCCACCGCATCCACCAGCCCTTCCGCGGCCAGGGCCGGGAGGATGTGCTCGCAGACCTGGTCGATGTACTCGTCGGCGCGGCCCGCGTACTCCGGCGGCAGCGCGTGGGCCGACAGGCAGGTGGTACGCACCGTCACCGGCAGCACCTGCTCCAGGCGGCGAGCGACGCGCAGCATGCGCCGCTCGCTTTCCAGGTCGAGGCCGTAGCCGGACTTCACTTCCAGCACGGTCACGCCGTCGGCCAGCAACGGCCGGGCGCGCTTGATGGCGCTGGCCAGCAGTTCGTCCTCGCTGGCCTCGCGGGTGGCGCGCACGGTGCTGGCGATGCCACCACCGGCGGCGGCGATCTCGGCGTAGCTGACGCCGTTCAGGCGCTGCTCGAATTCGCCGCTGCGATCACCACCGAATACCAGGTGGGTGTGGCAGTCGATGAAGCCCGGCGTGACCCAGGCACCGCCCAGGTCCACCGTGCGTTCGGCGGCGACCGTCGGCAGCTCACTGCGCGGGCCGATCCATTCGATCAACCCGGCGCGGGTGACGATCGCCGCATCCTCGATGATCGAGTAGCGACCCTCGGCCAGGGTCGCTGCGTGGCAATGCTGCCAGAGAGTTCTCATAAACGGTCTCCTTATGTAGCGCTACGACTTAGTGGTGCACGCCGACCTGCTCCCGGACCAGCTCGCCCTGGCCTGCGCGCGGCTTGCACCAGAGCAGGTAGGAGGCCACCAGGAACACCACCCAGATCACGCCGACGATCAGCGCCGCCTGGGTGTCCGGGAAGTAGCCGAGCACGCCGACGATGAACACCATGAAGGCAATGGCCATGGCCGGGCCGTAGGGCCAGAACGGTACCGGGAACTTCAGCTGGGCCGCTTCCTCGCGGCTCATGCTGCGGCGCATGGCCACCTGGCTGACCAGGATCATCAGCCACACCCACACGGTAGCGAAGGTGGCGATCGAGGCGATCAGCAGGAACACGTTTTCCGGGATCAGGTAGTTGAGCAGCACGCCGACCAGCAGCGCGGCGCCCATCACCACCACGGTCAGCCACGGCACGCCGTGCCGGGAGACCTTGCCGAAGCTGCGCGGCGCGTGCCCCTGCTGGGCCAGGCCGTACATCATGCGGCCGGCGCCGAAGATGTCGCTGTTGATGGCCGAGATCGCCGCCGAGATCACCACGACGTTCAGCACGGCCGCGGCCGAACCGATGCCCAGGTTGCTGAAGATCTGCACGAACGGGCTGCCCTGGGTGCCGATCTGCGGCCAGGGGTACAGGCACATCAGGACGAACAGGGTGAGCACGTAGAACAGCAGGATGCGCGCCGGCACGGCGTTGATCGCGCGCGGCAGGACGCGCTGCGGGTCCTTGGCCTCGCCGGCGGTGACGCCGATGATCTCGATGCCGCCGAAGGCGAACATCACCACGGCGAAGGAGGCGATCAGCCCGCCGATACCGTTGGGCATGAAGCCACCGTGGCCGACCAGGTTGCTCACGCCGACGGCGGCGTCAGCGCTCACGTGATGGCCCAGGCCGAAGATCATGATGCCGAAGCCGGCGGCGATCATCGCGACGATGGCGCCCACCTTGAGCAGCGACAGCCAGAACTCCATCTCGCCGAAGACCTTGACGTTGCACAGGTTCAGCCCGCCGATCAGGAACACGATGCTCAGCACCCAGATCCAGCGGGGCACGTCGGGGAACCAGAAGCCCATGTAGATACCGAAGGCGGTGATATCGGCGATGGCGACGATGACCATCTCGAAGGCGTAGGTCCAGCCGAGGACGAACCCGGCCATGGGGCCGAGGAAGGTGCTGGCGTAATGGCCGAAGGAGCCGGCCACCGGGTTGTGCACGGCCATCTCACCGAGGGCGCGCATGACCATGAACACTGCCGCGCCACCGATAAGGTAAGCCAGCAGCACCGCCGGGCCGGCCATCTGGATCGCAGAGGCGGAGCCGTAGAACAGCCCGGTGCCGATCGCGGAGCCGAGCGCCATGAATCGAATGTGCCGGGCCGAGAGCCCGCGCTTGAGACCTTCTTGCATTTCGCATCCTGTAATTTTTGTAGGCGAAAAGGCTGCACGGACCCTTTTCAGCGGAAAGAGTCCGTGCAGCGGAAGCTGGCCCGAGACGGCCAGCGCGCGATTACAGGCTCGGCAGAACGCCGGCCGGCAGCAGGCCGGTCAGGCAGCCCTTGGCCAGCAGTTCGGTGGCGAGCTCGATGTCCGGGGAGAAGAAGCGGTCCCGGTCGTAGTGCGGAACTTCACGGCGCAGGATCTGGCGTGCCTGCTCCAGCTTGGCCGAGGTCTTCAGGCCTGCACGCAGGTCCAGGCCCTGGCAGGCGCCCAGCCATTCGATGGCGAGGACCCCACGGGTGTTCTCGGCCATTTCCCACAGGCGCTTGCCGGCGGCCGGAGCCATGGAGACGTGGTCCTCCTGGTTGGCGGAAGTCGGCAGGCTGTCGACGCTGTGCGGGTGCGACAGGGCCTTGTTCTCGCTGGCCAGGGCGGCGGCGGTGACCTGGGCGATCATGAAGCCGGAGTTGACCCCACCGTTTTCCACCAGGAAGGGCGGCAGCTGGGACATGTGCTTGTCCATCATCAGCGAGATGCGGCGCTCGCTCAGGGAACCGATCTCGGCGATGGCCAGGGCGATGTTGTCGGCGGCCATGGCCACCGGCTCGGCGTGGAAGTTGCCGCCGGAAATCACGTCACCTTCGGCGGCGAACACCAGCGGGTTGTCCGACACGGCGTTGGACTCGATCGCCAGCACCTCGGCGGCCTGGCGCAGCTGGGTCAGGCAGGCGCCCATGACCTGCGGCTGGCAGCGCAGGGAGTACGGGTCCTGGACCTTGCCGCAGTCCTTGTGGGACTGGGACACCTCGCTGGAATCACCGAGCAGGTCGCGGAAGCAGGCGGCGGTGTCGATCTGGCCGCGCTGGCCGCGCGCTTCATGGATGCGCGCATCGAACGGCGAGCGCGAGCCGAGCGTCGCTTCCACGGTCAGGCTGCCGCAGGCGATGGCGCCAGCGAACAGGTCCTCGGCCCTGAACAGGCCGCGCAGGGCGTAGGCAGTGGATGCCTGGGTGCCGTTGAGCAGGGCCAGGCCCTCCTTGGCGGCCAGGGTCAGCGGCTCCAGGCCGGCGACCGCCAGGGCCTCGGTGGCCGGCAGCCACTGGCCCTTGTAGCGGGCCTTGCCTTCACCGAGCAGGACCAGGGACATGTGCGCCAGCGGCGCCAGGTCGCCGGACGCGCCGACCGAACCCTTGAGCGGGATGTGCGGGTAGACCTCGGCGTTGACCAGGGCGATCAGCGCGTCGATGACCTTGCGACGGATGCCGGAGAAGCCACGGCTGAGGCTGTTGATCTTGAGGACCATGATCAGCCGCACCATGTCGTCGTCCAGCGGTGCGCCGATGCCGGCGGCATGGGACAGCACCAGCGAACGCTGCAGGTTTTCCAGGTCGTGGGTGGCGATGCGGGTCGAGGCCAGCAGACCGAAACCGGTATTGATGCCGTAGGCGGTGCGGCCCTCGGCGAGGATCTGCTCGACACAGGCGACGCTGGCATCGATCGGAGCATCGGCGCTGGCGTCCAGGGTCAGGTGCACAGGGGCGAGATGGACTTGGCGAAGCTCGGCCAGGGTCAGGTATCCGGGTTTCAGGTGCAGGTTCATCGAGAGTCTCCTTCGCGGCTTATCGGCGGCGTCGCCGTCCGTTGCCGCTAATTCAAGGTTTGGACGGCGGTTGTGCCGCCGTCTTTAAAAAAAATCGGTTCAGGCCCCGGGCGCCGGATGTTCGGCACAGGGGCTGCGCACCGCGATACGGCGCGCGACCACGTAGTAGAGAGCTGCCGGGACCACCAGACCGATAATCCAGGAGATGTCCACGCCACCCAGCGCATCCACCAGCGGGCCGGTGTAGAACTTGGTGGAGATGAAGGGCAGCTGTACCAGCACACCGGTCGCATAGACGCTGATGCCGGGAATGTTCCAACGGCCGTAGCGGCCATTCGGATCTGCCAGAGCCGGCACGTCGTACCGCTCGCGGCTGATGCAGTAGTAGTCCACCAGGTTGACCGCGCTCCACGGGGTGAAGAAGGCCAGCAGGAAGAGGATGAAGGACTTGAACGCCCCGAGGAACGAATGCTGGCCGAGCAGCGCCATCAGGGTCGCGGCGCCGACGATCAGCAGGACGAACACCAGCCGTTGCAGGCGCGTCACCTCCAGATGGCCACGGAAGCCGCTGATGATGGTGGCGATGCACATGAAGCTGCCGTAGGAGTTCAGCGTCGAGATGGTCACCTTGCCGAAGGCGATGCTGAAGTACAGCAGCGCAGCGGTGGCGCCGCTGCCACCGAGGCCGACGATATAGGCCACTTCGCGGCCGGCGAACTGCCCGTTGGCCATGGCCGCGGCGAACACGCCGAGGACCATCGCCACCTGCGCACCGATCACCGAACCGGCACCGACGGCGAGGAAGGTCTTCACCGACGACGTGTTGCTCGGCAGGTAGCGCGAGTAGTCGGCGACATAGGGTCCGAAGGCGATCTGCCAGGAGGCCGCCAGCGACACCGCGAGCAGGAAGCTGCCCCAGCTGAAGTGACGGATTTCCAGCAGCGCGCCGACGTCGGTCTGCGCCATCAACCGGCTGAACAGATAGACGAAGGCGATCACGCCGATGACGCTGGCGATGCGGCCGATGACGTGGATCACCCGGTAGCCGAGCACGGTGACCAGCACGATGACGCTGGCGAAGATCAGGATGCCGACGCTGTCGCTGACACCGAACAGCTGACCCAGCGCCTGGCCGGACAGCACCGTGCCGGTAGCGGTGAAGCCCATGTACATCAGGCACACCAGCACCATCGGGATGGCCGCGCCGAGGACGCCGAACTGTACCCGGCTGGAGATCATCTGCGGCAGGCCCAGCTTCGGCCCCTGCGCCGCGTGCAGGGCCATCACCCCACCGCCCAGCACCTGGCCGATGAACAGGCCGATCAGCGACCAGAACACATCGCCGCCCAGCACCACGGCCAGGGCCCCGGTGACGATGGCGGTGATCTGCAGGTTGGCGCCCAGCCAGAGGGTGAACTGGCTGTACAGCTTGCCGTGGCGTTCGGCTTCGGGAATGAAGTTGATCGAGCGCTGCTCGATCAGGGGCTTGGAGCTATCACTGGCCTGGGACATCGTTATTGTTCTCCCGGGAAATTCTTGTTGTGTCGAAGCTCTTGCACACGGACCGAGCCGCCGCACCACGCGGTGCGGCGGCTCCCTTCCTGGTCCTGGCGGCGAACCGCCCGCTGATTACCTGCCGGTGATCATCGGCAGGTTCAGCCCCTGCTCCCTGGCGCAGTCGATGGCGATCTGGTAACCGGCATCGGCATGGCGCATCACGCCGGTACCCGGGTCGTTGGTCAGCACGCGGGCGATGCGCTCGGCGGCTTCGTCGGTGCCGTCGCAGACGATCACCATCCCCGAGTGCTGGGAGAAGCCCATGCCCACGCCGCCGCCGTGGTGCAGCGAAACCCAGGTGGCGCCGCTGGCGGTGTTCAGCAGGGCGTTGAGCAGCGGCCAGTCGGAGACGGCGTCGGAGCCGTCCTGCATGGCTTCGGTCTCGCGGTTCGGGCTGGAGACCGAGCCGGAGTCGAGGTGGTCGCGGCCGATCACGATCGGCGCGGACAGCTCGCCGCTGCGGACCATCTCGTTGAATGCCAGGCCCAGCTTGGCACGCAGGCCCAGGCCGACCCAGCAGATGCGCGCCGGCAGGCCCTGGAAGCTGATGCGCTCGCGGGCCATGTCCAGCCAGCGGTGCAGGTGGGCGTCGTCCGGGATCAGCTCCTTCACCTTGGCGTCGGTCTTGTAGATGTCCTCGGCGTTACCGGACAGCGCGGCCCAGCGGAACGGACCCACGCCACGGCAGAACAGCGGGCGGATATAGGCCGGGACGAAGCCGGGGAAGTCGAAGGCGTTGTCGACACCTTCTTCCTTGGCCATCTGGCGGATGTTGTTGCCGTAGTCGAAGGTCGGGATGCCCTGCTTCTGGAAGTCCAGCATGGCTTTCACGTGCACGGCCATGGACTGCTTGGCGGCCTTCACCACGGCAGCCGGTTCGGTCTGCGCGCGGTCGCGGTACTGTTCCCAGGTCCAGCCGATCGGCAGGTAGCCGTTCAGCGGGTCGTGGGCGGAAGTCTGGTCGGTGACCATGTCCGGACGCACGCCGCGGCGCACCAGTTCCGGGAGGATCTCCGCGGCGTTGCCCAGCAGGGCGATGGAGATGGCCTTGCCTTCGGCGGTGTACTTGGCGATGCGCGCCAGGGCGTCGTCGAGGTCGTTGGCCTGCTCGTCGACGTAGCGGCTGCGCAGGCGGAAGTCGATGCGGCTCTGCTGGCATTCGATGTTCAGCGAGCAGGCGCCGGCCAGGGTCGCGGCCAGCGGCTGGGCGCCGCCCATGCCGCCGAGGCCGGCGGTCAGTACCCAGCGGCCGGTGAGGTTGCCGTCGTAGTGCTGGCGGCCCGCTTCGACGAAGGTTTCGTAGGTGCCCTGGACGATGCCCTGGCTGCCGATGTAGATCCACGAACCGGCGGTCATCTGGCCGTACATGGCCAGGCCCTTGGCGTCCAGTTCGTTGAAGTGTTCCCAGGTCGCCCAGTGCGGCACCAGGTTGGAGTTGGCGATCAGCACGCGCGGGGCGTTGGCGTGGGTCTTGAACACGCCGACCGGCTTGCCGGACTGCACCAGCAGGGTCTCGTCGTCGTTCAGTTCCTTCAGGGTGGCGACGATCTTGTCGTAGCACTCCCAGTTGCGTGCAGCGCGGCCGATGCCGCCGTAGACCACCAGTTCCTTCGGATTTTCGGCCACTTCCGGATCGAGGTTGTTCATCAGCATGCGCAGCGGCGCTTCGGTCAGCCAGCTCTTGGCGTTCAGCTGGGTGCCACGCGGGGCGCGGATCTCGACGTCACGGAATTTGGTGTTCGGGGTGTTCATGGAGTGGCTCCTGACTCGGTGTCGGCAAGGCGGGCAGGGTGGTGAACTCTGCACACGTATTAACTTGTACATACAAGCATATGCATGATGAGGGCCAACCTTGCCAATCGCGTGAAAAAAACGCTGTTCCTAATAAGGAAGGACCCGCTGGAGAAGGCTTTGTGCATTTGCGGACGAGCGGTGGGGGAAGGGGGGTGTGGCGGGAGGAGTGTTACCAAAGTGGACATCGTTGCCGGTTTTTGTGGTGCGCGATTGTTGTCGGTAACACTTGGAGATGTCACCCCGTCCGGGGTCTTTCCTGCAGGAGCGCAGCTGGGCGCGACCGGTCGCGGGCATGGCCCGTTCCTACAGGTAATCCAGGGCCGCGATGCTTTTCGTAGGAACGAGGGGGCGCCTAGCCCTTGCTCGCGAACAAACTCCATGGCGGGGCCGGTTCGCGGGCAAGCTCGCTCCTACAGCCGGGTAGGGCGGGTGAAACCCGCCGTCAGGCTGGCGTCAGTTCGATCAGGCAGCAGTCGGTGGGCTGTGCGGAGCCAAGCACCAGCTCCGCCAGCTCGCTTCCGCGCTCGATCTGCAGGCAGTCATGCTGGCCGAGAGTGGCGCACTCTTCGCCGTCCAGTCGCACCGTCAGTTCATTCCTGGCATTGAACAGCAGCACGGTCGGCGCCGACGAGAACAGCCGCTGCGGGCCGTCGACGTGCAGCCATTGCAGGCGCGCGCTGTAGCGCTGCGGCGAGTAGATCAGGTTGAAGTCGCGGATCGCGCCATCCAGCAGCCGGCATTGCACCGCGCTGTCGCCGGAAAAGGCGAAGGGGTCGAGCGCATGCAGCGGCCGCGATTCCGTGCCGTCGACCGTCAGGCTCATGCCTGCGCCCTCCAGCACGGTGATGATCCGCTGGTAGCCGTTGAACGCGGAGAAACCGCCGGACTCGCCGACGTCGGCGATCGACAGCCGCCAGCCGAAGCCGTCCAGCCCGGCGCCGGCGTCGCGGGTGATTTCCAGGGTGGTGCCGGCCCCGTTCTTCCAGGGCATGCGCGGATAGTCCGCGGCGCGAAGCAGATGAATCATGAGTGGAATTTTCCCTCCAGACGGTAACGCGATCCCGGGTAGAGCAGCCGGGCGCTGGCCACCACCACGCGGCCGGCCCAGGTGCGCCGGCGGATCAGCAGGCATGGTTCGCCGCGCTCGATCTTCAGCAGCTTGCATTCGTTGGCGTTGCCGAGCACGGCCTCGACCACATGTTCGCCCTCGGTCATTGGCGCCAGGGCGGTCAGGTAGGCATTCGGGGTGATGCGGGTGAAATCCTGCTTGAGGTAATCCGGCACCACCTGCGGGTTCACGTAGCGCTCCTCGATCTGTACCGGCACTTCGTTCTCGAAGTGAACGACCTGCGAATAGAACAGCTTCTGCCCTTCACGCAGGTCCATGGCCATGGCGCGCTCCGGCGTGGCCTTGACCTCTTCGAGGACGATCACCTCCGAGCGGTGGACATGCCCACGGCTGGCGATTTCGTCGGCGATGTTCTGCACTTCGAACAGGGCCGACTGGCCCTTGGGTTCGGCGACGAAGGTGCCGACGCCCTGCATGCGCACCAGCAGCCCCTCGGCGGTCAGCTCGCGCAGCGCGCGGTTGATGGTCATGCGGCTGAAACCCAGTTCGCTGACCAGCTCGCTCTCCGAGGGCACCCGGTAGTGCGGCGGCCAGGCACCGCTGGCGATCTGCTGGGAGATCATCTGCTTGACCCGCGCGTAGAGCGGCGCCGGCACTTCCCCGAGCTGCGCCGACAGCGGGGTCGGCGTGGACTGTGGTTTCGGCATCTTTGCGCTCCTTGGCAAGACGTCAGCTGTTCGGCAGTTTACGCGCGCCGTGAACGTCTGTATATGTATATACAAATAAGTCCATGCGTGCAGGAGCATAGATTATGCCCGCCTATTACGCCGAACGCGCCCTGCTTCCCTCGGGATGGGCGCGGAACGTTCGTTTCGAGATTTCTCCCGAGGGCCTGCTGGGTTCGGTGCAGCCCGACGGCTCCGCGGATGCTGCCGAGCGCCTGTCCGGTCCGGTGCTGCCGGGGATGCCCAACCTCCATTCCCATGCCTTCCAGCGAGCCATGGCCGGTCTCGCCGAGGTCGCCGGCAATCCCAACGACAGCTTCTGGACCTGGCGCGAGCTGATGTACCGCCTGGTCGGCCGCCTTGAGCCGGAGCAGGTCGGGATCATCGCCCGCCAGCTCTATATCGAGATGCTCAAGGCCGGCTACACCGGTGTCGCCGAGTTCCACTACGTGCACCACGACCGCGACGGCAAGCCCTATGCCGATCCGGCGGAGCTGTCCCTGCGCATCAGCCAGGCCGCCGCCGACACCGGCATCGGCCTGACCCTGCTGCCGGTGCTGTATTCCCACGCCGGCTTCGGCGGACAGGCGCCGAACGAGGGGCAGCGCCGCTTCATCAACGGCACCGATGCCTACCTGGCGCTGATCGAGCGCCTGCGCGCGCACTTCGCCGGGCAGCCGTTGCAGGAGGTGGGGCTGTGCTTCCACTCGCTGCGCGCGGTCACCCCGCAACAGATCGCCGAGGTGCTGGTCAGCGACAGCAGCGACTGCCCGATCCACATCCACATCGCCGAGCAGCAGAAGGAAGTCGACGACTGCCTGGCCTGGAGCGGCCGCCGGCCGTTGCAGTGGCTGTACGAGAACGTCGAGGTGGACCCGCGCTGGTGCCTGGTCCACGCCACCCATGCCGAGCCCGACGAGGTTTCGGCGATGGCACGCAGCGGCGCGGTGGCCGGGCTGTGCCTGACCACCGAGGCCAACCTCGGCGACGGCATCTTCCCGGCGGTGGACTACCTGGCCCAGGGCGGACGCTTCGGCATCGGCTCGGACAGCCATGTGTCGCTCAGCGTGGTCGAGGAACTGCGCTGGCTGGAATACGGCCAGCGCCTGCGCGACCAGCGGCGCAATCGCCTGTATCGCGGCGACCAGCCGATGGTCGGGCGCACGCTCTACGACGCGGCCCTGAGCGGCGGCGCCCAGGCGCTCGGCCAGCCGAGCGGGGCGCTGGAGGTGGGCAAGCGCGCCGATCTGCTGGTGCTGGATGGCAGCGATCCCTACCTGGCGACGGCCGAGGGCGATGCGATCCTCAACCGCTGGCTGTTCGCCGGTGGCGACCGGCAGGTTCGGGATGTGATGGTGGGCGGCAATTGGCAGGTGCGCGAGGGGCGGCATGCCCTGGAGGAGCGCAGTGCCGGGGAGTTTGCGCAGGTGTTGAGGGAGTTGTTGGGCTGAGGGGGGCATAACACCCCCGGCGTTATCCGCCGCAGGCTCGGCGCGAGTCCCGTCGGAGGATGACGCTGGCGCGTCATTCACCCTACAGGAGCGGTCACCCCGCCAACAAAAACGCCGTCCCGAAGGGCGGCGTTTTCATTTGCCTGGCTGTCTATTCCTCGCGATTGCGGGTCAGCAGCGCCGGGCGTTCGGTCTTGCGGCGCGGTTCCAGCTCTTCCAGCTGCTCCGCGGTGGGGAAGCGATCGATGCGCAGCAGGTCGCGCTTGTTGATCACCACCGGCTGGCGGGTCGGCTTGCTGGCGCCGTATTCCGACGGCTCGCGCAGCGGCGCATCGTTCATCCGCGAGATGTCGCTGCGGCCCTGGCCGCCGCGCTTGCTCTTGGCGGCGCGCTGCTTGCCCTGGCCCTGGCCTGGCTGGCCGCCACGGGCGTTGGCATTGCCGGCGCCCTTGGCGCGGCCGCCCTGCTTGTCGCCCTTGGCGCGACCCTGGCCTTGTCCCTGACCTTGCTGCTGGCCCTGGCCCTGAGCACGACCACGCTGCTGCCCACCCTGGCCCTGGCCGCCCTGGCGTTGACCTTGACGCTGGCGCTGGCCGCGCGGATTGTCCTTGCCCTGGTAGGGGCTGACATAGTCGGCGCGGTTGCCGAAATTGTCGAAATCGTCGTCGAGGAACTCTTCCGGGTCGCGGTCGGTGGTGACCATCGGCGTGGGAGCCGGCTTCGGCTGCCTGGCCTCGCGCGGCTGCTTCTGCCGCGGCTGGCCTTCGCTGCGCTGCTCCTGCTGTTGCTGGCCCTCGGCGCCCTTGTTCTTGCCCTTGCCGCCACGACGGCGACGCTTGCCGGCCGGCTTCTCGCCCTGGGCGGCTTCGGCGCCGGCTTCCGCAGTGACGACGGCTTCCGCCTGCTGCTGCGGCTCCTTCTCCTTGCGCTCGCGGGGCTTGCGTTCGCGCTTCTCGCGGGGCTCACGCGCCTTGCGCGGTTGCCGCTGGGTTTCCTCGCGGGCTTCCGGCTGGGCGACTTCCGGCAATGCCACGTCCGGATCGAAGCCCTGCATGTCGCCGGCGGGAATCTGCTGCCGGGTCAGGCGCTCGATGGCCTTGAGCAGCTTCTCCTCGTCCGGGGCGACCAGCGAGATGGCTTCGCCGCTGCGACCGGCGCGGCCGGTGCGGCCGATGCGGTGGACGTAATCTTCCTCGACGTTGGGCAGCTCGTAGTTGACCACGTGGGGCAACTGGTCGATGTCCAGGCCGCGGGCGGCGATGTCGGTGGCGACCAGGATGCGCACGTCGTTGGCCTTGAAGTCGGCCAGCGCCTTGGTCCGCGCGTTCTGACTCTTGTTGCCGTGGATCGCGGCGGCCGGCAGGCCGTGCTTGCTCAGGTATTCGGCGAGGCGGTTGGCGCCGTGCTTGGTGCGGGTGAACACCAGCACCTGCTCCCAGGCGCCGACGGTGACCAGGTGCGCCAGCAGCGCGCGCTTCTGCACGGAGGGGATGCGGAACACGCGCTGTTCGATGCGCTCGACGGTGGTGTTCGGCGGGGTGACCTCGATGCGCTCCGGGTTGTGCAGCAGCTTGTTGGCGAGGTCGGTGATGTCTTTCGAGAAGGTCGCCGAGAACAGCAGGTTCTGGCGCTTCGGCGGCAGCTTGGCGAGGACCTTCTTGACGTCGTGGATGAAGCCCATGTCGAGCATGCGGTCGGCTTCGTCGAGGACCAGGATCTCCACGCGGGAGAGGTCGACGCTGCCCTGGCCGATGAGGTCGAGCAGGCGGCCGGGGCAGGCCACCAGGATGTCGACGCCCTTGGACATGGCCTGGACCTGGGGATTCATGCCGACGCCGCCGAAGATGCAGGCGCTCTTCAGCGGCAGGTCGCGGGCGTAGACCTTGAAGCTGTCGTGCACCTGGGCCGCCAGTTCGCGGGTCGGGGTCAGCACCAGCACGCGGGCCTGGCGCGGACCGTGGCGGTGCTCGCGGTCAGGGTGCCCGGTGGGGAACAGCAGTTCCAGTACCGGCAGGGCGAAACCGCCGGTCTTGCCGGTGCCGGTCTGGGCAGCGACCATCAGGTCGCGGCCTTGCAGCACGGCGGGGATGGCCCGTTGCTGGACGGGTGTGGGATGCGCGTAGCCGGCGGCTTCGACGGCGCCGGCCAGGGCCTCGGAGAGACCGAGGGAAGTAAAGGACATGCGGGGTTCCTGTCATTGCCGGCAACCTGCCGGCTCTAGGGCGCGTGGTTTTCGCTCGGGGCGAGTGGGCCGGCGGGGGCCGGTCGACACCCCGCCCATGATCTGCCGGCGTTGCGCTGGCCGGTGATCTGGGCGGTGAGCCCGGAGCAATTGATCCTCAGCGTGGGAGCTTGAGGTTGTTCCAGATTGCCAGGCTGGGTTCGGCCTGGTTAAGGGTATAGAAGTGCAGACCCGGTGCGCCACCCTGCAGCAGGCGTTCGCACATTTCAGTGACCACTTGTTCGCCAAAGGCCTGGATGCTGCGGGTGTCGTCCCCGTAGGCTTCCAGCTGCTTGCGGACCCAGCGCGGGATTTCCGCGCCACAGGCGTCGGAGAAGCGGGCCAGCTTGGTGTAGTTGGTGATGGGCATGATACCCGGGACTACCGGGATGCTCACGCCCAGCTTCTCGGCGCGCTCGACGAAATAGAAATAGCTGTCGGCGTTGAAGAAGTACTGGGTGATGGCACTGTCGGCACCGGCCTTCACCTTGCGCACGAAGTTCGCCAGATCATCCTCGAAACTGCGTGCCTGTGGGTGAACTTCCGGATAGGCGGCAACTTCGATGTGGAACTGGTCGCCGGTTTCGCTGCGGATGAACTCCACCAGCTCGTTGGCGTAGCGCAGCTCTCCGCTGGCCATGCCCATGCCCGACGGCAGGTCGCCGCGCAGGGCGACGATGCGGCGGATGCCGGCTTCCTTGTACTGGGCGAGCAGGGTGCGCAGCTCCTCGCGGGAGTCGCCGACGCAGGACAGGTGCGGGGCGGTGGAGACTTTCACCTCGCCGTCCAGTTGCAGCACGGTGCTTACGGTGCGGTCGCGGGTGGAGCCGCCGGCGCCGTAGGTGCAGGAGAAGAAGTCCGGCTTGTAGGCAGCCAGCTGGCGCGCGGTGGCCAGGAGTTTTTCATGCCCGGCTTCGGTCTTCGCGGGGAAGAACTCGAAGCTGTAGCGGCGTTCGGGTGTCGTCATGGGACAGATCCGCAAGAGGCTGTCGGGACTGTGTGGTCCCGGGAATCCTGTGATCGCCGAAGGCTGGAGGCCGGAGGCTGAACGAAAGGCAGCTTTTTCGTCCAGCTTTCCGGCCTCAGGCCTCCAGCGGCTTTTTAGTAGCGATAGGTGTCCGGCTTGAACGGGCCTTCCACGGTTACGCCGATGTACTCGGCCTGTTTCGGGGTCAGCTGGGTGACCACGCCACCGAAGCCCTTGACCATTTCCAGGGCGACTTCCTCGTCGAGCTTCTTCGGCAGCACTTCGACGGACAGGCGCTTGGCCTTCTCGGCGGCGGGCTGGTCGGCGAACTTGCGCTCGAACAGGTGGATCTGCGCCAGCACCTGGTTGGCGAAGGAGCCGTCCATGATCCGCGACGGGTGGCCGGTGGCGTTGCCCAGGTTCACCAGGCGGCCCTCGGCGAGCAGGATCAGGTAGTCGTCGTTGTGCGGATCGAAGCCGTCGTTGCCGGTGCGGTGGATCTTGTGCACCTGCGGCTTGACCTCTTCCCATGCCCAGGTCTTGCGCATGAAGGCGGTGTCGATCTCGTTGTCGAAGTGGCCGATGTTGCAGACCACGGCGCGCTTCTTCAGCGCCTTCAGCATGTTGGCGTCGCAGACGTTGACGTTGCCGGTGGTGGTGACGATCAGGTCGATCCTGCCCAGCAGGGCGGCATCTACGCTGGCTTCGGTGCCATCGTTCAGGCCGTTCCTGTACGGCGAAACCACTTCGAAGCCGTCCATGCAGGCCTGCATGGCGCAGATCGGATCGACTTCCGAGACCTTGACGATCATGCCTTCCTGGCGCAGCGACTGCGCGGAGCCCTTGCCCACGTCGCCGTAGCCGATCACCAGCGCCTGCTTGCCCGACAGCAGGTGGTCGGTGCCGCGCTTGATGGCGTCGTTGAGGCTGTGGCGGCAGCCGTACTTGTTGTCGTTCTTGCTCTTGGTCACCGAGTCGTTGACGTTGATCGCCGGGACTTTCAGGGTGCCGGCCTTGAGCATGTCGAGCAGGCGGTGCACGCCGGTGGTGGTCTCTTCGGTGATGCCGTGGATCCTGTCCAGCATCGCCGGGTATTTCTTGTGCAGGATCTCGGTGAGGTCACCGCCGTCGTCCAGCACCATGTTGGCGTCCCACGGCTGGCCGTCCTTGAGGATGGTCTGCTCGATGCACCATTCGTATTCCACTTCGGTCTCGCCCTTCCAGGCGAAGACCGGGATGCCGGCGGCGGCGATGGCGGCGGCGGCCTGGTCCTGGGTGGAGAAGATGTTGCAGGACGACCAGCGCACTTCGGCGCCCAGGGCCACCAGGGTCTCGATGAGGACCGCGGTCTGGATGGTCATGTGGATGCAGCCGAGGATCCTGGCGCCTTTCAGCGGCTGGGTGGCGGAATACTTGCGGCGCAGACCCATCAGCGCCGGCATTTCCGATTCGGCGATGATGATCTCGCGGCGGCCCCAGGCGGCCAGGGAAATGTCCGCAACCTTGTAGTCGGTGAAACCGGCAGGCGTCATGACAGCGCTCATGAAGTGAGTTCTCCATTCGTTTTGTGTGCGAATGGGCGCCGTTGGTGCGTTGACAGGGCGGGGAAGCTGCCCTGTGAGCGCGCTCCGTTCGAGCCTGACTGGTTGCTACCAGCTGCAGCGCCCCTCGAACGGAAGGCGGGAGCGGCCGGACGGCCGCTTGAGTCGGCGATTATAGCGGCGTCCACGGCATCGCCCAAGCGTGGCGTGCGCCATTGGTCCGTCGAGACGGCTCGATCGTTCCTCCGCTCCCGCGAGGGGACGCATCCACGAACCTGTAGGAGCGAGCTTGCTCGCGAAGCTCTTTTCGCCAGCCAGTTCGCTTGGCGGCGAGGGAGATCGAAAAAATACGCCACGGGGCCGTGACTACCCGTGGCGCAAGAGCCGGCCTGGGGGCAAGCCGGGCTGGTCGTCCGTGTGGGGCGGACGACCGGTCAGATCACCTTGCCTTCGCGCAATTTCGCCTGCGCGGCGTCGTCCAGCCCGAGCACGCCGCCGAGAATCTCCGCGGTGTGCTGGCCGAGGGTCGGCGGGGCGTTGCGGTATTCCACGGGCGTTTCCGAAAGGCGGATCGGGCTGGCCACCTGCGGCACGGTTCCGGCCAGCGGGTGGGGCAGGTCGATGCGCAGCTGGCGGGCGATCACCTGCGGGTCGGCGAAGACCTGCGACAGGTCGTTGATCGGCCCACACGGCACGCTGGCGCGTTCGAGGATTTCGATCCACTCGGCGGTGGTGCGCATCACGGTGGACTGGCGGATCAGCGGGATCAGCACGTCACGGTTGGCGACCCGCGCCTTGTTGGTGGCGAAGCGCGCGTCGTCGGCCCACTCGGGATGCCCGGCCAGTTCGGCGAACTTGCGGAACTGCCCGTCGTTGCCGACGGTGAGGATGAAGTCGCCGTCCGCGGTGGGGAAGTCCTGGTACGGCACGATGTTCGGGTGCGCGTTGCCTAGCCGCCGCGGCGGGATGCCGGTGGTCAGGTAGTTCAGGGTCTGGTTGGCCAGGCAGGCGACCTGCACGTCGAGCAGGGCCATGTCGATGTGCTGGCCGATGCCGCTGACGTCGCGGTGCGCCAGGGCGGCGAGCACGGCGGTGGCGGAGTACAGGCCGGTGAGGATGTCGGTCAGCGCCACGCCGACCTTCACCGGGCCGGCGCCTTCCTCATGCTCGGAGCGGCCGGTGATGCTCATCAGGCCGCCGAGGGCCTGGATCATGAAGTCGTAGCCCGGGCGCTTGGCGTAGGGGCCGTTCTGGCCGAAGCCGGTGATCGAGCAGTAGATCAGCTTCGGGTTGACCTGCTTCAGCGACTCGTAGTCGAGACCGTAGGCCTTGAGTCCGCCGACCTTGAAGTTTTCCAGCACGATGTCGGATTTCGCCGCCAGTTCGCGGACGATGCGCTGGCCTTCCGGTTGGGTGAAGTCGACGGTGACGGACTTCTTGTTGCGGTTGGCCGAGAGGAAATAGGCCGCCTCGCTGGTGTCGCGCCCTTCGGCGTCCTTGAGGAACGGCGGACCCCAGTGGCGGGTGTCGTCGCCGACGTCCGGGCGCTCGATCTTGATCACTTCGGCGCCGAGGTCGGCGAGGATCTGCCCGGCCCAGGGACCGGCGAGTACGCGGGAGAGGTCTAGGACGCGGATGTGCGAGAGAGCGCCGGACATCGCTGGACTCCTTCAGGAGAGTGACAAATGCCCCGTAGGAGCGAGCTTGCTCGCGAAAAACCGGTCAGCTCCGGTTCGCGAGCAAGCTCGCTCCTACAGGTTCGGCGTTGGCTTAGAAGAACGCCTGGATGCCGGTCTGGGCGCGGCCGAGGATCAGCGCGTGGACGTCGTGGGTACCTTCGTAGGTGTTCACCACTTCCAGGTTGACCAGGTGGCGGGCCACGCCGAACTCGTCGGAGATGCCGTTGCCGCCCAGCATGTCGCGGGCCATGCGCGCGATGTCCAGGGACTTGCCGCAGCTGTTGCGCTTCATGATCGAGGTGATTTCCACCGCGGCGGTGCCTTCGTCCTTCATCCGGCCGAGGCGCAGGCAGCCTTGCAGGGCCAGGGTGATCTCGGTCTGCATGTCGGCCAGTTTCTTCTGGATCAGCTGGTTGGCAGCCAGCGGGCGGCCGAACTGCTTGCGGTCCAGGGTGTACTGGCGGGCGGTGTGCCAGCAGGCTTCGGCGGCACCCAGGGCGCCCCAGGAAATGCCGTAGCGGGCGGAGTTCAGGCAGGTGAACGGGCCGCGCAGGCCGCGCACTTCAGGGAAGGCGTTCTCTTCCGGGACGAACACGTTGTCCATCACGATCTCGCCGGTGATCGAGGCGCGCAGGCCGACCTTGCCGTGGATGACCGGAGCGGACAGGCCTTCCCAGCCCTTCTCGAGGACGAAGCCGCGGATCTGGCCTTCATCGTCCTTGCCCCAGACCACGAAGACGTCGGCGATCGGGCTGTTGGTGATCCACATCTTGTTGCCGGTCAGGCGGTAGCCGCCGTCGACCTTGCGCGCGCGGGTGATCATCGAGCCCGGGTCGGAGCCGTGGTTCGGCTCGGTCAGGCCGAAGCAGCCGATCCACTCGCCGCTGGCGAGCTTCGGCAGGTACTTCTGCCTGGTGGCTTCGTTGCCGAATTCGTTGATCGGCACCATCACCAGGGAGGACTGCACGCTCATCATCGAGCGGTAGCCGGAGTCGACGCGCTCGACTTCGCGGGCGATCAGGCCGTAGCACACGTAGTTCAGGCCGCTGCCGCCGTACTGGGTGGGGATGGTCGCGCCGAGCAGGCCGACTTCGCCCATTTCGCGGAAGATCGCCGGGTCGGTCTTCTCCTGGCGGAAGGCCTCCAGCACGCGCGGAGCCAGCTTGTCCTGGGCGAACTGACGGGCGCTGTCGCGCACCATGCGCTCTTCTTCGGTGAGTTGCTGATCCAGCAGCAGCGGATCTTCCCAGTTGAAGCTTGCTTTGGTGGCCATGGAGGGATTCCTCGGGGGTACAGGCAGGGGTTCCCGCTACAGTCTAGGCGGGGCTGTTGAGGCGCATCCTAGTCAGCCGTCGGGAAGCCCGGCAAACGAATAATTCGCACGCTGTTGTGCTATTTTCTCACTCCGTGATCTGAATCAATGGCTTCTGTCACGCGCTGGAACCTGCGTTCCGTGCTTTTTATAAGCTACGAAATTCCACGGAGGCATTCGACGTGAGGCGCAAGATTCCCACCACGGCGGCCCTGGTCAGCTTCGAGTCCGCGGCGCGCCACGAGAGCTTCACCAAGGCGGCGGACGAACTGGCGCTGACCCAGAGCGCGATCTGCCGGCAGATCGCCGGGCTCGAGGCATTCCTCGGCGTCGAGCTGTTCCGCCGCTCGCGGCGCGGGGTGAAGCTCACCGAGGCGGGCCTCAGCTATAGCCGGCGGATCGCCGCGCGGCTCGATGCGATGGAGCGCGACACCCTGGCGGTGATGGGCCAGCAGGGCGGCGGCACCATCGAGCTGGCGGTGGTGCCGACCTTCGCCACCCAGTGGCTGCTGCCGCGGCTGAAGGCGTTCAGGCAGCTGCATCCGGAAGTCACGCTCAACCTGACCAACCGCACCCGGCCGTTCCTCTTCGCCGACACCGAATTCGACGCCGCGCTGTATTTCGGCGACGGCGTCTGGTCGGGCACCTCCGCGCACTTCCTGATGCGCGAGGCGCCGGTGCCGGTGTGCAGCCCGGAAATGCTCGGCGGCCGCAGCGATCTCGGCGCGGAGGAAATCGCCGCGCTGCCATTGATGCAGCAGACCACCCGGCCCTATGCCTGGCGCCAGTGGTTCGGCTCGCTCGGGCTGAACGTCGCCCACGACATGAGCGGCACCCGCTACGAACTGTTCTCCATGCTCGCCCAGGCGGCGATCCTCGGCATGGGCGTGGCGCTGATCCCGCCGCTGCTGATCCAGCGCGAACTGGCCGAGGGCCGGCTGGTGGTGGCCATGCAGCATGCCTACCTGAGCGAGAACGCCTATTACTTGATGATCCCCGAGCGCCGCGTGGAATCGGCGGCGGTCGGGGCTTTCCGCGATTGGCTGGTGGAAGAGGCGCGGACTTACCGCGCCGAGACCGGCCTGGAATAAGGAGCCTGCATGAATTTCCATACCCGCAAATGGGTCAAGCCCGAAGACCTCAACCCGAACGGCACGCTGTTCGGCGGCAGCCTGCTGAAGTGGATCGACGAGGAAGCGGCGATCTACGCCATCGTCCAGCTCGGCAACCAGCGCGTGGTGACCAAGTTCATCTCCGAGATCAACTTCGTCAGCTCGGCGCGCACCGGCGACATCATCGAGATGGGCATCACCGCCACCGAGTTCGGCCGCACCTCGATCACCCTGACCTGCGAAGTGCGCAACAAGATCACCCGCAAGAGCATCCTCACCATCGACAGGATGGTCTTCGTCAACATCGGTCCCGACGGCCTGCCGGCGCCGCACGGGCGTACGGAAATCCTCTACATCAAGGACCAGTTCAAGGACGAGGCGCTCAGCGAAGCCTGAGTTCCGTTCCGGGGCTTGCCGGGACCGGGGCGCGGCGGGATAGAATCGTTTGGTCTATACCAAAAGGTCCCGCCGTGTTCGCCACCAGCCTGGTGTTGCTCGCCGCCGTCCTGCACGCGGCCTGGAACACCCTCGTCAAGTTCAGCAGCGACCGCCTGCTGGTCGTCGCCTGCATGGACGTCGTCGGCGTCCTCGTCGCCCTCGCCGTATTGCCCTGGATGCAGGTTCCGCCGGCGGAAGTCTGGCCGTGGCTGGCGGCCGCGACCGCCTTGCAGCTGGTCTACCGGGTGCTGCTGATCGAGGCCTACAAGGTCGGCGACCTGGGCCTGGTCTATCCGCTGATGCGCGGTCTCTCGCCGCTGGTGGTGCTGGCGCTGACCCTGTACTTCGGCGGCGAAACCCTGAGCGACCGGCAGATCCTCGGCATCCTGCTGATCCCCGTCGGCATGCTCTGCCTGCTCAAGGGTGGCGGCGGGGCGCGCCTGCCCTGGGTGGCCTATCCGATCGTGCTGCTGATGGGGCTGTGCATCGGCAGCTACACCTGGACCGACGGCAACGCGCTGAAGCGCTGGCCGCAGCCGCTGGACTACCTGGTCTGGCTGACCCTGCTGTCCGGCGCGCCGTTCCCGCTGATCGCCCTGTTCGCCCGCACGCGCTCGTTCGCGCGCTTCTGGGTCAACGAGTGGAAGGTCGGCGTCACCGTCGGCCTGTGCGTGGTCGCCAGCTACGGGCTGGTGCTCTGGGCCATGCAGATCGGCTCGATCGCCGAGGCGGCGGCGCTGCGCGAGACCAGCGTGCTGCTCGCCGTGCTGTTCGGCATGCACTTCCTCAAGGAACCGTTCGGCCTGCCGCGGCTGCTGGCCTGCGCGCTGGTGCTGGCCGGAATGCTGGTGATGAAGCTTTGACGGCCTGTGGACGAACGGTCATCGATATTGCAGGCTGGCGTTTCCTTTCCTGACGGGACCCCATCATGACCATCGCCTTCTGGTGTGTACTGATCGCACTGTTCCTGCCCTACCTCGGCACCATGACCGCCAAGTTCGGCGGCCCGGGCTTCGGCCCCAGGCAGAACCACGACGCGCGAACCTTCCTCGCCGGCCTGGAGGGATTCCGCAAGCGCGCCCACCATTTCCAGCTGAACAGCTTCGAGGCGACCCCGGCCTTCGCCGTGGCGGTGATCGTCGCCTACGTGGTGGACAACGCCGACCCGGCCACGGTGGATCGCCTGGCCATCGCCTGGGTCACCAGCCGCCTGCTGTACTTCATCTTCTACCTCGCCGACCTGGCGATCCTGCGCTCGCTGGCGTGGTTCGTCGGCATGGCCATCGTGGTGGCGTTGTTCGTCATCTCGGCCTGAGCGATCGCTCGCTGGTTGCGGCGGATGGCCGCAGTCCGGGCCAATGGCTATGGATCAATCAACGACAGCGGCGGATAATCCGCCGCTCCGTGATTCCCGCCTGCAAGAGCTCCCAATGAAGCTGAAGACCCTGCTGGTCCTGTCGTTGGCCGTTACGGCCCTGGCCGGCTGCAACCGTCTCGATCCGAATTCGCCGCTGGCCAAGCGCCAGGCCATCTTCAAGGACATGCTGCGTACCAGCGAGAACATGGGCGGCATGCTGCGCGGGCGCCTGCCGTTCGATGCGGAGAAGTTCCGCGCCGGTTCGGCGAAGCTCGGCGAACTGGCCGACAAGCCCTGGCAGTACTTCCCCCAGGCCAAGCCGGCCGAGACCGATCTCGACGATACCCGGGCGAAAGAGGAAATCTGGCAGCGCCAGCTGGAATTCCAGGCCGACGCCAAGACCTTCGAGCAGGCCGTGGCGGCGCTGACGGCCAACACCCGCCAGGCCAAGCCCACGCCGGAAGGCGTGCGCAAGGACTTCGCCGCCGTGGAAGACGCCTGCGAGGCGTGCCACAAGAAATTCCGCGCCCTCTGAGTCAGGGCGCGGTTTCGCCGCTCAGCTCCCTCTTGGCCTGATCCAGTTCCGTGCGCGCCTCGGCCAGCTTGCTGCGGCGCTTTTCCAGCTTTTCCGCATCCCCGGTGTTCATCGCCTTGCGCAGGTCCTTCTCGCGCTCGGCGACTTCCTTTTCCGCATCCAGCACGCGCTGCGTGCGTTCCTGAACCAGGCCGGCATCGGTGCAGTGCGCCCGGCTTTCCTCGAGAGCGGTCTGCAGACCGGCGACCTTGTTCGCGTTGCCCTGGGCGCGGGCGGCTTCCAGCTTGCCTTCGATGGCCGCCTGCCTGGCCGCGCAACCGGTCGGCGCCGGGGCGGCGAAAAGCGGAACTGCCAGCAGCATGCCGGTCATAAACAGAGTGGGGCGCAGGAGCATCTGTAAATCCTTCGTCGTCGCACTGAAAGGCTAGAGTTTGCCATGGACCGGCTGCGCGAATCCTGACCTGATCCGGTTGGCAAGGAGGTGGGCACGATGCGCATCGTCATACGCTTGCTGCAGACCCTCATCGGCGTGCTGGTGCTGGCGCTGCTGGTCGGAACCTGGTGGTATGTGCCGAGCGAAACGCTGCGCCGGCCGGCGCTGACCGGCAGCAGCGAGGACGCCACCCTGCGCGTGGCCGGGCTGCGCCGCTACTACCTGCTGTACATCCCGCGGCAGTTGCCGGAGAACCCGGCACTGCTGGTGGTGCTGCACAGCTCGCGCAGCAACGGCGCGAAGATGCGCCGCGACAGCGGCTACGGCTTCGATGCGCTGGCCGACCGCGAGGGCTTCCTGGTGCTCTATCCGGACGGTTTCGGCGGCCACTGGAACGACTGCCGCAAGGCCGCCGACTACAGCGCGCGGCGCCAGCAGATCGACGACGTGCGCTTCCTTTCCCGGCTGATCGAGCAGATCGGCCGCGAGCGCCGCATCGACCCGCAGCGGATCTTCGTCACCGGCTACTCCAATGGCGGGCAGATGGCCTTCCGCCTGGCCGCCGAGGCGCCGCAGCGGATCGCCGCCATCGCTACCGTCGCCGCCAGCCTGCCGACCGCGGGCAATGACCTCTGCGCCCCGCAGGTCCAGCCGATGGCCGCGCTGCTGATGAACGGCACCCGCGATCCGATCAATCCCTATCGCGGCGGCAGGGTCACCCTGTTCGGTTTCGGCGATCGCGGCAGCGTGCTGTCGGCGGAACAGTCGGCGGCGATCCTGGCGCGGGTCAACGGCATCGAGGGCGAGGCCAGCGTCGAGCGGCTGACGCCCTGGGGCAAGGTCTGGTCCGAGCGCCAGGTGTGGCGGGAAGACGGCGCGCCGCCGGTGGAACTGGTCAGCGTGCACGGCGGCGGGCACCTGCTGCCGCAACCGGGCTACCGGCCGCCGCGCATGCTCGGGCAGATGGACCCGGCGCTGGACGGGCCGGGAGAAATCTGGCGCTTCTTCAGCCGCCTGCGCCCCTGAGGCTCAGACCTCGACCAGCCAGCACGGATCGAAGTTGCATTCCTCCCGCGGATAGCCGCCCGGATTGGCGACGATCCGCGCCTTGCCGATGCGGTAGTCCATGCGCTCGTGCACGTGCCCGTGAATCCACAGGTTGCAACGCGCCGCCAGCGCTTCGAGGTCGGAAGCGAAGGCCGGGGAGAGCGCATCGCCGACGTACTGCTGCGGGATCGAGCGGGCGCTGGGCGCGTGATGGGTGACCACCACGGTGGGCCCGGCGAAGGGCTCGTCCAGTTGCGCCGCCAGCCAGTCGCGGGAGGCCTGGAACAGGCTGCTGCTCAGCTCCGGCGTGTAGGGTTGGGTGAAATAGTCCACGCAGTCGAAGTCCGGCATCAGCCGCAGCGCCTTGGCGTGGGCCAGTTGCGCCGCCTCGCTGCCGTAGAGCTGGAAGTCGGTCCACAGGGTCGCGCCGAGGAAGCGCACGCCGTCGATGACCACCGCATCGTTTTCCAGGAAGTGGATATCCAGCGCCCGCGCCAGGTTGCGCATGGACTGGGTCAGCTCCGGCAGGTCCGAGTGGTAGAACTCGTGGTTGCCGGAGACGTAGATGATCGGCGTGTCGGGGAAGGCTTCCCGCGCCCAGTGCAGCCCCTGCAGGTGCTCGTGGATATCGCCGGCGAGCACCACCACGTCGGCCTCCACCTCGGGCAGCGGACGCAGGCCGCCGAAGTGTTCATGGTGCAGGTCGGAAAGGATTCGCAGGTGCATGGTCGTCGCGGCATCGTCGGAAGTTCTCCATTCTGCGCAGAAAGCGCTGGAATGCCCAGTGATTGAGCTGCGTCATGGCATGGCCGATGGCCTTTAAATTCCCACACTGAATTAATGGATAATTCAGAAGAATCGGTCAGTTTCCCCATGGGCGAGCCGGGTTGGCTCGCCGTGAGGGGGAATCATGAAAATCATCTGGATCGTACTTCTGACAGTCGCGGCCACCTTCGGCCTGGCGCTGTTCCTTGACCCGCCGTCGACCCTGGATATCTGGATGCTGCGCAAGCAGGCCATCCTGTTCACTGGCGTGGCGGCATTCGCCCTGATGTCCCTGATCATGCTGCTGGCGGTGCGACCGGCCTGGCTGGAGCGTCCGCTCGACGGGCTGGACCGCATGTACCTGGCGCACAAGTGGGCGGGCATCCTGGCCATCACCCTGGGCCTGCTGCACTACCTGATGGAACTGGCCGGACCGCTTCTTGCGAAGGTTGTCGCCAAGCCGGCCAAGGGCCCGCGGGTGGAGACCTTCCTCGATGTCTTCCGCGACTCGGCGAAGGAACTGGGTGAATGGTCCGCCTGGCTGCTTGCGGCGATGCTGGTCATCACCCTCTGGCAACGCTTCCCGTACCACCTGTGGCGCTACGTTCACAAGGCGCTGGCGGTGGTCTACCTGGTGCTGGCTTTCCACTCGGTGGTACTGGCTCCGGCTGGCTACTGGTCGCAGCCTGTCGGCTGGCTGGTGGCGTTCTGCGCAGTGCTGGGAAGTCTGTGCGCGTTGTGGTCCCTGGCTGGGCAGATCGGTCGGCGGCGCACCCATGAGGGCGTGGTGGTGGCGGTGGAGCACCCGGGCGAGCGCATGCTGGAAGTGACCTGCAAGTTGCAGGGCGACTGGAAACATCGCGCAGGCCAGTTCGCCTTCCTGACCTGCGACCGCCTGGAGGGTCAGCATCCCTTCACGCTTTCCAGCGCCGACCGTGGCAACGCTGAGGTTCGCTTCAGCATCAAGGCGCTGGGCGACTACACCCGGCGCCTGCAGGACAGCCTCCGGGTCGGCGATCCGGTTACGGTGGAAGGCCCCTACGGTCGATTCGACTTCCGCCGCGACAGGGGCGGACCGCAGGTGTGGATCGCCGGGGGCATCGGCATAACGCCTTTCCTCGCCTGGCTGGAGTCGCTGCAGGAGAGGCCTGATGATTGCCCGGAGACGACCCTGTTCTATTGCGTACGCAGGCCGGCGGACGCCATCCATGCAGGACGCCTGCGCGAGCTGTGCGCGAAGCTGCCGCGAATCGACCTGCGAGTGCACTGCAGCGAAACGGAAGGCCGCCTGCAGACGGAGCATCTGGGGCTGAATCCAGGCCCGCGGGGGCGCTGGCCGAGCGTCTGGTTCTGTGGACCGCAGGGGCTCGCCGAACTGCTGCGGCGCGACCTGCGCCGTTCGGGCATGCCCCGTGACCGCTTCCATCAGGAAGCCTTCCAGATGCGCTGACGCCGTTCAGAATCCGTCGACACCGAGGTTGTGCAATTGCTCGCGCAAGCGCACGACCTCAGGTTCATGGAAGAAGCGCTCCAGTTGCATGGCGCGAACCGGCCCGATGCCTGGCTGCCGTCGCCATTGCCCGGCGCTGCGTGCTGCCAGGGCCGGCCAGTCCTCAGCAGCGGGCAGGGAATCCGGCGAGGGCACGCCAAGTGCTTTCAGCCAGTTGCGGAAGGGGCGTTTCGGCGCGGCCTCGAACTGTTCGCGAAGCTTTGCCGCGCTGCGTTCGCCCATGCCTGGAATTGCCAGCAGATCCTCGCGAGACAGCGACAGCCAGTCGAGCATTCCCGGCAACGCCCCGGCGTCGAGAAGGCGGCGCCAGGTACCGGGTCCGAGGCCGGTCAGGGCGAGGCCGTTTTTTCCGCCCAGCCACTCCAGCCGTGCCAGGAACTGCTCCTCGCAGCCGGGTGTTGGGTGCCAGCAGGTCAGTTCGCTGTATTGCCCGTCCTGCGGCACTTGCAGCCCAGGACGCAGCGGCGAGCGCCAGACCACGCCGTCCAGCCGCGGAATGGTCAGGCCGGCCAGGGCGATGGAAACCTGGTCGCCGGGGCGGATATCCAGCGCCTGCCAGCGTTGCAGCGAGCCGACGCTGACACGCTGGATGCGCCGGCCGTCCAGCTCCACCGGCAGCAGTTGCAGCACCGGCGTGATGCGCCCGCTGCGGCCGACGTTGAACTGCACCGCGCGCACTTCGGCGAGGGCCTGGGCAAAGGGATATTTCCAGGCCCTGGCCCAGAACGGCGCCTGCGCCTGCCAGCTTTCCCCGCCGGGACGATTTCCCTGGCGGATGACGATGCCATCACTGGCGAATGGCAGTGCGCTGCGGTACCAGTGTTCGCGCCAGCGCTGCACATCGGCGAAACCCCGCACCGGCTCGGTGAGTGCCGCGCTGTCGGCGAGGCCCAGCGCCTTCAGGCGTTGCAGGCGGCCGGGCATGTCCAGCGGGCCGAGCGGCAGTTCCCAGACGAACAGGCCGACATTGCCCGCATCGCTGCCGATGTCTTCCCGCGCCATCGCCCCGGCCACCTTGCCGCGCGCGCCGAGGCCGCCTTTCTGCGCCTGGATGTGATCCGGCAGGCGCCAGTACAGCTCGCCCTGCAGCACCAGCCGGCCATGCTCGCCCGTTAGCCTGTGCGGAATGTGCGGCAGCTTCTGCGCATTGGCCGTCCAGTCCTGCCCGCGCAGGCCATCGCCCCGGCTGATGGCCTGGATCAGCTTGCCGTCCCGATAGAGCAGGCTGACCGCCACGCCATCCACCTTCGGCTGCACCCAGAGATCGTCGCGGCCGCGCAGCCATTCCTGCACGGCGGCTGGGTTGGGCAGCTTGTCGAGGCCGGTATGGGGAATCGGATGGCGCAGCGTTCCGGCACTGCCGTCGAGCGGGTCGGGCAGGGCGGGCGCCTGCTGCGGGAAGCAGTTGCGCCATTGGTCGAAGCGGGCGCGGGCCTGGTCGTAGAGTTCGTCGGCGACCGGCGAGACGCCCTGGCGATGGTAGGCGTCGTCCCAGTCCGCCAGTTGCTGGCCCAGCGCGGTCAGTTCGGTGCGGGCCTGGTTATCGGTCCAGTCGGGGCAGGCGGAGGCGAACGGCGGGCAGGCGAGGAGGGCGAAGGTGAAGAAGAAGCGCTTCATGACCGGCATCCGTGCGGCGGAAGGAAGCGCTCAGCGTAGGAAGGGTAGAGCTGAGAATCGGCTGCAAGCCAGGGCGGAATTCTCCGCAAAAAACAGAAAACCCCGCCGAGGCGGGGTTTCTGCTGTTCGAGCCGGGGGCTTACAGGCCGGCGGCGTCGCGCAGGGCGGCGGCCTTGTCGGTCTTCTCCCAGGTGAAGGCGGTGAAGGTGTCGCCGTCGTAGGTCATCTCGAACGGGTTGCGGCCGAAGTGGCCGTAAGCCGCGGTCGGCTGGTACATCGGGTGCAGCAGGTCGAGCATCTTGGTGATCGCGTACGGACGCAGGTCGAAGTGCTCGCGGACCAGCTGGATGATCTTGTCATCGCTGATCTTGCCGGTGCCGAAGGTGTTGACCGAGATGGAAGTCGGCTGGGCCACGCCGATGGCGTAGGACACCTGGATCTCGCAGCGCTCGGCCAGGCCGGCGGCAACGATGTTCTTGGCCACGTAGCGGCCGGCGTAGGCAGCGGAACGGTCGACCTTGGACGGGTCCTTGCCGGAGAACGCGCCGCCGCCGTGACGGGCCATGCCGCCGTAGGAGTCGACGATGATCTTGCGGCCGGTCAGACCGCAGTCGCCCACCGGGCCGCCGATCACGAAGTTGCCGGTCGGGTTGATGTGGAACTGGGTGTCCTTGTGCAGCAGCTCGGCCGGCAGGACGTGCTTGATGATCAGCTCCATCACGCCTTCACGCAGGTCCGCGTACTTGACCTCCGGGTTGTGCTGGGTGGACAGCACGATCGCGTCGATGCCGACGACCTTGCCATTTTCGTAGCGGCAGGTGACCTGGGACTTGGCGTCCGGACGCAGCCACGGCAGCAGGCCGGACTTGCGGGCTTCGGCCTGGCGCTCGACCAGACGGTGGGAGAAGCAGATCGGCGCCGGCATCAGCACGTCGGTTTCGTTGCTGGCGTAGCCGAACATCAGGCCCTGGTCGCCGGCGCCCTGGTCTTCCGGCTTGGCGCGGTCGACACCCTGGTTGATGTCCACGGACTGCTTGCCGATGATGTTCAGCACGCCGCAGGTGGCGCCGTCGAAGCCGACGTCGGAGCTGTTGTAGCCGATATCGATGATGACCTTGCGCACCAGCTCTTCCAGGTCGACCCAGGCGGAAGTGGTGACTTCACCGGCGATGATCGCGACACCGGTTTTCACCAGGGTTTCGCAGGCAACGCGGGCGTACTGGTCCTTGGCGATGATGGCGTCCAGCACCGCATCGGAAATCTGGTCCGCGATCTTGTCCGGATGGCCTTCGGATACGGATTCAGAGGTGAAGAGGGAGTATTCGCTCATCTAGCGGTTCCTATTGATTACCGGTGGGTGAGGACGCTTTGCGGACCCGGCCTGGCGAAATGCCGCACCTGGATCTGAAAGCCATTTTTTAATCCAACGTAAACACTTTCGCCGGGTTCCAGCCCGGCGGCGTCGGCCCAGCGTGCCAGGTCTTCCTGGTCGAAGCCGAGCCAGAGATCGCCGCAGGCATCCCGGGCCCAGCCCTGGTCATGACTGCAGAGATCGGTTACCAGCAGGCTGCCACCGGGATGAACCAGGCGGGCCAGCTGTTTCAATGCATCCGCCGGCGCGGCGAAATGGTGCAGAACCATGTTCAGCACCACGCAGTCGGCTGTCTCGGCCGTGTCCTGCAGCGCGTCGGCCAGGGCCAGGCGTACATTGCCGAGGCCTTCCTCGACGCAGCGCGCCCTGGCCAGTTCCAGCATCGCCGCGCTGTTGTCCAGCGCCGTGACCTGGCTGAAACGCCGCGCCAGCTCGGGGAGGAATCCACCGTCGCCGGGGCCGACCTCCAGCGCCGTGGCGCCGGGGGCGAAGCTCAGTGCGTCGAGCAGCGCCAATACGCTCTCGCGATACTGTGGCAGTCCTGCGATCAGGTCCTGCTGGGCGCGCAGCTTTTCCGGGCTGCGGGCGAAATAGTCGCGACTGGCTGCCGCACGCTGGGCATGCACTTCGGCAATCCGTGCGCTGACGTCTTCAGGCAGCGCCAGCTCGTCGACTTCATCGAGCAGCGCACCGTGCAATTGACCGCCGAGCGCCTCGCTCTGCGGCAGGGCGCGGCGATAGAAGATCGCGTTGCCTTCGCGACGGCTCGCCACCAGGCCGGCCTGAGCCAGTACCTTCAGGTGGTGGCTCATGCCCGACTGGCCGATGCCGAAGATCTGCGCCAGTTCCAGCACGCCGAACGAATCGTTGGCCAGCGCGCGCAATACGTTCAGCCGCAGCGGATCGCCGCCGGCCTTGCACAGGGCGGCCAGTTCGTCGCAATCGTCGTGACGGATCGAGGGCATGCGCAGGCTCATAAGGCGCGCAGTCTAGTCGCCGCTATCGGGAGGGGCAACCTCTGTATCAAAAAGTTTTGATATTGGTGACGGAAGGCGGCTGCAGGCTGTAGGCCGCAGGCAAGAGCTTGGCTTGGCGGGGTTGGGCGGTACGCTGTTCGCCTGAAGCCTGAAGCCTGAAGCCTGAAGCCTGAAGCCTGAAGCCTGAAGCC
>NZ_FNIJ01000021.1:49367-104216 GCF_900103845.1 Pseudomonas jinjuensis
GCCTGAAGCCTGAAGCCTGAAGCCTGAAGCCTGAAGCCTGAAGCCTGAAGCCAACTGTCGATCATCATTGCCCCCGGGGTGTCGGCTGGGCGAAAATACCGGCCTTTTTTCACTCCCTTCGATTCAGAAGCAGCCCCCGCAGGAGATTCAGCGATGCCCAGCCGTCGTGAGCGAGCCAATGCCATCCGCGCACTGAGCATGGATGCCGTGCAGAAAGCCAACAGCGGCCACCCCGGTGCCCCCATGGGCATGGCGGACATCGCCGAAGTGCTGTGGCGCGATTACCTGAGCCACAACCCGAGCAACCCGGAGTGGGCCAACCGCGACCGTTTCGTGCTGTCCAACGGCCATGGCTCGATGCTGGTCTATTCCCTGCTGCACCTGACCGGCTACGACCTCGGCATCGAGGACCTGAAGCAGTTCCGCCAGCTCAACTCGCGCACTCCGGGTCACCCGGAATACGGCTACACCCCGGGCGTCGAGACCACCACAGGGCCGCTGGGCCAGGGCCTCGCCAACGCCGTCGGCATGGCCATCGCCGAGAAGGTGCTGGCCGCCCAGTTCAACCGTGACGGCCACGACATCGTCGACCACTACACCTACGTGTTCCTCGGCGACGGCTGCATGATGGAAGGCATTTCCCATGAAGTCTGCGCCCTGGCCGGCACCCAGCGCCTGAACAAGCTGATCGCCTTCTACGACGACAACGGCATCTCCATCGACGGCGAAGTCCACGGCTGGTTCACCGACGACACCCCGAAGCGCTTCGAAGCCTACGGCTGGCAGGTGATCCGCAACGTCGACGGGCATGACGCCGACGAGATCAGGACCGCCATCGAGACCGCGCGCAAGACCGGCGACCGTCCGACCCTGATCTGCTGCAAGACCGTGATCGGCTTCGGTTCGCCGAACAAGTCCGGCAAGGAAGAGTGCCACGGCGCGCCGCTGGGCAACGACGAGATCGCCGCCACCCGCGCCGCCCTCGGCTGGAACCACGGCCCGTTCGAAGTCCCGGCGGACATCTACGCCGAGTGGGATGCCAAGGCCGCCGGCGCCCAGCGCGAAGCCGCGTGGAACGAGAAGTTCGCCGCCTACGCCGCCGCCCATCCGGAGCTGGCCGCCGAGTTCCAGCGCCGCATCAAGGGCGAGCTGCCGGCCGATTTCGCCGCCAAGGCCGAAGCCTACATCGCCGACGTCGCCAGCAAGGGCGAGACCATCGCCAGCCGCAAGGCCAGCCAGAACGCGCTGAACGCCTTCGGCCCGCTGCTGCCGGAATTCCTCGGCGGTTCCGCCGACCTGGCCGGCTCCAACCTGACCCTGTGGAAGGGCTGCAAGGGCGTGGCACCGGAAGATGCCGCCGGCAACTACATGTACTACGGCGTCCGCGAGTTCGGCATGAGCGCCATCATGAACGGCATCGCCCTGCACGGCGGCTTCATCCCGTACGGTGCGACCTTCCTGGTGTTCATGGAATACGCCTGCAACGCCGTGCGCATGTCGGCGCTGATGAAGAAGCGCGTGCTGTTCGTCTACACCCACGATTCCATCGGCCTCGGCGAAGACGGCCCGACCCACCAGCCGATCGAGCAACTGGCCAGCCTGCGCGTGACGCCGAACCTCGACACCTGGCGCCCGGCCGATGCGGTGGAATCCGCGGTGGCCTGGAAATGCGCCATCCAGCGCAACGACGGTCCGTCGGCGCTGATCTTCTCCCGCCAGAACCTGCCGCACCAGGCGCGCGACGCCGCCCAACTGGCCAACGTCGCCCGCGGCGGCTACGTGCTGAAGGACTGCGACGGCGAGCCGGAACTGATCCTGATCGCCACCGGTTCGGAAGTCGGCCTGGCCGTGCAGGCCTTCGACAAGCTGACCGAGCAGGGCCGCAAGGTGCGCGTGGTGTCCATGCCGTCGACCAGCGTGTTCGACCAGCAGGACGCCGGCTACAAGCAGTCCGTGCTGCCGGTCCAGGTCGGTGCGCGCATCGCCATCGAAGCCGCCCATGCCGACTACTGGTACAAGTACGTCGGCCTGGAAGGCCGCGTGATCGGCATGACCAGCTTCGGTGAATCGGCTCCGGCCGCCGCCCTGTTCGAGCACTTCGGCTTCACCGTCGAAAACGTGCTGGAAGTGGCCGCCGAGCTGCTCGACGCCTGATGACCGCCATGTAGGAGCGGGCCATGCCCGCGACGCTTTTCAAGAGCGTTCGCGGGCATGGCCCGCTCCTACAAGTAGTCGGCTACAAGGGATAACAATGTCCAATCGCCCTTACCGAGTTGCCCTCAACGGCTACGGCCGCATCGGTCGCTGCGTGTTCCGCGCCTTGCACGAGCGCGGCGCCAGGGCCGGTTTTTCCATCGTCGCGCTGAACGATCTGGCCGACCTGCCGAGCCTGGAATACCTGACCCGCTTCGACTCCACCCACGGCCGCTTCCCCGGCGAAGTGAGCGCCGCCGGCGGCTGCCTGCAGATCGACGGCCAGCGCGTGCAGGTGCTGCGCCACGCCGAGCCGGAAGCCATCGACTGGGCCGGCCTGGGCGTCGACCTGGTGCTGGAATGCTCCGGCGTCTGGCACACCCGTGCCGATGGCGAGCGCTTCCTCGCCGCCGGCGCGCCGCGCGTGCTGTTCTCGCAGCCGATGGCCAGCGAGGCCGCGGTCGACGCCACGGTGGTCTACGGCATCAACCAGAGCTGCCTGACCGGCGCCGAGCGGCTGGTTTCCAACGCGTCCTGCACCACCAACTGCAGCGTGCCGCTGCTCAAGCTGCTGAACGACGCGGTGGGCATCGACTACGTGTCGATCACCACCATCCACTCGGCGATGAACGACCAGCCGGTGATCGACGCCTATCACCACGAGGACCTGCGCCGCACGCGCTCGGCCTTCCAGTCGGTGATCCCGGTGTCGACCGGTCTCGCCCGCGGTATCGAGCGCCTGCTGCCGGAACTGGCCGGGCGCATCCAGGCCAAGGCCGTGCGCGTGCCGACGGTGAACGTCTCGGCGCTGGACATCACCCTGCAGACCTCCCGCGACACCTCCGCCGCGGAAATCAATCGCGTGCTCAGCGACGCCGCCGCCAGCGGCCCGCTGCACAAGCTGCTCGCCTACACCGAGCTGCCCCACGCCAGTTGCGATTTCAACCACGACCCGCATTCGGCCATCGTCGACGGCAGCCAGACCCGCGTGTCCGGCCCGCGACTGGTGAACCTGCTGGCCTGGTTCGACAACGAATGGGGCTTCGCCAACCGCATGATCGACGTCGCCGGGCACTATCTGCGCGCCGCGACATCCAACCACTGATTTGAACAGCCCAGAACAGGACTGACAGCCATGACCGTGTTGAAGATGACCGACCTCGACCTCCAGGGTAAGCGCGTACTGATCCGCGAGGATCTCAACGTGCCGGTGAAGGATGGCGTGGTGAAGAGCGATGCGCGCATCCTCGCTTCCCTGCCGACCATCAGGCTGGCGCTGGAAAAGGGCGCGGCGGTGATGGTCTGCTCGCACCTCGGCCGTCCGTCCGAAGGCGAGTACTCCGAAGAGAACAGCCTGCAGCCGGTGGCCGCCTACCTGAGCAAGGCCCTCGGCCGCGAAGTGCCGCTGGTCAGGGACTATCTCGACGGCGTCGAAGTGCAGCCGGGCGAAGTCGTGCTGTTCGAGAACGTGCGCTTCAACAAGGGCGAGAAGAAAAGCGCCGACGAGCTGGCGCAGAAGTACGCCGCGCTGTGCGACGTGTTCGTCATGGATGCCTTCGGCACCGCCCACCGCGCCGAGGGCTCGACCCACGGCGTCGCCAGGTTCGCCAAGGTCGCCGCGGCCGGCCCGCTGCTGGCCGCCGAGCTGGACGCCCTGGGCAAGGCGCTGGGCAACCCGGCCCGGCCGATGGCGGCCATCGTCGCCGGCTCCAAGGTTTCCACCAAACTCGACGTGCTGAACAGCCTGGCGCAGATCTGCGACCAGTTGATCGTCGGCGGCGGCATCGCCAACACCTTCCTCGCCGCTGCTGGCTACAAGGTCGGCAAGTCGCTGTACGAGGCCGATCTGGTCGACACCGCCAAGGCCATCGCCGCCAAGGTCAGCGTACCGCTGCCGGTGGACGTGGTGGTCGCCAAGGAATTCGCCGAAAGCGCCGCGGCCACCGTCAAGGCCATCGCCGACGTCGCCGACGACGACATGATCCTCGACATCGGTCCGCAGACCGCCGCGCAGTTCGCCGAGCTGCTGAAGTCGTCGAAGACCATCCTGTGGAACGGCCCGGTCGGCGTGTTCGAGTTCGACCAGTTCGGCAACGGCACCAAGGTGCTGGCCAAGGCCATCGCCGAGAGCCCGGCGTTCTCCATCGCCGGCGGTGGCGATACCCTGGCTGCCATCGACAAATATGGCGTCGGTGAGCAGATCTCCTACATTTCCACTGGTGGCGGCGCCTTCCTCGAATTCGTCGAGGGCAAGGTCCTGCCGGCGGTGGAGGTTCTGGAACAGCGCGCCAAGGCTTGAGCCGGCGCGGCGCAGAACCCTCCACCCTCACCGGGCGGATGCCCGACTGGATGGACATGGAGAATGGTCATGCGCTACGTCGCCCTTGTGTTGCCGCTTTGCCTGGTACTGATCGGATGCAGCAGCGATCCCGGTTCGACCAGTACCTGCGAGGTCTTCAGCTCGTCCATGCCTGCATCGCCCAGCGACCAGAACGCCGAGCGTGTGGAGATGCAGGCCAGCGGCGATCCCATCCCGGAGAGGGAACCGGTACGTTGCCGGGAATTGCCCTGAGGCCAGCGGTCTGGCCGAGCAGGGTGCGAGCCGCGCAGAAGGAGTTCGCCCGATGAAACCTGTGTTCGCCCTCGGTCTGGCGCTCCTGCTCGCCGGATGCTCGAGCCAGCCGTCCGGCACGGCCGGCAAGTCCTCCGGCTGGAACCACTGGGTCTGCGACAGCCAGGCGGAAGTGCTGTGGCGCTATGTCGATCCCAGCAAGTCGGTGGTCGACCTGCGCCTGGGCGAAGGCGACGTGGTGCACCACCTCGAAGAGGAACCCGGCGGCTCCGGCGCTTTCTACAGTGACGGGCTGGTTGGATTGAGCATCGTAGGTGACCAGGGCCTGGTCTACTGGGTCGAGAGCAACGACCTGATCGGCCGCGACTGCAAGGTCCGCTGAGCCGGGGCGGGCGCCGTGCCCGCCGATGAGAGAGATACTTGAACATGGCCTGCCCCTGCGGCAGGCTTGCGGATTACTGAACGAGCCCGACTTCTGGGAGAAGCGAAAACCATGGCACTCATCAGCATGCGCCAAATGCTGGACCACGCCGCCGAATTCGGCTACGGCGTGCCGGCCTTCAACGTCAACAACCTCGAGCAGATGCGCGCCATCATGGAAGCGGCCGACAAGACCGATTCCCCGGTGATCGTGCAGGCTTCCGCCGGTGCCCGCAAATACGCCGGCGCGCCCTTCCTGCGCCACCTGATCCTCGCCGCCATCGAAGAATTCCCGCACATCCCGGTGTGCATGCACCAGGACCACGGCACCAGCCCGGACGTCTGCCAGCGCTCGATCCAGCTGGGCTTCAGCTCGGTGATGATGGACGGCTCGCTGAAGGAAGACGGCAAGACTCCGGCCGACTACGACTACAACGTCCGCGTGACCCAGCAGACCGTGGCCTTCGCCCATGCCTGCGGCGTGTCCGTGGAAGGCGAACTGGGCTGCCTGGGCTCGCTGGAAACCGGCATGGCTGGTGAAGAAGACGGCGTCGGCGCCGAAGGCGTGCTGGACCACAGCCAACTGCTGACCGATCCGGAAGAAGCCGCCGACTTCGTCAAGAAGACCAGGGTGGATGCCCTGGCCATCGCCATCGGCACCAGCCACGGCGCCTACAAGTTCACCAAGCCGCCGACCGGCGACATCCTCGCCATCGACCGCATCAAGGAAATCCACAAGCGCATCCCCAGCACCCACCTGGTGATGCACGGTTCCTCCTCTGTGCCGCAGGACTGGCTGGCGATCATCAACGAGTTCGGCGGCGAAATGCCGGAAACCTACGGCGTTCCGGTCGAGGAAATCGTCGAGGGCATCAAGTACGGCGTGCGCAAGGTGAACATCGATACCGACCTGCGCCTGGCCTCCACCGGTGCCATCCGTCGCTTCCTGGCGCAGAACAAGAGCGAGTTCGACCCGCGCAAGTACTTCGCCAAGACCATCGAAGCCATGCGTGACATCTGCATCGCCCGCTACGAAGCCTTCGGCACCGCCGGCCATGCCTCGAAGATCAAGCCGATCTCCCTGGAAGGCATGTTCCAGCGCTACGCCAAGGGCGAACTGGAGCCGAAGATCAACTGATCCCGGCCGGTTCCCTGGGAGAGCCCCGCTTCGGCGGGGCTCTTGCGTTTTCGCTCGTTTCCGCTCGTTGGCGGGCAAATCGGATAAACTGCCCGCGCCTTTCCCGCCTTCCTTCCGAATCCATGACGCCGCTCCGCTATCTCCAGGCCTATCCGCAATCGCTGCAGGAGCAGGTCCGCCAGCTCATCGCCGACAACCGCCTCGGCGACTATCTCGAGCGGCGCTACCCGGGCCGCCACGACGTGCAGAGCGACAAGGCGCTGTACACCTATGCCATGCAGCTGAAGCAGGAGCACATGAAGAACGCCCCCGGCGTCGACAAGGTGCTCTACGACAGCAAGCTCGACGTGGTGCACCGCGCGCTCGGCCTGAACACCGCGATTTCCCGGGTGCAGGGCGGCAAGCTCAAGGCGAAGAAGGAAATCCGCGTGGCCTCGCTGTTCCGCGACGCGGCGCCGGAATTCCTCCGGATGATCGTGGTGCACGAGCTGGCGCATCTGAAGGAGCGCGACCACAGCAAGGCGTTCTACCAGCTGTGCGAGTACATGCTGCCGGGCTATCACCAGCTGGAATTCGACCTGCGCGTTTACCTGACCTGGCGCGAACTGGCCTGACTCAGACGTACAGCCGCAGCAGATAGAACAGCCCGCCCAGCCAGGCCGCCAGCGTTACCCCTCCCAATATTCGCAATCCCAGGCGCAATGCGCGCGGGGCGCGGCCGTTCGCCAGTTCGACGAGCGCCAGCAGGGCGGCGAAGCACGCCAGGCCGACTGCCAGCAGTTGGTAATGCTCCCGGCTTGGCGATACGGCGCTTGCGCTGGGCGCCACGACCATCAGGTTCCACAGGCACAGCGTCAGCGCCGGGACGACTGCGAGCAGTGCGGCGATCCTGCGTCCGTGCAGGCCGAGCAGGAAGGCGGCGAGCAGGCCGAGGTAGCCGACGCCGGCGCTCAGCAGGCCGAGGCCCTGGGAGAGATAGACGAGGTCCGGCGCCGTGCCGAGTTCCTGCGGTACGCGGACCACGTGCAGCAGGGAGAGGCCGAGGAGCAGGGAAGGCAGGCCGACGATCCAGCCGAGAATGGCGCTGCGTGGGCGGGTGGTGGACATCCGTCTTCCCGTCTGGCCGTCTGCGCGGAAGGGTTGCCGCGGGAGGCCCGTTCGAACCGGATGGGGGTCGATTCTCCCGGGGCCTGTTTCCCGCCGCAAACCTGAGATTAATCAAAGAATTGGCGGAATGCCATTATTCATTCCGCTTTTCTGCCAGGCGAAACGACGGAACCCCTCCGGAGAGGGGTTCCTGCAGTCAGAACAGATCGATGGGCGCGCCTTCGCCGGCCGGCATGCCGCCGCCCGGGGAGCTGCCGGGGGACAGTTCGCTCATGGTCGGCGGGGTGTCCTCGTTCTTGAACAGTTCGAAGTAGGCGCCGGGCGTGCCGGGGGGCGCGGCCCTGCCGGTATACGGATCGATGCGCAGGCTGACCATGCCCGGCGGCTCCGGCAGCAGGTGGGACGGCTTGTCCTTGAGCGCCGTACCCATGTAGCGCATCCAGATCGGCAGCGCGACGTTGCCGCCGTACTCGCTGCGGCCGAGGCTTTCCGGCTGGTCGAAGCCGACCCAGACGGTGGTCATGTAGTCGGCGTTGTAGCCGGAGAACCAGGCGTCCTTGGATTCGTTGGTGGTGCCGGTCTTGCCGGCCAGGTCGTCACGCTTGAGCGCCAGGGCGCGGCGGCCGGTACCGCGCTTGATCACGTCCTGCAGCATGCTGGTCATGATGTAGGCGGTGCGTGCGTCGAGAATCCGCTCGGCGGTCGGCGGCTCGGCGCTGGGTTGGGTCTGTGTGTCTGCACTGGCAGGCGTGCTCACGACCACGGGTTGCTCATCCTGCTGGCGAGCCTGCTCGGCCTGGGGCACGCGCGCCGGGTTGGCCTGGTAGAGCAACTGGCCGTCGCGGCTTTCGATGCGCTCGATCACGTAGGGGGTGATCTTGTAGCCGCCGTTGGCGAAGGTGCTCCAGGCGCCGGCGATCTCCAGCGGGGTCAGGGTGGCGGTGCCGAGGGCCATGGACAGGTTCGGCGGCAGTTCCTGCAGTTCGAAGCCGAAACGGCTGATGTACTTGCGCGCGCGCTCGACGCCGAGGTCCTGCAGGACGCGGATCGAGACCATGTTGCGCGACTTGTACAGCGCCTCGCGCAGGGGGATCGGGCCGAGGAAGGTGTTGGTGTCGTTCTTCGGCCGCCAGACCTTGTCCAGGTACTCGTCGTAGAAGACTACCGGCGCGTCGTTGACCAGGGTCGCGGCGGTGAAGCCATTGTCCAGCGCGGCGGCGTAGATGAAGGGCTTGAAGCTGGAACCCGGCTGGCGCTTGGCCTGGGTGGCGCGGTTGTAGTTGCTCTGTTCGAAGGAGAAGCCGCCGACCAGCGCCCTGATCGAGCCGTCGTGCGGGTCCAGGGAAACCAGCGCGCTCTGCGCCGCCGGCACCTGGCTGAGGCGCAGCGAACCGTCGTCCTTGCGCTGCACGCGAATCACGTCGCCGGGCTGGGCGACGTCGCCGGGCTGGCGCGGCAGCGGGCCCATGCTGTTGTTGCCGAGGTAGGGGCGGGCCCATTTCATGTTGTCCCAGGCGATGGTTTCCTCGTGGCCATCGCGCAGCATCACCATGATTCCGCTCTTCTCGACCTGGGTGACGATGGCCGGCTCCAGCCCGCCCACCGTGCGCTGCTGGGCGATGGCCTGGCGCCAGGCGTCGCGGGTCTGGCCCGGCAGGCGGGTTTCCGGGCCGCGGTAGCCGTGGCGCTGGTCGTATTCCTGCAGGCCGGTGTGCAGGGCGTCGTTGGCCGCTTCCTGGAGATCGCTGCGAACCGTGGTGTAGACCCGGTAGCCTTCGGTATAGGCGTCGCTGCCGTAGCGTCCGACCATTTCCGCACGGGCCATCTCGGCGATGTACGGGGCGATCAGCTCGGGAGTCTGCACGTGGTAGGAGGCGGCGATGGGCTCGTTGACGGCGGCCTCGTACCGGGCCTGGTCGATGAAGCCGAGCTTGAGCATGCGCTCGAGGATCCAGTTGCGCCGCTCCAGGCTGCGCGCCGGGTTGGCCAGCGGGTTGTAGCGCGACGGCGCCTTCGGCAGGCCGGCGATCATCGCCATCTGCGCCAGGCTGAGTTCCTTGATGGTCTTGCCGTAGTAGACCTGCGCGGCCGCTTCCACGCCGTAGGCGCGGTTGCCGAGATAGATCTTGTTCACGTACAGCTCGAGGATCTCGTCCTTGGTCAGCTCCCGCTCGATCTGCAGCGCCAGCAATATCTCGTTGATCTTGCGCGAGAAGCTACGCTCGTTGGTGAGGAAGTAGTTCTTCGCCACCTGCATGGTGATGGTGCTGCCGCCGGTCTGGATATGCCCGGTCTTCAATAATTGCGCGGCAGCACGCATCAGGCTCTTGACGTCCACGCCATAATGGTTCGCGAAGTTGTCGTCCTCAGCCGACAGCAGGGCATGGATGAAGTCCTGGGGGATGTCGCTGAAACGGATCGGCGTCCGACGCATCTCGCCAAATTCTGCTATCAGTTTGTCATCACCGCTGTAGACGCGCAGGGGCATCTGCAGGCGCACGTTGCGCAGCGCCTCGACCGAGGGCAGGTTGGGGCTGAGATACAGGTAGGCGCCGCTGAAACTGAGCAGCAGGCCACAGAAGATGGTGACGCAGGTCCACCACAGAAACTTCAGCAAACGCATGGAATGATTTGGATTTCCAGGGAAAAGAAAGAGTTAGATGAACGGCGTGGCGACAAGGGGGAATGCTGGTCACATTATAAGCAGTTTTTGCGGTGGCTAGCCATTTGCGTGCCTGTCAAGTGTGGTATCTAATGTCAAAAAACATAAATCGTCCGTAAGTCTCGGATGCTGATAGGAAATCAGTCGTGCTAGGGCTCTTCAACAAGAAAGCGAACACGCTGCTGGGAATAGACATCAGTTCGACTTCGGTCAAACTTCTCGAATTGAGTCGCTCCGGGGGGCGCTACAAGGTGGAGGCCTACGCCGTCGAGCCGCTTCCGCCCAACGCAGTGGTAGAAAAGAACATCACTGAACTCGAGGGCGTCGGCCAGGCGCTGGCGCGGGTGGTGGCCAAGGCCCGCACCAACGTCAGGATCGCGGCGGTGGCCGTGGCCGGGTCGGCGGTGATCACCAAGACCATCGAGATGGACGCCGGGCTTTCCGAGGACGAACTGGAAAACCAGCTGAAGATCGAGGCCGACCAGTACATTCCCTATCCGCTCGAGGAAGTCGCCATCGATTTCGAGGTGCAGGGCGTTTCCACGCGCAATCCGGATCGCGTGGATGTGCTCCTCGCCGCCTGCCGCAAGGAAAACGTCGAGGTGCGCGAAGCCGCCCTGGCGCTGGCAGGCCTGACCGCCAAGGTGGTCGACGTCGAAGCCTATGCCCTGGAGCGCGCCTTCGGCCTGCTCGGCGACCAGCTGGGCGGCAACGCCGACGAGCTGACCGTCGCGGTGGTCGACATCGGCGCGACCATGACCACTCTCAGCGTCCTGCACCACGGCCGCACCATCTATACCCGCGAACAGCTGTTCGGCGGGCGCCAGCTCACCGAGGAAATCCAGCGACGCTACGGCCTGTCGGTGGAAGAGGCCGGCCTCGCCAAGAAGCAGGGCGGTCTTCCGGACGACTATGACAGCGAAGTCCTGCAGCCGTTCAAGGAAGCGGTGGTGCAGCAGGTTTCCCGCTCGCTGCAGTTCTTCTTCGCGGCCGGCCAGTTCAATGACGTCGACTACATCCTGCTGGCCGGGGGCACCGCCTCGATTCCCGATCTCGATCGGCTGATTCAGCAGAAGGTCGGTACGCCGACCCTGGTCGCCAATCCCTTCGTCGATATGGTCCTCAGCGGAAAGGTGAATGCGGGGGCGCTGGCCAGTGACGCGCCGGCGCTGATGATTGCCTGCGGTCTGGCGATGAGGAGTTTCGACTGATGGCAAGGATCAACCTGCTTCCATGGCGCGAGCAGCTGCGCGAGGAGCGCAAGCAGCGCTTCCTGGTGACGCTGGGCGGCGTCCTGCTGGTTTCGGTCGGCCTGGTGTTCCTCGGCGACCAGTATTTCGACGCGGCGATCGAGAACCAGACCGCCCGCAATGACTTCCTGCGCAAGGAAATCTCCGTGCTCGATGCGCGCATCAAGGAGATCAGCGAGCTGAAGACCCGCCGCCAGCAACTGCTGGAACGGATGAAGATCATCCAGGACCTGCAGGGCAACCGGCCGATCATCGCCCGGGTGTTCGACCAGCTGGTGCGCACGCTGCCGGATGGCGTGTACTTCACCAACCTGAAGATGAGCGGCAAGTCCATCTCCATCTCCGGCGCCGCGGAATCCAACAACCGCGTCTCCAACCTGATGCGCAACCTGGATGCCTCGGAATGGCTGACCGCGCCGAACCTCACCGAGGTCAAGGCGGTGACCCAGGGCGCGCTGGACCAGGCCAACGTGTTCCAGCTGACCGTTCAGCAGACCCAGCCGAACGACCCGGAGCAGGACAAGAACCTCAATGCGCAAGGAGCCAAGAAATGAGCCTGGCCAGTTCCTTGGAAAGCCTGCGCAAGATCGACATCAACGATCTCGACCTGAACAACCTCGGCTCATGGCCGGTGGCGGTGAAGGTGATTGCCTGTGTCCTGCTGATGGCGGTGGTGCTGGCGCTTGGATACAACTTCCACCTGAGCGACATGCAGGGCGAACTGGACCGCAAGCGCAGCGAGGAAGCCAGCCTCAAGCAGCAGTTCTCCACCAAGGCCTTCCAGGCCGCCAGCCTGGAAGCCTACAAGGCGCAGATGAAGGAAATGGAAGAGTCCTTCGGCGCCCTGCTGCGGCAGCTTCCCAGCGATACCGAAGTGCCCGGCCTGCTCGAGGACATCACCCGCACCGGCCTCGGCAGCGGGCTCGAGTTCGAGGAGATCAAGCTGCTGCCGGAAGTCACCCAGCAGTTCTATATCGAACTGCCGATACAGATCAGCGTGGTCGGCGGCTATCACGATCTCGCCACCTTCGTCAGCGGCGTGTCCAGCCTGCCGCGGATCGTCACCCTGCATGACTTCGAGATCAAGCCGGCCAGCCCGGACAGTACCTCCAAGCTGCGCATGAGCATCCTGGCCAAGACCTACCGCTACAACGACAAGGGCCTCACGGCCGGTGCCACGGGGGCGAAGAAGAAATGAAGGCTCGCCTGATCATCTGCAGTCTCGTGCTTCTCGGGTTGGGCGGTTGCGGAGCGGGCGGCGATTTCGCCGACCTGCAGGCCTTCATGGACGAGGTTCGCGCGCGTCCGAAGGGGGCCATCGAACCGCTGCCGAAATTCCAGCCCTACGAGGCCTTCACCTACAGCGCATCGGCCATGCGCAGCCCGTTCCAGCCGCCGGTGAAGATCGACCTGGCGGTGAAGCAGAAGGGCACGAAAGTGGTCAAGCCCGACGAAGCGCGGGTCAAGCAGTTCCTCGAAGGCTTCAATATCGAAACCTTCGAGATGGTCGGAACCCTGGCCAACCAGCAGGGCGTGTTCGGGCTGGTGCGCGGTGCAGGAGGGGTGCACCGGGTGCGGGTCGGGGACTATCTCGGGCGCAACGATGGCAAGATCGTCGCCATCAACGAGGGCAAGATCGACGTCATCGAGATCGTTCCCGATGGCGAAGGCGGATGGCTCGAGCGCCCGCGCAGTCTGACCCTCAAGGAGCGTTAAGAGAGCGGGATGGAAATGGATAAAAAACAGCAGTCTCCACGACGGATTCAGACGATGAACAGAACTCTTTCCCGCTTGAGCGTTTCGCTGCTGGCGACGCTGTTCGCCTCCACGGTATTGGCGGCCAACCTGCAGAATGTCGATGTGGCGGCGCTTCCGGGAGACCGGGTCGAGCTCAAGCTGCGCTTCGACGAGCCGGTGACGGCGCCGCGCGGCTACACCATCGAGCAGCCCGCGCGCATCGCCCTCGACCTGCCGGGCGTGCAGAACCGCCTGGGCAGCAAGAACCGCGAGCTGGGCGTCGGCAATGCGCGCAGCCTGACGGTCGTCGAGGCGAAGGACCGTACCCGCCTGATCATCAACCTGACCTCGCTGGCCCCTTACACCACGCGGGTCGAAGGCAACAACCTGTTCATCGTGGTCGGCGGCTCGGCCGGCAGTGTCGCTGCTGCCGCTCCGGTCGCCGCGCCGGTCGCCCGGCCCGCGACCGCCAAGCCCTACATTCCAATGGGCAAGGCGATCCGCAACATCGATTTCCAGCGCGGCGACAAGGGTGAAGGCAATGTCGTGATCGATCTGTCCGATCCGGCCATCAGCCCCGACGTGCAGGAGCAGGGCGGCAAGATCCGCCTCGACTTCCCGCGCACCCAGCTGCCGGAGAACCTGCGGGTGCGGCTGGACGTCAAGGACTTCGCCACCCCGGTGCAGTTCGTCAACGCCTCCGCGGCGGGCGACCGGGCCAGCATCGTCATCGAGCCGACCGGCCTGTACGACTACCTCGTCTACCAGACCGACAACCGCATGACCGTGAGCATCAAGCCGCTGACCCAGGGCGATGCCGAGAAGCGCAAGCAGGACGCCTTCGCCTACACCGGCGAGAAACTCTCGCTGAACTTCCAGGACATCGACGTGCGTTCGGTGCTGCAGCTGATCGCCGACTTCACCGACCTCAACCTGGTGGCGAGCGACACGGTGCAGGGCAACATCACCCTGCGCCTGCAGAACGTGCCCTGGGACCAGGCGCTGGACCTGGTGCTGAAGACCAAGGGCCTGGACAAGCGCAAGGTCGGCAACGTGCTGCTGGTGGCGCCGGCCGACGAGATCGCCGCGCGCGAGCGCCAGGAGCTGGAGGCGCAGAAGCAGATTTCCGAACTGGCCCCGCTGCGCCGCGAGCTGATCCAGGTGAACTATGCCAAGGCCAGCGATATCGCCCGGCTGTTCCAGTCGGTGACCGGCTCGGCCGACCCGGCCGGCGGCAAGGGCGACGAGCGCGGCTCGATCACCGTCGATGACCGCACCAACAGCATCATCGCCTACCAGACCCAGGATCGCCTGGACGAGCTGCGGCGCATCGTTGCCCAGCTGGACATCCCGGTGCGCCAGGTGATGATCGAGGCGCGCATCGTCGAAGCCAACGTCGACTACAGCAAGAGCCTGGGCGTGCGCTGGGGCGGTGCGGCCACCTTCGGCAACTTCGCGGCATTCGGCAAGGACGGCAACATCGGCGTGGGCGGCGACAACGCGCCCAACTGCGGCCCGTTCGTCGGCGGCTGTACCCTGCCCACCGTGGCGAACGTTCCGCGACCGTCGGTCGATCTCGGCGTGACCAACAGCACCTCGGGCCTCGGCATCGGCTACGTGACCAACAACGTCCTGCTCGACCTGCAGCTGTCCGCCATGGAGAAGGGCGGCAACGGCGAGGTGGTCTCGCAGCCGAAGGTGGTCACCTCGGACAAGGAAACCGCGAAGATCCTCAAGGGCTCGGAGATTCCCTACCAGGAAGCCAGCTCCAGCGGCGCCACCTCGGTGTCGTTCAAGGAGGCGGCGCTGTCCCTGGAAGTGACCCCGCAGATCACCCCGGACAACCGCATCATCATGGAAGTGAAGGTCAACAAGGACGCCCCGGACTTCGCCAACCAGCTGAACGGCGTGCCGCCGATCAACAAGAACGAGGTGAACGCCAAGGTGCTGGTCAACGACGGCGAGACCATCGTCATCGGCGGGGTGTTCTCCAACACCCAGAACAAGGCGGTGGACAAGGTGCCGTTCCTCGGCGACCTGCCGTTCCTCGGACGTCTGTTCCGGCGCGACACGGTAACCGACAGCAAGGCTGAACTGCTGGTTTTCCTTACCCCGCGGATCATGAATAATCAGGCCATTGCAATCGGCCGTTGATGAATTCCGTGTCCAATTTGATTCTGGTAGGCCCGATGGGTGCAGGGAAAAGCACCATCGGGCGTCTTCTTGCCAAAGAGCTTCACCTGGTTTTCAAGGATTCCGACAAAGAGATCGAACAGCGCTGCGGGGCCAACATTCCCTGGATCTTCGATGTCGAGGGGGAGAGCGGATTCCGCGAGCGCGAACAGGCCATGATCGCCGAACTCTGTTCGGCGTCCGGTGCGGTGATCGCCACCGGTGGCGGCGCCGTTCTTCGTGAGGCGAACCGCGCCGCGCTGAAGGCCGGCGGGCAGGTGATCTATCTGCATGCCTCGGTCGACCAGCAGATATCCAGGACTGCCCGGGACAAGGGCCGGCCGCTGCTGCAGAAGCCGAATCCGGGGCAGGTGCTGCGCGATCTGATGGAAATCCGCGATCCGCTCTACCGGGAAATCGCCGATGTCGTGGTGGAGACCGACGAGCGCCCGCCGCGGCTGGTCGTGCAGGAAATTCTGGATCGCTTGCGCAGGCTGGAGCGCCGTTAAAGGCCGCTCCGATCTGCGTTATGCTATCCCCCTTTCTTGCCTGGGGGTTTCATGCGCACACTCAACGTCGATCTTGGTGACCGCAGCTATCCGATCTACATCGGCGAAGGGCTGCTGGACGATCCTCGCTTCTTCGCGCCGCACATCCATGGCCGGCAGGTGGCGATCGTCACCAACGAGACGGTCGCGCCGCTCTATCTCGAACGCCTGCAGAAAACCCTTGCCGGTTATGCCGTGACCAGCGTCGTCCTGCCCGACGGGGAGGCGTTCAAGAACTGGGAAACCCTGCAGCTGATCTTCGACGAGCTGCTAAAGGCGCGGCATGACCGCAAGACCACCCTGATCGCCCTGGGTGGCGGGGTGATCGGCGACATGACCGGCTTCGCCGCCGCCTGCTACCAGCGCGGGGTCGATTTCATCCAGGTGCCGACCACGCTGCTGTCCCAGGTGGATTCCTCGGTGGGGGGCAAGACCGGGATCAACCATCCGCTGGGCAAGAACATGGTCGGTGCCTTCTACCAGCCGCAGGCGGTGGTGATCGATACCGCGTCCCTGCGCACCCTGCCGGCGCGCGAGCTGTCGGCCGGCCTGGCGGAAGTCATCAAGTACGGATTCATCTGCGACGAGCCGTTCCTGACCTGGCTCGAAGCGCACGTCGAGGACCTGCTGGCGCTCGAGCCGGCGGCCCTGACCGAAGCCATCGAGCGCTCCTGCGCAGCGAAGGCGCGGGTGGTCGGTGCCGACGAGCGCGAGTCCGGCGTGCGCGCGACGCTCAATCTCGGCCACACCTTCGGCCATGCCATCGAGACCCACATGGGCTATGGCGCCTGGCTGCATGGCGAGGCGGTGGGCACGGGAACCGTGATGGCACTCGAGATGTCACACCGGCTGGGCTGGCTGACTGCCGCCGAGCGCGACCGCGGCGTGCGGCTGCTGCGCCGTGCCGGCCTGCCGATCGTGCCGCCGCAGGAGATGACCGCGGAGCATTTCCTCGAACACATGGCGGTCGACAAGAAGGTGCTCGACGGGCGTTTGCGTCTGGTACTGCTTCAAGGGCTGGGGGCTGCGGTGGTCACCGCCGATTTCCCTCGTGAGGTTTTGCAAGAAACGCTGCGTGCCGATTTCCAGGCTCTGGCCGATCTGTCAGGAGAACGTTGAGGTCCTATGTCCAGTTTGCATGCCGACGAGGCCTTCCTGGCCCACTACCAGTTCAGCCACGATCCCTTCGCGCCACGGGTTCCCGGCTTCAAATTCTTCCCGGCGCAGCGCAAGCCGGTGCTGGGGCAACTGCATCACCTGGCGCGCTACAGCCACCTGCTGCTGGCGGTGACCGGTCCGCTGGGCAGCGGCAAGACCCTGCTGCGCCAGGCCCTGGTCGCCAGCACCAACAAGGAAGTGGTCTCCAGCGTGGTGATTTCCGGCCGCTCGGCGGCTGACGAGGCGACCCTGCTGCGCCAGCTGGCGCAGGGGCTGGGCATCACCCAGACCAGCGTCGACGCGATCCTGACCAAGGTGGCGCAACTGGCGATCACCGGGCATGACGTCTACCTGCTGGTGGACGATGCCGAGCAGCTGCGCGAGGGTGCGGTCGAGGTGCTGCTGCGGCTGGCGGCCGGCAACAGCGAGGCGCGCCTGCACGTTTTCCTGTTCGGCGAGGCCGAGCTGCTGGAGCAGCTCGAGGCGTTGTCCGAGGGCGAGGAGCGCTTCCATGCCATCGAATTGCAGCCCTACAGCGAGGAGGAGACCCGCGAGTATCTGGTCCAGCGTCTGGAGGGTGCCGGGCAGGGTGGCGAGCTGATTTCGCCTGAGCTGCTGGCCGACATCCACGAGCAGTCCGGCGGCTGGCCGGGGGCGATCAACCAGGTGGCCCGCGATGCGCTGATCGAGGCGATGCTGGCCGAGCGCGGCAAGGCGCGCAAGCCGGCGGCTGCGGCTGGCTTCCAGTTGCCGAAGAAGCATCTGCTGGTGCTGGCGGTGGTGGCCGTCGGCGTGGTCGCTGCGTGGTTCATGCAGGGGCATGGTGGCAAGCCGGAGGCGACCGCTCCCGCGACGGCGCAGGCCCCGGCCGATGGACAGGCGCCGGCAGTGGAATTCGCCGGCTCCAACCAGCCGCTGCCATTGCCGCTGGTGGGCGAATCGCAGCCGGTGATCCGCGAGCCGATGGCCCAGGCCGGCGGCCAGGAAGATCCGGACGAAGGTGCGCTGCCCTCGGCCATGGTTCCGCCGACCGTGACTACCAGTGCTCCGCCGGTCACGCCGTTGGCGAACAGCGGCCCGGCGCCGCTGCATCCGGTTCCGCCGGCGCCGACCAGTGCGGCCGCTCCGGCTCCTGCGCCTGTGGAACCCAGCGCACCGGCGGCGCCGGCCAAGCCTGCCGTCGTCCAGGCCGCTCCGGCCAGGCCGGTAGCCAAGCCTGCGGCGCCTGCTCCTTCCGCCAAGCCCGCGGCTGCCAAGCCGGCTGCCGCTGCGGCTGGTGGTGGCGGTGAGGCCGGCTGGTATCGTGCGCAGGCCGGCGCGCGCTACGCCGTACAGGTGCTCGGCACCGGTTCCGAGGCCAGCGCCCAGGCCTTCGTCCGTCAGCAGGGCAGCGGCTACCGCTACTTCCGCAAGAGCCTGCAGGGCAAGCCGTTCTACGTGGTGACCTATGGCAGCTTCGCCGATCGCGCCGCGGCGCAGGCGGCGATCAAGAGCCTTCCGGCCAGGATTCAGGCCTCCAAGCCCTGGCCGCGGACCTTCGCTAGCATCCAGCAGGAGATCGCCAGCACCCGCTGACGTTCCCTTCGCTGTGACAAAACCCCGCAGTCGCTAACACGACTGCGGGGTTTTTCATTTCATTCTTGCGACATCAATTTACAAGGGTTCGTCGCAAAATTTGTGGTGGCGAAGTCACCTGTGTACAATGGCCTCCCTTTGCCTATCGGAAACTCGCCGGATGAGCGGGTGTGTAGGCAATGCATATGAATTAAAAAAGTTTTGCCGGTGAGAGTTCCCTATGAAAGCAGGTCTGTACCATCCTGAAACGTTCAAGGATAACTGCGGATTCGGCCTGATCGCCCATATGACGGGCGAGGCAAGCCATCAACTTCTGCAAACAGCGATTGAAGCACTGACCTGCATGACCCACCGAGGTGGGATCAACGCGGACGGAAAAACGGGTGACGGTTGCGGCTTGCTGATCCAGAAGCCGGACCTGTTCCTGCGTGCAGTGGCCAGGGAAGAGTTTTCGGTCGAGCTGCCCGAGCAGTATGCGGTGGGCATGGTGTTCTTCAACCAGGACCCGGTGAAGGCCGAGGCCGCTCGCGAGAACATGAATCGCGAGATCGTCGCCGCCGGGCTGCAGCTGGTCGGCTGGCGCAAGGTGCCGATCGACACCAGCGTCCTCGGCCGCCTGGCCCTGGAGCGCCTGCCGCAGATCGAGCAGGTGTTCGTCGGCGGAGCCGGTCTGTCCGACCAGGACTTCGCCATCAAGCTGTTCAGCGCGCGTCGTCGCTCCTCGGTGGCCAACGCCGCCGATGCCGATCACTACGTCTGCAGCTTCTCGCACAAGACCATGATCTATAAGGGCCTGATGATGCCCGCCGACCTGGCGGCCTTCTATCCGGACCTCGGTGACGAGCGCCTGCAGACCGCGATCTGCGTGTTCCACCAGCGCTTCTCCACCAACACCATGCCGAAGTGGCCGCTGGCCCAGCCGTTCCGCCTGCTGGCGCACAACGGCGAGATCAACACCATCACCGGCAACCGCAACTGGGCCCAGGCGCGCCGCAACAAGTTCACCAACGATCTGATCCCGGATCTGGAAGAACTCGGCCCGCTGGTCAACCGCGTCGGTTCCGACTCCTCCAGCATGGACAACATGCTGGAACTGATGGTCACCGGCGGCATGGACCTGTTCCGCGGCCTGCGCATGATCATTCCGCCGGCCTGGCAGAACGTCGAGACCATGGACGCCGACCTGCGCGCGTTCTACGAATTCAACTCGCTGCACATGGAGCCGTGGGACGGCCCGGCGGGCGTGGTGCTGACCGACGGCCGCTACGCCGTCTGCCTGCTCGACCGCAACGGCCTGCGTCCGGCGCGCTGGGTGACCACCAAGAACGGCTACATCACCCTCGCCTCGGAAATCGGCGTGTGGGACTACAAGCCGGAAGACGTCATCGCCAAGGGCCGCGTCGGCCCGGGCCAGATCCTCGCGGTGGACACCGAGACCGGCCAGGTCCTGCACACCGACGAGATCGACAACCGCCTGAAGTCGCGCCACCCGTACAAGCAGTGGCTGCGCCAGAGCGCCTTGCGCATCCAGGCGACCCTGGACGACGACCACGGCGTGGCCAGCTATGACGCCGACCAGCTGAAGCAGTACATGAAGATGTTCCAGGTCACCTTCGAGGAGCGTGACCAGGTGCTGCGTCCGCTGGCCGAGCAGGGCCAGGAAGCGGTCGGCTCGATGGGCGACGACACCCCGATGGCGGTGCTGTCCAAGCGCATCCGCTCGCCGTTCGACTACTTCCGCCAGCAGTTCGCGCAGGTGACCAACCCGCCGATCGACCCGCTGCGCGAAGCCATCGTGATGTCCCTGGAGACCTGCCTGGGCGTCGAGCGCAACATCTTCGAAGAGTCGGCCGACCATGCCAGCCAGGCGATCCTCACCACCCCGGTGATCTCGCCGGCCAAGTGGCGGACCCTGATGAATCTGGATCGCCCGGGCTTCGAGCGCCACTTCATCGACCTCAACTACGACGAGTCCACCGGCCTCGAAGCCGCGGTGCGCAACATCGCCGACCAGGCCGAGGAAGCCGTGCGCGCCGGCAAGGTACTGCTGGTGCTCAGCGACCGTCACATCGCCCCCGGCAAGCTGCCGGTGCATTCCGCGCTGGCCGTCGGCGCCGTGCATCACCGCCTGGTCAGGACCGGCCTGCGCTGCGACTGCAACATCCTGGTGGAAACCGGCGCCGCCCGCGATCCGCACCACTTCGCGGTGCTGATCGGCTTCGGCGCCTCGGCGGTCTATCCGTTCCTGTCCTATGAAGTGCTGGCCGACCTGATCCGCACCGGCGAAGTGCTGGGCGACCTCTACGAGGTGTTCAAGTACTACCGCAAGGGCATCTCCAAGGGCCTGCTGAAGATCCTCTCGAAGATGGGCATCTCCACCGTCGCCTCCTATCGCGGCTCCCAGCTGTTCGAGGCCGTCGGCCTGTCCGACGAAGTCACCGAGCTGTGCTTCCCGGGCGTCGCCAGCCGCATCCAGGGCGCGCGTTTCCTCGACATCGAGAACGAGCAGAAGCTGCTCGCCGCCGAAGCCTGGAGCGCGCGCAAGCCGATCCAGCAGGGTGGCCTGCTGAAGTTCGTCTACGGCGGCGAATACCACGCCTACAACCCGGACGTGGTGAACACCCTGCAGGCTGCCGTGCAGCAGGGCAACTTCGAGCTGTTCAAGGAATACACCGCGCTTGTGGACAACCGTCCGGTGTCGATGATCCGCGACCTGCTGAAGGTCAAGGAGGCGCCGCAGGCGCTGAGCCTGGACGAAGTCGAGCCGCTGGAATCCATCTTCAAGCGCTTCGACGCCGCCGGCATTTCCCTCGGCGCGCTGTCCCCGGAAGCCCACGAGGCGCTGGCCGAGGCGATGAACCGCCTGGGCGGCCGCTCCAACTCCGGTGAGGGTGGCGAGGATCCGGCGCGTTACGGCACGGTGAAGAGCTCGAAGATCAAGCAGGTGGCCACCGGCCGCTTCGGTGTGACCCCGGAATACCTGGTCAACGCCGAGGTCCTGCAGATCAAGGTGGCCCAGGGCGCCAAGCCCGGCGAGGGCGGCCAGCTGCCGGGCGGCAAGGTCAACGGCCTGATCGCCCGCCTGCGCTACGCGGTACCCGGCGTGACCCTGATCTCGCCGCCGCCGCACCACGACATCTACTCCATCGAAGACCTCGCCCAGCTGATCTTCGACCTCAAGCAGGTCAACCCGCAGGCGCTGGTATCGGTGAAGCTGGTTTCCGAACCCGGCGTCGGCACCATCGCCGCCGGCGTGGCCAAGGCCTATGCCGACCTGATCACCATCTCCGGCTACGACGGCGGTACCGGCGCCTCGCCGATCACCTCGATCAAGTACGCCGGTTCGCCGTGGGAACTGGGCCTCGCCGAGACCCACCAGACCCTGCGCGGCAACGACCTGCGCGGCAAGGTCCGGGTGCAGACCGACGGCGGCCTGAAGACCGGCCTCGACGTGATCAAGGCGGCCATCCTCGGCGCCGAGAGCTTCGGCTTCGGCACCGCGCCGATGATCGCCCTGGGCTGCAAGTACCTGCGCATCTGCCACCTGAACAACTGCGCCACCGGCGTCGCCACCCAGAACGACAAGCTGCGCAAGGACCACTTCATCGGCACCGTGGACATGGTGGTGAACTTCTTCACCTTCATCGCCTCGGAAACCCGCGAGTGGCTGGCCCGCCTCGGCGTGCGCAGCCTCGGCGAGCTGATCGGCCGCACCGACCTGCTGGAAATCCTGCCGGGCGAAACCGCCAAGCAGCAGAACCTCGACCTCACCCCGCTGCTCGGCAGCGACCTGATCCCGGCCGACAAGCCGCAGTTCTGCGAAGTCGAGAAGAACCCGCCGTTCGACCAGGGCCTGCTGGCCGAGAAGATGGTCGAGCTGGCGCGCGACGCCATCAGGAGCGGCAGCGGCGGCGAATTCGAACTGGAAATCGGCAACTGCGACCGCTCCATCGGCGCGCGGATTTCCGGCGAGATCGCCAAGGTGCACGGCAACCAGGGCATGGCCAGGGCGCCGGTCACCTTCCGCTTCAAGGGTACCGCGGGCCAGAGCTTCGGCGTGTGGAACGCCGGCGGCCTGCACCTGTACCTGGAAGGCGACGCCAACGACTACGTCGGCAAGGGCATGACCGGCGGCAAGCTGGTGGTGACCCCGCCGAAAGGCAGCCCGTTCAAGACCCAGGAGTCGGCCATCGTCGGCAACACCTGCCTGTACGGCGCCACCGGCGGCAAGCTGTTCGCCGCGGGCACCGCGGGCGAGCGTTTCGCCGTGCGCAACTCCGGCGCCCATGCCGTGGTGGAAGGCACTGGCGACCACTGCTGCGAATACATGACGGGCGGCTTCGTCTGCGTGCTGGGTCGTACCGGCTACAACTTCGGTTCCGGCATGACCGGCGGCTTCGCCTACGTACTGGACATGGACAACACCTTCGTCGACCGCGTCAACCACGAGCTGGTCGAGATGCAGCGCATCAGCGGCGAGGCGATGGAGGCCTACCGCAGTCACCTGCGCAAGGTCCTGGTCGAGTACGTGGAAGAGAGCGCGAGCGAGTGGGGCAGGAATATCCTGGAAAACCTGGATGACTACCTGCGTCGCTTCTGGCTGGTGAAACCGAAGGCCGCGAGCCTCGGTTCCCTGCTCAGCAGCACCCGTGCAAACCCGCAATAAGCGCCTGAAGAAGTTTGATGAGGTCTTGAAATGTCTGAACGTCTGAATAACGACTTCCAGTTCATCGAGGTCGGGCGCAAGGATCCGAAGAAGAAGCTGCTGCGTCAGCGCAAGCGCGAGTTCGTCGAGATCTACGACCTGTTCAAGCCGCAGCAGGCGGCTGATCAGGCGCACCGCTGCCTGGGCTGCGGCAACCCGTACTGCGAATGGAAGTGCCCGGTGCACAACTTCATTCCGAACTGGCTGAAGCTGGTCTCGGAAGGCAACATCCTGGCCGCCGCCGAGCTGTCGCACCAGACCAACACCCTGCCGGAAGTCTGCGGCCGGGTGTGCCCGCAGGACCGCCTGTGCGAGGGTGCCTGCACCCTCAACGACGGCTTCGGCGCGGTGACCATCGGCTCGGTGGAGAAGTACATCACCGACACCGCCTTCGCCATGGGCTGGCGCCCGGACATGTCGCGGGTCAAGCCGACCGGCAAGCGCGTCGCGGTGATCGGCGCCGGCCCGGCCGGCCTCGGCTGCGCCGACGTGCTGGTGCGCAACGGCGTGACGCCGGTGGTGTTCGACAGGAACCCGGAAATCGGCGGCCTGCTGACCTTCGGCATCCCCGAGTTCAAGCTGGAGAAATCCGTGCTGAGCCGGCGCCGCGAGGTCTTCACCGGCATGGGCATCGAATTCCGCCTGAACACCGAAATCGGCAAGGACGTGACCATGGAACAGCTGCTCGACGAGTACGATGCAGTGTTCATGGGCATGGGCACCTACACCTACATGAAGGGCGGCTTCCCGGGCGAAGACCTGCCGGGCGTGCACGACGCGCTGGACTTCCTGATCGCCAACGTCAACCGCAACCTCGGCTTCGAGAAGGCGCCGGAAGACTTCGTCGACATGAAGGGCAAGCGCGTGGTGGTCCTCGGCGGTGGCGACACCGCGATGGACTGCAACCGCACCTCGATCCGCCAGGGCGCCAAGAACGTGACCTGTGCCTATCGCCGCGACGAAGAGAACATGCCGGGTTCGCGCCGCGAGGTGAAGAACGCCAAGGAAGAGGGCGTGAAGTTCCTCTTCAACCGCCAGCCCATAGCCATCGTCGGCGAGGACAGGGTGGAAGGCGTGAAGGTGGTCGAGACCCGTCTCGGCGAGCCGGACGCCCGTGGCCGTCGCAGCCCCGAGCCGATCCCGGGCTCCGAGGAGATCATCCCGGCGGAAGCCGTGCTGATCGCCTTCGGCTTCCGTCCGAGCCCGGCGCCGTGGTTCGACCAGCACCGCGTCGAGATCGACAGCCAGGGCCGCGTCATCGCCCCGGCCAACGCGGAGTTCAAGCACCAGACCAGCAACCCGAAGATCTTCGCCGGTGGCGACATGGTCCGTGGTTCCGACCTGGTGGTGACGGCGATCTTCGAAGGCCGTACGGCTGCCGAGGGCATCCTCGACTACCTGGGCGTCTAAGCCTGGGTATGTAGGAGCGAGCTTGCTCGCGAACCACTCCGCAGTGGGGCCAGGGTTCGCGAGCAAGCTCGCTCCTACGAAAAGCAAATGCCGCTGATGACAAAAGGCACGGCACCCGCCGTGCCTTTTGCTTTGGGCTTTGCGAAAATGCCCGCACTTTTTTTCCGGATGCCACCATGACTGCCCTGAAGAACGATCGCTTCCTCCGCGCCCTGCTCAAGCAGCCCGTCGATGTCACGCCCGTCTGGATGATGCGCCAGGCTGGCCGCTATCTCCCGGAGTACCGCGCCACCCGCGCCAAGGCCGGCGACTTCATGAGCCTGTGCATGAACCCGCAGCTGGCCTGCGAAGTCACCCTGCAGCCGCTGGACCGCTATCCGCAGCTGGACGCGGCGATCCTCTTCTCCGACATCCTCACCGTTCCGGATGCCATGGGCCTCGGCCTGTACTTCGAGACCGGCGAAGGTCCGCGCTTCAGGAAGGTCGTGCGCACTGCCGCGGACATCGAGGCGCTGCCGGTTCCCGATGCGGAGAAGGACCTCGGCTACGTCATGGACGCCGTGCGCACCATCCGCCGCGAGCTGAACGGCCGCGTGCCGCTGATCGGCTTCTCCGGCAGCCCCTGGACCCTGGCGACCTACATGGTCGAGGGCGGCTCGTCGAAGGACTTCCGCAAGTCCAAGGCGATGCTCTACGACAACCCGCAGGCGATGCATGCGCTGCTGGACAAGCTGGCGCAGTCGGTGACCAGCTACCTCAACGGCCAGATCCTCGCTGGCGCCCAGGCGGTGCAGATCTTCGATTCCTGGGGCGGCAGCCTGTCGTCGGCGGCGTACCAGGAGTTCTCCCTGGCCTATATGCGGAAGATCATCGACGGCCTGATCCGCGAACACGAAGGGCGCCGCGTGCCGGTGATCCTGTTCACCAAGGGCGGCGGCCTGTGGCTGGAATCCATGGCCGACAGCGGCGCCGAGGCGCTGGGTCTGGACTGGACCTGCGACATCGGCAGCGCCCGCGCCCGCGTCGGCGACAGGGTCGCCCTGCAGGGCAACATGGACCCGTCGGTGCTCTACGCCAATCCGGCGGCGATCCGCGCCGAAGTCGGGCGCATCCTGGCGGCCTACGGCAACGGCAGCGGCCACGTGTTCAACCTCGGCCACGGCATCACCCCGGAAGTCGACCCGGCCCACGCCGGAGCCTTCTTCGAGGCGGTGCACGAGTTGTCGGCGCAGTACCACGCCTGATCTGTCGACGACCGGTTCATCCGAAACGAAAAAGCCCCGCCAGAGATGGCGGGGCTTTTTCATGTCGGCTGCGCCTTTCGCGGGCATGGCCCGCTTGTACAGGTCGGTCTGGATCAGGCCGCGTCGGCCACCATTCCGGCGGCACGCTGGGCCTTGCGGCGCTGGGACACCAGCAGGCCGGAGCAGACCACCACTATGGTCAGCAGGGTGGTGGCGACCACCTCCATGCGGTGGTCCGGGCGGATCATCATGGTCACCAGGGCGGCGACGATGAAGATGATCACGGCCCAGGTCAGCCAGGGGAACAGCCACATCTTCAGGGTCAGCTGATGGCCGCTGGCGAGCAGCTTCCTGCGCATGCGCAGCTGGGACATGGCGATCACCAGGTACACCAGCAGGGCGATGGCGCCGGAGCTGGCCAGCAGGAAGTTGAACACCTCGGCCGGCGCCAGGTAGTTGGCGAAGGTGCAGAGGAAAGCCATGGCGGTGGACAGCAGCACGGCGAACACCGGGGTGCGGCTGGCGTTGGTCACCTGGGCGATGCGCGGGGCGTCGCCGCGCTTGCTGAGGCTGAACAGCATGCGCGAGGCGGTGTACAGCGCCGAGTTCAGGCAGCTGGTCACCGAGACGAGGACGATGATGTCGACGATCAGCTTGGCGTACGGAACGTTCAGGGTCTCCAGCACGGTCTGGTAGGAGCCCATGCTGGCCAGGCGCGGATCGTTCCACGGCACCAGGCAGACCACGATCAGGATCGACAGCAGGTAGAACAGCGCGATACGCCAGATCACCGAGTTGGTGGCGCGGGTGATCTGCTGGGCCGGATCCTTGGACTCGGCGGCGGCGATGGTGACGATCTCCGAACCCATGAAGGAGAACATGGTGGTCAGCAGCGCGGCCAGCACGGCGCCCCAGCCCTTGGGCATGAAGCCGCCCTCGGCGTACAGGTGGCTGATGCCGCTGACCTGCGGGTTCAGCGAGACGCCGAAGATGGCGGCGCAGCCGAGGACGATGAAGGCGATGATCGAACCGACCTTGATCAGCGCCAGCCAGAACTCGAACTCACCGTAGTTCTTCACGCTGAACAGGTTGGTGACGGTCAGCGCGGCGGTGATGACGAAGGCCAGTACCCAGATCGGCGCGCCGGGGAACCAGGCGTGGATGATGGCGCCGGCGGCGTTGGCTTCCAGCGGGATCACCAGCACCCAGAACCACCAGTACAGCCAGCCGATGGTGAAGCCGGCCCAGTGGCCGATGGAACGGTCGGCGTAGGTGGAGAAGGAACCGCTGTCGGGCTGGGCCACGGCCATTTCGGCCAGCATGCGCATGACCAGCACCACCAGCGCGCCCGCGACCAGGTAGGAAATCATCACGGCGGGGCCGGCTTCGGCGATGGCGTGGCCGGAGCCGACGAACAGACCGGCACCGATGGCGCCGGCAATGGAGAGCATGGTGACATGACGATTTTTCAGGCCCTGGGCGAGCCCGTTGGAAGGGGTACTGCTCATGCTTTACCTATTGCTACTACAGGAGGGAAACGGGGTATTGCGGAATCGAAAGAGGGGTGTTTCGAGAATCCAACAACGTGTGCTGGATTCTGTACGCAAGGAACGCGCCACATCCTGTTACAACTAAAGTCGCATGGATGGGTAGAAGATACCCGGCGCCCGGCTGGCAGGCGCTGGGAGGATGCTGGTCATTTGTTCTTCAGCGACGAAACATGTCTGTTGGCGACTCTTTCTTTCTGGAGCGTGTGTAGATTCGACACACTTTCAGCCGTTCGACGTCGTGCTTCCATTGACCGGTAACACCGCCAGCCGCGACAGGTGCAGGGCGATGCCCAGCGCGATTACCAGCAGCGCGGCGATGAACAGGCCGACGCCCATCCAGCCGAAGTGGTGCCAGAACACCCCGCCGGCGGTACCCGCCACGCTGGAGCCGAGGTAGTAGCAGAACAGGTACAGCGAGGAGGCCTGGCCCTTGGCCCGCAATGCGCGGCGGCCGATCCAGCTGCTCGCCACCGAATGCGCGGCGAAGAAGCCGAAGGTGAACAGCAGCAGGCCGGCGACGATCAGCGGCAGGGCGCTGAACAGGGTCAGCAGCAGGCCGCCCAGCATCAGCAGCAGCACGCTCCAGAGCACCTTGCGCCGGCCCAGTTTGTCGGCGAGGGAGCCGACCCAGGCGGAGCTGTAGATGCCCACCAGATAGACCAGCGACAGCACGCCGACCAGCGCCTGGCTCATGTGGTAGGGCTCGGCCAGCAGGCGGTAGCCGATGTAGTTGAACAGGGTGACGAAGCCGCCCATCAGCAGGAAGCCGACCAGGAACAGCCATGGCAGGCCGGCGTCGCGCAGGTGCCCGGCGAAGCCTTCGCGCAGCTGCCGCAGGTTCAGCGGCGTCGGGCGGAAATTGCGCGACTCCGGCAGGATGCGCCAGAACACCGCGGCGGCGACCAGCGCGATACCGCCCAGCGTCGCCAGGGCGACGTGCCAGGAGACGAAGTCCACCAGCACGCCGGTGATCAGCCGCCCGCTCATCCCGCCGATGGCGTTGCCGCCGATGTACAGGCCCATGGCGAAGCCGATGTGGCGCGGATGGATTTCCTCGCTCAGGTAGGTCATGCCCACCGCCGCCAGGCCGCTCAGGGCCAGGCCGAGCAGCGCGCGCATGACCAGCACGCCGTGCCAGGTCGGCATCAGCGCGCTGCCGATGGTGAACAGCGCGGCGAGGAACAGCGAGGCGACCATGATCGACTTGCGGCCGATGGCGTCGGAAACCGGACCGGTGAACAGCAGGCCGACCGCCATGGTGATGGTCGATACCGACAGCACCAGGCTGCTCTGCGCGGCGGTCAGGGCGAAGGCCCGGGACAGCACCGGCATCATCGGCTGCACGCAGTAGAGCAGGGCGAAGGTGGCGAAACCGCCGGCGAACAGCGCCAGTGCGGTGCGCATGAAGGCCGGTGTGCCTCTTTCTATGTGGGTGTCGCTGCCGGCGTCGTTATCGGCGACCAGCGACAGGCTGGCGCCGGCGGCAGGGAAGGGTTCGCTATCCTGGGAAGCCCGCAAGGCGGAATGGCTCACAACTCACCTCGAATTCAGGTTGATTGGTCCGGAATGCCTGCTGGCGCAGGTGGGACCGTTGAAGAGAAAGTTGTTATTGGGCTTGTGTGGAAAGAATACGGAGCGGAATTTATTATTTCCAATATATTAATCGACACGTTTGATATGTAAGACGAATCATATGGAGCTGCGTCACCTGCGTTACTTCATCGCCGTCGCCGAGGAGCTGCATTTCGGCCGCGCCGCCGGACAGCTGGGCATTTCCCAGCCGCCGCTGAGCCAGCAGATCCAGGCGCTGGAAGAGGAAATCGGCGCGCGCCTGCTCGACCGCACCAACCGCCGCGTCGCCCTGACCGCGGCCGGGCGGCTGTTCCTCGACGAGGCGCGGGCGATCCTCCAGCAGGTCGACAAGGCCGTGCTGCTGGCCCGGCGCGCGCACCAGGGCGAGATCGGCGAGCTGAAGATCGGCTTCACCGCCTCGGCGCCCTTCACCTCGAGCATCCCGCGCAGCATCCTGGCGTTCCGCCAGGCCTGCCCGGAAGTGCATCTCGACCTCCAGGAAATGAGCAGCGCCCAGGTGGTGCAGGCGCTGCAGGACGAGCGCGTGCAGGTCGGGGTGATCCGCCCGATCGCCCTGCCGGACAGCCTCGAAGCCGTGGAGCTGTTCAGCGAACCGCTGGTCGCCGTGCTGCGCGCCGATCATCCGCTGGTGCCGCAGAGCGCCGACGGGCTGTCGATCGCCGCGCTGGCCGGCGAGCCCTTCGTGTTCTTCCCGCGCAGCTACGGCACCGGCCTCTACGACAACCTCATGGAGCTGGCGCGGCAGGCCGGCTTCACCCCGGCCATCGCCCAGGAAGCCGGCGAGGCGATGACCATCATCGGCCTGGTGGCGGCCGGCATGGGGGTGTCGATGCTGCCGGCGTCGTTCCGCCGGACGCGGGTGGACGGCGTGGTCTATCGCACCCTCAGCGATCCCGGGGCGACCACCTCGGTGTGGCTGGTGCGGCGGCGCGACGAACGCTCGCCGCTGGTGCAGTCCTTCGTCGACCTGGTCACCCGCGAGGTGGGCCGCCCGAATCCGCCCGGGACATGACCGGCGTCCGGCCCGTTCGCCGGCCCGGCGGCGTGCTTCGGCGGAAAGGCTCGCCTGTGGCCGGAGGCAGCGCATAGAATCCCGGGCAGCATGAAAAGGAGGGAGCTGTATGCGGCGCGTGGTGTTCAATCAGAAAGGCGGGGTCGGCAAGTCCAGCATCGCCTGCAACCTGGCGGCGGTCAGCGCGGCCGAAGGCTACCGGACCCTGCTGGTGGACCTGGACGCCCAGGCCAACTCCAGCCACTACCTCACCGGCCTCACCGGCGACGACCTGCCGCCGGGCATCACCGGCTTCTTCCGCCACGTGCTGAATTCCGGGCCGTTCAGCCGCAACGGCGGCGTGCAGATCCACGAGACGCCGTTCGACAACCTGCACGTGATCACCGCCAACGCGGAACTGCGGGACCTGCAGCCGAAGCTGGAGGCCAAGCACAAGATCAACAAGCTGCGCAAACTGCTCGACCTGCTGGAAGACGACTACGACCGGATCTACCTGGATACCCCGCCGGCGCTGAACTTCTACACCGTATCCGCGCTGATCGCGGCGGATCGCTGCCTGATTCCCTTCGATTGCGACAGCTTCTCCCGCCAGGCGCTGTACGGCCTGCTGCAGGAGATCGAGGAACTGCGCGAGGACCACAACGAGGACCTGGAGGTGGAAGGCATCGTGGTCAACCAGTTCCAGCCGCGCGCGACCCTGCCGCAGCAGATGCTCGACGAGCTGGTCGGCGAGGATCTGCCGGTGCTGCCGGTCTACCTGATGAGTTCGGTGCGCATGCGCGAGTCGCACCAGGCCTGCACCCCGCTGATCTTCATGGACCCGCGCCACAAGCTGACCCAGCAGTTCGTCGAACTGCACGATCTGCTCGAAGCGGAGTGATCCCCCGGCGCGGCGACCGGCTTGCCGCGCTGCCTCAAATCCCCTGGCGCGCCAGCCAGTCGAGCAACTGCGGCAGCGGCATGGCGCCGCTCTGGCGCGCCACTTCCTGGCCGTTGCGGAACAGGATCAGGCTGGGAATCGAACGGATGCCCAGGCGCGCCGAGACCTCCCGGTTGGCATCGCTGTCCAGCTTGCCCAGGCGGCAGCGCCCGGCCAGGCGCGTGGCGGCCTGCTCGAACACCGGCGCGAAGGCCTTGCACGGGCCGCACCAGTCCGCCCAGACATCCAGCAGCAGCGGCAGGTCGCCCTTGATCTGCGCGGCGTAGCTGGCATCGGTGATTTCGATGGGGCGGTTCGGCAGCACTTCGCCCCGGCAGCGGCCGCAGCGCGGCTGGTCGGCAAGGCGCTCGGCGGGGAGACGGTTGAGGCCGCCGCACTGCGGGCAGGGAACGAGCAGGGTTTCGGACATGGTGGGGTTCCTGAGGCAAGGGAGCGCAACCAATGTTGTGCCGCGGCAGCCCGATTGCAATGGGGACGGGGTGGTCCGGATCGAATCGGGATGCCTGTGGCGGTTGCCAGTGCGGGGCAGCCTCGTCCGCTAGCGAGCAGCGGCCTGCAGCGCCTGGGTCAGGTCGGCGAGGATGTCGTCGATGTGCTCGATGCCGATCGACAGGCGCACCATGTCCTGACTGACCCCGGCGCGCGCCAGTTCCTCCGCGTTGAGCTGGCGGTGGGTGGTGGACGCCGGGTGGCAGGCCAGCGATTTGGCATCGCCGATGTTCACCAGCCGCACCACCAGTTGCAGGGCGTCGATGAAGCGCGCGCCGGCTTCGCTGCCACCCTTGATGCCGAACGAGAGAATCGATGCCGGCCGGCCATCCATGTAGCGCCGGGCCAGGGCGTTTTCCGGGTGATCGGCCAGGCCGGCGTATTTCACCCAGGCTACCTGTGGATGGTCTTGCAGGAACTCGGCGACCTTCAGCGCGTTGTCGCAATGCCGCTCCATGCGCAGGGCCAGGGTTTCCAGCCCCTGCAGGATGAGGAATGCGTTGAATGGCGAGAGTGCCGCACCGGTATTGCGCAGCGGCACCACGCGGCAGCGGCCGATGAAGGCGGCTGGGCCGAAGGCTTCGGTGTAGGTCACGCCGTGGTAGGACGGGTCGGGAGTGTTGAGCAGCGGGAAGCGCGCCTGGTGCTGCGCCCAGGGGAACTTGCCGGAGTCGACGACCATGCCGCCGATGCTGGTGCCGTGGCCGCCGATGTATTTGGTCAGCGAGTGCACGACGATGTCCGCACCGTGCTCGAACGGCCGGCACAGCACCGGCGTCGCCACGGTGTTGTCGACGATCAGCGGCACGCCGTGGCGGTGCGCGGCGTCGGCCAGGGCCTGCAGATCGACGATGTTGCCTGCCGGGTTGCCGATGGACTCGCAGAACACCGCCTTGGTGCGCTCGTCGATCAACGCTTCCAGCGCCGGGATGTCGTCATGGGCGGCGAAGCGCGTCTGGATGCCGAAGCGCGGCAGGGTGTGCGCCAGCAGGTTGTAGGTGCCGCCATACAGCTTGGCCACCGAGACGATGTTGTCGCCGGCCTCGGCGACGGTCTGGATCGCGTAGGTGATGGCCGCCATGCCCGAGGCTACCGCCAGTGCGCCGACGCCGCCTTCCAGCGCGGCGACGCGTTCCTCCAGCACGGCATTGGTCGGGTTCATGATCCGCGTATAGATGTTGCCGGCCACCTTCAGGTCGAACAGGTCGGCACCGTGCTGGGTGTCGTCGAACGCGTAGGAGGTGGTCTGGTAGATCGGCACGGCCACCGCCCTGGTGGTCGGATCGGGGCTGTAGCCGGCGTGGACGGCGAGGGTTTCCAGTTTCATGCGACGCTCCTTCGTATGGGATGGCAGGCATGCCAGCATGGGGATGCACCGGTAACCGGTCAATGTCGCAGGGCAATGAATCGGGGTAAGCCGGCGCCTGGTCGATTTCGCTGCCTACCGCTGGTCGTCATGGGGGCTGCATCGTGAACGCAATAGTTACCAAACATGTCTAGTCTCATGTGTTAAGCAAGTGTTCCACCACCACCGATATCCAAGAACAATCGAGGTGTCCCATGAGACAGCGCAAGACACTGATCGCCGCGGCAATCTGTGCGGCCCTGTATGCCGGAGCAGCGGTGACCCCGCTGATCGATCATCTGGTTTCTTCGGCCGAGGCGGCGAGCGGCTCGGGCGGAGGTGGCCACGGCGGCGGAGGTGGCCACGGTGGCGGTGGAGGGGGCTCCGGCGGCGGTGGTGGCGGTGGCGGCGGTTCGGGCGGCGGCGGAGGTGGCTCGGGCGGCGGCGGTGGCTCCGGTGGTGGCGGCCATGGTGGTGGCTCAGGTGGCGGATCTGGCGGGGGCCATGGCGGCAGTGGATCGGGTGGCGGCTCCGGTAGCGGCCATGGTGGCAGCGGCCATGCCGGTGGCGACGATGGTGGCGGCCGGGGCGGCAATAGCGGTCCGGGCAGCGCCAATAGCGGACCGGGCAAGGCCGGCGGCACTGCCAGCAACTCGGGGCCGGGGCGCAGCCAGGGCGATGTCGGCGAGGCGCGCGGGCGGGACGCCGAAGGCGAGGGCCCGCGTGGTGCGGATAGCCCGGGTGACGTTGGCGAAGCCCGCGGTCGTGACGCCGAAGGTGAGGCTCCCCGCGGCCAGGACGGCGTAGGCGACGTTGGCGAAGCCCGTGGCCGGGATGCCGAAGGCGAAGCGCCGCGCGGTCAGGATGGGGTCGGCGATACGGTCAGCAACTGACCACCCGTCACCGCCGGAGTCAGGACGAGCAGCTGATCTCCAGATGCTTGCCCCACTCCGGCGGGCGTTCCGCATAGCGTTCGTTCCCCGGCTGTTCGTCGAACGGCCTCATCAGCACGTCATACAGCTCGCGAACCGGGGCGTAGTCGCCCTGTTCCGCGGCAGTGATCGCTTCCTGGGCCAGATAGTTGCGCAGCACATAGCGCGGGTTGACCGCATGCATGCGCACGCGCCGCTGCTGCTGGTCGCCGCCATCGCGTTCGACACGGGCGCTGTATTCGCTGCCCCAGGCATCGAACCCAGCCAGATCGACGAATTCCTCGCGTAGCCGCACCAGCGCTTCGGCGGGCGCGCTATCGCCCAGTTCGCGGAAGAAGCGGCTGTAGTCCACGCCGCCGTTCTGCATCAGCTGCAGCAGGCGCTGCACCAGTTCCTCGTCGCCATCCTCGGCGCTGGTCAGGCCGAGTCGGCGGCGCATCAGGTCGAGGTAGTGCGCCTGGTACAGCGGCAGGAACAGGCCGAGGCTGGCGCGCAGTTCGTCCACCTCGACGAAGGGCGTCAGCGCCTGGCCCAGCGCCGCCAGGTTCCAGTGGGCGATCGGCACCTGGTTGCTGAAGGAGTAGCGCCCGGCATCGTCCGAGTGGTTGCAGATGTGCCGCGCGTCGAAGTCGTCGAGGAAGGCGTAGGGGCCATAGTCGAAGGTGATGCCGAGGATCGACATGTTGTCGGTGTTCATCACTCCGTGGCAGAAACCGTACGCCTGCCACAGCGCGATCAGCTCGGCGTTGCGCTCCACCACTTCGCGGAAGAACGCGGCGTAGGGCTGCTCCTGCTCCAGGCAGTGCGGGAAATGGCAGCGCAGTACGTGCTCGCCGAGCTCCTTCAGGCGCTCGGGCTGCTGGGTGTAGTAGAAGTATTCGAAGTGGCCGAAGCGCACGTGGCTCTGCGCCAGGCGCAGCAGCATCGCGCCGGTTTCGCGGGTTTCCCGCCATACCGTGGTGCTCGATCCCGTCACGCACAGCGCACGGCTGGTGGGGATGCCGAGGGCATTGAGGTGTTCGCTGGCGAGGAATTCGCGGATCGATGAGCGCAGCACCGCGCGACCGTCACCCATGCGCGAATAAGGCGTCTGGCCGGCGCCCTTGAGGTGCAGGTCCCAGTGTTCGCCGGCGTCGTTGACCACCTCGCCCAGCAGCAGGCCACGGCCGTCACCGAGGCGCGGGTTGTAGGCGCCGAACTGGTGGCCGGAATAGACCATCGCCCGCGGCTCGGCTTCCGCCCACAGCTTGTGCCCGGAGAACAGCTCGGCGAATACCGGGTTGTCGGCTTCCGCCGGATCGAGATCGAGCAGGGTCATCGCCGCCGGGCTGGCGATCACCAGCCGCGGCTCGGCGATGGGATCGGGCAGCACTTCGGTGGAGAAGGCATCGCCCAGGCGGGCGTAGCGGTTGTCGAAAACCAGATCGTCGAGCTTCTTCAAGTTGGGACTTTTCCACATGGAAAACGAGACAAGTCCGAGTATTGTGCTCGGACTTGTCTGAAGGCGTCCAGATTCAGGACTTCTCGGCGCCCGGCTTGAGCTGCTGCAATTGCACGGGCTGGGCCTGGACCTGCGGCTGGCTCTGTGGCTTGCCGATTATCAGCTGGGCTTCCTGGCCCTGCAGGTTCTTGACGAACACGTCGACCTGGTTGAACGCCATGTCGACGCCGGCCTCGCGGAAGGCCAGGGCGATCTTCGTCAGTACCTCGTCCACCGCCGGGTTGCGGTCGCCCAGCTCGCGCACGTGGAAGCGCAGCTCGAAGTCGAAGGTGCTGGCGCTGATCATGGTGAAGTACAGGGTCGGCTCCGGGTCGCGCAGTACGCGGGGGTTGGCGCGCACGGCGTCGGTCATGATCTTGCGCGCCAGGGTCAGGTCGCTTTCGTAGGCCAGGCCGATCTTGATGGTCACCCGGGTGATGGTGTCGCTGAGCGACCAGTTCACCAGCTGGCCGGTGATGAAGGTCTGGTTCGGGACGATGATTTCCTTGCGGTCGAAGTCGGTGATGGTGGTGGCGCGGATGCGGATCCGGCTCACCGTGCCCGACAGGTTGCCGATGGTCACCACGTCGCCGATCCGTACCGGACGCTCGAAGAGGATGATCAGGCCGGAGACGAAGTTGGAGAAGATCGCCTGCAGGCCGAAGCCGAGGCCCACGGACAGCGCGGCGACCAGCCACTGCAGCTTGTCCCAGCTGACGCCGAGGGTGGACAGCGCGCTGACGATGCCGATGCCGCTGATGCTGTAGGACAGCAGGGTGGTCATGGCGTAGGCGCTGCCCTGGGCCAGGGTCAGGCGCTGCAGCACCAGCACTTCCAGCAGGCCCGGCAGGTTGCGCGCCAGGGCCGCGGTGACGCCGGCGATGACCAGCGCGGTGAGCAGGTCGCCGAGGCTGATCGGCGAAGTGGTGGCGGCTTCGCCGCTGCCGCTGGTGAATTGGTAGAGGGTGACGTTGTCGAGGTAGGAGACCACGCTGATCAGGTCCGCCCACACCCAGTACAGCGCCACCACGAAGCCGATCAGCAGGCCGAGGCGGATCAGGCGCATCGACTGCTCGTTGATCTGCTCGATGCCGAGGGTCGGTTCCTCCAGCGTCTCGCCGCCTTCCGGGCCTTCCTTGGGCTGCGCCTGGCGCTTGGCCTGGGCGCGCTGGTAGGCCAGGCGGCGCGCGGCGACGCTCATGCCGCGGACGAAGGCCGCCTCGATGACGATCCAGATCAGCAGCAGGTAGAGGGTGTCGATGAGCCGGTCGGTGAGCTTCAGCGCGGTGTAGTAGTAGCCGAAGCTGACCGCGAGGAAGAGCGCGATCGGCAGCGCGGTGAAGGCCAGGCCGACGATCATCTTGATCATCGACGGGCGGTCGGTGGACGGGCGCTGGAACAGCAGCTTGGCGAGCAGCCAGGTCATCGCCGCATAGCCGAACAGCACCACGCCGATGCCGATCACGTCGTCGGCGAGGCTGGCCGGCTGGTGCTCGGCGACGGTGACCACGGCGACCAGGAACAGCACCACCACGCCCAGCTTGCGCAGCAGCTTGCCGAGGAACTGCACCTGCGCCTGGCTCCAGTGGAAATGCCGCTCGGCGATGCCGCCGGGGCGCAGGATGCCGTGGGCGGTGTAGAACACCAGCCAGACCTGGGCCATTTCCAGCAGCGCGCTGCCGAGGGTGGCGTTCTGTCCGCGCGCGTCCATCAGCAGCGCCAGGCCGGCGATGGCCAGGCCCAGCGCGCCGGGCAGGGCGAGCAGGAACACCAGCAGCAGGGCCAGCGGCGTGTGCATCTGGCCGTCGCGCTTGAAGTGGCCGATGTCGTCGTTCAGCGAGGCCAGCTTGTCGTAGAGGAAACGGCGCTTCCACAGCAGCACCGCGACCAGCAGCAGCAGCGGGAGGAACAGCAGCGGCTGGTCGATCAGGCCTTCGCCGACTTCCCGGATCGCCGAGCCCCAGGGCACTTCGGCGAGCTGGTGGCTGAGCAGCAGCGGGGCGATCTTGAACCAGGACAGGTCCAGCGGCCGGTTGCTGGGAATCCAGAACATCTGCTCGTCCAGCGTGGCGCGCAGCTTGGAGCTGGTGTCCATCAGCTGCTTCTGGCTCAGCTGCAGCGTGATGGCCTCGTTGAGCACGGCGTTCAGCTCGTGGTTCAGCCGGTCCATCAGCTCGCCGCGGGTGGTCAGCACTTCGGTCAGGTGCTGGCGCAGCGCGGGGGTGAGGTTTTCCTCGGGTTTCTGGGCGAACTGGTTGTCGATGTAGAGCTGGATGTCGCTCAGCTCGTCGCGCCTCTGGTTCAGCTCGAACTGGTAGAGGCGCAGGTCGGCGATCTCGTCGGCGAGCTTCCGGTCGGTCGTGATCACCGGCAGCGTCTGCTTCTGCTGGTAGAGGATCTTCGACAGCAGCAGACTGCCGCGCAGCACGCCGATCTGCTGTTCGAGGGTCTGCTCGCCCTGGGTCAGGTTGTCCAGCTGCTGCTTGGCTTCGAGATTGGCGCGGGTCAGCTGGTTGAGGCGGTCGGTGGTGCGCAGCAGGTAGTCGGAAAGCTTCAGGTTGGTGGCGTTTTCCTGGCTCAGCAGGCTGTCGGTGCCGCTGCCCTGGCTGCTGTCCTTGGCCAGTTCGGCAACGGTCTTTTCCGACTGCTCACGGCGCTTCTCGCTGATCATCCCCTGCAGTTCCAGGGTCTCGCGCTCTATCCGGGCGATGCGTTCGCTGAGCAGGTCGCGCTGGCTGTTGGCCAGGTCGAGCAGCAGGTTGTTGCCGGCCAGCTCCTGGCGCAGCAGCTGGTTCTGCGCGGTCAGCGCGGCCTGCTCGGCGAGCAGTTCGTTGCGCTGCTCGGCGCCCAGCGGCTTGCCGTCTTTCTTGCCGGCCTTGAGCACGGTGCCGATTTCCAGCAGGCGGGTCTGGTTGACGCTGATGTCGGCCTGGGCGCGTTCCGGGCGGGTCTGCGCGGTGAGGATCTGCCCCCTGGCTTCGGCCAGCTGTTTCTGCCAGTCGGCCAGTTGGCTGCTCTGCTGGTTCAGCAGCATTTCCAGCTGGGTGGCGTTGTAGCCGCTGTAGCGCTGGATGGCCGGCTGCACCAGGGTGGCGCGCAGGCGCGTCAGGTCGCGCTGGTTTTCGGTGATCAGGCGCGGCGCGTCGGCCAGGCGGCCTTTCAGCTCATCCAGCTGCTTGTCGCTGGCGCTCATGGCCTGCAGCAGCTTGAGGGTATGTTCGAGGCTGGCCTTGAGCGGCTGCAGCTCGGCTTCGGCGAGCTTGCGGTCGGCAAGGCCGTCAAGGCTCTTCTGGACCTCCTCGGCGGTCGGCAGAGCGGGATCGGCCGCCACGGCGGGCAGGCCGGCGAAGGTCCCGCCGAGGAGAATGACGGTAAGGAAAAAACGCAGCAGGAATGGCATGGTCGCGTTCAGCGGCTCTCGGGGCGATGAATGAAGCGTAGTGTGCCCCTCGCGGCCGGCAAGCCGGCGTCGGCGGAGGCGTGGCGCAGATTGTAAGCCCGGCGGCGACCCGTGGATGCGTTCGCTGACGGCGCGCGCAAACGGGCGCCCTGGGGCGGATCGTCGCGGTGTGCTAGAGGAACAGGCCGGGGCCCGGGCGTCCTTCGGGGAATTTGACCCCCACCTTGCGAATCTTGTTCCCTTCCAGGGCGGCGACCGTCCAGGTCAGGCCGTTCCACTCGACCTGGTCGCCGACGATCGCCTGGCCGCCGATCTCGTGGGCGATGAAGCGTCCCAGCGACTGCTCGCCGTCGACGCCTTCCAGCTTCAGGCCGTAGAGCGCCGCCACGGCGGACAGCTGCGCATCGCCTTCGAGGACGAAGTCGCCGAAGAAGCGCGCACTCAGGCCGCGGTCCGGCGCCTGGCTGAACAGCTTGCCGAGGGACGACAGGTCATGCTCGTGGCCGATCACGCAGAGGATGTCGTCGGCCTCGAGGATGGTGCTGCCGGACGGGTGCAGCAGCTGGGTGCCGCGGAACAGCGCGGCGATGCGCGTGCCCTCGGGCATCTTCAGTTCGCGCAGGGCGGCGCCGATGCACCACTTTTCCTTGCTCAGGTGATAGACGAACAGCTCCCACTGGCTGGTCGGGTGGACCTCCAGGCCGGCGCGGGAGATCGGCGCCGGATCCGGCGGCACCACCACCCGCAGCAGCCTGGCGGCCCAGGGCAGACTGGTGCCCTGCACCAGCAGCGAGATCAGCACGATGAAGAAGGCCACGTTGAAGAACAGCTGGGCGTTCGGCAGGCCGGCCATCAGCGGGAACACCGCGAGGATGATCGGCACCGCGCCGCGCAGGCCGACCCAGGCGATGAAGGCCTTCTCGCGGCCGTGGAAGGCGCGGAACGGAGCCAGCCCGACCAGCACCGACAGCGGCCGCGCGACGATGATCATCCACAGCGCCAGCGCCAGGGCGGGCAGGACGATCGGCCACAGGTCGTGGGGCGTGACCAGCAGGCCGAGGACCAGGAACATGCCGATCTGCGCCAGCCAGGCCATGCCGTCGAGCATGTGCAGGATGCCGTGGCGCGAGCGGATCGGCTTGTTGCCGAGCACCAGGCCGCACAGATAGATGGCGAGGAAGCCGCTGCCGTGCACCGTATTGGCCAGGGCGAAGATCACCAGACCGCCGCTGATCAGCAGCAGCGGGTAGAGCCCGCCGGCCAGGTTCATGCGGTTGATCACCTGCAGCAGCAGCCAGCCGCCGCCGATGCCGAGGATCCCGCCGATGCCGAACTCGCGCAGCAGATGGCCGAGGAATTCCCAGTCCAGCCCGCTCTTGCCGTGGGCGAGCATGTCGATCAGGGTCACGGTGAGGAACACCGCCATCGGGTCGTTGCTGCCGGACTCGATCTCCAGGGTGGCGGTGACCCGTTCGTTCAGGCCCTTGCCGCCGAGCAGGGAGAACACCGCCGCGGCGTCCGTGGAGCCGACGATGGCGCCGATCAGCAGGCCCTCCATCCAGCTCAGGTGGAACAGCCAGGCGGCGGCCATGCCGGTCAGCCCGGCGGTGATCAGCACGCCCACCGTCGCCAGCGACAGCGCCGGCCAGAGCGCCACGCGGAAGCTCGCCACCCGCGTGCGCAGGCCACCGTCGAGGAGGATCACGGCGAGCGCCAGGTTGCCCACCAGGTAGGCCAGGGGATAGTTGTTGAAGCCGATGCCGCCGGGGCCGTCGGTGCCGGCGATCATGCCGACGGCGAGGAAGATGACGAGGATGGGGATGCCGAGACGCGAGGAGAGGGAGCTGACCAGGATGCTCATGCCTACCAGCACCGCACCGATCAGGAAGTAGGTATTGACGGCTACGGCATCCAAGGCGGCAGTCTCCGGGCGGCGGGTTCAGGAATGAGCGGGAAAGCGGCTGCCGGAAATGATGCAGACCGTGTGCCAGCCGATTCTAACCTGCGGATTTGCAAGGCTGTCAAAGGTTGTTGCAGACGGTCCCGCGGTGGCGCAGACAGGCCCTTTCATGGTTCCCACGCTCCCGCGTGGGAACCCATCCGGGGACGCTCCGCGTCCCATCGACGCGGGAGCGTCGAGGGCGGCATTCCCACGCAGGAGCGTGGGAACGATCAAGGCGGGCTCCCCGGAAACGAAAAAAGCCCCGGTGCGTGGCCGGGGCTGGAGGAACATGCGGGACTAGAACCAGGGATCCTGCATGTCGAGACAGGTGTCGTCGCGGGCTTCGAGCAGGGCCAGTTCGTGGTGGCAGGCCGGCACTTCCCAGGTCAGGAAGTAGCGCGCCGCCTGCAGCTTGCCGCGGTAGAAGTCGGCGTCGGCCGGATTGCCGCCGTCGCGTTCCAGGCGGGCCAGGCCGTCGCTGGCGCGGATCGTCTGTTCCAGCCAGCGCCAGCCGATCACCGTGTGGCCGAACACCTTGAGGTACAGCGCCGAGTTGGCCAGCGCCTGGCCGGCCTGGCCCTGCATCAGGTCGCCGAGCAGCTCCAGGGTGACCTTCGACAGGTGATCCAGCAGGCGCTCCAGCGGCTCGCGCAGAACGTCCAGTTGCGGATAGCCGCTGGCGCGCTGGCAGGCGGTGTGGATCAGCCGGGTCAGCTGCTTGAGGCCGGCACCCTTGTTCTGGCTGAGCTTGCGGCCGAGCAGGTCGAGCGACTGGATGCCGTGGGTGCCCTCGTGGATCGGGTTGAGGCGGTTGTCGCGGTAGTACTGCTCCACCGGATACTCGCGGGTGTAGCCGTGGCCGCCGAGGATCTGGATCGCCAGTTCGTTGGCCTTCAGGCAGAACTCCGCGGGCCAGGACTTGACGATCGGGGTGAGCAGGTCGAGCAGTTCGTGGGCCTGCTTGCGTTCGTCTTCGCTGTCCAGGGTTTCGCAGTCGTCGACCAGTCGCGCCGAGTACAGGCCGAGGTCGAAGGCGCCTTCCACGTAGGCCTTCTGCGCCAGCAGCATGCGCCGCACGTCGGTGTGCCGGATGATCGGCACCGGCGCGGAAGCCGGGTCCTTGGCGTCCAGCGGGCGGCCCTGCGGGCGCTGGCGGGCGTAGTCCAGGGAATAGAGGTAGCCGGCGTAGCCGAGCATGATCGCGCCCATGCCGACGCCGATGCGCGCCTCGTTCATCATCTGGAACATGCAGGCCAGGCCGTGGTGCGGCTTGCCCACCAGATAGCCGACGCATGCATCGTTATCGCCGAAATTCAGTGCGGTGGAGGTGGTGCCGCGCCAGCCCATCTTGTGGAACAGCCCGGCCAGGGTCACGTCGTTGCGCGGGCCGAGGCTGCCGTCGGCGTTGACCAGGAACTTCGGCACGATGAACAGGCTGATGCCCTTCACGCCCGCCGGGGCGTCCGGCAGCTTGGCCAGGACCATGTGCACGATGTTCTCCGACAGCGGATGGTCGCCGCCGGAAATGAAGATTTTGTTGCCCTTGATCCGGTAGCTGCCGTCGGCGGCCGGCTCGGCGCGGGTGCGGATATCGGCCAGGGAGGAACCGGCGTGGGGCTCGGTCAGGCACATGGTGCCGAAGAAGCGGCCCTCGATCATCGGCTGCAGGAAGCGGCGCTTCTGCTCCTCGCTGCCGAACGCCTCGATCAGGTTGCTGGCGCCCATGCTCAGCATCGGATAGGACGCGGTGGCGATGTTGGCCGACTGGAAGTGGGCGAAGCAGGCGCGCGACAGCAGGTTGGGCATCTGCATGCCGCCCTTTTCGAAATCGCGGGTGGCGTTGTGGAAGCCGGCCCCGATGAAGGCGTCCACCGCCGGCTTGAGTTCCGCGATCACCTGCGCGGCGCCGTCGACGTACTGCGGCTCGTGCTCGTCGTTCTTGCGGTTGTGCGGGGCGAACAGCTCCTCGGCGATGCCGCGGGCGGTATCGATCGCCGCGTCGAAGGTCTCGCGGCTGTGGTCGGCGAAGCGGGGCCGGCGGGTCAGGGCTTCGGCGTCGAGCATTTCGTACAGCTCGAAGGCGAGGTTGCGGGAACTGAGCAGGGTTTCGGACATGGTCTGGCGCCTCCACAAGGATGCCGGCAGTCTAGTTTGGTGAATGAAGGCTGCCTATCAACATCCATGGGCGTGATAGAAGGCTAAAACACCCGGACTCCGGCTAAACTTCGCGTCCCAAGGAGCCTGCCCGTCCATGAACTATCGCCACGCCTACCACGCCGGCAACCACGCCGACCTGCTGAAACACATCGTCCTCGCCCGTCTGTTCGCCCTGATGGCGCGCAAGGACACGCCGTTCGCCTATCTCGACAGCCATTCCGGCGTCGGCCTGTACGACCTGTGGGGCGACGAGGCCAGCCGTACCGGCGAGTGGCAGCAGGGCATCGCCCGGCTGTGGGAGCGCGACGACCTGCCGGAACTGGTCGGCGACTACCTGCAGGCGGTGCAGGCGCTGAACCCGGACGGCCAGTTGCGCTACTACCCCGGCTCGCCGGAACTGGCGCGGCGCCTGACCCGTCCGCAGGACCGCCTGCTGCTCAACGAGCTGCACCCCGAGGACGGCCGCCTGCTCAAGTCCAACATGGCCGGCGAGCGTCGCGTGGCCGTGCACCAAGGCAACGGCTGGCACGTGCCGCGGGCCTTCCTGCCGGCGCCGGAAAAGCGCGCGGTGCTGCTGATCGACCCGCCGTTCGAGCAGGCCGACGAGCTGGAACGCTGCGTCACCGCGCTGGACGAGGCGATCGGGCGGATGCGCCAGACCGTCGTGGCGATCTGGTATCCGATCAAGGACGAGCGCCAGCTCAAGCGCTTCTACCAGGACCTGCAGAAGAGCGCGGCGCCGAAGCTGCTGCGCGCGGAACTGCTGATCCACCCCGCCGACAGCGCCGACCGCCTGAACGGCTCCGGCCTGGTCATCGCCAACCCGCCGTGGCCGCTGGAGGACGAACTGCGCAGCCTGCTGCCGTGGCTGGCGGAGAACCTGGCGCACAGCGAGGGGGGCTGGCGGCTGGACTGGCTGGTCGAAGAAGGCTCGGGCTCCAGGAAATAAGCCCCTCAAAGCCCTGGGCGGCCCCGGTGTACTGCATCCTGGCGCATCCATGGAATGCGCCTGAGGCCTGGCGGGGCTGCCGACCAGGCCGTCAAGACCTGCCTTATAGCCAATTCATATCTTTTTGCGGAGCTTGATTTCGATCAATTTCCCAATCGCTATATAGAAACGAATATAGCGCTCCGATTTACCAGGGAGCGCTATCTCTCATGCTCAACGATTTGCGGGCGGAGCTCGAATGTCAGCTGCAGGACGAACTGGGGCATCTGCGTCTGCAGTCGGTGGCGGTTGGAATCTTCTTCACCGGTGTCCAGCTTGAGAACGGTGCCACCGGATTGTGCGCAACGCCGATCAAGTCGATACCCGAGGCGGTGTGTTGTCCCAGTTCGGCGAAAGCCCTGCCGTTCGCCGGCAAGCTGAAGGGCAAGCCTGTCAGGTCCGTGCTGCAGGACCTCGAGCACACCGCTGCCTTGCGCCGCACGCTGGCCCTGGCCACGTTCAACGCGCTGGTGGAAACCCTGTGGCGGCGCAATGGCGTTCCTGCCTGCGGGTTCAGGGAAGCCGGCGACATATTCGCCGAGCTGGACCTGCAGCCGGCCGACAGGGTCGTGGTGGTTGGCGCCTTCGCGCCTTATCTGCGCGAACTGCGCAAGCGCGACCAGGACTTCCGCGTACTGGAGAAGCATCCCTCCACCCTCAAGCCCGGCGAACTGCGGCATTACGTGCCTGCGGAACATGCCTATCGGGTGATCCCGTGGGCCGATGTGGTGATCGCCACCGGCACCACGCTGCTCGACGGCAGCCTCGACCAGTTGCTGAGCTGGGCCCGCCCCGGTTCGCGGATCGCCCTGGTCGGCCCCACGGTCCCCCTGCTGCCCGGTCCTTTCATCAGGCGTGGCGTCACCCTGCTGTGCGGAGTTCGCGTGCGCCAGCCGCAGGCACTGCTCGAACTGCTCACCGAAGGAGCCTCCGGCTACCACCTCTTCGACGATCTCGCCCAGCGCATCACGCTGCGGCTGGCCTGAGTGCGCCCGCAACGAACCTGCCTATCAGTCGCTACACAAGGAGCAAGTCATGCAGTACCCAGGTCCGCTGTCGCCAGCCGGATTCCGTTTGTCTCGCGTCGTTCGCCGTGCCTGGCTGGGTGGCACGGTGGCGAGCATGGCTGTTTTCCCGCTGCCCGAAGCCCTGGCGGCGGATAGCGTCTTCGAGCTGGGCAGCGTGGTGGTCCGCGGCGAGCGCGCGCGTACGACCAGTGAGGAGGTGATAGGCGAGGAGGCCATGCGCGCGTTCAATCGCGACACGGTCAGCAGCGCGGTCAACACACTGCCGGGGGTCAACCTCTCCCACAACAGCCGCAATGAGGACATCGTCTATGTCCGCGGCTTCGATGCCCGCCAGGTGCCGCTGTTCCTGGACGGTATTCCCCAGTACGTGCCCTATGACGGCTATGTGGATTTCGCCCGCTTCACCACCTTCGACCTTGCCGAGATCCGCGTGGCCAAGGGCGCCGCTTCGCTGCTCTATGGCCCGAACATCATGGGCGGCGCGATCAACCTGGTCACCCGCAAGCCCGCGCGGGAGCTGGAGGGCAATGTGCGCATCGGCGCCGCCACCGGCAGTGAACGCAAGGTCGCCGCCAACCTGGGCTCCAACCAGGGCCTGTGGTACTTCCAGCTGGGCGCTTCGTACCTGGACGCCGACAGTTTCGCCCTGGGCCGCAGTTTCACCGACCACAAGCCAAAACCCACCGATACCGGCGACCGTCGGGAGAATGCCTATCGCACCGACAGGAAGGGTTCGCTGAAGATCGGTTTCACGCCCAACGACAGCGATGAATACGCTCTCGCCTACAGCAAGCAGGAGGGGGAGAAAGGCAACCCCGTCTATACCGGCCGCGGCAAGGGCGCCCGCTACTGGCAATGGCCCTACTGGGACAAGGAAAGCCTGTACTTCCTCAGCTCCACCGACCTGAACGATGAGCTGACCCTGAAGCTTCGCCTGTACGCGGACAAGTACAAGAACAGTATCGATATGTTCAAGGGTGCCAGCTACACGACCCTGGACGGTCCGCGCAGCATCTACGACGACAAGACCTACGGTTCGGCGGTGGAACTGGTCAGCCGTCATTTCGACGGCCATGAGCTGCACCTGGCGCTGCACTACAAGGACGACCGGCATGTCGACAAGGCGGCAGGCTCGCCGGACAAGAAGTACCGCGACGTGACCCGTTCGATCGCCGTCGAGGACCTCATCGAGATCGCCGGCGACTGGCGTCTGCGCCTGGGTGTCGACCATGAGGAACGCGAGGCGCGCCAGGTGTATTACTGGCCCACCGGCACCACCGATGCCACCAACGCCCTGGCCGAACTGGCGCACGACCTGGGGCCGGGGCTGGAGGCCTATGCCAGCGTGGCGCGCAAGTCACGCCTGCCGACCATCAAGGATCGCTACTCGGCGCGCATGGGCAGTGCCCTGCCCAATCCGGACCTGAAGCCCGAAGAGGCCCGCCACGCCGAGCTGGGCCTGCGTGGCGAGCCCTGGGACGGTAGCTACGCGGAAGCCGCGCTGTTCTACAGCCACATTCGCGATCTCATCCAGAGCGCCATCGTTCCCGGCTCGTCCTGCAGCGGCGGGAAGGAATGCAACCAGGCGCAGAACATCAGCAAGGCGCGGCACCGCGGCCTGGAGCTGTCCCTCGAGCAGGCCCTGGCGGATCGCTGGAAGATGGGCGCCGCCTACACCTATCTGGACCGCGACAACCTGAGCGATCGGGACATACCGCTCACCGACTCGCCAAGGCACAAGCTGTTCGCCCATCTGAGCTGGTTCCCCGGCGCGCAGTGGGAGCTGCAGACCACCCTCGATGCGGAACAGGGCCGGGAAGTCAGCTCGTCCGCCTCGGCATCGCGCTACGAGACGCTCGGCGGGTTCGCCATCCTCGGCGCCAAGGGCGTATGGAAGCCGCGGCCGGACCTGGCGCTGGAACTGGGCGTGAGCAACCTGGGCGACAAGGACTACGAATTCAACGAGGGCTTCCCCATGCCCGGCCGGACCCTGTTCGCCAATGCCAGCTTCGATTTCTAGATATGCGCGGATTGCGGCGGCAGCCCGTGGCCAGACAGGAGAGTGTCACATGACGGTTTTCCCTTTCGCAGCCGTTCTGCATGGCGGGCGGGACGAAGGCAACGAGTTGCTCTGGCGTTTCTGCAAGCGCCTGCAACTGGCCGGCTGGCGGGTGCGCGGCCTGCTCACCAGCCGGGGCAAGGACCCGCATGGGCGTCTGCCGATGCTGGTTCGCGACGTGCACGACGGATGCAGCTTCGCCATCTCCCAGCCGCTCGGGCCGGGTTCGCAGGCGTGCAGCCTCGATCCCGGCGGCCTTGCGCAGGCCAGCACGGTATTGCGGCGAGCGCTCGCGGAAGCGCCGGACCTGGTGCTGGTCAACCGCTTCGGGGCGATGGAAGCCAGCGGTCGAGGCTTCGCTCCCGAGATGCTGGCCCTGATGAGCGAAGGCATTCCCCTGCTGACCCTGGTGAGCCCGCAGTATCTGGCCGACTGGCAACGCTTCACCGGTGCAGCGAAGGCGGTCCTGCCCTGCGAGGAAAGCGCCTTGCTCGCCTGGGCCGATGCCCTGCCCACCCGTCCCGTGGAGGCGCTGGCGTGAGGCGCCGGCAACTGCTGCAGGTGCTGGGTTACGCGCCCTGGCTGCTGCCCGGACTGTTGCAGGCTGGCGATGGCACCCTGGCTGCCGTGTTCGGCCAGCCGCCTGCGGCGGGACGGGTGCGCCGGATCTTCGCCGCCGGTCCTCCCGCCGCGGTGCTGGTCTATTGCCTGGCCCCGGACAAGCTGCTCGGCTGGCCATGGCCACTGGCGGCGGAAAACCGCGACCTGATCGCCCCGGCGCAGCGTGACCTGCCTGTACTGGGCCGCCTGGCGGGGCGGGGCAGCACCATCTCCATGGAGACCCTGGTCGGCCTGGCGCCGGACCTGATCGTCGACACCGGTACCGCCGACGACACCTTCCTCTCGGCGAATGCCAGGGCCAGCGCGCAAACCGGAATCCCCTGCGTGAGCTTCGCGGGCCGCCTGGCGGATACGCCATCGTTGCTGCGTGAAGCGTCCGCACGCTTTGGCGTCGAGGAACGTGGCGAGCGGCTGGCGGCTCATGCGCAAGCGATACTGGAGCGCAGCCGGAATGGCTCCGGCCGTCCCGGTACGGTCTACCTGGCGCGGGGGCCGGACGGGCTGGAAACCAGCCGGGGCGGCTCCATCCATGCCGAGGCAGTCGAGCTGGCCGGCCTGGAGAATGTCGCCGCGCGGCTTGGTTCCGGCGGCCTGGCGAGAGTCTCGCTGGAGCAGTTGCTGGATTGGCAGCCGGATATCGTGCTTTGCCAGGATGCCGGATTGCAGCAGTACATTCGCCAATCCGCCCTCTGGCGGGACTTGCCGGCGGTACGCGCCGACAAGGTCCATCGCGCGCCCGCGCTCCCCTTCGGCTGGCTGGATGGCCCGCCGGGCGTCAATCGCCTGCTCGGCCTGGAATGGTTGCTGGCGCTGGTCAATCCCGGCGAGGCCGCAGCCCTGCCGGGGCGGGTCCGGGAGTTCTTTGCGCTGTTCTACTCCATGGAGCTGGGCGAAGCGCAGATTCGCCAGTTGCTGTCCAGCCACCCCCGCAATCCATACGCGGCGATTCCCGGCGGTCCCGGGGCAGCTTTCGAGGCGCTGCGATGAGCTCCGTTCCGGCAACCGGTCGTATCGGCGTCTGGGCCATGCTGGCGGGCGCGCTGCTGGCCTGCCTGCTCATCGCCCTGCTGGCCGGCAAATATCCGCTGCGTCCCGCCGATCTCTGGCAGTCGCTGGCCGCGCACCTTGGCGGCGACCCCGGGAGCGTGCCCGAACGGATCGAAACCGTGCTGTGGAATCTCCGTATGCCGCGCATTCTCGCCGCCCTGGCAGTCGGCGCCAGCCTGTCCGCGGCCGGTGCCGCGTACCAGAGCATGTTCCGCAATCCACTGGTGTCGCCCGATATCCTCGGCGTTTCGGCCGGGGCCGGGCTGGGGGCGGTCCTCGCCATCTTCCTCGGCCTGTCGTTGCCGTGGGTGCAGCTGTCGGCATTCTGCGGCGGCCTGCTGGCAGTGGCCTCGGTGTATCTGCTAGCCAGCCGGGTCGGGCGGCATGATCCGGTACTGGTCCTGGTGCTGGCCGGGGTGGCGCTGTCGGCGCTGCTGGGGGCGGGGATTTCCCTGCTGAAGGTGCTTTCCGACCCCTATACCCAGTTGGCCAGCATCACCTTCTGGCTGCTGGGCGGCCTCAATGGCGTCAGCCGGGAGGACCTGCTGGGCGCGGCGCCGCTCATGCTGTTCGGGGTGCTGCCGCTGGTCCTGTTGCGCTGGCGCGTCAACCTGCTCAGCCTGAGCGACGAGGAAGCCGCCGCCCTGGGCCTGAATATCGTCCGCACCCGGCGCCTGTTGATAGTGGCGGCAACCCTGATGACCGCCAGCGCCGTGTCCATCACCGGCATCATCGGCTGGATCGGCCTGGTCGTGCCGCACATGGCGCGGCTGCTGGTGGGCGCGGAGTTTTCCCGCCTGCTGCCTGCCAGCCTGTTGCTGGGCGCTGGCTTCCTGCTGCTCACCGATACCCTGGCGCGTACCGTGGCGGCCATGGAGCTGCCGCTGGGCATTCTCACCGCGCTGGTCGGCGCGCCATTCTTCCTGGTGCTTCTGGCGCGTGGCGGGCGCAGCGCATGAGCCGGCTGGAAGCGCGGCAACTGGCGATCGGCTACCCGGGCCGGCTGCTTGGCCAGGGCATGGACCTGCATCTGCAGCGCGGTGAAGTGCTCTGCCTGCTTGGCCCCAACGGCAGCGGCAAGTCCACCCTGTTCAAGACCATGCTCGGGCTGCTGGCGCCCCTGGGCGGCACTGTCCTGCTGGACGGACGTCCGCTGCCGCAGTGGTCCCGGCGCACGCTGGCCGGGCGCATCGGCTATGTGCCCCAGGCCCAGGGCCGGGGCTTCCCGTTCAGCGTCGAGGAGATGGTCCTGCTCGGGCGCAGTGCGCACCTGGGGGCTTTCTCCAGCCCTTCGGCGCATGATCGAAGCGTGGCCTGTGCCTGCCTGGAGCGTCTTGGCATCGCCCACTTGCGGCAACGCATCTACACCACCCTGAGCGGCGGGGAACAGCAACTGGTGCTGATCGCCCGCGCGCTGGCGCAGGAGCCTTCCCTCCTGGTGCTGGACGAGCCCACCGCCAGCCTGGACTTCGGCAACCAGATCCGCGTGCTGGAGCATATCCAGGCGCTGCGCGGGCAGGGGCTGGGCATCCTGATTTGCACCCACCAGCCGGAACACGCGCTGCGCGTGGCCGACCGTATCGCGCTGTTCCGGCAGGGCTGCCTTTTCCACTGCCGGGATGCGCTCAGCGTGGAGCGCCTGGCCTGGCTCTACGACCTGCCGGCGCAGCAGATTCGCACCCAATTGCAACTGTTTTCCGGATTGACCGGGGGGAGTGACCATGAGCCTGGATGACATCGATTTCGCCGAGCGCTACCGCCAGCACATGCGCTGCGCCGCGCACCAGCCCAAGCCGGCCGGCGCCTGGGACCGGCGGGCCAGGGAGATGAGCCGCAAGAGCCTGGGCGGCCCCTACAGCGAAGCCTTCATCGAGCGCATGGATCTCACCGGCGCGCGCAGTCTGCTGGATGTCGGCTGCGGTCCCGGGGCCATCTGCCTGCCGCTGGCCGGGCGCCTGGAGCGGGTCCATGGCCTGGACTACAGTCCGGCGATGCTCGAATGCCTGGAGAGCAACGCCCGCGAGCTCGGACTGGACAACGTGCAGCCGATCCTGCGCGCCTGGGAGGACGACTGGAGCGACGTGCCGGTCTGCGACATCCTGGTCGCCTCGCGTTCGGCCCTGGTCGCCGACCTGGATGCGATCCTCGAGCGGATCAACCGGCATGCCCGCCTGCGCGTCTACATGACCCAGCTGGTCGGCGGGCGCTTCATCGACAGCGAGATCGCCTCCGTGCTGGGGCGCGAGCTGCCACCGGCGTTCCCCGACTACATCTACACGATCAACCTGCTGTACCGGCGGGGCATCCACCCGCGCCTGGACTATATCCAGACGCCCAGCCGGCTGGCCGGCTGCGAGCGCTTCGAGGAGTTCGCCGAGAAGATCGCCTGGTCGTTCGGCAGCCTCTCCGACGACGAGCGGGTAGCCCTTCAGGCCTGGTTCCGCGCCGACCCCGAGCGCGCCCGGCGCGGTGGCGCGCCGATGCGCTGGGCTTTCGTCAGCTGGGATGTCCCGGGCTGAGCCCGGTCATTCCCGGCCGGCTCAGGCCGGCAGACAGACCCCGGTGCCGCCCAACCCGCAATAGCCATTCGGATTCTTCGCCAGGTACTGCTGGTGATAGGCCTCGGCGTAATAGAAGGGCGGCACCTCGCGGATTTCCGTGGTGATCGGGCCGTAGCCGCTGCGCGCCAGTTCGGCCTGGAAGGCGGCGTGGCTGGCGTCGATGGCATCCTTCTGGGCGTGGTCGAACCAGTAGATGGCCGAGCGGTACTGGGTGCCGGTGTCGTTGCCCTGGCGCATGCCCTGGGTCGGGTCGTGGGATTCCCAGAACACCTTGAGCAGCTTCCCGATGCTGGTTTCGCGCGGGTCGTAGACCACCAGCACCACTTCGGAATGCCCGGTCAGGCCGGAGCAGACTTCGTCGTAGGTCGGGTTCGGCGTCAGGCCGCCGGCGTAGCCGACCGCGGTGACCCACACGCCCGGCTGCTGCCAGAAGCGCCGCTCGGCGCCCCAGAAGCAGCCGAGGCCGAGGATGATCTGCTGCATGCCGGCGGGGAAGGGCGCTTCCAGCGGGCGGCCGTTGACGTAATGCGCTTCCGGCACCGGCATCGGGCTTTCCCGGCCCGGCAGGGCCTGGGCGGCGCTGGGCAGCTCCAGCTTCTGGGTCAGTATTTGCGAGCGCAGGACCATGGCATTCGTCTCCTTTTCCGGAATGTCTCTATCGTCGACGGGGTAGGCGAAAGAGAGTACAGGTTTTTGCCGGCCTGGCGACGGGCGGATGCGTATCGGTTCAGCCGGAGCGCGGCGGATAGCGGCGCAGGCGTTCCCGCAGTTCCTCGCCGGGAATCGGCCGGTCGAACAGGAAGCCCTGGCCGATGTCGCAGCGGTTGCGGCGCAGGAAGGCCAGCTGGGCAGCGGTTTCCACGCCTTCGGCGACCACCAGCAGCTTGAGGTTGTGGGCCATGGCGATCACCGCCGAGGTGATTTCCACGTCGTCCTGGTTGTCCGGGATGTCCTTGATGAAGCTGCGGTCGATCTTGATCACGTCGATGGGGAATTTCTTCAGGTAGCTCAGCGACGAGTAGCCGGTGCCGAAGTCGTCCATCGCCAGGGTCAGCCCCAGGCTCTTCAGGCGCAGCAGTTGCTGGCGCGTGTCGTCGGTGGCGTCGAGCAGCAGGCTTTCGGTGAGCTCCAGCTCCAGCTGCGCGGCGGAGACTTCCTCTTCGTCGAGGATCGCGGCGATCGAGCCGACCAGGTCGGGATCGCCGAACTGCCGCGGCGACAGGTTGATCGCCACGCGCAGATGGCCGAAGCCCTGGCCGTTGAGCTGGCGGATGCGCCGGCAGGCCTCGCGGATCACCCATTTGCCGATGGGGATGATCAGCCCGGTGTCCTCGGCGACGCTGATGAACTGCTCCGGGCCGATCATGCCCTTGCTGGGATGCTGCCAGCGCACCAGCGCCTCCAGGCCGAGCAACTGGCCGCTGCGCAGGCACAGCTTGGGCTGGTAGTGCACGGCCAGCTCGTCATGGGCCAGGGCCCGGCGCAGGTTGCTCTCGACGAACAGCTTGTTGCTGGCCTCGGCGGTCAGTTCCTCGGTGAAGGTCTGGGTGCGGTGCTTGCCGTTGGCCTTGGCCTTGTGCAGCGCCAGGCCCGCATGCTTCATCAGGGTATGCGGGTCGCGGCCATGCTGCGGCGCATAGGCCAGGCCGATGGAGCCGGTGATGCTGATCAGCTGGTTGTCGACGAACAGCGGCTTGTTCAGCACTTCCAGCAACTGCCCGGCGATGCGCTCGCTGTGGCCCGCGTTCGATTCGTCGAGGAGCACGGCGAACTCGTTGCTGGCGAAGCGCGCCAGGGTGGCGTTGTCGCCCAGGCTGCTGTTCAGCCGCCGGGCCAGGCGGGCGAGCAGCTTGTCGCCGGTCTGGTGGCCGAGGCTGTCGTTGATCCGCTTGAAGTTGTCGATGTCCACCAGCAGCAGGCTGAGCCGCTGGTCGGCGGCGGCCTGCAGGCGCTCGCTGAGGGTGTTGATGAAGAAGTGCCGGTTGGCCAGGCCGGTGAGGTTGTCGCGCCAGGCCAGCTTCTCGATGTGGCGCTGGGTCAGCTTGTTGCGCGTGATGTCTTCGTAGATGCCGATGTAGTGGGTCGGCTCGCCGTTCTCGGCGCAGACCTTGGTCAGCGACAGCTGCGCCCAGTAGGGTTCGAGGTCCTTGCGCCGGCTGCGGAATTCGCCCTGCCAGGTGGTCTGCGCGGCCAGCGCGGCCTGGGCCTCGGGCAGGCGTTCGGCGAAGCTGGCCAGCGCCGGCAGTTCCGCCAGGCGCCGGCCGCGGACCTCGTCGGCGCCGTACTGGGTGATGCTGGTGAAGGCGGGGTTGACGTATTCCAGCAGGCCGTCGCGGTCGAGCAGCAGGAAGGCGCTGGAACTCTGTTCGACGGCGCGCTGGAACAGGTGCAGGGTGCTGGAGACGCTGCGCCGCTCGTGGTTCATCAGCACGTGGGCGTACTGGTCGGCCAGTTCGCCGGCGAAGGCGATCTCGTCGCTCTGCCACTGGCGCGGCGCGCCGACATGTTCCAGGCAGAGCACCCCGACCACCTCGCCGCCGACGCGGATGCTCGCGTCGAGCAGGGAGCCGACGCCCAGCGGGCGCAGGAACTGGCTGGCCAGCTCGCGGGTGCGCGGGTCCTGCATGACGTTGTGGGCGTCGATGGCGCGGCCGCTGTTGAGCGCTTCGAGGTAGTAGGGGAAGTGGTCGGCATCGATGTCCGCCGGTTTCTCGTAGGCGCCGGTGTCGCGGCAGTAGACGGTGACCGCTTCCAGGCGGTTGCCGGCATGCAGCCGCCAGATGCCTGCGCGCGCCACGTCGTAGGTCTCGCAGGCGGCCTGGGCGATCAGCCGCGCCGCCTCCAGCAGCGGGTCGTCGGACAGGTAGCGATGCCGCGCGAGGCGCACGATGAGGTTCTGCTGGGTGCGCGAGCGCAACAGGTGCTGCAGCTGTTCTTCCTGGGCGCGCTGGTACAGCTCCAGGGACATGCGCAGGCGCATTTCCTGCTCGTCCGGCTGTGGCTCGTCGAGGGCGAGGTTCTCTTCCGGCAGCAGGTAGCCATGCAGCAGCTGGCGGCCATGGTGCTGGAAGGCCGTGCCGATCTCCAGCACGCTCAGGCAGCCCTTCGGCGTATGCAGGTTGTAGCGGACGCTGTAGCGGCGGTCCTGCAGCAGCTGCTGCTGGATCTGCTCGTGCAGCCGGTAGCGCGCCTCGGGCTCCATCAGGCTGGCGAAGGGGGCGTCGATGAGGCTGCACAGGTCTGTGGCCGAGACGCCGAACAGGCGCTCGCAGCCGGGATCGAGGAACAGCAGCGCCCAACTCGCCTCGTTGCTGCGTTCGAAGCGCAACATGCCGAGTCGCGAGGGGATGGGGAGTTGCGTCACAACCTCAGCCGCCGGTCGGGTGGCGGCATCGGGATGGCTCTTCATGCGCAGCGGGTTCCAGTGCAGGGCGAGGTGTTCGGCCTCGGCCGACTTCCATGGCAAAGCAGGGTGCATGATGTGGAATAGTCTGACAAGCCAGGTGGTTATCGGCTGTCGGACGGCGGGATTGAGGGGCGGCGGGTGACCGTTCGGCGCCTTGTTGTTTTCCCGGGGCACAGTCCCTGCAGGAGCAGCCTGTAGGAGCAACTGTCTTACATCGTCTTGATGCTTCCCCCTCACCCTAACCCTCTCCCTCAGGGAGAGGGGACCGTTCGGAGTCGCCGGGTGGCACGGCATTCACCCCGACGCCAATCTGCCCCCTCTCCCTCTGGAGCGGGGCGCGCAGCCAGGGCTGGGGTGAGGGAGCCACAACACCAGACTTTCCCGTAGGAGCGGGCCATGCCCGCGACA